>CAVVAG010000015.1:0-161644 GCA_963746165.1 uncultured Actinomycetes bacterium | reverse complement strand
TCCCGACGACCGCGGCGACGACGATGCCGAGGTCGACCGTTCCTCGGCCCCGACGCCGATGGCGACGATCGACTCGCCGAGCGCGATGATCACGATCAGCCCGTGACGCTCGCTGAAGTGGTGCGCGACGAGCTTCCAGCCTGCGGCGCCGAAGAAGTAGGGGCCCGCGATGTCGAGCGCGAGCGCGAGCGCCCACAGGCCGCCCTGCAGGGCGTCGTCGGCGAACGAGGCGCCGACGAGCAGCCCGCTGGCGATCGCCGTTGACATCCCGAAGCCGATCACCGAGGAGCGCAGGCCCGGCTCGTCGCGGCTGGCGAGCATGAACAGCGCGATGTGGGCGATCCGCACGGCAGCGTAGGCGAGCGCGAAGATCAGCCCGGCCTCGCCGAAGGCCTCGGGCACGCAAGATCGGCCACGAGCAGCGCGGCCATCGCGACGAAGATCGTGAGCCGGACCGCGTCGTCCTCGGGATCGACGACGCTCGTCAGCCAGGCGTAGCCGACCCAGGCCCACCACAGCACGCCGAGCACAAGCAGGCCCTTCGCCAGGCCCTCCCAGGTCGGCTCGTCGGCCATGAGCGCCGTGCACTGCGTCAGCGCGAGCACGAAGACGAGGTCGAAGAACAGCTCGAGCGGTGAGACCGTCTCGTCCTCGCGCTTGACCGGCGTCAGGCGCCGCGCGCGTTCGGGTACGGCCTCGCTGCTCATCGCGCAGATGCTCGCAGCTCAGCCGACGGCCGCCGTTGTCAGCCCGCGACGAGCAGGCCCAGCTCGCCGGCGCGGTGCGTCGCCTCGAGGCGCGACCGGCAGCCGAGCTTGCCCAGGATGTTGCGGACGTGCATGTCGACGGTGCGGCGGCTGAGAAACAGCTCCTGCGCGATCTCGCGGTTGGTGCGCCCGACCGCCACCAGGCGCATCACCTCGAGCTCGCGGCGCGAGAGGCCGGCGCCCTCGGCATCGGCGGCGGCACGCGTGCCGAGCCGCCGCGCGATCGACTCGCCGAGCAGGGCGACCTCGCGCGCAGCCTCGGTCGCCAACGGGCGGGCGCCGAGCTTGCGCGCCGTGCGATACGCGCTCGACAGCCGCTCGAGCGCCGGCTCGCGCTCTCCCGCCGCCGCAAGCGCGACGCCGGCCCGCAGCTCGATCTGGGCGCGCTCGAAGGGCATGTCCAGACCGCGATGCAGCTCCACGGCGCGGGCGCCCTGCTCGGCGGCCGTGTCCGTGTCGCCGTCGAGCAGCGCCGTCTCGGCGATCGCACAGCCGAGCGCCGCCAGTGCCTCCGCGTGCCCGGTCTGCGACGCGATCCGGCTCAGGGCCTCGGCGCATGCGTGCGCGCCTCGCGCATCGCCGCGGCTCGCGTAGAAGGTCGCCCCCCAGCGCAGCGGGGCGAGCGCGTAGTGGTGATCGTCGCTGTCCTCCCAGCGCACGAGGATCGAGCGGCAGTGCTCGGCGGCCTCGTCGGGGGCGCCCTGTGCCGCGGCGACGCGCGCGAGGGACGCGGTGGAGTCGACGGCCATGTTGTAGTGCTGCACGCTCGTGGCGACCGCGAGCGACGAGGTGAGCAGTCGCCGGGCCGAGCTGAGGCGTCCCCCCCAGCAGTGGATCGCGCCGAGCAGTCCCTCGGCGACCCATGCGGCGGTGTCGCTCGCGATCAGCTCCCGGCTCATCTGCGCGGCGCGCTCCCATTCGCCGCGTTCGCGCAGCACGTAGGCCATGCACGTGACGCAGGCCACCTCCACCCCGCTCTCGCCGGCGGTCTGGCAGAGATCGAGCGCCGTGTCCAGCGCCTGCTCGGCACGGGGGAAGTCGGCGGAGTCGTAGAGCGCCACGCTCAGGCGCTGGTACAGGTCGGCGGCGACCGCGGTCAGGTCATGCTCGAGCGCGAGCGCCAGCGCGGCCTGAACGGTCGCGAGGCCGGCCTCGTACTCGCCGTGCTTGGCCCGCGCCATGCCCTCGAGGCCGTCGGCGCGCAGCCGCAGGTCCAGCCGATCCGCGCGGTCGGCCTCCTCGCGTGACAGGCGGGCCAGCGCGATCGCCTCCCCGTGCTGCGCCGCCATACGTCGCTGGTTGGCCATCGCGAGGTGCTCGACGGCGGCCTCGGCCGGCGCACCGTGGGCCGCGAGCATCTCGGCGGCCAGACCGCGCGCCGCGAACGCGGCCTCGCGGTCGCCGCGCAGCTCGAGCACGGCGGCGAGACGGCGCTGCGCGCGGGCATGCGCGAGCCCGCCCATGACAAGGGCCAGCTCGCGCCACGCGCGCGCCGCCTCCGCGAGCTGTCCCGACAGCTCCGCGCACCCGGCGTAGCGCTCGAGCGTCTGCAGCCGCAGCGCGTCGTCCTCGCCGTCGGGCCACAGGTCCAGCGCCTGGCGATCGGCGTCGGCCGCGTCGCGGAAGGCGTGCACCCGCTCGGACTCGCCGGCGGCGCGCAGGAGCGCCATGCGCGCCCGGGCGCCGTCGCGAGCGCCGAGCCAGTGCACCGCGATGACGCGGCTGGGCGCGCCGGCCGCCTCGCACGCCTCGGCCAGCGCGCGGTGCAGCGCTCGCCGCCGCATCCACGGGACGTCGGCGTAGAGCGCGTCGCGCGCCAGCCCATGCCGGAACACTCCGGTGCCTGGGTCCTGCTCGCGTGCCAGGCCTCGCTCGAGCAGCTCCGCGACCCCGTGCGAGCTCGACAGCGACGCGACCAGATCGAGATCGAAGAGCTCACCCGCGACCGCGGCGGCATCGGCGGCCGCGCGGCCCTCGCCCGACAGCTCCGACGCGCTGATGAGCACCGCGTCGCGGACGGTGTCCGGCAGCGGTATCTCGCCATGGCGAGCGAGCTCCAGGCCGCCGCGGCCCTGCTCGAGGGCCCCGCTGACCCGCAGCGCGGCCGCCAGCTCCTCGACGAAGAAGGGCGTTCCCTGCGTCGAGGCGTGGACCGAGCGCACGAGCGACGGCGACGGCGGGCTGTCGAGCGTGTCGGCGAGCAGCTGTGCCACCCCGTCGGGCTCGAGCGGCCCGAGCGTGAGCTCGTCGAGCCGGCGCGCGCGGCGCAGCTCGTGGCGCAGGCGCCGCAGCCCGTGATCGCGCGCCAGGCCGTCGCTGCGATACGCCGCGACGACGACGACGGACAGCTCGCCGAGCCGATCGGCGACGGCCGACAGCAGCTCGAGCGTCGCCTCGTCGGACCAATGCAGGTCGTCGAGCAGCATCAGCACCGGCCGGCTCTCGGCGAGCTTGGCCAGCGCGCAGCAGATCGCCTCGAACAACGTCAGGCGGTCCGTCGCGGGGGCGCTCTCGCCCAGCTCGGGCAGGATCATCGCGAGGTGCGACGCCAGCGGCCCGCAGTCGGTGAGCGCGCGCGGGTCGCGGCGCAGGTGCCCGCGCAGCGCGGCGACGACCGGTCCGTAGGGGACGGTGCCGCTGTGGCTGGCCGCGCCGCTGAGCACGAGCACGTCGCCGCACCGGCGGGCGACCTCGCCGGCCAGCCGCGTCTTGCCCATGCCCGCCTCCCCGGCGAGGAGGACGAGACCGCCGCTGCCCGTCCGCGCCCGGTCGACCGCCTCGACGAGCCGATCCAGCTCCGCGTCGCGCCCGATCAACGCCGTCATGGCCTGATCCTAAGCCGGATCCACCGCGGACGTACGATCGTTCGCGCCGGCGCGGAGGCCGGCGTGACAGCCGGCGCACCGTCCTCGTCGCCGAACGCCTAGATTCGTCGGCGTGACCCGCCGCAGCCGCACCCCGGACATCGGCCGCCTGCTCGTCTCCTGCCCGGATCGGCCGGGGATCGTCGCCGCCGTCTCGCGCTTTCTCTTCGATTTCGGCGCGAACATCGCAGAGTCCGGCCAGTACTCGACCGATCTCGAGGGTGGGCGCTTCTTCCTGCGCGTCGTCTTTCACCGCTCCGGGCTGCAGGCGATGCGCAACGAGCTCGAGCAGCGCTTCGCGGCCGAGGTCGGACGCCCCTTCGGCATGCAGTGGTCCTTCGCCGACGCCGGGGTGCCCAAGCGCGCGGCGATCATGGTCAGCCGCTACGACCACTGCCTGCTCGACCTGCTCTGGCGCGCGCGGCGCGAGGAGCTCGACCTCGACGTCGGCCTCGTCATCTCCAACCATCCCGATCTGGCCGACGACGTGCGCGCCTTTGGCGTGCCCTACGTCCACATCCCGGTCAGCCGGGAGACGAAGGCCGAGGCCGAGCACCGCCAGGTCGAGCTGCTGGCGGGCAACTTCGACCTCATCGTCCTCGCGCGCTACATGCAGATCCTCTCGGCCGACTTCCTGTCGGGCGTCGGCGTGCCGGTCATCAACATCCACCACTCGTTCCTGCCGTCCTTCGCCGGCGCCGGTCCCCACACGCGCGCGCACAGCCGCGGCGTGAAGCTGATCGGCGCAACCGCGCACTACGCCACCGAGGACCTCGACGAGGGGCCGATCATCGAGCAGGACGTCGTCCGCGTCACGCACCGCGACAGCGCCGAGGAGCTCGAGCGCCGCGGCGCCGACGTCGAGCGCACGGTCCTCGCGCGGGCCGTGCAGTGGCACTGCGAGGACCGCGTCGTGCGCGACGGAGAGCGCACGGTCGTCTTCTAGTCCTCGCCACAGCGCAGCTGCTTCTCGGCGAAGTAGTCCGCGATGTGGTTGGCGTTGTAGCGCTCGATCTCGGCGTAGCCCGCGCTCGCGAAGAGCGCGCGGCTGTGGCGCTGCTGCGGTCCGGCGTCGACGCGCGCGCGTGCGTAGCCGAGTCCGCGCGCCGCGTCCTCGAGCGCGGCCAGGAGCGCTCGCCCGGCGCCGCGCGAGCGCGCCGCCGGCACGACGTACATCCGCTTGATCTCGCAGATCCCGGCCTCCTCGAGCGGGCGGACGCCGCCGACCGCGATCGGCCTGCCGTTCTCGTAGCCGACGAGGAACACGCCATGCGGCGCGACCATCTCGTCGGGCGCCGTGACCGAGCCCGGCCGCGCAGCCCGGCCCGGGTAGATCGCGTTGAAGTACGCGATCAGCTCGGCGAGGAGCTCGCGCCCCGGAGGCTCGTCGCAGCGGCCGGGGCGAAACTCGAACGCCATGGCGTCATCTTCGCCCACCGCCCCCGCCCGCGCGCAGTCATATCCGCGCTGCCGAGACGGGCGCGAGTGCCCGTGCTCGCGGCAGCAGGGGCCCGGCCGCGACCGTCGACGCGATCCCGATCAGCGTGAGCGTGGCGTGCATCCTCGCGCCGATGAGGTGGGCGTCGAGGACGTCGAGGGAGACGGCGATCGTCATGACGCCGCCGCATTGCATGAGGGCGCCGATCGCGCGCGCGTCGGCGGAGCCGAGGCCGGCGGCCCGCGCGGCCGCGTAGGCCGCGGCGACCTTGATCGCGATCACGGCGGCGAGCAGCGTCACGATCGGGACGAGCACGCCGGAGTGCAGCTCGTGCAGGTCGGTGTGCAGCGCCGCCACCCCGAGGAAGACCGGCAGGCCGATGCGCCGCACCGCGACCCCGAGGCAGCGCTCGAGCGCGATGCCCGTCCCTCCGCCCCTGCTGACGGCGATGCCCACGACGAGCGGCCCGAGGATCAGGCTGGAGAGGAGCTCGTCGCCGGCGAGCGCGGCGCCGACCGCGAGCACGATGACCGCGCCCACCGTGACGGGCGTGCTCAGGGCGAACCAGCGCCGCCGGGCGACCGCGAGCACCAGCGCGAGCAGCACGAGCCCCGCGCCCATGCGCTCCATCGCGCGCCCGCCGGCCGGGAGGTCGCCGCCGCCGATGGCGACGGCCGCTGCAAGCACCGCGAGCGCCGTGGCGCCGGTCCCGGCGACGATGGCGATCGAGCCGACCGCCCCCTGCGCCATATCCCGGTCCTCGAGGATCCGGGCCATGATCGGCAGGCCGACCGCGGCGAGCGCTGCGCCGAGACCCAGCACGAACGCGCCGTCCGCAACGCCGGCCGGCTTCCATCCGCCGGCCTCGATGAGCAGCGGCCCGGCGACGAGCGCCAGCGCCAGCATGGCGCCCGCCGAGGCGATCGTCACCGACACGATGGCGCCGGCCCGCTCGCGCAGCGGCGCGGGGTCGATCGTGATCCCCACGAGCAGCATGTACAGCGCCAGCCCGAGACCGCCCAGGGCCGTGACGAGCGTGAGCGCCGTCTCCGGGAACAGCGCGGCGATTCGTCCGTCGGCCTGCTGGCCGGGCACGACGTCCGCGATCTGCCCGCCGACCAGCAGCACCGCGGCGAAGACCGCCGTCATCTCCCCCGCGATCCGCGGCTGGCGCAACCGCTGCGCGACGGTGCCGCCGACCCATGCGATCGCCACGATCGCGACGATGTCGAGCAGCGCGAGCAGCCAGTCAGCGGACATCTCGAGATTCCACGCTTCCGGCCTTCGCCCGGAGGACGCCGCGGCGTCTCACACCGGCGTTCGCTCGCCGACGCTTCGCTGCAGAAAGTCGATGATGTCCTGCAGAACAGCTCCCGGGGTGAAGACCGCGGCAACACCGAGCCGCTCGAGCTCGGGGGTGTCGCGATCGGGGATCGTGGATCGTGCCGCCTACCGTAACGATCACGTCGTCGACAGCCTGCGAGGTCGACCTGCTCGCGGACGCTCCGGAGGATCACAGCGTGTTCATGGACAGCTACCCGAACGCGCCCGCGGGCGGATCGCGCGCAACGGCTGGAGCCCCGCCGACGTCGCGCGCGTCGTCGTCAAGAACCGCCGCCACGCCGTCCACAACCCGGCCGCGCGGTGTCGAAACGCGATGACGATCGAGGAGGTACTGTCGAGCCGGATGATCACGGCGCCGCTCACGCTCGCGGCTCACGCTCGCGCAGAATGCCGGCGGCTTCGTCGACGGCGATAATGCCGTCGCCGTGATCATGGTGGTGGAGCGCGCGCGAAGCGCGTAGGGCCCGCGACACGTGGGGCCATGGGGGCTGAGAGGGGGCTGCGTCACAGGAGCGGTGCTGCAGAAGCACCGGTGGGGCAGCAGGAGAGCAGGTTGGCGCTGGCAGGAGAGAGACCAACAAGGAGGAGAGCTGCATGACCGATTACGACCCGAGGACCGACACCGGCATTCCGACCGAGCCGGTCGGTTCCCTTCCGCGACCGGCGAAGCTGCAGGCCGCGTACGCCGAGTACGACGAGGGCAAGATCTCCAAGGAGGACCTCGAGGCGCTGCAGGACGGGGCCTGCAAGGACTCGATCGAGCGCGGCGAGGCGACCGGCGCGCCGATCATCTCCGACGGCGAGCAGCGCTGGTCGTCGTTTGCGACCTACCCGATCGCCGACACGCTCGCCGGCACCGGTCTCGCCGAAGGCCTTGCGCCGGGCGGTCAGTTCTTCGCGATCTTCGCCGACGGTCACGGGCGCCAGCTGCCCAAGCTCGTGGGCGGGCCGCTGAAGTACAACTTCTACGCGGCGGACACGCTGAAGAAGTCGTTGCCGTACGCGTCCAAGCCGATGAAGCAGGCCGTCATCGCGCCGTCGATGCTCGCGCTGCTGTACCCGCTGAAGGATCCGGTGGACGGCTACTCGCGCGAGGATTTCGAGGAGGACATCGTGCAGGAGTGCACGACGGACATCCGCAAGGCCTTCGAGGCGGGCGCCGCGCGCGTCTCGATCGACTTCACGGAGGGGCGTCTGGCCACGCGTGAGGATCCGCGCAACCCGTGGACGGGCGCGGGCCTGCTGCCGCACTTCATCGAGCTCAACAACCGGGTGCTGGAGAACTTCTCCGACGAGGAGCGCACGAAGATCGGCATCCACACCTGCCCCGGCGGCGACCGCGACTCGGTGCACTCGGCCGACGTGCCGTACAACAACCTCCTGCCGGAGATGTTCAAGATCAACGCCGGGTACTTCCTCATCCAGCTCGCCTCCGAGCGCGAGAAGGACCCGGTCTACGAGTCGATCGGACAGCACAGCCGCGACGACCAGATGTGCTACATCGGCGTGACCAACCCCGGCAATCCGCGCGTGGAGAGCGCCGAGGAGATCTGCGACGCGATCGTGCGCGCCGCCGACTTCATCCCGAAGGAGCGCCTCGGCACGACCGACGACTGCGGGTTCTCGCCGTTCTCGATCGACGAGAAGCCCAACCACGGCTCGCCGGACTACGCCCGCGACGTCGCGTTCCAGAAGATCACCAACCGCGTCGAGGGCACTCGGCGCGCAGCGGAGAAGCTCGGCGTCGGCTGAGACCGGCCACCACGCCGTCTCGGGCGGTGGCGCGTCCGGCGGCCCGCTTCGGCGGGTCGCCGGCGCCTCCCGTCGCGGCGGCCGATCCAGCTCACGGGCACCAATGCAGAACTCCCCGCACCGATCCGTCGTCGACCTCGTCCCGAAGACGTGCCTCGCCGTGGCCGCCGCCCTGCACGAACGCGACGGCCAGAAGGTCGTCGCCCACTACGGGTCGGTCCCGGGCGAGATCGCCGTATGCATGAAGAGCGTCGGCCTCGCCGACCACTCCGACCTCGGCGCGCTCGAGCTCAGCGGCGATCGGGAGTCGCTTGACCGGGCGCTCGTCGAGCTCTTCGGCGACCCGCCGGTCCCGATCGGCACCGGACGGCGGCTGCACGGGGTCTGGTACGTGCGCACGCACGCGCACCACACCCTGCTCGTCGGACCGCACGCCGCCCTCGCGTCCCGGCGGGCCGCCGGCCGCGGCCGCTCGGACCTGCCGCACCGCGACATCCGCGCATCGCTGGCGATCGTCGGCATCGTCGGCCCGCGCGCCTCGCGGCTGCTCGCCGCCGCCGGCCTGCCCGAGAAGCTGCCGATCGGCGCGATCGCGACGGTCGCGGAGGACCCGAGCATCGTCGCGATCCTGCGCGAGAGCCAGCGCCGCTACCTCGCGCTCGTGCGCGCCGGAGCCGCCGACGCCCTCTGGATTCGCCTGCTGAGCGCAGGCGCGCCGCTCGGTGCGGCGTTCGTCGGCTACGACGCGCTGACGCTGCTGCACGCATCCGGACCGGAGGGCTGACGCGGCGACGGGCCGCGGCGGCGCCCGATCAGCCCGTGTCGCGCGTCGACCGCGGCAGCGCCACCAGCCGGTGGTCGGGCGTGAACAGCCGCCGCACCGAGCCCAGCACGGTGATGACGGTCGCCGTCGCGACGCCGCCGAGCATGAGGTACATGATCGCCAGCTGCACGAGCACCGCGTCGGCGGGATCGACGCCCGCGAGGATCAGGCCGGTCATCGCGCCCGGCAGGAACACGAGGCCGAGGCCCTTCGTGTTCTCGATCTGCGGCGACAGCGCCGTGCGCAGGACCGAGCGGACGATCGGCCGCGACGCCGCCAGCGACGTCTGCCCGAGCGCGAGGCGCGCCTCCACCTCGGGGCGCTGCTCGGCCAGCGCCTCGACGATCCGCGCCGCGCCGACGATCGCGGACTTCATCGCGTTGCCCACGAGCATGCCCGCGATCGGCACGAGCGTGCGCCCCTCGACCGGGAAGATCCCCAGCCCGAACGCCACCGCGAAGCCGACGACCGCCGTCGAGCCGTTGGCGACGAACGCGATCCAGAACAGGCCGGGCACCGCGGGCGCGCGGCGGCGGACCGTCGCGGCCGCGAAGACGACGATCCCGAACACCCACAGCCACGACCAGACGAGCGGCGTGTCGGGGTCGATGATGAGCCCCAGCGCGGCGCCGACGATGAGCAGCTGGATGAGGGCGCGCGCGCAGGAGACGACGAGCTCGCGCTCCAGCCGCAGGCGCAGGCGCAGGCTGAGCCCGATCGCGACCGCGACGAGGATGAGCGAGATCGCCAGCCCGGCATAGCCGACGTCACCTTCCATCGAGCACGTCCTCCGCCGAGCCGCTGCGATCGACGGCGCCCGCCTCGAGCAGCAGCAGGTGGTCGGCGAGGCGGCGCATCTGGTCCTCGGAGTGCGTCACCCAGATGACCGGCACGCCGTCGTCGACGAGCTGCCGCGCGAGACGCTCGAGCACGGCGGCGGCCTTGGCATCGAGCGCGGAGGTCGGCTCGTCCATCAGCATCACCCGCGGGTTCGTCGCCAGCGAGCGCGCCAGGCACGCGCGCTGCGCCTCGCCACCCGACAGCTCGCCCGCGTCGCGGTGCAGGAACGACGCGGGCAGGCCGACGCGCTCGAGCAGCTCGCCGCCGCGCTTCTCGTCGCACAGTCGCTCGGCCTCGCGCAGGTTGTCGAGCACGGTGCCGGCGAACGTCACGGGCCGCTGGAAGACCATCGCGACCTCGCGACGCAGCGTGAGCGGGTCGCGCTGCGCGACGTCCTCGCCGCGGTGGCGCACCACCCCCTCCGACGGGACCTCGAGGCGGTTGCACAGGCGCAGGAGCGTCGACTTGCCCGAGCCCGACGGGCCGCCGACGACGGTCAGCCCGCCGTCGGGCAGCTGCGCGTCGAGGTCGTGCAGCCGCCGCGCCCCGGGCGGGCCGACGCTGACGGAATCGAATGCGAACAGCGGCTCCCCCGCGGGCACGGCTGCAGTATCCCCCGCGCGCCCCTTCGCAGTATTGGCGCTCGCACCGCCTCGCGCAGTTGTAGTTGCACGCGCAACCATCTAGACTGAGGGCACGTGTTCAGCCCGCAGACACGCCGCATCGCCGCCCTCTTTCGCCCCTACAGGGCGCGGCTGGCGACGGTCCTCGGGCTCATCGCGATCAGCGCGGGGCTGGGCATGGTCACGCCGTTTCTGCTGCGCGACGTCCTCGACCACGCGATCCCCGACGGCGACACGACGCTGCTGAGCTGGCTCGTCGGCGGGATGATCTTCATCTCGATCGCGACGGGGGTGATCTCGGTCGGTCAGACGTGGCTGTCCAACGTCGTCGGCCAGCGCGTGATGCACGACCTCCGCGCCGCGGTCTATCGCCACCTGCAGCGCCTGTCGCTGGCCTTCTTCACGCGCACGCGCACCGGCGAGGTGCAGTCGCGCATCGCCAACGACATCGGCGGCGTGCAGAACGTCGTCACCTCCACCGCCACGTCGATCGTCTCCAACGTCACCACCGTTCTGGCGACGATCGTCGCGATGATCCTGCTCGACTGGCGCCTGGCGCTGTTCAGCCTCGCGCTGCTGCCGTTCTTCGTCTGGCTCACGCGCCGCGTCGGCAACGAGCGCAAGCGGATCACCGCCACGAAGCAGGGACGCCTCGCCGACATGAGCGCGCTCGTCTCCGAGTCGCTGTCGGTCTCGGGGATCCTGCTCGGTAAGACGATGGGCCGCTCGGGCGAGCTCGCCCAGCGCTTCACCGCCGAGTCCGCCGAGCTCGCGGAGATCGAGGTCCAGTCGCGCATGGCCGGCCGCTGGCGCATGTCGACCGTGCAGATGAGTTTCTCGATCATGCCCGCGTTCGTCTACCTCTTCGCGGGCTTCTCGATCGCCGGCGGCTCGGGCGCGATCACGATCGGCACCGTCGTGGCGTTCACGACGCTGCAGACGCGGCTGCTGTTTCCGATCGGCTCGCTTCTGAACGTCGGCATCGACATCCAGACCTCGCGGGCGCTGTTCGACCGCATCTTCGAGTACCTCGACCTGCCCGTCGAGATCACCGAGCGGGCGGACCCGGTCACGCTCGGAGCGGCCACTGGGGCCACGGGCGCGAGGATCCGGGGCGAGGTGCGCTTCGAGGACGTCTTCTTCCGCTACGAGGACGAGGGGGCGCAGACCCTCGCCGGCGTCGACCTCGTCGTCGCGCCCGGCACCACGACGGCGATCGTCGGCGAGACCGGCTCGGGCAAGACGACCCTCGGCTACCTCGTCGCGCGCCTGTACGACGTGACCGGCGGACGGGTCGCGATCGACGGCGTCGACGTGCGCGACCTCTCCTTCGCCTCGCTCGCCGCCACCGTCGGCCTCGTCTCACAGGAGACCTATCTCTTCCACGCGACGATCGCCGAGAACCTGCGCTTCGCGCGGCCCGAGGCGAGCGACGAGGAGCTGGTCGAGGCGGCCCGCGCGGCCCAGATCCACGACCTGATCGCCTCGCTGCCCGAGGGCTATGACACCGTCGTCGGCGAGCGCGGCTACCGCTTCTCCGGCGGTGAGAAGCAGCGCATCGCGATCGCCCGCACGGTCCTGCGCAACCCGCCGGTGCTCGTCCTCGACGAGGCCACGAGCGCGCTGGACTCCGAGACCGAGCGTGCCGTGCAGGAGGCGCTCGACCGCCTCGCGGAGGGCCGGACGACGATCGCCATCGCCCACCGCCTGTCGACGATCCGCGACGCCGACGAGATCGTCGTCCTCGACCGCGGCACGATCGCCGAGCGCGGCACGCACGACGAGCTCATGATCGAGGGCGGGCGCTACGCCCAGCTCGTGGCGGGCGGCTCGTCGCCCGCGCTCGCCGAGGCGTAGGCGCCGCGCGCGGCGCGACGGCAGCACCGCGCGGCTCCGTTATCCTGATAAAGCCGGTCGGGTATCTGCTGTCTGAGAACAGGGGTCGTCACATGCTTCATTCGCAACTGCCGTGGTGGGTCGGCGGACCGCTGCTCGGCCTCTGCGTCGTCGCGATGCGCTGGCTGATGAACGAGCGCCTCGGCGTGATGGGCGGCTGGACCGACGTCGTGACGACGGTGTCGCAGCGGCGGGTCTCGTTCGGCCCGTTCGGCTGGATGCTCTTCGGCCTCATCGCCGGCGCCGCGATCTTCGCGCTCGTCGCCGGCGGCCCGGACTTCCACGGCTACGGCTGGCTGACGGACACGTTCAGCGGCACGAGCGGAACGCTGCTGATCGTCGCGATCCTGCTCGGCTGCGGGGTGCTGATCGGCCTCGGGACGAAGATCGCCGGCGGCTGCACGTCGGGAAACGGCTTGAGCGGAAACGCGATGCTGTCCCCCGCGAGCCTCGTCGCGACGATGACGTTCTTCGCGACGGGCATCGTCGTCACCGTCGTCACCGAGGCGCTGATCTCATGAGCACGCGCATCGCGGCCGGCATCATCGGCATCGTGTTCGGCGTCGTCCTGTCGTGGTCGGGCATGACGAGCCCGGAGATCATCCGCGAGGGCCTGCTCTTCGGAGACCCGTACCTCTTCCTGTTCTTCGCGGGCGCCATGTTCACGGCGCTCGTCGGCCTGCGCATCCTGCGCGTGCGCGCGCCGCGCGCCCTGCTCACCGGCGAGCGCGTGCAGTGGGAGCCGATCGCACCCGAGCGCCGCCACGTCGTCGGCAGCGTGCTGTTCGGCATCGGCTGGGGCGTCTCGGGCGCGTGTCCGGGCCCGATCGCCACGCAGCTGGGACAGGGCATCGCGTGGGGCATCCCGACGACCGTCGGTCTCGTCATCGGCATCGTGCTGTTCGGGCGGCTGCAGCGGCGCGCCGTGCGCGAGCCCGCTCGCACGCCGGCGACCGCGGTCATCCCGTCGCCGGTCGCGGCGGACGCCAGCGCGTAACCGCCTCGGTCGACAGCGCGCCGCCGCGCCCGCTGTGGCACGTCCGTGCCAACTTTGGCCGGAACCGTGCCTGCCGGCGATCCGGGGTATCTACCATTTCCTCCCGGGCCAGCCGATCAGGGGAACGACGCCGCGCACATGACATCCCGATGGACCCACTTCGCCGTGCTCGGCGCATCCATGCTCGTGCTCGGCGGCTGCGGTGGCGACGAAGCGGCAGCGACGTGGCGTGCACGGCCCGGCCCGGTGACGTGCCCGCGAGCATCGACGCCGCCCCGGACTGCCCCGTGAGCTCCGTCATCGCCGTGGACGCGACCGGCGCGCTGCAGGACAAGGCGCTCGGCCGGGACGCCGGCTCGGCGGCGGTGCGGGCGGCCGAGCACACGATCACGGCCGGCGGCCACCTGCGGATGGTCGTGTTCGCGGGCGACGCGAACGCCGTCGAGGTCATCTACGACGACGAGGTGCCGACGCTGGACGAGGTCGACGAGACGCGCCGCGGCCCGATGGAGCACGATCTGCGCCGGGCGCTCGGCGCCACGATCGACAGCGCGCTCGGCGTCATCGACGACGACCCGGCCCTGGCGGCCCGCGTGCGCGACCTCACGCGCGGCGGCACCTCGGACATCGCCCGCGCCGTGCGCAACGCGCTGCGCGAGGCCAGGCAGCGCTCCGGCGCCAGCGCCGTCACGCTCGTCTCCGACGGCGCGCAGGCCAGCGACCAGCTCATGCTCAAGCGCCGCCTCGACGCCGGCGACTCGAGCGGCAGCCTCGCCACGCAGCTGGGCGAGCTGCTGGGCGACGCGGACGGCGTCGACGTGCTGCAGGCCGTCGGCCTCGGGCGCCTGCCGGGCCGTGTGAACCAGAGCGCGCGGCGCACCGACGAGCTCGTCGAGATCTGGACGACGGCGTGCGAGCGCACCGGCGCGACGAACTGCAGGACGACGACGGAGCTCTGACGCGAGCCAGGGAGCGAGGGACAACGGTGAACCCAGACGACACCACGAGCGCGCTCGACGCGCAGGACGAGGCGCCGGCGCCCGACGCCCCCGCCCCGGACGCCGCGCGGGAGCCGGCGCCCGTCGTGCCGCCCCCGCTGCTGGCGATCCCGGGCTTCGGCGAGCCGGCGCAGCCGCCGGCGCAGGGCGAGCCGCCGATCGCCGGCGCCACGCAGGCGGCATACGACCTCGCCGAGGGGCGCCGCACGCAGGCGGTCCATCCGCGCGACGACGCCGACCGCGTCCGCGGCACCATCGTCGCGGAGACCATCGCCCAGCACGCCGACCACCTGATCGGCTCGCGGCTGGGCCCGCTCATGGAGCGCGCCGTCCGCGTCCGCACCCTCGACGACGACCTCATCGCCGCCAACGCCGCGGCCGAGCAGATCTCCACGGCGCCCGGCGAGGCGCCGCCCGGCCCGCCGCCGGCGACGATGCGCGGGCGCCTGTCCGCGCGCATGGCGGCGGGCGGCGGGCTGCTCGCGCTCTTCTTCGCCGTCGGGATCGCCGAGGCGCTGTTCGCCTACGACGGCTTCCGCGAGCTCGCGCGCTTCCGCGCGAGCGATCCGCAGCTGCTGCGCGAGGGCGCGCCCGCGCTGTCGGCGATCGTCATCGCGCTGCTCATCGCGATCGGCCAGAAGGCGGCGGGCCGCAACCTGCGGCTGGCCCACACGAAGGATCCGCAACCGGACGGCGCTGGACGCGCGGCGATGCTCGGCCGCGACATGTCGCGAACCGCGCGCTACGCCGTGGCGGTCGCGATCATCGTGACGGGCCTGGGTCTCTGGTACGGCGTGCAGAGCGCGCGCACGACCGCCAACAACGCGGCGGCCGCACGCCAGCAGGCCAACCAGGCGGCCGGCGCACGCGGCGCCGCGGCGCAGCGCCTGACCCAGAACACGCAGCCCTCGGCCGCCGCCCCGGGCGTCTACTTCCTCGTCTCGGCATCGGTGTTCCTGCTCGGCATCGGCGTCGCCTACCTGCTCGTCGATCCGGTGCGCGAGGCGCGCGAGCGACGGCGAAGGCGCGACGCCGACACGCTCGACCATCGCGACCGCATCCGCGCCGAGCTCGCCTCGGAGGTCGGGGCGCTCGTGGCCCAGCGCGCGGAGATCGCCACCACCGTCGCCAACGCCAAGCGGCAGATGTACCAGGAGGCGGCGCTGCACCCGGAGGTCGGCTTCCTGCGCCGCGCCGACGAGTTCCCGCACCTCTACGGCACGTGGAGCCCGCGCTCGGACACGCCGTTTCGCGGGATGCCCGAGGTCGGCGAGGCCCATCACGCGCAGGCCGATCTCACCCGCAGCGGCGGCCTGACGGTGCCCGACAAGCTCGCCGACGTGGACGCGCTGATCGCCGAGCTGCTCGGCCGCAACGTCGCGGCGCCGAAGAGCCTGCCGCAGTGAGCGGGCCGCGGCAGGCATCGCCCCCGAGGTCGGGGTCGGGGCCGCGACAGCCGGCGGCGGCCCGCCGCAGCCACGGCCACGGTGTCGATCCGCGTGCGGCCGCTCCTGCGTCCGCGGAAGCGCGCCCGGCCGCGGCCGGCGTCGGCCCCGACGCCGCCGGCGCTCCGGGGAAGCCATCACCGCTCGGCTCGCCGCAGCCGCTCTCGGCGTGGCGGCAGCTGCTCGCCGAGCTCGACCGCCTGCTGCGCGACCCGGCGCTCACACGCGCGCTGAAGGCGTTCGCAGCGAAGGTCGTCGCGGGGCTGCGCCGCCTGCCCGGGCTCATCGGCGAGGTGGGGCGCGCGCTCCTGCGCATCCGGCTGCCGCGCCGCCTGCTGCTCGGGCTGCTGGCCCTGCTCCTGCCGCTTGCGCTCCTGGCGCTGCTGAGCTCCTCCGACGACGACGAGCGCGCCGGTCGCGGCGCACCCGGCCCGCCGGCGTCCGCGACCGCCGCCGGCGGCGCCGCGCGCGGCGGGTTCTCGCTGCCCGCCGTCGGGATGCCGCAGCTGCTCGCCCAGCCCGACGACGTGCGCCCTGTGCGCGTCGCGCTCGTCCTCGACCGCACCTACGACAGCCCGGCGCTTCGCCGCGAGCTGCGAACGCTCGGCGGCTGGCTCGCCGAGAACCACGCGCCCGCCACGCGCGTTTCGGTGATCGACGCCGCGAGCCGGCGCGCGAGCGCGCCGCTGCGCGCCGACCGGCTCGCCACCGCCGCCGTCACGCGTCGGCGCGCCAGCACCACCGCCGCCGTGCGCTCGGCGCTCGGGCGCGGCGGCGGCCGCGACCTCGTGGTGACGCTCGGGGCCGCGGCGACCATACCGGGCGCCGCCAGGCGTCTGCAGATCGCGACGCGTCCCGGGGCGGCGACGGGATCGGGCACGGTGCTGGAGCGCCGCCGGCGCGCGCGCGTGACGATCGACCACCGGCGCCCGAACGCGCTCGCGGCCAGCGTCGCCCGCGCGATCATGGCGATCTCCGGCGAGCGCGAGCGGCGCTGACCTCGGGCCGGATCGCCGGCGGGCTCAGGCGTCCGCGGGCGCCGGGACCGAGACGGTGACGCCGTGCACGGCGTTGTTGGCGTAGCCGCCGGGGTTCCAGACGACGCCGTCGGGCTGCGCATGGCCCGCCGCGTCGGTCGCCCGTACCTCGAGGCGGTGGCGCTCGTCTGTCGCGAGCCACGGCGCCGACCAGAAGCGCCGCGCGTACGCCCCGCGCGAGGGGCCGAGCTCGGCCGCCCGCCACGGCCCGCCATCGACCCGCAGCTCGACGCGCGCGATGCCGCCGGCGCCGCCCCAGGCGACGCCGCGGGCGATCGCGGGGCCGGCGGGAACCGGGCCGGGCGCCTGCGGCTCGACGATCAGCGCATGCACCGGCAGCGCGGTCATCCGCCGGCCCGGACCCGTCTCGCCGGGCGCGCGGTAGCGGTAGTCCTCGGCCTCCCACGGGCCGGTGAACGCCGTCTCGAGGACCGTGATCCGCGCCAGCCACTTGATCGAGTCGGTGGCGTACCAGCCGGGGACGATCGCCCGCAGCGGGCCGCCGCGCCGCACCGGGATCGGCTCGCCGTTGACCTCCCAGACGAGCGCGGTCTCGGGCGCGAGCGCCTTGGCGACGGGCAGCGCCCGGGCGAACGGGTGGCTGCCCTCGCGACCGTCGAACGGGCCGCAGTCGGCGCCCTCGAGGACGATCGTGGTCGCGCTGCTCAGCAGGCCCGCCCGCTTCAGCACCGCCGCCAGCCGACACCCGGTCCAGCGCGCCTCGCCGACGGCGCCCTCGGCCCACGCGAGCCCGGGGACGGGCGGGCTGTAGTCGGTGCGGCGGTGGCCGGCGCATTCGAGCACGACCGGCTCGGTGTGCTCGCCGAGCCCGCGCAGCGCGGCCGCATCGAGCCGCAGCGGCCGGCGCACCGCGCCGGTCACCTCGACCACCCAGTCGGCCGGCCGCACGGCGGGCGGCGCGAAGTGATCACGCCGGAAGTGCGCCTCGAGCGGCATCTCCTCGAGCAGGAGCGCGTCCAGCGGCGTCGCGCTCGCGAGATCCTCGACGGCAGTCGGCGCGGCGATCGCGGCAGGCGCCGCCGCGGCGACCAGGTGCCCGGACATCACGCCGCCATCGGCAGCGAGGAGCGCCCCGCGGCCAGCGGCACGCCGCGCGCAGGCAGGTCGCGGACGCCGCCGCCGGCGACGTGCACGACGTCACGATGGCCGGCGCGCCGCAGCAGGCTCGCCGCAAGCGCGGCGCGCGGCCCCGTCGCGCAGGCGACCACGAGCGGGCCGGGCTCGACCGCGACGCGGCCGCGGCCGTCGCGCAGCTCGTGCAGCGGCACGTTGCGCGAGCCGGCCGCGTGCCCGGCGTCGTACTCGTCGTGGTCGCGGACGTCGATCAGCCGGACCGCGCCCTGCTGCCACGCGTCGGCGAGCTCGTCGACGCCCCAGCTCGTGGCCGCGGCGAGCGGGCAGCCGGCGGCGCGCCATGCCGCAGGGTCCGCGGCGGCCACGCCCTCGACGGCCCAGAGCCCGACCGCGTGCAGGGCGGTGGCGAACCGCTGTGCCTCGGTGACGTCGCGGCCCACGACGACGAGCGCCTCGTCGGGGTCGACCGTCCAGCCCACCCGCGTCGCGCGGTTGGCCCCCGTGCCGAGCGCGAGCGCGCCGCACACGTGCAGCGCGTCGAACTCGGCCGGCGGTCGGATGTCGAGCACGGTTGCCTCGCGGGCGACGGCACGCGCCAGGCCGGTGGCATCGAGGATCGCGGGCTCCGGCGGCTCGGCCTCGAGCGCGCCCTGGTTGAGGGCGACGATGCGGGCGATGTTCGGCGGACGCGGCGGCGTGCGGCCGGCGATCACGCGCACGAAGTCGTCGCGGGCGAGCTCCGTCGCGGCCTGCGCGCGACGCTCGAACCCGATCGTCGAGCTCGTCTTGGCGCTGAGGCGGCCGCCGCCACACAGCGATCCGCCGACGTGCGCGGGCCACAGCTCGACGTGATCGCCGAGCGCCAGGATCCGCTGCACGCTCGAATGCAGGTCGCGAGCCCCGTCCTGCGCGGCGACCGCGAGGTCCGGGCGCGCGACGTCACCGACGAGCAGGGAGTCGCCGGCGAGCAGGCACCATCCCTCGATGTCGCGCTCGCCGTCGGAGACGAGCAGGGAGAGGTGCTCCGGACGATGCCCCGGCGTCGCGATCGCCCGCATCCGGATGCGCCCGGCGCGCAGCTCGTCGCCGCAGCGCAGGCCGGGGGATCCGGGAGACCCCTCGTGGTGTGGCCGATGCGCCCGCGCTCCGGTGCGGCGGACGAGCCGGCCACGGCCGGAGACGTGATCGGCGTGATCGTGCGTCTCGACCACGTGGACGATGCGAGCACCCGCGGCGCGGGCGAGCTCGAGGTAGACGTCGACGTCCCAGCGCGGGTCCACCACGATCGCCTCACCGCTGTCGGCCAGCAGGTAGGAGGCACAGCCAAGCTCGTCGTTCAGGACCTGATGGAAGCGCATCAACGTTCTCCAGTTAGTCAGTAGAGAATGTAGATAACAGCTTTCGCGGCGACGTGCAACCGCTTGAATTCCGGTCGGAGATCGGCAATGGCCGGCTCGGAGCGACGTCTGCGGTCAGCCGACGGGCGGCGCGCGCAGCCCCTGCGTCACGCCCAGGGGAACGCCGGACGTGACCGTCCAGCTGCCCTGCGGGAAGTACTCGGTGTCCTTCGCCTCGCCGCCGAACGAGGTCGGCACGAGCGTCGGGGAGAGGAACTGCGGCTGCAGCGCGACGGCGAACTGCGAGCCGGCGCCCGGCTGGCGCGTGGCCCACGGGGCGAGCAGCGCGTTCGTGAACACCCGCGGCGCGCGCAGGTGCGCGACGATCGCGCCGCGGTCGGTGCCCGAGCGCAGCGCGTCGCGCAGCGCCAGGCCGGTCACGTAGCCGCGCAGGCCGTCGACCGACGCGATGTCGCCGCGGAAGAGCAGCGGGACCGCGGTCTTGTAGAGCTCGGCGTCGGCGGTGTTGGTCGCCACCTCGCTGACGCCCTGGATCGCGCCGATCCGGCCCAGCGCGGCCGCGGTGCGGATGTAGGTCTCCGAGAGCACGCGCTCGGAGAACAGCAGCGGCGCGGGCGCCAGGCGGGCACCGCGATCGACGCCGAGCCGCGCGATCGCGCGCGCGTCGACACCGCCGCCCGCGGGCGCGTCGAGGACGAGCGCGGTCGTGCGGCGGCGGTCGAGCAGGCGTTCGAGCGCGTCGAGCGAGAGCTTCGCCAGAGCGCCGGGAGTGACGAGCTCCAGGCGCGGCTCGGGTCCGGGCGTCGCCGGCGCGCCCTTCGCCGCCGAGGACGCGCGCAGCCCGAGCCGCAGGCCCGCGAGCAGGCGCCGTGACTGCAGGTCGGCGCCGACGTCCGCGCGGACCGTGCGCACGCCAGGCTCGCCCGCCGCCAGGATCCGGTTGCGCACGAGCTGGCCGAACGCGACACCCTGTGCGAACGGGTCGGCCGCCAGCCGGAAGACGTCGCCGGCCGCCGTCGGGTCGACCGCCGGGTCGCCCACCACGCTCGGGACGCCCGCCGCCGCGACGGCATCGACGGCCGCCACGCCGCCCGTCCCGCAGCTCCCCGCCGACGCGACCGGGCCCTCGGCCAGCCCGCGCCGCGCCGCGCGTGCCGCGCCCGCGGCCGTCCCGCCGCTGTCGAGCACGAGCGGCGCCACCTTGCGCCCGCCGTCCAGGCCCCCGTCGGCGTTCATCCGCGCCAGCGCGAGCTCGAGCCCGATCACGTGCGCGCGGCAGCGCTCGGCGTACGGCCCGCTGAGATCGGCGACCGCGAGGACGTGGACCGGCGGCGCGCCGGCCGCCGCCGGGATGCCGACGGCGAGTTGCACCGGCGGCGCGGTCGCCCGGTCGACCGTCACATACGCAAACCACGTGCCGTCGGCCGGCAGGCGCACCGCGGCCGACCACGTCAGGCCGCCCCCCGGCCGCAGCCGCGCGCTGACCGGGGCCACGCCGCAGGCGCTGCAGACCAGGCGCACGCGCACGTCCTGCGGCGCACGCTGCTCGGGCGCGATGCCCACGGTCATGACGTTCGCTCCTCGGCGCGCGGGCGCGAGGCCGACCGAGGCGTTGGCCCTGGCCAGCAGGGCGGTCGCGAAGGCCGGACCGGGGAAGAGCGTCCCGCGCTGCGCGGGCAACGGCTGCCCGCGGCCCTGCGCGAGGCTCGACAGCGTGGTCGCGAGCGCGAGGATCGCCAGGACCCCGAGCGTCTCGGCGCGCAGCAGCCGCGGGCGCGGCCCGGCGCCGTCGTCGCGGCGCGCGCGCCACCACGCGAAGCCGGCGCCGAGCGCGACCAGCGCGACGAGGATCGCCTTGGCGATCACGATGCGCCCGTAGTCCGACCAGCGCAGGAAGTACCAGCGGTCGACCTCGCGAACGGCGGCGAGGACGCCGGTGACGATCGCCACCCCGAGCGCCCCGGCGGCGACCGGGGCGAATGCGCGGGCGCCGTCGCGCAGCGCGAGGCCGCCGCGCAGCGTGAGCAGCGCCAGCGCGATCACCCCGCCGAGCCACAGCCCCGCGGCGAGCACGTGCACGCCCTGGTCGAGCAGCGCCCAGAGCGAGGGGAACGCGAGCGCGTGCCCCGAGAGCGCATACGTCAGCAGGACCGCCGCGCCGCCGCCGAGATACAGGCCGTCGCGCAGGCGCGCGCGCTGCCGGGTCAGGACCAGCGCAACGCAGAGCAGCGCCACGACGAGCGCACGGACGAGGTCTGACACCCCGCTCGCGCCGGCCGTCAGCAGCCCGAGGTCGAACCCGTCGCCCGTGCCCGAGCTCGCGCCGCTGAACACGCCCTGGATCGCCGCGAGCACGACGAGCAGCCACACGACCGGGGCGAGCCCGCGCAGGAGCGCGACCGCGGCGCCATCGGCGCCGGCGTCGGCGTCATCCGCCGTGCGGCGGCGGCGGCGCAGCTGCGCCAGCAGCACGAACCCGCCGAACAGCACCGATGCCGCGACGATGCCCAGCCAGCGCCCGAGGATCTTCACGACGCCGTCCGCGGCGGCGTCCTCGCCGCCGCGCCCCCCGCCGCCGCTCGAGAGCGTCTCCACCCCGCGCGGCGCCGCCCCCTTCGCCCCGGCGACGCCGAAGTCGAAGGACCCCGAGACGACGTGCCCGTCGTCGCCGAGAACGCTCCAGCGCACGTCGTAGACGGCGCTGCGCAGCGGCCGGCGCGGCGTGACGGCCAGCGCGCGGCCGCCCCCGGATCCCCGTACGGGCCCGACGGCGACCCGAGCCCCGTCAGGGCCGATGACCCTGATGCGCGAGCCGCGCGCGACCGCGGGCTCGGTCAGCGCGAGGCTGATAGCGCGCGGTGAGGCGTCTGCGACGACGCCCGGCTGGGGCGACGCCTGGATGAGGAGGGGGTGAGCCCAGGCGGCCGTCGGCCCGCTGCCCCAGAGGGCAGCGAGCGCGACGAGCGCGCCGAGCGAGACGCGACGCAATCCGCGCCTACGTCTGCTTCTTCTTCGCCGGCGCCTTCTTCTTGGTGGACGCCTTCTTCTTCGTCGCCGACGCCTTCTTCTTCGCCGCCGGGCAGCGGGTGACCGTCGTGCTGCGGGTCACCGTCCTGCCGCCCGCCGTACGGATCCTCTTCGTGACCTTGAACCTGCTCGCCTTGACCTTCGTCAGGTTGAGCTTCGCCGTCCAGCGGCCGGTCTTCCTGTTCTTCTTCGCCTTGACGGTCCTGCCGGCGAACGTGACGTTGCCGCCGGTGACCTTGCGACCCTTGATCTTGGGCAGGGTCACGGTCAGCGACGTGCGGCACGTGGAGGCCGCCGCCACCGCGCGGACGGCCGGGTCGGCGCCGTCGGGGCAGATGCCCGGCGGGCAGACCCACAGCTCCGAGTGCGGCTTGTAGAAGCCCGCGTCGGGGTTGCCCGGCCAGTTGCGGCGGTTGAAGTTGACCCCCAGCGAGCCGGTCTTCTCGTCGCGGAAGCTCTCGTTGTAGCTGAGCTTGCCGTCCGGCGCCACGTCGACGTTGTAGAAGCGGTGGTCGCCGTCGACGCCCGTCCTCGACACGAAGTAGTTCGAGAACGTCAACCGCCACGGCACGCCGTTCTGGTCGAGCGAGTGGTTGTCCAGCGCCGCCCAGTGGGGGCCGCCGCTGGTGATGTCGGTCACCGGCAGCGCCGAGATGAGCGTCGGGCAGTCAGCGATCTTCTCGCCCTTGGCCAGCCTGTTGAAGAGCTGGATGCCGGTGAGGTTCACGCCGCCGGCGTGGATGCCGCGCGACAGGTCGCAGTCGACCTTGCCGTCCTGCGCGCTCTCGATGACCGGCGAGATGTCGATGTCGTAGACGAGCTTCGACTCGCCCTTGTCGTAGTAGTTGTCCGACCCGGGGTTGCGGCCCTGGACGGCGCGGAACAGGATCTTGTTGTTCGGAGCGACCTGGTGCCAGGCGCCGCCTGCGCAGCCACCGGGCTCGTCGACGTCCTTGCCCTGCGGCGTCTGGATGATCGCGAGGCCGTCGTTCCAGACCTGGACGAGCTGGCTGGAGAAGTCGCCCTTGGCCTTCGTGATGTCGGGGAGGAAGAAGAGCCCCCCACCGCACATCGAGCCGGTGAACATGCCCTTGGACTCCAGGCCGTTGTACCTCTTGGCGTCCGGCCACGTCTTGGCGGCCTCCATCATGCCGTACTGCTCGTGCGCGCGCTGAGCGGGCTCGAGCGGACCGTTGGGCACGTGCCCGACGCCGACGAGCTTCGGCTTGCCGGCATTGGCGCCGGAGATGTCCCAGGAGCGGACCGTCGGCCGGAAGGCGTACTTGTCGATGGTCTTGACCGGGTCGAGCACGATCTCGCGCGGCTCGGCGTAGTCCGACGTCAGGCCGGCGCCGAGATCCGTGCGGAACTCGATGCCGTGCGGGTTCGCGCACGTGCCCAGCGGCCGCGACTCGCGCAGCGAGCAGGGCTCCGGCACGTTGTTGGGGTTCTTGCCGAGCTTCGTGCCGCCGGCCAGCGCGGTGCCGGCGGGTGACTCGGACTCGACGACCATGCCCTTCGTCGCGTGCGGCTTGAACGTGACGATCGACCCCGGCGAGCCGCCGAAGTTGGCCAGGGGACCGCCCATGAGCGTCAGGTAGTAGCGGCCGTCGTCGCCCTTCTCGTAGGCGTCGGCGATCGAGCCGCTGGGCGTCTCGGTGTTCGGGATCTCGTTGAGCAGCTTGAGGTTCGGGATGTCCGAGGGATCGAGCACGTGGGTCGTGCCGGTGTAGAGACCGCCGGCGAGGATCGGGTCGCCGTCCTCCCACTGGTACTGCATGTGGTGCGCCTCGTTCTCGATGCCCCACGGCAGCGGGAGCTGGACGAAGTTGACGACCTTGCCGAAGTCGATGTTGTCGCTGCCGTCGATGTTCTTCTGGCGCAGGTCGATGACCTGGAAGCCGTCGAGGCCCGGCAGGAACTGCGGGTTGAGCAGGTCGGCGAGGCCCTGCGGGTTGACCGTCGCGGCCTGGATGAACTTGCTGATGACGTCGGCGTGGACGTCGGCCACGTTCTGCTTGGAGGACCAGACGACGTTGTACTCGGGCTTGGCGAGCGGGCTGGGCTGCGGGGCGGTGCCGGCCTTGAAGGCGGCCTGGGCGGCCTTCCACTCGGCGACGGCCTTGTCGCGGTTGGCGATCGCGCCGTCGGTGACGTTGTTCTTGACGCCGCCGATGTTCGTGGCGTTGCCGAGCGTGTTGGCGAGCCACGCCGGGTTGATCGGCAGGTCGCCGAGGCCGGTGTCCCCGTTCGCGGAATCCTGCGCCGAGGCGCTGCCGACGGCGCCGGCGGCGATGAGTCCTGCCACCAGCGCACCGGTCATCAGGCTGCGCCGGGCCCTGCTCCCCTCACGTCTCATTGCGTCTCCCCTGAAGTCATTTGGCCGTGCGATCGCGCCCGGCAGTCGTCCCGGAACCTGGTCTCCGCCGAATAGTACATAATCTTAGTCGAATTTATGGAGTTTGCTCCGGGACATCCTCATCCACAGCCCGGCTCGAACGTCCCCTCGAAGTGCCAGGCCGCCGAGAAGTTGTTGAACGCCCCGCCCACGATCTGGCTCGTCCACTCCAGCGTGTAGGCCTTCGTCTCCGGGTTGTACGTCCCGGTGACCGGGCTCGTCAGGCCGGGCGACGAACCATCCGGCTTCGGTGACCCGACGTTGAAGTTCTGCTTGTTCCACTGCGCCGAGAAGGCCTGCAGCTGCCCGCTGAGCTTGCCGTCGGGCGTCACGCTGATCGCCGGCGCCGGCACGTTGGCGCCGGTCTGCGGGTCGACCGGCGAGGTCTGCGCGCTGTACTGGATGAACGCAAAGCGCTGCGGCGCGATGATCCGCGCGGCGGTCGCGTCGCCCGTCGCGTTGAACGCGGGGGTCGGCGCCGGCTGGTAGCTGCCGGTTCGCAGACCACCGTCGGTGCCCGGGTTCAGCAGCGTCCACGTGGTCGCCTTCGAGCTCGGGTTCGGGAAGAACGGTCCCTTCTCCCGCGTCCCGCCGGCCAGCACGAGCCGGATGTACGAGCCGCTCACGCTGCCGTTGGCAAACGCGCCGGGCTTGAAGCGAAACAGGCCGATCATGGGCGACGGCGCGGTCGTGGAGACCGCGGGAGCCGGCTTCTTCTTCTTGGCCTTCTTCTTCTTGGTCGCCTTCTTCTTCTTCGTCGTCGCCTTCTTCTTCTTGGCGGCCGGCTTCTTCTTGGCGGCCGCCACGGCCGCCGCGCCCGCGGTCGTCGACGACGACCCGTCCGAACCGGAGGGGACGAGCGCCGAGGCGTCGATCCCGCCCGTGACGAGCCCACCGACGAGCAGGCCGACGACGAGGTACTTCAGAGACGTCTTGTTCATCGCTGGCTCCCGATCGGATCTGGGTTGACGGCCGGCGCGCTCATCGGGGCTGGAACCTGCCCTCGAAGTGCCAGAAGCCGGTGAAGCCGTTGAACGGTCCGCCGACGACCTTGCTGCGCCACTCGAAGACGAAGCGCTTCGTCTTGGCGTTGTAGGTGCCGGTCGCGGCCGAGCCCGAGCCGTCGGGCTTGGGCGCGCCCTGGTTGAAGTACTGCTTGTTCCACTCGGCCGTGAAGCCGGGCAGGCTGACGGTCAGCTTCTTGCCGCTGACGCGCGCGGTCGTGACGGCGGCCGTGTTGCTCGAGCCCTTCTGCTTCTTGATCGTCGCGACGCTGAAGCGGATCGACGTGAACGACTGCGGCCGGAGGATCTTCTTCGCCAGGGCGTTGCCCTTGGAGTCAAACGGCGGGTCGGGATGCGCCTGGAAGCGGCCGGTGGCGAGGCCGCCGTCCGTGCCCGGGGTCCCGAGGGTGTAGGTCTTGTTGGAGGCCGACGAGTCGGGGTTGCGGAAGAGCCCGCCCGAGTTGGACATCCGGAAGTACGTGCCGCGAGCCTTGCCGTCCTTGTAGGTGCCCTTCGTGAGCTTGAACGTGCCGTTGAGCGTCTTGGTGCTCGCGGCGTTCGTGGCGCCGATCGGCGCGAGGGCGACGGCACCGGCGACGAGCGAGAGCCCGAGGAGGCCGGTCGTGGTGCGGCGGGTGACGAAGCGGTTCATGGTGCGCCTCCTAGCGAGGGGTGCTTGGTGTGGAGAATTCGGCCCCGCCCGCCCCGCCCGCCGCCGCGGTCGCGGGCGCGGCCTCGCGGCCGCCGCGCCGCAGCGGCAGCAGCGCCAGGGCCGCGATCAGCAGGCCCGGGAGGACGAAGAACCAGGGAAAGAGGCCGAACGCCGGCAGGCCCGAGATCGCCTCGTAGTTGTCGACGTTGTCGCTCATCGCGCCGATCATCGGCGTGAGGTCGTTGAGGATCGCGATCCAGCGTTCGTTGAGCGCGGTGAGGTCCGGGTAGCGCGCGCCGATCTCGCGCGAGGTGAGGCCGGACCTCTCGAGCGCCGGGACGACCTCGAGGCGCAGCGCGCCCTGCCCGACGGCGATCGTGGAGAAGTTGTTCTGCATCTCCACGACCCGCTCGCGCGTCTCGATCGTCTTGAAGGCCTTCATCATCTCGGCGCCCTTGGGCGCGCGGTCGAACAGCTGCAAGGCGAACGGCGCGACGACGAGCGCGATGGCGGCGGCGACGAAGGCCCAGCGCAGCGCCGAGCGCGTGCGCGGGGCCAGCAGGGCCACGAGCGCGAGCAGCGCCACGAGCGCGCCCGGGATCACGAAGAACCAGGGGAAGAGCTCGAAGCTCGGCAGGGCGACCATCGCGTCGTAGTTGACGGTGTTGGCCTGGATCGTGTCCAGGAGGTCGACCATGTCGGTGTGGATCGGGCCCCAGTCCTCGCGGAACTCCGCGAAGCCGGGGAAGCGCTCGTCGAAGCGCGCGTGGGCGCGCGCGCCGGCGCTGCCCTCGAGCGCGCGGACGACCGGCCCGTCGGTCTCGCGCACGCCGGCCTCGATGTCGGCGATGTGGCGCTGAAAGCCGCTGAGCCGCGCGTCGGTCATGAACGGCTCGAACTCGGCCATCATCACGGCGCCCTTGGGGCCGCGGTCGAACATGCCGAAGGCCAGCGGCGCGGCCGCCAGGCAGACGCCGATCAGCGCCAGCGCGACGAGCGCCCAGCGACTCACGCCGGCCGCGCCCCCGCGCGTACGGCTTCCAATTCCCCGCATTCCCCATCAAGTTAGTACCTATTCGATGGGAGTGTCAACACGAGGCCACGGATCGAACGCAGCCCCGTGCGTCGGCGGCTCCCGCTCAGCGCGGCCGGCGCGGCCCGCCGGCGACGATGTCACGACCGGTGGGGCGCAGATGGGGGTCGAGCTCGAGCTGCCAGAAGTAGCGCGTGAACGTGTGACCGTGGGCGAAGTCGCCGACGTGCGGCTCGACGGTCTCGCCGCGCGCCATCTGCACGATCAGCTCCGGGTACGTGCGCCCCGGCCGCGCGGCGTACATCGGCGCCGGGAAGGCGCCGCCGAAGCGCGTGTTGACGTCGGTGATGCCGAGGCCGATCTGCGGATCGCGGAAGGCCTGCACCGTGCACGGGCCGCGCACGCCGAGCGCCTCGCCCGCCGCGCGGCCGAGCTCGACGAGCTCCTCGTCGAAGATCACGGTGCCCTTGATCGACTCGCCGCCGCGGGACTCGATCATCGTCCGCGGGATCGCGTTCAGGCAGCGCCCGTCGAGGTCGCAGAGCAGGTCGATCGAGAACTCCGGCCCGCCCATGAGCCGCTGGACCATGACCGGCTCCCTGACGTAGCCGATGAAGAACTCCATCTCGGCGCGATCGGCGGCCGGATGGATCGAGCGCGCCCCGGATCCGCGGCGCGGCTTGACCATCACCGGATACGACGGCGGCTCCTCGCCCGGCAGGACGGTGGGCGGCGAGGGCAGGCCGAGCTCGCCGAGGAGCTGGTGCGTCTCGTACTTGTCGAACGTCGCGCGCGCGGTCGCGGCCGGCGGGACGAACGCCGGCAGGCGGCTGCCGGCGGCGGCGAGCACCTCGATGTCGAGGTCGGTCAGCGGAACGACGGCGCCCACGTCGTGCTCGGCGACGAGCTGCTCGAGAAACGGGATGTACCCCGGATCGTCGATCCGCGGCGGGGTGACCGCGAGGTCGGCCGCGTAGCGCGCGGGCGCGAGCGGGTTCGGGTCGGCGGCGATCGTGAAGGCGTGCTCGCCGAACGCGCTGACGATGTCGTAGCGCTTGCCGACCCCGGTCAGCAGGACCGCGACGCGATCGCCCCGCTCAGCCATCGGCGACCGGCCCGTGGAACTGCACGAGCGTGTCGGCGCGCAGCCCGAGGCGCAGCGTCTCCAGCGACAGGACCTCCGCGGGCGGGACGTTGCCGAGGTTCACGTCGGCGCCGTAGCGCTCGATGAGCCAGACCTGCTGGTGCTTGCGCGGCGCCTCGAAGATGAGCTTCGCGCGATCGAGCTCGTGGACGATCTCGTCGATCAGCCCCGTACGCGCCTCCCCGTCGGGCCGGTACAGCCCGGCCGTGCCGGTGGCGCGGCCCTCGCAGACGACCATCTCCGCGCCCGCCGCCAGCGCGTCGCGGATGAGCTGCACCCAGCGATAGGGCGCCAGCAGCGCGGCGGGATCCTTCTCGCCGACCTCGGCGTAGACCGTGTAGCGCGCGGCGAGGCGCTCGATGAGCGCCGTCTTCTCCTGCGGCGGGATCGCGACGACCCCGCTGGAGACCTCGATGCGGTCGATCGCGAGCTCGTCGAGCCAGGCGCACAGCTCGTCGACGCGGTCGTGCAGCCAGGCCAGCTCGGTGAGCGTTCCGCCGAGCATGACCGGGACGTCGTGCGCGCGATAGGCGGCGAGCTTGGCCTCGAGGTCGGCCGTGACGTAGGCGGAGCCCCAGCCGAGGCGGACGGTGTCGATGTGCGCCGCCGCCTGGCGCAGCATGCCCTCGACCTCGGGGATCCCGAGGCCGGTGTCGATGACGTGCGTCAGCCCCGCGCTGCGCGGCTTGGGCGGGCGGTCGGGCAGCGGGAGGAAGTCCGGCATGGCGGGCCGCAGGCTATCGGGGGCCGGTTCAGGTGGCGAGGGGGCGCCTGCGATCAGGTGGTCTTGGCGCCTTTTCCCCCGCATGCGGGGTATTTCGCGCCATACGCCGCCCGATTCAACGACGCAGTCCGACCACGCGATCGCATCGCCGGCGCGACGCGAAGCGCACCCCCAGCCCACGGCGGGGCTCGATACAGCCTCGCCGATGGATACCGTTTCGCGCGACCGATGGAGCTCGTCCCGACCACCCCGAACGTCGATCTGCGCGGCAGCGGCGACGAGCAGATCGTCGTGCTCGCGTTCCCCTACGACGCGACGATCGTCAACCTCGTGCGGGGCATCCCGGGGCGGCGCTTCGACTGGGACGCGCGCGAGTGGTGGGCGCCCGCCGACGACTGGGTCGGCGTGCACGTCGCGGGCGTCCTCGAGCGGTTCCCGGATCTGATGCCCTCTCCGCAGGTCGTGGCCTGGCTCACGGCGATCGACAAGCGCTGGGTCGGCGTCGTCGGCGCGACGCGCTACGACGGCCGCGGCTGGTGGACGCTGGGCACGCGCGCCGGCAACCCGCCGGCCGGGCTGCTGGAGGGATCGGTCTCGCGCGGCGACGGTGCGGTGCTCGCGCCGCTGACGCACGCGGGCGCCGAGGCGCTCGCCGAGCAGGACGCCGTGCGCATGGACGCGGGCGCGCGACGCTGCGTCGAGGCGCTGCTGAGCGGCGTCGAGCCCCCGCCCGCGCGGCTCACGGCGGCACGCACCTTCGACGGCGAGCGCATCCGCCTCGACGTGCTGTGGGACTCGGACGCGGGCGCGGCCTTCTGCAAGCTGCCCGGCGCCGACGCGCGCAGCCGCACGCTGCCGATCGATCCCTGGATCGTCGAGCCGCTCGACGCGTTCGTGGCGGCGTTCGCCGTCGAGGTCGACGGCGCGGGCGCGATCGTGCTCGACGCGCTGCGCGAGGAGCACGCCGCCGCCATCGCGGCGATCCGCAGCTCCCGCGCGACCAGCGCCGAGCCGATCGAGGACGTCGCCGCGCGCCTCGGCGGCGAGCTGGCGCCGTTCCAATGGGCGGCGGTGCGCTACGCGCTCGAGGCGCGGCGCTGCTTTCTCGCCGACGAGCAGGGCCTGGGCAAGACCGTCGAGGCGCTCGCCACGCTCGAGGCCGACGGCGCCTTCCCGGCGATCGTCGTCTGCCCGGCGTCGCTCAAGCTCAACTGGCAGCGCGAGACCGCGCACTGGCTGCCGCACCGCAGCGTGGCGCTGGTCGACGGGCGCGCGGTCGTCGCGGCGACCGCCGACGTCACGATCCTCAACTACGAGATCGTCGCGGCGCACCGTGAGGTGCTCGGGCGCCTCGGGCCGCGGGCGCTCGTCGTCGACGAATCGCACTACGCCAAGAACCCGCAGGCCAAGCGCACCCAGGCCGTCCGGCGCCTGGCTTCGAGCGTCGTCGAGGGCGGGCTGAAGCTCGCCCTGAGCGGCACGCCGGTGCTCAACCACGCCGAGGAGCTCGTCGCGCAGCTGCGCGTCATCGGCCGCCTCGAGGACTTCGGATCCGGCGCGCAGTTCACGCGCAGGTTCCGCGGCGAGCTGTCGGAGGAGCGGCTGCACTGGCACCTGCGCCGGCGCTGCTTCGTGCGCCGCCTCAAGAGCGAGGTGCTGCCGCAGCTGCCGGCCAAGCGCCAGGTCGTCGTGCCGGTGGCGCTGTCGAACACGAACGAGTACCGGCTCGCCGAGGAGGACGTCATCGCCTGGCTGCGCTCGCAGCCGCTGGACCTGCGCGAGCTCAACGCGAAGATCGCGGCGACGCTGCGCGCCCAGCGCCTGGCGCAGCTCGGCACGTTGCAGCGGCTCGCGGCCCGCGGCAAGCTCGCCGCGGCGCTGTCGTGGATCGCCGACTTCCTCGCATCGGGCGAGCCGCTCGTCGTCTTCGCCCGCCACGTCGAGGTGCAGGAGGCGCTGCTCGCGCGCTTCCCCGACGCCGCGCACATCGTCGGGCGTGACTCCGCCGCCGCCCGCGAGGCGGCCGTCCGGGCCTTCCAGGACCCCGACGGGCCGCAGCTGCTCGTCGGCGCGACGCGGGTGGCGGGGCAGGGGATCACGCTCACGCGCGCGTCGAATGTCGCCTTCCTCGAGCTCGAATGGACGCCGGCGATGCACGACCAGGCCGAGGACCGCTGCCATCGCATCGGCCAGCACGACGCCGTCACGGCCTGGTACCTGCTGGCCGCGGACACGATCGACGAGACGATGGCCGCGCTCATCCAGCGCAAGCGCGGCGTGATCGCCGCGGTCACCGACGGGCGCCGGCTCGACGGCGACGGGCTCGTCGAGGCGGTCGTGCGCGAGCTGCGCGAGGGGCGTCCGCTGCGCCACCTGCGCCCGGTGGCCTGAGGTCAGACCTCGTCGTGGCGCCCGATGGCGCGCTCGAGGTCCTCGGCCGCGCCCTCGTCGACGCCGCGCTGCATCTCGAGCAGGGCGCCCGCGATCGCGTCGAGCTTGAACTGCAGCGCGGCCTCCGCGCGGCGCTCGGCGTTCTTCAGCAGCGCGACCATCGCGAGCGTGAAGGCGCCGAGCAGGTCGCCGAGGAAGAATTTCAGGTGGTCGGACCAGTGCAGCGTGTAGGCCAGCACCCACGCGACGACCATCGCGATGCAGATCGCGAAGAACAGCGGCGAGGACAGCACATTGGAGGCGCGCTCGCTGGCGTTCTCGAAGAAGCCGCGTCCCTCGCCGCCCGCTTCGACCGGATGCGTGGTCGTCATCGGGCTGCCTTGTACCCGGGCGGCCTCCCGCGCACCCGGCGCGCCGGCCGGACGTCGCATATCGCGCCCCACGCGGGGGAACCATGGCTGTCAAGAACTCTCAACGTCCGTCAAGGAGGAGCATCAATGATCGGTTTCATCGTCGCCGGGCTCATCATCGGACTGCTGGCCCGGCTGATCCTGCCGGGCAAGCAGCACATCGGCCTGCTGTGGACCCTCGTCCTCGGCGTCGTCGGCTCCGTCATCGGCGGCACCATCGCCAACGCGATCGGCAGCGGCGACATCATGGAGCTGAACGTCATCGGCTTCATCTGCGCGGTCATCGCCGCGGTCATCCTGCTGTCGATCGCCGATCGCGCGCAGCTCGGCGCCGGTCCGCGGCGCGGCCAGCTCGGGCGCGGGTAGCGCTACGGGCAGGCCTGCCGTCCGACGGGCCTTCTCGGGATGCTCCGGGGAGGCCCGCTCGCGGTCAGACCATCGAGCGGTTCGGCGGGATGATCCACAGCGTGAGCGCGGCCTGCTCGATGACGCCGGGCTCGAGCTCGGCGACGGTCGTGACCTTCGCCTTCTGCATCTGCAGCGCGAGGTCGCCCCACCCGCGCGCGATCGAGCCGATCTTCGCCATCGGCCCCCAGCCCGCGAGCGCCTTGAGCTCGAGGGAGTGCGCGCGCGCCTCGTCGATCGTGACGTTGCCGAACTCGTGCTCGGTCCCGCAGACGCTGACCGGCCGCGTGAGGATGTCCGCGACGTGGGGCACCGGCGCGGCGGTGAAGCGCTGCTCGACGACCGACCAGTCGACGACGTTCAGCCAGGCATCGACGTAGTCGGCGCGGCGGTTGCAGTAGTCGAGGTAGTAGGCGTGCTCCCAGACGTCGATGCCGAGCAGCGGCTCGAGGCCGTCGCTGAGCGGGCTGTCCTGATCGGCCGTCGTGACGATGAGGATCCGGTAGCGATCGTGGACGAGCCAGGCCCAGCCTGAGCCGAACTGGCTCAGCGCCGCGTCCTTGATCGTCTCCCTGAGCCCCGGCATGCCGCGAAACGTCTCGCGGATCGCGCCCATGAGCTTGCTGTCGGCCGCCGGCCCCTTGATCGGGTCCGGCGTCATCGACTCCCAGAACATCGAGTGGTTCAGATGACCGCCGACGTTGTTGCGCACGGCATCGCGCTTGTCGGGCGCAAACTCGGTCAGCCGCGTGAGGATCTCGCGCGGCTCGGCGTCCTCCAGGCCGGTGCCCGCGAGCGCCGCGTTGGCCTTGTCGACGTACGCCTGGTGGTGCTTGTCGTGATGGAAGCGCATCGTCTGCGCGCTGATGTGCGGCTCGAGCGCCTCGTACGGATAGGGCAGTTCAGGGACGGTGTAGGCCATTGCCCACATCATGACGCGCGCTTCGCCGCGGAGCCACCCCCGGCCGTCGGCGGACATTCGGCGCCAGGGGTCCAGCCGCGCCCGCGATCTGCCGATACATGGCGCAGGAACCCGGCCATGCTGACGATCTCCATCATCTTCGCTCTGCTCGTGCTGCTCTGGGGGCGCATCGGCGTCACCCACGTCGACCGGTGACTCGATCAGACGTCGAGAGCGCCGGCGGGGCGGGCTACGGTGCCTCGATGCCGCCGTTCGGTGAGATCGTGGAACGCTCGCTCGCGCTGCTGCACCGGCGCGGCCGCGTGTCGCACACCGCGCTGCGGCTCGAGTTCGGCCTCGACGACGCGACCTTCGCGGCGCTGCGCGAGGAGCTCGTCGCCGTGCTGGCGGCGGCCGACGACGCGGACGGCGTCCTCGTCGCGCGCAACGGGGCGAAGCCCGCCGCACGCGCGCCCGCGCCGAAGCGCGCGCCGCAGCGCCCCGCGCCCGCCGACGATGACGCCCCGGCACCCGCCGCCGCGTCCGCGGGCGCCCGGATCAGCGTCCTGCTCTGCGACCTGGCCGAGACACCGGCGCTCGAGCGGCTGCCCGCCGGTGACCGCGCCGTCGTGGCGGCACGCTTCCACGCGATCTGCGGCGAGGTCGCACAGCGGCTGGGCGGCCATGTCCTGCCGTGGGTCTGCGACGGCGTCGCGATCTTCTTCGGCCATCCTCGCCCGCGGGACGACGACGCGCTGCGGGCGGTCCGCTGCGGCTGGGAGATCCTGCGCACGCTCGAGGCGGCGCGCGACGTCGTCGAGCGCGAGTTCGGCCTGCGCCCGTCCGCGCGCCTGGCGATCGCGACCGGCGCGGCCGGCGCGAGCGCCGATGGCGCGGACGCGTTCGGCGAGGTGCCCCGCGTCGCGGCCGCCGTCCAGGACGCCGGCGCGCCTGATCGGGTCACGGTCGACGACGCCACCCGCGAGCGCGCGGGCGACGCCTTCGCCTTCGACAGCGCCGGCGCCGGCGCCGGCGACAAGCTCTTCGCCGTCGCGGGACCGGCCGCCGACGACGCCCACGCGCCTCACGCGCCGCCGCCGCTCGTCGGTCGCACCGGCGAGCGCGCGCTGCTGCAGGCGCTCGCCGAGCGGGCGGCGGCCGGCACGCGTTCCGCGGTGCTCGTGCAGGGCGAGGCCGGAATCGGCAAGACGCGCCTCGTCGAGAACCTCGGCGCGAGCGCACGCGAGACGCTCGGCATGAGCGTGCTGCACTGCGCGTGCAGCCCCTATCACCGGGGCAGCGCGCTGCATCCCGTGCTCACGGGGATGGGCCGCCAGTGGCCGCCCGAGGGCAGCGACGCGTCGCTGAGCCCGGCCCGCCGCCGGGGCGAGATGCTCGCTGCCGTGGCCGACGCGATCGCGGCGCAGGCGCGTCAGGCGCCCCTGCTCGTCGTCGTCGAGGACCTGCACTGGGCCGACGCATCGACCCTCGAGCTCGTCACGACCCTGCTCGACGGCCCGCGCGAGGCCGCGCTCATGCTCGTGCTGACGGCGCGCAGCGACTTCGCGCCCCCGCCGCAGCGCACCCTGCAGCGCGTCGAGCTCGGGCGCCTGGACGCCGACGAGAGCCTGCGCCTCGTCGAGCACGTCGCCCTCACCGGCTCGCTCGCCGGCGCCGTCACACGCACGCTCGCCGAACAGGCCGGCGGCTCCCCGCTGCTCGCCGTCGAGCTCACGCGCACCGCGCTCGCCACCCAGGACGCCGCGCCGCAGGCATCGACGCTGTACGGCTGCCTCATGGCACGCCTTGACCGCGACAGCACCGCCCGCGACGTGGCACGCCTCGCCGCGACGATCGGGCGCGAGTTCGACCGCACCCTGCTGGAGGCCGTCGGCACCCTCGAGCGCGCGGCGCTGGACTGGGGCCTGGAGCGCCTCGTGCAGGAGGACGTGGTGCTCTGCACGGGACCCGGCCGTTACGCGTTCGGCCACGCGCTGCTGCAGGACGCCGCGCGCAGCTCGCAGCGAAAGCGCGCCCTGCGAGCGCACAACGCGGCGATCGCGAGGGCGCTGCTGACGGAGTTCACGGATGTCGCCGCCGCCGAGCCCGAGCGCGTGGCGCGCCACCTCGAGTACGCCGGCAAGGTGCGCGAGGCGGTCGTGCACTGGCGGCAGGCCGGCCGGCAGGCGCTCGACCGTCACGCGCTGCGCGAGGCCGCGATGCTCTTCGAGCGCGCGATCGAGCTCAATTCCCGCACCCCCGACGGTCCCGAGCGGCGCGCCGGCGAGCTCGCGCTGCGCCTGCTCGCGGGAGGCGCGATCGCGGCGCGCACCGGCTGGGACGAGCCCGCCGCCGCCGCGCATGCCGCCCGCGCGGAGCTGCTGAGCGCGACCGTCGAAGCCTCCGTCGAGCACTTCGACGGACTGCTGGCGCTCGTCGCGCATCGCGTCATGCGCGGCCGCCCGGAGCCGGCGCTGTCGCTCGCGCTCGCCCTGCTCGAGGTCGCCGAGACCGCCGCCGACCCCGCGCTGCTGCCGCTCGCCGAATGCGAGGTGGGCGGTGCGCTTCTCGCGTGCGGGCGCCCGCGCGACGCGCTCGGCCACCTGGCGAGGGCGATCGAGCTGCGCGAGAGCACCCGCCGCGACGGACCGGGCGACCACCGCCATCACGATCCGGCGCCGGTCGCGCTGGCCCACCGCGCGCTGGCGCTGGCGTGCCGCGACGACCACGACGGCTCGCGCTATGCGATCGACGGCGCAATGGACATCCTGCGCACCCATCCCGACCCCGCCGGCCACGCGGCGGTGCTCGCCGCGGCGGCGACCGCCGCCCACATCCGCGGCGACCACGAGGACGTGCTGACCCGGTCGGCGGCGGCGATCGCGAGCGCGACGCAGGCCGATCAGCGCGATCGCCTGGCCCTCGCGCTGGCGCTGCACGGCAGCGCGCGCGTCCATGTCGGCGCACCTGAGGAGGGCCTGGACGAGCTGCGCCGCGCCATCGCGCTGCAGGCGGCCACCGGCGCCGCCGCCGCGCGTCCGTTCGTGCACGGGCTGCTCGCCCGCGCGCTCGCCCACACCGGCGAGCCCGAGCTCGCGCTCGCCGCGCTCGACGCGGCACTGGATCCGGTGGCCGACGGCGATCGCTGGTTCGCGCCCGAGCTGCACCGCATGCGCGCCGAGCTGCTGCCGGCGGTGGGCGACCTGGCGGGCGCGCACCGCAGCGCGGGCAGCGCCGTGTCGATCGCGCGGCGCATGCACGCCGGCGGCTGGGAGCGCCGCGCGGCGGCGACGCTCGCGGGCCTGGGCAGCGCCACCCCCGTCGCCTGAGCACCGCGCGCCGCGCACGAGGCCGTGCAGACCTGGGGGCCCGCGCGAGCGCTGGATAGGTTGACGCGCAGCCGCCGCATGGACCCTCGCCGCACCCGCTTCCCAACGTTCGTCCTCGCCGTCGTCGCGCTGGCGCTCGTCGCCGTGCCCGCGGGGGGCCAGCAGAGCGAGCGCGGCCTGCGCGACACGATCGGCTCCCAGCGCGACCGCGAGCGGTCGCTGGCGGGCAGCGTCGCGCGGCTGGCGCGCCTGGAGCGCGCGACCGCCCGCGAGGTCGCGATCCTCGAGCGTCGCGTGAGCGCCGTCGAGGCCGAGCTCGCCACCGCCGAGCGGGTCCTCGCGTCGACCGTGCAGCGGCGTGACCGCCAGCGCGAGCGCGCGCTGCGCCTGCGCGCCCGGCTGACGCAGTCGCGCGCGAAGCTCGCGCAGCTCCTGCGGCGCCGCTACGCGGGCGGCGAGCCCGACATCGTCACCGTCGTGCTGCGGGCCGACGGGTTCGCGCAGCTCCTGGAGACCGTCGACTTCCTCAAGCGCGTCCAGAGACAGGACGAGCGGATCCTCGGCACGGTCAAGGACGCGCGCCGCGACGCGCTCGCGCAGCGGCGCGTGCTGACGCGGCTGTCGGAGCAGCGGCGGGTCGCCGCCGACGCGGTCCGCACGCGTCATGTCGCGCTCGCCACGATCGCCGCCGGCCTGCAGGAGCGCCGCGGGCGCCTCGCCGCAGCGCGCCGCGCGCGGGCCGCCCTGCTGAGCGGCACGCGCGCCAGCCGGCGCCGCGCCGAGCGCTCGCTGAACCGCCTGCTGGCGCAGCGCGCGAGGGCGCTGCGCGCGGTCGGCCCGGGTGGGCCGTGGTCGATTCCGTGGCCGATCGTGCAGTGCGAGTCCGGCGGGCAGAACCTGCCGCCGAACGTCGCCGGCGCGTCGGGCTTCTACCAGTTCATGCCCGAGACCTGGCGCGGCCTCGGCGGCTCGACGCCGCACGCGTACCTCGCGCCGAAGGCGGAGCAGGACCGGCTCGCCGCGAGGCTGTGGGCCGGCGGCGACGGCGCGCACAACTGGGTGTGCGCGGCGCTCGTCGGCATCCTCTGAGCGCCGGCGCGACGGGTGGGGGCGCCCGCCATACTGGCTCACATGAACTGCTCCGTTCGCCTGCTCGCGGCCGCTGTCACGACGACGCTGCTCGCCGCCACGGGCGCGGCGACCGCCGCCCACGCCGCCGATCCCGGCCCGTACGTCGCGCTCGGCGACTCCTACACGGCCGCGCCGCTGGTCCCCGTCACCTACGGCACCCCGATCGGCTGCGTGCGCTCGGATCACAACTACCCGTCGGTGGTCCGCGCCGCGCTCGGGGCGACCACCTTTCGCGACGTGAGCTGCTCGTCGGCGACGACGGAGCACATGATCGCGCCGCAGAGCGTGACCGGCGGCAGCCACGCGCCGCAGTTCGACGCGCTGTCGGGCGACGCCGCGCTCGTCACGGTCGGGATCGGCGGAAACGACGTGGGGCTCGTCGGCGCGGCGGTGGAATGCATCCAGCTCGGCCTGCTGGCGCCGACCGGCAGCGCCTGTCGCTCGAACTTCGCCAAGCCCGGCGGGGGCGACCGGCTCGTCGACCAGATCGCCGCCTCGGCACCGAAGATCGCCGCCACGTTGCAGGGCATCCGCGCGCGATCGCCGCAGGCGCGCGTGCTGATCGTCGGCTACCCCGCCGTCGCGCCGACCGACGGCCGCAGCTGCTATCCGCTCGTCCCGCTCTCCGCCGACGACCTGGCCTACTTCGACGAGCTGCTGCGCGCGACGAACCGGATGATCGCCGAGCAGGCTGCCGCCAACGACGCCGAGTTCGTCGACACGTACACGCAGAGCATCGGCCACGACGTCTGCACGCTGCCGCCGACGCGCTGGTACGAGGGCCTCGTGCCGACGATGCCGGCCTTCCCGATCCATCCCAACGTGTCGGGGGAGGCGAGCATGGCGCGCTCGGTCCTGGGCGTGCTCGGCCGGCCGCGGCCGGCGCCGGCGCTCAGCGCGCTCGCGCGCACGGCCCGCGCCGTGCGCGTCGGCCGCGCCGCGCGCTTCACCTACACGCTGAGCCGTGCGGCGAGCGTGACGTTCGCGCTGCGCCGCGCGCTCGGCCGCGGGCGCTACGCCAGGCCGCGCGGCGTCGGCACGGTGAGCGCCGCGGCCGGCGAGAACACGCTCAAGCTGACCACGAGGCAGCTCGGTCGCCGCGCCGGCCTGTACCGGCTCACCGGCACGCTCACCGAAGGCGGCACGCAGACGGTGCAGTTGCGCATCAAGCGCTGAGCGCTCAGCGCGTTGCGCGCAGGACGATCCGCGAGCGGTCGCCCGTGCGGATCATGACCGTCGCACGGCGCTTCGCAGCAGCGGCCAGTGCCCGGCGGCCGCTCGTCGTCGCGCGCAGCGAGCTCCAGATCCGTGCCGCGTTGACCTCCCCGCGCAGGCTCACGCTCGTGCGCTGCCAGCCGCGCGAGCCGCTGCGGCGCGTCGCGGCGTCCATGCGGGCGAGGCAGCGCAACGAAGCGCGCAGCCCGGTCAGGCCGATCTCGCTGACGGAGCGCCCGACGCCGGAGCAGCCGGTGCGCGCGCTGATGCGCTCGGCCTCGTGGGCGGCGATGGCGCGGTCGGCGAAGCCCCCCAGCGCCGCGTCGTACTGCGCGCGGCCGTTGTCGGAGACGGTGCCGTGCACGAACGTCGTGGCGGCGTCGCTGCGATTGCCGGCTTCGAGGTCGACGGCCTGGGTCGTCGGCCGGGCCGCGCGAAAGCGCGCGTCGTGCGCGGGGGAGACCATGTTGTCGTCGCCCTCGCGCACGAGCAGCACGTCGGCGTGGATCTTCGGCGCGAGCGAGACGAGGTTCCAGGGCGCGAGCGCGTCGAGGGTGGCGCCGAACAGGCGCGTGATCTGGCTGGCCACGAGCTTCAGCCGGTCGTCGAGGCTCGTCGCCGCCTCCTGCGTGTAGAGCGGCAGATCGGTCGGGGTGCCCAGGCCGATGACGCAGTCGATCGCGCGCAGCCGCTCGGCCGCGACGAGCGCGAGGTGCGCGCCGGCCGACTCGCCGTAGAGGCACACCGGGCCGTTGCTGCCGATCCGCGCGAGCTCGCTGCCGGCGGCGTCGAGGACGTCCTGCAATCCGGCCTGCCCCTCCTCGTAGTCGACCGACACGACGCGCCAGCCGCGCGCGAGGAGCAGCTCCCCGGGGCGGTCCATGAGCAGCCGCTGGGCGTTCGCGTCGTGGCCGGCCCAGCCGCCCGCGTGGACCATGATCATCGTTCCGCGCGGGGCGGTGCCGACGGGATCCCGGGTGATGGGCGCGGCGACCGGCGCCACGGCGGGGGCCGGATTCGGCGTGAGCAGCGGCAGCTTGAGCGGCGCGGCGGCCGCCTGCGCGGCGTGGGGGCCGAGCAGGCCGGCGAGCGCGAGCAGCGCGAGGAAGGCGAGGCGGACGAGGCGAGACGGAAGCCGGGACATGGCCGTCCAGTCGGTGGCGCCGCGCGTTGGCTTGAGCGTTCCCGGTCCGATCTGCCTTTTCGTCCAGGAGGCCTGCAGAGATTTGCTACGGCAGTCGAAGGCTCAGGGTGGGTCGCGCCGCGAAGATCGCCGCATGGTCGAACGCCCGCCGCACAGACTCGAGCTCAGAAGCCGTGCCCTGGTGGACCCGCGCCGCCCTCGCAGGCGCGCGGCCCACCGCCCCGGCCGCGGGTTCGAGTGCCCTCGCGTCCGGCGGCTGATGAGCACCCCGGTTCGATGAGGCGGGGACGCCCACAGCCGCGGACGCCGGCGAGCGCACGCCGCGGCCGGCTTCGCCCGCCACCCCGGCCCGTTCGCGAGCTGACCCGCCCGACGACGCGGGTCGCCCCTCCCGAGCCGGTACGGCAGCGCAGCTGAGGACGAGCCGGGCGATCGCGCGCCGTCGAGCGCGCCCGCCTCAGCCGCCCGCGACGCCTCAGCCGCCGACGGCGCTGAGCGGCGAGCAGGCCCCGCAGGCCGCGCAGCCCGCGGCCTGGTCGGCCCCGCGCATGCCCGCGTTGCGCAGCGCCCGGCCCACGCGATCGGTCACGTCGGCGACGATCTCGTGGTTCGGGGCAGGCACGCCGTCGGCATGGGCAAGACCGCCCTCGAGCGGGCGATAGGGCACGACGAACGGATAGACGCCCATCTTGATCAGCCGGCGCGCGCCCGCGACGAGCTCGTCGGGATCCTCGCCGAGACCGATCAGCAGATACGTCGAGACGCGGTTGCGACCGAAGACGAGGACGGCCTCCGTCCACGCCTCCTCGTAGCTCGCGAGCGTGACGGACGCCTTGCCCGGCGTCCAGCGGCGGCGGATCCTCTCGTCGAGCGACTCCACGTGGATGCCGATCGCGCGCGCGCCGGCGGTATGCAGGCGCCGGATCCAGACGAGGTCCGGGGGCGGCTCGATCTGGACCTGGATCGGCAGATCGGGGAGCACTGCGTGGACGGCGGCGACACAGCGCGCGAGGTGGCGCGCGCCGCGGTCGCGGCCGTTGGAGGTGCCCGTCGTCATGACGAGCTGGCGCACGCCGTCGAGGCGAACGGCCGCGAGCGCCACCGCCGCGAGCTGCTCGGGAGACTTGACGTGCGTCGTCTCCCCGGAGCGCAGCGACTCCTCGATCGTGCAGAAGCGGCAGCGCTCGTTCTCGCCGTAGCGCACGCACGTCTGCACGACGGTCGTGGCGAGCACGTGGGTTCCGTGCAGCCGGGCGATCTTCTCGTACGGCGTCCCGTCCGCGGTCTTCAGGTCATAGAAGCGCGGGCGCGCGATCTCCGCGAGATCGGCGTCCACGACGATGCCGGCGCGCGTGAGCGTGCCGTCGGGCGAGCGCGACCACGGCGAGCCGGACGCCATCGGCAGCGTGAGCGGGGCGCCGTCGAGCGTCCAGTGCCCGTCGTCGCTCGGTCCCGCGCCCGCGCGCCGCCGCAGCGGCGGCTCGGCCTGCAGGCCGAGCACGGAGAGCTCCGCGCGCAACCCGAGATCGAGTGTCGTCTTCGTCCTGGTCCGCACGCCCCAGGATGTTCGGGGGTCTCGCCCACCCGCGGTATGGACCGCGGGCGCAAGATGCGTGGCGTGCGATTGGCCGGTGTGTCGAGCGCGCCGCGGCGTTCTCAGCCGTCGCCGCCGCCCCCGCCGCGGCTCGAGGTCCCGCCGCGGCCACGACCGCGGCCCTTGCCCGAATCGTCGCCGCGCGCCTCGGGCGCCTCGCCCTCCTCGTCTCCTGCCTCGTCGCCGTCGCTGCCCGACGCGGCCGCGACGAAGGCCGCGAGGTCGGCGACCTCGGCATCGCTCAGGCGGTCGCCGTAGTCGTCGGGCATGAGCTTCTCCGCGAAGCCGTCGACGATGTCCTCGCGCGGCTCGACGATCGCCTCCGCGATGTCGTCGGCGTCGTCGTCGATCACATCCAGGCGCGGGCCGAGCTTGCCGTCGGCGTCGATGGCGGCGATCGAGTGGCAGCGGTCGCAGCCCTCGTCCTCGAAGCGCGCTCGGCCGCGGGCGGTGGCGGCGCCGCCCGCGGCGATGCGCTGCGTGGACGCGCTCACGGCAGCGGCCGACGGGGCGGCGCGGCGCTCGCCCGGCGCCTCGCCCATGCCGACGCCGGCGATCGCCGCGCCCATGACGAGCAGGGTGACGGCGGCGAGAACGAGCCTCATGCGGTGCCCCGCGGCGCCGTCGCCGCCTTGCCCGCGCCGGCGAGCGCGAGCAGCACGGCGGCCACTTCCGCGACGACGATGACGAGCGCGTCGCCGTCGTAGCCGCCCTCGCGGAAGCCGAGCAGGCCCGACGAGTGCGAGATCGCGATGGAGACGAGCGACGGCACGCAGATCGAGAGCGCGCCGAGGACGAACATCCACACGCGCTCGAAGATCAGCGTGAGCACGACGATCGTCGAGCCGATCGCGTTCATGAAGAACAGCAGGCCGATGATCTCGACCTCGGCGTAGCCGCGGTGAAACAGGCGCGCGTGCTGGAAGCCCGCGACGAGCACGCAGAGCGCGGCCAGCGCCAGCAGCGCGAGCGCGAGCGGATCCGGGCGAGACGGTGCGAGCAGGCGGCGCATCTGCGCAGGATCCTCCCTCGCCCGGCGCCGATCAACGCGACATTTGTCGCACTGGGCGCGGGCCCGCGTCGGGACGGGTCGCGGCTACAGCCCGGTCGGGTGGCGCACCGCGAAGCCCTTGCCCGAGCGCGCGGCCGGATGCCAGCGCGGACCCGTTCCGCCCGTGCCCGACGTGTCCAGCCGCAGCCCGGCGATGACGGCGTAGGTGTGGTCGGCGTTGGCGTAGACGGTGATCCACGGTCCGCGACCGGTCTCGCCGAAGCGCTTGAGGCCCGTCGAGTCCAGCGGCCCGCGCAGCAGCCCGGCGCCCATCAGCGCGTAGGAGACGGCGCCCGAGCAGTCGTAGGCGTCGTCCTCGACGCGGGCATGCCCCCCGCCCCACCGATAGGGCTTGCCGACGACCCGGTTGGCGGCGACGATGGCGTCACGGACCTCTGGCGGCGCCGCCGCCGGGACCATCGCGGTGATCCCGTCGGGGGCGATGACCGCGTTGGGCGTGAGCGTGACGAGGGGCTCGGGCGAAGGCACCGCGGCGGCCCCGGCGGGCGCGATCGCCTTCGCCGCGCGCGCCGCGTAGGCGCGGACGCGCAGCCCGCGCGCCTGCTCTCGCGAGACCCAGCCGTCGACGCGCTGGTCGTTGGCGCGCTCGTAGCGGCGCACCGCGACGCGCGTGCGGCGGCCGAAGTGGCCGTCGGCGTTCGTGGGGAAGCCGGTCAGCGTCAGCCAGCGCTGCAGGACGCGCACCTCGCGGCCCCGATCGCCCGTGCGCAGGATGTGATCGCCGAACGCCGCACGGGCGCCGGCCGGGGTCGTGGCCGCGACCGCGGCCACGGCAATGCTCACCGCGCTCGCGCGCAGCCAGGGTCGGTCTCCCACCGCCGTTCCTCCGTCGTTCCACAGGCTTGCGGGGTGAGCTGACGGGCACGCGCCGGACATGCGCTGCGCCGGATGCACCCGCGACTCGCCCCGTGCGCCACAGCGGCGCACGTGGTCGCACCCGCCGCCACCGCATCGATGCGGGAGCGCTTCGGCCTTGATGTCGGGTGCTGGGACACGGGCTCTGCCCGGAAGTTTCGGCGTGCGCGGCGACTCCCCTCCCCGTGGCTGAACGCATGCGGCGCCGGGTACCCGGGCGACTTGACCGGTTCGTCGCACAGCCGCTTGCCGCGCCAGGCCGGCGCGGCCGGGCTCACCATGCTCGCGCTCATGGCGTGCCTGCTCGCGTGGACGCTGCTGCCGGCGCCGCCGCGCGCGGGCGCCGCGTCGGACGCCTACGTGGCGGTCGGCGACTCACTCCGCCGGCGTCGGCGCCGGCGGAAGCTCGGGCACGTGCCTGCGCAGCCGCGGGTCCTATCCCTCCTTCGACGGCGGCGGCGTCTGCACGCGCTCACCGCGGATCCACGGCGTCACGCGGCGGCAGTTCGACGCCTTTCACCCGACCGCGCGCGGCTACGAGACCTACGCGCGGGTGATTCGCCGGCGGCTGTGAGCGCGCCGGGCTCTACATCCTCGTGTCGACCGCGACCTCGTAGAACCCCACGGACGCTCGCCGGCCCATGCCGTCCCCCGGAGGGCTCATGGTCTCGAGCACCTCGTGGCCCTGCTGCATGTCCGCTTCGGTCTCGAACAGCCCGATCGCGACCACGCGGCCGCCGTCGGGATCCGTGAGCAGCGTGAACCCGATCGATGGAACGCCCTCGGGCGGGCCGCTCGACACGCGACCGGCGATCTCCGCTGCCGCGCTCCGGATCGACTCGGCCTCGCCGCCTTCCCACTGCACCACGCGCGCGTACATGCCGTACTCCCTTTCAGGTCGGTTGTGCCGACACTACGCCGAGCGCGAGCCCCGGTCCAGGAGATCAGGCCTTGGCCCACTCCTTCTTGTGGATGCGCTTGGCCGCCTGGTAGTCGGCGAGCGCCTGCGGGGAGTCGACGTCGCCGAGCGTCGGGTGCCAGGGCACGAGCTCCTGCGCCGCCTCGACGCCGAAGCGCTTGGCCAGCACGCCGCCGAGCGCCTTGATCTTCATCTGCCCGAAGCCCGGAAGCGCCTGGAGGTTCGCGCGCAGCTCGTCGGCGTTCGCCGCGTCGGTCCAGACCCGGGCGGCGTCGCCGTCGTAGGTGTCGCGGATGTGGACGGCGAGGTCGTGGACGCGCTGGGCCATCGCGCCGGGGAAGCGGTGGATCGCCGGGCGCTCGCGGAACACCGGCTCGAGATCGGCCTGCGCAAGCGTCGCCGCGTCGAGCGAGCCGAGCCGCTCCCGGAGCGCGAGCGGTCCCGAGAACGCCTTCTGGACGGTGACCTGCTGGTCGAGCACGAACCCGACGAGCAGCGCCATCGGGTCGGCCGCGATGAGCGCGTTGGCCTCGTCGGACGGGGTGAAGTGCAGGAGGTCGGGCATGGCGCCGATCGTACCGCCGGGGCGCGCTCCCGCGTGCTTCGTCGTTGGCCAGCCCGGCCTTCAGCCATGAACACGAAAGCCCCCTGGCGAGAGGGGGCTTCCGTATAGCGGGGGCAGGATTCGAACCTGCGACCTTCGGGTTATGAGCCCGACGAGCTACCAGACTGCTCCACCCCGCGGCGTGGACCAGCGAGTGTAGCAACGCCAAAACGGCTCGATCAACCCCTCGACGCGGCGCTAGCCTCGCTTCGACGTGCGTGTGGCCGTCGTCGACATCGGGACCAATTCGACGCGTCTGCTGATCGCCGACGTCGACCCAGGCGGCTCGCTCGAGGAGCTCCATCGGGAGTCGATCGTGACCCGTCTCGGCGCGAAGGTCGACTCCACCGGCCGCCTGCAGGAGGACGCCATGCAGCGCGTCTTCGACACGCTTGCCCGCTACCGCGAGCTGATCGACGCGCACGGCGTGAGCGCCGTGACGGCGGTCCTGACGAGCGCCGTCCGCGATGCCGAGAACGGGCCCGCGTTCACCACGGCGGTGCGCGAGCGCCACGGCATCGACGCCCGCACGATCGACGGCGAGGAGGAGGCCGCGCTGACGTTCGCCGGCGCGACGAGCGAGCGTGCCGACGACGGCCGTGAGCTGCTCGTCGTCGACATCGGCGGCGGCTCGACGGAGTTCGTCATCGGCCGCGCGGGGAAGGTCGGCTTCCACGTCTCGACGCAGGCCGGCGTCGTGCGTCAGACAGAGCGCCACATCGACCGCGATCCGCCCCACCCCGACGAGATCGACCGCCTGGGGCGCGAGGTGGCGCGGATCATCCGCGACAACGTCCCCGAGGAGCGCAGGCGCCGCGTGACCCACGGCATCGCGGTGGCCGGCACCGCCACGTCGTGCGCCGCCATCGAGCTCGAGCTGCACCCCTACGACCGCGCGCTCGTGCACGGTCACGTCCTGCGGCGCGCGACCTGCGCCGACATCCTCGCCCGGCTGTCGCGCCTGACCGATCGGCAGCGGCGCGCCGTGACGGGCCTGCAGCCCGACCGCGCGCCCGACGATCGTCGCCGGCGTCGCGATGCTGCTCGAGGTCTTCGACGCCTTCGGCCTCGACACGATCGAGGTCTCCGAGCACGACATCCTGCGGGGCGCGGCGCTGCGGCTCGCCGCCACCGCGCCCGGCGCCGGCTGATAGGGCAGCCCGAGACGAAGACGGACGAACGTCGTAGTCAAGTGGCCCGCGCGACCTGCCGATACTCCCTGTGCCGGCAGAGGGACCCAGCCCATGGGAAACCGCGCCGGTCATAGGTCCGGGCACGCCGTTTGTTCGGCGCCCCTCCCCCGCCCGGACCACCCGATACGGCCCAGCACGGTACGTACCCCTGCCCGTCCTGCGGGGCCAGCATGAGGAAGCCGCCCTTTCCCCTGAGGGCGGCTTCCGCGTTAAGCCAGGCTCGAGCGGCGCGGGTAGGCGACCGACGGATCGGTGAGCACGTTGACGAGCGCCGGCGCACCCGCCGCGAACGCGCGCTCGAGTGCGGGGCGCAGCTGCGCCGGCGTGCGGACGAGCTCGCCGTGTCCGCCGAGCGCCTCGACGACCACGTCGTAGCGCGTCTCGGGGCGCAGGTCGGCGGCCACCGAATAGCCGTAGATGAACTCCATCGGGTGCTTCTCGAGGCCCCAGATGCCGTTGTTGCCCATCACGCCGACGACCGCCACGCCATGGCGCGCGAGCGTGTCGAACTCCATCCCCGAGAACCCGAAGGCGCCGTCGCCGAGCAGCAGCACGACCTGCCGCCGCGGGTGGGCCAGCTTCGCCGCCAGCGCATACCCGGGCCCGGAGCCCAGGCACCCGAACGGCCCCGGATCGACCCAGCAGCCCGGTGCGAAGGACTCGATCATGCGCCCGGCGTACGACACGAAGTCGCCGCCGTCGCCGATGACGATCGCGTCGCGATCCAGCAGCGCTCCCAGCTCGCGGTACACGCGCATCGGATGCAGTGGCGCTCGGTCGTCGTCGAGCAGCGCGCCCTCCTCGGCGCGCAGTTCGTCCTCGGTGTCGCGCAGCGAGCCGATCCATGCCGTGCGGGCCGGGCCCGGCACGGCCGCGCCGCCCGCGGCGACCCGCAGCCCGTCCATCACGTCGCTCAGGTCGCCGAACAGCTCCGCCGCCGCCGGCCGCGGATAGGGCAGGGGCGGCGCGACGCGGTCGAGGGCGACGATCCGCGTGTCCTCGCCGAACGCGCCGCCGAAGCCGAGCCGGAAGTCCATCGGCACGCCGATCAGCAGCGCGACATCGGCGCCGCGCAGCCCGGCGGACCGCGCGCGCGAGAGGAACAGCTCGTGGTCGGCGGGCACGCAGCCGCGCGCGAGGCCGTTGAGGAAGACGGGGATGCGCAGCTCCTCGACCAGCGCGCGCAGCGCCTCCTCGGCATGACCCCAGTACAGATCGGTGCCCGCCATGATCACCGGGCGCCGGGCGCCGCGCAGCAGGGCGAGCGCCGCGTCCATCGCGGCGCCGTCGGGCTCGGCCCCGTTCTGCGGCCCGAGCCCCGCCACGCCGCGCACGCCGGGCATCGGCACGAAGCCGCCTTCGTCGACGGCCTCGGAGAAGACGTGGTCCAGCGGGAAGTCCAGAAACGACGGCCCGCCGTGCGGCGTCATCGCGGCGGCCAGCGCCGCGTCGACGAGCGCCGGCATGTCCGACGTACGCGTGGCGGTGGCGGCGAGCTTCGTCAGCGGGGCGACGAGTGGGACGTGGTCGATCTCCTGCAGCGAGCCCTGTCCCCAGCGCGCCGCGGGCGCGCGACCGCCGAGCACGAGCATCGGGGAGTGGTTGGCCTGGGCGGAGGCGATCGCGCTCATCGCGTTCGTGACGCCCGGACCGGCCGTGAGCGCGGCGACACCCGGCCGCCGGGTGACCTTCGCCCAGCCCTCGGCCGCGAACGCCGCCGTCTGCTCGTGGCGGACGTCGACGATGTCGATGCCCTCCGCGCGACAGCCGTCGTAGATCGAGAACAGGTGCCCGCCCGAGAGCGTGAAGAGCTTCGTCACGCCGTGGGCCTTCAGCCGGCGCGCGACGAGGTGCCCGCCGACGACCTGCGTCCCGCTCGGGCTCGGGCTCGACGAGTCGGTCGCCATCGCGCGGCGAGCCTAGCAATGAACAGCGCCGTTCAGCTAGACGGCAGCGCGCGCGGCGGCGGCCTCGCGCAGGCGCTCCTCGCCGCAGAACAGCAGCCGCCCGACGCGGATCACGGGCAACCGCGCGGCGCCGCCCGCCACGAGCGACGATCCGGCCTCCTCGATCGCCTCGTCGCGGCGGACGTCCCCGGCGGCGGCCAGCGCTTCGCCCAGCCCGATCCCGGCGGCAGCGGCGGCCTCGGCGAGGATGTCGGGCTCGTCGATGTCGAAGCCCCCGCAGAAGGCCAGGCGCGATGCCGCGAGCACGAACGCCGCACCGCATCCGAGCTCCGCCGCAAGGGATGCCACGCGCATCGCCCCGCGCACCGGACGCGGGTGCTCGTCGGGCCACATCAGGGGAAGCCCGAGCAGCGCGGCCCGCTGGCTCGCCATGCGCATCGCGTCCTCGCCGAGCGCGTCGCGGTGCAGCTCCGCGGCGAACGCCGGCCGCCATGCCAGTCCCGCGAACAGGCGCTCGGCGCGCTCGGCGGCAAGATACGTGTGGGGCGAGGAGAGGTCGAAGTAGAGCGTCGCGCGCGGGAGCACATGGCGCCGTGCCAGATCGCGCTGCCGGCGCGCGACGCGATGTGCGTGAAGTGACGTGACCGTGCCCACGCACGCTCAAACGCACCACGCCGCCCGAACTTGCGCCAAACCTCGCGCGCTCTCCGGGGCTTCGCACAGGTTTTGCGGCTCGGCGCGACTTCTCGCGGCTTTTTCGGGTAGAAGGCCAGTTCAACCCGTCCGCAACCTTCCGGTATTTCGATAGGCAACTAAGGTGCAGGACGACGGTGGGCACGCACTGCCCGCCACCACCCCAGTCGTGACGCCTCCCATCCCACCCCCGAAGCGCCACCCGTACGCCCAATGGGCGCCCGACGCCCGTGCGCTCGACCTCGTCGGGGACAAGTGGACGCTGCTCATCGTGCGCGACCTCGTCGCCGGGCCGCGCCGGTTCGTCGAGCTGCAGCGCGTGCTGCCGGGCATCTCCACCGAGCAGCTGCGCTCGCGCCTGAACCGCATGGTCGCCGACGGACTGCTGACGCGTCAGCGCTACCGCGAGGTGCCACCGCGGGTGGACTACGAGCTCACGCCGCGCTCGCGCGAGCTGCTGCCGGTCCTCGGCGCCCTGGCGCGCTGGGGTTTGGAGTGGGCCTGGACCGCACCACGCGAGGGCGAGGCGATCGACATCGGCGCGATCCTGCGCGTCGCCCCCGCGCTCATCGAGGCGCCGAAGGGCCTCACCGGCGCCGCCGAGCTCGGCGTCGTGCGCCCCGACGGCGTCACGTGCCACTACACGATCGGATTCACCAGCGCCGGCACGACGATCGCCGAGCAGCCGACGGCCGATGCCACCACGCGCATCGCCGGCAGCGAGGGCGACTGGATCGACGCGTTCGGGCCGTGCGCCGATCGCAGCGGCCTGCACGTGAGCGGTGACAAGCGCCACGCCGCGCTCGTGCTCGACGGCCTGAGCGCGGCCGTCGAGCGCGCCAGCCGCGCCGCGTAGTCACACGGTCTTCTCACGGCGAAGCGCAGCCGGCGCGCGTCAGGCGGGTTAGGCTCATGCCTGCGCCCATCGCTGCCGATGTGGTGTCGAGACCCCGCTGAAAGGATGCAACCTCACGTGAATCGCCGCCTCCTGCCCTCGCTGCTCATCGCCGGGCTGCTGCTCGCAGTCCCGGCCGGCGCGTCGGCCAAGACCAACGTTGCCGTCGGAATCGGCGACCAGAGTCCCGAGATGTTCACGGACGCCAACTGGAAGGCGCTGAACCTCAAGAAGACGCGCTTCTTCGTGGAGTGGAACACGATCGACCAGCCGGGCGAGCTCGCCAAGGCCGACGCCTTCGTGGCCGCCGCCCGCGCCGCCAACGTCGCCGTGTTCATGCACATCTCGACGGACGACATCAACTCGACCCCGCGCAGGCCGCTGCCGAGCACCTCGGCGTACAAGTCCAAGGTCGGCGCGCTCGTCGCCCGCTACCGCGCGCAGGGCGTCAAGGACTGGGGCGTCTGGAACGAGGCCAACCACAAGTCCCAGCCGACGGCGAGGAACCCCAAGCGTGCCGCGGACTTCTACAAGACCTTCAGGAAGTTCAAGTGCTCGGGCTGCAAGATCGTCGCGCTCGACGTGCTCGACCAGGCAGGCGTCGAGAAGTACATCGGCAGCTGGATCAAGGCCGCAGGCTCGGTGGGCAAGAAGGCGAAGATCATCGGGGTCCACAACTACTCCCAGGTCAATCGCCGGATCACCGAGAAGAACGCCAGCAACCGCTACCCCGGCGTGGCACGGATCCTCAAGGCGATCCGCAAGCGCAACAAGGTCGCCAAGCTCTGGCTGACGGAGACCGGCGGCCTGGCGAGCTTCGGCAATGCGTTCAAGTGCGACCGCAGCCGCCAGGCCAGCCGCACGAAGTACATGTTCGACCTCATCAAGAAGTACGACAGGAACATCGAGCGTCTCTACACCTACAACTACTTCGGCAACGGCTGCACGCCGGCGTTCGACGGTGGGCTGGTCGAGGCCAACGGGACGCCGCGCGCCGCGTACAGGACATTCAAGAGCCAGCTCAAGAACACCACCCGGTAGATCGTCCGACGGCGATCCCGGGCGCGCGTAGGATCTGCGGCGCGCGCCCGGGTAGCCGAACGGCATAGGCGGGCGGTCTTAAAAACCGCTGCTCGCAAGAGCGTGCGGGTTCGAATCCCGCCCCGGGCATCCCTCACGGTCTCCTCACGAACGGCGGCCGCGGCGACGGTACCCTGAACGTCAACCTCGGAACTTCGCGAGCGCTGCGGAGTTCTACCGAGCAGCGGCACGAACGCCCAACGTCACGCACGTGGAAGCCACAGCTCTCAAGCACACCGTCCCGGTCGGGATGCGGGGCCCCAGCCCGCTGCTGCGCCTGCAGTCAGACGAGCGCCTGATCGCCCTCGTGCGCCGTGGCAACAACGCCGCGTTCGAGACGCTCGTCGCGCGCTACCAGTCGCGCCTGCTGGCCTTCTGCCGCCACATGCTCGGCTCGCGCGAGGATGCGGAGGACGTGCTGCAGGAGGTCTTTGCCGCGTCCTTCAACGCGATCGTCGCCGACGACCGCCCGATCCACGTGCGCCCGTGGCTGTACCGCATCGCGCGCAACCGCTCGCTGAACCACCTGCGCCGCGTGCAGCCGATCGGCGTCGACTCGATGGACATTCACGTGTCCGATGCCGGGCTGACGACCGCCGACAAGGTCCACGAGCGCGAGGACTTCCGGCTGCTCGTCACCGACGTGCAGGAGCTGCCCGAGACGCAGAAGACGGCCCTCCTGCTGCGCGAGATCGACGCGCTGTCCTACGAGCAGATCGCCGAGGCGATGGAGACGACGATCCCATCGGTCAAGTCGCTGCTCGTGCGCGCTCGCGTCTCGCTCGCCGAATGCGCCGAGGCGCGAACGCTGACCTGCGAGCAGGTGCGCGAGGAGCTCGGCGAGGTCGCCGAGGGGCTGCGCCGCTCGACCGCGCCGGTCCGCCGCCACGTGCGCGGCTGCGATCGCTGCCAGGGATTCAAGGCGCAGCTGCGCAGCACGAACAAGGCGCTCGCGGTCGTCTTCCCGGTCGCCCCGCTGCTGCTGCTCAAGAAGGCCATGCTCACCCAGTTCGGGATGACCGCCTCGGCCGGGGCGGGCGGCGCCGCCGGCGCGGCGGCCGCGACCGTCGCCGCCACCGGCGGCACGTCGGCGATGTCTGTCGGCATCAGCACGATCGCGACGAAGACGGCGGCCACGCTGGCGGCCGCCGCGATCGTCACCGCAGGCGTCGCCGAGGTCAAGCACGTGCAGACGAAGGCGCCGGCGCCCGCCGTCGCGGCGGCCGCCGCCACGCCGGCGCCCGTGGCGAGCGTCGCGCCCGAGGTCGTGGCCGCCGCCCAGCAGCCGACGACGCCGGTGCGCGCGCGGTCCGCGACGACCACCGCGACGCGGGTCAAGGCCGATCCGAAGACGCCCGCGGTGGCGGGCGCGCCCACGCCGGCGACCGCATCGACCGATCCTGCCGCGCTGGCGTCGGTCACCGGCGCGCCCGTCGCGGGCACCGAGCCGATCGCACCCGTGCAGGGCGTCACGGAGACGACGACGCTCAGCCACGCTGCGGGCCCGCCGGCGCAGACCGGCGGCTCCCCCGCGCCCTCCGAGCCTGCCGTCGCGCCGATCGTCACGCCGGCGGAGCCGCTCGAGCCGGCCGCGCCCACGGCCCCGGCCGCGCCGCCCCCGGCGGCGATCGAGCCCAACCCGGATACGGCGCCGGCCGCTCCGGGCACCGGCGGGCTGAAGGCGCCCTGAGCGCGTGTCGTGAGGCGACGCTAGGCGATCCGGTCGCCGGGCTGCGAGCCCGCGTCGGGCTCGAGCAGCAGGACCGGGTGATCGGCGGCGACCGCGCCGAGCACGAGCACCTCGGAGCGCACCGGCCCGATCTGGCGCGGCGGGAAGTTGACGACCGCGACCACGAGCCGGCCCTCGAGCTCCTCACGCGAGTAGTTCGCGATCTGCGCCGACGAGCGCTTCACGCCGATCTCCGCGCCGAAGTCGATGCGCAGCTTCCATGCCGGCTTGCGCGCCTGCGGGAAGTCCTCGACCGCGACGATCCGGCCGACGCGCATGTCGACCTTCTCGAAGTCCTCCCACTCGATCACGAGGTGCCGCCCGTGCGATCCTCGCCGAAGCGAAAGCTGCGCAGCGGCGTCTTGAGCGCGCCGTGGTTGCCGATCTCGTCGGCGTTCGGCGTGCCTGCCGCCGGCGTGGACTCGATCTCCAGGACGACGCCGCGGCGCAGCCCTTCCGGGTCCTCCTCGACGAGCAGGTAGTGGCGACCGTAGAGGCGCCGCTCGCCGCGGCGTGCGCGGAACGTCACGGCGTAGCCGATCGCGTTGTTGATGCGTGCGCGGCCCTCGCCGATGAACTCGTAGTCGGGGTAGCGCCGGGGGAGCGTGCGGACGTACGCGTTCGCGTAGATCGGCAGCATCCCGCTGGCGGTCCCGCGGTATGGCGGCAGCTGCAGGTCGCGCAGGGCGTAGCCGTCGAGGAAGAGCCCGCCCGGGGACTCGTGGCGCAGCGCGACGAGCGTGCCGGCGCTCCGGATCGGCTCCCACTGCGAGCCGTAGATGAAGTTCAAGCGTCACCGGCTTGCGGATCAGCACCGCGGTCTCCTCCGGTCGCGAGGCGAGCGCGATCGCCGCCGCGACGATGACGATCGTCACCGCGAGCACGGCGGCGGCGAAGCGCACCCAGAGCGGGCGCGGTGCGAGCAGCTGGACCAGCGTGGGGCCGTACCGGGCCTTCATCACGGACACCGCCTCATTCTGACGCGGTGGACGCGTGATCGAGTCGGCGCGAGCGATTGTGCGGGCCCGCACGATGCACCCGCCGATAACGCTGTCAGCGAGCCCGACGATGGCGATCCAGACCCCGACATACGAGCGCAAGCCGATCTACTACGACCGCGTCCGGCGACGCCTGTGGATCTGCGGCCAGCGCTGCCATCATGGCGCGACGGGGATGATCCTGACGTTCTGGGGCGCGGTCGGCATCGCGCTGATGGCGCACGACTGGAAGGACCGCTCCGTCTGGTTCGCGCGGGGCTGGCAGGACGACTGACGGCGCCGCTCACGCCTTGACCGCGTAGCCGCCGAGGCCCAGCTCGAGCAGCGCGAGCGCTCGGTCCGCCTGTGTGCGGACGTCACGCGTGAGCCCTGGTGCGCGGGCGCCGTCGAGCACGCGCCTGCGCGTGTAGTCGACGAGCGCGCGGTGCACCCCCATCATCGCGTTCGCGGCGACGCGCGCCGCGAGGTCGTCGGCGGGCGCGCCCGCCTCCTCGGCGAGCAGCGCCGCCAGCGAGGCGGTGTAGCCGGCGAAGATCTGCTGCTCGCGCGCCAGCAGCGCGGGGCTCTCGGCGATCATCCGCGCGACCGCGACGAGCTGCTCGCGCGCGGCGGGGTCGGCCTTCCCCAGCAGCCCGCGCTGGGCGAGCAGGAAGCGCCCGAACGCCGCCAGCGCCGGCTCTCCGGTCTCGCGGTCGCGGATCGCGCCGAGCAGCTGCTCCTCGAACGCGCCCAGCCGCCAGAAGACGAGGTCCTCCTTCGTCGCGAAGTAGTTGAACACGGTCTGCTCCGAGACGTCGGCCGCACGGGCGACCTCGGCGACGCGCACGCGATCGAAGCCGCGCTCGGCGAACAGCGCGCGCGCCGTCTCGGCGATGTGCTCGCGCGTCTGCTGCTTCTTGCGCTCGCGCAGCCCGAGCTCAGTCGGGGCGGTGTCGTCGCGGGCGGGGGCCATGGCGAGAATGTAGCGAAACGTTTGTTGCGCTCCAATCTTCGTGTTGCTATATATTTTGGGCAACTCAACCCGAAGGAGCTCGTCATGAGCCTGCGCACCGCACTCCACGCCGTCCGTTCAGTCGCCTCTCGCCGCGCCGAGGGAGGGCGCTCGGCCGTGGCCCTCCCCTTCGCGGCGATCGTGCTCGCGATGCTGCCGGCGGTCCTCGACCAGACGATCCTCGCGACGGCGCTGCCGACCGTCGCCCGCGAGCTCGGCAGCCTGAGCGACGTCTCGTGGATCGTCACGGCCTACGTCGTCGCGGCGGCGGCGACGACCCCGCTCTGGGGCAAGCTCGGCGACCGCCACGGTCGCAAGCGCCTGCTGGAGATCTCGCTCGTCGTCTTCGTCACGGCCTCGGCGCTGTGCGGCGCGGCGCAGGACATCACGCAGCTCATCGTGCTGCGCCTCGTGCAGGGCGCGGCCGCGGGCGGCCTGATGACGCTCGCCATGGCCACCGTCGGCGACCTCGTCGCCCCGCGCGAGCGCGGGCGCTACCAGGGCTACATCGCCGCGACCTTCGCCATCGCGACGGTCGTCGGTCCGCTCGTCGGCGGGACGCTCGTCGATCACGCGAGCTGGCGCTGGGTCTTCTTCGTCAACCTGCCGCTCGGCGCCGCGGCGCTCCTCGGGCTGCACCTGCGCCTGCCCGCGCCCGCCGCGGAGCCCGCGGGGCGCCCGCTCGACGCCTCCGGCGCGGCGCTGCTGGCGGCTGCGACCAGCACGCTCATGCTCACGTGCATCTGGGGCGGCGCGCGCTACGCCTGGGATTCAGCCGAGATCCTCGGGCTGATCGGCGTCACCGTGCTGCTGTCGATCGCGCTGCTGCTGCGCGAGCGGCGCGCCGCCGACCCGATCGTCCCGTTCGCGCTGCTGCGCACGCGCACCGTGGCGGTGGCCAGCGCGGCGCTGTTCCTCGCCACGGGGGCGCTCTTCGCGATCACCGTGTTCGTGCCGCTGTTCCTGCAGACGACGACGGGCGCAAGCTCGACCGAGGCGGGCCTCCTGCTCGTGCCGGCGATGCTCGGGATCACGGTCTCGACGACGCTCGCCGGGCGCAGCATCCAGCGGACCGGCCGCTACAAGCGCTTCCCGCTTGCCGGCCTGGCGCTCATGACGGCGGCGCTCGTGCTCCTCGCGGTGCTGGCCGGGGAGCCCTCGCGTCTGGCGACCGGCATCGGCCTGGCCGTCTTCGGCCTGGGCTTCGGGATGGTCGGGCAGGTGCTGATCATCGCCGTCCACAACAGCGTCGACCGGCGTCGCCTCGGCGTCGCCACCGCGGCGACCGGGTTCTTCCGCGCGCTCGGCGGCGCCGTCGGCGCGGCGGTGCTCGGCGCGGTCTTCGCGGCGCACGTCGACGGCGGACCGCAGTCGGCGGCAGCCTCGCGGGCCGACGTCATCGACGGCGTCCAGGCGGTGTTCCTCGTCGCGGCGCCGCTCGCGGCGCTCGCGCTGCTCGTCGTCCTGCTGCTGCCCGAAGCGCCGCTGCAGAGCCGTGCCGGCGCGCCCGCACAGGCGCCGGCTCCCACATCCACCGAGTCCGCGCGGCAGCCGCGCCTCGCGGCCACGACCGAGTCCTGAACGGAGAGCCATGTCACCCGCACCGACCACCATCCTGCTGCGCGGCGAGGAGTCCGGCGGCCAGATCTCGATCATCGAGAACACGCTCGAGGCCGGAGCGCCCGGCCCGCCGCTGCACCACCACGACTTCGACGAGGCCTTCTACGTCCTCGACGGAGAGCTCACGTTCCAGGTCGAAGACCAGCTCCGCACCGCCGGCCCGGGCGATCTGGCCTTCGCCCCGCGCAACGTCCCCCACACCCTCGCCAACCGCTCCACGACACCCGCCACGTACCTGCTCGTCTGCACCCCCGCGGGCTTCGAGCGCATCATGGCCCGCCGCATCGCCAAGCACGACGGCGTCGACCCACCCGACTGGGCCCTCCGGCCCGCCCCCGAGGTGACAATGGTCGGCCCGAGGATCGGCGAGCGCTGACCGGCGATCGCCGGTCGACGAGCGCACAGTCCGACGTGGGGTGGGAGGAGGAGGGTCGAGCAAGGAAATCACCCGATGGGCCGGCTCGGCCCTCCTCCTCCCGCCCCCAACCCAACGTCCTCACTCAAACGCAAGCCGCATAGCGGCGACCAGCCGCGTAGCGACGACCAAGCCGCGAAGCCGCAGGGCGACTACGTACCGATCGAGAACATCGTCTCCAGATCGTGCCGCGAGAACGCCTCGAAGGCGACCATCGTGTGGGTGCGCGCGACGCCGTGCATCGACGAGATCCGGCTCGTCACCACGCTCGCGAGATCCTCGTGGCGCTTGACGTGGACGATGCAGACGAAGTCCCATTCCCCCGTGACCGAGTAGGCCTCCCTGACGCCTTCGACCTCGGCCAGCGACCCGCCCAGCGTCGACATCACGTCGCGCTCCGCCTCGACGAGCACGATTGCGTGCGTCATCCCTCGTCACTCCCTCGTTCGTTGTCGCTGCGCCGCGCGGCGAGCTCCCGCGCGAGCTCGAAGCCGACGGACACCCCGACGAGCATCCCCAGCCGCGTCTCCTCCTCGACGAGCGTCTGGATCGCGGCGACGCGGCCCGCCGGATCCTCGGTGCCGGCGGCGCTCGACAGCTGCGCCGCGTGCGCCTCGTCGAACCAGCCGCCCTGCGCGAGGGCGTTGCCGAGCACGACCTGCAGGCCGGGCGCGGCATGGGTGACGATCTCCTGCGCGTGGCCGAAGCGCTCGGGATCCGACAGCGCCGCGACGGCGGCATCGACCTCCTCTGCGCTGTAGCGGTCCTGCTTCATGCGCGCGACCGCCGGACGGCGGCGAGGCCGAGACCGGCGAGCGCGCCGAACGCCCCGCCGAACAGGCCGGCGAGCGCGCTGCCCTGCGACAGCAGCGGGACGAGCAGCAGCACGACCGCGATGACGAGCACGCCGAGCAGGTCGGCGTCGTCGTCGTCGCCGCGGCTGCGGGCGAGGAGCACGGGCACGAGCCAGGCGCACAACAGCCCGAGGGCGGCGCCGTGGGTGCCGAAGACGATCGCGTCGGGATCGACCGCGGCGGCGGCGGCGAGGCCACCGGGACCACAGAGCAGGAACAGCGCCACGACGGCAATCGGCCCGTGGCGGCGCTCGATGAGCCAGCCGAAGAGGCCGACGCCGACGACGGCGGCGAACTGCGCCGCGGTGCCCTCGTTGAGCAGCGACGCCGTGAAGAAGCGCCACGGCTCGCCGTCGAACGCGACGATCGCGAAGTCCCTGCGCACGTAGAACGCCAGCGACAGCCACAGACCGAACGACAGCGCGACGAGGACCATCGTCGCGTACGGCCGCGCCAGCTCGTCGCCGCGGATGCCCGGGATCTCGCCGCTGCGCAGCTTGCCGAGGCGCTGCGCGGCCGAGCCCTCGCGGCGGGCCTTCGCCTTGGGCGCCCGCGCCGGGCGCCCGCCGCCGTCGCGGCGGGGACCGCGGATCCCGCCCATGCGGCCCTCGCGCTCAGGCGCCTTCGCCGGGGCGTCGGGACGATCGATCTTGGGGGCGCGCTTGCGCAGCCGGGTGCCGCAGTACGGGCACTCCGTGATGTACGGGCTGACCTCCGCCTGGCAGTTCTTGCAGACCACGAAGAGGTCGGGGGACGACATGCCAATCGATTCTAGGGACAGGCCGCGGCCAACCGCGGACGTTCTCGCGTGGTCACAGCGCGGTGGCGGCGACGATCTCGGCCATGACCTCGTTGAGGTCCTCGTTGGCCTCGTAGACGACGATCTGCCGCGAGGCCCCGTTGCCGCGCTCGAGCAGGTCGCGGATGCCGTCCAGCGCCCCGTCTGCGCCGAGCTGCTGGGCGTGAGGCGTCAGCCGCTCCAGCAGCCGTCTCGTCAGCGCCTTCGTCGTCACCCGCTCGTTGGTCGGCAGGTCGACGATCTCGCCCTCGAGGCCGTGGCGGGCGGCCAGCCACTTGTTCTCGTCGAGCATCTGCCAGGGGTACTCGCCGAGCGGCGTGCCGGCGTCGTAGTGCTCGGCGAGCTCGTGCACCATCGCCTGGATGAGCGCGGTCAGGGCCACCGTGTGCTCCAGGCGCGTCTGCGAGTCGCACACCCGGATCTCGACCGTGCCGAGGTTCGGGTGCGGGCGGATGTCGTACCAGAGGTACGTGTAGTCCTCCATGACGCCGCTGTCGACCATGAACGCGACGGTGCGCTCCCAGTCGTCCCAGTCGGCGTAGCTCGGGGGCATGCCGACGCGCGGGAACTGGCGGAAGATCGGCGTCCGCGTGGACAGCAGGCCCGTGCGGTCGCCGCGCCAGAACGGCGAGTTGGCGCTGAGCGCGAGCAGCACCGGGACGTGGACGCGCATGCCGTTGGCGACGTGGATCGCCTTGTCGGCGTCGTCGATGCCGACGTGCACGTGCATCCCGAAGATGAGCTCCTGGCGCGCGACGAAGCGCAGCGCCGAGATGAGATCGCGGTAGCGCGGGCGCGCGACGATGCGCTGGTCCTCCCACATCGCGAACGGGTGGGTGCCGGCCGAGCCGATCGTCAGGTCGCGCGCGGCGGCCGTCTCGCGCACGTTGTGGCGCAGGGAGCGCAGCTGGTCGCCCGCCTCGCGGACGTTCTTGCAGGGCTTCGTCGCGATCTCCAGCACCGACTCCATGAGCTCGGGCTTGATCTCGCCGTCCGTGCGCTCGAGGTTGGCGGCGCCCGCGTCCTCGAGCAGCGACTCGATCGCGTTGACGAGCGCATAGCTCGACGCGTCGACGATCATCAGCTCCTCCTCGACGCCGACCGTGTAGCTCGGCCCGGTGAAGTTCTCCCGCATCGCGCGGGAGCGTACCCGTCGGCGTCGGCGCGGTGACGAACGCGGCGGTTCGTGCACGAAGCTGCGACGAACCTGCCACAGGTCGTTCGTCGCGCCGCATGGGGACCTACGGTGTGGCCCGTGTCCGCGCGCCGCCTGATCCTCGTCGTCTTCGCGCTCGCCGTGGCGGCCGGCGGCGCGGCGGCCGGCGGGATGCTCGACCGAGACGGCCCCGGCGCCGGGGCCGGCGGCGACGTGGGACGGGTGGTGAAGGTCGTCGACGGCGACACGATCCACGTGCAGGTCGGGGCCGTGCGCGAGAAGGTGCGCTACATCGGCGTCGACACGCCCGAGACGAAGGACCCGCGCAGGCCGGTGCAGTGCTTCGGGCAGAAGGCCTCGGACTTCAACGCCGGCCTCGTCGCGGACGAGCGCGTGCGGCTCGTGCGCGACGTCGAGGAGCGCGACCGGTACGGGCGCCTGCTGGCCTACGTCTATCGCGTCCGCGACGGCCTCTTCGTCAACGCCGAGCTCGCCCGCCTGGGCTACGCGCAGCCGCTCTCGATTCCTCCCGACGTGCGCTTCGCCGACCGCTTCGCGGCCCTCGCGCGAGAGGCGCGCGCGCAGGGCCGCGGGCTGTGGTCGGCGTGTTGAGGCCGATTCGGCGGGTCCAGGGCCAGCCGCCGCGATCTCGGCTAACCTGCCGGGACGGATGGCAACGAAGATGCGCCAGTCCATCGACGAGTTCGAACGGGCGTTCGTCGAGGAGACCCACGTGGATCGGGCGCGCCGCGAGTCGCTGCGGCGCAAGGCCGCGCTGCGCTCGCGTCAGCGCCACATCGAGAAGATCCACAAGCGCGGCACGGCGCGCTTCATCATGCTCGTGCTGATGATCATCGCGACCGCGGTGATCGTGACGATCGCGATGTTCCAGACGCTCGCGTACGTGATGGGCTGAAGGCCCGGGACGCGCGTCGCCCGCCGCCGCGGGCCCGCTGATCCGCGCTGCCGCCGACCCGCTGCTACGAGCTGAGCTTGCGCAGCGCGGCGTCGACCTCGCCGCCGGCCGTGACCTGGCCTCGCTCGGCCTGGATCTCGAGGTAGACCTCCTTGCGAAACACGGGGATCTCCCGCGGAGCCTGGATGCCGATCCGGACCTTCTCGCCCATGATCGACAGGACCGATATCTCGATCTCGTCACCGATCATGATGCTCTGATTGGACTTGCGTGTCAGAACCAGCATTGAGTGGCCACCCCTCCTTGTCGCCGCCGACAACTCAAGCAGGTCCGATTGGCAAAGGCAACCGGGCGCAGGCGCGATGTGAGCGGCGCCGCGCGCCCGGATCGGCGCCGGGTCCGCTTCTTGTAAGGTCAGCGCCCATGGCACGACGCTCCTTGCGCCCTCATCTCAACCAGATTCGCGGCTGGGTCCGCCAGGGTCGCACCGACGCCTGGATCGCCCACCAGCTCGAAGCAACGGTTCAGCAGATAGAGACCTTCAAGAAGGACAACGACCTTGCACCCGCCGAGCCGGACTCCGGTGAGGCCGCCGGCGCGGACTTCGACGACGAGATCGACCTGCGCGCCGAGGACGACGCGCTCGTCGCCGCCGAGCTGGAGGCCGCCGAGGCGCGGCGCCTCGAGGAGGAGGCCGCGCGGGCCCTCGAGGAGGCCGAGGAGGCCGCTCGCAAGGCGGCCGCCGGCGAGGACGACGAGGGCGCCGAGGCCGACGCCAAGCCGGCGCCCCGTCGCCGGGGTCGCCGCGGTGGTCGCGGGCGTTCGCGCATCGGCGCCGGTGCGCTGGAGGGCACCTTCGACCACGGCGAGGAGGGCTACGGCCTGTGGCTCGACCCGGCCGTCGCGGACAACCCGATCTACGCCGAGCACTGGGCGGGCCACCGGCCCGTCGAGGTCACCGTCGAGGAAGAGCAGATCGTGATCCGCCGGGCCGGCGCAGACGGCGACGACTGAGGAGCGCTTCGCGCGCCCTGCGCTTCGAGCGGCGGGGGCGCGAGCAGGCCGCCGCGCGCGGCGAGGATCTTCTCTGCGCGCGGCGCGCTGGACGGCTGAGGCTTCCTGTCGCTACGCCTCGGTGCGCCGGCCGCCCGCAAAGTCGCGGGCGTCGCGCAGGTAGCGCAGGAACGCCGCGTCGGCGACCGTGCGGGCGTCCCACGCCCACGGCGCGTCGGGCGCGACCGCGGCGGCCAGGTCGGTGCACCAGTCCGTCCCGCGGGCGTAGAGCTCGGCGAGCTCGTCGGTCGTGAACGTGCCGCCCAGCCGGCGGCGCAGCTCGGCCTCGATCCTGCTGACGACGAGCTCCAGCGCGCGGCGCTGTTCGGGTGGCGCCCCGGCCATCCGCCGCTCGCCCTCGCGCCACTGGCCCAGCGCCGTCTCGAAGCTCGTCATCGCCGCGGCAGGCTACCCACCGGCACGCGGCGCCACTACCGGCCGCGGTCCAGCCCGCGGATGACGTACGCCCGCTCGTCGGGCTTGACCATCCCCAGCCGGCGCGCCTCGACCTCGATGCTGCCCGGGCTGCTCAGCGCGCGCGCCCGCTTGACGAGCTCGGCGTGCTCGCGCTGCAGCTGGGCGACCTCGGCGCGCTTGGTCCGGGCTTCCTGCCACGTCGAGACGTACGTCCGCAGCGGGTTGATGTACAGGTAGATCAGCAGCAGGCCGACGAACAGCAGCGCGAGGCGTCCGATCCGGTCCCAGCGCACGCCCGGTGAGAACTCGCTCATTCGGGGACGGTTCGATCCACGACCGCCGACTCCTCCCGCTGGGCGCCCCGTCCCAGCGGATGGGCGCCGGCCCGCTCAGGCGCCGGCCAGGACGCTGCGGCCGGGGAACCGCGCGGCGCCGCCGAGCGCCTCCTCGATGCGCAGCAGCTGGTTGTACTTCGCCACGCGGTCCGAGCGCGACGGCGCCCCCGTCTTGATCTGGCCGCAGCCGGTGGCGACGGCGAGGTCGGCGATCGTGGTGTCCTCGGTCTCGCCGGAGCGGTGCGACATGACCGCGGTGTAGCCCGCCGCGCGCGCGGTGGCGATCGCGTCGAGCGTCTCGGTGAGCGTGCCGATCTGGTTGACCTTGACGAGGATCGAGTTGGCGACGCCGGCGTCGATGCCCCGCTTCAGCCGCGAGGTGTTCGTGACGAAGAGGTCGTCGCCGACGAGCTGGACACGGTCGCCGAGCGCCTGCGTCAGCGTCTTCCAGCCGTCCCAGTCGTTCTCGTCCATCCCGTCCTCGATCGACACGATCGGGTAGCGCGCGCACAGGTCGGCCCAGTAGTCCGCCATCTCCTGCGCGCTGAGCGAGCGGCCCTCGTGCTCGAGGCGGTAGGCGCCGTCCTCGTAGATCTCGCTCGTCGCCGGGTCCAGCGCGATGAAGACGTCCTCGCCGGGCGCGTAGCCGGCCGACTCGATGCCCTTGACGAGCATCTGCAGCGCCTCCTCGTTGGAGCCGAGGTCGGGCGCGAAGCCGCCCTCGTCGCCGCCCGCCGTGCCGAGGCCGGCGTCGTGCAGGGTCCTCTTCAGGGAGTGGAAGACCTCGGCGCCCATCCGCAGGCAGTCCGCGAACGTCGCCGCCCCCGCCGGCATGACCATGAACTCCTGAAAATCGACCTTGTTGTCGGCGTGCGCGCCGCCGTTGAGCACGTTCATCATCGGCACCGGCAGGACGCACGCCTCGGCGCCGCCGAGGTGGCGCCACAGCGGGACGCCGGCATCGCCGGCGGCGGCGTGCGCGGCGGCGAGCGACACGCCGAGGATCGCGTTGGCGCCCAGGCGCGACTTGTTCGCGGTGCCGTCGAGCGCGATGAGCGCGTTGTCGAGGCCGGCCTGGTCAGCGGCGTCCCGACCCGTCACGGCCTCGGCGATCTCGCCGTTGACGTTGGCGACGGCCGTCGCGACGCCCTTGCCACCGTAGGCCTCGCCGCCGTCGCGCAGCTCGGTGGCCTCGAACTCACCCGTCGACGCCCCCGACGGAACGGCCGCGCGCCCGGTCGCGCCGGAGCTGAGCGCGATGTCGACCTCGACCGTCGGGTTGCCGCGGCTGTCGAGGATCTGGCGGGCGTGGACGCTCTGAATCGTGCTCATGTGTCTCCTCGGGGCGGGTCAAGACGGTCGCGGAAGCGCTGGGCGGCCGCGCGCAGGGCAAGTTCGGGGTCGACGCGCAGGCGGCGCGCCTCGTCGACGGCGGCGAAGAGCTGCTCGCCTATCCGCTCGAATGCGGCCTCGCGCTCGGCCGGCCGGCCGCGCGCTCCGTCACCGGGGTCGGGATCCGGCGCTCGCTCGAGAAGCCCCGCCGTCGCCGCGCGGCGCTGGACCTTGCGCGCGTACAGCAGGGCGGGCAGGTTCTCGGGCACCTCGCCGAAGATGCCCGGCTCGCGACCTGCCTCCGTCGCCTTGATGGCATCCCAGTTCTTCAACACCGCACCCGCGGTCGCGGCCTCGGCATCGCCGAACACGTGCGGGTGGCGGCGGATGAGCTTCTGGCGGCAGTGCTCGGCGACCGCAGCGAGATCGCCGGCCCCCCGCTCCTCGAGCAGCAGCGAGAGGAAGTGGACCTGGAAGAGGACGTCGCCGAGCTCGTCGAGCAGCTTCGCGTCGTCGCCCTCGTTCGCCGCATCGGCGAGCTCGTAGGCCTCCTCGACGGTGTGGGGCACGATCGAGCGCTCGTCCTGCTCGCGGTCCCACGGGCACTCGCGGCGCAGCCGCCGCGTCAGCTCGTCGAGGCGCGCGACCGCGGCGCTGATGTCGGGAGATGGGCGCGAGGCGGGCACGGGCGCGAAGCCTAGTGTCGTGAGGCGGAAGTTCGTGTGCAGCTGAGGGATGCCGGGACGTGTCTGCCGGCACCGTCAGATGCATGCGAACATCTGACTCACGACACTCGTCGGGTGCGGCCGATGTCCCTGGCGGATTTCGGCGGGTGTCAGCCCGTGGCGGGCTGCGTGACCGCGCCGGGCGCGGTGGTGCTCGTCTTGGGCTCAGGCGCGTTCTTGCACTGGGTCATGACGTAGGCGTCGGCGCAGTTGGTCTGGGCCTTCCACTTCTTGCGCAGCGCCGTGTTGAAGTCGTCGTCGGCCTTCTGCTTGTTCTGCGCGTCGAGCTGCTGTTTGATCGCGGGCGTCGCGTCCTTCAGCGTCTGCTGCTTGGCGGCGACGATCTTCTGCACCTGGAAGACGTAGTAGCCGAACTGCGTCTGGATCGGGCCGGTGAGAACGCCCTTCTGGGCGCTGAAGATCGCGTCGTCGAAGGACTTCTCCTGCGTGCCCTTCGCGATGCCCAGCAACGATCCGCCCTGGTCCTTGGACGCCTGGTCGATCGAGAAGCGCTTGGCGACGGAGCTCCAGCTCTGGCCGTTCTGCAGCGCCTGCTTGGCCTGGTTGGCGCGCGCCTCGGTCTTCGTCAGGATCACGCGCAGGTCGCGCGTGGCGGGGGTGGCGAAGCGCGCCTTGTTCTTGTCGTAGAAGTCCTTGACGGCCTTGTCGGTCACCTTGTCGGCGCCCTTGACGGCCTTCTCGCGCAGCTTCGTGTACACGGTGTTGAAGCGCACCTGGAACTTCGCGTCGGCGAGGCTCATCCCCGACTGCTTGAGGAAGTCCTGGAAGTCCGACTCCTTCGGGAAGGACTGCTTCTTGACCTTCTCGAACTCCTTGTCGGCCTGCGCCGCCGTGAGCTCGACCCCCTGGTCCTCGGCCTCGCCGGTGACCCACTTCTCGAGGATGAGGAACTGCATGACCTGGTCGCGCAGACCCTCGTACTCCTGCTTGCACTGGGTCTTGAACTGCGCGTCGGTCTGCTGTGGCTGGCCCTTGGCGGGCTTCGGCGCGGTGCTCTTCTTCGTCGCGACGCAGCTGGCGTAGTCGGGCGGCGTGTAGGCGACCTTCCCGACGCCCTGAGGTTGACTCGTCGAGGCGGCGATGCCGAGCCACTTGCGGAACTGGTCGCGCGAGACGGTCTCACCCTCGACGCTGGCGACGGAGTTGCCCGGTACCGAATCACCGCACGCGGAGAGGGCGATCATGACCACAAAAAAGGCGCAAAGCGCCGACAGCGAACGAAGAACACGAGTCACAGTCGGGCCGATGCTAGCGAACGGGGGCACGCCGGCGCGCCGCCCCCCGAGCCCTTCACGCGCGCTTCATCTGCAGGCAATTTCTCATGCCGCTTCGCGCGTCACGGCGAGCAGCGCATCGGCCGCTCGGACGACCGCGGGGAAGCGCTGCTGCGGATCGTCGGGCACACGCAGCGACATCTGGCTCTTGCCGGCCTCGTAGAGAACGCCGGGGATCTGCGCGCGTAACTTCTTGGCCCGGACCGAGTCCAGCTCGATGGGCGTGACCGCCAGCCGCCCGCCCCGGAAGGAGACCGCCGTCGCGCCGGCCTGACCGAGCTTGATCCGCGCGCGCTGCAGGTCGATGAGGTTCGACATCGGCTGGGGCAGATCGCCGAAGCGGTCGGCGAGCTCCTCGCGCAGCAGCTCGAGGTCGGCGACGTCGACGGCGCCCGCGATGCGCCGGTGCACGTCGATCTTCGCCTGCTCGTAGGGGATGTAATCCGCGGGGACGTAGGCGTCGACGTTGACGTCCAGGCGCACCGGCTCGGCCATCTCGACGTGCTCGCCGCCGTCGGCGAGCTCGGCGGCCGCGACGGCCTCGTCGAGCATCTGCATGTACAGCTCGAAGCCGAGCGCGGCGACGTGGCCGGACTGCTCGTCGCCGAGCAGGTTGCCCGCGCCGCGCAGCTCGAGGTCGCGCATCGCGATCTTGAAGCCGGCGCCGAGCTCGGTGTAGTCGCTCAGCGCCGCGAGGCGGTGCGACGCCTCGGCGGTCAGCGCCGCCGCGCTGGCGTAGAGCAGGTACGCGTAGGCGCGCTCGCGCGAACGGCCGACGCGGCCGCGGATCTGGTAGAGCTGCGACAGGCCGAAGACGTCGGCGCGGTCGACGACGAGCGTGTTGGCCTGCGGGATGTCGATGCCCGACTCGATGATGCTCGTGCAGACGAGCACGTCGGCCTCGCCGCGCAGGAAGGTCATCATCCGGTCCTCGAGCTCGTGCTCGTCCATCTGCCCGTGGGCGACCTCGAAGCGCATCCCGGGACACAGCCCGCGCAGGCGCTCGGCGGTCTCGTCGATCGTCTCGACGCGGTTGTGCAGGAAGAAGGCCTGTCCCTTGCGCGCGTGCTCGCGCAGCAGCGCCTGCTTGACGACCTCCTCGTCGTACTCCCCGACGTAGGTCTTGATCGGCCGGCGCCCCTCCGGCGGCGTGTTGATGACCGAGATGTCACGCAGGCCGGCGAGCGACATCTGCAGCGTGCGCGGGATCGGCGTCGCGCTCATCGACAGGACGTCCACGCGCAGCTTGAGCTGACGCAGCAGCTCCTTCTGCTTGACCCCGAAGCGCTGCTCCTCGTCGACGATGATCAGCCCGAGGTCCTTTGCGCGCACGTCGCGCGAGAGCACGCGGTGCGTGCCGACGAGGATGTCGACCGCGCCGCTCTGAAAGCCGGCGATCGCCTGCTTCTGCTGGGCGGCGCTGCGGAAGCGGCTGACGTGCGCGATCGTGAACGGGTAGTCCTTCAGGCGCTCGGCGAACGTGCCGTAGTGCTGCTGGGCGAGGATCGTCGTCGGCACGAGCATGAGCACCTGCTTGCCGGCGTCGGCGGCCTTGAACGCGGCGCGCAGCGCGACCTCGGTCTTGCCGAAGCCGACGTCGCCGCAGATGAGGCGGTCCATCGGCCGCTCGGACTCCATGTCGCTCTTGACGAGCTCGATCGCCTCGGCCTGGTCGGCGGTCTCGTTGTACGGGAAGGCGGCCTCGAACTCGCGCAGCCAGTCGCGAATCGGGCGGGTAGGCCAGGCCGGTGCGCCGGCGGCGCTCGGCGTAGAGGTTCAGCAGCTCTCCGGCGAGCTCCTGCGCCGCGCGCCGGGCGCGCGCCTTCAGGCGGTCCCAGGCCTTGCCGCCGAGCTTGGAGAGCGGCGGGTGCGCCCCGCCGGCGCCGACGTAGCGCGAGATCTTCGCGAGCTGGTCCGATGGGACGAAGACCCTGTCGTCGCCCTGGTACTCGAGGTAGAGGTAGTCGCGGGTGACGCCGGCGACGGTCTTCGTCTCGAAGCCGGCGAAGCGGGCGATGCCGTGGTCCTCGTGGACGACGATGTCGCCCGTGCGCAGGTCGGCGAACGAGCGCAGCGCGCCGCGCCGGCCGGCGCCGAAGTCACGTCCGCGGCGCGCGCTCCTGGCGCCGGCGCCGGAACAGCCGGTGCTCGGGCAGCACGGCGAGCTTCAGCCCGGCGGCGATGAAGCCGTCGCGCAGGTTGACGTGCGCAAAGCGCAGCGGGTTCTCGACGGGTCCCCGCCGGCACCTCTCGCCCTCCCCCAGCCACGAGCTGCGCACGCGCGCGAGGTTGTACGCAGCGCGTTCGCCCTCGCTGCGCTGCGGCCACGTGACGACGGTGCGGTAGCCCGAGCGCACGAGCTTCTCCAGCTCGGGCTCGGCCTCCTTCAGCGAGCGCGCGGCGAGGTCGGGCGCCTGCGCGCGGAACTGCAGCGGCTGGTCTGTGTCGTACGAGGACAGGCGCACGTGCGCGCGGGCGTCGAGGGCGGCCCGGATCGGCTCGGGCGCGACGTAGAGGTGGTGCGCGTCGGCGTCGTGGAAGGCGGCGCAGACGTCCTGCCAGTGATCGGCCAGCGCCGGCCCGATCTCCTCTTCGGCGGCGATCAGGACCGCGGCGTCCGGCGCGAGATCGAGGAAGGCGGCGAAGCGCTCGACCGGCAGCAGCTCGGCGATGTCAGGCCGGTCGTCCTCGGACTCCAAGACCGCCATCTCCGCCATCTCGCGGTACTCGGCCGCGAGCTCGGCGGCCGGCGCGATCTCCACCTCCTGCGTCTCGCCGAGCGAGCGCTGGGTGAACGTCGAGAACCAGCGCAGCGACTCGATCTCGATGTCGAAGAGGTCGACCCGCACGGCACGATCCTCGGTCGCCGGGTAGATGTCCAGCAGCCCGCCGCGGGCGGCGAACTGGCCGCGATCCTCGACCTGGTCGACGCGCTCGTAGCCGGCGGCGACGAGCTCGGCCATGCACTCCTCGAGGTCGAGCAGCTCGCCGACGCGCAGCTTGAAGGAGTGCGGGCGCAGCGCCGGGTCGGGCACCTTCTCGCTGAGCGCGACGGCGGAGACGACCACGACGGGGGCGCCGTCCGTGCGATCTCGATCGGCCGGATGCCGAGCGTCGCCATCAGGCAAGCCGGCCGGACGAGGGCTCGGGGACCCCCACTCGAGCAGCGCGTCGAGCGCCGCGACGCGGAGGCCGACGAGGTGCGGCGGCGGCGCCAGGTGCGACTCGTAGGCGACGCCGCGGCTGGGGTAGAAGCGCACCGGCCGCGGGTGCAGCCATGCCGCGCAGGTCCGCGGCGAGGTCGCGCGCCTGGCGGTCGTCGCCGGCGACGACGAGCGCGGGCCGGGCGCCGTCCTCGTCGGCCAGCGCGGCCAGGACATACGCGCGCAGCGACGCCGAGACGAACGCGGCGCCGCCGTCGCGCGCGAGGGTCGCGCCGTCGGGGGCATCGGTGAGGTGAGCGAGAAGCGGGCGCAGTGACATGGCAGGCGAAACGGCCGCTCAGCGGCGGCCGCGTGGCACCTCCAGTGTAGGTCGGCGGACGCGGGACCCGCGCGTCTTCCGCGGGGGTCGTGCGCGGACCCTCGGCGGACTCCGGTCCCGGCCGCGCGGCTACTCGGGCAGCTTCAGCCCGACGTGGTCGGTCCAGTCCGCGTCGATGGCCGTCAGCGTCTGGACGATGTCCTTCTGGTGGTCGGGGCCGCGCACCCCGTAGAGGCGCCCGTCGCCGTGCGGCTCGGAGATCAGGCCGGTGCGGCTCTCGAACTCGTCGAGGATCCGGGCGGCGTCGGGGGAGCCGTCGAGCGGGCGGAGGATGACGTGGTCTGCCATGCGCGGCGACCTACCCGCCGCAGGCCGACCGTCAACGCGTCGATGGCCGCGTCTCCAGCTCGCGCTCGCCGAGCACGATCGACTCGGCGACCCGCGCGGCGTCGTCGACGAGCGCGGCGACCTCGGCCCTGGACTGGCGAAACGCGCCCAGGACGTGCGCGGAGACGATCTCGGGGTCGGTCGAGTCGGGGCGCCCGACGCCGATGCGCACCCGGGCGAAGTCGGGCCCGCCGAGCTCGGCCTTCAGCGACTTCAGCCCGTTGTGGCCGGCGAGGCCGCCGCCGATGCGCGCGCGCACGTCGCCGAACGGCAGGTCGATCTCGTCATGCACGACGAGCACGCGCTCGAGCGGCAGCTTGTAGCTCCCGCGCGCCGGGCCGACGGAGCGTCCGGCGTCGTTCATGTACGTCTGCGGCAACAGGATCGCCACGCGCGGGCCGCCGGGGCCGGTGCGGCCCTCGGTCAGCAGGCCGGCGAACTTCGTCTTCGCCCGCGGCAGGTCCCACCGGGCGGCGAGCCGGTTGGCGACCTCGAAGCCGACGTTATGCGGCGTCCCCGCGTACTTCGCGCCGGGGTTGCCGAGGCCGACGACGAGCCAGTCGACCGGCGCGCCGGACCCTGCGCGGCCGGGCAGCCGCACGGCGGCCGCCTAGGCGTCGGACGCGGCGTCGCCGCTGCCGGCGTCGCCTGCCGGCGCCTCACCGACGCGCTCGGTCTCTTCTTCGATCTCGTCCTCGTCGGTGGCGATCCGCGGCGGCGTGAGCGTCGCGACGGTCGTCTCCTCGACGTCGTCGAGCAGCGTCACGCCCTCGGGGATCGCGACGTCGGCGAGCGTGATCGTGTCGTTGATCTCCATGCCCGACACGTCGTGGACGATCGACTCGGGGATCGCGCTCGGCAGCGCCTCGATGTTCAGCTCGCGCGTGATCTGCTCGAGCACGCCGCCCTCCTTGACGCCGGGCGCGTCCTCGCCGCCGGTCAGCTCGAGCGGCACGACCGCGGCGATGGCGACGTTGAGGTCGACGCGCAGCAGGTCGACGTGCATCGTCTCCCCGCGCACCGGGTGGTACTGGGCGCTCTTGAGGATCGCCGGGGTGGCGTGGTCGCCGTCGGTGACCTCGAGCACGGCGCCGGTCGCGGCGAGCGCGTGGCGCAGCTCACGGGCGTCGGCACTGAAGGTGAGCGGCTCGGCGCCGCCGCCGTAGAGGATGCCGGGGACGCGGCCGCTGCGGCGCAGGCGGCGCGTGGAGCGCGAGCCCTCGGGCTCGCGAGGAGAGATGGAGAGCTGCGTCGTCTGAGAGGCCATGGCGACCGGGAAGGGTAGCGGACGGGGGACGCCCGCTTCGGGATCTCGCTGCGAATCGCTACCGCGCGCCGAGCTGGTTCGTCGCCCCGAAGAGCCGCTGCGCATCGAGCCACGCCGGCTTCTTGGACCCGTCGAAGCGCAGCAGGCCCTTCTCGTGGACCGGCGGGTTGGGGCGCGGGTTGCCGCCGTCCCAGTTGGGGCGCACGCGGAACTCCTGCAGCGCCCAGTAGATCGATCCGCTCAGCCATGGCTTGGACCCGTGCACCGCGAGGTGGTAGTTGACGAAGTCCTGCTGGTAGGCGTAGGTGCCCTTCTCCTCGACGGGGCCGTCGCGGTTGGCCTCCGCGCCGAACTCCGAGACGAAGATCGCCTTCGTCGGATAGCAGGCGCGCACCGAGTCGAGGTACTCGGGCAGCGCGTCGCGGTCGGCGATCTGACCGTTGGGGCCGGGGTACCAGCCGAAGTACTCGTTGATGCCGATCACGTCCAGCGCGGCGTATTGCGGCCGGCAGCCGGCCGACGGGTAGCCCGCGACGGCGAGACCGACGGGACGTGACGGGTCCAGCGCCTTGGCCTGGCGCACGGCGCGCTCGATGTAGAACTGCTGCACCGGGCCGGGCCGCGAGGACAGCTCGTTGCCGATCGACCAGAGCATGATCGAGGCGTGGTTCTGGTTGGCGATGATGTTCGACTCGAGCTCGCGCGCGGCGAGCTTGCGGACGGTCTCGCGCTTGAGGAACTGCGTCTTGACGGCGTAGACCGGGATCTCCGACCAGACGAGCATCCCGAGGCGGTCGGCGAGCTCGTGCATCTCGGGGTGCAGCGGGTAGTGCGAGCGGATCACGGTCGCGCCGAGCTCCTTGGCCTGGGCGATGATCTGGGCGCGCCGGGCGCTGTCGATCGCAAACCCCTTCGCCGGATCGTCCTCGTGCAGGCCGACGCCGCGCAGGCTCACCGGGCGGCCGTTGAGCATGAGGTGCCCGTCGGCGATCGTGATCGAGCGGATCCCGCTGTTGAGCTTGTAGCCCAGCACGCGCCGGCCGCTGGCGCGGACGGTGAAGCGCGCCGGGTAGAGGTACGGGCTGGCGGGCGACCACAGGCGCGGCTGCGCCACGCGCAGGCGCGTCTGGAAGCTCGCGAAGCTGCGCGCGCCGACGCGCCGTCGGCCGAGGTCGAGCGCCTGCGAGCCGAAGCTGCCGGTCACCCGCACGCTCGCCGTGCGATCGCCGTAGTTGCGCACCACGACGCGGGCGAGCACGCTCGCGTCGCAGGTCGCGCACGGCAGCTGCGGTCGCACGACGACGCTCGTGACGTCGACGGTGTCGACGCGCTGCAGGTAGACCTCGCGCAGCAGCCCGCCGTAGTTCCACCAGCCGCCGGCGGGATCGCCCGAGCCGGTGAGGCCCGACGGCGGGAAGTCCGTGCGCAGGCGGCGGTTGTCGACGCGGATGACGAGCCGGTTCACGCCGTCGCGCCTGAGCGCACTGCGCGGCAGGCGCAGGTCGAAGGGCAGGTAGGCGCCGGTGTTGCGGCCGATCGCGACGCCGTTGAGCCACACGCGCGAGCGGTAGTTGACCGACTCGAAGCGCACGAGCCAGTCCATCCGGGCGCGGGCGTCGGGCAGGCGGAAGTCCTTGCGATACCAGGCGACGGTGCCGGTCATCGAGGCGACGGAGTTGTCGCCGACGTTCCAGGCGTTCGGGACGCTCAGCGGCGTCCAGCCGTCGCGGCCGGCCTGGCGCTGGAACGCCTGGCGCAGGCCGATGCCGGCGTCGTCGCGGCGAAAGAGCCATTCCCCGCCGAGCAGGTAGCGGTTGTCGGGCCCGTCCTGGTAGATCGTCCCGCGCGTGACGCCGTCGGCGGCGGCCTGGGCGGGGGTGGGCGCCGCGGCGATGAACGCCGTCGCCGCAACGGCGGCGAGCAGGACGAGCATGGGTGCGGGCAGGCGGAGGGAGTGCATGGCTCGACGGCGCACAACACCGCCTGCCGTCGCGAGTTGTGCCGGTGACGCCCGCCGGTCAGGACGGGCAGCTCGACTCGCGGCCGATCGGGGCTGTGACGCGCAGCAGGCTAACGGTCATCCCGGCGAACACGTTGCCGTCGCGGCGCACGAGCACGCACTGCACGGTCGTCTCGGCCTCGCGTCCGGAGGGAAACCAGACCACGCGCGTGTACTTCGTGCGCGAACGCAGGGCGTGCGCCGTCTGCGACTGGTACAGCGCGACCTTCAGCTCGCCGTCGCGGCGCAGGCGGCTCGCGTTGGCGCGGACGACGGCGACGCAGCCCGGGTCCGCGCAGTCCTCGAGGCGGCGCAGCATCGCCGCTGCGTCGCCGCGCAGCTGATCGCGCAGCAGCTCGACCACGCGCGCGCGCTCCACCGTGTCGTTGTTGATCCAGCGGGCGGTGACGAAGCTGCCGCCGATCACCACGAGGACGGCGAGGACGATGAGGACGCGCTTCACGCGGCCATTGTCACGACCGCGCGACCCGGCTGCGGCTCCGCGGCTGCGGCGCGGCTCGTACCGCGCGGTCAGCCGGTCTGATGGAAGTCGTCGCCGTTGAGCTCGAGGAAGCGCATCACCGACGCCTCCTGGTGGTCGAGCCGCTCGGCGGTGCGGCGCGCGTGGACCACCGCGCGCTCGCTGAAGTCCTCGAGGCAGCTCTCCGGGTCGTCGGAGAGCGGATAGACGTGCACGAGATCCTGCTGGGCGCACACGATGCCCAGCGGCGGCGGCCCCTGCGAGAGCGTGCGGGCGCCGCAGACTGCGGCGACGAGCATGCGCCGCTCGGGTGCGGACAGCGCGACCGGCATGAGGCGGTGGGCCGGCAGCTTGACGCCGAGCTCGATCGACCGGTCGATCGCGACGTCGCTCCCGGTCGCGGCGGCGAGTGGGCCCGCCCAGACGGCGAGCACGGTGTCGGCCGCGACGATCGCGTCGCGCAGCGCCCGTGCCTGCTCGGCGTAGAGCTCCTCGGCCTCGTCGCGCGAGGCGGCCTCGGCGAGGTCGAGATCGCACGGGACGCGCAGCAGCTCGGACGCGCCGACGGCCGAGCCGGCGGCGCGGCCGCCGTGGGCGACATACGTCTGCAGGGTGCCCAGGTCGCGGCGGCCGTGGAAGATCACGGTGAGGGCTTCGGACAGGGCGAGATCGGAGACCTTCAGCGCGACGGCAGCGCAGGACTCGGCATCGGTGAGCGCACGTTGCAGCAGGTCATCGGCGTCGGTCATGTGGGCGTCTCTCTGTCGTTGCGAGTCATGGTGACGCCCGAGGGGTACCCTGCGCAACCATGAAGCTCCTTTACAAGCCCTTCGGGATCGTTATCGGCCTCATCGCCGGTTACCTCGCGCGTCAGGTGTTCAGCCAGATCTGGGGACACATCGACGACCGCGAGCCTCCGAAGCCCACCGACGAAGAGACGTCCTGGGGCAAGGTACTGGGCGCGGCGGCGGTTCAGGGAGCGACGTTCGCCGTCACCAAAGCGGCGGTCAACCGCAGCGGGGCCCAGGGGTTTCACTGGCTGACCGGCATCTGGCCGGGCGCGAAGCGGCCCGAGATCGAATAGCGCCTCAGCCGCTCGCGAGCGCCCGACGCGCGGGGTCGACGAGCCCGTGCTGAGCAGGGGCCGGTCGCCGTTCGGCCGCTGGACGGACGTATGACGGTCGCCGCCGGAGTGGGCCGGACCGCCCGACAGGAGGCCTACGAGCTGCGCAGGATGTAGCCGCGCTCGGCGAGCACGGCGAGGTCGTCCTCGAACGCCGCGAAGTCGCGGGCCTGCAGGTGCGCGAGCGGCACGCCGCCGGGTCCGGTGCGGCGCAGCCAGCTCCTCAGGGTCTGCGGTCCGACGCGCTCGGCGGCCTCCGCCGTGAGCGCGAGCAGGATCGCCAGCTCGGGCCGATGGTCGAGCTCACCGGTGATGACCGCCAGCGGATCGACCGCCAGCACCGCGCAGAGCTCGTCGTCGGAGAGCCCGAGGCGCTCCATGAGCTCGGCGGCGGGACTCATGCCCGCGACGGTAGCGCGACGACGTGGCGCCGCGCAGCCAAACCACCGAGGGTCAGGGGTGCGCTGTGGGCCCGCGTCCTTCGGCTCGGTCCTTCAAGCTCGCGTTGAACTCGTCGTGGCTGCGCCGGATCGCCGTTCCCATGACCGCACGGAACAGCGGGAAGAGGACGCCATGGACGTTCTCGACGTGCGTGAAGAGCACCGTCTCGTCACCCTGCGCGTCGATCAGGAACTCACGGTCACCGGCGAAGAGCCAATCCGCTCCGGCGTTGCCGTGCCATGTCAGGCGCCGTCCCGGCGTCACGTCGCCGAGCTTGGCCTTCACCTTGGGCGATGGCCTGCCCGGCATCCCGAGCGTCAGAGCGACGGTGCTGCCGGCGCGAAGCTCGCCGCTGATCGACGGCAGCGACGGGTTCCACTCGGGATAGCGCTCGAAGTCCGTGAGGACCTTCCACACCGTCTCCGCGGATGCCGCGATCGGCAACGTCGTGCGGTACACCGCCATGACGCGCCACGCTACAGGACCTCGTGCCGGAACCCCTGGGGGTCCGTGCCACGCGCTCGAGACGATGCGAACCTCTGACCTCCGGGTTCCTCGGCCACGCAGGCGGTTGGGCTAGAAGAGCTGGTTCTCGCCGCCGAAGACGTCGCTCACCGAGCGGTCCGAGAAGATGCTGCGGATCGAGTCGGTGAGCAGCTCGGCGCAGGAGAGGACCTTGATGTTGCCGGGCGCGCCGGCGCGCAGCGGAATCGTGTCGGTGACGACGATCTGCTCGAAGCCGGCCGCCTCGATGTTCTCGAAGGCGTTGCCGCTGAGCACGGGGTGCGTCGCGGCGGCGTAGACGGCGCGCGCGCCGGCGTCGAGCACGGTCTGGCTGGCGACCTTCAGGGTGCTGGCCGTGTCGATGATGTCGTCGACGATCAGGGCGGTCTTGCCCTTGACGTCGCCGATGACGTAGCCGATCTCGGCGACCTGCTGGGCGGGGCGCTCCTTGTCGAGGATCGCGAGGTCGGCGCCGAGCTTGGAGGCGAACTTCTTGTTGAGCTTCACGCGGCCGGCATCCGGCGCGACGACCACGAGGTCCTGCAGGCCGAGGTCGCGGAAGTACTGCGTGAGGATGAACAGCGCGGTCATGTGATCGACCGGCTTGCGGAAGAAGCCCTGGATCTGGCCCGCATGCAGGTCCATCGTGAGGACGCGGTCGGCGCCCGCGCGCTCGAGCATGCGCGCGACGAGGCGGGCGGAGATCGGCTCGCGCGGCGCGGACTTCTTGTCCTGGCGGCTGTAGCCGAACCACGGCGTCACGGCGATGACGCGGTGCGCGCTCGCGCCGATCGCCGCGTCGATCATCAGCAGCAGCTCCATGAGCGCGTCGTTGGGCGTCATCCCCTCGCCGGGGTTGGCACAGATCGGCTGGACGAGGAAGACGTCCGCGCCGCGAATCGACTCGCCGTAGCGGCAGTAGACCTCGCCGTTGGTGAACGTCCTCAGCGTGACCGGGCCCGGCGCGATGCCGAGCTTCGCGGCGATCTTCGCGGCCAGATCGGGGTTCGCGCGCCCCGAGAACAGCATGAGGTTCTTGTCGTAGCCGAGCTCGAGGCGGGTAGCTGGCGCCGGCTGCGGCTCGACTGTGGTCATCGCCGCCAGAAGTCTAGGGCCTGTTCCGGCGCTTCCGATCGGCGTACCCCTCGATGTTCGTCTGGCGCTCCCGGGCGACGCCGAGCGCGCCGGGCGGCACGTTCTTCGTGATCGCCGAGTTCGCGGCGGTGTACGCGTCGTCGCCGATCGTGACCGGCGCGACGAGCGTGGTGTCGACGCTCGTGTGCACGCGATCGCCGATCGTCGTGCGGTGCTTGTGGACGCCGTCGTAGTTGGCGGTGATGGTGGCGGCGCCGAGGTTCGTGTCCTCGCCGATGTCGGCGTCTCCGATGTAGGAGAGGTGCGGCACCTTCGTGCCGCGACCGACGTCGGAGTTCTTGATCTCGACGAACGTGCCCGCCTTGGCGCGCTCACGCAGGACCGTGCCCGGGCGCAGGTACGCGAAGGGGCCGACGGTGGCGCCCGACTCGATCTCGGCGCCGACGACGTAGGAGTGCGGGATCGTGACCGCGTCGTGCAGGGTGGCGTCGATCAGCGTCGTCAGCGGGCCGACGGTGCAGCCGCGGCCGATGGTCGTGCCGCCGCGCAGGAAGCTGCTGGGCTCGATCGTCGTGTCCTCGCCGATGACGACGTCGACGTCGATCAGCGTCGAGCCGGGATCGACGATCGTGACACCCGCGCGGCCATGGACCGCGTGGATCCGCGCCTGCGCGATGGTGCGAACCGCGGCGAGCTGGACGCGGTCGTTGACGCCGAGCGCAAGCTGCGGGTCGCCGAGCTTGTGCGTCCTCACCAGGCGGCCGGCCGCACGCAGCGCGGGCAGGACGTCGGGCAGGTAGAGCTCACCCTGGGCGTTGTCGGGGGTGATCGCCCGCAGCGCCGCGAGCACAGCGGCGCCCTCGAACGCGAAGATCGAGCTGTTGACCTCTCGGATCGCGAGCTGTTCCGGCGTCGCCTCGCCGGCGACCTTCGTCTCGACGACGCCCTCGACGTGACCGTCGTCGTCGCGGATGACGCGGCCGTAGCCGCTCGGGTCGTCGAGCATCATCGTGGCCATCGTGGCGGCGGCGCGGTGCTTGGCGTGCGCCCGCATGAGCCGCTCGATCGCCATCGGCGTCACGAGCGGGACATCGCCGGGCAGGACGAGGACGGCGTCGTCAGCGTCGATCTCCCCGGCCGCCGCACGGACGGCACCGCCCGTGCCGTCGGGCTCAGGCTGCACCACGAAGGTCACGCCCTCCGGCAGCTTGCCCTCCAGTGTCCTGGCGGGCGAGTCGACGACCACGACGCGGTCGGCGCCCGCCTCCAGCGCGGCCACTATCGGCCAGCCGACGAGCGGGCGCCCGCAGAGCGGATGCAGCATCTTCGGCAGCTCTGATCGCATGCGCGTGCCTTGACCGGCGGCGAGGATGACGGCGGTGAGAGATGGCATTCGGTGATCCTAGGGCTAGTCTTCTGTCGGGCCGTCCGCCCGAGTTACTGGGGAGTGGTGTAACGGCAGCACAGAGCTCTTTGGAAGCTCGAGACCAGGTTCGAATCCTGGCTCCCCAGTCGAGCGATCGTCCGACGGCTATGCGGAACATATGTTCGTGCCACGCTACTCGGAAGATGAGGCCCGGACGGCAGTCCGCCAGTCGCTGAGCTACGCCGAGACACTCCGCCGGCTCGGGCTGTGCTCGACCGGTGGCAACTGGCGCACGCTTCGCATCTGGATCGAGCGTTGGACGATTCCCACGGCGCATTTCGACTCCCGCGCGGCACAGCGTGCCGGCCTGCTGCATCGACCGCAGCCGCTCGAGGAGATCATGATCGAAGGCTCCACCTACAGTCGCAACCACCTCAAGAGCCGCTTGTACCGTGAGGGCTTGAAGCCCCGGCGCTGTGAGGTGTGTGGTCAAGGGGAGCTGTGGCGCGGGCAACCGATGAGCCTGATCCTCGACCACATCAACGGTCGCCGGGATGACCACCGACTCGCGAACCTCCGGATCGTCTGCCCGAACTGCGCGGCCACCCTTGACACGCACTGTGGCCGAAAGAACCGTGTGGATGTGGACGACCGCGAATGCCTGCGCTGCGGCACGGGCTTCACTCCGCGCAACGCGCGGCAGCGGTATTGCTCCCGGGAATGCGGGCGACGCGCACCGCGCCCAAACCGAGGAGTGCCGAATCCCGCGCTTCGCCGCGTCGACCGACCACCGCACGATGTCCTGCTGCGCGAGATCAAGGCGTCCGGTTACGTGGCGGTCGGCCGCCGCTACGGCGTGTCGGACAACGCGATCCGCAAATGGGTGCGCCAGTACGAGCGCGAGGCGGCGGCCGCGGCGATCACCGCAACGGACGCACGAGCGCCAGCGGCAGGCGCTGCCTCGCGATCGGGCCCGACGAGCCGCGGGCCGTGACGACGAGCGCGTAGCGTCCGGTGGCGAGGCCGCGCAGGCGCTGCGCCGGGATCTTCACGACGTTCGGGCCGACCGTGCCGCGTGCGACGACCTTCACGAGCCGCTTGCCGCCGCGCACGACCTCGACGCGAACGGCGGCGGGGCGGTTGAGGGCGAAGCGCAGGCGCGGGGCGCGCCGGCTGAGCGCCTTGCCGCGTTCGATCACGAGGGCCATCTGCATGCCGACGATCGTCGTGTCGGCTGTCGAGGCGGCGACGGTCATCGCGAGCTCGTCGGTCGTCATGACCACGTTCGTGCCGGGAAGGCGCTGGCGGGCCTGCAGCGTGTGGCGGCCCTCGTGCAGGATCGGCAGGCGGAAGGCGGATGGGCAGCCCGACCACGGCGCGCCGTCGATGCGGCACTGAAACGGCATCGCGCGGTTCTCGTAGGGCGGCTCGCCCACGATGCCGACCTCGACACGCGCGCCCGCAAACGTCGGCAGGCCGGACTCGGGTCCCTGGAAGCCCTCGCCGCGCGGCGGTACGACAACCCGGGTGGCGACCGGATCGCGATTGCCTGCGACGTCGACCGCGCGCACGCCGTAGTAGGTGCCGCGCTCGACGACGCTGCCCTGCCCGCATCGAGAGAAGAAGAAGTCCGCCGAGAGGCCCGGCAGCGTGAACTCCGGCTCGCCGATCCGGTGGGGCGCGCACTCGTAGCCGCGCGTCGGCTTCTCCGAGCCCATCGCAAGCGTCGCCAGGCGGTCCCCGTCGGACGCGAGCCGGGCCAGCACGAGCGTATGCGGCAGCTGCGTGTCCACGGTGAACCGCAGGATCGCCGGCGTCGTCTCGACGAGGCCGAAGCGATCGGTGGCCTGCACGCGCAGCTCGTGCGGCCCGGCGGCCAGGTTCGACATCTGAAGCTGCTGGCGACAGGGCGTCAGCGGCGCGCCGTCCAGCCCGCAGCGAAACGTCGAACCGCCCTTCTCGGTCACGAAGCGGACGATCGACGTCGGTGCCTGGGTCGTCCCGAACGGCGGCGACGTGGCCGTGACGGGCGGCCGGCCGTCCTCGCCGACGCGCGCGTGCGCGCGGATCGTCGCCGCGTCGAGCGCGCGGTCGTACGTCGCGACCTCGTCGATCCCGCCGAGCCACGCCCCGTAGCTCGCCAGCCACCAGGGCGGCTCCCCCGGCTGCGGCCCGTAGGACTCCGGCCGCGAGCCGATGTACCAGCTGTAGGACGAGTACGCCGCCGTGATCGGCTCGGCGGGCCCCTCCGCCACGCGCGTCCCGTCGACGTAGAACGCGACCTCCGTGTCCGTGCGCGTCAGCGCAACGTGGTGCCAGCTCGTCCCGAGGTCCAGCGGCGGCGTGCGCAGGTCGACGCGCCGCGGGTCCGACCACGAGCGGATCTGCGCGCGCAGCGAGCCGTCGGCCTCGCGCACGAGCGCGACGCCGTTGTCGGGGCCGCCCTGCGCGACGTCCTCGAGCAGGATCCGCGGAGTGCCGATGTCGTCGGAGCGAAACCAGCCCTCGAACGTGAACGCCGGGCCGATCAGCTCGGTGTCCGCGACGTTGGTGTACAGCGGCTGAGCGGTGTCGTTCGGCGGGAGGTCGTACGCCGTGTCGCCGTCGTCCGTCGGGCCCTGCGTCGTGGACTGGTTGAAGTACGCGCCCTGGGTCTTGGAGATCCGGTCGATGAGCCCGCTGCCGTAGGACGTGCCGAACGGGCCGGTGACCTCCTCGCTCGGGCTCATCCGCCACCAGTGCGTCAGCCCGGGCGTGACGGCCACGAGATCGGCGTAGGTCGGCGCGGCGGCGCGTGCGGTGTCGGCCGCCCGCGCCTGCGCTGTCCGCGCCGCGATGCGCCGCACGCGCCGCAGGGGTGTTCCCACGCACCCGCTCGCAGTCGCCGCGCCACCACGTCGCCGCCGTCGACGTACGCGACGTCGCGCCCCGCGCCGCACCCGACCGTGCCGCGCGAGGCTCCGCGGGCGTAGATCGTGTCGCGCCCCGCGCCCGCCCGCACCCGCACGTCGCCGCCGCCGCGCAGGCGGATCGTGTCGTTGCCGCTGCCCCCGTCGATCGTGCCGTCGCCGAGGCCGCCCTCGAGGAAGTCGTCGCCCGATCCACCGGAGATCCGCTGCGGCCCGGGGCCGCCGTAGACGGTGTCGTCGCCCGCCCCGGCCGAGATGACGTCGGGTTGCGTCGAGGTCAGGCCGGCCTGACGCAGCCCCCACAGCACGTCGTTGCCGCCCAGCCCTCGGAGCGTGTCGGCGCCGGGCCCTCCCAGCAGCACGTCGTCGCGGGCCGTGCCGCTGCGCGGGCCGCCGCCGTCGGGGGCGAGATACGTGAGACCGCGGTTGGGGTCCTGGACGGCATCGGTGATCTCGACGATCTCGCAGTCCTTCCCGCGGGTTCCGGCCGTGCCGATCCCGGCGTAGTCGGCGGTCGCCGACACAGGAACGGTGAGGTAGACCGTGTCCCGGCCGGGTCCGCAGCGCACGTGGGCCGGCACAGCGCCGTCGACGACGATCACGTCGTCGCCCTCGCCGCCTGAGATGAAGTCGCCGCCGCTGTCGGCGAAGATCCGATCGCCGCCGGATCCCCCGTCGATGCGATCGATCCCCGAGCCGCCGTGCAGCAGGTCGTCGCCCGCCCCGCCGAGCAGGGTGTCGTGGTCCTGGTCGCCGTTGAGCGCGTCGCCGCCGGGACCGCCTTCGATCACGTCGGCGCCGAACCCGCCGCTGGCGATGTCGTCGCCCTCGCCGCCGCGCAGGACGTCGATCCCCGACCCGCCGCTCAGCGTGTCGTTGCGAGCACCGCCCGAACAGACGGTCCGGGCCGGTGTCTCCGGTCAGCAGGTCGTCTCCCCCGCGCCCGTACAGACGATCAGGTCCCTCGGCGCCACGCAGGAAGTCCGCGCCCGTGCCCCCGCGCAGCACGCTCGGCCCGAACCCGCCCGAGCGCGGCGGGCCCCACCCCGACGCCGCCGCCGGCCACAGCGCGAGCACGAGCAGGAGGGCGACGGCGGTGACGAGCTGGCGAGGTGAGCGATGCAGGGGCATCCCGACACCCGTCGGTACCGCCGCGCCCGCGACTTGAGCGCAGGCGCCGCGTCAGTCGAAGCGAAAGAACGTCCCGGTGGGCGCGAGCGCGTCTGCGTCGATCATCGGCACGGCCGCGGCGAGCGTGCTGGCGAAGTTCGCGCCGCTGGCCTCGATCAGGCGGATGAGCTCCTCGACCGGCGTCGCCTCGGCCTTCACGCCGTTGGCATAGTCGGTCGCGTAGCCGAGCAGCGCGTAGGGGATCTCGGCCTCGCCGGCGAGCACGGTCTCGGGTCCGGCGGTCTGGCTGACGACCGTGACGCCGCAGTTCTGCAGCATCCGGATCTCGGTCTTCGTGTTGAAGCGCGGGCCGTCGACGTGGCCGTAGCAGCCACCGTCGACCGCGTAGTTGCCCGCTTCCTCCGCCCCCGCGAGCAGGACCTCGCGCAGATGCTGGGAGAACGGGCGCTCGTAGATCCAGTGGCCGCGACCCTTCTCGCCGGCCTCCGTGAACATCGTGCAGATCGAGCCGTCGGGCAGGCGGTTGGCGAGAAAGTGCAGGTCGTCGAAGACGACGAGGCTGCCGAGCGAGAGGTTCGCGTCCAGCGCGCCGCAGACCGTGACGGACAGGATCGCGTCCGCGCCCCGCTCTTTCAGCGCGGCGATGTTCGCCTGGTGGGTGACCATGCTCGACAGCAGCTCGTGGCCGGAACGATGGCGCGAGATGTGCAGCACGTCGACGCCGGCGAAGCGCCCGCTCGTGACCGGCGCCGCGCCGTAGCGCGTCTCGACGAGCTCGGGCTCGCCGTCGGCCTCGATGCCCGGCAGCGCGTACGTCCCGGATCCCGTCAGGATCCCGATCTTCAAAGCGCGGTCGGCCAAGCGCGGGAGCGTACTAGTGCATCGTCTCGTAAGTCCGTTCGCCCGAGGGGGAAGGGACTTGGGGAACGGTGCACTACCGCTTGGGGACGCGGCCCGCGCTCGTGCCTGGCTCCGTGGCCGGGCCACCGGGCGCGGTCACACCGAGCACGCGCATCGCCTTGAGGCCCAGCGAGAGCTTCTCGCGGCCGTCCGTGGAGCCGACGTCGAGGCCGGAAAGCTCGCGCACGCGCTCGAGCCGGTACCGGATCGTGTGGCGATGGGTGAACAGCTTCTGCGCCGTTCCCGCGACGTTTCCGTCGTTGTCGAGGAAGGCCTCCACCGTGCGGACGAGCTCGGTCTCGTACTGCTCGTCGTAGGCGACGAGCGGCTCGACCGTCTCGGCGTAGAAGCGCTGCAGCTCGGCGGGATCCTCGCTCATCGCCGACAGCAGCAGGCGGTAGGCGCCCGTCTGCTCGAAGGCCAGCAGCGGCCGCTCCGCGTCGCCCTCGGCGACGTTGACGGCGAGCAGCGCCTCGTTGCCGGCGCGGTGCAGGTCCAGCGGATCGAGCGCCACGCGGCTGCGGCCGATCGCGAACGAATGGCCCGGCAGCCCCGCCTGCAACTCGCGCAGGACGCCCTCCGCCGCGCGCTTGGCGACGGCGTCGTCGCCGCTGGGCACGAGCACGACGATCTCGGCCGCGGACGTCTCGCGCTCGGCCGGGGCGGCGATCGCGGTCGGCACGACAGCGCGCGCCCCACGCTCGGCGGTGGCCAGCACGCGCGGGCGCCAGCCCTCCTCGACGGGGACATGGGCGTGGGCGCGCGCGACGAGGATCGTGCCGCCGGCGATCAGGTCGATGCCGAGCTCGTCGGCTCGCGCGAGGATGTCGCCGGCCTCGGCGACGTCGCGCGAGAGAACCGCGCGCAGGAAGCTCGTCGCCGCCTCCTGGGAGGCACGCGCCGGCGCGCGGACGCGCTCGACCTCGGAGGCCACGAGCGTCGTGACGAGGCGCACGAGCGCGGGCCCCGGCGTCGCGCGCGAGCGCATGCGCAGCTGGCCGACGGGCGTGTCGGCGACGCGCAGCTCGATCGTCTCCACGCCGGCGGCGCCGTCGAGCAGCGAACGCTCGTCGGCGGGGGAGCGCGCCGCGACGGCCAGCACCGATCCGCTGCGGTCGAGCAGCACGAGGCTCGCGTCCAGCGCGCGCGATGCGGCGCGCACGACGTCGGGCAGCCCGGCGCCGGACTCGACCGCCTCGGTGATGGCGTCGAGCGCCGCAAGATCGAGGCCGACCGAGCGGTCGGCGGAGGTCGCCATGGTCATAGGCTACGCGGCAATGCGGTCCCAGTAGTACGCAAAGGCCGCTCCACCGGCCGCGCCCACCAGGAGAAGCGCGGCCAGGACGTACAGGCTGAGAAAGCCGGCAGCGAGCCGCTCCCACAGGTTGCCGTACGCGTTCCAGGCCGGCCAGGCGATGAACCAGACGAAGGCGGCGATCGCCAGCACTCCGCAGGTGCCGGCGATGAGGATTGTCATCGCGCCGTTCGTCACAACCGGGATTGTGCCCTAGATCCGCGACGAATAAGAGCGTGATGCCGTCAAGCGCGTGCGTTCGGGCCGGCCGGGCCCGTGAGCACGGGCGCGGGCGTCCGGCCCTCGTTGGCCAGCGACTCGCAGACGCGGCGGGCGCGCTCGCGGTGGCCGGCCTCCACGAAGACCCCGAGCACCGTCGGACCCGAGCCCGAGACGAGCGCGTGATCGGCGCCCGCGGCGAGCACCGCCTCCAGCGCCGTGTCGATTGCCGGGCAGAGCGATCGTGCCGCGTCCTGCAGGTCGTTGTGCAGCCGCTCGAGGATCGTCTCCGACGACAGCGCGGCCTGTGTGCGCGTCATCGAGCGAGCGAGATCGAGCGTGTCGCGCGTGAGGCCGAGACGGTCGGCCTCGGTGTACACGTCGCCCGCGGAGAGGTGTTCGTCGATCGCGAGGACGACGACGCTGTAGGCGAGCGTCAGGCTGAGCGGCCGCAGCCGGCTGCCGGTCCCCGTCGCGAGCAGGAGGCCGCCGCGGATCTGGCTGGGGACGTCGGCCCCGAGGGTGGCGGCGATGTCCTCGAGCGTCCGCCGGTCCCCGAGGCCGGAGGCCTGTGCCATCAGGCGAAGCGCCGCGGCGGCATCCGCCGAGCCGCCCGCCATGCCGCCGGCCACCGGGATGCGCTTCTCGATCTCCAGGCGCACGGGCGGCCCGTCCCAGCCGGTGCTCTCGCGAAAGGCGCGCAGCGCCGCGGCGGCGAGGTTCGGTCCCTCGACGCCGAGGCAGACGACCTCGTCCTCGACGACGCCCGGGGGATCGGTCTGCATCCGGACCTCGTCGCAGAGGCGCAGCGAGTCCATCAGCGTGACGATCTCGTGGCGGCCGTCGCCGCGCTCGGGCCCGACGAACAGGCACAGGTTGATCTTCGCGCGCGCCTGCGTCGTCAGGACCGTCATGCCCGCAAGCTATCGCGCAGGGCGCGAAAGTCCTGCGGCGACAGGCGCTCGGCACGCACGTCGGGCGGGTGGCCGAGTTCGGTCAGGACGGCACGGGCACGAGCGCGCACGTCGCTCGGGGCGTCGGGCGCGAGCGCCAGCGAGCCGGCCAGCGCCTTGCGACGGTGGGCGAACGCGGCGGCCACGAGCTCGCGCAGATCGGGATCGGGCGCCGGCCCGGTGCGCTCGAGCCCGACGAGCACGGAGTCGACGTTGGGAACCGGCGAGAAGACCGAGCGCGACACGGCTCGCAGCACCTGCACGCGGCAGGCCAGCTGGGCCAGGACCGAGGGCAGGCCGTAGGCGGTCGTGCCGGGCGCCGCGGCGAAGCGCTCGCCGACCTCCTTCTGGACCATGCCGACCCAGCGCACCACGCTCGGAAGCTCCTCCACGGTGCGCAGGATCGCGCCCGCCGCGATGCCGTAGGGCAGGTTGGCGACGACCTTCGTCGGCACCGGGTCCAGCGCGCGCAGGTCGAGCTTCATCGCGTCGGCGAAGTGCAGCGTGACGTTCTCGAACCGATCGACGGCGTCGCGCAGCGCGGGTTCCAGGGCCCGATCGAGCTCGACGACGTGCACGTGCGCGACCCGCGGGGCGAGGTGCTCCGACAGCACGCCGAGGCCGCCGCCGATCTCGAGCACGACGTCGCCGGGCTCCAGGCGCGCCTCACGCTCGATGACGCCGAGCAGGTTCGAGTCGATGAGGAAGTTCTGGCCGAGGTCGCGCTTGGGACGGATGCCGAAGTCGCGCATGCGGCGCAGGCTCGGCTGCGTCGCCGTCCGGGCGCGGGCGGGGTCGGCGTCGCTGCCGGCGTCGCTCACCACCGCAGCACTGCGGCGGCGTTGCGCTCGACGAGCTGCTCGAGCTCCTCGTACGCGATCCCCCGTCGCTGCGCGACGAAGCGCGCGGTGTGCACGACATAGGCGGGCTGGTTTCGCTCCTTGCGCGTGGGCTGCGGCGTGAGATACGGCGCGTCGGTCTCGACGAGCAGGCGCTCGGCCGGCACGCGCGCGGCGGCCGCGGCCAGATCCGCGGCCTTGGGATACGTGACGTTGCCGGCGAACGAGATCCACCAGCCCTGATCGACGCACTCGTCGAGGCGGTCGGGCATCGAGAAGCAGTGCATGATCACGTCGAGCCCGACGGCCCTCTCGCGCAGCATCGCGATCGTGTCGTCGTCGGCGGCGCGGGTGTGGATGACGAGCGGCTTGGCCGTGCTGCGCGCGAGGTCGATCTGCGCGGCGAACGCGCGCTCCTGATCGGGCCGCGGCGCGTAGTCGCGGTAGTCGTCCAGGCCGGTCTCGCCGATCGCGACGCAGCGCGGATGCTCGGCCAGCGCGGTCAGCTCGGCCAGGTCGGCGGCGTCGAAGCCCGTCGCCTCGTTGGGATGGCGGCCGATCGCGGCGTAGACCTGCGGGAAGCGCTCGGCGGCGAGCAGCGCCTCGCGGCACGTCGCGCCGGTCGTGCCGACGGTCAGCATCCGCTTCACGCCCGCCTGCGCCGCCGCCGCCACGAGCTCGGTGTCCTCGGGCCGGCAGGCGTGCAGATGCGTGTGGCTGTCGATCATGCGACCGCCCCGCCGTCAGTGCTTGGGAAAGAGCTGCTCGAGCTTGGAGATCGCGCCGAGCCGGCCGGCCTGGACGCGGGCGCCCTCGAGGTCGAGCGCGGGCGCGGCCAGCGCCTGCAGCAGCTTGTCGGAGCTCTCGGGAATCCACGGGTGCAGGAGGACCGCGACGACGCGCAGCGACTCGGCCAACGAGGCGAGCACCGTGTCGAGCTCGCCCGCCCGCTCGGGATCCTTGGCCAGTGTCCACGGCGCGCGCTCCTCGACGTAGCGGTTCAGCCGCCGCACGCGCAGCCAGATCGCCTCGAGCGCTCCGCTCAGGTCGGCCCGGTCGAGCAGCCCGCAGACGTCGGTGTTCGCACCGTCGATCTCGGCGCTCAGCGCGGCGTCGAGCTCGGCGTCCGGGACGATGCCGTCGCGGTAGCGGTGGACCATCGCGATCGTCCGGCTCGCGAGGTTGCCCAGGTCGTTGGCGAGCTCGGACTCGTAGAGCACGGCGAAACGGGCGGTCGAGACCTCGCCGTCCTGGCCGAACGTCACGTCGCGCATGCAGTAGAAGCGCAGCGCGTCGGTGCCGAACTCGTCGATGATCTGAAAGGGATCGAGCACGTTGCCCAGCGACTTGCTCATCTTCTTCAGCTCCGAAGGCGCCTCACCGGGCGTGCCCGACTCGCGCATGAGCAGGAAGCCATGGACGAAGACGTGCGCGGGCAGCGGCAGGCCGGCGGCCATCAGCATCGCGGGCCAGAAGATCGTGTGGAACTTCAGGATGTCCTTGCCGATGAAGTGAAACTGCGCCGGCCAGAAGCGCTCGGTGAGGTCCTCGCCCACCTTGGCGTACGAGAGCGCGGTGTAGTAGTTCAGCAGCGCGTCGAACCAGACGTAGAAGACGTGCTTGGAGTCCCACGGAACCGGCACGCCCCAGGTGAAGGTGGAGCGACTCAGCGAGACGTCCTGCAGCCCCGACTCGATGAACGAGCGCGCCTCGTTGTAGCGATGGCGCGGCATGACGAAGTCCGGCTGCTCGTCGAGCAGCTCGAGCAGATCGTCCTGGAAGGCGGAGAGCCGAAAGAAGTAGTTGTCCTCCTTCTCGCGCGTCAGCGGCGTCCCGTGGATCGGGCAGAGGTTGTCGTCGCCGGCCTCGGCGTCGGTCTTGAAGTCCGCGCAGCGGGGGCAGTACCAGCCCTCGTAGACGCCCTCGTAGACGTGACCGTTGTCGCGGATCCGGCTGAGGATCTCCTGCACCTTGGCCATGTGCTGCGGGTCGCTGGTGCGGATGAAGAAGTCGTTGGAGACGTTGAGCTTCGGGCCGAGCTCGATGAAGCGCGGCGCGTTGCGATCGACGAGCTCCTGCGGCGTGAGCCCCTCGCGCTCGGCCGCGAGCGCCACCGGCTCGCCGTGCTCGTCGGTGCCCGTGAGAAAGAAGACGTCCTCGCCGCGCTGGCGCATGTGCCGCGCCATCACGTCAGCGGCGATCGTGGAGTACGCGTGACCCAGATGCGGGGCCGCGTTGACGTAGTAGATCGGCGTCGTGACGTAGAAGCTCATCGGCCGCTGAGGCTACCTGCGCGGGGCCGGCGACCCGGCCCGCGCCGGCCGCGCGCCCGCGGCGAGCCGCCCGCGGCGACGTGCCACGACGAGCCCGCCCCCGAGGGGCAGCCCGAGGGCGACGAGCGCAAGCCCCAGCCACACCGCCCACGGCAGCCGGCCCGCAACGGCGTCCGGCGCGAGGGCGGGCGCCGGCGTGGCCGCAGGCACCGCCGGCGCCGCCGTGGCCGCGGGCGCCGAGGGCAGATGCAGCGGCACGCCCACAGGACGGGCCGCGGGCGCCGGGCCGAGCGGCCGCCCACCGGGCGAGAACGTGCTCGGCGGCACCCGCCGCGCCGGTGGCACCGGCGGGAGCGGTCCAGGCGGGCCGGCGGCGAAGAGCGCAAGCGGATCGCGGTACTCGCCGGTCCCCGCGACGCGAGCCCCGAGGTGCACGTGCAGGCCGGCCTGCGCGCGGCCCGAGGTGCCGATCCGGCCGCCGGCCATGACGATGTCCCCGCGCCGCACGGCCACGCGGCCGAGGTGCTGGTGGGTCGCGACGAGCGTCCCGCAGCGCACGCTGACCGTCCGTCCGCCCCCCGGCACGCGACCCGCGAAGCTCACGCCGCCACCGCACGCCGCCCGTACCCGCGCCCCGGGCGGCGCAGCGAGATCGACTCCACGGTGCTGCCCGGCGGCGAAGCGGTCGGGGCCGACGGAGAAGGCCCGGAGCACCTCGCCGTCGACCGGCCGGATCCAGCCGCGGGCGAGGGCCGAGGAGGCACACGCCGTGAGCCCCGCGACGAGAGCGGCAAGAGCGGTGACGAGCGGCAGACGCACGCTCGCGACGCTACGGCGAGACGCCGCCCGCGCAGCCCGCCGCGCGCGTATCGACACGAAGCCGCGTGCGTTGTTTCACACGTCGGCGGCGAGCGCACGCAGTCGTGGCGTCTTCAGGGCGCCATGCGCCCCAGATTCGCCACGACCAGGGCCTAGATCTCCTGGACGATCTCCTCGTGCGGGCGCCGGTCCGCCCGCGCCACCCACTCCTCGGCCGGCAGCGACTCCGGATCGCGGCGCGAGCTCAGCGGATAGCCGAACGTGAGCACCGTCGCCACCGACTCGTCCTCGCCGTGCTCGAGCGCCTCGCGCAGCCGCTCCGCGTCGGCGATCCCGTTCGGGCACGAGCCGACCCCGTCGTTGGAGGCCGCGAGCATCATGTTCTGCGCCGCGCGTCCCGCGTCGAACGCGGTCGGGCCCTTGCGGCCCACCACGATCGCCACCACGAGTGCGGCGCCGCGGACGTTGTCGGCGTTGTAGACGCACGCGGCGACCACCTGGCGCACGCCGTCGTCGCGGATCACCACGAACCGCCGCGCCTGGCGGTTCTTCGACGATCCCGCGACCCGGCCGGCCTCCAGGATGCGCCGCTCGGCCTCCGGCTCGATCGCCCGGGAGGAGTAGGCGCGCACCTCGCGCTTGCTCGCGATGGCCAGGTAGGCGTCCACGAGGCCGAGGCTATACCCGCGGCCGCTCGTCGACGCGCTCGATCCACGCCGCCAGCCGCGGGTGGTCGTCGCCGAGCTGCTGGTAGCTGTCGAGCACGCGATGAAAGAGCTCGTCGTCGTCGGGATCGCGCCACGACGCGTACTTCAGGAACGGGTAGGCGGCGCAGTCGGCCGCCGAGAACTCACCGCCCAGCAGGTACGGGCGCCCGTCGAGCATGCGCTCGAAGACGTCCAGCGCGCCCGCCATCGCGTCCGCGAGGACCTCGACCCGCGCAACGTCCGGCGCCGGCCCGGCGATCTCGTCGGCGAGCGCGTTCGGGGCGACCTTCCAGACACCGTCGAACCAGTCGACGAAGCGCATCGTCGCGGCGCGCCCGGCGAAGTCCGCCGGGTACAGCGGCGCGGCCGGATGGCGCTCCTCGAGCACCTTGACGATCTGCATCGAGTCGCAGACGACAGCCCCGTCGTCGAACTCCACGACGGGCACGAGCGACTGCCCGCTCACGCGTTCCACGGGCGACCGGTCCTCGTAGGAGATCCAGACGGACTCGACCTCCAGGCCCTTGTGCGCCATCGCCAGCCCCACCCGTTCGACGTTCGTCGAGAACGGCGCGCGGAACAGGCGGATCACACCGGCTCGTCCTGTGTCAGCGCGCGGTACAGCGCGTTGGCCTTCACCCCCGTCAGCGACGCCACCACCGTGCTCGCGGCGCGCGGCTTCGCGCCCGCCGCCACGAGCCGGCGCAACGCCGCCAGCGCCGGCGCGAGCGCGGGCTCGCTCACCGGCGCGCCGCCGATCACGAGCACGACCTCGCCGCGCGGCGCCTCCGTCGCGTAGCGCTCGGCGAGCTCGCCCGCGCTGCCGCGCACGATCTCCTCGTGCAGCTTCGTCAGCTCGCGGCACACCACGACCGGCCGCTCCGGGTCGCTCGCTGCCAGCACCGCCAGCGACGCGCCGACGCGATTGGGCGACTCGAAGGCGACGATCGTCTCCGGCGCCCACAGCAGCGCGGCGAGCTCGGAGCGCTTGCGCGGCAGGTAGCCGACGAAGCGCCAGGTGTCCGACGGCAGGGCGCTCGCCACCAGCGCCGACAGCGCCGCGCTCGGCCCGGGCAGCACCTCGACCGCCAGCCCCGCCGCCACGCACGCGCGCACGAGCACGAACCCCGGATCGCTCACCAGCGGCATGCCCGCGTCCGACACCAGCGCCACGACCTCGCCGCGGCTCATCCGCTCGACGAGCTGCGTCGCACGCGGCAGCTCGTTGTGCTCGTGGTAGCTGACGAGCTTGGCGGAGACCCCGTAGCGCTCGAGCAGGACGCGCGTGCGGCGCGTGTCCTCGCAGGCGACGACGTCGGCCTCGCGCAGTGCGCTCAGCACGCGCAACGTGATGTCCTCGAGGTTGCCGATCGGAGTCGGGCAGACGATCAGGCGGCCCGTCGCGGTCGTGGTCATCGCCAGATCACAGCACGTCGGCTGCAGCACCGTCCGAAGGAGCGCGGGGACGCGTGCGACGGTGCACCGCTACACCGGGGTCCCGAGGCCCTCGAACGCCAGCGCGGCGGCGCCGAGCATCCCCGACTCCGCGCCGAAGCGCGCGGGGACGACCCGCACGTGCTCCTTGGAGGGCGACAGCGCGCGCTCGGCGACGACCGCGCGCGCCGGCGCGAGCAGCAACTCCCCCGCCGCGATGACGCCGCCGCCGATGACCACCACATCGGGGTTGAGCATGTTCACGAGGTTCGACACGCCGACGCCGAGCCAGCGCCCGATCACGGCCAGCGCCTCGATCGCCGCCTCGTCGCCGTCGTGCGCGAGGTCGGTCACGAGCGGGCCCGAGATCTCACGGCCCGCGGCGAGCTCGCGGCCCAGCGCCGACCGGGGGCGCTCCCGCGCCAGGCGCAGCGCTTCGCGGCCGAGCGCCGTCCCCGAGCAGACCGCCTCCAGGCAGCCGCGGTTGGGGCAGTTGCCGTTGCAGCGCGGGCCGTCGGCCTGGACGACCATATGGCCGAGCTCCGCCCCCGCGCCCTGACCGCCGCGTTGCAGCGCGCCGCCGAGGACGAGCCCGCCGCCGATGCCGGTGCCGATCGTCAGCAGCGCCGCGTCGCCGGCCCCGCGCGCCGCGCCGAAGCGCCACTCGGCGAGCATCGCCGCGTTCGCGTCGTTGTCGACGAAGACCGGCAGCCCGATGCGCTCGGCGACGAGATCGCGGAACGGCACGCCGGCGAGCGGCAGGTGCGTCGACATGACCGCGACGCCGCGCGCGATGTCGATCAGGGCGGGGATCCCGATCCCGACGGCGTCGACGCTGCCCGAGGCGCCCTCGATCGCGTCGCGCACCTCGGCGACCGCCGAGACGACCGTGTCGAGCACGCCGCTGTGGTCCGCCGCGCGGGCCGGACGCGTGGCACGGTGGTGCACGTTCAACGCCGGATCGACCGCGCCGGCCAGGAGCTTCGTGCCACCGAGGTCGACCCCGATCACACAGCCGGTCGCCACGATCGGCCACCATACAGGGCTTCATGCCGCCACCCGAAGCCTGGATCACCCGATGATCGTGGACGAATCCCTGTCGCCGGCGCGGCCCAGGATCGATCGGCGGCGCACCGCAGGGCGACCCCTTCGAAAGCCGCCGATCGGTGCTGGGCCGTGATCGGCGGCGGGGATTCGCCGCGAGGATCGGGTGATCCAGGCGCGGAGCCCGAGGGCGAGCCCGAGTACCGCGTCTATCGCTCGCGCAAGCCGCTGATTCGCAAGCGTGGCGGCGACGATCGCGACGAGCTCGCGCGCCTGCGCGCCGGCACGGACCGTGCCCGGGATCCCGACCGATCGGCCCAGCCGGGGGCCGACCCGGACCGCAAGCGAGGCCGGGGGCTCATCCCGCACGCGCCGGCCGCGCCGCGCCGGCGGCGCTTCACGCGCGGCCGCGTCATCCGCTGGGTCCTGCTCGCGGTGCTCGGCTGGATCGCGCTGTCCGTGCTCGTCTTCCTCGTCAGCGCACAGATCCAGCAGGGCAAGGTCTCCGACGCCAACCACCTGCTGGGGGCGGCCGGCTATCCCCTGACGTCCGCGAACAACATCCTCGTGCTCGGATCCGACGTGCGCACGAGCGGCACCGCCGAGCCGGGCGCGCAGACGACGGGCAACGGGCGCTCGGACTCGATCCTGCTCATGCGCATCGGCGGCGGCGCGAACCGCCGGATGTCGATCGCCCGCGACACGATCGTCGACATCCCCGGCGCGGGGCGCCAGAAGATCAATGCGGCCTACTCGATCGGCGGCACGGCGCTCGCGGTGCAGACGATCGAGCAGTACACCGGCATCGACATCAACCACGTGATGATCGTGAGCTTCGAGGACTTCCCGGCGCTGATCGACGCGATGGGCGGCATCACGTACCGCGGCGGCTGCGTCGTCTCGCGCATCAACGGCGGCTTCAGGAACGGCGGCTACACGTTGCGCCTGCCGGCCGGCAAGACGCACATCGACGGCAAGCAGGCGCTGGCGCTGGCGCGGACCCGCAAGAACGCGTGCAACTCAAACGAGGACGACCTGACGCGCGCGCGGCGCCAGCAGAAGATCGTCGGGGCGATGAAGCGCCGGCTGCTGTCGCCGATGGCGTTCGTGCGCCTGCCGCTGATCTCGTGGAACGTGCCCAAGGCGCTGCGCTCGGACATGAGCGGGCCGACGCTGCTGGGGCTCTTCGGCGCGTTGTCGGTCGCGGGCACGCCGCAGACCGACATCCTCGGCACGGTGTCGGGGCAGGTTCCGGAGGCCGTCAAGCAGGCGAAGGTGCGCCGCTTCCTCGCCGGGTGATCCTCAGGTCTTCGCGGGCTTGGACGTCTTGGCGTTCGACGAGCTCGACGAGGACGACGAGTCCGAGGAGGACGATGAGGAGGAGGACTCGGACGAGGATGACTCGGAGGACGACGACGAGGACGAGGACGCGGAGTCCGAGGACTTCGAGTCGCCCTTCGCGGAATCGCCGGACGACGAGTCGCCCGTCTCGCTCTTCTTCTTGGAGCTGTCGTGGGCGTCCTTCTCCCGCGCGCGCTTCTTCGTGCCGTAGTCGGTGTTGTAGAAGCCCTTGCCCTTGAAGTGCACGGCGATCGGGTGGAACACGCGCGTGACGGGCAGCCCCGTATCGGGATCGCACTCGAGCGGAGGATCGACCATCTTCTGCATGATCTCGAACGTCGTGCCGTCCTGGCGTCTGTATTCGTAGAAGGGCACCGACGGGGCATTATCTAGCATGGCCCGGGCGATGACCCAGCCAACCGCCGACGCGGCCACCATGGAGAAGATCGTCGCGCTGTGCAAACGGCGCGGCTTCATCTTCGCCTCGTCGGAGATCTACGGCGGCCTCGGGTCGACGTACGACTACGGCCATTACGGCGTCCTGCTGAAGACGAACGTCAAGAACGAGTGGTGGCGCGCGATGCTCCAGGAGCGCGACGACATCGTCGCCCTCGACTCCGCGATCCTCCAGCACCCGCGCGTGTGGGAGGCCTCCGGCCACCTCGCCGGCTTCACCGATCCGATGGTCGACTGCCGCGCGTGCAAGAAGCGCTTCCGCGCCGATCACCTCGACCCCGACGAGATGTGCCCGGCGAAGGCGTCGCTGCCGAAGAGCGAGGATCGCCGCCACGAGCTGACCGAGGCGCGCGACTTCAACCTCATGTTCAAGACGTTCGTCGGCCCGATGGAGGAGAGCGCGTCGGTCGCCTACCTGCGGCCCGAGACCGCGCAGGGGATCTTCATCAACTTCAAGAACGTCCTGCAGTTCAGCCGCAAGAAGCCGCCGTTCGGCATCGCCCAGGTCGGCAAGTCGTTTCGCAACGAGATCACGCCCGGCAACTTCGTCTTTCGCACCCGTGAGTTCGAGCAGATGGAGATGGAGTTCTTCGTCGCGCCCGACGACGCGCCGCAGTGGTACGAGACCTGGAAGCAGGCGCGCCATGACTGGTACGTCGAGCTCGGCCTGCGCGACGACCACCTGCGCATGCGCGAGCACGACCCCGACGAGCTGAGCCACTACTCGTCCGGCACCGCCGACGTCGAGTACCTCTTCCCGGCCACCGACTCCGCAACTCCGTCGGCGGCGCCCGCTGGTCAGAGCTCGAGGGCGTCGCCAACCGCGGCAACTTCGACCTCACCCAGCACGCGAAGTACTCCGGCGAGAAGCTCGAGTACTTCGACCCGCAGACCAAGGAGCGCTACGTCCCGCACGTCATCGAGCCGGCGGCGGGGGCGGATCGCGCCACGCTGGCCTTCCTCGTCGACGCCTACGACGAGGACGACCTCGGCGGCGAGTCGCGCACGGTGCTCAAGCTGCACCCGCGCCTGGCGCCGGTCAAGGCCGCCGTCCTGCCGCTCGTCAGGAAGGACGGCCAGCCCGAGGTCGCCCGCGAGATCGTCAAGGCCCTGCGCGCGCGGATGCAGACCGAGTACGACGAGGGCGGCTCGATCGGCAAGCGCTACCGCCGCCAGGACGAGATCGGCACGCCGTGGTGCATCACGGTCGACCACCAGACGCTGGAGGACCGGACCGTCACGCTGCGCGATCGCGACACGCTCGAGCAGGAGCGCCTGCCGATCGACGGGCTGGTCGACGTGCTCGTCGAGCGGCTGGCGCGGGAGTGGCGCTCGCCGAAGGCCGCAGCGGCGCAGGCCTGATCACACGGTTGACCGCGGGCCGCCGGCGCGCAATGCTCGCGGGGCACCGACCCGGAGGTATCGATGACCCTGCCGCGCCTGCCGGCGTCGCGGCGGCCGACATCCGCACACAGACGATCTCCGTCAGCAGGCTCGTCACCCGGCTGAAGGGCGGGCGCACGCGCAACCGCGGCTATCGCGCCACGCAGAGCATCCGGGTCGTCGTGCGCGACATCGAGCGGACCGGCGTGCTCGTGCAGCGCGCGGTCGGCGCCGGTGCGACCCGTGGCTCCGGCCCGGAGTTCTTCGTCTCCAACGCCTCGCGCTCCTATCGCGAGGCGCTGGCCGCCGCGTTCGACGACCAGGGCCGACGCGCAGGTGCTCGCCGATCGCGCGGGCGCGAGGCTCGGTGCGGTGATCAGCATCGAGGAGTCGACGGACTCCGAGCCCGTCCCGCAGGCGCTGTCTGCCGCACCCTCGCCGGCCGCCGGCGACGCGCCGGCGCCGCCCGTGCAGGCGGGCGAGTCGCAGCTGGAGGCGTCGGTCGTGGTGGTGTTCGAGCTCGTCGGCTGAGCGTACGCCGACCGCCGCGATCGGCTCCGCTACCGTCCTGGCCAGGCAGCCAGTTCGCCCCGCCCGCCCAGATCAGGAGCCCGCCCAATGGCCGTGACCGTCCCGCCCGCCACGGACCAGATCGACTACGCCGATCTCTACGCGCGCTGGGAGCGCGGCAACTGGTCGGCGACGGACATCGACTTCACGCAGGACCGGATCGACTGGCAGGAGAGGTTCACCGACGACCAGCGCCGCGGCGCGCTCTGGCTCTACACGCTGTTCTTCCACGGCGAGGACTCCGTCGCCGACAACCTGTCGCCGTACATCGACGCGGCGCCGCTGGAGGAGCAGAAGTACTTCCTCGCGACGCAGCAGGTCGACGAGGCGCGCCACGCGGTCTTCTTCCACCGCTGGATGCACGAGGTCGTCGGCGTCGGCGACGGCTCCCTGAGCAACGGCCTGCGGTCCACGGAGGGCGCGCTCACCTGGGGTCACCGCAAGCTCTTCGGCCGCCTGGACCGGATGGCCGACGAGCTGCGCCGCGACCAGTCGCCGCTGACGCTCGCCCGCGCGGTCACGCTCTATCACGTCGTGGTCGAGGGAACGCTGGCCCAGCCCGGCCAGCACCTCATCGAGACGTCGCTTGAGCAGATGGACCTCATGCCGGGCTTCCGCGAGGGGATGCGCAACGTCGCGATCGACGAGCAGCGCCACATCGCCTTCGGCGTCAAGCTGCTCGCCGACCTGTACCGCGCGGACCCGCAGGCCACGCAGGACGCGATCGTCGACCTCATCCGCGAGGTCCTGCAGTACACGCTCAGCGTCCCGATCCCGCCCGGCTGGGACACCTCCTATACCGAGAGCCTCGGCTACACGATGGAGGACCTCTACGAGGAGGGGGCGCGCGCCAACGAGGCGCGGCTGCGGGCGATCGGGCTGCCGCTCGACGAGATCGCCCACTTCCCCTTCCCGATGGACATCACCCCGCGCGCACGCGGCATCCAGGCGCTCGCGCTGCTGCGGGCGGGGCTGCTCGGCGCCGGCGACGGCGGCCCGGTCGGCCGCGATCCCGAGACGGTGCAGATCTTCTTCGACCTCCTCGCGCGCAACGTGCGCGGCGACGAGGTCGCCGCCGGCACGACGATCCAATGGGACTTCGCCGACGCCGAGCCCTGGTATCTGCTCATCGAGGGCCCTGCGGCCAAGCGCGCGATCCAGGGGCGCGTCGCCAGACCGACCGTGCGCCTGCGGATGCGCTGGGACGACTTCGGCGAGCTCGTCTCCGAGCGCGCCCAGCCGTACCACCTCATGATGCGCGGGCGGATGCGGCCCTGGGGCGACCCGCGCGTCCTGCTCAGGCTGCAGCGCCTGTTTCACTGACGTTGCGGGTACTGCCCCGCGCAGCATGCTGCGTCAAGGACCCATCTCGCGCTTCCTGCACGGCGTCATCGAATACGCCGCGGGCGTGCTGCTCGTCGCCGCGCCCTTCCTCTTCGGCTTCGACTCGGGCGCCGCGACCGCGGTCTCGATCATCGCCGGCGTGGTCGTCATCGCGATCGCCGCGAGCACCGACGGCCCGAGCTCGCTGATCAACTCGATCCCGCTCGCGACGCACATCCTGCTCGACTTCGCGCTCGCCGCGGCGCTGATCGCCTCGCCGTTCCTCTTCGGCTTCAGCGACGAGAGCTCGCCGACCGCGTTCTTCCTCGTGCTCGGCGTCGCGCACCTGCTCGTCACGATCGCCACGCGCTTCAAGGCCGCGCGCGAAGCATCCGCCACGCGCTGAGCGACGGGGCGCCAGCCTGCTCGGCGCCGAGGGGCATCGTCTACCCTTCCGCCCGTGAAATTCGTCGACATCGTGTCTCGCTTCGGCGACACCACATTGCGCATCACGCCGATGCGCCACCCCTGGGACAAGGAAACCACCCAGCCCTCGTGGGACATCCAGCTCACCGGCCCCGAGCTCGACGTGTCGGGCCGCTACATCGAGGATCCCGCGTCGCCGCAGACCCTCGTGGAGTACTGCGAGGAGCTCGCCGCCGAGCACAAGGGCTGGGACGGTGAGAAGACGTGGCAGTCCGCGGGCGCCGACATCACGCTGAGCGCCAACCACGACCAGGTCAACACGACGCGGATGACCGCCACCCTGCGCGGCGGCGTCGTGCCGCACTGGACGGCCTCGTGCGAGCTGCACGTCGACCCCTATCGCTTCGACCGCGTCGCGAAGAACCTCGTCCTGTACGGCGACGAGCTCTTCGGCGACGACTACGACGAGGACGCCGAGCCGGTGCGCCGCGACCCGCGCGAGATCGCGCGCGGACCGAAGAAGCGGATCGGGAGCCCCGAGCCGCAGACCTCGTAGCCGCGGCCGCCGCCGCAGCACGTCACAGCGGGCTAGGCCTTCGCGAGGTTGCCCGTGAACTGCTTGACGAGCGCCTGCAGCACGGCCTGCACCGTGCCCTCGCCCATCGACGCGGCCTTGCCGCTGACGTTCGCGGTCACGTCGACCGTGCCGCCGTCGCCGCCGATCTGGATCGTGACGTCGCCGTCGGCGTTGCTCTGACCGCCGGCCTCCTTGGCCTTCGCCTTGATCTTCGCGGTCTTGGAGCCGTCGTCCTTCTGGACGATCTCGACCGGGCCGCTGAACGTCATGGCCATCGAGCCCATGTCGACCTTGATCTCGGCCTTCGCCTTGTCCTGGCCCTCGGCGGAGATGACCTTCGCGCCGGGCACGCACGGTACGAGCTTGCTGACGTCCGTGACGATCCCCCATGCATGATCGGGGTCCGAGACGCTGAACTTCTCCTGCAGTTGGGTGGCCATATAGCGGCTCCCTTCGGGTAGCTGACAGTTCCCCTCGAACCTGGCGTACCCGCGCTCGCCGCCCGACATATAGAAATACCCCCGCGCCTGTTAGAAGCAGGCCGGGGGCGCGACGGCGAGGGTGAAGCCTCGGCGCGTCTCGGAGACTAGTCTGCGCCGCGCACGAGCGCCCGCACGCACTGCACGCCGGCCGCGATCGCCGGACCGAAGTCGCGCTCGCCGTCGGCGAGCATCCGCAGCATCATCCCGTCGCCGAGCGAGAAGATCACGTCGACGACCGCCTCGGGCTCGGCTCCCAGGGCGAGCACGCCCTGCGCCTGCTTGTCGCGCAGCACGCCGGCGACCTGCCGGCGCAGCCGGCTCAGCAGCTCGCCGAACTCCGCCGCGACGTCCTCGTGACGGCGCGACAGGACGAAGAGCTCGAAGATCAGCGTCACGAAGCCGGGATCGTTGCGCACGACGTCCTCGAGGCTCGCGACGAGCACCGCGATGACGTCGTCGGCGCTGCCCGCCTGCGAGAGGCCGGCCGCGAGCGCCGCCTGGCGCACGTCGCAGTCGTGGCGCACGACCTCGATCAGCAGCCGCTCCTTCGTGCCGAAGTAGTAGTGCAGCAGGCCCCGCGAGACACCCGCCGCGCGAGCGACCTGGTCGAAGGTCGAGCCCGCGGTGCCGCGCTCTGCGACCGACGCGCGCATCGCCGCGACGATCCGCGCCGCCTTGTCCGAGGCGAGGGCCCGCTCGCCCGCCGTGCCCGCTTGCACCATCACCGGCCGGGAGCGTACCGCCTGGCTGGCTGGCCAGGAAGGGCGTGGGCGAACCGCCCGGGAAACGACGAAGGCGCCCCCGGGGGCGCCTCCTGGTGCGACGATCCTGCTCCGGCGCCGATCAGCTCGCGGGCGCCGCCTCGGCCGGTGCGGCCGGTGTGGTGTTGGAGGTGTAGTCGAACTCCTCCTCGGCGCCGAAGAGCGCGTCGAGCACCTTGTTGCGCAGGCCCTCGCTGACGGCGATGGCGATCGCGCCACCGACGATCGCGACGAGCACGAGCCGTCCCAGGCCACCCTTGCGCTTCTTCTTCGGCGTCTGGTGCTTGGGCGCCTCGCGCAGCGCCGCCGTGGCGTCGCGCAGGGCGTCGGCCGACTTCTTCAGGTTCGCATGCAGCTTCTTGTCCTCGATGAGGTTCTTCGTCGGGGACTTGCCATGGTTCAGGCGGCTGTAGGCGTTGCGCGCGGCCTCGAAGGCCACGACCATGTTGTCGCGCAGCTCGTCGTCCTGGATGACCCGCTGCAGATACGGGTTCTCCTTCGCTGCTTGGGCGGCTGCGGCGGCCTTGGCGGCCTTGTCCTTCGCTGCCATACGTGTCACCTCGGGTTGCTTGCTTGGGGCGTTGATTGAGCATATACCCGGCTTCCGTTGCGCCCACCCGCTGCGTCCAGCGGCTCCAGCGCGGCCTCGAAGACCTCGCCGATCTCGCTGACGAAGCGAAACTCGAGCTTCGCGCGCAGGTGCTCCGGGATCTCGTCGGTGTCGGGCTCGTTCAGCTCGGGGGCGATGACGGTGGTGATGCCGTTGCGCTGAGCGGCGAGCGCCTTGTCCTTCAGCCCGCCGATCGGCAGGACCTGGCCCGTGAGCGTCATCTCGCCGGTCATCGCCAGCGAGTCGCGGACGTGGCGGCCCGTCAGCAGCGACAGCAGCGCCGTCGCCATCGTGATGCCGGCGCTCGGCCCGTCCTTGGGAACCGCGCCGGCGGGCACGTGGATGTGGATGTCATGCGTCCGAAACCAGTCCGACGGCAGGTTCGGCGCAAGCTCGCGCAGGTTGCTGCGCACGTAGGACAGCGCCGCCGCCGCCGACTCCTTCATGACGTCGCCGAGCTGCCCGGTGATCTGCAGCTCGCCCTCGCCGTCGAAGGCCTGCGCCTCGATGAACAGCACGTCGCCGCCGACCGGCGTATAGGCCAGTCCGGTCGCGACGCCGGGCACGCGCGTGCGCCGCCGCGTCTCGGAGTGGTAGCGCTTGCGGCCCAGCAGCTCGCGCGCCCGGGCCTCGCCGATCGAGCCCTTCGCCGTCTCGCCCTCGGCGACGCCGCGCGCGACCTTGCGCGCGATCGCCCCGATCTGGCGCTCGAGCTCGCGCACGCCGGCCTCGCGCGTGTAGTCGGCGATGACCGCCCGCAGCGCCGCGTCGGTGATGCGCAGCTGGCCGCGCTTGAGGCCGTTGCGCTCGGCCTGGCGAGGCAGCAGGTAGCGCTTGGCGATCTGCAGCTTCTCGTCGGCGGTGTAGCCGGCGATCTCGATGATCTCCATGCGATCGTGCAGCGGCCCGGGGATCGTGTCCAGGGTGTTCGCCGTCGTGATGAACATCACGCGCGAGAGGTCGAACGGCAGGTCGAGGTAGTGGTCGCGGAAGTTCTCGTTCTGCTCGGGGTCGAGCACCTCGAGCATCGCGCTGGCGGGGTCGCCGCGGAAGTCCGAGCCCATCTTGTCGATCTCATCGATCATGAACAGCGGGTTGTTGGAGCCGGCGTCGCGCAGCGCCCGGATGATCGTGCCGGGCATCGCGCCGATGTAGGTGCGCCGGTGGCCGCGGATCTCCGCCTCGTCGCGCACGCCGCCGGCGCTGATGCGCTCGAACTCGCGGCCGAGCGCGCGGGCGATCGACTTGCCCAGCGACGTCTTGCCGACGCCGGGCGGCCCGACGAAGCTGAGGATCGTCCCGCGCGAGACCGCCTTGGCGCCGACGAGCTTGCGCACGGCGAGAAACTCGAGGATGCGGTCCTTGACCTGCTCGAGGCCGTAGTGGTCCTCGTCGAGGATCCTGCGGGCGTGCGCCAGATCGAGGTTGTCGTCGGTCGACGTGCCCCAGGGCAGCGAGGCGATCCACTCCAGGTACGTGCGGATGACGCCGTGCTCGGCCGCCGCCGGAGGCAGGTTCTCCAGCCGGCCGAGCTCGCGGTCGGCCTGCTTGCGCACGTCCTCGGGCAGGTCGATCGCCGCGAGCTGCTCGCGCAGCTCGTTGGCCTCGGCGGCGGACTCGTCGAACTCGCCGAGCTCCTCCTGGATCGCCTTGAGCTGCTGGCGCAGGATGAACTCGCGCTGCGTGCGGTCCATGTCGGACTGGACCTGGTTCTGGATCTCCGAGCCGATCGAGATGACCTCGAGCTCGCGCGCGAGCGCCTCCGTGAGCCGGCGCAGGCGCTTGCCGACGTTGGGCTCCTCCAGCAGCGCCTGCTTCTCGTCCGTCGGCAGGCGCAGCGACCCCGAGATGATGTGGCTCAGGGCGCCGGGCTCCTCGACGTTGGCGACCGCGATCTGCAGCTCCTCGGGGAGGTACGGGACGGCCTCGACGATCTGCGAGAACGTCTGCTGGACGTTGCGCATGAGCGCCGTCAGCTCGGGCGACTCCTCGAGGACGTCGGGCCGCTCGGAGATCTCGGCGACGAGGTAGGGCTGGCCCTGGCGCCAGCGCTCGATCTTCACCCGCTGGCCGCCCTGGACGAGGACGCGCAGCGTCCCGTCGGGGACCTTGAGCATGCGCGCGATGACGCCGACGACGCCGACGTCGTAGAGCTCCTCCGGGCCCGGCTCCTCGAGCTCGGGCTGCCGGCTGGCGACCATGACGAGCATCCGGTTGCCGGCGAGCACGTCGTTGACGAGCTGGATCGAGCGCTCCTGGCCGATCGCCAGCGGGGTGAGCGTCTCGGGGAAGGGGACCGTCTCGCGCAGCGGCAGCACGGGCAGCGTCTCGGGCACGGGCTGGCTCATCCCGACCTCGATCTCGCGCGCGGCGTTGCCGTCGCTGACGACGTCGATCATGGCTCCTCGACGATGTCCTGGGAGCCGCCGCGCTCGATCGGCACGCTGCGGATGTGCGACTCGGGATCGGCGAGCGGCAGCTCCACGCGCAGGATGCCGTCCTGGTAGGTCGCCCGCGCCTGCTCGGCGATGACCTCCGCGCCGAGCTCGATCGTGCGCCGGAACGGCCCGTGCTCGATCTCGAGCTGCTGGTAGACGCGCGCCTCGGCGTCGGCTTCACGGCGGTGTCCGGTCAGCGTCAGCGCGCGGCCCTGGATCTCGAGGCCGAGGTCGCCGGCGTCGATCCCGGCCAGCTCGGCGTGGACGACCGCGCGCGGAGGCTGATCGGCGTAGAAGACGTCGACCGCGGGGCTGAAGCCCGTGCGCCGCGACGTGAGGCCGACGCTGCCGAAGACATCGCCGAAGAGCTCGTCCATCTCCCGGCGCATCCGCTCGAAGTTCGCGAAGAGATCGCGCTCACGGGCCATGACGGCGCAGCGTACCCACTGCACGCCTGCGCGCTCGCGAGATCACACGTCGTAGACGGCGCCCGCGCGCGCGAGCTCGACCGGCCCGCTGAACGCGAGCCGCGCCTCGGCGAGCGCGTGGTCGGCGTCGAGCTCGTCGGAGATGTGCGTGAGCACGAGCCGCCGCGCGCCGCAGCGGGCGGCGTGCTCGCCGGCCTCGCCGGCCGTCAGGTGGCCGCGGGCGCCGTGCTCCGAGGGCTCGGGCAGCGTGGCCTCGAGGAACAGCAGATCGGTGCCCCCGGCGAAGTCGTCGAGCGCGCCCGTCGGGCCGTGGTCGGCGCCGAACGTGAAGCGCCCGCCGCTCGCGGAGCGCACCTCGACGGCGTTGGCGGGCACGTAGTGCGGGACGGGCTGGAAGCGAAGATGCAGCGACCCCACGCGGGCGGGCTGCGCCGGGTCGTACTCGGCGATCGCGAACGCGCCGTCGAGCAGGTGCGGCTGGCCGCCGGCCGTCGTCAGCGCGTCCAGGATCTGGGTCGCCTCGCGGGGGACGAGCAGCCGCGGGGCGGGCGTGCCGGGCTGGGTCGACGGGATCGCGGCATCGGCCTGCGACCGGCGCCCGCGCCGGCCGCCGTGCCCGCGCGGGCCGTAGGTCAGCGCGCACGCGTAGGGCACGAGGTCGAAGAAGTGATCGGGGTGCATGTGCGTGATCACGACACCGTCGACCTCGGTGTAGTCACACACGCCGCGCAGCTTGGAGAACACACCGCTGCCGCAGTCGACGAGCAACCGCGTGTCGCCGGTCTCGACGAGATAGCCGCTGCATGCGCCGTCGACATCCTGCCATGCGGGTGACTTGCCGAGCACCGTGACCCTCACGGAGCAGACTCTATGCGCGAGCGCGCCCCGGGTTCAGCGCGCGTGCAGCACGGCCTGCTCCTGCGCGCTCGGGAACGCCCACGCCGCCTGCGTCCGGCGCTCCTGGCGAAAGGCGAAGCGCAGTTGCTGCGGAGGCCGCAGGCCCTCGGGGCTGTAGGGCCGGAAGGTCGGGCAGGCCTCGTCGACTTGGAGTGCGCAGAGCAGGTTGCGCGCGAAGAAGCAGTCCTCGCATGCCGCCTTCTTCGTCGTCGTCCGCGTCGTGACCATTCGTTCCAGCACCCCTCGTCGACACCCGAATCGGGTGCCATCACAGCACGCGTCGATGGCGCGCATCAAGGGCCGCAGACGGCCGTTCCCGCTCGTATGGGGTTTTTGGATTCGGCCAGCCCGCAAATGCCGGACGAAACCATCGCCTTCCCCGGATCAGGGCACGAGCAAGCAGATCTCGCCCCGCTCCGTCGCCGTCGAACGCGCTCTTTGGGGCAAACTTCGATGCTGTGGGTGCCGACCGCCACGACACGATCGTCGTCGGCGCCGGCATCCTCGGCCTCGCCGTCGCGCGCGAGCTGCTGGCACGACGACCGGCGGAGCACGTCCTCGTCGTCGAACGCGAGGCGACGGCGTCCACGCACCAGAGCAGCCACAACTCCGGCGTCGTCCACGGCGGGATCTACTACGCGCCCGGGTCGCTGAAGGCCCGGCTGTGCGTCGAGGGCGCGGCGCGCCTGCACGCCTACTGCGAGGCCAACGCGATCGAGGCACGCCGGATCGGCAAGCTGATCGTCGCCCTGACGCCCGGCGAGCTGCCCGCGCTCGACGAGCTCGAGCGACGCGCGCGCGCCAACGGCGTGCCGGGCGTCCGCCGCCTCGACGCCGACGGCCTGCGCGACGTCGAGCCGAACGCCGCCGGCATCGCCGCGCTGCACTCGCCCGGCACCGGCATCGTCGACTTCGCCGCCGTCTGCGGTCGCCTTGCGGCCGACGTCATCACCGCGGGCGGCGAGCTGCGCTGCGCCTGGCGTGTGAGCGCCGTCACCACCGCCGCCGACGAGATCCGCCTGCGGAGCGCCACCGGAGACGAAGCCCGCGCCACGCGCGCCATCTTCTGCGCCGGCCTCTGGTCCGACCGTCTGGCCGTGCTCTGCGGAGCCGATCGGGATCCCCGCATCGTCCCCTTCCGCGGCGCCTACCACCAGCTCCGCGCAGAGCGACGCAGCCTCGTCCGAGGGCTCGTCTATCCCGTTCCCGACCCCCGCCTGCCCTTCCTCGGCATCCACCTCACGCCCACCATCGACGGACGCGTCCTCGTCGGCCCCTCCGCCCTCCTCACCGGCGCTCGCGACGGCTACCGCCTCGGCGCCCTGAACGCGCAGGACCTCCGTGACACCCTCGCGTGGCCCGGCACCTGGCGCATGGCGCGCCGCTGGTGGCGCACCGGCCTCGAGGAGGCCCGTCTGGCCGCACGTCCCCGAGCGTTCGCCGGCGCCGCAGCGCGCTACGTGCCCGCCATCGAACCCGGCGACCTGACCCCCGCCTTCGCGGGCGTCCGCGCCCAAGCCGTCAGCCGCGACGGCCGCCTGACCGACGACTTCCTTCTCTCGACGACCCCCCGCGCCATCCACGTCCGCAACGCGCCCTCACCCGCCGCGACCTCGGCGCTCGCCCTCGCCGCCCTCATCGCCGACCACGCCGAGCAGCTGCGCTGAGACCACGCCGACGCGCCATCACCCGCTCCCGCGAGGGTGAGGAAGGGACGGGACGAGCAAGGAAATCACCCAAAGCGCCGGCTCGGCCCCCCTTCCCCGCCCCCCGCACAGCGTTTGCGCACCCACGCGATAGGCGACGATGACTCCCCCATGCGGATCCTCCTCACAGGCGCAAGCGGCTCGATCGGCTCCGCCCTCGCTCCCGCGCTCACCGAGGCCGGCCATGACGTCAGGGGCTTCGGCCGCGACCCGTCGCGCGTTCCCGCGACGCTGGACTTCGTGCAGGGAGACGCGATCACCGGCGCCGGCCTCGACGCGGCCCTCGACGGCATCGACGTCGCGTACTTCCTCATCCACTCCATGGAGGGCGGCGGCCGCACCGGCTTCGCATCAGATGAACGGGCGACCGCCGAGAGCTTCGTGACGGCCGCCCGACGTGCCGGGCTGCGCCGCGTCGTCTACCTCGGCGGCCTCGTGCCCCAGGACCGGCCGCCCTCGCGTCACCTGCGCAGCCGCCTCGAGGTCGAGCAGATCCTGCTGGCGGGGCTGCCGGAGGCGGTGGCGCTGCGCGCGTCGATCGTCATCGGCGCGCGCTCGCGCTCCTTTCGCTTCATGGTCCACCTCGTCGAGCGGATGCAGGTGCTCACGCTGCCGGGGTGGCGCGAGCACCACACGCAGCCGATCGATGCGCGCGACGTCGGCGCGTTCCTGCTCGCCGCGGCGACGACGCCGCATGCCCGATGCGGGTTGTCACTGGATATCGCCGGCCCCGACGTGCTGACCTACGGGCAGATCATCGAGCGCATCGCCGACCTCATGCTCGTGCGCCGCCGCTCGCTTCGGTTCGCGCGCAACGCGACCGCGGTCGTGGCACCCATCGCCGCGGCGATCGCCGGAGAGGACACGGGGTTCATCGCTCCGCTCATGGAGAGCCTCGCGGGTGATCTGCTGCCGCGCGACGATCGTGCCGCCGGCCTGCTCGGCGTTCGCCTGCATTCCTTCGACCGCGCGGTCGAGCGCGCGCTGCGCGAGTGGGAGGCGGCCGAGCCGCTGGCGGCGCGCTGACGGCCGTGCCGCGGCCCGAGAAGACCCACTAGGTTCTCTGCCCCGTGTCCGTCGTGGTCGCCAGCATCGATATCGACGCCCCCCTGCAGGAGGTCTGGGACACCATCATGAACCCCGGGCGCATGGGCGATTGGGTGACGATCGTCGATCGCATCGATCATGTCGATCCGGGTCCGCTGAAGCCCGGCTTTCGCATGAGCCAGACGCTGCATCTGCGCGGCATGCCGTTTCGCGTGCAGTGGACGCTCGAGGAGCTCGACGCGCCGCGTTACGCGCGCTGGGAGGGCAGCGGCCCGGCACGGGCGAAAGCCATTACCGAGAATCGCCTGAGCGAACGCGACGGGCGCACCCATTTCAACTATCGCAACGAGTTTCGCACGCCCTTCGGCCCGCTCGGCGCCGCCGCGTCGCGGGTGATCGTCGGCGGGATACCGGAGAAGGAGGCGAACGCCTCGCTGCGCCGGCTGCGCGACCTGCTCGAGGCGCGAGGCTAGAAAAACGGCCACGTACCCCCCGACCGGTCGATGCTCTAGGCTTTGTGACGGTAATAGTCACTATGCCTGAACGGGGAAACGTACATGGCAGACTTCCTTGACGAGAAGCGAAGCGAGATCAGGGCTCGGCTGAAGGAACTCAGACCGCTCGTCGACGAGTATCAGCGCCTCGAGGCCGCGGCCGCGGCGCTTGACGGCGTCCCGACGACCGCCGGTGGCAGCGTCGCCGCTTCGCCGGTCGCGCGTCGCGCCCGCGCCCAGTCTGCACCCAAGCGCGCCAAGAGCAACGGCAGCGGCGGCGGCCGTCGCGGGCGGCCCAAGGGCACGGGCACCCGTGGCGCGGAGGCGCTCGCGCTCGTCCGCTCCAAGCCAGGCATCACGATCCCGGAGATCGCCGAGCAGATGGGCATCAAGCAGAACTACCTCTACCGGGTCCTGCCCGGCCTCGCCGACGACGGGCTCGTCAAGAAGGACGGCCGCGGCTGGCATCCGAAGGAGGCCGCGTAGGCTCACGCGGGACACACGCATGTTCGGGAGCGCTTGGTAGGTGCGCCTACACGCATGTGTTACTTGTCACAATCGACGCCCGTTCCCACGGAGCCGGTCAGGTGAGAGCCAGGACCGACCTCGCGCGAACCGGGCGTCGTGTCGTTCAGATGAGCCCGAGCCTGCTCACCGCGTCACGCTCGTCGGTCAGCTCCTTGGCCGTGGCATCGATCTTGCTGCGCGCGAAGTCGCCGACCTCCAGGCCCTGCTCGATCTCGTAGCCGCCGCCCGCGCAGCGCACCGGGAAGCTCGAGATGATGCCCTCCGCGACGCCGTAGGAGCCGTCCGAGGCGACGGCCATCGAGCGCAGCCCGTCCGCGCCGGCGACCCAGTCGCGCACGTGATCGATCGCCGCGTTCGCCGCCGACGCCGCCGATGACGCGCCGCGCGCCTCGATGACCTCGGCCCCGCGCTTGCCGACGCGCGGGATGTACTCGCTCTCGTACCAGTCCATGTCGACCTGGTCGGCCGCGCGCTCGCCGTTGACCTTCGCGTTGAAGAGGTCGGGGAACATCGACGGCGAGTGGTTGCCCCACACGACGAGGTCGTTGACGTCGCCGACGCCGACGCCGAGCTTCTCGGCCAGCAACGCGACGGCGCGGTTCTCGTCCAGGCGCGTCATCGCCGTGATGCGGTCGGCCGGGATGTCGGGGGCGTTGGCGGCGAGGATGAGCGCGTTCGTGTTGGCCGGGTTGCCGACCACGAGCACCTTCACGTCGTCCGCCGCCGCGCCGTTGAGCGCCTCGCCCTGCGGCTTGAAGATCGCGCCGTTGGCCTCGAGCAGGTCGGCTCGCTCCATGCCCTTCGAGCGTGGCCGCGCGCCGACGAGCATCGCGATGTTCACCCCGTCGAACGCCTGCGCCGGGTCGTCGTAGATATCCACGGAGGCCAGCAGCGGGAACGCGCAGTCGGTCAGCTCGAGCGTCGTGCCCTCCGCGGCCTTGACGGCCTGCGGGATCTCGAGCAGCTTCAGCGCGACCGGCGTGTCGGGCCCCAGCAACTGGCCGGACGCGATGCGAAACAGCAGCGCGTAGCCGATCTGTCCGGCGGCGCCGGTGACCGCGACCTTCACTGGGGGATTCGTCATGCGTTCATCTCCTCGATCACGGCGTCGGCGAACTCGCTGGTGCCGACGGCGGTGGGGTCTGTACGACTGGGCTTCAGATCGTATGTGACCTTGTCGCCCGCGCGTATGACGGCCGCGATCGCGTGCTCCAGCGCGCGCGCCGCGGACCTCTCCTTCAGGTGGTCGAGCATGTAGACGCCCGACAGCATGAGCGCCGTCGGGTTCATCCGGTTCTTCCCCGCATACGACGGCGAGGACCCGTGCGTCGCCTCGAACACGGCGGCCTCCGTGCCGATGTTCGCGCCGCCCGCCATGCCCAGGCCCCCGATCATCGCGGCGCACAGGTCGGACACGATGTCTCCGTACAGGTTGGGCAGGACGATGACCTCGTAGTCCTCCGGATAGGTGATCAGCTGGTTGCAGAGGTTGTCGATGATGCAGTCGCAGAACTCGATCGCCGGGTACTCCTCGGCGACGGCGCGGGCGACCTCGAGAAAGAGCCCGTCGGAGAACTTCATGATGTTCGCCTTGTGCGCGGCGACGAGCTTCCTGTGACCGTGGGTCACCGCGTAGTCGAAGGCGTGGCGGACGATCCGCTCGGAGCCGAACACGCTGATCGGCTTGATCGAGATGCCGGCGTCCTCGCGAACAGGCGAGCCGAGCTGCGCGAGCGTCTCGCGCAGGGCCGCGTGCTCCGTCGTGCCGCGCTCGAACTCGATCCCGGCGTAGAGGTCCTCGGTGTTCTCGCGCACGATGACGAGGTCGGTCTCCGGAAATCGCGTGCGCACGCCCTCCAGCGCCTTGCACGGACGGATGCACGCATAGAGGTCGAGCTCCTTGCGCAGCAGCACGTTGATCGAGCGAAAGCCCGAGCCGACGGGCGTCGTCGTCGGTCCCTTGATCCCGACGCGGGTCCTCCTGAGCGACTGGAGCGTGGCGTCCGGGAACGGGTTGCCGTGCTTGCGGTACTCGTCGATCCCCGCCTCGTGGACGTCCCAGTTGAAGTCGACGCCCGTGGCCTCGAGCACGCGCCGGGTGGCCTCGGTCAGCTCGGGGCCGGTGCCGTCACCGGGGATGAAGGTCACGTCGTGCGCCACGGGCGGGCGATGCTAACGCCGCTAGCGTGTCGATCCGATGAAGATCATCTACACCCACACCGACGAGGCGCCAGCACTCGCCACGGCGTCGCTGCTGCCGATCGTGCGGGCGTTCGCCGCCGCCGCGGACGTGGACGTCGAGCTGCGCGACATCTCGCTCGCCGGCCGGATCCTCGCCCGGTTTCCGGAGCTGCTCACCGCCGAGCAGCGGGTCGCCGATGCGCTCGCCGAGCTCGGCGAGCTCGCCAGGACGCCCGCGGCGAACATCGTCAAGCTGCCGAACATCAGCGCGTCGCTGCCGCAGATGAAGGCGGCGATCGCCGAGCTTCAGGCCAAGGGGTACGCGATCCCCGACCTGCCCGAGGACCCTGCAGACCCGGTGCGCATCACGTACGACGCGGTGAAGGGAAGCGCCGTCAACCCGGTGCTGCGCGAGGGCAACTCCGATCGCCGTGCGCCCGCGTCGGCCAAGGCCTTCGCGCGCAGCCACCCGCACTCGATGGGTGCGTGGTCGCCGGATTCGAGGTCCCACGTCGCGACGATGTCCGGCGGCGACTTCCGCTCGACCGAGCAGTCCGTGACCGCCGCCGCGGACGGCGTCGCTCAGATCGAGCACGTCGCCGCCGACGGCACCGTCACCGTGCTGAAGGACGGCCTCGCGCTGCGCGCGGGCGAGGTCCTCGACGCCGCCGTCATGCGCCGCGCCGCGCTCGACCTGTTCCTCGCCGACCAGGTCGCCGACGCCAGGGAGCAGGGCGTGCTCTTCTCCGTGCACCTGAAGGCGACGATGATGAAGGTCTCCGACCCGATCATCTTCGGCCATGCGGTGCGCGCCGTGGTGGGCGACGTCTACGACGGGATCGACGCCAACCCCAACGACGGTCTGGCCAGCCTCCTGGCCGCGCACCCCGAGGCCAAGCCGGCCGTCGACGCCGCGCTCGCCGCCGGCCCGCCGATCGCGATGGTCGATTCCGACAAGGCCATCACGAACCTGCACGCACCCTCGGACGTCATCGTCGATGCGTCGATGCCGGCGGCGATCCGCGCCTCCGGGCAGATGTGGAACGCGGCCGGTGAGCAGCAGGACACGAAGTTCGTCATCCCCGACTCGTCGTACGCGCCGCTGTACGCGCAGACGATCGACCACTGCCGCGAGCACGGCGCGTTCGATCCCGCGACGATGGGCACGACGCCGAACGTCGGCCTCATGGCGCAGAAGGCCGAGGAGTACGGCTCGCACGACAAGACGTTCGAGATCGCCGCCGCGGGCAGCGTGCGGGTGGTCGGCGGCGACGGCGAGACGCTGCTCGAGCACGAGGTGCACGACGGCGACATCTGGCGGATGTGCCAGACGAGCGACGCGGCGATCCAGAACTGGGTGCAGCTCGCGGTCGACCGCGCCCGCGCGACCGGCGCTCCCGCGGTCTTCTGGCTCGACGAGACGCGGGCGCACGACGCCGAGCTGCTCAAGAAGGTCCGCCCGGCGCTGGAGGCGCTCGGGGCGGGCGATCTGCACATCGAGATCCTGCCGGTCGCGGAGGCGACGCGCTTCACCCTCGAGCGCGCTCGCGCGGGCCTGGACACGATCTCCGTCACCGGCAACGTCCTGCGCGACTACCTCACCGACCTCTTCCCGATCCTCGAGCTCGGGACGAGCGCGAAGATGCTCTCGATCGTGCCGCTCATGAACGGCGGCGGCCTCTTCGAGACGGGCGCCGGCGGGTCGGCGCCCAAGCACGTCCAGCAGCTGCTCGCGGAGAACCACCTGCGCTGGGACTCGCTCGGCGAGTTCCTCGCGCTGGCGGTGTCGCTGCAGCTGCTCGCCGAGAAGAGCGGCAATCCGCGCGCCGGGCTGCTCGGCGAGGCGCTGGACCGGGCGACCGGCAGCGTGCTCGAGAACGGCCGCTCGCCGTCGCGCCGGTGCGGCGAGCTCGACAACCGCGGCAGCCACTTCTACCTCGCGCTGTACTGGGCGCAGGAGCTCGCGGGCCAGGGCGAGGACGCCGCGCTCGCGGCGCGCTTCGCGGCCGTCGCCGAGCGGCTCGGCGCGGACGAGGACGCGATCGTCGCCGAGCTCGCCGCCGTGCAGGGCGCGCCGGTCGACATCGGCGGCTACTACCGGCCCGACGCCGCGCGCGTCGAGGCGGTCATGCGTCCGAGCGCGACGTTCGCCGCGGCGCTGGCGGTGCTGGAGACCGGCCGGTAGGGACGAGCCGCCGTCGGGCGCGCCGGCCGGGCGGTGGCTCAAGGCCCCTACGAGGTGTGGGCGCGTTGTCGCGGGCACGAGCCTGTCCAGCCCACTGCGTTGACGGACAGCGGCGGGTGCTTGACTTCGGCGCATGGCCCATGAGCTGCGCGAGCCCACCGCCGCCTTCCACACCCACGAGGTCGCCAACCAGGTCCCGCCGCTGGCAGGGCGCAACCTGTTCGACGACAACCTGCCGGTCGTCGAGGCGCTCGAGCGCGAGGGCGCCGGCTGGGCGCGCGAGCGCGCGCGGGAGGTCGGCGCGGCGTGGGGCGGTGCTCCGATCGCCTGGGGCTTCGAGGCCAACGAGCATCCGCCGAAGCTGAAGGCGTTCGACCGCTACGGCCACCGCATCGACGAGGTCGAGTTTCACCGCGCGTGGCATGACCTCATGGCGCTCGGCGTGCGCCACGAGCTGCACTCGCTGCCCTGGACGTCGGCGCAGCCCGCCGCGCACGCCGCCCGCACGGCGCTGTACGTCACCGCCGCGCAGGCCGAGGGCGGCTTCGCGTGCCCGATCACGATGACGTTCGCCGCCGTCCCGGCGCTGCGCGCGCAGCCGGAGATCGCGGCGGAGTGGGAGCCGCGGCTGACCGCGACGACGTACGACCCCGAGCTGCGCGCCGGGAAGGCGAGCGCGCTCTGCGGCATGGCGATGACCGAGAAGCAGGGTGGCTCGGACGTGCGTGCGAACACGACGATCGCCCGGGTGGCGGGAGGCGGCTCCGGCGGCCCGGGCGAGGAGTACGAGCTCACCGGCCACAAGTGGTTCTGCTCGGCGCCGATGTCCGACCTGTTCCTCGTCCTGGCGCAGACGACAGACACCGTCCCCGCCCGCCCGAGCTGCTTCGCGCTGCCGCGCATCCTGCCCGACGGGACGCGCAACGCCTTGCACATCCAGCGCCTGAAGGACAAGCTCGGCAACCGCTCCAACGCGTCGAGCGAGATCGAGCTGCACGGCGCCCGCGCGCGGCTCGTCGGCGAGCCCGGCCGCGGCGTCCAGACGATCATCGAGATGGTCGGCCACACGCGCCTGGACTGCGTCATCGGCACCGCCGCGGGGATGCGCTGGGGCGTCGCCAACGCGACCTGGCACGCCGCCCACCGCAGCGCGTTCGGCAAGCGCCTCATCGACCAGCCGCTCATGACCAACGTGCTCGCCGACCTGTGCATCGAGTCCGAGGCCGCCACCGCGCTGGCGATGCGCCTCGCGCGCGCCTACGACGAGGCGGCCGCCGGCGACCCGGGCGCGGCGGCGTTCAAGCGCCTGGCCACCGCCGTCGGCAAGTACTGGATCTGCAAGCGCGGTCCGGGCCACGCGTTCGAGGCGCTGGAGTGTCTCGGCGGCAACGGCTACGTCGAGGAATCCGGCATGCCGCGCCTCTACCGCGAGATGCCGCTCGCCTCGATCTGGGAGGGCTCGGGCAACGTCATGGCGCTCGACGTGCTGCGCGCGCTGAGCCGTAGGGCCGGCGGGGAGGGCGTCCTGCAGGCGTTCCTCGACGAGATCGACGCAGCGGCCGGCGCCGACCCGCGCCTGGACGCGTTCACCGTCGCGCTGCGCGAGGAGTTCGCCGACACCGAGGCCATCGAGCTGCGCGCCCGCCGCGTCGTCGAGCGGATGGCGCTCGCGCTGCAGGGCTCGCTGCTCGTGCGCTACGCGCCGCCCGCGGTCGCCGACGCGTTCTGCGCCTCGCGGCTGGCCGGCGACGCCGGGCTGCAGTACGGCACGCTGCCGGCGGGCGCCGACGCGCAGTCGATCGTCGCGCGCCACACGCCACAGCCCGGCTGAGCCGCCCGCGACCGCGCCGCGGCCCGGCTGGGCCGCGCGCGGCCGCGCGTCACCCGGCGATCCGGCGGGACGGGCGCGCCCTGCATGACAAGATCCCCCGATGCTCGTTGGCGGCTCGTCGATTCAGCTCATGCGCGTCTTCGGCATCCGGATCGGGGCGAGCCCGAGCTGGTTCGTCGTCCTCTTCGTCTTCATCTACCTCGCGTCGGACTACTTCCGCGACGTGCTCGGCGGCTCGGTCACGCAGGCGTACGTCGTCGCGGTGATCGCGGTGTTCCTGTTCTTCGTCTCGCTGGTCATGCACGAGCTGGGGCACGCCCTCGTCGCGCGGCGCGAGGGCATCGAGATCAGCGGGATCGACCTCTGGCTGTTCGGCGGCGTGGCGAAGATGGCGCGCGACACGACCTCGCCCGGCGCCGAGTTCAAGATCGCCGTCGCGGGCCCGGTCGTGACGCTCGTCCTCGTCGTGATCTTCGTCGGCATCAGCGCGCTCGTGCAGAGCGGCTCGGCGCTCGACGTCGCGCGCCTGGCCGGCGACGCGGAGGCCTCCCCGACGCTCGCGCTGCTCGGCACGCTGGCCTCGATCAACCTCATGCTGCTCGTCTTCAACCTCATCCCGGCGTTCCCGCTCGACGGCGGCCGGATCGCGCGCGCGCTCGTGTGGCGGATCACCGGCGACCGCAACCGCGCCACGCGCGTCGCGGGGCGGATCGGCGAGGGCTTCGCCTACCTGCTCATCGGCGTCGGCATCTTCCTCGCCGCCAGCGGCCATCTGTTCAACGGCCTGTGGCTGGCCGTGATCGGCTGGTTCATCGCGCAGTCGGCGCGTGCGGCCGTGGTCTCGACCGCCTTCACCGAGCGCATCGACGGCATCACGGTCGCCGACATCATGGACGCCCAACCGGTGACGATGCCCGCCCGGACGCCGCTCACGCAGGCCCAGGACGAGTACTTCCTGCGCTACCGCTGGGACTTCTTTCCGGTCGTCGACGAGCACGGGCGGTTTCTCGGCGTCGTCCGCGAGGCGCGCGTCGACCAGGAGATCGCCGCCGGCCGCCCGGCCCTCGACGTCGGCGAGATCGCCGAGAGCGGCGAGGCGGCGGGATGGCGCGTGCGGTCCGACAGCCCGCTGGAGGCGCTGCTCGGGGACGAGCAGCTGCGCGCCCGCGGGGCGCTCATGGCGGTCGACGCCGACGGCGTCCTGCGCGGCGTCGTGACGCTCGACCAGGTACGGCGCGCGCTCACCGCCGCGCTGCCGCAGCGCATCGCCTGACGGGGCTCACGCAGGTCGCCCCCGCGGGGCGAATGCCGAAAATCCTCACTGGATATAGTCGCGGTCCTTGCCCGCACACGATGTCCTCATCATCGGGGCCGGCCTCGCCGGTCAGCGCGCGGCCCTCGCCGCCGCGGAGACAGGCGCCAGCGTCGCGATCATGAGCAAGGTCCATCCGGTGCGCTCGCATTCGGTCGCCGCGGCCGGCGGGATCAACGCGGCGATCGCGATCGACGACGACTGGACCGAGCACGCGTACGACACCGTCAAGGGCTCGGATTTCCTCGGCGATCAGGACGCGATCGAGATCATGTGCAGCGAGGCGCCCGGCGAGGCGATGCACCTCGAGCACATCGGCGTCACGTTCCATCGCAACGAGAAGGGCGAGCTCGACCTGCGCGCCTTCGGCGGCGCCTCCAAGAAGCGCACCGCCTACGTCGCCGACATCACCGGCCAGGCGATCCTGCACGTCCTCTACGAGCAGCTCATGCGCCACCACACCACCGTCGACCGCTATGAGGAGTGGTTCTCGACGTCGCTGATCCTCGACGACGACGGGATCTGCACGGGCGCCGTCGCGCGCGACATCCGCTCGGGCGCCATCGAGATCTTCGACGCGAAGTCCGTGATCCTCTGCAACGGCGGCAACGGCCAGTGCTACAAGCCGACGACGAACGCGCTCATCTGCACCGGTGACGGGATCGCCCAGGCCTACCGCGTCGGCGCGCCGATCATGGACATGGAGATGGTCCAGTACCACCCCACGACGCTCGCGGAGAACGGCTTCTTGATCACCGAGGGCGCGCGCGGCGAGGGCGCGCACCTGCTCAACTCCGAGGGCCGGCGCTTCATGGAGGACTACGCCCCCAACAAGATGGAGCTCGCCTCGCGCGACGTCGTCTCGCGCGCCGAGCAGACCGAGATCAACGAGGGCCGCGGCGTGGGCCCCGACGGCCAGGGCATCTACCTCGACATCACGGTCGTGCCGCGCAAGCGCGTGCTCGAGGCGCTGCGCGAGATCGTGAACATCGGGCGCGACTTCGCGGGCACGGACATCACCCGCGAGCCGATCATGATCCGGCCGGGCCAGCACTACATCATGGGCGGCGTCAGGACCGACGTGGACGGCCAGACGCCGATCCCGGGCCTGTATGCCGCCGGCGAGGTGGCCTGCGTGTCGGTCCACGGCGGCAACAGGCTCGGGGCCAACTCGCTGCTGGATACGCTCATCTTCGGCCGCCGCTCCGGCGAGCACGCCGCGGCGCGTGGCCGCGAGATGGCGATGCCCAAGGCGCCGGTCTCGCGCCTGCGCGAGGACGCCGACGCGATCGAGGCGATCATGGCGCGCCCGCGCGACGGCCGCCGGGTCTCGGAGATCAAGGACGAGCTCGGCACGATGATGAACGAGCACGTCGCCGTCTACCGCGACGAGGAGGGCCTGACGAAGGCTCACGAGATCGTCCACCGGCTCAAGGAGGAGGCCGCCGACGCCTACGTCGACGACCACGGCCGCGTCTTCAACCAGGACGTCCTGGCGGCGATGGAGGTCGGCTACATGCTCGACTGCGCCGAGGCGACGATCGTGTCCGCCATCGAGCGCAAGGAGTCGCGCGGGGCGCAGTTCCGCCTGGATCATCCGGAGCGCAACGACGACGAGTGGCTCAAGCACATCAACGTCACACGCGGCGACGACGGCGAGCCGAAGATCTCCTACTCCGAGGTGACGATCACGAAGTGGCAGCCCGAAGTGAGGAAGTACTAGTCGTGAGGACCCCCCATGCCTGAATACACGCTGAGACTGCGCCGCTACGACCCCGACTCGGGCGAGGCCGCCTACTGGGAGGAGCACACCGTCGAGCTCGAGCCGCACCGCTCCGTGCTCGAGGGCATCCTGCAGGCCAAGAACCGCCACGACGGCTCGATCGCCATCCGCTGCTCGTGCCGCGCGGCGATCTGCGGCTCGTGCGGCGTGCGCATCAACGGCCAACCCGACCTGGCCTGCCACAAGCATCTCGGCCGCGCGGAGAAGCAGTCCAAGGATGGCGTCATCGAGGTCGAGCCGATGGGCAACATGCCCGTCATCAAGGACCTCATCGTCGACATGGAGGCCGTGCACTGGAAGAAGATCCGCCGCGTCACGCCGTGGCTGATCCCCAAGCAGCCCGTCCCCGAGCGCGAGTACATCGTGCCGCGCGAGAACATGGTCGACGTCACGCAGTCGATGGCCTGCATCCAGTGCGGCGCATGCGTCTCGGACTGCCTCTCGATGGAGGTCGACCCGGAGTTCATCGGCCCGGCGGCGCTGGCCAAGGCCTACCGCTTCGTCGGCGACCCGCGCGACGACCAGCACCGCGAACGACTGGAGGACCTCGCCGAGGATCCGCACGGCATCTACGACTGCACCCACTGCTTTCAGTGCATCGACGCCTGCCCCAAGGGCGTCGCGCCGATGAGCCAGATCATGCGCCTGCGCCGCCGCGCCGGCAACGACTTCGACATCGAGGATCGCAACAACGGCGAGCGCCACGAGGCGGCGTTCGTCTCCTTGGTCAAGCAGTACGGGCTGCTCAACGAGGCCGAGCTGCTGCCGCGCTCCTACGGGGGCGATTCACCGCTGGCGAAGTTCAAGCCGGCCGCCGCGGCCGAGCTGGCGAGCTCGCTGCCGGCAATCGCCAAGGCGCTGCTGCGCCGCAAGGTGACGCCGGCCGCGGTGCTCAAGCCACACAAGCTGGCGGCTTCGGACCGCAAGGCCGTCAAGGCGATCTACGACGAGGTCGAGGGCCGCGACGAGCGCCGGGAGTTCAACATCTACATCTCCGGACGCGACGAGGACCTGACATGAAGGTCGCCTACTGGCCCGGCTGCGTCTCGCGCGGCTTCACCCCCGAGCTGCACGGCTCGATGGCGAGGGTCGCGCCGCTGCTGGATCTCGAGCTCGTCGCGCTGGACCGCGCGTCGTGCTGCGGCGCCGGCGTCATCGCCGAGCACAACCCGGAGCTCGCCGACACGCTGAACGCGCGCACGTTCGCTCTGGCGCAGCAGGCCGAGGGCACGGCGCTGATGATGAACATCTGCTCGACCTGCCAGGGCGCGCAGTCGGAGTGCCAGGAGCGCCTGGACGCGAGCGCGGAGTACCGCGCGCAGATCAACGAGACGCTCGCGGGCGAGGGCCTCGTGTACGAGAAGGGCCTGACGAACAAGAACTTCCTCTGGCTGCTCGTGGAGGAGATCGGGTTGGAGGATCTCCGTGCGCGGGTCGTGCGGCCGCTGACCGACCTGCGGGTCGGGCCGTTCTACGGCTGCTACATCGTGCGTCCCGCGGGCCGGCTGGGGATCGACGACAACCACCCGCGCGAGACCTACCTCGGGCAGGTCATCGAGGCGCTGGGCGGCACGGTCACCGACTACGCCGGCTCGCACAAGTGCTGCGGCTTTCCGATCATCACGATGAACAAGGAAGCGTCGTTGAAGCAGGCGGGGCGCCATCTCGGCGATGCCGCCGACGCGGGCGCCGACTGCCTCGTCACGCCGTGTCCGCTGTGTCACCTGAACCTGGACCTGCAGCAGCCGCTCGCCGAACGCGTCGTGGGACGCGACCTCGGGATGCCGGTGCTGCACCTGCCACAGCTCGTCGGGCTCGCGCTCGGGCTCAAGCCGGGCGAGCTCGGGCTGCAGCGCCATGTCGTCAAGCCGACGTCGGTGATCGACTGGACGACGTCGGTCGTCGGCCAGGTGGGCGATGTCGCCGCCGCCGGCGGGTAGCGGGAGCTCGGCGCTGGGACGGATCCTCGACGCGCTGCGCCGGCGCCTGCGCGGGGCGGGGCGAGGGGCGCCGCCGGCGACGGTGCCGGGGCTGGGCTCCGGCGAGGAGACCGCGATCGCGGCGGCGGCGCAGACGGGGGCGGACCCGGCGCCGGAACCCGACCCGCCGCCCGAGCGCGAGCCGGCGGCTGAGCCAGACGCCGACCCGCCCGCTGAGCCCGAGCACGAGCCGGCTGCCGAGCCCAGCGCGCCCGCCGGCGCCGAAGCGCCCGCAGCACCCGCCGAGCCCGGCGCGCGCATCGACGCGGCGCGGGAGCGGCTTCGCGCGAGCATCGAACCGCCGCCGGAGCCGGACGCCGACTGATCGCAGACGCAGAAAAGGGGCCCCCCTCAGGACCCCTTCTCCGTCGTACCCCTCTTCCGTCCCGTGGAAGTCTGTGTGGCGTGGATGCATGGTGGCCGATCGCCGGCCCGGGCTCTTCCCCCGCCGGGGGTGATATTCGGGGGAGGCGTCTCACCCTCCCGCCGCGATCTGCCGATAGGGAGGCCGTATGGACGAGCGCGGCCCTGTCACGGTGCTGCTCGCACGGTTCGAGGATCTCGTCGGCGCCGGGCTGCGAAGCCTCATCGGCGAGGACCCCAGCCTGCGGGTGGTGGCCCACGATGTCGCGCTGGCCGACCTCCCGGCGGCGATCGCCCGGCACGCGCCGCGCGTCGCGCTCGTGAACTTCGGCACGCTGCGCTCCCCGACCGAGATCCGGCGGCTGAACGCGGCCAACCCGCAGACGCGGCTCGTCGTGCTCGCCAACCACCCGACCCCCGGCGAGTGCGCCCAGCTGCTCGCGCTCGGCGCGACCGCCTGCCTGGGCAAGCGCGTCGAGGGCCGCGACGTCCTGAACACGATTCACCTCGCGTCACGCGGGCTGCACGTGCTGCCCCACGCCACGCCGGGAACCACCGGTGGCCCGCTGCTGCCCGACGTCCTGACGCCGCGCGAGGCCGAGGTGCTCGACCAGCTCCAGCTCGGTCACTCCAACGCCGAGATCGCGATCGCCCTCTCGGTCAGCGTCGAGACCGTCCGCACCCACGCCAGCAGCGTCTTTCGCAAGCTCGGCGTCAAGGGCCGGCGCGAGCTGGCCCGCGGTGCGGGCTACACGCGCTGATCGCGCCGGGTCGCGTCCGACCAGGCCAGCGCCTCCGCCGTGCGCGCGACGAGCGCGTGCGACTGCGTCGTGAGCTCGGTCCACGTCGTCCTCAGCACGACGTAGCGCTCCCGCTGGAGCGCGGCGGTCCTGCGGCGGTCGCGCTGGAAGGCGCCCCTCGTCGCATGGAAGCCGTAGGAGTCGAACTCGAGCACGACGCGTTCGCGGCGCCAGAGCGCGTCGACCTCGAAGCCCGCGGCATGCGCGTTGAACTGGGGCCGCGGCAGCCTCGCCGCCCGCAGCAGCGCGACGACGCGCCGCTCGGCCCATGACCGCGTGAACGCCGGCTCCTCGAGCAACCCGCGCAGCGCCACGACGCCGGCGCGCGGCCCTGCGCGCTGGATCGTCCGCTCGATGTCGCGCTTCGTCACGAGACGCTTGACCTGCGCCTGCTCGACGGCGTCGGCGAGCTCACGCATCGTGAGGCCCGGCGCGATCTCCAACAGGGCACGCGCCGGCGAGCTCACCGGGATCCCGCGGATCTGCCGCACGTCTCCTCGAGCGATCTTCGCGACGTTGTGGGCGCGAATGCCGGTTCGGCGTACCCTCCGGCCGATCACGGTGATGTCGATCGCGCCTCGCGGGTGGGTGCGGATGTCGATGAGGCCGCAGGCAGCATCATGCGTCACGATCGCGCCGCGCCCACACGCGTAGAGCGCGGCGCGGGCCCGCACCCAAGGCGACTCGATGAGCGTCCCCCAGCAGAACACGCCGGGGTGCAGCCGGTGCAGCAGCCCGCGTTTGACGCGATGCTCGATCGCTCCGGGCCCGAGGCCCAGATGTCGAAGCTGATCCCACGTCACGACGGAGTCCTGCCGGGTCGCCACCACTCCGACGAGCCGATCGACATGATCGAGTGACACCCCAGGCTCACCGAGCCGCCGGCCTGTCAGCGCTTCATCGCATGCATGAAGCAGTGACACTCGGCCGCCGTGAGGTTGTCCAGGTGTCAGTCGATCGTGCGCCACGAACGCAGGATCGCTCGCCGGTGGTTCGCGGCCGCCGGTCGCAGCCGTGCCGTCACACGTTCGCGGGACCCGCGTGGCGAAGCGCGTGTGCTATGCGGCAGAGGCGCGCGCGCCCACGAGGCCGCGCTCGAGCAGGACCTCGGCGAGCTGGACCGTGTTCAGGGCGGCGCCCTTGAGCAGATTGTCGCCGACGACGAAGAAGTTCAGCGCGCGCGGATTGGCGAGGTCGCGGCGCACGCGGCCGACGGCGACCTCGTCGCGGCCGGCGTACTGCAGCGGCGTCGGGACGTCGTCGACGACGAGGTTCGGGAATGCGCGCAGAACCTCCAGCGCACGCTCGACCGCGACCTCGCGGGCGAACACCGCGCGCACCGCGACGCCGTGGCCGACCATCACCGGCACGCGCACGCACGTCGGCGAGACCGCCAGCCGCGGTAGACCCAGGATCTTGCGCGACTCGTCGCGCAGCTTGCGCTCCTCGTCGGTGTGGTCGTCGTCGCCGAGCGTGCCCAGCAGCGGCACGACGTTGAACGCCAGCGTCGCGGCATGCACGGAGTGCGGCACCTTGCCGGCCGCGGCAGCGCCGTCGTCGCACAGCTGCGCGACGTCGGAGGCCAGCGGCGCGATCTGCGACGCCAGCTCGTCGATGCCCCTCTGCCCCGCGCCGCCGGCGGCCTGGTAGCTGGTCGCCACCATCTCGACGAGGCCGAACTCGTCGTGCAGCGCCTTCAGGGGCAGCATCGCGACCATCGTCGTGCAGTTCGGGTTGGCGACGATCCCGCCGTGCGCGTCCAGCGCCTCCGGGTTGACCTCGGAGACGACCAGCGGCACCTCGTCGACCATCCGGAACGCGCTCGAGTTGTCGACGACGACCGCGCCGGCGTCGACGAACCGCTGCGCCCACTCGCGCGAGCGCGTCGCACCCGCCGAGAACAGCGCCACGTCGAAGCCCTGGATCGTGTCGTCGTCGAGCGGTGCAACCACCAGGCCGCCGTCGAGCGAGCGGCCGACCGACCGCTCCGACGCGAACGGCACGATCTCGGAGGCCGGAAAGCCGCGCGAGCGCAGCAGCCGCAGCATCACGGTGCCGACCGCGCCGGTGGCGCCGACGACGGCGACGCGCAGACCGCCCGGCGCAGAGGAAGCGCTCACACGAACTCCCCGAACGGCCGCTCGGCGCGGATCGTCCCCTCGCCCGACAGCTCGAAGGCGGCGTGCAGGGCGCGCACGGCGCCGGGCACGGCCTCGCCGGCGATGACGCAGGAGATCTTGATCGGCGACGTCGAGATCATCTCGATGTTCACGCCCTCGGCGCCCAACACGGTGAAGACCTTCGCCGCGACACCGGGATGGGACTTCATGCCGGCGCCGATGACCGAGACCTTGCCCATCGACTCGTCGCTCTGGATCTGCAGGCGCAGCTCCTCGGCGAGCGGCGCCAGCGCGAGGTGGGCGTCGGCCAGATCGGCGCGCGGCACGGTGAAGGACATGTCCGCGGCGGCGCCCGCGGAGACGGGCTCGTTCTGGATGATCATGTCGATGTTCACGTGCGCGACGGCCAGCGCCGTGGCGATCCGGCCGGCGATGCCGGGCGTGTCGGGGACGCCCTTGATCGTGACGCGAGCTTCCTCGGTCGAATGCGTGACGGCGGTGATGAGCGGCTGTTCCACGGTCTCCTCCTCTCCGACCACAACGGTACCCGGCTCGTCGGTGAAGCTCGATCGGCAGTGGATTCGAACCCCGTGGTTGCGGGCGTACTCGACGGAGCGCAGCTGCAGGACCCCGGCGCCGGAGGCCGACATCTCGAGCATCTCCTCGAAGGACACGACCGGCAGCTTGCGCGCGTCCGGGACGATCCGCGGGTCGGCGCTGAAGACGCCCGCGACGTCCGTGTAGATCTCGCAGATGTCGGCGCCGATCGCCGCCGCGAGCGCCACCGCGGTGGTGTCCGAGCCGCCGCGGCCCAGCGTCGTGACGTCCTTCGCGGTGGACACGCCCTGGAAGCCGGCGACGAGCACGATCGCGTCCTCGTCGAGACCCTGGCGGATCCGATCGGCGCGCACGTCTAGGATGCGCGCCTTCGTGTGTGACGTGTCCGTGACGATCCCCGCTTGTGAACCGGTCAGGGAAATGGCCCGGTGCCCGAGGTCGTTGATGGCCATCGCGCACAACGCGCACGACTGGCGCTCGCCCGTCGACAGCAGCATGTCCATCTCCCGCGGGTCCGGGTGCGCGGAGATCTCCTGCGCGTCCGCGATGAGCGCGTCGGTCGTCTTGCCGCGGGCGCTGAGCACGGCGACGACGCGATTGCCCGCCTCGCGCTTGGCGACGATGCGCTCGGCGGCGCGCTTGATCCGCTCGGCATCGGCGACCGAGGTCCCCCCGAATTTCATGACGACCGTCCCGGACATGAGCGATCCCGAGGGTAGCGCGGGGCTCACCGGCTGGCGCGGATGAGCAGGCTTTCGCCACAGGCGCGTCTCGCCGCGCTGGCCGTCGCCGTCGTGCTCGTCCTGGGCGGTGCGATCTACGCGATCTTCCTGCGCGGAGGCGACGACGAGCCCGTCACCGAGGCCGGCTCGCGCTTCAGCGACGACGGCGGCGGCGCCAGCGGCGCCCCGCTCGACGCGTCGGAGCTCCGTGCCGCCGGATCGGGGCGCACCGGCACGGACCCGGCGCCTCCGAGCGAGGACGAGATCGGCCGCTCACCGGCCGCCGCCGCCGCCGGCCTGTTCCTCATCGGCTTTCGCGGCACGCTGCGCGACACGCCGTTTCTCGAGCGGCTCGCCGCGGTTCCGTACGGCGGGCTGCTGCTGACGGAGAGCAACTACGAGCAACCCCAGCAGCTCTCCGGTCTGACCGCGAAGATCCAGGAGGTGGCGCGCGCCGCCGGCCACCCCGCGCCGCTCGTCGCCGCGCAGCAGGAGGGCGGCAACTTCAACGCCTTCGGCAACCTCGCTCCCGACGGCCAGGTCGACGTCGGCGAGGGCAGCCGCGAGGCGATCGCCAGCAGCGCCAAGACGACCGCCGAGCAGCTCAAGGCGCTCGGCGTGGGCGTGAACCTCGCGCCGAACGCGGACGTCGCGGTCGCCGGCGGGCCGGGACAGGGCCGCGCGTTCGGCGACTCGCCCGCGAAGGTCGCAAGCGCGGTCAGGGCCACGGTCCGCGCGTACAACGACGTCGGCGTCGCGGCGGCCGTCGGCCCGTTCCCGGGAACCGGCGCCGCCTCGCAGGACCCCAGCGCCGGCCCGGCGCCGGTCGGGCTCTCGCTCGACGCCCTGCGCAAGGGCGACCTCACGCCATTCGAGGCCGTGGCCGGAGGTGACGTCCGCGCGCCGGCCATGCAGATGTCCAACGCGATCTACGTCGCCTTCGACGGCGTCACGCCGGCGACGCTGCTGCCGGCGGTCGTCAAGGAGCTGCGCGACCGCCTGGACTTCGACGGCGCGATCCTCTCCGCCGACCTCGTCGCGACCACCGCGACGGCGGGCGGCACGGTGGGCGAGGCGGCGGTCAAGGCCCTGAACGCCGGCGTCGACATGCTCGTCATCCCGGGCGGGCGGGCGCAGCAGGACCAGGCCTTCCGCGCTGTCGTCGCCGCCGTGCGCTCCGGCGCCGTCTCGAGAGGTCGCGTCCGCGACGCGCTCGAGCGGATCGCCGCGCTGCGCCGGTTCACGCGTGACGCGCGCGAGCCGGTCCGCGCCCGGTAGCCCGCGCCAACCCGCGCGCCGGGCCCCAACGGCGCGAGCTACAGGCGCCGGCGCCCGGCGAACGCCTTGCCCAGCGTGACCTCGTCGGCGTACTCGAGGTCGCCGCCGACGGGCAGTCCGCTGGCCAGGCGCGTGACGACGACATCCGGCGCGCGCTCGCGCAGCGTGTCGGCGATATGCAGCGCGGTCGCCTCCCCGGTCGTCGTCGAGTTCGTGGCCAGGACGACCTCGCGGATCGGCTGCTCGGGGTCGCTCACGCGCCGGTACAGCTCGGCGATCTTGAGGTCGTCGGGATCGACGCCGTCGATCGGCGACAGCGCGCCGCCGAGCACGTGGTAGCGGCCCGAGAACTCGTGCGTGCGCTCCACGGGGATGACGTCGCCGGCCTCCTCGACGACGCAGATCACGCCGGCGTCGCGGCGCTCGTCGGCGCAGATCCGGCAGCGCGGGCCGTCGGCGAAGTTGAAGCAGACCTCACAGAGCGTGATGCGCTCCTTCACCTCGCGGATCGACTCCGCGAGCGCCGCGGCGTCCTGCGGCGAGGCGCGCAGGATGTGCAGCGCCAGACGCTGCGCCGTGCGCGCGCCGACCCCCGGCAGCTTGCCGAGCTCCGTGATCAGCCGGTGGATCGGTGGGGCGTACAAGCGCGGTCGGCTCGAGGCCTACAGGCCCAGGCCGCCGAGCGCGCCGAGATCCATCCCGCCGGTCAGGCCGCCCATCCGCGTGGCCGCGAGCTCCTGGGCCTGGCGGATCGCCTCGTTGACGGCGGCGAGGACCATGTCCTGCAGCAGCTCGGGATCCTCGGGATCGATCGCGTCGGGCGCGATGACGATGTCCTTGACCTGCAGGTCGCCCGTGATCGTGACGGTCACCATCCCGCCGCCCGCCGATGCCTCGATCGTCTCGCTGGCAAGGGCCTCCTGGGCCTTCATCATGTCCGCCTGCATCTTCTGGACCTGCTGGAGCATCTGGTTCATGTTCGGCTGCTTGGGCATCAGGGGCCGGCCTCGCTCTCTGGATGGATCTCCTCGGCGTCGAACTCTGCCACGAAGCGCTCGACCCACTCGCTGTCGGTCGGCGCGGGCGGCGGTTCGCTGACGGCGGCGGCCGGCTCGCCGAGCACGTAGGCGATCTGCGGCCTGGCGCCGCCGGTGAGCGTGCGGATCGCCTCGGCGACGCAGGCGCGGTCCTCGTCGCTGTCGGCCTTGCGCATGTTGTAGTCCACGCCGTCGGCGTCCGCGGCGAAGGCGACGGTCACCTGGGCGCCGTCGACGGCGACCGGCCGAGCGTCGGCGAGCCGGTGCGCACACAGCGTGTTGCCGGAGGTCTTGAGCTCCTCGAGGACCGCCGGCCACACGGCACGCAGGCTCTCGAGCTCGAGCGCGACCGGCGCGACGACCGCGACGGCCCCGGCGGGCGGCCCATCCGGCTGCGGCGCCGGCGCCTCGGGTGATGGCGCGGGGGCCGGGGCCGCCGCCTCCGAAGCGGGAGCCGCGGCCGCAGAGCAGCGGGAGCCGCGGCGGCAGGAGCGGGCGGCGCGACCGCCGCCGGAACGCTCGCCGCAGCCGCAGCCGCCGCCGCGTGGCTCGCATCGGGGGCGGCGACCGCGCCGCGCAGCGCCGCCTCCAACCGCTCGATGCGCTGCAGCAGCGCCTGCGTGGACGGGTCGATCGCCGGAGCGGCGGCCTTCACGAGCGCGAGCTCGAGCTGGGTTCGCGCGTCCGAGCCGTTCTTCGTGGCGTCCATGGCCGCCGCCAGCAGGTCCAGCAGCCGCGCCACGGCGCCGGTGCCGATCCGCGAGGCCTGCTCCTCCAGGCGGCCGTCGCGGTCGGGCGTGATCCGCAGCTCGGCCGGCACCTCGCCGAGCGTCTGGACGATCATCAGATCGCGCGCGTGCGCCTCGAGGTCGCGGACGAACCCGAGCGCGTCGCGGCCGGACTGCGTGAGGCGCGCCGCCGCCAGCAGCGCCGCGCGCGAGTCGCCGGCGGCGATCGCGTCGAACGCCGCGAAGAGGAGTTCGGCATCGGCGACGCCGAGCACGGCGAGGACGTCCTCGGTCGCGATGCGCAGGGAGCCGCCCGTCGCCTCGCCGGGATCGGTGCCCGCGTACGTGACGAGCTGCTCGAGCGTGCCCAGCGCGTCGCGGAACGAGCCGGTCGCGTGGCGCGCCAGCAACACGATCGCGTCGGGCGCGATCGCGATCTGCTCGGCGTCGGCGACGCGCTTGACGACGGCGGCGAGCTGCTCGACGGTCGGGCGCGCGAAATCGAAGCGATGGCAACGGTCGACGACCGTCGGCAGCACCTTGGCCGCCTCGGTCGTGGCGAGAACGAACACGGTGTTCGGCGGCGGCTCCTCCAGGGTCTTGAGAAACGCGTTCCACGCCTGGGTGGAGAGCATGTGCGCCTCGTCGAGGATGTAGACCTTGTGGCGGCCCGACACCGGCGCGTAGACGACGCTCTCGCGCAGGTCGCGGATGTCGTCGACCGAGTTGTTCGACGCGGCGTCCATCTCGATGACGTCCAGCGAGCTCGCCGACGCGATCGAGACGCACGAGTCACAGCGCCCGCATGGCTCGACGGTCGGCCCATGCTCGCAGTTCAGGCAGGCCGCGAGGATCTTCGCCATCGAGGTCTTTCCGGTCCCGCGCGAGCCGACGAACAGGTACGCGTGATGGACCTTGTCCTGCGTGACGGCGTTGCGCAGGGTGCGCACGACGTGGTCCTGACCGACGACATCGGCGAACGTGCGCGGCCGATGGCGGCGGTAGAGCGAGGGGGCCTCGGGCACTCGCCCGAGGATAGCTTCGAAGGCGGGCGGGTCACGGGCGGGCGGGGCGAAATCAGACGCGACGCAACCACCGGATAGCGTCTCGCGCGATGGCCCGGATCCGCTTCGTGGCCGGGGTGCTCGTCGGCGCCGTCGCGCTGCGGCTGCTGGCCGGTCCCGGGCTCGTGAACTACGACACGCTCTACACGCTCGTGTGGGGCCGCCAGCTCGCGCACGGCGAGATGCCCGACCTCGAGGCGGCGATCGCGCCGACGCCCCATCCGCTGGCCGACCTCGCCGCCACGCTGCTCTCGCCGCTCAGCTCGATCGAGGTCGACGGGCTGCACGGCGAGCTCGCGGCGACGGCCGTGATCGGCTTCGCCTACGTCTCGCTCGCGTTGCTGGGCTGGGTCGTCTTCGCGCTCGGCCGCGCCTGGTTCAACGCCGCCGCCGGGGTGCTCGCGGCCGCCATCGTCCTCACCCGCGTGCCGGTGCTCGACTTCGGGGCCCGCGCCTACGTCGACATCCCGTTCCTCGTGCTCGTGCTCGGCGCCCTGCTCGTGGAGACGCGCCGCCCGCGGAGCGGCGTACCGGTCCTCGCGCTCCTCGCGCTCGCCGGGCTGATCCGCCCGGAGGCCTGGCTGTTCAGCGCGGCGTACCTGCTGTGGCTGCTGTGGCCGGGGTTGAGCACGGCGATCCGGGGGGGCGGGCCGAAGCGCTCGGCGGCCGCGCTCGACGCGGCGCCGCTCGTCGCGATGGCCGCGGCCGGACCCCTGCTGTGGGCCCTGCACGACCTGCTGCTGACGGGCGACGCACTGCATTCCCTGACCGGCACGCGCGACAATGCCGCGCTGCTCGGCCGAATCACGGGCCTCGAGCACGTGCCGGAAACCGTGCCGCGGCGGCTCGGCGAGATCCTGCGCGAGCCGGTGCTGCTCGCCGCGGCGGGAGGCGGCCTGCTCGCGCTCGCCTGGCGGCGTGACCGGCGCGTGCGCCTCGCGGCCGGCGCGGCGCTCGTCGCGCTCGCAGCGTTCTGCGTGCTGGCGGCGGCCGGGCTGCCGATCATCACGCGCTACCTGCTGCTGGTCGGGACGCTGCTGGCGATCTTCGCGGGCGCCGGCGCCTTCGGCTGGCTGGACCTGCTGCCCGGGCGCAAGCGGACGTGGTGGGCGCGGTTCGGGCTCGTCGCGATCATCGCGCTGGCGCTGTACGTCCCCAGCCAGGCCCGGCGGATCGACCGGCTCGGCAACGCGCTGGCCACGCAGGAGACGATCCAGGGCAAGCTCGGCGACCTCGTCGCGGGAGAGCAGCTGAGCCGCCCGATCGCCGTCGCGAACCGGCGGCCGATCCCGCTCCTGGCGCTGTGGCTGAAGCTCGACCCGCGCGCGATCGCCGACGCCCAGGACGGCCTGCCGCCCCGTGGCAGCTATCTCGTCCCGGCGACGGCGCAGGTGGCGCGCGACTACATCCTCGACCGCCGCGACCGCGATCGGCGGATCCCGCAGCCCGGTCCGGACCTCACGCTGCGCAAGGAGAACGCGGCATGGCGCTGGTACGAGCGGCCGGGCGCCGGGATCGGCGGCCACGAGCCGCGATGAGCGCCGCGATTCGCGCAAACGGCCACGGAAACGCATAATCAGCACCTCGTGCCGCTGCTGCGCATCATCCTCGTCGCTCTGGCAGCGCTCCTGCTGCCCGCGCAGATGGCGACGGCGACCGGGCCGCAGCCGCGGATCATCAACGGACATCTGCCCAGCCAGGCGTGGCCGGCGCAGGTCTCGGTACGCCACCTCGTCTCCGGCACGACGACGAGCTGCGGCGGGACGCTGATCAGCGCTCGCTGGGTCGCCACGGCCGGCCACTGCGTCACGCGCAACGGGGCCGTCGTGTCGCCGGGCGCCTTCACGCTGCGCATCGGCAGCACGAGCCGCATCAGCGGCGGGGTCACGGCGACGGTGGACACCGTCATCCGGCACCCGGGCTTCACCGGCGGCAGCGCGCCGAACTACGACATCGCGCTGCTGCACCTCGTTCAGACGCCGCCGCAGGAACCCGTGCGGCTGGTCGGCAGCAGCCCCGCCGAAACGCAGCTGTGGCTCCCCGGGACGCCGGCCACCGTCCTGGGCTGGGGCGGCGTCAACCAGACCAGCCCGCCGGCGCACTCCGAGACGCAACTGCTCGAAGGGCAGGTGCCGATCGTCGCCGACGAGACCTGCGCGGGGCCGGAGCCCAACTGGGGCGCGACCTTCGACCCCGCGACGATGGTCTGCGCGGGCGGCACGACGACCGACACCTGCTCGGGCGACTCGGGCGGGCCGCTGCTCGTCCCGCGGCTCGGCGGATTCGCGCTGCTCGGCATCACGTCCTGGGGCAACGAGCCCTGCGGCGTGCAGAGCATCCCCGGCGTCTACACGAGCCTCGGCGATCCGACCCTCGACGCCTGGGTGCGGGAGCGCGTCCCGACGATGGCGTTCAGCACCGCCCCCGCCGCGCCGATCGCGGGCGCGCCGGTGACCTTCACCGCCACGCCCGGGCCGGCCGGCGGGACCCCCTCGGTCGTGTGGGACACCGATGGCGACGGCACCTTCGACAACGCCGCTGGGCCGAGCGTGACCATGACCTTCCCGGCCGCCGGCGCCTACAACATCGCCGTCAGCGCGGACTACCCCGAGGCGGGCGACCGTTCGGCGATCGCACGCGACCCGGTCGCGGTGGCCGCGCCGCCGCCGCCACCACCGCCACCACCGCCGCCGCCTCCGCCCTTCGCCGCCAAGCTGGAGATCCTCCGCGCCGGCGTGTCGCGCAGCACGCGCCGCCTGAGCGTGTTCGCTCCGATCACGGGCCGCGCCTCGGGCGAGGTCCGGGCCGCGTTCCAGGCGGCCGGGCAGACGGCGCGCTTCGGCACGACGATCGATGCCGGCAACCGGCGCGTGCGCATCGACCGCGTCGTTCCGGCGGCCCAGGCGAACCTCGGCACGGGCATCCTGACCCTGACCTACGCCGGCGACGCCGACACCCAGCCTCAGGAGGTGCGCCTGCGCGCCGCCTCCCGCCCGGCCGCTCTCGAGGCGGGGCGCCCGCGCATCGTCAACGGCCGGCTCCTCGCCGCCGGCGAGATCAGCCGGCGGGCGCGCGGCGTTGTGCGCCTGCAACTGCTGTTCGAGCCCGCGGGAGCGCCGACGCGGACGGTCGAGTACACCGCGCGGATCGCCGACGGCCGCTATCGCTTCGACGTCGCGCTGCCCGCTGACGTGCGGGCGCAGATCGCCCAGCGCCGGGGCGTCGTGCACTCCTACACCCTGTTCACCGGCTACTTCGCCACCCGCATCCGCGGGGAGATGCGGTCGCTGCAGGTCCTCGGAACACGCTGAGCGGTTCGGTGACGCCGCGCCTTCTCGTCGTGTTCGTGGCGCTGCTCGCGACGGCCCCGTCCGCTGGGGCCGCGGCGCCCCAGCCGCGCATCATCGGCGGGTTCGCCGCCGCGCCCGGCGACTGGCCGGCCCAGACCTCGGTGCGGGTCAAGCAGGGCGGCTCGACGCGTAACTGCGGGGGGACGCTCGTCAGCGCGCGCTGGGTGCTGACCGCCGGGCACTGCGTGGCGGCCGGCGGCGGCGTGGCTCCGGCAACGGCGTTCGCGCCGGTCCGCGTCGGCAGCGTCAGCCGCAACGAAGGCGGCATCGAGGCCCCGGTCGACGCGGTCGTGCGTCACCCGAGCTTCAGCGACCCGTCCGGCGGGGTGCCGGACTTCGACCTCGCGCTCGTGCATCTCGCCGGGGCGGTGCCGGCGGAGCCGACGCCGATGATCCGCAGCGATCCGGCGGAGGCGGCGTTCTGGCAGGCGGGGACCGCGGCCACGATCCTGGGCTGGGGCTACACGCGGCCGAGCGGTTCGCAATCCAACGACGAGCTGCGGCAGGCCGAGGTCCCGATGATCGGCGACGCCGATTGCGGGGCGCAGAGCGATTGGGGATCGCGCTTCGATGCGACGACGATGGTGTGCGCCGGCCGCCTCGGGATCGATACCTGCTCCGGCGACTCGGGCGGGCCGCTGCTGATTGCCCGCCACGGCGTCTTCACGCTCGTCGGCGTCACCTCCTGGGGATCGTCTCCCTGCGCGAAATCCGGCATCTCGGGCGTGTACGCCCGTCTCGGCGATCCCGCGATGAACGCGTGGGTGACGAGCCACGTGCCGGCGATCGCCTTCACCACCTCGCCGGCGCCGCCGCTCGCCGGTTCCCCGGTCACGTTCACCGCCGCGCCCGGCCCCGCCGGCGGCACGCCCTCGGTCACGTGGGACACCAACGGCGACAACGTCTTCGACGATGCCGCCGGGCCGAGCGTGAGCATGGTCTTCCCGGCCGCGGGGGCGTACGACATCGCCGTTCGCGCCGACTATCCGGAAGCGGGTGACCGTGCGGCGATCAGCCGCGACGCCGTCGCCGTGGTGGATCCACCGCCACCGCCACCGCCGCCACCGCCGGCCGAGGGGCGCTCGCCATCGCTCTCGGCCGCGGGGACGGCGCCCACGACCAACGGCGTCGGCGTGACATCGCGGATGAAGCTCGCCACGCTGCGCGTCACCGGCGTCCGCGTGCGCTTCCAGTGCGTGCGCGCGTGCACGATCAGCAGCCGGCTCACCCTCGGTCCGGTGGCGGCGCGGCGCTTCGGGCTGGGCAACGGGCGCACGTCGGTGACGATCGGCCGCGGCACGGCGCGCCTGACGCGATCGGGAAGCGCGACGCTCACGCTGAAGCTCACCAAGCGCGCCAAGCTCGCGCTGCGCAACCGCGAGCGCGCCACGATCTCGGTGATCACGACGCTCAAGGCCGGAAGCACCGCGCTGCCGGGCAAGGCCCCCGTCTCCGTGCGCCGCTGATCTGTGCGGCGCACGGGGGGAGAAGAAGCGGACCGTGCACCCTCCTCTGAGAGACAGCCTCCGGGCGCCTTCGCCTGTGATGGCTCCGGCCGGGCACTCCCGCTGCGCATGACGGATACCGCTTAAGGCTGCTTCCTTCCGGACCTGACCTGATTCACGGGCCGACACCGCGCGGGACCCGGGCCATCAGCACCACCACAGGCGGGCTGACCCCGAAGGCCGTACTCCCTCGAAAGGGGATTCAGCCTCGCTATAGCGGATTACGAGCGACAGGGCACCGCTAATTCCCCGCCTAGCACGGTCCGCTCCGGAGTCTATCTCGCATAGGGTGCGCGGTCGTGGACCGCAAGACCGCTCTCTGGTGCCTGACCGTCTTCTTCGGCGCGTCGATCACCTTCCAAGCCCTGAAGTCGGCGACCGCGACCAGTTCGGACGCCGTCCAGCTTGCCGTGCAGGCGGCGGCGCTCGTGGTGATGATCGTCGCCGTCGTGCTGATCGTCCGCAAGCGCAAGTCGAAATAGCGCAGCGGCCTGCTTGACAGGCGGAGTGAGTGAGTGCATACTCACACCTGTCCATGACGCCGCCCCGCACACTTTCCACCGCCCAGGAGCGCCGCGAGGAGATCCTCCATGCCGCCGAGCGGGTGTTTGCCGCCCGCGGCCTGCACGGCACCCCGACGATGGAGATCGCGAAGGCCGCCGGGATCTCGCAGGCCTACCTGTTTCGCCTGTTCCCCACGAAGGCCGAGCTGTTCATGGCCCTCGTCGAGCGCTGCAACGCCCGCGTCCTGCACACGTTCGAGGAGGCGGCCGCGGCCGCGCGTGTGGCGGGCGAGCCGGTCATGACCGCGATGGGGATGGCCTACATCGGCCTGCTCGCCGACCGTGACCTGCTGCTCAACCAGCTCAACGCCCACGCCGCCTGCGACGACCCGGCGATCCGCGACCAGATGCGGCGCGGGTTCGCGCAGCTCGTCGAGCTCGTCGAGCGCGAGACCGGCGCCGGCGCCGAGGAGGTCCGCACCTTCTTCGCCCACGGGATGCTGCTCAACGTGCTGGCCGCGATGCAGGCCGAGGACGTCGACGAGCACTGGGCGCATGTCCTGCTCGAGCCCCCGCCTGACCTCGACTGCTGCTGAGGGATCGCCTCTCTTTTTTGCCTGCGTAGTGAGTGACTGATCACACCCATCGGAAAGGAAGGACGAAACCGATGACCGCCAAGAGCCCGACGAAGCACCCCGGCTGGACCCTCGCGATCGTGTCGATCGCGCTGTTCATGACCGCGCTGGACAACCTCGTCGTCGGCGTCGCGCTGCCGTCGATCCGCGTCGATCTCGGTGGATCGATCGAGATGCTCGAGTGGACGGTCAACGCGTACACGCTGACCTTCGCCGTGCTCCTGATCACCGGCGCCGCGCTCGGCGACCGCTTCGGGCGCAAGCGGATGTTCGTCATCGGCCTGGCGATCTTCACCGGCGCGAGCGCCCTCGCCGCCCTCGCACCGACGATCGAGGCGCTGATCGCCGCCCGCGCGCTGCAGGGGCTCGGCGCCGCGATCGTCCTGCCGCTGACGCTGACGCTGCTCTCCGAGGCCGTCCCCGGCGAGAAGCGCGGCATGGCGCTCGGCATCTGGGCCGGTGTGAGCGGCCTCGGCGTGGCGCTGGGCCCGTTCGTCGGCGGCGCGGTCGTGGAGGGGATCGCGTGGCAGTGGATCTTCTGGCTCAACGTCCCGATCGGCCTCGCGCTGCTGCCGCTCGCGCGCCGCATGCTGACCGAGTCGCACGGTCCGTCCACACCAGCTCGACCTGCCCGGGCTCGGCCTCGCCGGCGTCGGCCTCTTCGGCCTGACGTTCGGCATCGTGCGCGCCACCGCGCTGGGCTGGACGTCGGCCGACCGTCGTCATCTCGATCGGCGGCGGCGTCGCCCTGCTCGCCGCCTTCCTGTGGTGGCAGACTGCGCGCGCCGGCCCCGATGCTGCCGCTGCGCTTCTTCCGCTCGCGCGCCTTCAGCGCGTCCAACGGCGTCTCGTTCGCGATGTTCTTCGGCGTCTTCGGGTCGATCTTCCTGCTCTCGCAGTTCTTCCAGACCGCCCAGGGCTACTCGCCGTTCGAGGCCGGCCTGCGCACCTTGCCCTGGACGGGCATGCCGATGATCGTCGCGCCGATCGCCGGGCTGCTGAGCGACCGGATCGGCTCGCGCCCGCTCATGGTCGCCGGGCTCGCCCTGCAGTCGATCGCGATGTTCTGGCTCGCGGCGATCTCCTCGCCGGACACCGCCTACTCGAGCCTGATCGCGCCGTTCGTCATCGCCGGGACTGGGATGGCGCTCGTGTTCGCGCCGTCGGCGAACGCGATCCTCGGCGCGGTGCGGCCCGAGGAGGCCGGCCAGGCCTCGGGCGCGACGAACGCGATCCGCGAGCTCGGCGGCGTCATGGGCGTGGCGGTGCTGGCGACGATCTTCAGCGCGAACGGCTCCTACGCCTCGCCGCAGGCGTTCAGCGACGGCGTCGTGGCGGCGCTGCCGGTCGGCGCCGCCGTGCTGGCGCTCGGCGCGGTGATCGCGCTGTTCGTGCCGGGGCGGCGGCGGACGCAGGCGGCGCCGGCGCCCGTCACGGCCGGATCGACCCCCGCCGCCGCGGTCGCCGTCGGCGGTCCGGCGACCGCCGCCGAGGTCGGTCAGCTGACGAGCTGCGCGAAGCGCCTGGCGTCGACGTTCGCGCCCGACAGGACGACCCCGACGCGCAGGCCGGCGGCGGGGATCGTCCCGGCCAGCAGCGCCGCCAGGCCGCTCGCGCCGCTCGGCTCGGCGACGACCTTGCAGCGCTCGAACAGCAGCCGCATCGCCGCGACGATCTCCTCGTCGGAGACCGTCACGACGTCGTCGACGAGGGCGTCGATGATCGGCCAGTTCAGCTTCCCCGGCGTGGGGAGCTGCTGGCCGTCGGCGATCGTCCGCCCGACGGTGACGCGCTCGCGGCGCCCGGACCGCTTCGAGCGCGCGACGTCGTCGCTGGCCAGCGGCTCGACGCCGACCACGCGCGTGGCCGGCGCGAGCGCGGCCGCGACGATCGCGCTGCCGCTGATCAGCCCGCCGCCGCCGACGGGCACGACGAGCAGGTCCAGATCGCCTGCGTCCTCGAACAGCTCGAGGGCCGCGGTGCCGGCGCCGGCGATGACGCGCGCGTCGTCGTAGGGATGGACGATCTCGAGTCCGCGCTCGGCGGCGAGCTGCGCCTGCAGCGCGGAGCGGTCGTCGGCGTAGCGGTCGAAGCCGATCGACCTCGGCGCCGTAGCCCTCGGTCGCGGCGCGCTTGGCGGCGGGCGCGTCGTGGGGCATGAGGATCGTGGCGCGCGTTCCGCACAGCCGCGCCGCCAGCGCCAGCGCCTGTGCGTGATTGCCCGAGGAGGCGGCGCAGACGCCGCGCAGCGGCTGACCGGCTTCGGTGAGCGTGGCGACCGCGTTGTAGGCGCCGCGGAACTTGAACGCGCCGACGCGCTGCAGGCCCTCGGCCTTGAGCGCGACCTGCGCGCCGAGCCGCTCGTCCAGCGCGCGCGAGCGCACGAGCGGCGTGCGGCGCGCGATGCCGGCCAGGCGTGCGGCGGCCCGTCGCACGTCGTCGATCTCCGGCGCGATCGTCACCGCGGGCGCCGCCGTCAGCGCGCGAGGCGCAGGATCGTGTTCGCCGTAGTGCCGTCCGTGCCGCGCCGCAGGCGGCTGACGTACGCGGCGCTCGGCGCCAGCGCCGTGCTCCACAGCGTCACCGTGACGCCCTGCGGCGCGCGCTCGGGCAGCGCGGGCGCCTTGCCGCCGGGATAGCCGGCGCCGTGACGCCGGCGGCCAGGCTCACGGGCCGCGTCACGTCGCACGACCGGATGCATCGAGAACAGGCTGCGGTCGCGCAGGCCGCGGCGCTCGCGGCGCGGGCCGATCAGGAGCTCCTGGCGCTCCGGCGCGGAACGGACGTACAGCAGCGAGCCGTTCTGCTCGGACGGGTTGAGCAGCTGGGCGCCGTCGCGGGCGGTGCGCAGCCGCGCGCGCCGCCGGGTCGGCAGGTAGATCTCCTCGATCGTGCTGTCGTCGGCGCGCGCGGCGAGGTGGTAGACGACGCGGTCGCCGTCGATCGAGGGGCGCCCGATGCGGTCCGGGGCGCGCACGCGGCGGATGTCGGCGGGCGGCGCTCCGGCGGCCGTCATGTCGAGCGCGCGCAGCACGTCGCCGCCGGGCTCGCGGCCGCGCCAGACAAGCCAGCGCGCGGAGACCGCGGGCTCCTCGGCGCCCGGCGCGTCGACGCGCAGGCGCACGGCGAGCGTCGCCTGGTCGGCGACGACGAGCGTCTCCTCCTCCCGCCAGACGACGCTGCCGGGGCCCAGCGCCGGATCGGCGCCGGGCAGCGCCGCCGCCGACCCGTCCTCTCGCTGGACGATCCCCGCGGGCGCGCCGGGCACCTGCCACGCGACGGCCGCGCCGATCGCGCTGGGATCGGTCCCGCTGTCGGTCAGCAGGCTCTCGGTCGCCGCCGTGGCGGGCACGCCGCCGAGCAGGAGCACGAGCGCCGCCGCGCTCAGCGCCAGCGCGCCGGCGGCGCGGATCGCGCGCAGGACGCTCGGTCGCTCGGCCATGGCCGCGGCGACGTCGATGCCGCGGGCCGTCTCCTGCAGCGGGGCGAGCACGACGACCGGGCCGATCCGTCCCGCGGCGAACGCGAGCCCGACGACGACGCCGGCGGTGACGTCGCCGAGCACGAGGCAGGCGGCGGCGAGCGCGTAGACGGCGAAGGAGAGCACGAACGTCGTGAAGCCGAGGCCGAGCAGCACGCCGTAGAGCCCGGCGGCGAGCGGCACCGGCATGACGCGCCGCCACGCCTCGGGCACCTGGCGGCGCACCTGCGGGACGATCCGCCGGCCGCCCGCGTCGCCCGCCGCGGCCGCCAGGAGGAGCGCCGCCGCGATCGCGACGGCGGCGCCGCGACCGGAGCCCAGCGCGTGACCGAGCAGCGCCAGGCCGCCGAACGTCGCCACGCCGCCGAGAAGCGCGCCCGTCGCGAACGTCGCACAGGCCACGATCGTCGTGCGCATCCGCTGCGCGTAGCCGCGCGGCGCGAGCGTGTCGACCATCGAGAACCCGCACGGCGACCAGGCCCCGGCCAGGCCGGCGAGCAGGGCGGCGGTGGCGAGTGCGGTCAGCACGGGACGTTCGTCTGGAAGTACATGACGCAGAACACCCGGCGCTTGGCGTAGCAGTAGCCGCGCAGCCCGCGGTCGCCGTTGATGCGGCGCTGCCCCGTCGTGCAGCAGTCGACGAGCTTGCGCACGTGGCCCTCGCAGCAGCGATACCAGGCGCCGTCGGTGTGGACCTCGATCCTGTAGCGCCGGCCGGCCGCCGCACAGACGCGGCGGCGGCGGGCGGGCGGCTGCGGGCGGCCGTCGGGATCGAGCAGCGGCGCGCCCGCCTCGTCGATCGGCGCGCCGTCGGCGTCGATCAGGCGGCCGATGTCGTCGACCGGCTTGCCGTCCTTCGCGCGCAGCGGAAAGCCGTGGCGGTCGATGCGCGGCAGGCCGGTCGGGTGCGGGCAGCCGTCGGTGGTGTAGATGTGGCCGCAGAAGTGAAAGGCCTCCGCCTCGCCCGGTGCGACGAGCGCCCCGGTGAGCCGGCCGGCCGTGATCGCGGCGACGGCAGCGCCGGCGGTGGCGAGAAAGCCGCGGCGCGAGCTGCGCGCTGGGTGTGCCTCGGGCCGGGGATCGGCCGGCCGGGGATCGGCCGGCCGGGGCGCGCGGGTCGGCGCCCGTGCGGCGGCGAAGACCGAGGCGAGCTGGGCGCGGGTGTTGACGGTGCCCTTGGCGAGGACGGCGCCGTCGGCCGCCAGCGCCACCGCGAACGGCGCGCCTGGGACGTTCGCGGCGGCCCAGGCGCCGGCGTCGGCGACCTCGTCGAACACCGCGGCGCCGGCGCGCCGCGCGTGCGGGATCAGCGGGCGGCACAGCCGGCAGCCGGGGGCGGTGAAGAGCGCAAGGCGCACCCCGTCGCCGAGCGCCGGCGCCGTGCCGGGCGGCGGCCCCTCCCCGTCGACGTCGAGCGCGCCCGTGGGCCGCCCCCTGTGCGCGCGCACGACGATCACGGTGGCGACAGCGATGGCCGCCAGCGCGGTCAGCGCGGCGGGCAGCGGCGACGGCTGGCGTGTGCCCCAGCCGACGGCCAGCAGCGTCGCGCCGCCCGTGAGCAGCGCGGTGCGCGCGACCGAGCCCCACGAGATCTGCCCGCGCGCGCCGAAGCAGCCGCACGGCGCGCCGGCGCGACCGGCGGCGATCGCGCCGGCCTGCGCGAGCGCGAAGCTGCCGAGCACGCCGGCGGCCGCGGCCGGCGCCCACGGCGCCGCCGCCAGCAGGGCGACCGCCAGACCCGACTCCAGCGCGGCCAGCGCGATCCACGCATGGCGTGCGGCCGCGCCACGCAGGCCGAAGGTCCCCGCCGCGACCGCGGTGGCGGTCCGATCGCCGAGCTTCAGCGCCGCGGCTGCGAGAAGCGTCGCGCCGAGCGACGCGACGAGGAAGGCACAGAGCAGCACGGGCGGGCGAAGCTAACGCATTGCCACAGCGAGCGGCGTCAGCATGTCCCGTTTGCGGTTTGCCCGCAAAGGTCTAGGATTGACGGTCGATGTTCACCGCACTTCTTCACACCTTCGTCAGTCACGCCGCGGTCGTCTGATCACGCGCCCGGGGCAGCGCCCGGGCACCGACGCCGCGCCAGTGCCACCGACGAACTCGTGGAGGACCTCACCGTGCATGCCCCATCCGCTGCCATCGGGCGGCGACCGGATCTCGCCGCCGAGCTCGAGCAGCTCGGCGACGCATCGTTCACCGCCGCCCGCGTGCTCGCCCAGCACCGCGGCCGCTGGCTCGTCTGCGACGGCACCGGCGCGCCGCCGCGGCTCGTCGCCGCGCGCGGACGCATGCGCGCGGCGGGCGAGCGCACGCCGACCACCGGCGACTGGGTCGCGCTCGACGGCGACGGCGTCATCGCCGCGGTCCTCGAGCGCCGGGGCACCGTCGTGCGCCGCGCGGCCGGGGCCCACGTCACCAGCCAGGTGCTCGCGGCGAACGTCGAGCTCGTGCTCGTCGTCGAGCCGTTCCCCGAGCCCAACGAGCGGCGCTGCGAGCGCATCGTCGCGCTCGCCGCGGCCGGCGGCGTGCCGGCCGCGCTCGTGCTCACGAAGGCCGACCTCGATCCCGACGGCGGTGCCTGCGCGCGGACGATGGCGCGCAGCCTCGGCGTCGCCGACGGCATCGCGGTGAGCGTCCACGACGAGGACTCGATCGTCCCGCTCGCCGCCCTGCTCGAGCCGGGGACGACGAGCGTGCTCCTCGGCCCTTCGGGCGCCGGCAAGTCGACGCTCGTCAACGCCCTGCTGGGCTTCGAGCGCCAGGCGATCGGCGCCGTCAGCGAGCACAACGGCGGGCGCGGGCGCCACACGACCGTGACGCGCGACCTGCTGACGCTGCCCGGCGGCGCGCTGCTCATCGACACGCCCGGGATCCGCGAGGCCGGCCTGTGGGAGGGCGGCGGCGTCGTCGAGTCGTTCGCGGACATCGAGGAGCTGGTGGCGCAGTGTCGCTTCTCGAACTGCCAGCACAACGGCGAGCCGGGCTGCGCGGTGCGCGCGGAGGGCGACCCGGCCCGCGTGGCGGCCTGGCAGAAGCTCGAGCGCGAGCAGAAGTGGATCGACGACCGCCGCGCCGCGACCGCGGCGCGCGAGCGGCTCGGGCGCAGCTACAACCGCATTCAGCGCGAGGCGCGGCGGACCAAGACCGGTCGGTAGGCCCGCCGGCGGGTCGCGTCGATGGCACGTTCGGGGTCCCTGGAACCCCAAAGGTGCCATCCGGTCAGCCGCCGCCGGCGCCGCCGTGCATGAGGTCCAGGCAGACGACGCAGTACGGCCACGGCGGGTTCCACGGCCAGCCCGTGACGTCCTTGCCGCACAGCGCGGTGTCCGGATCCGCCTCGGTCACGATGTGGCAGATCTCCTCGCCGTGGTTCGTCGGACCGTCGACGCGGCGTTCCTTCTCGGTCGGCACGGGCATGGTTCGAACCCGCAGGGTGCCACGCCCGCGGCGGTCCCGCCAGTCCTCCGGCTCGCGTCTCGTACAATCCGCGGCCCTGAGGGCGCGTAGCTCAGTGGGAGAGCGCTCGCTTCACACGCGAGAGGTCGCAGGTTCGAAACCCGCCGCGCCCATGACAGAGGAAGTAGCTGCAAAACAGCACTTTTGGCAGGACCGGCGTATAAGCCGGCCAGACGCGCAATCCTGCCCCGTTGTCCTTTTCGTTGTCCTAAACCTCATCGCGGAGCATTCTAACGCCGTCCGGACGCTGCAACTTGCCGCCGGTGGAAGCGCCAGCACATGTCGCTGCCGTTAGCAGAGCTACGTCTTAGAACCGCTGCTGCTGCTCGACATCGATGGTGTGCTGTGCCCGCTGGCGGGCAGAAGACCCCCGGGACTCGCCGAGATCGTCGTCGACGACATCGCGCGCCTCGTGTCGCTGTCAGCGCGCGACCCCCTGCCCGACCTGCTGGCGCACATCAAGCTCGTGTGGGCGTCCCCTGGGCTCAAGCGCCAATCAGGAGCTCGCGGGAAGCTGCTCGGCCTCCCGCCGCTTGCATTCATCGACCTTCACCGCCGACACGGCGCTCGCCGGGCGCAAGCTACAGCTGCATGACCCCCCAGAGCTACGTCGGCGATCGCCCGTCCGCAAGCGTCGACGACGATCTGGGCCCACGACATTGAGCGCTGGGCGCGCGAGCGAGGCGCCCCCGCTGCTGTTGTGTCCTGACCCAGACGCGGGACTCGCCGACGAGCACATCGCCCAGCTACTCGCCTTCGCCGGGCACTCAGCCGCGACTGACGGTCGTCAGCCAAGTCGGGGGAGTCGCCGCTGCGCCCAGTCCAGCGTGCGCACGAGCGGCGCGCGGCACTGCACGGATGATCACCTGCCCACGGCTGTCAGATCGGGACGTCATCGACCGACCCTATGGCCGAGCTTCGGTTCCGCCATGCCTACCTTCATCGACACCAGCCGTCTGAAGATCCATTCGCGCTCAGCCGTACTGCTCAAGGAGCTCGCCATCGCCGATGGCGACGATCCTGAACGTCTTCCGCGACCACGCGTGGCGACCCGGCGGGAAGACTCAGGCACCTGCCGCCCTGCTCAAGACCGAGTCGCGCGCGGCGCCTGCCGCCCGCACGCGGTCAGCTCATGATCCGGTAAGGCATCATGACCCAGACGGGTGCACGAGACCATGCGAGGACCATAATGCCACCAAGATAAGCCATCCCTGCCTTGGGCAGGCCCCCCGCCCTGGCGCGCGTCGCGACCGTTCTCCGGGCCACCGCGTGACCCTGCACGCATCCCGGTCATCCTTGACGCGCTGCGTCTGGCTTGGGAGCAGCACCCAGACGAGCGGCTCGGACAGCTGCTCAAGAACGCGCTGCGCGGTGCCGGGATCGACGTGCCGCCCACGCCGGTTTTCGGCGTCGAAGACCACGTCATGTTCGCAGCGCTCAAGGTCGCGAGTGAATAGCGAGCCGTGCGGGCTCGGATCTCGCGCTCCTCAGCGAGCACCTTGTTCTCGCGTCGCAACCGGCGCAGCTCCACGCGCTCGGCGCTGCTATACGGCGGGCTTTGAAGCATCGATAGACATCCTCTCGGTCAGACCAGATGGCCCGACCGTCAAGGTGTCCACGAAACCGGGGGAACTCCAGGGAGCCGGGCTACGGCATCGCCCCACGTGAGGCACGTGGCCAAAGCACGGCGGCTCGCTCGGACCTCCTCGGCAGCAGCCCGCGGAGCGAAGATCAACGAATGCTCAGCGACGCCCATAGAAGATCGCGCTCAGGAGGAGGAGATGGTGGGGCAGCGACGGCGGCCCGAAAGGCGGCTGCGAACGCCGGGTCATGCTGCGCGCGATCCTGAATCATTACAACGTAGACGCAGGCAAGCGCATGGCCGGCTACGTCCGCGAACCTCTTCCATGAGGGCTCAACCTGCGGCCGGTTGAGCGGGTCTGGTGGGTCTAGTTCGTCGATGAGGAAGCCCGTCGCGATGGCAGCGCAAGAACTTGACGGAAGACGATCGGGAACGGGGAGACTCAGTGCCTGGCCGGCGGGCGGGTACTGCAACCAGGCAGCGTGGTTGGAGCACGCGATGGCGACTTCGAAGACAGCCGCGATCTCGTCCTCGTTGACGTCAACTCGCCCGGCCCGCCTGATCGCAGCCACCTCCACCGCCGCCGCCGCATACTGAAGCCAGTCGCCGGCCGCGAGCGGCAACGCGTGCTTCGCGTAGGCGCGCGCGGGCGTCCTTTGGGGCCTGAAGCGCAGAAGATCTGCCACGCGCCACGCGAGACTTCGCCCTGCTGGTCGGTAGCGTCGTAGGTCGCCGAGTTCTTCGGCGAGTGCAGTACGCAGGTCGCGCAGCATCGTGAACATGAACGCCTCGCTGCCAAGGCCGGGTGTGTGCGCTTGGTCCGTCATCTCACCTCGTCATCTTGCCTGGCCCCTAGCTCCCATCGCACGCGGCGTGACCGCGGGATGCTGGTGGAGACCTGATCGGCGACCTCGTCTTGGATAGGGAACAAACGAACGTGCGACGACAGGTTCGTCCTGTCGGGGAGATCGTCAAGGAGGGCTACGTCATGGCGCGCGACGAAGGCGCGCAGGAAACGCTCATCGTCAGGGTCGTCGCCGCGCCAGGCCAGCGACTCGATCCGGGCGAACTCAGCGCGGACGGAGTGCGGCCAACCGCTGCGCGCCGGCACGTCGATGATCCGGCCCCACAACAGCACGACGCCGGCTATGTGGCCGTGGCAGTCTGCCGCGTCGAAATAGCCCCAGATGCCGCATCCGCCGCTCGCACACTCAGAACCTGGCGCCTGCTCGCAGGGGCAGAGCCGCCTTCCTGAGCGCGCGCCGATCGGCCGCGCCAGGCAGCAAGCGACCTGTAGCGGCCCCTCCCAGGTCGCGGGACAGAGCGCACTGATGCCTGTTAGGCGCTGGTGATCTGCGCCACCACGAACCTGCCATGTGCGGTACGCGATGACCGGATCGTCAGCCGTGCGTGTCTGAATCAGCACCTGGTGCCGGATCTCGATTGTCGCTCATGTAGAGGGACAGTCGCTTGACGGCTGCCGATCTGACGCCGTCTCGGCACGCCCCGAGAGGACAGGCCCCTGGCGGCGAAACTCCTTGCGGTGGCCAGATCGCGCTCCGCCAGCCTGCGGGTACAGCGAACGAAGGGCCACTGATGCTGAGCGTCGTACTCGCCGGATCACCTCACGCAAACGGACCCCTCCACGCCTGTGGGCGCCGCTCTTGCTGCGCGAGAGTCCGATATGGGGGCATCTCTGTGTTGCACCTCGTGCACGTTCGTTTTGCGAAGGTGAGCGGCTGGCGCAGCCGGCAGCTCGAGCAGGTGGCCTCCACTCGGGGAGCTGAGTCACCTGTCGCGATCCGCTCGGCTGCATCGAAGGCACCCGTTCCCCAGTCCCTCTCAAGGTCGTGCCGTCCGGCGAGGGCGTAGTGGTTGAGATCCAGAGCGGCCTCGCCTCGCGCGACGAGGATCCCTGCGGCGAACGCGTTCGGGACCCGCGTGGGGTCGTCGGCCGGCCTGTAAAATCGTGTTCCGACGTCCAGCACGCCGCCGTCCCATTCGATCATGACAAGTCCGCGAGGGTCGGTCACCGCCCCGGGACGAATCCAGAGCGTGTCGGGACGAGCGATCTCGAGAACCAGCGTGAGCTCAATCCCTTCCCCGGAGAAGTGGTCGACAACACCACCTAGGCGTTGTGCTTGTCCGGAGGAGAACCGCAGCTGACGGTAGAACCACGGAACGATCAGCTGCCGTGGATGGGTCAACGCTGGTTCCGATCGAGGCTGGCCTTGAGTTGCGCCCCGGCAAATAGTGTCGAGCGCGTGGTCGAGCACAGATCGGCGTGCATGAGCCAGATCTCTGGCTGAACCTCCTTCCAACAGGGCCGGGATCAGTTCCTGGACCTGCTGCACGTAGGCCTCGACGACCTCGTCGATGCCGGTGGCCGGCACCCCCGCAGAAAACCCGAGCGTGCGCCAGGGGAGGTCGAAGTCGGTGCGCTCAGGCATGGGCGATGAACTGCTCCGGTATATCCGATGCTCTGATGACGACAAGCTCGGAGCGGCTGGGGTCGTCGGTTGCGGCGAGACGGTTGGCGTGGTTGCCGATGGCAACCTCGACGAAGTTGCGCGCGGCGCGCGCGTTCCCGAATGTGGACCCGCGGTCGGCGTCGACGATCGCGCTGCGCACCTTCTCCCGAGCGTCAGGAGCCAACTCGTACCGCTGCCTGGAAAAGGTCGTGTGCACGATCGCCTCGAGTTCCTGGTCGGTGTAGTTCGGGAAGCTGATTCGCCGTCCGAAGCGGCTGTCTAGACCTGGATTAGCGGTGAGGAACCGGCGCATCTCGTCCTCATAGCCGGCGACGATCACAACGAGCCGTGCACGGTCGTCTTCCATCCGCTTGACCAGTGTGGCGATCGCCTCCGGTCCGAAGTCGTTTGTCGTGCCTGAGGTCAGGGTGTAGGCCTCATCAATGAACAACACTCCGTCGAGCGCCCGATCGATCAGCGAACTGGTCTTGACGGCGGTCTGGCCGACGTACTCGGCGACGAGATCCTGGCGCGCTGCCTCCACGACGTGGCCGTGGTGCAGCAGACCGAGCGCCTGGTAGATGCGGCCCACAATTCGAGCGACGGTGGTCTTGCCGGTACCGGGGGGTCCGAGGAAGACGAGGTGGTGACTCATCGCTGCCGTCGGTAGGTCCTCTGCGCGCCGGGCGCTCTGAACCTTGATCAGGTTCGAGACCGTTTGGACCTCCCGCTTGACCGCTGCTAGACCGATGAGGTCGTTGAGGTCGGCGAGCGCACCGTCGAGCTGCGTCGTGGCAGCGGCCCTCTCGGCAGCGTTACGGGACTCTGGGCTTGCGCGTGCGCTGCTGGCCGCTAACGCGGCACGACCGGATGTCACCGCCTGCTCGGCAGCTCTCGCAAAGTGATGTAGCGCATCGAGCTCGGCGACGACCCTCGGATCGACCCAGGAGAGCCAGGTTTCGAGGTCGGCAAGCGCCTCTGCATCGCCCGACGAGGCAGCAGTGAGCAAAGCCTGTGCTGCATTCTGGCCCTGCGTGCGAAGCGCGCCGAGCCCCGTAGTAGGGCTCCGTGACCGCGCGCTGTGTTGGCAAATAATGGCGGTTGTGAATCGCGTGCAGTTCGTGCTCGAGCGGGCGCGCCGTCATCGATGCGAGCGCGAGAACCGCCGCGATGGCGCGTAGCTCAGCTTCAAGCCTGAGCACCTTGATCAGCTCGCGTCGGCCGTCCGGTGAAGGCGCCGCGGGAAGGGTTTCGCTCATGCCAACGATGGCGTCACAGACAAGCCGCATTCGCGCGACGGTGTCATCACGTATCGCCGCCGAGTCACGAATCCACAGCCAGCAAGGCTCGTTAATGGCGTTCGTCGCCTCGCGTCCGGAGAGGACATCGGCAAGCGTCCACAGCGCGAGCCGCTCGAAGCCCTGTGACAGCAGCGAGGACTCCGGCGCGTTTTGGCCCGGTCGGCTGGCTTCCCCGTCCGACATCTCGTGTCTCGAAGCCCAAGAGTCCATCACATATCGGTCGCGACGAGCCCCGGAGCGCTGACACCGAAACCGGATGCCTTGGTATGAGCGCGAACGACGCCGTCCATCACGAGCTCCTTGTTAGGCCCGACCGGCATCCGCCATTATGCGCCTCAACAGCGTGCGCAGCTCGCGGTTCGCCCCCGGGATCGTCGGAACGGTGTCAGATTGCAGGCCGTCGCGCGACCGTCTACGCATGAGCAAGATCGACACCCGAGATCGAGAGCCGGACGCCTCGTGGGCCCGTCATCCTCATCGTCAAGCCTTGGCACCGGTCCGGTCGTGTCTTGATGAGTAAGCCGACTGCACTCGCGTGACCCCACGGTGCCCCTCAATCCCATCTCGCCCTACATGGTGCCCTGTCCGCTGGTGCGTGGGAGCATGAGCAGCTCGTGCCCGAGACCGTCAGCTCGTTCGGCCACCGGACCCTGGACAGCCGCCCAGCCTTTGTGGCGCGGGACGCGTTCGCCTACGACGCCGCGAAGTGCCCGTGGTGCGGGTTCGTGTTTCTTCCGCGGCCGGACTTCGGCGAGCAGCTTGCTGAGGACGCGCCGTCGATCAGATCTCCTCGACAGGCCGTGCGCATCTCGGCGCTGCTGGGCTGGCGAGCCAGCCAACGGGTTTCACCGCATGGCGATGATCGCCGAGCACCGCGGCAAGCATGCCGATGGCGAAGCGGGGGGACGTGCAGGCACGACCGGCTGCGCTACATCTATCGACGACTCCGAGTTGAGGTCACCCGAGATGAATGAGGATACGCGCCCAGAACTGCGTCCGTGGCAGACGGACGAGTGGGGGAAGGGCTTTCTTCTGGCTCCCGATGAGACGGACGGGCCTCCGCGTGTGGCCCTGTGGAGTAATCCTGGCGGCGGGACGTACCATCACTTTGAGCTGTCACAATCCATGGGGCTCGCAGAGCACGAGATTCTCGCCTCCCTCGCCGTAGATCCGGCAGGAGTGCTGGATGTCTACGCAAGCGGCGAGCTCGCCGGGCGCACGTACGTGGAGTGGTTGCTCGTGCTTGATTCCCGGCTGTCGGAGCCTCTGGACGAGTGGGATTTCGGCGACTGGCTCACCGAAGATCCCGCGGCGACGGAGCCTTCGCCGGCAGTGTCGCACGCATCCGTTCCGCGCGCGATGGATCGGCACTTGGCCGACGCACTCGGAGCAACCCTCATCGTCGCCGACCGTGCGTCGATTCCGCCACAGTTGGCCGAGCGCCTGAGTGCCGCGGCCGGCTACATGCTTCTGCACGATCCCGACCTGCGTAGGCTCGGGCGCACGGCCGCGCTCAACGCCCTCGCCCACTTCGGTGCCACAGCCACAAGGAGATCACCGTTGCACGTGCGATGGGCGGCGATCGTCGACGCCGACCTTAGACCGGCAGGCACCGAACTGCTCGACGAGATCCGCGCACAAGGTCACATCACATCCACGACGCTTGCGCAGCTCGACGAGCGCCTCGTCAAGACCCGGTACCTCGATGGAAGCGAAGCGGGCCTCTGGGAGCTTCTTGAGGCTCTCTCACGGCTGCTGGCCGTCCAGCGCGACCTGCGGGCCGCACCGCTCGACGAGGAGCCACTAGCCGAGGTGGGTGACCGGGCGATGGCCGAGCTCGAGCGGCAAATCGCGCGGCTCGGTCAAGCCATCACCGCGGCATGCGTCGACGACAACGTTGAGGGAGGACCTTCGCCTGCCGGGCGCGCCCGGGCCATGGCGACCCGCCACGAGGCGATTGGAGATGCGCTGCTCAATCCGGCGTCGAGGGCGCTGACGGCCGGTCTCTACGCGTCCGGGAGCCTCGCCGACCATCTCGAAGCTGTTCGTCGGCACGTCGGTGAGCCGGTGTCGGTTCCCGTTGTCGTGCTGGCCAACGACCGCTGGTTTCGGGAGCTGCACCCCGATCGCCTAGACCCGGTCGGGGTGCACGTCCGCAACTTGGCGATCATGCTCAGCCGTAGCGTCGGCGAGCGAGCCGCGGCCGAGCGTGAACTTGGCCGACTCAGCCATACCCTCGTGCACGAGGTCATTCACGCAACCCAGCGCGACCGGCGCGGTCCGCGACGGCGACCGCCGTATGACGCCCGTGGCTTCGAGGTCGAAAGAAAGATCCTCGAGGGACTGACCGAGCACTTCACGCAACAAGTGATGCGCGACGCACGCGCGAACTGGACGGGAACCGGCGAGAACCCATACAGCCAGCGCGAGTTTCGCCGCGGCAGCTACTACGCCTACACCTTCGTCTGTCAGGCCGGAGTGCGTGCAGCCGGCGGGATCCCGGACGCTGTTCTACGCGAGCTCTCGCACAACCCGCACAAGCTCACGATGTTCGTCGAGCTTCTGACAGGCCGCTACACGCCTGACCGCAAGGCCGCGATCGTGCCCGTCTTCGAGCAACTGTTCGCACTCGCCGAGGCCTGGCGGGCAGAGCCACGGCGGCTGGAGTCCCAGCTTCCGGCCGTCGCCGAGCAAGCGTTCCGCGAGTACGCCGAGCACAACTGATGCGGACCATATAACCGTGGGCGCCAGCATGGTCACGATGACGCTTCCGCTCTTACACGGACCTGACCCCGACTGGGAGGCAGCCGCCCGGGCGATCCGCTGCCTGCGACTCGAGGTTCTGTGGGCGTCGGACGACGACCTGTACCCCTACGAGTACTGGCTGGACGAATCGGGGGACCTGCCCGGCGCCGAAGCCGCGTTTGTGCTGCTACAGACGGCTCAGGCGGAGCTGACGGAGCACGCAGTTTTGCTGCGCAGCGCAATCGAGCACGGCTGGCCGGAGGAGCTGATCGCCTTCGATGCTCCCGCCCACCGCGTCTGGATCACCGGCGGTCCAAGCTGGGGTGAGCCGGCAACAGACCTGACGGACCCGTTGATCGAGCTTGCCGAGGCCGGGATCACCAACGCCGCGGGATTTGAGGGCTACACGTCCTACGCGTCGGTACCGATAGACGACCGGCGGTTTGAGTTCACGTCCGATGAGATGCGGCTGGTGCACTTCGGCATCGCCGCAGCGCATGCGGCCGAGCAGCTGACCACCCTCAAGCATCCCGCGCTGGACGCATCGCCGCTTGAATGGTTCAACGTGTGGGTCGCCGAACTCGACCCCCCCAACGATGATCAAACGGACGGCGGGGCGCTGCTACGCTTCGCGGCGCGCGGACTGGCGCTCAGCGCCTGGCTTGCTGATGCCAGGCTCCAGGACACCCAGACGCTCGTGGCGGAGCGGGCGCGAACCCTGACGACGGTCGCCGACGACGGCGGCCTGGCTGACCACCCGCGACAACGCGACTTTCAAGCGGCGGTGCGGAACGCGCGGACGGTCGCCGGTGAACTCGCTCGCGGGTTCGAAGCGCTCGACGCTCCTGCACGTCAAGTCGATCATGATGCCCGACCGTTCGACGAGAACGCCGACGGCGACACCATCGAATTCAAGATCGCCGCTGCAGTGTTCGCGGCTGTATCCGCCCTCGCCGATCTTGTCGGCGACGACGTCGGCACGCTCATCGAATCGCCGCCCGAACCAATCGCATCTGCACCACCTCCGAAATCCACCCGCCGCTATGCCCCGCTGTGGCAGTACCTAACGCTGTTGCTGGTCGACGAGCTTGACTGGAGCGCGGGAGAACGCGCCGTCGACCGACTCGCCGTCGGGGTGCGCGAGCAGCGCCGTGCGGACCTCACCGAGCTGCGCCGACTGATGGCCGACGACGGCTACTGGAGCCTCGCGACCTCGGATCGGGTCGGAGCGCACCGGCTGTTCATCGCCGCACCGCACGGCGGAGGTGAGCCCGACGTGGCCGTGAGCATCGGCCGGCTCGGACGCGACGGCATCCTGACGGCGGCGGGGGCGGCCGGATGGTCGTTGCCGGACCCCGACTTTGAGGGACCCGTGCAGTCCTACGTGCCCGGGTACGGGCCGCGCGCTTGATGGATTTCACATCCCCGCGGGCCCGATCGTGCGCCGGAAGCGTCCGTTCGGATGACCCCTTCGGGCAGCCACCTACCGATGTGCGGATGGGCGATGCAGTGCTAGAGCCCACCGGCATGCCGTCCGGATGGCTTCCTGGGCGCCGCGCCTCAAGCAGCATCCGTCAGGATCGCAGGGTCGACTTCGATGCATGGTTATGACGAGATTCCTTTTCACATCGGAGTCGGTCACCGAGGGCCATCCCGACAAGGTGGCAGACCAGATCTCCGACGCGATCCTTGATGCCCACCTGGCAGAAGATCCTCAGGCACGCGTCGCCTGCGAGACGCTCGTGGCGCCCGGCGTCGTGGTGCTGGCCGGTGAGATCACCTCACGTGCCAAGGTCAACGTGGACGCCGTGGTCAGAGCGGTTTTGCGACGTATCGGGTATGACGATCCCGCCCTCGGCTTCACCGCCGCTGAGGTGGCGATCAGCGATCGACTGGGGTTTCAGTCGCGGGAGATCGGAGCGGGGGTAGACGTCTCGCTCGAGCAGCGCTCGGGCATCGCGACCGATGCCTTCGACGCCGTCGGGGCTGGCGACCAGGGAATGATGTTCGGCTACGCGACCAACGAGACCGAGGAGCTCATGCCGCTCCCGATTGCGATGGCCCACCGGCTCGCACGGCGTCTCGCCGAGGCGCGCCGAAGTGGCGAGTTGCCGTACCTGCGACCCGACGGCAAGACGCAGGTCACCGTCCGCTACGAGGCCGGCCGGCCGGCCACCGTCGAGCGCGTACTGATCTCAGCCCAGCACTCCGACGAATCAGTCGGACAGCTACGCGAGGATCTGGCTCGGCTTGTTGTCTCCCCGCTCGTTGACGTCAGGGATGAACAATTGATCGTCAATCCCGCCGGGTCCTTCACGTTGGGCGGGCCGGCCGCCGACGCGGGGTTGACCGGCCGGAAGATCATCGTCGACACGTACGGGGGAATCGCGCGTCACGGCGGCGGCGCGTTCAGCGGAAAGGATCCGTCGAAAGTAGATCGGTCTGCGGCCTACGCGGCACGCCACGTCGCCAAGCACATCGTCGCGGCCGGTCTCGCGGAGCGCTGCGAGGTGCAGGTCGCTTACGCGATCGGCATGGCCCGCCCCGTTTCACTCATGGTCTCGGCGTTTGGCACGGGCGTCCGCCCGGACGAGGAACTCGCTGCGCTGGTGCTCGAGCGCTTCGACCTACGCCCTGGAGCCTTCCGCGAAGCTCTCGACCTGCACCAGCCGATCTACGGTCAGACTGCGGCCTACGGGCATTTCGGCCGACCGGATCTCGACCTTCCCTGGGAGCGGCTTGATCGCTTGGATTTCTTGACGTGATCGGGCCGACCTTCACCGACGCGATTGCATTCGCGCGCAATTTTCATGCGGACGACGCGCTGCAAAGCACAAGCGCGATCGTCGCCGCGGTCCGATGCGAGGGCGCGAGCGTGTGGGCGAGACTTGAAGCCGGCCGCGCTGCCGATCAGCTCTGGTACCTGCGCGAGTTGGCTGACCTTCTCCTGGCGAGTAACCCCGGAACGTTGGCCGAGTCGCTGGATCGCGAGGTTCGTGCGATGGCAATACTCGCGACCGGCGCGCCCGCTGATGGCCCGATCCGGTTGTGGCTCGACGATGGTCTCTTAGGCGGAGCGCCGGACGGCGGATGGCTGCCGGTTGCGACGGCGTGGGAGGCCAACGCACTGCTGGCGACGGGACGGGTCACGGCGCTCTACCTCGGACGTGAGGGTGGGCGTGGCGATGACAACGGCAGCGGCGAAGACGTGGTCCGCTGGCTATGCGCGGCCGCACACGAACGTGGGCCCATCTTCTGGCCCGCGGACGGCATCACGCTGAACACGGCGAACCCGCCCTTTGACGCCATGGAGCAGGCATTGGTGCACGCCGCACGGGACGTCGGAAGCCGCGTCTCGGTGACCGGCTCCGCACAGCGCAAGCTCAGCTTCAGCGCACCCACGGTCGCCGGACACGTCCGTGACGAGTACGAGGCGACCATCGTCGAAATCCGCCTGCCGTCCGGAAACCAGGCTGTCGAATGCGGACATGCACTACCGGCGCAGCTCTCGGCGGCCGGCGACTTTCACGTCATCAGCGCCGCCAACCCGGGCCTGGAGAGCTTGACGCCGGCCATGAACGCAACCCGCCACACCCGCCTGCTCGACGTGTTGGACCGAATCTCGGCGATCTGGCGCGCCGATGCCGTGGGCCACGATCGCGACGAGTCCTACCACGAGCGCAGCGTTGCCGTCTGGCGACTCTCTCGCGATCAGGCCGTTGACATCGCCCGCCGCTTCGGGCAGTGGGCGATCTTCGCCGGTGAACCGTCTCGTGGGCTATACGTCGTGCGGTGCTGAGGAAGCACACGTAACGTGATCACGGACGTTCTGGAGCTGCTCAGGACCGGTGCCATTTACCGCACAGCGTCCGAGGACGCGCGCCGCTGTGCCCAGGCAAGCGTGCCCTGCAGCTCCCGCAGTCGTCCCAAGGCCTCCTGCACGTCGCCGGCGGCATCCCCACCGTCGATCAGCGAGAGACCGTCGATCTGGTCGCTGATCGCATCGTGAAGGAACTCATATCCTTCCAGCAGCGGCTCGAGCACCGCCCGAAATTCGCCCACGAGCTTCTCCCTGCACTCGTCCCAATCAGCGGCGTCCGTGGCGTGCGCCTTGTCGAGCAACTGATTGACGCGGCCATCGACCGCACTCAGGTCATCGTGGAGGGCCTCCTCGAGCTCACCGCGATTGCGCGTAAGACCAGCGTCCAATGAACCAGGATAGATCGGTCTGGACGCGGCCACGGTTTCGAGCAGGCTGATCGCATCCTCCAGGTCCCACGTGATGTGAGCGTAGTCGTCCTGTCGCACAGGCCTGCCTTCGGCTGTTCGAACGCGAGCCTATCCTCCCGTTGGCGGGCTGGCACGCCAACTTGGGGCTCGTTGATGCGCTCGGTGAAGGAAGCTGTGCTGGTTGGCAGCCGGGGCGTGTCGCAGCCGAGCGGAGCTCGTCTTTGGTCACGATGGCAGGCAGAACGCTGTCCAGACCCCGGTGCACGTGAGATGGCTCGTCTCTGGTGGTCGCCCAAGAGGCAGCGGGTCGATACATTCGAGCGATTGCGCCTGGGCCACGACGAGCTCCCTCGCGAGATTCGCGTGGTACTGGGCTGACGATCCCATGAACGACGCGATCGCGACAGCACGTCGAGCCCTTCATCGGCAGATCGGGCTATGCGTAGTCCAATCGACGGTCGCCGCCACCGGCGATCGATGCGGGTTGCGCATGGCGAATCGGGGCAATCGCGGGCAGACAGACACGCGGGCGTCGGCGTGGTCTGTCGAGGCGCACACCACTGAGGTCAGCCCGTGAACGCCGTTCGAGGAACCTTCATCTCGTCGTTCATCGTCGCGTACGGGCACCTCGAGGCGTCGCCGCGCGGCCACGACGAGTTTCACATCGTGTTGGCCGACCGGCTGACCGGAAGGCTCTCCCAGCGTGTCGGCGTCGGGGACTATGCGAGCGGCTGCATACTCGCGCACGGCGGCGGTTGTATAGCTCGGGTCAACCGCCTGCCCCGCGGGGTGGCTCGCGACGAGCTTCTACGTCTGGTTCGAGACAACTTCGGAGACCTCGGCGACGTGACGCTCGAGATCCAGGAGGCCAAAATGGTGGGTGAGATCGACCAGACGTGGCCGTGGCAATGGCGACCGGGATTCGACGGGACGGCGGTGCTTGTCGAATCGGACGGCGCCTCGCCCCGCGTCTTCAGCTGGTCGTGGGATGACGAGGGCGCGCCCCGGAGCCACAGCGACGCCCGAACGTTGCTGGCGGTCGACCGGAGCGTGGACCTACTCATAGATAGCACGGGCGGCTGCACCGTCTACTCGGACGTCCCGGGACTCGCCGAACTGCTCCCGAAGCTCGACCCGCGTCTGCGCCTCCTCTCTTCGTTCGACGAGGTGACCTGGGACTTCGAGCAATACGCCGATACGATCAGCGAGGGTCGTAACAGGTCGCTTGACAGCGGTTCGAGTCGGGCCGGCACCACGCGCGCGTACGTCGCCATGAAGTTCGCGCCCTCCCGCTGCCCGGCTTGCGAGCAACGATTCGACTCTCCGCAGAGCTTCACCCTCTGGGCGGGCAACCAGGGGGTATCGTTCGTCGAGGCGCGATCGCTGCAACTCGGACTCTACCTAGAGCTTTACCCGGCGCGGGAAGAGCCGGGCATGGACCGCGCGTGGACAAGCCCACATCGGGCCGACTTCATCGGCTGCACACGCTGTGGCAACAAGACGCTTCGCATCGCGATCGACGAGCGGACGGTCGGCACCCGCGAGGAGGCCGAACAGCTTGTGGGGGAAGCGCAGTACACCTGCGTCGTCGAGTGTGAGCTTCTCGGATTGTCGCTGGAGGATCGCCAGAAGGCAGAGCAGCGAATGCGCGAACAGGGCTCCGCGTGACAAGGGGCGAAACTCAGCGAATCGGAGCTGCTTGATCTCGTCTACGCAATGACCGCCCCCGCTGGCCATCTTCATTGCGCGCGTGACCTCGCCGCCGTCTACCAGGACGCAGAGAGAACAGGACCACACTGGGGCGAGGCGAGAGCGGCGCTCTCGCCTCCGATGTTCGCATCGCCGCCCACGACCAGACGACCAGCCGGTCGACGACACCCGCTGACCTTCCGCGCGGAGACCGGCGACTTCAAGTACTGGCCGCGGTCGGCCGTCGAGGGGATGCTCGATTACTGCCGGTAGAGAGATCCTCACACATCGGCGAGGGCAGCCGCCGTTCGGCGCCTTCGCTCACATCGACGGCGAGTACGCCGGGCGATGTCGCACACGCAATCGAGAAGCTCAGCTACAGCTGCCGGGAGAACTACGATCTCGTGCTGGCGGCACTCGGTGAGTACGCGTAAAGGACGGCCGACATGCAGACAGCAAACGTCGAAGCTCATGATGCTGCGGCGGCCATTGGTTCGCGCTGCGCTGGCGTCCGAACTTCGGTACGAACGTTCGGTCGGGTGGCGTGCGACGCGCAACCCTGTTTGACTTCTCACCAATCATTTCGCGGCGGCGAGCGGAGAGTCAGAAGGCTCGTGATGAACGCGACGAGTTCGTCGTCGTTTGGCAGTCCCACGGCAGGCTCGTAAGCGTGCACGCGGATGTGCTCGGCAGCTCGTCGTTGCAACGCGTCAGGAAACAGCTCCACCAGCGCGTCGCCCGACGGGAGCCCCGCGGCGAGCTCAGGATCGGCGACGCACCGAAGAAGAAGCTCACGGCTTCCTCCGTGCGCCTTCGCTTCCACAGGATCGCCGGCGGACTCGCTGATCGAGCACAACTCGGCACGGCTCTCCGGAGACGGCAACGACGACCGCACGACCGACGGTTGCAACTCCAGATATCGGGCGACACGTGCGATCAGATCCTCCCGCAAGGCGCTGATCTGGATCCCCGCGAAGACATCTCGCAGCTCGTGCATGAGCCGGTCCTTGGCTTCGGCCGTGCCGACGTCGGCCCGCTCGAGGTGACGCTGGATACGGAAGCGAGCGAAGGCCCCGGCACCGGCGACGAGCTCGCGTACGGTCGGGGCGCCCTCGCGTTGCAGCAGGTCGGCAGGGTCGGTGTCGGCCGGAAGCGTCGCGACGAGCACCTCGAGGCCGAGGGGCTGTGCGAGCGCGCCCGCGCGCAGAATCGCCGCGGCACCGGCATCGTCGCCATCGAGCATCAGCACCGCGCTCGGCGCCAGCTGCTTGAGCCTCGCGATCTGGTGTTCGGTGATCGAGGTGCCCATCAACGCGACGGTGTTGACCATCCCGGCTTGGTGCATTGCCAACGCATCGATATAGCCCTCGACGACGACCACGACGCCGGTTTTCGCGGCGATCGCGCGAGCGTGGTGAGCGCCGTACAGCAGCTCGCTCTTGCAGTAGATCGCGCCGCTCGGGGAGTTGACGTACTTCGGGCCACGCACGCGGCCGGGCTTGCGCGCGCCGAACCCGAGGACGCGACCCCGCATGTCGCAGACAGGGAACATCAACCGGCCACGGAACCGATCCTGCAATGGACCGCCGCCGCGCGGCCGGCTCACGAGCCCGACGTCACTCAGCTCGTTCGTCGAGAACCCAGCCGACTGCGCAGAGCGCAGCAGCGCGGCCTTTTCGGGAGGCGCGAATCCGATCGCGAACTTCTCGCGGGTCGCGTCGTTGATTCCTCGCGAGGCGAGGTATGCGGCTGCCTGCATGGCCGCCGGCGATCGGGGGTGCCGCAGATGTGCGGCGTAGAACGCGGCCGCGCGATCGAGCGGTACTAGCTCGCGCGCACGACGCGCGCGACGTGCCACGACACCGGGATCCTCCTCCTCGCGCTGAAGCTCAATCCCGGCACGACGGGCGAGGAACTCGAGCGCCGCGGGAAAGTCGAGCCCTTCCTTGGACTGGACCAAACTGAGCACGTCCCCTCCTGCGTCGCAGCCGAAGCACTTGAACAGCTGCTTGCTTGGCGAGACCGTGAACGATGGCGTGCGCTCGTCGTGCAGTGGGCAAAGGCCGACCAGCCGGTCGTTGCCCGCACGGCGCAGTTCGGTGTACTGCCCGGCTAACTCGACGAGGTCGGTCGCATCCCGCACCCGCTGCTTGAACTCCTCTGCGACGCGCACGAATCAGTACGTCTCCAAGCCGGGCAGCTGCGGGGTGCCGGTGCCGTCAATGACCGCCACATCGGCAGCGGCTTCTGGGAGATCGCCGTCAGCCGTCGGACCTGCGATCGGCCCGTGCATCCGGTGGCCTGCGGTTGACCGCTCGGGTCGATCGGTGATCGTGGGTGTCAGCCGCCCGCCGTCAGCGGCGGCGCCTGCGTCGTCCCGGGATCCCAAATCGGCCTCGTCAGTGGTCATGTTGTGCTCCTCCCGTCGCGCTCATGCGCGGATCGGGTCCTGACCGCCTGTCGGGCTCGCGCCGATTGGACCCCCCGCAAGATGTATTGGCGCGAGGGCAAAGCCGAGCTGATCCCCACCGACCGAGACCAGCCCAAGCCGGCCTGCAACTCGGGGGGAGTCCAACGGCGCGGCGCAGCGACAACTCGATATGAGCACCGCGTCCATATGCGCGCGCGATCGCCGACGCCTTACCGAAGGCCAGCCCGCACGCCGACGACTGAATGCGGGCACGGCGGTCGCCTTTCCTTGCAGCGCAAACGGGGTATGTCCCCAGCGTGCGACTGCGCAGTGAATGCCGTGGCGCAAGGGGCTCAGCCACGGCCGGACGCGCCGCGAATTCACCAAGGAGGACCGATGCTGCACACGGCTAATCGAGCCGCGGGGCGCCCCCTGCACGGGAGCCCTCTCGACGCCCCGTCGCTCATTCATGGGCGACTGCGTCGCGCGATCACGACAGCGGGGAGGGCTGCGCTTACCCTCGAGACGGGACTGACGAGCGCATGGGCGCGAGCCACCGGCCACCTCACCCGTACGGTGGTCGTGGCGGTCGTCGGCTCAGCGGGTCTCGTGCTCGGACCTGCACCGGCAGCGCAGGCCGCCTCCTACACCGTCTGGGCGTGCGCGAACGGCAGCGGCGCGCCGTTGGGTGTCGGCAGCTGGGTGCGCAGCGGCGGCGCGGGTCTCACCGGCGTCCAGACGACGTGCGGCGAGCCGTCCTCAGCCGTGGGCGCATTCTTTGCGCGTGCTAACGCGGTGTCGGCTCAAGCTCCGGGAGGCGGCGGCTGGGTCGTCGCGGCAGCCAAGGGAACGCGGATCACCGGACTCGACGTGTGGTGGAGCTGGCAGACCGCGCCCGGCGGTGCGATTCGCGTCTACGCGCTCGGGAACGCGTTTCTCGACCCGACCGGCGCGACCGATCCATTCGACGGCCAGGGGCGGTGCTGCAACGACAGTGCATTCGTGAATCTCAAACCCGGCGCGTTCGGCGCGCCGACCACGACCAATCCCGGGGTTGCGTTCGGCCAACTCAATCATCAGTCATTCGCGAAGCTGCGCGGCTTGGATGGGCGTGGTGTCCCGATCGCCGGACTGGCGGCGGTCTGCGTGAACGGCTGTGACTCCGGCGAACCGGTCGCGCAATATCAGGCGTACCGGGTCAGGACCGTCGTCGGGGACCCGTCGCCGCCCGCCGGCAAGGCTGACGGGCTACGCGACGGACTGCGGGTCGGCGCCGGCACGCCGATCAGCGCGGCGGCTTCGGACGCAGGCGGCGGCGTGCGCGAGCTCACGCTCCGCGTCGACGGGACCATCATGCGACGCGTCCCCGGCGGCACAGACTGTGCGGATGTCGATCCGTCGAACGCGGACCCGCTCGAGTACAACCTCATGCACCCCTGCCCGGACACGCTGACAGGCGCCTCTCGCTGAGTGCCGCGCAACTGCCCGACAACGCGCCCCATGAGGTGACCGCAGTCGCGACCGACGCCGCAGGACAGAATGCGGTCCTAGGCTCGGCCCATGTCGCGCTCGCGGCGCCCCACGGGTTCTACGATTTGAAGAACGGGTTCTACAACCCGGATCTCAGCCTCACCGGCGCCGCGCAAGCCCAACGGCTCCAACGCAACCCCGAACGCGAAGCTCAACCTCGGATTCACACGCGGGCGCCGCGCCGTACGCAAGCAGACGATCGAGTACTCAACGACCGCTCGGATCCGCGGCAGCGTCAGAACGAGCCACGACAAGCCCGTCGCTGGCGCTCGCGTGTGGCTGGCCACACGGCTGCTGGGACGAGACTGGCAGATCTCCGGGAAGCCGCTGATCACGTCGCGCAGGGGCGTCGTATCGGCACGACTCCCCGCCCGCACTCCGAGCCGCGACGTGCGCCTCGTGTACTTCCCATCCAGCGAGAGAAACGACGATCGGACATCGTCACGGCGTTCCCTGCGTGTGCGAGCTACCACGACGATCCAGTCGGACCAGGGTGGCTACCGTAACGGCGACATACTGGTGTTCACCGGCCAGGTGACCAAGAAGGGCCTGATCCCGAACAAGAGCGTCTACCTGCAGGCCATCGTCCGCGGCAAGTGGCGCACGTTCGACACGACGCAGGCGGACTCCAAGGGTCGCTGGCGTATGACGCACCTCTTCGAGGCCACCCGACGGCCGACCCGCTACACATTCCGCGCCGTCGTCCCGAGCCAGACCGGCTACGCCTGGGCCACCGGTCACTCCCGCAGCGTCCGCGTGCTCGTCACGCCGTAAGTAGCGGCTGCCCGCGGCTGCTCACGGCTTAGCGCAGATCAGAAACGCCACGAACTGATCCGACGACGATGCCGTGTTCCTCGCCTCCAAGAACCAGCCAGTCGGCACATCGCCCGTCGTGACCGGGAAGCTCTCCGTGAGCGAGAACACGTTCGCTGGATCTGCTTCGCTCTGCAACCCCGCGGTGATCGCTCGCTCCCCTGGATTGCACGCGAGCTTGAGCGCACCCAGTGCGCCAGCTGCAACGGGCAGAGAGGGAACACGTCGGCTGACGATGTTCGTCGCGCCTGCGGCTCCGGCGGGTCCTGCCGGCCCTGTCGGGAGCTGGCCCGCCTTGAAGTCCTTCGCGCGGAGCGATCCGTTCTTCACCGCCGAGGACGTCACGGCGTCAGCGCTGAGCTTCCCGCTGGTCACTGCGTGCCTCTTGAGTTGCTTGGCGCCGACGCTGTTGGCCGGCAAACGGATCGCGGCGTAGCTCGTGCCGCCGAGTGCGACGATCAGCGCCAGCGTGGCCGTGACGTTCGCGTAGCGCCCGTCGCTGAACATCCGCCTCATCCGCTCCCCTTCGTCGTGATGATCGTGACGCACGCGCGGGCCATCCAGTCGGATTCGCTCACCCTGGCAGCGTCACCTCTGGCGCCGAGACTACGCCTCGGTCACCGGCCTGGCTCCACGGCCTCGATACGACGGCGACTTCACTGCTCGTAGTTCGCACGAGTGCGCTGCTTATGGCCCGATACCGAACTCCGAGGCCGCGGGCGGGCGCGGGATCGACGCCGCGCGGACCTGCGCCGGGGCATCGCGCAATGTGGCCTGCGACTCGATCCCGAACTCGGCGATCTCCTGTGCCCCCTTGGCATTGGGATCAGGTGAGGTGCGCTTCTTGAGACGGCGCGACGAGCGGTGCGTTCGCGAGCTTGTCGCGGTCGGTGCCCTTGTGGGCGAGGAGCTCGGTGGCGGCCTCGATCGGGCTGCACGATTCGCTGACACGGCGGCCGAGGGCATCGTCTTGTCAGGCGCCCTGTCAACCAGGACCATCGCTCCGCCGGCGGCGCAGATCGCGCTTGCGCACAGAGCCACAGTCTTGGCGCCGATGCCGCTGAGCAGAGCGGCGCCGCCGCCACCCCCCGCGGCACCGGCGCCGCCTACTGCCGCGCTGCTCGCGCCACCGTTCAACAGCGCGCCGAGCGCTCCCGCGACGCCACCACCGGCTCCGGCGGCGCTCGCCAGCAGCGCGGGCGCCGGCACTGCGGCAGACAGGCCGCGTAGCGAGCGCACGTAGGCAGCACATGCCTGGCACTCCATGACGTGTGCGAGCGCGAGCGCGTGGCGCTCTCCGCCCTGTTCGTGCAGACCCAACGCGTAGGCCTTGATGAGTGACCGCTGGTCCTGACACCAATGGCCGCGGTTGATCGCCTCGAGCATCCCGCCGAGCTTCTTGTTGGCGGCGACCATGATCTTGTCCAGGCGCTTGATGTCGATGCCCATGATGTCGCTGGCGTCGCGACGCGAGTGCTCGTGCAGCACGCACAGGCTCACCGCCTGCTGTTCGCGGGCGTTCAGCCGCAGCCGGACCGACAGCAGCCACTGGTGGTAGCGCTGGCGATCGGCGAGGTCACCTCGACGTCGTGCTCGTAGGCGAGGTGACTGACTCGTCGCCGACCGCGACCGGGGCGCGGTACTTCAGTCGCGCGCGCCTGACGTCGTCGATCGCGCGCCGGTAGGTGATCGTCGCCAGCCAGCCGCCGAGGTTGCCGACCTCCTCTCCGTGCTCTCGCGATCGTTCGTAGAGCGCGTGCCACGCGGCGTTGTAGGCGGCCTCGAGGTCTGATGGGTCAGTGTGCAGGCTGTCGACCGCGAGCTTGCCCCGAACCGTCGAGAGCACCTCCGGCTTGAGGCTCTCGTAGCACTCGGCGATCACCCGCTCGAACCGATCGTGAGCGAGGCGACTCATCGGGATCTCTGTCGGAGCGAGAACGGACATCGGCAGACGGAGGCGAGAAGTTCACCTAGTCTACGGACGGGGTACCCCGCGCACTCCGTCCGCCGTAGCGGCTTCACCCGCCCGTCGGGCGCATCGTCGCCGAGTGCGTGCAGCCGCCCGAGCGTCGCGGCCGAGCACAACTTGACCTCGTGTCCGGTGATCGCCAGAGCACTCCAGATGGCATGGGTCGGGCTCGCACCGACGCGAACGCCGCCAAGAGATTGGCTATCAGCACGGCACGGATGCCCGGCGACAGCTGATTCAGGACGACGCGCAGATCATCGAGGATC
>CAVVAG010000014.1:0-14333 GCA_963746165.1 uncultured Actinomycetes bacterium | reverse complement strand
CAACTGGCGCGGGCGAAGCGATCGGCTTGTCGCTGCTTCATCGCGTGCATGAACGAGCGACAGGTGAACACGCGGCTGCCATCCATCCGTCGCTCCTTCATGCTCGACTGCCTCGCTAGGCGTGCATGACTGGCGGATCGATTCGCGCGCTTGTTTGACGGACGCCGGCGATCAACCGGGGAGTGTTCGCGAGCGGCGCGGTATGGCGGCCATCGGACGGCGCTCTCGTGTTTAGGGGTTGGTCTCCACGACCTTGGCGGTCCTGCGCAGCTGCTTGAGGTTGCGGCCCGCGCGGTAGCCGGGAACGATGATCAGGTCGGGCGTGAGCTTGGCGATCCGCTCGATGCTCCGGCTCCTGGCGCGTGCCCACGTCGGTCACGCCGCCCGGCAGGCCGACCGAGACATACGTGCGGTAGCCGCGCAGGTCAGCGCCGCCGACCGGTTTGACGCCGAGCGAGCGCAGGTTCTCCAGGCCGTCCCACTCGAGCGCGACCACGCGCTTGGGGGCGGCCTGCGCGGCGGGTGCGACCAGCACGACGGCAGCGACAAGAGCAGGAGTACGGGCAGCAGTCGGCGGATCATCACGGTCCTCTTTCGGGCGGGGTTCATCGGTTCAGGGTCAGGTCGCGCTTGACGGCGGTGCCCCCGGTGGGGGTGAGCGTCGTCCGCACGCGCAGCGTGCGGCGGGTGCGCAGGAGCGTGCGCGCGGCGCGGCTCAGCGTCACGCGCACGGCCTTCGTCGCCCCGGCGGCGACGCTGTAGCGCGCGGCCGGCCCGACGAGGAGGATGCGGGCGCGTTCGGCGATCCGCACCGGCGCGACGGAGCGCAGCGCGAGCCGCCCGGTACAGGTCCCGGTGCCGGCGGGGCAGACGACGAGGACCCTCAAGCGCGAGCCGAGCCGCTTGAGCTTCGTCAGGCGCCCGACAGGGTCGCGGTCGCGCCGGCGGCGCCGGCGCGCGGGGAGCCGACGCCGCCGAGCGTCACGAGCTGGTCGCGATACTCGTTGTTGACGCTGTACAGGCAGGCGTTCGTCGTGGTCAGGGTCGCCGCGGGCGCGGGTGCGGCGACCGGCGCGGCGAGCCCCACGGCGGCGAGCGCGGCGAACATCCGTGCGTGCCTTCTCATCGAGCTCAGACCTCTCCCGGGCAGTCCCAACATGGCAGGCGCCCCAGGAGAGTCGCCGTGGGCTCCCCTGGTAGCATTCGTTAGGACGCCCTAACAGACCTAAGGGGAAGCCCCTTGACGCAACGTTGGTGCGAATTTTCCGCGCGGATTTCGGGCTCGGGTGCGAGTTCGCGCCTGCAGTCCAGGCTGCGGACGAGGACTATCATCTGCGCCGTGGCGCACGCACACGGGCACTCCGTCGAGGACTACCTCGAGGCGATCTACTTCCTGGTATCCCCGATCGGCGAGTATCAGCCCGCCGAGGGCTCTCCCGCCAACGCCGCGCGCGTCGCCGAGATGCTCGGCGTCTCGCGGGCCGCGGTCGGCGAGATGCTCAAGCGGCTGGGCAGCGACGGGCTGCTCAAGCGCGACGGCGGCCGCGAGCTCGTCTTCACCGACGAGGGCCGCGAGCGAGCCGAGCAGGTCGTCCGCAACCATCGCATCATCGAGCGCTTCCTGACCGACTTCCTCGGCTACAGCGCGGCCGGCGCGCACGAGCACGCGGACGATCTCGGCGACGCCTTCACGGCGGACATGATCGAGCGCATGAACGAGCGCCTCGGCTTCCCCGACCGCTGCCCGCACGGCTGGCCGATCTCCCCCGACGAGGAGCGCGCCGAGAACGCGGGGCTGCAGGCACTGTCGGACCTCGCGGCCGGCGACCGCTGCGAGATCATGCGACTCGTCGAGCACGACGGCGACCTCCTGCACTGGTACTACGACGAGGGCTTCGTCCCGGGCGCCGTGCTCGACGTGCTCGACGTCCAGCCCGCCGCGGGTCACCTGAAGGTCGCGCTCGGCAGCGGCAAGTCCGCCACCGAGCGGGTCGTCGCCGAGAAGGCCGCGCGCGGCCTGATCGTGCGCGTCAGCGCAGCCTGAAGAACGCCGAGCGACCTGCGCGACGGCAGGCCGGCCGCATCGATGGCGCGGACCCGGGCGCGGTAGCGACCGCTGCCAGGCGCCGGGCCCGCCCGGCGCGAGCTGCTCGCGCGCGCACGCGGGCACGTCTGCCAGCGTCGTCGCAATACCGGCGGGCAGGCCCAGCGAACAGCCGGCGCAGCGTCGGCGGCAGGGCGCCGGCTCGATCGCCGCTCAGGGTCGCGCGGATCCTCAGCGCGATCGGCGCCCGCGCGTCCGTCGTGCCGGCGGTGGCGGACCCCACGGTGACCGACACCGCCCCGGCGGCCGGCGCCAAGCCGGCTTCGGCCAGGCCCAGTTCAATGCCAGGACGCTGAGCAGGGCGCCGGCCGCCCGCCGGATAGAAGGGATCGTCATGCGTCGAACCGCTGTTAGGTTCCCCTAATCATGAGCGACCCTGATTACGCGCGTAAGGTCTTCCTTAGGGCAGACTTGAGGTGCGGTTGGCGGCCGTGACGATGCGGGCGTCCCAACTCTTGCTCCGCGCAACGCCAAGCACCGGTGTTGCGCGTAACGCGCATGGGTGATGGCTCGCGATGAGGCCGGCGACGGCTCGCGGCCTCGACGCGCGCGGCGTGGTCGTGTCGCTCGGCGGGCGGGTCGTCGTGCACAGCGTCGTTCGCCGATCGCTGGCTCGATCGCAGGGTGCAGCTGGCATGAGCGCGACCGTCCTGAAGGTGCTCGCCGCCGGCGGCTTCGCGGTGATCGCCGTGCCGCTCTCGCTGCGCTGCCGCCTCGGTTACGCGCGCGAGATCGCGATCGCTGCCGCGCGGGCGCTCGCCCAGCTGGCCGTCGTCGGAGCGGCGGTCGCGGTCGTGTTCGAGTTCCCGGCGCTCGCGGCCGTGTTCGTGGCGTGCGCCGCATCGACGTCGACCGCTGACCCATCCTCGCGGGGTCACGTCAGGTCACATCGCCGTCGGCTCCCGCGACGTCGTCCACGCCGCCCACAGCTGCGCGTAGGCGCCGTCGGCTGCGACGAGGTCGTCGTGTGTGCCGCTTTCGCGTATCTGGCCCGCGTCGAGGACGACGATCCGGTCGGCATGCTGGGCCTGGGTCAGCCGGTGCGCGACGACGAGCGCCGTGCGCCCGTCGAGCGCGCGTGCCGCCGCGGCCTCCAGCGTGCGCGCCCCGGCGCTGCCCGCCTCGGCCGTTGCCTCGTCGAGCACCGCGACCGGCGGGTCGGCCAGCAGGAGCCGGGCGAGCGCGAGCTGCTGCGCCTGCGCGTTCGTGATGCGGTGCCCACCGCTGCCGATGACGGTCTGCAGGCCATCGGGCAACGCCTGCGCCCAGCGCAGGGCTCCGACGCGCGCGAGCGCCTCGTGAAGCTGCGCGTCGCCGGCGTCGGGGCGGGCCAGGCGGAGATCCTCGCCCAGTGTCCCCGCGAAGGTGTGTACCTCCTGCGTAATCATGCCGACCTGGCGATGCAGCGCCGCCGGCCCGAGGTCCGCGGTCCGCACGCCGCCGAGCGAGATCTCGCCGGCGGAGGGTTCGTGGATGCCGGCGATGAGCTTGGCCAGCGTGGTCTTGCCCGCGCCGCTGACGCCGACCAGCGCGACATGCTCGCCTGCCGCGAGCTCGAGGTCGATCCCGCGCAGCACCTCGTGACCGGGCACGTAGGCGAACCGGACGCCGGTCAGGCGCACCGCGCCGTCGCGCGGCCGCGCGGGCTCGGCCGGCTCCGCCGGCGCCGGCAGGGCGGCGATGCCGACGAGGCGCGCGAGGCTGGCGGCCGCGGACTGAGCGTCGTCGATCAGCCCGAGGAGCATGTTCAGCGGGTCGAAGAGGCGGACGAAGTACAGCGCCGCGGCGGTCGCCTCGCCGACGCTGACATGGCCGGCCCGGACGAGGAGGAAGCCGGCGACGAGGATCGCGCCCGTACCGACGAACTCGGCGGCGTTGAGGCGGGCGAAGAAGCGGGTCTGCAGGTGGACGGTCTGCAGCGAGAGGTCCAGCGCCGCCCGGGAGCGTTCGGCGACGCGGGCGGTGTGGGCCTGCGTCAGCCCGAACGCGCGGACGGTCGTCGCGCCGCCGATCGAATCCAGCAGGCCCTGCGCCCGGCTCGAGCCCGCGGCTCGCTCGGCGCGGTACACCGGCGTGGCCCGCGCGAGATACCAGCGCAGCGTGTGCAGCTGGATCGGCGCAGCACACAGGCCCGCGAGCGCCAGGCGCCAGTCGAGGGCGGCGAGGCCGACCACCGTCAGGCCGACGGTGAGTCCCGAGATGGCGAGCGCGGGCAGGGCGTTGCGCACCGCCTCCCCGGTCGCGGCGACGTCGTCGGAGACGCGAGCGAGCAGGTCGCCGCTGCCGGCCGCCTCGATCTGCCCGAGCGGCAGCGTCAGCGCACGACCGACGACCTGCTCGCGCAGCCGCGCGAGCGGCGGCTCGCCGAGCTGCGCGACGAGCGCGGTGCCCAGGCCGGTGAACGCGCCCTGCACGAGCGCGAGCGCCAGCAACGCCACGGCGGGCCCGGTGAGCGCAGCGGGCGGCTCGTCGTCGAGGACGAGGTCGACGATGTGACCGAGCACCGGCGGGACGGCGAGGCCGGCCACGGTGCCCACGAGCAGCGCGGCGAGGGTGAGCGCGGAGAGGGCTCGCCGTGGTCGCAGCAGCTGCCACACCGCGCGCCGGGTCTCGGCCGCGCTCGCCGTCGGCAGGAGGGCGTGTGAGGCGCGCGCGTCCTGGCGGCGCCCGGTCATCATCCCAGCACCGCCTCGCGATACATGGCGTTGCGGCGCAGCAGCGCGTCGTGCCGGCCGCTGTCGGCCACGATGCCGTCAGCGATGACGATCACGCGGTCGCTGACGGCCAGCAGCGCCGGGCTGCTCGTCACGACGAGCGTGGTGCGGCCGCGGCGGATCGAGCGCAGCCCCGCGGCGATCCGCGCCTCGGTGGCGGCGTCGACGGCCGTCGTCGGATCGTGCAGGACGAGCACGGTGGGTTCGGCGGCCAGCGCGCGCGCCAGCGCGACGCGCTGTCGCTGCCCGCCCGACAGCGAGCTGCCGCGTTCGGCGAGGTGCGTGTCGGCGCCGTCCGGCAACGACGCGGCGACCTCGTCGGCGGCGGCCGCGACGAGCGCGTCGGCGAGGATCTCGCCGCGGGCCGCCGCGGCGGCGACGTTCTCGGTGAGCGTGCCCTCGAAGAGATCCGCGTCGTGCGGCGCGACGAGCACCGCGCGATGCAGATGCCCGGGGTCGAGGTCGGCGAACCGCGCGCCGTCGAGCGTGATGGTGCCGGATGCGGGGTCCGCCCCGCGCGCCAGGCATTCGAGCAGCGCGACCGCGGTCGCCGGCTCGGCGACGATGCTCACGAAGTCGCCCGCGGCCAGGTCGGCGCTCACGTCGCGCAGCGGGCCGTGCGCGACGGCGGTCAGGCGCAGCTCGCCGCGGGCGGGCGACGGGGGCGCGACGGTGCCCGCGCCGCTGAGCGCCGGCGACGCGTCCAGGACCGCCGCGATGCGCGCCGCCGAGGCGCGGGCGCGGGCGAGCTCGCCGCCGACGTAGGACACGCGTCCGAGCGGTCCGATGAGAAACTGCGTGAGGCCGACCGCCGCGATGAGCTCGCCGATCGTGATGTCGCCGGAGGCGGCGAGGCGTCCGGCGACGAGCGCGACGAGCACGAGGAACGCCCCGGTGAGGACGATCGTCACGGCGTCGTACGCGGCCTCGCCGCGCGCGGCGCGGAGGGTGGCGGTCAGCGACCCACGGCTTGCGGCGGCGTAGCGTTCGATCGCGGCGGCCTGCGCCCCGATGCCCGTCAGCACGCGCAGTCCCCGGACGAGGTCGGTGGCGAGCCCGGCCGTCGTCGCCGCGCGCGCCTGCTCGGTGGCGGCGCGCCGCGTCAGCGGTCGCCCGGCGAGCTGCACGGCGAACAGGACGGGCGGCAGGCCGAGGAGCACGAGCAGCCCGAGCGGCAGCGAGATGCCCAGCAGGACGACCGTCGCCGCCGCGATGGCGGCGACGATGCCGGCGCCCATCGCCGCCGCGACGTTCACGGTGCCCACCCGCTTGGCATCGGCGGTCGCGATGCTGAAGACCTCACCGGGCAGGCGCCCGCGATCGGCGCCGCCGGCGGGGTGCAGGACGCGGCGCGTCAGCGCGACGCGCACCTTGTGGGCGGCGTGCTCCTCGGCGCGGGCGACGAACCGAAATCCGATCCGAAACGCGAACGACAGCACGACGAAGAGCAGGGCCAGGGTCGCCAGCGACCAGAGCAGCGCCCGGCCGTCGCCGGGCGCCACCGCCTGATCGATGACCACGCCGACCATGACCGGCACGAGCGCCTCGGCCACCTGATGGGCCATCAGCAGCGCCGATCCCAGCCCGAGGTCGCGTCGCTGGCCGCGGATCGCCGCCCGCAGCACGCCGCCCGGTGCGGACTGCGCCGCGACGGCCCCGGCGCTCAGGATGCCGGCCTGGTGTCCGTGCGCTTCCAGTAGCCCAGCACGTTCATCGCGGTGCGCGGAATGCCGCGTTCATCGCGCAGATGCTCGCGGATCGAGCGCATCGCCAGCGATTCGCCCGCCGCCCACACCTGCGCGCGCCCGCTCGCCGGAAGCTCCAGCCCGCGCAGCGCGTCGAGCAGTCCGGTGCCGCATCCGGGTGCGCGGGGGCCGCGATGCACCCAGTGCACGTCGACGGCGCCGCGGCTGCCTAACGTCTGCTCCTCGGCGCGCGACTCGACCTCGACGACCGCGATCGTCCGCTGCCCGGCGGGACGCTGCGCGACGATCGCGCCGATTGCCGGCAGCCCGGTCTCGTCGCCGATCAGCAGCGTCCAGTCGGCCGTGGGATCGGTGCGCCAGTGCACGCGCGGGCCGCCGTACCCGACGACATCGCCCGCCGTCGCGTGGCGCGCCCAGCGCGACGCCGCTCCCTCGTCGCCGTGCAGGAAGAAATCGATCGTCACCCGGCTGCGCGCTCGGTCCAGCCCGCGGATGGTGAGGTTGCGGGCGTGCTGCTCGTCGGCGCCGTCGGGGAAGCGCCAGCGGCGGAGGGTGGGCAGGACGATCTCCTCGCGGCCGGGAGCCGGCCAGATGAGCGTGAGGATCTCCCCCGGCTCCTGCACCGGCAGGTCGCCGATCCCCTCGCCGGCCAGGACGACACGCCGCATGTTCGGGGTCAGGAGCTCGGCGGCGACGACCTCGAGGATCCCCACGCGCAGCGGGAACGCCCGGACGCCCGACGGCCGGACGGCATCGTCCTGCGCCGGCGTGGGGGCCTCCCGGTGGGCGACGACGCGCGCGGCGTAGCCGACGGTTCCCCGCATCTCGACGTCGTCCTCGGCGATGAGGACCTCCAGCCCCTCCTCGTGCAGCGCCACGCAGACCTCGTCGAGCCCATGCGCATGACCCGCCGCGGGCGCCGGGTCCCACTGCACCACGACCTGGCCGCCCGGGCGGACCGCTCGCGTCATCGCGCGCAGGGCGAGCGGCGCATCGGCGAGATCGTGCAGGACCCAGGAGGAGTGCACGACGTCGAAGGCGCCGGGCTGCAGGCCTTCGACCTCGTCGAGGGTTGCGACGTCCGCGATGCGCCGACCGTCGCGTCCGGCCGGATAGAGCTCGGCGAGCACATCCGGCGCGGCCTCGACCGGGGCGCGCCGGTCCTCGGTGCGGCGCTGCGGATGGGAGGGCACGACGCCCGCTATCTCCGTCCGGCCGCCGCCGCGATCTGCTCGAGCGTCCCGTCGATCGCGTAGGGAATGCTCAGCACGCTGTTGAACGCGACCGCCGCGCCGTACTGCGGCGGGTCGTAGTAGGGCAGCTCGACGACGTCGCCGCGCTTGTAGACGTCCAGTCGCTTGAACAGCGCCTTGTCGAAGACCTTCGCCCGGTTCTTCTTGTCGATCAGCAGGAAGAGGTAATCGACGTCGAGCAGCTGCAGGCGCTCGTCGCTGAGCTCCGCGCCGAAGCCGTCCTTGGAGACCTTGTCGATCGCCTTCGAGCTGTCGAAGCCCATCTCCGCGAGGAACTGGCCGCGCGGGTCGACCGACGTGAAGGCGAAGAACTCGCCGGTGCCGGGGTCGGCCATCATCGCCTCCTTGCCCTTGAACTCCGGATGATCGGCGCGGACCTTGGCGAACTTCGCGTCGACCTCGTCGATGAGCTTCTGGCCCTGCTCCTTGCGCCCCACCGCCTCCGCGATCGTCAGCGTCTCCTCCCGCCACGGTGTCGTGTAGGGCTCGTGCTCGGCGCTCTGGGCGATCGTCGGGGCGATCCGGGAGAGCTTCTTGTAGTCGCCGGACTTGATCTCCTGGTAGACGCCGAGGATCAGGTCGGGACGCTGCGCCGCGACGCGCTCGAAGTTGATCTCGAATCCGCCGGTACTGACGATCTGCGGCGGCGTTGCGGCCCATTCGTCGCGCTCCCACGGCCACTTCGCGAAGGTGCCCTGCTGAAACCAGTCCATCGCGCCGACCGCCTTGATGCCCAGGGCGAGCAGCGGTTCCTGGTCGCGCAGGCCGACGGTGACGATCCGCTTGGGCGCGGACGTGATCGTCGTGGAGCCGTGCGCGTGCTTGATCGTCACGGGGAAGGCGTCCGCGGTGGCGGGCGACGCCGAGCCGCCGTCGTCGGCGGCGTCGTCGTCGCCGCAACCGGCGAAGATCGTGGCGAGCAGCAGGAGCGTGGCGAGGAGCAAACGCGTGGAGGAGAGCATGCTTTAGGGAACCCTAACAGTGTTTGTCAGGGTCGGCTGCCGGAGGACGGGCACGGCGCCTGTCGTGATGGCTCGATCCGCCGACACAGGCGTGTCGCGCTCCATTCAGCAAACGGGTTGGCGACCGCGGGCACAGCGCGCCCCGCGCGCCGTCGGCAGACACAGCGGCGTGCCGGTCACCGGGTCTGCGATGACGCACGCCGGGAGGCCGAAGACCTCTTGGACGAGCTCGGCGTCGACGACGTCCTCGGGTGCGCCGGCGGCGTGGATGCTCCCATCGCGCATCGCGACGACGTGGTCGGCATAGCGGCACGCCTGGTTGATGTCGTGCAGGACCATCACGACGGTACGGCCGTGGTCGGCGACGAGCGCGGAGAGCAAGTCGAGCACCTCGACCTGATGGGCGAGGTCGAGGAAGGTCGTCGGCTCGTCGAGCAGCAGGATCTCGGTCTCCTGGGCGAGCGTCATGGCGATCCAAGCGCGCTGGCGCTGACCGCCCGACAGCTCGTCGAGCGGCCGGTCGCGCAGCTCGGCCATCTGCGTCGCGTCGAGCGCCGCCTCGACGGCGGCCTCGTCCTGGGCCGACCAGTGCGCAAAGAGCGACTGATGGGGGTAGCGGCCGCGGGCCACGAGATCCTCCACCGCGAGCCCGTCGGGCGCGAGCGGAGACTGCGGCAGGATGCCCAACCGCTTGGCGACGGCCTTTGTCGACAGCTCGGCGATCGAGCGGCCGTCGAGCAGCACGCTGCCGCCGCGCGGACGCATGAGCCGCGCGAGCGCGCGCAGGAGCGTCGACTTGCCGCAGCCGTTGGCGCCGACGACAGCCGTGATCTGTCCGCTCGGCACGACGAGGTCAAGATCGTGGACGACCTCGCGCTCGTCGTAGGCGAGCGTGAGCGCGGCGGCTTGCAGCAGCGGCTCGTTCATCCGGTGACCCCCAGGCGGTTGGCGCGGCGCAGCAGATAGAGGAAGTAGGGCGCGGCGATGATCGACGTGACGATGCCGACCGGGACCTCCGTGGGCGCGAACAGCAGCCGTCCGGCGAGGTCGGCGGTCAACACGAGCAGCCCACCGGTGGCGGCCGCGACGGGCAGTATTCCCGACGGCGAGACCGTCGCGCAGATCCGACGCGCGATGTGTGGCGCGATGAACGCGACGAACGCGATCGGGCCGGCGGCCGATACCGCGGCGGCGGTGAGCACGACCGCGACGGCGAGCAGCGCGAGGCGCGCGCGCTCGACGCCGATGCCGAGGGCGCGGGCGACGTCGTCGCCGAGCTGGAGCACCTCGAGCTGGCGGCCGAGCGTGAGCGCCAGCGGGAGCAGCACCGCCAGGGTGGCGGCGAGCGGCCACACGTGTTCCCAGCCGCGTCCGTTCAGCGAGCCGACGAGCCACACATAGGCGAGTGCGACCTCGAAGATCTGGCCGCGCGCGAGCACGTAGGAGACCCCCGCCTGCAGCAGCGCGGCCAGGCCGATGCCGATGAGCACGAGGCGGTAGCCCTGCACGCCGCCGCGCCACGCCAGGCCGTAGAGCGCAGCGCCGGCGATCAGGGCGCCGGCCAGGGCCGCCAGCGGAACGGAGATCGCACCGTTGATGTTGCCGAAGACGATCAGCCCCACGCCCGCGAGCGCGGCGCCGGCGCTGATGCCGATGATGTCCGGGCTGACGAGCGGGTTGCGGGCGATGTCCTGGAAGATCGCGCCGGCGATTGCGAACGCAGCGCCGGCGAGGATCGCGGTCAGCGCCCGCGGGAGGCGCAGGTCGAGCACGATGAAGCTCGTCGCGTGGTCGCCCGCACCGACGAGCGCGGCGAGCACGTCGAGCGGCGGGATCTCGAACTCGCCGCGGGCGACGTTGAGCGTCAGGGCAAGCAGGGTCGCCACGGCGAGGGTCGCCAGGACGCCGAGCACCCGCAGGTCGACGCGCAGAGAGAACCGCCGCGAGCGCACCGTGATCCGCCGGCGTCTCACAGCTCGGCGAGCCTCCGGCGCCGGACGAGCCAGATGAAAAACGGCGCCCCGATGATGGCCGTGACCACACCGACCTCGAGCTCGCCCGGCGGCGCGACGACCCGACCGATGACATCGCCGACGAGCAGCAGGGTCGCGCCCATCACGATGCTGTACGGGACAATCCAGCGATAGTCGGGCCCGACCAGCGCCCGTGCGACATGGGGAACGGTCAGCCCGACGAACGTGATCGGACCCGCCGCGGCCACCGCGCCGCCGGCGAGGAGCACGAACCCGACGCCCGAGACCACCCGCGCGCGGCCGACATGCTGGCCCAGCGACCGCGCGACGTCGTCGCCGAGCGCGAGCGCGTTCAGCCAGCGGCCGGCCAGCAGCGCGATCAGCAGCCCGACGCCGATGAAGGGCACCACCGACAGCGCCACGCTCGTGTCGCGCCCGGCGATCGAGCCGATGATCCAGAAGCGAAACTCGTCCAGCGTCTGTGTGTCGAAGACGAGCACCGCGCTTGTCAGCGAGGTCAGCAGCGCCGCCAGCACCGCGCCGGCCAGGGCGAGCTTGATCGGCGTGGCGCCGTCGCGCCCGGATGAGCCGAGCGTGTACAGCAGCCACCGCCGTGAGGCCCGCGCCGAGCAGCGCGAACCACGCGTAGAGCACGACGGTTCCGATGTCGAGCAGGAAGATCGCCAGCACGACCGCGAACGCGGCTCCGGCGTTGACGCCGAGGATGCCCGGCTCGGCCAGGGGATTGCGCGTGACGCCCTGCATGAGCGCCCCCGCCGCACCGAGCGCGGCCCCGACGAGCAGGCCGACCTCCGTCCGCGGCACGCGCAGCTCCGTCACCACGACATGCGCGTCGGAATCGTCGAACGCGGTGAATGCGGCGATCACGTCACCCACGGGGATGCTCATCGCTCCGATGGCGAGCGACGCCGTCACCGCCGCGCCGAGCAGGACCACCGCGACCAGCAGGCCGAACGCTCGCAGGCGGCCGGACTCCAGCAGGATCTTCGACGAACGCGTCGCGGCCGATCGCGGCTGGGTCTTCCGGGCAACCGTGCGAACGCTCATCGCGTCCCGATCCCGGGCGCGCTCCCCAGAGGCCTCGCCGCCTCCGCCAGGCCAGCTTGCGAACCGTTGTCAGGGCGCCTCAACAAGAGTTGAGTTAGGGTACCCGAATTCTATGCGATGACGATGCGCGTCCGCGCCCGTCGAAGGGAGAAGCGTCATGGCCAGCGAGGTCACCTCAGCCAACGCCACAGGTGCCGCGAAGCGCGTCGCGGCCCTGGCGCTGGCGCTGTTCGGGCTCTGCCTCGCGTTCGCAGGCTGCGGTGACGACGACGACGCGGCCGGCGGCGCCAGCTCCACCTCCGCCCCTGAGCAGTCGGCCTATCCCGTCACGATCGCCTCGAAGCACGGCAGCGCGACGATCGCCAAGCGTCCGGCCCGGGTCGTCACGCTCGACAACCAGGCCACCGACGATGCGCTCGCGCTCGGGGTCGTCCCGGTCGGCATGGCCAAGGTGACCTACGTGCCGGGCGGCATCCAGAGCTGGACGAAGCAGGCCCTCGCAGGCAAGCGGCCCAAGCTCATCAACGTCGACAGTGCCATCCCCTACGAGCAGGTGGCGGCGCTGCGCCCCGACCTGATCCTCGCGACGAACACGTACGCGCTGGAGGAGAAGTCCGCGTATGACCGCGTGAGCCGGATCGCGCCGATGGTGCACTTCGTCGACGGCTCGCTCAGCGACGGCTGGCAGGACGTCATGCGCCGGGTCGGCCAGGCGCTCGGGCAGGAAGATCGCGCGGCGCAGCTCGTGACGGACGCCGAGAGCGAGATCGCAGCGGTGCGAGACCGTACGCCCGAGTTCGAGAACAAGACCGTGAACTTCTTCAACGCCGACCCCAGCGGCGTCTACACGATCAACGACCCGAAGGACTTCGCGATCCGTTTCCTGGCCGAGCTCGGGCTGCGCCTGCCGCCGCGCGTCGTCGCGCTCGAGGGCGAGTCCGGCCGCGCCATCATCAGCGCCGAGCGCTATGACGTCCTCGACAGCGATCTGCTGATCGGCACCGCGGTGACCGCCCCGGCGCTGACGAAGCTCGGGCGCGACACGCTCTTCAAGCGCGTCGACGCGGTCGACGACGGACGCTACGTCCCTCTGGCGATCGGGCCCGCCACGTCGATGGTCTCCCCGTCGCTGCTCAGCGTGCGCTACGCCGTGAAGGAGGTCGTGCCTCAGCTCGAGGCCGCGATCAAGGGCGACGCCTGACGCGCCGCCCCGGCCGCAGCCGGCTCAGTCGCCGTGCTCGCGCGCGACGTACTCCTCGAGCAGCATCGGGATGTCGCGCGTGCGCTCGGCGACCTGGAGCAGGTCCTGCATCGTGGATTCCTCCTCGACCTGCTCCTCGAGGAACCACTCGATGAACTGCTCGCTCTGGTAGTCCTTCGTCTCGCGGGCGATCTCGAAGAGCTCGCTGATGTGCACCGTGACCTTGCGCTCCTGTTCCAGCGCGGCATTGATCGGCTCGATGTGGCTCTGGAAGTGGTTCGTGGGCGCAGCCACCGGTCCCAGCTCGACGGGGCAGTTCGTGTCGAGCATGTACTTGACCATCTTCATGGCGTGCCCGCGCTCCTCCTCGGCCTGCTCGTAGAAGAAGCTCGCCAGGCGCGGGAACGTCTGGTCTTCGTAATGCGTCCCGATCGAGACGTACTGATGCGCGGCGGCGAACTCGCGCCCGACCTGCTCGTTGAGCGCGGCGGCAAAGCGTTCTGAGGGCATGACGACCTCCTTGCTGTGGGGTGGTTCCTACGGGTCGGCTACCCGCCGATCCCACGTTGGGCGACCTAATTAGGCGTGCCTAATGTGGCGTGTTAGCCTGCTGACCGATCGTTGTGGCCAAGCAGAGGAAGACGTGTTGCCGATCGATGCCGCGCTGTGCCGGGTGCCCGGTGCTGGTGGCCCGCCGGCGAGCTCGCACGACACCCCGCGCCATCGCCACGGCCAGCATCTTCGCGGACATCTACGGCGCCCAGCCGCGACCGTTGCCGTCGTCCGTGATCGATGCGCTCGCCGCGCTCTCCCTGGCCCGCGAGCGGCCGAGCGCATCGCCGCGCAGGAGCCTGCGGCCGTGATCACGGCGGCCACCACGATGGCCGCGCTGGCCGGCCCGCTCGGCGACTGGCTCATGCCCGTGGCTGCGGCCGTCGGCGCGGCGACCGCGCTGTTCCTCCGCGCCCGGCGCGCCAAGCGCGAGCGGTCGCCGACGCGCGGGGCTACGGCGCGCTGAGCAGGACGACGGCGGCGGCCGTCGGCGGGTCGTGGCTGAGCGAGAGGTGGGTGTGCAGCGGCGCCGCCACGTCCAGCTCGGTGGCGAGGCGCTGCAGCGACGCCGCGACCTCGCCGTGCGGCCAGCAGCGCCGAGTGAAACGGGACGTCGACGCCCGGCAGGACGTGTACGGCACGCGCGCCCAGCCGCGCCGCGAGCGCCGCCAGCGCGGCGTGGGTGCTGGCGACCGCGTACTGGCGGCCCAGCGCGTTGTGGTCGACGAGCTCCAGCCCGGCGATCTCGCTCACGATCGGCCCCCGTCTCGGCGACCCCCGGCCAGCCGTTCACGCTCAGG
>CAVVAG010000013.1:0-52187 GCA_963746165.1 uncultured Actinomycetes bacterium | reverse complement strand
TTCTTCATCGGCCGCGACGACCACTGGTTCGGCCGCAAGAACCGCTACTTCATCGAGTTCGAGAGCGTCGGCGGCCTCGCCACCGGCAGCCCGGTGCAGCTCAACGGCGTGGTGGTCGGCTCGGTGCGCGAGGTGGTGCTGCCGGAGGACATGGGGCAGAACCAGATCACCGTGTGGATCGACATCGAGCGCAAGTACGGGCGGCGCGTCCGCGGCGCACGGCAGCGCGCATCAAGACGCTGGCCTGCGGCGACAAGTACATCGCGATCATCTCCGGCTCGCCGGAGTTCGCCGAGATCCCCGCCAACAGCGAGATCCCCACCGCCGAGGCGACCAGCGTCGATCAGCTGATCGCCTCCGGCGAGGCGTCATGCAAAACGTGGTGTCGATCACCCACTCGCTCACCAATATCCTCGACCGTATGGACCGCGGCGAGGGGATTCTGGGCGCCCTCACCGTCAAGTCGGAGGCCGGCGAGGAGCTCGGCGTCTCGCTCCACAAGACCCTGGTGGCGCTGCGCGAGACCGCCAGAGAAGCTCCAGAGCGGCCGCGGCGCCGTGCACCGCCTGCTCGACGATCCCAAGATGGGCGACCAGTTGGCCTCGACGATCGCGCGCCTCGACACGCTCACGCTGGAGCTCGAGCAGGGTCCCGGCCTGATTCCGGCGTTGTTGAAGGACGAGGCCACCCGCCAGCGCTTCGACACCACTCTCGAGTCGCTCTCGACCGCCACCAGCCAGCTCGCCGAGGTGGCCACCGACATGCGCACCGGCGACGGCCTGATCCCGCGCCTGCTCAACGATCCGGTCTACGCCAAGGAGATGGGCGACGACTTGCAGCGCCTGGTCAAGTCCCTGAACGTCGTCGCCGAGGCGCTCACCAAGGGCGACGGCACCGTCGCGCAGCTGATCAACGATCCCGCCGTCTACCAGGCGATCAACGACATCCTGATCGGTATCAACGAGTCCAAGATGCTGCGCTGGCTGATCCGCAATCGCCAGAAGGCGGGAATCGAAAGCGTACGACGAGGAGCGCCAGGGCCTGCCGCCGCAAGGCCAGGGCCCCGGCCCCAACTAGGCGCGTGGACACTCTCATGGCGACGGCCTAGATGGCGCAGCACATCCTCGTCACCGGCGGCGCCGGCTTCATCGGCTCGCACTTTGACGCGCCGCCTGCTGGCCGCGGCGACCGCATCACGGTGCTCGACGACTTCAACGACTTCTACGATCCGCGCGTCAAGCGCGCCAACGTCGCCGCTTCTCGCGAACGGCGTGCACGTCTGACGAAGGCGACATCCGCGACGCGGCGCTGGTCGAGCGCGCTCGTCCGAGACGGCCGCTTCGACGCCGTCGTGCACCTCGCCGCCCGCGCCGGCGTCCGCCCTTCGATCGCAGGAGCCGATGCTCTACGTCGACACGAATATCACGGCACCTGGCACCTGCTCGAAGCCGCCAGACGGCATGGCGTCGCGACGCTTCGTCTTCGCCTCCAGTTCGTCAGCGTCTACGGCGTCACATCAAGACCGTCGCCCTTCGCCGAGGACGACTGACGCTCAACCGCCCGATCTCGCCCCTACGCCGCGACGAAGCTCGCCGGCGAGCTGCTCTGCTCCAACTACGCGCCACCTCTACGGCCTGCGCACGTCATGCCTGCGCTTCTTCACCGTCTACGGCCCGCGCCAGCGCCCCGACCTGGCGATCCACACGTTCACCGAGCGATCTGGCCGAGGCCAGCCCGATCCCGCTTTCGGCGACGGCCCGACGCGCCGCGACTACACCTACGTCGACGACATCGTCGACCGGCTCGTCGCCGCGATGGACCTCGCGCCGGGTTCGAGATCTTCAACCTCGGCGGCGCGGAGACGACCTCGCTCATCGATCGTACGCACGCTGGCGGCGGAGCTGGGGGTCGAGCCGAGTTGGAATTCCTGCCGGAGCAGCCGGGGGACGTGCCGATCACTTTCGCGGATGTCAGCAAGGCGGGACGGCTGTTGGGGTATGCGCCGCAGGTGCCGATTCGGGAGGGGTTGGGGCGGTTCGTACGGTGGTATCGCGCCTCGATCACCGACGCGCGCTGAATCCGCGGCACCGGGGCCGACGCGCCAGGCTTCGGCTCTAAGGAATCGGCTGCAGAGTTCGCCGCTTCGGGCTTTGTCCGTCCCCGGTCGACCGGCCCTGGAGATGCCGCCACAGCCATGGCAACAAGTGCCGGCTGACCCAACGAGCTCGGCTCGCAGTCTTTGACCGGGCGTGCGCTCGTTGCTGCCCGGTAGCGGCGCGGCCCACGTGTCATCGCTCCCCGGCACGCCCAAGGCATGCGCAAGCGCCGCCGCCATGCGGTGATGTCCGGCGGCATTCGCGTGGATCGGTCCGGATCTCCACAGACGGTGATCCGCCGCGATCGGATGCGCAGCCAGTCCACCAGTCGACCCCGGTGCGTGGCGCCATGGCGCGCAGCGCCTGGTTGAGCGCCAGCACCCGCGGGGTGACCAGACGGGCCACGGGCATGACCGGAGCTAGGTCTGGAAGCGTGAGCGCCAGCACCGTGGCGCCCGCCGCCACGAGCGCGTGTGCATGTGCTCCAGATCCGGAGGCGACGGCGCGCGCGTCGAAATGTCTGGCGACGACGTCGTTGGTGCCTGCGAAGACGGTCGCGAGGTCAGGGCCCATCGCGACTGCTGCGGCCAGTTGCTCGTCGCGGACCTGCCGCGTGGGCGCCCCGGATAGCCAGGTTGGCGTAGAGGAGGGAGCCGCCCTGCGCCGCGGCGACTTGCTCGGCAAGGCGGTTGGCCCAGCCGCGATAGCCGCCTTGGCCGTCGGGGTGGTCGAGCCCCTCGGTGGAGCTGTCGCCGATCGCGACGTAGCGCTCGTACGGGCCGAAGGATGCCGCGGGCATGTGGCGATGCTAGCCCGGTTGGTCGGGGAATGGCGGTTTGCTCGTAGCGGCGACGCGGACCAAGTCACCGGTGCAGCGTTCGGCGGCGTGGACTTCCCCTGGCATAGGCTTCCCGCAACCTGGCGGATCGGCGCGAGCAGAGCGGCGACCAAGACGAGGTTCTTGATGGGCCGCAAAGCGGTCTCCGGCAAAAGACTGCACATCGGCTGCGGCGACTCCAGATTGGAGGTTGATCAACGTCGATCTCGCACCGTATCCCGCTGTCGACGTCGTCCACGATGTGACCAAGCCGATGCCCTTCGCCGAGTGTCCCTTGATCTTCGCCGAGCACTTCATCGAGCACCTCTCGCTGGATGAGGCGGGTCGATTCCTGGGGTCGTGCCGGCGGGCGTCGGCTCCCTGACGGGGTCCTGCGAGGTCACGACCCCCATCCTCGATTGGGTTTGGGCCACGCAGTACCATCCGACGCGCTGGACCGGCGACCAGGAGGCGGTGGCCGACTGTTTGCGTCTGAACCGCTTTTCTACGGGTGGGGGCACAGTCCGGTACAACTGGAGCGTGCTCGATCTCGTCCTGCGGGCCGCCGGTTTCGCCGAGGTCGTGCGGTGCCAGCGCGGCGCCAGCGAGCATCCCGCGTTGCGCGAATTGGAGCGGACGAGGTGTACCCTGACGAACCCGCGCTGCCGCATGTGCTGGTCGCGGAAGCGGCCGGGCGCGCCGCGCCGCCGATCGCCCGCCTCTCGACGCCTTCGACGAGTACCGCCGAGACACGGAAGCTCCGTTCCACCAACTGCAGTATGCGGCTCTCGCCGCCGTTCGGCTCGTCGGGCGGTGGTTCCGCCGCCGCCCGCCGACTAGCGTCCTCTCGGCGCGCGCTCGCCAGGTTTCAAGCGGCGGCGCCGGCGCCGTTGGCGGGATTTCCGCGGCCTTGCGCTTCCAGCGTTCGTGCAGCGCGAGGAGCGGGCCGGTCATGAAGGTGGTGACCAGCGCCATCAGCACCATCATCGCGAAGATCCGCGGGGACAAGACGCCGAGGTCGTAGCCGATGTTGAGGACGATCAGCTCCATGAGGCCGCGGGTGTTCATCAGGGCGCCGAGGGCGAAGGAGTCGCGCCAGCTGATGCCGGTCATGCGCGCGGCCGACCATGCTGCCAACGAACTTGCCGGCGACGGCGACGGCGATGATCACGCCAGGCAGACCATCCAGTCACGGAGTCGTCGAGCAGGCCGACCTGGGTGCGCAGGCCGGTGAAGGCGAAGAAGAGCGGCAGCAGGAGGACGGACAGATGTCCTCCAGGCTTTCGCAGGAGTCGCGGAACGAACGTTCGCGCGGCATGACGACGCCGGCGAGGAAGGCGCCGAAGAGGGCGTGGATGCCGATGACCTCGGTGGTCCAGCGCGGAGGCGAAGAGCGAAGAGCGAGGAAGCCCGCGACCACGTCGGCTCTGGCGGCTCGGGGATCGCGGGATCAGGCGGTCGACGCAGGGCCGGACGACGAGGAACATGAGCACGACGAAGCCGAGCGAGAGGACGATGGTCGCCAGAGCGGCGGCCCAGGCCTTCGAGCTTGGCGATCCGACGACCACGGCCAGCAGGCACCACGCCGTGATGTCGTCGACCGCGGCGCAGGTGATGGCGGTCACTCCGAGCGAGGTGCGGCGGCAGGCCGCGCCTTCGATGAGCGCCTCATCGTCGGGGTCGTGGCGCTCGCCGCGGTCGGGCTGCTCGTCGCCGGCGGCGTGACCTACGCCGTGCAGCGCGACTTCCAGTTCGGTCGCGTCGACGAGCAGGCGAGGTCGGCGCTGCCGCTGGTCGCCAACGAGCTCGAGGACAAGGGCGTCGTCGCGGACGCGTCCGGTCCCGGCGACCCGAGACGCGGCGGCGGCAGGCCGGGTGAGGCGCGGCCCGAGAGGCGCCCGCGCCCGGGCGGCAACCTCCCGTCCGCCGTCTACGGCGAGGCCCGCAGCGCGGCCGGCACGAGGCTCGGCTCCGTCACGCCGGGGCTCGCGCTCGGCGAGACGGCGCCGGCCGCGCCCGACCTGCCCGACGACATCACGCCTGACGAGGCGATCACCGTCGGCGCGACGGGCTCGGACGACCGCGCTACCGCGCGATCGCCGAACGCGCCTCCGACGGCGGGCTGACGATCGCCGCGGTCCCGCTGACCGAGGTCGACGCCGCGCTCTCGCAGCTGCTGCTCATCGAGGGACTCGTGTTCGGCGCCGTCCTGCTGGCGCTCGGCGGCGGCGCCTGGTGGATCGTGCGCGTCGGGCTGCGCCCGCTGGACGCGATCGGCGTGACGGCCGGCGCGATCGCCGCCGGCGACCTGTCGCGCCGCGTCGACCACGCCGAGCCGCGCACGGAGGTCGGCCGCCTGGGCCTGTCGCTCAACGCGATGCTCGCGCGCCTGGAGGAGGCGTTCGCCGAGCGCCGCGCCAGCGAGGAGCGCCTGCGCCGCTTCCTCGCGGACGCCTCGCACGAGCTGCGCACGCCGCTGGCCTCGATCCGCGGGTACGCCGAGCTGTTCCGGATCGGAGCGGCGGCACAGCCCGAGGACGTCGCCAAGGCGATGACGCGAATCGAGGACGAGTCGGCGCGCATGGGCGTGCTCGTCGAGGACCTGCTGGCGCTCGCGCGCCTCGACGAGCTCCCCGAGCCGGTCCGCGAGCCGGTCGACCTGACGGCGCTCGCCGCCGACGCGGTCGACGACGCGCGCGCGGTCGCCCCGGGTCGGGACATCGTGCTGGCGGCGCCGGACGGCGCCGTCGTCGTCGACGGCGATCCGGGGCAGCTGCGCCAGGTGCTCGCGAACCTCATGCGCAACGCGCTCGTCCACACGCCGGCCGGCACCCGCGTCGAGGTGTCGATCCAGGCGCGCGAGGGCCCGCGAGCCTGTCGGTGCGCGACTTCGGCCCGGGCCTGCCGACCAAGGATCCCGCCGAGCTGTTCGATCGGTTCTGGCGCGGAGACGGTCCCGCCCGCCCCCACGGACGCGGGCGCGCCGGCGCCGGGCTCGGCCTGGCGATCGTCGCGGCGATCGTCGCGGCGCACGGCGGCACCGCTCGGGCGGCCGACGCCGGGGACGGCGGGGCGCGCTTCGAGGTATCGCTGCCGCTGCGCGCCGAGGCGGGCGCCGACGCACCGAAGCACGCGGCGCGCTGAATGGATCATCTAGTCTGCCGCCGGTGCTGAAGAGGGTTCGGCGGCTGCCGTCGCGTGCATGGAAGGCCCTGCGCCGAGGCGCGCCCGTCATCGGCGGGCTGCTGCTCGTCGCGGGCGCTGCGTACGCCGTCAGGTCACAGCTGCTCGACGACGACGACAAGGCCGCCGCCGCGCGGCTGACCGTGCAGGTCCTGCCCCCGGGGACGTTCGCGGCGGCGCATCCGTATGCGCCCTACTACGTCATCCCGGGCAAGCGCTTCGCCGATCCGTCGAAGCTCACGCGCCTCGCGCGCAACAACCTCGTGACGAAGCCGGAGAGCGCGGTGAGCAAGGGCGCGCTCGCCGGCAGCCCGCAGGTCGTGCGCCTGTCGCTGCGCGCCGCGTCCGACCGCCCGGTCACCGTCGACGCGGTTCGCGCGAAGGTCATCAGCGACGCGCGGCCGCTGCGCGGCTGGTTCACCGCGCTGCCCGGCTGCGAGGTCGAGCCGGTGCAGCGGGCTCGGCTCGACCTCGACAAGCCGAAGACCGCGGCGCGCTACGTCGGCGCCGACGACCGCGGCGCCAGGACGCTCTCGCTCGAGGTCGGCCGGACGACCCCACAGGTGATCGAGCTGCACGCGTCGACCCGGCGTCACCGCGTCGCGTGGGTCGCCGAGCTGACGGTCCGCAACGAGGACGCAGACCCCACGACGATCGTCGTCGACGACGGCGGCAGGCCGTTTCGCGTGACCTCCGAGCGCTCGAGCCAGTCCTACCGCCCGATCTACGGGCAGTCGGGGATCATCGGCTACGCCCGCCAGAAGCCGGCCTTCGAACGCTGCTGACCAGCCGCGCGCTCAGCGCGTGCGGTCCTGCCAGCGCAGCAGCCCGAGCAGCAGGTCGACGTGGCCCTTGGCGTCGTCGAGCGCGTGGTGGGTCTTTGAGTCCTTCGGGCCGAGCAGGGCGCTCGGCATGCGGCGCTTGATCGCGTCGCGCACCGCGCTGTGGGTGAGCGCGGCGTAGGCGGACTTCATGTCGAGGTGCGCGGACTGGCCGAAGGGGCTGCGGCCCGCGTACTCCTGCAGGTAGTACTGGGTGAAGTGCCAGACGAAGCCGAGCGGATAGGCGGCGAGCACCGGCAGCGCATCGTGCTCGGCGGCGAGACCGTCGATCCATGCGGCGAACTCGGGCAGCGCCTCCTCGGGCGGGCGCCCCTCCCGCTCGAGCGTCGCCCGATCGAAGCCCGTCACGCGGAGCGCCTTCTCCACGTAGCGGTCCGTGATCGGGCGCAGGATCGCGTAGAAGCTGTTGCCGTCGGCCTCGGGGTCCAGCGCCTCGAGCGCACCGTCCTCGTCGCGGATGGCGGCGGCGCAGGCGCCGAGCGAGACCATCGAGCTCGTCCCCGGCACGTGGCCGTCGGGCTCGACGTCGACGGAGATGTAGAGCTCGCGCGTCATGCGCGGCAGCCTGCCATACGGGCGCCGGGGACAGCGCGCCAGATGCAAGGCGCCCTCAGCGCCCCACCCCGCTCAGCGCCTCGATCGCGCGCTCGAGATGGCGCTCCTCGAGCCGGATGTGGCTGTGCTGGCTCATCGAGCGCGGCGCCACGCCGATCGCCTCGACCGGCGGCGCGTTGGCGAGCACCGGCACGACGAGCAGCAGCTCGACGCGCACCGACCACGGCCAGCGCGTCGCCATCGGCTCGTCGGTCGTCGGCTCGGAGACGACCTCGGCGATGCCGAACACCCGCTGCCAGCCCGAGGCGTAGAGCACGAGGCGGTCGCCGGTGCCCATCCGCGGCCGGCGCGGGAACGCCGTGCGGCCGGGATCGAGGAGCCGGCTTCCCGCCGCCAGCCAGTGATCGGCCATGGGGGCGTCGCCCGTTCCGTGCGCCTTGAGGAAGACCGCGCGATCCACCTGTTCGGTCTATCAGGAACGCGGGTACTCGGCGGCCCGTTCACCCGCGAGGAAGACCCCACATGATCCATCGCCTTGATCGCATCCTCACCGAGATGCCGCCCCCGTCGGACCCCGACCCTGCCGGCGCGGCGCGGGTCCAGGAGCTCCTGGGCGGCAAGTTCGGCGAGATGTCGACGTTCATGAACTACACGTATCAGTCGTTCAACTTTCGCAACAAGAAGGCCGCGCGGCCCTTCTTCGACCTCATCGCGAACATCGCCGCCGAGGAGTTCGGCCACATCGAGCTCGTCGCCGTCGCGATCAACACGATGCTCACCGGCGCGACCCCGACGGACGACGGCAAGGCGCCGAAGGGCTCGATGACGCACCTCGTCGACCAGGTCATCAACCCGCATCACTTCATCGCCGGCGGCCAGGGCGCGCTGTGTCAGGACTCGCGCGGGCTGCCGTGGACGGGCGACAACGTGTTCTCGTCCGGCGACCTCGTCGAGGACCTGACGCACAACTTCTTCCTCGAGACCGGGGCGCGCAACAACAAGCTCAAGACCTACGAGATGTGCGATCACCCGGCCGCGCGGGCGCTCACGGGCTACCTGCTCGTGCGCGGCGGCGTGCACCAGGTCGCCTACGCGCGCGCGGTCGAGATGCTGACCGGCGCGGACCTGACGAAGCTGTTCCCGTCGCCGCGGATCCCGACGGACAAGATCCCCGAGAGCAAGAAGCACATGGACAAGGGCAGCCACACGAAGCTCTACCGCTTCTCGCCCAGCGACTACCTCGAGCTCGCGGCCGTGTTCAACGGCCCGCACCCGGAGACCGGTGAGCCGCTGGAGGTCGTCGACGAGGCGCCGGAGGGCTTCCCGATGCACGACCTGCCCTCGCAGCCGGCCGTGTTCGCGCCCGACTACGCGCCCGAGGAGATCCGCGAGATCGCCGACAAGCTGCGCAAGAAGGCCGGCCTGCCCGACGAGCCGACCGGCGAGTACGCCGACGACAGCGGCAACGGCTCGAAGGCGGGCACGGCGAAGAAGGCCGTCAAGAAGGCCGTGTCCAAGAAGTAGCCGTTCAGCGCCGGCGCACGAGCGCGCGCAGGCGGCGCCCCGTCCGGGCCGCCGCTCCGCGCACGCCGGTCCCGGCGTCGCCGCCGGTGATCGAGCGGTGCAGCAGCTGCATCGGGTGAAGCAGCGGCAGCGGCCTGCCCTTGCGCTCCAGGTGCGCGGAGATCTGCAGCGTGCAGCCGGGGTTGGCGGCCGCGATCGCCTCGGCCCCGGTCGCCAGCAGGTTGTCGGCCTTGCGCTCGCCCAGCCGGCTCGCCGGCTCGGGGCGCGTGAGGTTGTAGATCCCGGCCGAGCCGCAGCACAGCTCCCACTCGGCCGGCTCGACGAGCGTCAGGCCGGGGATCGTGCGCAGCAGCTGGCGCGGCTGGGCGCGGACGTTCTGGGCATGCGCGAGGTGGCAGGCGTCGTGGTAGGCGACCGTCATCTCGACCGGGTGGCGCTTGGCGCGCGGCGCGTGCTCGGCGAGCAGCTCGTGGACGTCTCGCGCCCGCCCCGCGAGCGCCGCGGCGCGCGCGGCCCAGTCCGGGTCGTCGCGCAGCAGGTGGCCGTAGTCCTTGATCGCCGAGCCGCAGCCGGCGGCGTTGACGACGACGTGGTCGTAGTGCTCGAAGGCCTCGATCGTCGCCTTCGCCAGCGGCAGCGAGTCCTCCTCCTGACCGGCGTGCAGCCCGAGCGCGCCGCAGCAGCGCGGCGCCCGCGGCGCGTGGACCTCGAAGCCCTCGGCGGCGAGCACGGCGACCGTCGCGGCGTTGACGTCGCCGAAGTACGCGCGCTGGACGCAGCCCTGCAGGAAGCCGACCGTGCCGCGTTTCTCGCCGGCCGCCCGCGTCACGCCCGGCACGCGGCGGGCGGTGTCGCGCAGCGTCACCGGCGGCGCGAGCTCGGTCAGCGTGCGCACGATCGGCCAGCGTCCGAGCAGCTTCGAGCGCTGGGCCCACGCGGCGAGACCGGTGCGCCGCGCGAAGACGAGCAGCGGGACCGTCGCGCGCAGTCGCGACGGGTAGGGGAATGTCGAGAACAGCATGCGCCGCAGCAGCCGCTCGCTCGGCGTGCGCGGATGGTTGCGCTCGACCTGCTGGCGCGTGTCCTCGATGAGCAGGTCGTAGCGCACGCCCGACGGGCAGGCCGTGACGCACGCCATGCAGCCCAGGCAGTTGTCGAAGTGGCCGACCATCGTGTCCGAGAGGACGCTGCCTTCCTGCAAGCCCTCGCTCATGAGGACGATCCGCCCGCGCGGCGAGTCCATCTCCTCGTTCCAGAGCACGTACGTGGGGCACGTCGGCAGGCAGAAGCCGCAGTGCACGCAGTCCTCGATGAGGTCGACCTGGGGCGGCTTGTGCGTGTCGAAGGCGGTCATGAGGGATGGTCAGATGCCGCCGACGTAGATGCCGGGGTTGCAGGTGCACGTCGGATCGAAGCGCTGCTTGACGCGGCGCATGAGCACGACGGCCGGGTCCTCGACGTGGTCCCACGGATCGAGGTGCGCGCGCACGTGGGCGGGCGCGTCGAGCACGACGCAGGCCGACGGCGCGAGCACCTTGCGCAGCCGCGCGATCGCGGTGACGAGCTCGCCCGGCGCGGTCGCCGGCAGGCCGATCCACCACAGCCCGAGCGCGGCGCGGCCGACGAGCGTCGCGCCGGCGATCTGCGCGGCGACGCAGGCGTCGGCAAGCCCGCTCGGCCGGCCGGAGACGCGCACGACGGCGCCGCCCTCGTCGCTGCGCTGCGCGGCGCGCTGGCGTGCCCACAGCTCGCCGTCGTCGTCGGTCGCGGCCGCGTCCAGGCCGAGCTTCGCCAGCACGCCCTCGGCCGCGGCGGCCTGCGCGCCCGCTGCGATGCCGCCGAAGCGCGCGAGGATCGAGCCGGTCTGGGCCTCCCAGCGCACGTCGATCGCCTGCGCCTCCAGCGAGCTCGACGACAGCGCGATCGCCGCCCGCTGCAGCGCGGCCGGGTCGTCCGTCGCGCCGGTCGCGGTCGCCGGCGCGGGCGCGCGCGGGTGCAGGCGCACGGCGATCTCCGTGATCAGCCCGAGCGTGCCGAACGATCCGCTGTAGAGCTTGGCCAGGTCGTAGCCGGCGACGTTCTTGATCACCTTGCCGCCCGCGCGCGCGAGAGAGCCGTCCGACAGGGCGACGGTGATCCCCAGCGCGAGGTCCCGCGCGGCGCCGTAGCGATGGCGCAGCGGCCCGGAGTCGCCGGTCGCGATCGTGCCGCCGATCGTGGCGCCTTCGCCCTCGCCGAGGGGCGGGTCGAGGGCGAGCATCTGCCCGCTGGCCGCGAAGAGCTCGTCGAGCGCGCGCAGCGTGACGCCCGGCTGGACGACGGCCGTGAAGTCGCCGACATTGTGCTCCAGGACGGCGTCCAGGCCCGCGGTGCGCAGCTCGACGGCGCACTCGACGCCGGGACTGCCCCACGGCTTGGTCCCCGCGCCGGCGATCCGCACGCCGACGCCGTCGGCGGCGCACGCGCGCAGCAGCGCCGCGGCCGCCTGCGCCGTCTCCGGCGTCTGGCTGCGCACCGCCTGGGCCCTCAAAACCGCTCCGCGATGCCGTCGCGCTCGAGCGGGTGCACGCGGTAGGGGCCGGGCACCTCGCCGCACAGGCGCGGCGTCGGCATGACCTTGCCGGGATTGGCCAGGCCGCGCGGGTCGAACGCACAGCGCAGGTGCTGGAACGCGGCAAGGTCGGGCTCGTCGAACATGCTCGGCATGTAGTGCTTCTTGTCGACCCCGACGCCGTGCTCTCCGGTGATCGAGCCGCCCGCGTCGACGCATGCCTTGACGATCATCCCGGCGAGCTCCTCGGCGCGCTCGGCCTGCTCCTCGCCGTCGTAGAGCACGAGCGGGTGCAGGTTGCCGTCGCCGGCATGGAAGACGTTGGCGACGCGCATGCCGTACTCCTCCGACAGCGCGGCGATCCGCGCGAGCACCTCCGGCAGCTTCGTGCGCGGGATCACGCCGTCCTGGACGTAGTAGTTCGGCGCGAGGCGGCCCATCGCGGCGAACGCCGCCTTGCGCGTGCGCCAGATCAGCGCGCGCTCGACGTCGTCCTGGGCGATCCGGATCGAGGTCGCGTCGTTGCGCTCGCAGATCGCCACGACGTCGTCGAAGCAGGCGTCGCACTCGGCGAGCGAGCCGTCGAGCTCGATGATCAGCGCCGCGCCCGCGTCGGTCGGAAACCCGGCGCCCACGGCCTGCTCGGCCGCGCGGATGGTGAGGTTGTCCATCATCTCGATCGCGCCGGGCACGACGCCGCCGGACACGATCTCCGACACGGTCTCACCGGCCTGGCCGGTCCCGGTGAAGAACGCCACCATCGTCTTGACGGTCTCGGGCTTGGGCACGACGCGCAGCGTGATCTTCGTGCAGATGCCGAGCGTGCCCTCCGAGCCGACGAACGCGCCGAGCAGGTCATAGCCGGGGACGTCGAGCTCGCGCCCGCCGAGCGTTACGACCTGGCCGTCGGCGAGCACGACCTCCAGGCCCGTGACGTAGTTCGTCGTGAAGCCGTACTTGAAGCAGTGTGCGCCGCCGGAGTTCTCGGCCACGTTGCCGCCGATCGAGCAGACGATCTGCGAGGACGGATCGGGCGGATAGAAGTGCGTGGGGCCGACGGCGAGGCTGACCTCGGTGTTCGTCACGCCCGGCTCGACGACGATGCGGCCGTTGTCGAGGTCGACCTCCAGCACGCGCCGCATGCGCGTGACGGCGATCAGCACGCCCTCCCGCACCGGCAGCGCGCCGCCGGAGAGACCCGAGCCGGCGCCGCGTGCGACCCACGGCACGCCGGCATCGGAGCAGGCGCGCACGACGTCGCGGACCTCGCCCGCGCTGCCCGGCAGGACGACGGCGCCCGGCGTGACGCGGTACTGCAGCAGGCCGTCGGACTCGTACGTGCGCAGCTGGATCGATTCCGTGAGGACGTGCTCGGCGCCGCAGATCGCACGCAGGCGCACGAGCAGCGCGGGGCCCAGCGCAGCGGGCGCGGTCGGAAGGATGTTCTCGGCGAGCTCGGGCACGGATGGCAGCCGGGGAAGGGTACGCGACTGAAACTCGCGGCCCCTTAAGGTGTTCTGTCGTGTGCAGCGCGTACGGTCGCGCTTCCTACCCGGGCGAGAGGATTCCGATGTCGCAACAGACCTACGTGTTCACCGCCGAGCTCATGGGGTGCGAGGGCGTGCGCCGCACGATCCTCGTGCGTGACGATCTGACCCTCGTCGATCTGCATTACGCCCTGCAGTCGGCGTTCGGCTGGGACGACGACCAGCTCTACTCCTTCTGGCTGCACGGCGCGTTCTGGGGCGCCGAGGACGAGCACTACACGCACCCCTACCACGCCGCTGCCAGCGATCCGCGCGGCCGGTCGGCGGTCGCGCGGCTCGACGAGCTCGCGCTGGGCGAGGGGCAACGGATCGCCTACGTGTTCGACTTCGGGCGCGAGCAGCGCGTCATCCTCGAGCTGCGCGAGATCCGCGCCGGCGGCGGTCCCACGCTCGCGCGCTGCATCGAGCGTGTCGGTGTCGCCCCGCCTCTGCGCGAGGACCTGCCTGCCCGCGAGCCCGACCCCGAGACCGGGCAGGCGACGGTCGAGTTCGTCGCGCTGATGTCCGAGGAGGGCGACCCGGCATAGCGCGCGTCGTCGTCGCCGCGAGGGCGGCGACCCGGCGCCGTCCCGGCGCGGTCGCCCCGGAACTACTCGGGCGCGACGAGCGCGGCGGGCGCGAGCGCGTAGAACGTCGCCGCGGCAGGGCCGCCGGCGGGCGTCGTGCCGCCGATGACCTCGAAGAGCGGCTTCGTGCCGATCAGGCCGCCGTTGGCCTGGACGAAGGCGTCGGCTTCGGCGCGGCGGTCCTCCGGGACCGCGCCGGCGTTGAGCACGATCATCCCCTCGGGGCGGTCCTCGGTCTGCACGAGCGGCAGGTCGAGCAGGATCTCACGGATGTCTTGGGACATGGAGCCGACGAGCGGAACCGCTCACCCTTCGTTTCGCGGGGAACGACCGGATCGCCGGAACAATAGAACGTCCTGCCGAGATCGATCGCGTGAAGCGCGCTCCGACACGACCGCAGATCGACGCCGAGGCCCCGGCGCAAGGCTCTATCCTGCCGGACGTGGTCGTCGACCCCGAGGCCGCTGGTCGGGTCCTTCATGGACGCGCGATCGCGCGCTCTGCGGACAGGCGAAGGGCGCGAGGAACATGAGGCTTCAACCCCTGCGCGACGGGGATCCTGGGGCCCTGTCGGCCCTCTGCCAGTCGCGTGGCCGCGCTGTGTATGCGTACTGCCTGCAGGTCGCGGGCGACGCACAGGCGATGGAGGCGGCCGCGAGCGCCTTCGCCGACTTCCGGCTCGCGATCGTCGATGCGGGCGACCTCACAGAACGCGAGGCGGAGGCGCTGCTGCGAGCGAAGACCCGTCGTGCGGCAGCGCGCCGCGGCGTCAACGTCATGGCTGCGAGCACGCGCGACTCCGTCGCGGGCACGTGCGAGGGGCAGGAGATCAGGCTCGTCCGGTACGCCGAGGGCAGCGCTGCGCCCGCCGTCGAGAAGGTCTTCGCCGCGCACGTCGCAGACTGCCACCTGTGCGCCGGCGCGCTGGCCCGGCTGCACGCCGGGGAGCGCGCCCTCGAACGGCCGCCGCTGGCCCCGCTGCCGCTGCGCGTCACCGACGAGATCCTGTGGGCGATGGCGCTCGTGGCACCCGTTCAGGCGTGCGAGGGCAACGCCGCGCTCGTACAGCGGGAAGCCCTGAGCCTGCTCACCGTCCGGGTGGAGGATCCGGAGGACCCCGCACCCATGTCGACGCCCGCCGCCGCCGTCCGCGAGCTCGACGCTCGCCCGGAGCCGGTGTCCGCCATGCCGGGCGCTGCCGACGGGTCGCGACGGCGCTTCCCATGGCGGCGGGCGCGGCCGAAGTCGGCACCCATGGCGACGTGGGGGGCCGCGTTTGCCGGCGCCGCCGGCGCGGCGTTCGGAATCGGCCTCGTGCTGCTCACGAACGACGACACGACGCCGTCGCGGCCCCCGACGGGCATCGCCGACGTCGCCGCGGCTGCGACCCCGTCGGTCTCGACGACGCCCAGGCCCGGGGCGAAGGCATCGGCGACGAGCGGGTCGGCGGGCAAGCTGCGTATCGAGGCCATCGCGACGACCGTGCATCCCGTCCTGGGCGAGATCGGCCCGGGCGCGCGGGTGAGCGTGCACGTGCGCATCACCAACGGCATGGGTCGTGCCGCACGGGCCCGGCGCCCGGTGCTGTACGTGGGAGACACCGCGGTCGATCTCGCCGCCGTCTCCACCACCAGCGCGACGTCGCCGATCGCCGCGCTGGATGCCGGCTCGGTCGCCGAGGGGCGCCTGCGCTTCGACGCCGCGCGATCGGTGGCGGACGAGCTGACCACCGCCGCCGTCCGGCTGCGCATCTCAGGCCGCAGCGTCCCGCTCAAGCCGGTGATCGGCTCACCCGCGGCGCCGACCTGAGACGACCCTGCTCGAGCCTGGCGCGGCGCCGTCGTCACCGATGGCGGGGCACGAGAATGACCCGCCGTAGCGGTCCTTTCGTGAGAGCCGACGAGCGGATTCGAACCGCTGACCCCTTCATTACGAGTGAAGTGCTCTACCAGCTGAGCTACGTCGGCGGGCCCGCGAATGCTAGCGCGGGCCGCAGGCGCGGCCGAGCGCCCTCAGGCGCTCGCCCGCCGCGATGGCTTGACGTAGGCCAGCCGCAACGTCACGCGGGCGCCGGCCTTGCGAAGGCTGCGCGGCTTCGGGCTCTGCGAGACGACGCGCAGGACGCGTCCCTGTGCGCGCAGCCGGCGGCTCGTGCGCAGGTCGGGCCGGAAGACGCTTCCCACGTTGCAGCCCGCCCGGCGGATGAGCCGGCGCGCGCCGAGGTAGGTGCGGCCCTTCAGCGTGGGCACGACGCAGCGCTTGGCGCGCGGGACCGTTCCGGTGGCGCCAGGCGAAGCAGGGCTCGTGCCCGCCGGCGGGGGCGGTGGCGCGGCCCCCACGCCGAAGCTCGTCGAGGACTGGCTGGAGCCCGTCCCCGGCGATGCGCCGAACAGGTACGCGCACAGCGTGTAGGAGCCGGCGACCGGCGGCGTGAACGACGCGGTGTACGAGAAGGGACCGACCGGCTGCTGGGCGATGACCTCGGTCGAGCCGGGGCGGACGCGCTGCGCCTGCGCGTTCTCGGCGCCGCCGGCGCCGCCGGCGCAGCCACCGCCGGCGCCCTGCTGGATGTAGACGCGCAGCGTCGCGGTCGGGTCGGCCGAGCCGGACGCGCTGACCGTCATCGGGACGGTCGCCCGCGCGCCCTGCGAGACAGAGGTGGTGAGGCTGTTGGCCTGCGCGGCCGCGGCAGTGGCCCCGAGCAACGCCAGGGCGAGCGCGAGGCTCAGCCCCGAGGCGCCCACCGCGCGGCCACGGGCGCGTGCCGGGGTCGTCGGGATCCTGCGTTCGTGAGCGGCTGGCGTCGGGTGCATCGAAGCTGCGCCTCCTCCTACAAAGTGACGTTGCGACGGACGATAGCCCTCACCGGCCCAAAAGGAAGTCGATTGGCTGACCGCAACGCAGAGCGGCGGTGACGATCTCCGGGTCCGGGCGCCCGTTCCGGTCAGACCCGCAGGGCCCGCGCCAGCCGCGAGCCGAGCGCGTCGAGCGCGAGCTCCTCGTTGGGGTTGAACTGCAGCGACGCGCGCGTCGCCTCCACGAGTCCCTGGGCGGCGCGCAGGCTCCCCGCGCCGCGCCCGAGCGCGGCGTCCTCGCGCAGCGCGGCGAGGCGGTCGGAATGATGCGCGAGCTCGAGCGCCCCGTCGGAGACGCAGGCGACGTCGCGCAGCCAGAGCCCGACGAGCGCCAGCCCGCGATCCAGCGCGGCCGTCTGCGCGCGCCGCGCGGCGCGCTTGCCGCGCTCGGCCGCCTCGCGGCGCAGGCGGGCATGGTCCTTGGCGATCGCATAGCCGAGCTCGTCGTCGAGCGCGTGCTCGATCGCCTCGCCGGCCTTCGCGCCCGCGGCGCGGGCGCGATCGAGCAGCGCCGTCCACGGCCGGCCGGCGATCTCGTCGCGCAGCGCGCCCCGCGCGACCGCCTCCGCCCCGGCGCGCAGTGCGGGCCCGTCGCCGAGCGCCAGTGCCAGCGCGCGCGCGCCGTCGCCGAGCCCGAGCCGCGCGCAGGCGTCCGCGGCGGCGGGCGCGACGCCGTGACGTTCGAGCCGCGCCGCGATCTGCTGCACCGGCGGAGCGTCGAAGCGCACCGGCTGACATCGGCTTGCGATCGTCGGCAGGACCTCGCCGGGGCGGCTCGTGAGCAGGATGAGGTGCGCGAACGACGGCGGCTCCTCGAGCGTCTTGAGCATGCGGTTGGCGGCCTGGTCGTTGAGCTCGTCGGCGTCCTCGATCACGAAGACGCGGCGGCTCGACTCAAACGGCGTGCGCGCCGCACCGGCGACCACCGCCTGGTCGACGTCGCCGACGAGGATGCCGGCGGCGCTCGCGGGCGCGACCCACGTCAGGTCCGGGTGGGCGCCGTGCGCGACACGCGCCGCGGCGCCCGCCGGGTCGGCGGCGCCCTCGGTGAGCAGCGCCGCGGCGAACGCGCGCGCCACGGTGCGCTTGCCGCTGCCCGCCGGGCCGCTGAAGAGGTAGGCGTGGCTCGGCGCGCCACCCGGGGCCAGCGCCGCGCCGAGCACGGCGCGGGCATGGGGGTGGCGCTCGGTGCCGGGCAGCCCCCCGGGGGTCGTTAGGTCAGGCACACCGGGAACGGTAGCGTCGGGTCCGTGCGCGGACGGCTCATCACGCTCGAGGGCATCGACGGCGCCGGAAAGTCCACCCTCGCCGCCGCGCTGCACGCCGAGCTCGTACGCGAGCGGCCCGTCGAGCTGCTGCGCGAACCGGGCGGCGTGGCGCTCTCGGAGCGCATTCGCGACCTCGTCAAGGACCCCGAGCTGCGCTGTGACCCGCGCGCCGAGGCGCTGCTCTATGCGGCCGCCCGCGCGCAGCTCGTCGACGAGCGACTGCGGCCCTGGCTGGAGGCCGGCACGTGGGTGCTGCTCGATCGCTTCGTCGACTCCTCGCTTGCCTACCAGGGCGCCGGCCGCGGCCTCGGTGTCGAGGCGATCGCCGAGCTCAACGACTTCGCCACCGGCTCGATCACGCCCGACCGCACCCTGCTGCTGCGCCTCGACCCGCTCACCGCGCTGGCGCGCCAGCAGTCGCGGCTGGTCGCGCCCGATCGCCTCGAGCAGGAGGAGCAGACGTTCTTCGAGACCATCGCCTCCGCGTACGACGAGCTCGCCGCCGCCGATCCACAGAGATTTCGGATACTGGACGCGGATGACACGCCGGACAACGTGCTCAAGCTGGCCGCGATGGCGCTGGCGGACCTAGACTCCCCGCGACGTTGAGCGGTCGCGCCCCTGCATTCGAGGTTGAGCGCTTCGAGCGCGTGAGCGCCGGCGGCGGCAACGTGCTGCTGCGCATCGGCGGTCGCTGGCGAGCCGACGCGCGCGAGCGCCTGGCGCCGCCGCTGCTGCTGCTCGACGACGGGCGGCGCACCCACCGCCTCGCGGCCCTGCCGGGTCCGGACGACGCCTCGCCGCTCGCGGGTCCGGAGCCGCCGGCGTGGCGCGCGGCCTACTCCGCGCCCGCGGCGCTGCTCTCGGAGGGGCATCTCGCGTTCGCGCTGGAGACGAGCCACGGGATCGTCGACCTGCCGCGGCCGCAGGCGGGCTCGGCGCGCACCCCGCGCGGCGATGCTCCGGCCGCTCGTCCCGTCCGTGCGCCCACGGCCCCCGGTCCCGCTCCGGCCGCGCCGGCCGCCCTCGTCGATTCGCATGTGCTGCGCGAGGAGCGCAGCCGGCGGGAGGCCGCCGAGCGCGCCGCCGAGCAGCGCCGCCACGCCATGACGGCGCTCGAGCAGCGCCTCGAGGCCGAGCGCCGCCTGCGGGGCGCGGCCGAGCAGGCCGCGCGCGAGACGCGCGACGAGCTCTCGCGCCTGCGCGCGCAGACACAGGACGCGCTGCGCGAGGAGGGCCGTGAGGCGCACGCGCTGGCCGAGCGCGTCGCCTTCCACAAGCAGGCACGCGTGGCCGCCGAGGAGCAGGCGCGTCACGCGCGTGAGGAGGTCGCGGCCGCACGCGCGGAGCTGGACACGCGCAACGCCGCCGAGCGCGAGGCCCGCGCCCAGCTCGAGGCCGCCCGCACCGAGGTCCAAGCGGCGACGCAGCGCGCCGACGCGGACGTTCAGGCCACGCGAGACGAGGCCCGCGCCGCGGTCGAGCGCGAGCGCGCGGCGGCGCGCGAGCGGCTGGTCGAGGTCGCGGCCGCGACGAAGGCCAACATCCAGAAGACCGCCGAGAAGGGACGCGCCCGCGCCGAGCGGGCCGAGGCCGAGGCACAGGCCGCGCGCGCCGCGCAGCAGGCCGCCGACGAGCGCGCCGCCCAGGCGGCCGCCGAGCTGCAGGGGTTGCGGGCCGCGGCCACCGCGACGCAGGCGGAGCTCGAGCAGGCGCGGGCGCAGGCGCGCGCGCTCGAGGACGCCCGCGCCAGCGCGGAGGCGCTCGCGGCGCAGCGCACCGAGGCGCTCGAGGAGGCGCGTGCCAAGCTCGCTCAGACCAGCGAGGAGACGCTCGTCGCCACCGCGCGCGAGACGCAGACGGCGCTCGCCCTCGAGGCCGCGCGACGGGTCGAGCGCGAGCGCGACGAGGCCATCGTCGCGGCGCGCGCGGCGACGGAGCGGGCCGAGCGGTCCGCGGAACGTCTGCGGCAGGTCGAGCAGGAGCTGCGCGAAGTCCACGCCCGCGCCGAGGACGGCGAGGTCGCCGAGCAGTCGGTGCGCGACCTGCGCGCGCGGGTGGCCGAGCTGGAGAAGGCGCGCCGCCAGGTGGCCGAGGTCGCAGACCGCGTGCCCGAGCTCATGGCGCAGCTGCAGAGCGCGCGCGCCGAGCGCGAGGCCGCCGAGGACCTCGCGCAGCGCAACCGCCTCGAGCTCGAGGAGCTCCGCGACGAGCACTCGCGCGCGCTCGACGACGTCACGCAGCTCGACGGTTCGCGCGCGGAGTCCGAGCGGCTCGTCGCGCGGATCGCCGCGCTCGAGCAGGCAGCGCAGGAGCGCGAGCGGGCCGTGGCGCGCGACGCCGAGGCGCACGCCGCCGCGATCGCCGCCGAGCGCGAACAGGCCCAGGCGGCGCTAGCGCAAGCGGCCGACACGCACGCGGCCGCGATCGCCGCCGAGCGCGAGCAGGCCGAGGCCGCCGTCGCGGAGGCCGCGCAGGGTCTGCGTGCCGAGCGCGAGCGCGCGACGCAGATCGAGCGTGCCGCGGCCGAGCGCGCGGCCGGGCTCGAGCGCCACGCCGAGCAGGAGGCCGCCGCTGCGCGCGCTGCCGCCGAGCAGGCCCGGGCGCTGACGGCGCGCGCGACCGACGCGGAGCGGCGCGCGGCCGATCTCGAGGAGCGCGCGAGCGAGCTCGTCCGTGCCGTCGAGCAGGCCGCCGGAAGCGGCAAGGAGCTGCGCTCCCAGATCGCCGCGCACGCCGCGCGCGCGCGGGAGCTCGATGCCCGCGCGGTGAAGGCCGAGCGGCGTGTCGCCGACCTCGAGCGCGCCACGGCGCAGGCCGCCAGGCGCGCCGGCACGCTCGAGGCAGCCGCCGCCCGTGTCTCCGAGCTGGAGGCCGAGCTCACCGCGGCGCGCCGAGCGGGCGAGGAGCTCGAACAGCTGCGCGCGGAGCACGTCGAGGCCGTCGCCGCGCGCGACGCCGCGCAGCAGCAGGCCGCCCAGGCGGCCGACGAGATGCAGCGGCTGAGCGCCCTGACGCGTGCGACCGCCGCCGAGCAGCAGGCCGCCGGTGAGGAGGCCACCGCCCTGCGCGCCGCCGCCGAGGCGGCGATGCGCGACGCGAGCGAAGCGCTGGCGCAGGCCGCGGCCGAGCGCACGCAACGGGCGTCGGCCGAGCGCGCCCTCGCAGAGACGACGAGCCTGCGCGAGCAGCTCGAGGCACGCGTCGCCGAGCTCGAGCTCTCCGCCACGGCCCTGCCCGAGCTGCAGGCGCGCCTCGAGGAGGCGCTCGCGGCGACCGCCCGCATCCCCGAGCTCGAAGCCGAGCTGGCCCGCGCGCGCGGCGACCGCGAGGGCGCCGTGGAGGAGCTCGAACGCGAGCTGCGCGCGCTGCGCAAGCAGGCCGACCGGGCGCAGAAGCTCGAGGGGCAGCTCGTCACCGCCCGCGCCGAGGCCGCGCGCGCCGTCAAGCTCGACGCCCGCGTCGCACAGCTTGCCGCCCGCGCCGCAGCGGCGGACGAGCTCGAGTCCCAGCTCGAGTCCGCCGCCTGGAAGGCCGCGAAGCGCAGTAGGGCGATCGAGGAGATGCGGGCGCAGACCGAGTCGCTGCAGGGCAGGGCCGACGCGCTGCACGAACAGACCGAGACGCAGGCCGCCGCGCTCGCGACAGCGCGCGCCGAGGCCGCCGCAGCGGCGGCCGAGCTCGAGCTGCTGCGCAGCGAGCGCGCCGAGCTCGCGCGCGCTCTGGACGAGGCTCGCGCGGACCAGGGCGACGTCGGCCGCGCCGCGCGCGAGGCCCAGGCCCGCGCAGCCGCCCTCGCCGACGAGCTCGACGTCTCGCGCGCGCAGCGCGCCGAGGCCCAGGCCACGACGCAGCGAACGCTCGCGGCGCTCGAGCTGGCGCGGTCGCAGGGCGCGCAGCTCGAGGAGCAGCTGCTCGCCGCGCGCGAGGATGCCGGCGCCGCCGAGCGGCTGCTGCAGGAGGCGGCCGACCGCGGCGAGGAGCTCGAGCGGCGGCTGACGGAGGTGGGCGGAAGCGCCGACGAACGATCGGCCGCGCTGGAGCGAGCACGAGCCCAGACCGAGGCGGTCTCCGCCGAGCTGTCCGAGGCGCGCGAGCGCATCCGCGAGCTCGCGGTGAAGGTCGACCGCGGCGCCGATCGCAGCGGCAAGGTCGAGCGGCGGCTCGAGCAGGGCCGCGCCGAAGCCGAGGCCGTGGCCGCCCAGCTCGCGGCGGCACAGAAGCGAGAGCGCGAGATGGCCGCCGAGCTGGCGCGTGTCGAGGCGGCGCGAGCGGACCTGCAGAGCCGGCTCGAGGCAACCGGCGCGCAGGCCTCGAGCGCGCTGCAGAACCGCGACGCGACCGGGCAGCGGGTGCGGCTGCTCGAGGCCCAGCTCGCCCAGGCGCAGGAGGAGCGGGCCGTCCTGGTCGCTCAGCTGCACAGCGAGCAGGCCGAGCGCGCCGCCGAGCTCGAGCGCGCCCGCGCCGCCGCCGACGACGCGGCGGCCACGCTGTCGGCCTCGCAGGCCGCGGCCGCCACCGCGCGCCAGCGCGCCGACTCGCTCGCACAGGAGGTCAGGAGGGCGCGCGCCGAGATGCATCGCCTCGCCGGCGAGCGCGACCGCGGCCTGGCGAAGATCGAGCAGCTCACCGCCCGCCACGCCGAGGCCGAGCGCCGGATCGAGACGCTCACCGTCAAGCGCGGCGATACGAGCGCGGAGATCGGGGAGCTCATCGCCCAGCGCGATCGCGCTCTCTCCGAGCTCGAGGCGCTCGGCGCCGAGCGAGACGCCGCGCAGGAGCAGATCGGCGCGCTGTCGAGCGCCCGCGACGCCGCCCTCGGGCGCGTGGAGACGCTGACCGACGAGCGCGACGCCGCCGACGCGCGCATCCTCGAGCTCACCGCGCTGGAGGAGCGGGCGCGGGCCGCGGGCGACGAGCTCGCCGACCAGCGCGACGCGACCCAGGCCGAGCTCGACGTCCTCGCCGCCGAGCACGCGCGCACGCTCACCCAGCTGCGCGAGCGCGCCGTCCGGCACGAGGCCGCGCAGGCCGAGATGCAGACCCTCGCCGCCGAGCACGAGACGGCCATGGCCCGCATCGGCGAGCTGACGAGCCAGCACGAGGCGGCGCGCGAGCAGGTCGCGGCGCTGGTCGCCGAGCGCGACGAGGCGCAGGCGCAGGTGGACCGGCTCCGCGCCCGGCTGGCCACCGCGCAGGGCGAGCTTGACGAGGTCGCCTCCGATCGCGACGCCGCGCGCGCCGAGATCGCGCAGCACGCCGCGGCCCACGACCGCGTCCGCGCCCAGATCGAGGCGCTCGCCGGCGAGCGCGACGAGGTCCTTGGCCAGCTCGCGGAGCTCGGCGACGCCCGCGACTCCGCCGTGACCGAGATCCAGCGCCTGACCGAGGTCCTCGGCAGCGCCCGCGCCGAGACCGACCGTCGCTCCGAGGAGGACGCCGAGATCCAGCGCGAGCTCGAAGCCGCGCTGAGCCGCGCGCTCGCCGACGTCGACCGCATCGCCGCCGAGGACAGCGCGCTGACCGCGGATCTGGAGGAGGCGCTGGAGGACGTGCGCCGGGCGACGGAGCAGATCGACGGGCAGGAGCGCCACCGCAGGGAGCTCGAGGAGCGCGTCGAGGCGGCGCTCGCCGCTGCCGACGAGGCGACCCAGCGCGCACGGGCCGAGGCCGCGGCGCGCAAGGCGCTCGAGACCCGCATGCGAAAGCTCGCGGAGACGAGCGAGGAAGCCGAGCAGATGGCCGCCGATGCGCGCAAGGCCGCGCAGCGCGCCGGCGCGCGCGCGGCCAGGACCGCGCAACAGCAGTCCGCGGCGCAGGCCGAGGAGCGCGCGGCCCAGCGCGCGCTGGAGGACCAGGAGCGCGCAGCGGCACGCGAGGCCGCGGCGCAGGCGGCCGAGGCCCGCGCGCGGCGGCGGCGATCGCAGGACGAGGAGCGGCTCGCCGACGCCGAGCGCCTGCGCCGCGAGCAGGAGAGCGCGCTGCGTGCCGCCGCCGAGCTGCGCCGCAAGGAGCGCGTCGCCCGGCGCGAGGCCGCGGCGGCCGCCGAGCGAGAGGCGGCCGAGCGCCGGGCCGCCGATGACGCGGGCGCGGCGGCGCAGCGCGCCGAGCGTCCGGCGCCAAGGCCGCGCACCACGCCGCCGGCGCCGCGGGCCGAGCCCGAGGCCCAGCCGGAGCCCGTCGGAGCGGCCGCCGCCACAGGTGCGCCGGCGGCGCGCCGGCGCGAGCGCGAGCTGCGCCAGACAGCGGTCGCCTCGCGTACCGCGTCGCGCCAGGTCAGCACGCTGCCGGCGTCCCGGCTGCGCGCGCCCTCGCACCGCCTGCCCTCCGAGCTCGTGGTCGGGATCATCCTGCTGCTCATCGCGGCCACGGCCGCGCTGCTGCTCGTGTTCGGCATCCTCCGCGTCGCGGTCACCGGCTGACCCGAGCCGGCCGAACCGCCACTCGCCGCCCGATGAGCCTCGCCGCCGCCCTCGACGCCCTCGACGGCGCGGCGCTCGCCCGCGACGTCAGCCGCCTCGTGCGCGTGCGCAGCATCACCGGCCGCGAACGGGCCGCCGCCGTGCTCGTCGTCGAGCTCGCGCAGGCGCTGGGCCTGCGCGCGACGCTCGACGTGCACGACCTCGAGGCCCTGCGCGGCGATCCCGGCCATCCCGGCGAGGAGGCGCCGCGGACGGAGTGCGTGAGCGCCACCGTGACGCTGGCGGGCCGCGATCCGCACGCCCCGCGGCTGTGCCTCAACGGCCACATCGACGTGGTGCCGGAGGGGACCGAGCCCTGGGCGCGCGATCCGTGGGCGGGGACGATCGACGGCGACCACGTGCACGGCCGCGGCTCGGTCGACATGAAGGGCGGCCTCGTGGCGGCGCTGCACGCCCTCGGCGCCCTGCGCGCGGCGGGCACGCCGCTGCCCGGCGACGTGGTCCTGCAGGCGGTCGCCTCCGAGGAGGACGGCGGCCTCGGCGCGTTCGCGGCGCTGAAGCGGGACGCGCGCTTCGCCGCCTGCCTGATTCCCGAGCCGACCGAGCTGCGCATCGTCTGCGCCACCGGCGGCGCGCTGACGTTCACCGGCATCGTCCGCGGCCGCAGCGCCCATGCCGCCCAGCGCTTGGAGGGCATCTCGGCGATCGATCGCTACCTGCCGATCCACGCCGCGCTGCACGCGCACGAACAGGCCGTGAACACGCGGCCGCGCCATCCGCTGATGGCCGGAGCGACGCTGCCCTACCCCCTGCTCGTGGGCCGGCTCCGAGCCGGCAGCTGGTCGAGCCAGGTGCCCGAGGAGCTGACGTTCGAGGGACGCCTCGGCGTGCCCGTCGGCGAGTCGCTCGAGGAGGCGCGGGCGGGCCTCGAGCAGGCGGTCGCGGCCGCCACCGACGACGCCGGGCCGCCCGTGGAGATCGTCTGGTCGGGTGGACAGTTCGGCTCGGCCGAAACCGACGTGGACGACCCGTGGGTCGGGGTGGTGCGCGACGCGGCGAGCGCCGAGCTCGGCAGCCCGCCGGCGCTCGTCGGCGTCGGCTACGGCGCCGACATGCGCCTGTATCGCGACCACGGCATCCCCTGCGTCCTGTTCGGCCCCAGCGGGATCCGGCTCGCCCACGCCGCCGACGAGCGGGTCTCGATCTCAGAGCTCGAGACGGTGGCGCGGGTCATCGTGCGCAGCGCGGTGGCCTTCGCCGCGCAGCGCCGATGACAAGGCCGGCTCGTCCACGGCGAGCCCGCGCTGTCGACCGGCATGGAGGGTTAGGCGCCCGTCACGGGCCGGCGGGCGGCGGCGGCGGCGTGACCGCCGTCGTGCCGGGCGTGATGGTGCCCGTCGCGGGCGCCGGCGCCACCGCCGGGCCACCGCTGTAACGCGGGCGCAGCGGCGTCCCGGTCGCCGTCGGAGACCCGCCCGCCGGCACCTCGAAGAGCACGAGACGGCCGGCCAGCGTGCGCGTCCCCGAGCCGATGGGATCGAGCTCGAGCAGGCGCCGCGCCGCGGCACGGGCGCCCTGGCGATCAGCCGTCTTCAGGGCCAGCTCGAGCAGCCGCTGCCAGGCGGCCGCGCTGTAGGGCTGGCGCTCGACGGCGTCGAGCAGGAACCTGCGCGCGTCGAGCAGCCGTCCGCGGCCCTGCGCGATCGCCGAGGCCGCGAGCAGCGGTCGGATCGCGGTGGGGTCCAGGCGCGCCGCGAGATCGGCCTCGGCGGCCGCGTCCTCGAGCTCGCCGGCGCCGGCGTTCTCGCTCACGGCCTGCGCGTCGGTGGCCTTCTGGTCGGCGATCATCGGCAGCGCCGCCGACACGATCAGCAGGCAGGCGGCGACGCACGCGAGCACGAGCAGCGCGCCGCGCGTGCCGGTCGCGCCGTCGGAGGGCAACGGCTCGCTGCGCGGGCGCCACGGCGTGCCGGCGAGCAGACCGAGGAAGATCAGCGCGGGGATGGTCACGCCCGGGATGTCCCAGTCCCAGTCGACGAGCCCGTGCACCACCCAGCCCACCGCGCCCGCGAAGAGCGCCACTGCGATGTCGCGCTCGCGGCCGCGCGCCATGGCGCGAACGCGTTCGAACGCGCAGAAGAGCAGGAAGCCCAGCCCGCCGCTGACGAGCAGCGTGCCCACGATCCCCGTCTCGGCGAGGAACTGCAGCGGCATGTCGTGCGGCTGCACCACGGGCAGCTCGACGTCGCGGTACATCTTGTGGGTCACGGCGAACGAGCCCGCGCCCCAGCCCTGCATCGGCTTGTCGGACCACGCGCCCGCGGCCTCCTTCCACCACACCCAGCGGTTGCCCGAGTTGGAGGAGACGATCCGCGCGGGGTCGGAGGTGTTGTCCTTCGACGTCTCGGTGAACTTGCTCCAGGCGTCGTCGGCCCACCCGCCGGGACCGCCCTCGTAGCTGGCGATACCGCCGAGCAGCATCACGAAGAGGATCGCGACCGTCGCCGCGAGGCCGCGCCAGACGAGCTGCGTGCGCTCGTCGTTCCAGGCCGTGCGCTCCTCCAGGCGCAGCATCCCCCAGGCGGCGATCAGCAGCGCCAGGATGCAGCCGGCGCTGACGAGGCCGAGCAGGATGCCGTCGGGCACGCGCTCGTCGAGCGGGACGTAGAGACCCTTCAGCGCCGGGCGGCTGAACGAGAGGCCGAGCACGGGGATCGCGGCCACGACGACGACGCCGATCACCGCGAGGCCGCGCAGCCGCTGGCCGCCGAACAGCGTGACCACGGCCACCACCGCGATGAACGCGAGGATGCCGCCGCGCGAGTACGTCATGCCCAGGCAGACCACGAGGACGAACAGCGAGAAGATCCCCAGCAGCCGCATCGGGTCGCGACGGGTCGCGTCGGTCGTCATCCGCAGCGCGATCGGGATCGCGAGCACCATCACGAGCGCCAGCGCGTTCCAGTACTCCAGCGGCGCGCGCAGGCGCGACGCCTGCGAGGTGTGGTTGAAGCTCACGCCGAGGATCTCGACGCCGGGGATGATCTTGCCGGCGAGGCCGTAGAACGCACAGGCCAGCGCGACGGCCAGCCAGCCGTAGGCGAAGCGCTCGATCGCGCGCGGCAGGCTCGATGCGAGCGTCAGCGCAAGCACGACGATGAGCGTGTAGGCCACCGCGCGGTTGATGTGCGCCCACGTGCGCTCGGGCGCGACCGACCACAGCAGGGTGATGCCGCACCAGACCGCGAAGCCGGCGAGCAGGCCGACGCCGATCCACACCTCCGCGGGCGCGCGCAGCGACAGCGTGCGCGTCAGGAGCAGCCCGACCGCGCCGCCGACGCCGAGGAGGGCGAGACCGATCTGCAGACGCGGCTCCTCGGGCAGGCCGACGGCGCCGTGGGCGAAGACGGCGTACGCGCAGACCGCCACCAGGGCGGCGAGCAGCGCGACGCCCGATCGCGGTGTGCGGACGCGCGTCGCGGGCACGCCCACCTGCGTGGCGACCCGCGGGGCGGCGGGGCTGGCGGGGCTCGTGACGGCCATGGAACCGGTGGCCGATGCTAGATGATCGATCCGTGGCCGGCATCGGTCATCTCGTCGCTCGCGGGAGCGCTCGGCGCGGCAGCGCGCGCGTGTGGGAGGGGCGGCGTGCCGGTTCCCGGTGGAACGACGGGGGCTGACCGACTACCGTGGGGGGTCGTGCTGAAGCGCATCTCGCTCTTCCTGCTCGCCTGCGTGCTCGGTCTGGCCTTCACCGCGACCGCCTCGGCGAGCCTCCAGGACGTCATCCTCGCCGACTACGTCGACGACGGTCGCCTGAACCCCTGCAAGTACACGCAGAAGCAGCTGCAGACGCTGAAGGCGATCATCCCGAACGACCTGGCCGCGTACGACGCGGGCTTCGCTCCCGCGGTCGACGACGCGCTCGCGCGCCGCGCCGAGGGTGCCTGCAACGAGAAGAAGGCCGACGCGGGTGCCACGAGCGCGCCCGCGACCGCAGGCGGCACGACCACGCCGCCGCCGTCGACCGGCGCCACCGCCAACCCCGGCCCGGCGACCGCCGGCCCCACGCCCGAGGCGCCCGCCGCGGTGAAGCCGCCGCCGACGCCGACCGCGCAGCCGCAGCCGGCGCCCGCCGTGATCGCCGGCGATCCGATCTCGGTCGCCGCGACCGCGACCGATCCGGCCACCGATGCGCCCTTCCCCGTCCTCGCCCTCGCGATCCTCGGGGGGATCTTCGCGCTGGCGGGCCTGGTCGTCGCGCTCGTGCGCTGGCGCGCCTGGGAGCCCGCCTGGGCCGACGAGCTGCGCCACGCCGCCGGCGAGGCCGGCTGGCGCGCGTCCTCGACGTGGGCGGAGTTCACCGACTTCGTGAGGTTCGGCCGCTAGCACCGAGCCGATAGCCTCGCCTTCATGCTTCTCGAAGGCAGACGTCTGCTCATCACCGGAGTGCTGACCGAGGGCTCCATCGCCTACGCCGTCGCCAAGCGCGCGCAGGAGGAGGGCGCCGAGATCGTCCTGACCGGCTTCGGCCGGGGGCTGCGGATCACGACGCGGATCGCCAATCGCCTCGGCGACCCGCCGCCCGACGTGCTCGAGATGGACGTCAACGAGCCCGACCAGATGGCCGCCGTCGCCGCGGACCTGGAGCAGCGCTGGGGCGCCCTCGACGGCATCCTGCACGCGATCGCGTTCGCCCCCGGCGACGCGCTCGGCAACAACTTCCTCAACACGCCGGTGGAGAGCGCCCAGATCGCCTTCGCCACGAGCGCCTACTCGCTGAAGTCGCTGACCGTGGCGATGCTCCCGCTGCTCGAGAAGGGCGACTCGCCGTCGATCGTCGGCCTCGACTTCGACGCGCAGGTCGCGTGGCCGGTCTATGACTGGATGGGCGTCGCGAAGGCGGCGCTGGAGTCCGTCAACCGCTACCTCGCGCGCGACCTCGGCCCGAAGGGGATCCGCTCGAACCTCGTCTCGGCCGGCCCGATCGGCACGATGGCCGCGAAGTCGATCCCCGGCTTCAGCGAGCTCGCCGGCGTCTGGAACACGATGGCGCCGCTGCACTGGGACACGGCCGACGCCGGCCCGACCGCCGACGCGATCATCTTCCTGCTGTCGACGATGTCGCGCGGGATCACCGGCGAGATCACCCACGTCGACGGCGGCTTTCACGCGATGGGCGCGCCGCCCTCGCCGCCGGCCGGCGCCGGCGAGCCGTGATCTGACGAAAGTGTGAATGAGCCGCCCCCGCCGCTTGAGACGGCGGCGCCGCTGGCAGACCTGCCGCACCACCCATCGTCCGGAGGTCGTTCATGGCACCAGGAGACACCGCTGCTGCGTTGGCAGGATTGTTCGCCGCGCGGCCGGCACGGCGGCGATGACCGTCTCGAGCACGCTGGAGGCAAGGATCCGTGAACGAGGCTCCAGCTCGGCCCCGGCCGATGCCGCAGGCAAGGTGCTCGGCGTGCAGCCCCGTGATGAGGCCGGCGAGGCCCGCTTCTCGACCGTCGTCCATTGGGCCTACGGAACCTCCTGGGGCGCGGTGCGAGGGCTGCTGCATGCCGTCGGGGTGGACGGGCCCGGGGCGGCCGTCGCGCATTTCACCGCCGTGTGGGGATCGGCCCAGGTCATGCTTCCGGCTTGACGTCGCGCCGCCGCCGTGGGAGTCAGATCCAGAAAGATCGCGATCGACGGCGTTCCATCACGCCATCTACGCGACGTTCACGGCACTGGCCTTGCGGCACTGCAGCGCCAGCTCGTCGTGAGCCACAACGTCAGCGACCACCTGGTCGAACGTCTGACGGCCAACGGCGTGCGCCGCATCTACGGCTATCCGGGCGACGGGATCAACGGGATCATGGGCGCGCTGAACCGGGCGGACGGTGGCATCGACGGAGAGGGCCCGCTGGAGTTCGTGCAGGTTCGCCACGAGGAGATGGCGGCCTTCATGGCGTGTGCGCACGCCAAGTACTCCGGTGAGGTGGGGGTGTGCCTCGCGACGTCCGGGCCGGGCGCGATCCATCTGCTCAACGGCCTCTACGACGCCAAGCTGGACCACCAGCCGGTCGTGGCGATCGTCGGCCAGCAGGCGCTCAGCGCGCTGGGCGGCAACTACCAGCAGGAGGTCGACCTCGTCTCGCTGTTCAAGGACGTCGCGCATGAGTACGTGCACATGGCGACCGACCCGGCACAGATCCGCCACCTCGTCGATCGCGCGGTGCGCATCGCGCGCGCAGAGCGCACCGTCACCTGTCTGATCGTGCCCAACGACCTGCAGACGAGGGACGCCGTGACGGAGGCCCCGCGGACGCACGGGACGGTCCACTCGGCGGCCGGCCACAGCGACAGCGCGGTGCTCCCGAGCGACGGCGCCCTGCGCCGGGCGGCGGACGTGCTGAACGCCGGTGAGCGCGTCGCGATCCTTGTCGGCGCCGGAGCGCTCGACGCGACCGACGAGATCATGGACATCGCCGAACGGCTCGGCGCGGGCGTCGCGAAGGCGCTGCTCGGCAAAGCCGCCGTGCCCGACGACCTGCCGTTCGTCACCGGCTCGATCGGCCTGTTGGGCACGAAACCCAGCTGGGACCTGATGGAGGACTGCGACACGCTGCTGATGGTCGGTTCGAGCTTCCCGTACGCGGAGTTCCTGCCCGAAGAGGGCCAGGCGCGCGGGGTGCAGATCGACATCGACGCGCGGATGATCGGCATCCGCTACCCGATGGAGGTCAACCTTGTCGGCGACAGCGCGCGGACGCTGCGCGCGCTGCTGCCCCTGCTCGAGCGCGAGACCGACCGCGCGTGGCGACAGACCGTGGAGACCGGCGTTGCGAAGTGGTGGAAGGTGCTCGAGGCGCGCGCGATGAACCCGGGCGACCCGATCAACCCGCAACGGGTCTTCTCCGAGCTGAGCGCGCGCCTGCCCGAGAACTGCATCCTGTCGGCGGATTCCGGCTCGGCCGCGAACTGGTTCGCCCGCGACCTGAAGATGCGCCGCGGGATGAAGGCGTCGGTGTCGGGCACGCTGGCCTCGATGGGCTGCGCGGTGCCGTATGCGATCGCCGCGAAGTTCGCTCATCCCGACCGCGTCGCCATCGCGTTCGCCGGCGACGGCGCGATGCAGATGAACGGCATCAACGAGCTCATCACGATCGTGAAGTACTGGCAGCGCTGGAGCGACCCGCGCCTGATCGTGCTCGTGCTCAACAACGGCGACCTCAACCAGGTCACGTGGGAGCAGCGCGTGATGGAGGGCGACCCGAAGTTCGCGGCCTCTCAGGACCTGCCCGACTTCCCGTATGCACGCTACGCGGAACTGATCGGCCTGCGCGGGATCCGCGTCGAGAGGCCCGACGACGTGGGAGCCGCGTGGGACGCCGCGCTCTCAGCCGATCGTCCGGTCGTGCTCGAGGCGCTGACCGATCCGGAGATCGCCGCGCTGCCGCCCCACATCACCTTCGAACAGGCACGTTCGCTGACCAGCGCACTGCTCGCCGGCGATCCCGCGGCCCGGCAGATCGTCCGGCGCAGCCTGCGCGAGAAGGCGCAGGAGCTCCTCCCGCACCGCTCGTGACGCGCTCGTCGAGCGCGCCGTGAGCCGGCCTCACCTCGCGAACGTTCCGCCCGGCCAGGCGACGCCGGCGTAGCGCTCGACGACCGGGCCGGCGGGCGGCGCGACGGCGCAGAACAGGTCGCTGCGCACGACGGTGCCGGGGAAGATCCGAGCGAACGGGTCATCCTGCCAGCGCACCGGCTCGCGCGTGACGGTGATCGCGCCCCCGTAGCGCGCCTCGTCGAGCGCCAGCGTCGTCAGGCACACCAGCGCATCGCCCAGCAGGCCGATCCACCATGCGAGCGCGTCGCGGCGAACCTGCTGAATCTCCGGTTGGTCGTACGCCAGCGCCGCGTCGTCTTCGGTCAGGGCACAGACGTGCGCGAACGCTCCGGGCACCGGCTCGCCCTGCAGGCAGCGCGCATCGACCATGAAGCGGCGCCCCGGACCGGTGCCGGCATGCAGGCTCCTCCCGTCGAACGCGAGGTGCGCCGCGCCTGTGGGCAGATCGCTCATCGACGATCGAAGTCCTCGCGCACCGCCCGGGAGATCGCGCACATGTCGCGGCGCAGATCCTCGGCCGTCGGCCGTCCCCAGTACCAGTTGCCGTCATACGAGCTGTGAATGGTCAGGTCCGGCAGCAGGGTGAACGCCGTGGGCCGATAGGGCTCGTGCAGCGTGTCGGTCTCCTCGCGCAGGCCGAGTGGCCCGAGCCAGCGGCGCTCGGCGTCTGACAGGAACACGAAGCGCGCGCCCAGGCCCGCGCGGAACGCCGATTGCACGTCCGGCGCGTCGACGCTGACGACGACCAAGCGCGTGTAGGCCACCTCGTACTTCTCCTGGAGGGCGGTCATCTCGCGGAGGTGACGCTGCTCCTTCGGACCCCGCCGCGGGAGAACAGCACTGCGAGCGGGTCCCGCCTGCGATCTCGGACAGGCGCCGGTCACGCCCGGTGTGGTCGGGCAGATCGAGATCGGCAAACGGGCATCCCGGGGCGAGGTTCACGGAGTCACCACACACGGAATCCGGAACCGCACGCACGTCCCGCTGGCTGCGTCGGCCAGCCAGATCCGCCCGCCGTGCGCCTCGATGATCGCGCGCGAGATCGCGAGGCCGAGGCCCGCGCCGCCGTCGGATGAGGTGCCCTGGAAGAACGGCTCGAAGATGTGGTCGCGCTCGTCGCCGGCGATGCCCGGCCCCGTGTCGGCGACCTCGATCTCGATCGCGCCCTCGCTCGCCGGGGCGGCGCGGACGACGACGCTGCCGTCGGCCGGGGTGTGGCGGATCGCGTTCTGGATGAGGTTGAACAGCACGCGCTGGATCTGCTCCGGGTTGGCCCGCGCGGCGGCAAGTTGTGGCGCGAGCTCGGCGTGCACGGCGACGGCGCCGGCCTCGGCGTGCGGGCGCATCGCGTCGATCGTCTCCTGAACGAGCTCGTCGAGCATCACGTGCTCCATCGTCCAGCGGATGTCGCCGGACTCCAGTCGCGACAGCTCGAACAGATCGTCGATCAGCGCGCTCAGCGCGTGTACGTTCGTCGCGATGCGCCGCAGGTATTGGCGCCGCATCGCCGGTTCGGTCACGACATCGTCGTCGATCGCCTCGACGAGCAGGCGCAGCGAGGTCAGCGGGGTGCGCAGGTCGTGCGAGACCGACGCGATGAGGCCGCGACGCGCACGCTCCTCGGCGGCCAGGGTCGCGACCATGGCGTCGACGTCGGCGCCCAGACGCGCGAGCTCGTCCTGCCCGGCGAGGTCGGTTCGCACGTCGCGCCGGCCCTGCCCGACGGCCTCGAGCGTCGTGCGCACGGCATCGACGTCGGCGAGCGCGCGCCGGCCGAGCAGGCGCGCCGCCCACAGCGCGAGCGCGCCGGTGAAGCCCGCCACGAGCACGGTGAAGAACGCATCGTGGCCCGAGACGAACATGAGCTCGACGAAGACGCCCACGGCGATGCCGAGCTGCGTCGCGGCGACCGCGGCGAGCAGGCCGAACTGGCGGCGCAGCCCGCCGATGCGCGACCGCGCCGCCACGATCCCGTGCGCCGCGAAGACCGTCGCGCAGCCCAGCGGGACGAGGATGAGCAGCGTCGTGAGGCCCGTGGACGAGCCGTAGACGGCAGTGGCGAGGCCGCCGGCGACCGCCGCGGCGAACCCGGCGAAGACGAGGCCGCGCGTTATGGCGAGAACCGGTACCCGACCCCCCAGACCGTGTCGATGTAGCGCGGCAGCGCCGGGTCGGGTTCGATCTTCGCCCGCAGCCGGCGGATGTGGACGGTGACGGTCGACGTGTCGGTGTAGAACGAGTAGCGCCAGACGAGGTCCATGAGCTGGTTGCGCGTGAACGCCTGGCCGGGGTGGCGCGCGAGGAACGCCAGCAGCTCGAACTCACGCTGGGTCAGCGCCACCTCCTCCGCGCCGACGGTCACGCGGCGAGCCGTCGGATCGATCACCAGCTCCCCGAACTCCATCGGCGGTTCCGCGTCCGGGCTCGTGTCCAGGCGGCGCAGCACGGCATCGACGCGCGCGACGAGCTCGGCGGGCGAAAACGGCTTGACGACGTAGTCGTCGGCGCCCAGGCGCAGCCCGACGATGCGATCGGATTCCTCGCCGCGGGCCGTCAGCAGGATGATCGCCGTATGGTCGCGGTCGCGATCACGCACGCGACGCATGACCTCGAGGCCGTCGATACCGGGCAGCATGAGGTCGAGCACGATGAGGTCCGGGGCCGACTCGAGGACCGCGGCCATCGCGGCGTGGCCGTCGGCGGCGACGCGCGTCCCGTAGCCGGCGCGCTCGAGGTAGCGGCACAGCACCTCGGAGATCGTCGGCTCGTCGTCGACGACGAGGATGTGTGCGCGTGCGTGCTCGGCGGTGGCCATGCGTGCATCGAGTGTCGCAGCCGCCGGCGCGTCGCCGAGCGCCTGGCCGCCATGTTCATCGTCTGTTCTCATCTGGCCCCGGCGGCGCACGCAGCGCCGCCGCGGCGAACTCCGCCATGCCGGCCGCGAAGGGCTCCTCGGCGCGGAAGCCGAGCCGGTCGGCCGCCAGGTCGGCGCCGGCGAATACGTGGCGCACGTCGCCGAGCCGGTACTCGCGGGTCGTCACGGGCGCGGGCGCGCCCGTTGTGCTCGCGGCGTGCAGCGCGGTGGCCATCTCGCCGATGCTGCGCGGCGTGCCGCTGGCGACGTTGAACGCCCCCGGCACCGCCTCGCGCGCGGTGAGCGCGAGGACGTTCGCGCGTGCCACGTCGCGCACGTGGACGAAGTCGCGCAGCTGGCCGCCGTCCTCGAACACGCGTGGCGCCCGGCCGGCCGCCAGTGCGCTGGCGAAGATCGACGCGACGCCCGCGTAGGGCGTGTCGCGCGGCATCCGCGGGCCGTAGACGTTGTGGTAGCGCAGCGCCGTGACCGGAACGCCGGTCTCGCGACTGAACGCCGCGGCCAGATGCTCCTGGTGCAGCTTCGTCGCGGCGTAGACGTTGCGCGGGTCGGCCGGCGCGTCCTCTGGGATGCTGCGCGGCCGCAGCGCCGCGCCGCAGATCGGGCACGGCGGCTCGAAGCGGCCCGCGGCGAGGTCGGCCTCCCGGCGCGGCCCGGGTCGCACGGGCCCGTGCTCGGCGCAGGCGTAGCGGCCCTCGCCGTAGACGACCATGCTCGAGGCGAGCACGAACCGGCCGGCGAAGCCTGCGCCGGCGAGCTCGCGCAGCAGGACGGCGGTGCCGAGATCGTTGTGCGCGGCATAGTCGGCGATGTCGCCGATGTCGGTGCCCAGGCCGACCATCGCCGCCTGGTGACAGACGTGGTCGATGCCCTCCAGCGCCGCGGCGACGGTCGCGCCGTCGCGCACGTCGCCGTGCACGAACTCCGCGCCGGGGTGCAGGTAGTCGGGCGTCGCGGAGTGTGCCGCGGGATGCAGCGCGTCGAGGATGCGCACCTCGTCGCCGCGGGCGAGCAGCGCGTCGGCGATGTGCGAGCCGATGAAGCCGGCGCCGCCGGTGACGAGCACGCGGGTCACCACGGCGAGCGCACCGCGAGCTGGAGGAGCAGCGCGAGCCCGATCTGCACGGCCAGCCATGCGCGCGTTCGCGTGAGCGCGGCCGTCGCGACGAGCAGCCACGGCACCAGATGCAGCCAGATGCGCTCCGTCTCGCCCTTCGACATGCCCGACAGGTCCGCCGCGGCGACGGCGAGGAGCGTGCCGCCGGCAAGCAGCCAGACGCCACGGTCGCGCAACTGCCCGAGTCCCGCGACGACCGCCGGCCCGGCGGCGAGCGCGAACGCGGCGAGTGAGACGACGAGGAACTCCGCGTACGGCCGGCGCTGCGAGACGCCGGCGAGGTACTGCTCGCGCGTCGCCGCCAGCCCGTCGAACCAGTTGAAGCGCAGCGCGAAGAACACTGCGAAGACGAGCGTCACGCCTACCGCGACCCAGGCGATGGCCGCGGGGCGGCGCCGGCCGACGGCGATCGCCATGACGACGGCGCCGAGCGTGGCGATGCCGTAGCTCAGCATCAGCGCGACGCCGAGCACGAGACCCGCTGCAAGCGCAAGGATCGCCGCGCGGCGAATGGGCGCCGTCGTGCAGGCGAGCGCGAACAGTGCGATCCCGACCGCGCCCACGCCGGCGTAGAGCGCGTCCAGCGACGTCGCCATCCAGACCGCGGCGGGGGTGAAGACGACGAAGGGAGCCGTGGCACGCGCGCGCGTTTCACCCGCGAGGCCGCGCACGGCGACGAGCACCGCCGGTGCGGTCAGCGCGCCGCAGCCGATCACCAGCGCGGCGGCCGCCGAGGCGCCGCCGAGGCCGATGCCGTCGAGCGCCCACAGCACGAGGACGCCGCCCGGCGGGTGGCCCTGGACGTGCGTCGGGTAGGTCGCCAGCGCGTCGCTGAACGACGCGAGGAAGGTGCCGGGGGTGGTGACCAGCGGGACGGCCGCGAGCTGCTCGTATTTCGTCGTCAGCGGCGCGGCGATCGCGCCCACGCCGCCGGTCGCAGCGAGCGCGACCGCCCAGCCCGCGGCCGCCGCCCAACTGCACGCCAGCAGCGCGCGCCAGCGCAGGCGCACCGCCAGCGACGGCCCCCATGCCACCGCGGCTGCGGCGAGCCCGAGCGCGGGCAGCACGCGTGCCGTCAGGCGCAGGTCGAAGCTGCCGACGAGCGGCGGCGCACCGATGTGGACGAGCGGCTGGCGGGCGTGGAGCGCCGCGCCCAGCAGGTGTCCCGCGACGATCAGCAGCGCCCAGCCCACGACGCAGAGCGCGGCCGGCCACGCCGCCATCGCACCGCGGGCGCCGGCGTTCGCGGCGCGCCGGGCAGCGCCTCCCATCACGGCTTCCATGCTGTCGCAGGCTACGGCCGCGGGCGCGCGATCGGGGCCGCGCGCGACCCTCGTTCTCCGGTTCGTAATCGAGCCCGGCGCCCCCGGTTCGTAGGGTCGGCGGCATGCCGACCGTCGTGCTCCCCGTGCTGGACGAGGCGCAGGCCCTGCCGTGGGTCCTCTCGCGCATGCCGCTGGGCTACACGCCGATCGTCGTCGACAACGGTTCGACCGACGGGTCGGGCCGGATCGCCGAGGAGCTCGGCGCGCGCGTCGTGCGCGAGTCGCGGCGCGGCTTCGGCGCGGCCTGCTACGCGGGCCTTGTCGCGGCGACGGACGAGATCGTGTGCTTCATGGACTGCGACGCATCGCTCGATCCGCGCGACCTCCCGCGCGTCGCGGACCCCGTGAGCGCCGGCGAAGCCGAGCTCGTGCTCGGCGCGCGGGTCGCCGAGCGCGGGGCGATGGCGCCGCATGCCCGGCTCGCCAACCGCGCGCTCACGCTCGAGCTGCGGCGGCGCAGCGGCGTCGTGCTGCGCGACCTCGGGCCGATGCGCGCCGCCCGCCGTGCCGCGCTGCTCGAGCTGGGGATCGAGGACCGCCGCTTCGGCTGGCCGCTGGAGATGGTGCTACTGGCCGCGGCGCAGGGCTGGCGGATCGCGGAGGTCGGCGTCCCGTACCGCGCGCGAAGCGGGCGCTCGAAGGTGACCGGCACCGTGCGCGGAACCGTCCGCGCGGTGCGCGACATGGCGGGCGTGCTGAGCTGATGGCGGGCGCCCGCAGGAGAAGCCACGAGCGATGACCGCGATCGCCGTCATCGCCAAGGCTCCGGTCGCCGGGCGCAGCAAGACGCGGCTGACCCCGCCGTGTACGCCGGACCAGGCGGCGGCGCTCGCGAGCGCGGCGCTGGTCGACACGCTCGCCGCGGTCGCGGCCACCCCCGGTGCACGCCGTGTCGTCGTGCTCGACGGTGTCGCCGGATCCTGGTTGCGACCCGGGTTCGAAACCATCCCCCAGCGCGGAGCCGGGCTCGCCCAGCGGCTCGCCGCCGCGTTCTCGGACATCGGCGAGCCCGCGCTCGTCGTCGGCATGGACACGCCGCAGCTCACGCCGCGGATGCTCACCCACGCGCTGGGTCGGCTCGCCGCCGCGGATGCCGTGCTCGGCGCGGCCTGTGACGGCGGCTACTGGTCGATCGGCCTGCGCCACGCCGACGACGCGGTGTTCGCCGGCGTCCCGATGAGCAGCCGCACGACGTGTGGCGTCCAGCGCGCGCGTCTGCACGCCCTCGGGCTGTCGACCCATGAGCTGCCCGTGCTGCGCGACGTCGACGACATCACCGACGCCCGGGCGGTCGCGGCGCTGGCCCCGCGCACGCACTTCGCCCGCACATTCGCCGCGCTGCGGTTCGACCAGCGCGTCGCGGCATGACCCCGACCGCCGCCGACGTCTACGGCCTCGCGCTCGCACACCCCGAGCCGCACAAGCTGCGCGCCCGCCGCCCCGACGGCACGGCGACGGCGCTCGCGCTGCAACGCTGGCTCGGGCCGCTGACCGCCGCTGACGAGGCGGTTCTCGACCGCGCCCACGCGCCGGTGCTCGACGTCGGCTGCGGCCCCGGCCGGCACGTCCTCGCGCTCGCGCGGCGAGGCCGCCTCGCGCTCGGCGTCGACATCGCCCCCGCGGCCGTGCGCGTCGCGCGACTGCGCGGCGCTCGCGCCATCGAAGCCTCTGTCTTCGAACGCGTTCCGGGCGCCGGCACCTGGGGCAGCGCGCTGCTGCTCGACGGCAACATCGGCATCGGCGGCGCACCCGACGATCTGCTCGCGCGCCTGCGCGAGCTCCTGCGGCCCGGCGGCGAGGTGCTCGCGGAGCTCGCGCCGCCCGGGGTCGGCGTCACGCGCGAACGCATTCGCCTCGAGCTCGGCGGCCTGCGCAGCCGCTCGTTCCCCTGGGCCTACGTCGGGGTCGACGCGATCGAGGCGCCCGCCGGCGCGGCCGGCTTCGCCGTCGCCGAGCGCTGGCAGGACGAGCGCCGCTGGTTCGCTCGCCTCGTCGGCGAACACTGAGCGCGGTCTCGGTCTCGGCACCCATCGCGGCCCGCCGCGCATGGAAGTTCACCTCCAGGGGAAGAGACTTCCTGTGACTTCGGGGGATTCCGGCTGGAAGCTCCGGCTCACTGACGAGGAGCTCCTCGCCGGGATCGCACGCCTGGAGCCCGAACCGTTTGAGACGTTGTACGAGCGTCATGGCGCCGCCGCGTTCGCGCTTGCGCGACACATGCTGGGATCCAACGGGCCCCCCGAAGACGCCGTGCAGGAGGCGTTTCTGAACCTCTGGCGAAGTGCCGCCCGCTACGACTGCGCGCGGGGGTCGGTGCGCTCGTGGCTGCTGTGCATGGTCCGCCATCGCAGCATCGACATCCTGCGCAAGCTCCGGCTCCAGGAGCGTCACCGCATCGCGGTCGCGGGTCTGGAGGAGCGCATCGCGTCGGGCGAGGACAGCGGAGCGGATCTGATCGGCCGTGAGCAGGCGAGCCTCGTGCGCAGCGCTCTGGCCGGGCTACCGCCTGAACAGAAGCGCGTGTTGGAACTCGCCTACTTCGGTGGGTGGTCGCACACGGAGATCGCCGAGCACTGCGACCTGCCGCTGGGAACGGTCAAGGGCCGCACGCGACTGGGGCTCGAGAAGCTCAGGTGGACGCTCGCCGAGCTCGCGCGCACCGCCAGATGAATCCCGAGGACGACACGACTCCCGCGCACCTGGCCGCCGAATGGGCGCTGGGGACCCTCCCACCCGCCGAGGCGGAGCGGTTCGCCGCGCACCTGGCGGGCTGTGCCGGCTGCCAGGCCGAGGTGGCCGGTCTGCTGGAGGCGGTTCATGCGATGGCCGAGGCCGTCCCGCCGGCCGAGCTGCCGCCGGCACTGGGCACCCGGCTCATGGCCACCGTCCGAGACGAAGCCGAGTTGTTCCGCGCGGCAGGGCTGCACGAGACCGCCCTCGAGAGCACGTCTTCCCCGCGCCGGCGCAGGCTTCGCAGCGCGCTGGCCGTCGTCGCCGTCTGCCTCGTCGCGGCAGGCACGGGCCTCGCAGGCTGGCTGGCAGGCTCGAAGAACGGCGCGGGACCGCAGTGGCGCACGGTCGCCGGGATCGTCACGGTGGCAGCCGGCGGGCCGGACGCCCGCGCGGCGATCCGGCTCCGCGGCGACGACGCCGAGCTCGTGCTCTCCGGCATCGAGGCCGCGCCGGACGGGCAGGTCTACCAGGCGTGGCTCCAGGGGCCGCAGCCGGGCCCGGTGTCCACCGGAGCGCTCTTCTCGGTGGGGCCGAGCGGCGACACGACGATCAGCCTGCCCCCGCTGCGCGGCGCGCGCCGCATGATCGTGACGACCGAACGGGCCCGCGGCAGCGCGACCCCCACCCCGCCGGAGGTCGTGATCGTCGATCTCCCCGTCGCCGGGTAGCCCCCCGGCCCGCTCACGCAGCGCCGCCGGGCGATGGCTCCGCACGCCGTGCGCGCACGGCGTACAGCAGCGCCGAGACCGCGAACATCGCGCCGCAGAGCAGCAGCCAGCGCCCGAGGTAGACGTCCTGCGAGAGCGTCGTCGCGCCCTCGTAGCGGCCGTCGCCAAGACCGAGGATCAGGGGGAAGTACACGATGAACGCAAATCCGCTGAGCAGCGCCGGGACGCGCACGTGGTTGACCGATCGCCTCGCACGGCCGAGCGCCAAGCGGTTGAGGACCGTATAGAGCGGAAAGGCGATCGCGTCGTGCAGGAGCACCGCGCCGGCGAACCACAGCACAACGTTCCACGGCTGCCCGCCCGCGAAGATCCGCGTGAAGGCGTATGCCGCCAGCGCGAGCGCCGCGACGTGGCTGAGCAGGTGCAGCGGACCGGCCCCATAGACCGGTCGCAGCCTCACGCCGGCGTCCCCCTGAACTCGAGCCGGCTGACCCACTTGGTGCAGTGCACGCCCGGCAGCGCCGGCACCACGATCCGCGCCGGGAAGCCGTGGTCGGCCGACAGGCCGGCGCCGTTGACGCGCAGCGCCAGCAGCGAGCGGCGATCGCCGACCTGGCCCGGGCTCAGCGTCGCGCGGCGGAAGCTGCCACCCTCCTGCAGGGATTCCACGAGCAGCTCGTCGAAGGACTCCACGCCGGCCAGCGCCGCCAGGTCGCGCAGCCGCACCCCGGTCCAGGTCTGCGTCGTCGACCAGCCCTCGACGCAGGCGATCGGCAGCTCGTAGGACTGCTGCGGGAGGGCCAGCAGCTGCGCGCGCGAGAGATCGAGCTGGTTCGCGCCGCCCACCAGGCTCAGGCGCCAGCCGGCACCGGTCTGGGCCGGCGTGATGCCGACCGACCGGGCCGTCTTGTTGATCTGGAAGTCGTTGGGCCCGGAGCCGAGATCGCGGCCGTGCGGGGCGAGCAGCGCGATCTCGCGCAGCGGACCGCCGACGGACTGACCGGCCGTGAGCGCCAGCAGTCCCAGCGATGCGCCACCGGTCAGGCCGAGCACGCCGCGGCGCGAGATCGTCGGCGCGCTTGGCGCCGAGGGGATGAGCTCGGACTCGCCCGTCTCGGGCTGCGTCTCGTCGAGGCCGCGACGCAGCTCGTCCAGCAGCCGGCACTCACGCAGGCTGCGGCGCATCGTCGGCACCTTGATCACGGCGTGCAGCACGAACGCGAAGATGAAGACCCAGCCGCCGTAGAAGTGCGCGGCCAGGAAGGAGAACTTCCACGGGTAGTAGAGCTGGGCGTTGAAGATCCCGGTGGCGAATTGAAACAGCGTCGAGCTGACCAGCAGCGCGAGGCTCGCGCGCTCCAGGGCGTGCGCCGGGGAGCGCAGCGGCGGCCACTCGAAGAGCTTGGGCATCGCCGACCACAGCTTCACGAGCACGATCGGCACGAGCGCGATGCCGATCGTGACGTGCAGCCCCTGCGTCAGCGCGTACAGCCAGACGGGGCTCGTCGGCCATGAGAAGACGTAGAAGTCCAGAAACCCCGGGTCGCCGACGAGGTTGTTGCGCCCGAGCGCGGGCTCGTAGGCGGCGTACGACAACAGACCGGTCACGAACACGATCGGGATGCCGGCCAGCAGGGCGGCGCCGAGCACCGACGTCAGCCATGGCCCACGCAGCGGGCTGCGCCATGCGGCGCGCCGGAAGGGGCCCGGCGGCGGGTTCTGGGGCACGAGCTTCACCGCCAGCAAGATCACCGATCGCGGCCCGCGCCACCAGGGCTGGCGGGCCGCGTTCAGCGAATCGTCACACGCCTGTCGTGCCTGCTACGAGATCGAGATCGTGTTGACGCCCGGGTCGGTCGGCGTCCGTCCCGCCACCTCGGCGTACTCGTACTTGGTCCCCGGCTTGGAGCCCGGCTTGCCGAACCCGAACCCGGCCGATTCGAGGACCGCGACCGCGTCGAGGATCTTGAAGAAGCCGCCGGCGCCCGTCGTCGGGAGCCCGGGGACCTGCTCGCGCTGGGTGAACTTCGCGTACACGCGGTCGTTGCCGAGCCTGCCGAGCGACTGCAGGGCCAGCGCGCGGTGGACGGCCTCGGTGGCCATGATCTCCGCCGTGTAGCGGGCGAACTTCGAGCCCATGAGGTTGCCCTGCCGCGCGAACACGGTGGTGGCCAGCAGGTAGGCGTTGATGAACACCTGGTCGCCGACGACGAGCGTCGTCAGCAGGCTCTCCGGGGAGGCGAAGACCTCGTCGGGCACGTAGATCGTCGTCGTGGCGGGCTTGCCGCCGACCGCGCTCGAGGTCAGCAGCTCGTAGTGGTTCTTCTCCTGCTGGGCCGCGGCGCGGACGTTGCGCAGGGTGACGGCATCCATCCTGCCGGCCAGCTTCTCCGCGCCGACCGTGTTGACGATCGTCGCGAGCACCTCGGCCGTCGCGGCGACGGTCGTGATGTTCTCGACCGAGTTCTCGGGATTGGTCTTGACGGCAGTGGGCTTGACAGCGGCGGACGCGTCGGAGGCATAGCCGAGCAGCCCCATGGTTCCCAGCGCCGCCGCCGTCGTCGCGACGAGCGTGCGGCGCGTGCTGGCGGACTCTCCGGCGTTCTGACGATCGATCGTGTCAAACAGATGATTCGTGACTTCGGACATGCAGCCCCTCTCAGGTGCGCGGTGACGTCCGCGCTATAACTGGTTTTTCAGGAGTAACTCGGTAGCACCCCGGAACAGAGCGGCCGGCCGCCGCTCCCGGATCATCCCACGGCGCGTTGGCGTTCGGTCATCACCCGGGACTGGCGCGTTCGGTCCAGTCCTGACGCGTCGCCGGGGCCGCCCGGCGCTGGGTCGCCAGGTAGGCGAGCAGCAGGACGACCGCAGCGGCCTCGGCGACCATCGCGACGACGACAGCGGAGCGGAGGGTCGGCTCGGTGTACTCGAACAGCCCTCTGTCGGTCATCGACACGAGGAGTGCGACGAGCGCTCCCGCCGACAGCGCGATGCCGCCCAGCGCGCCGAGCGGGGCGCGGCCGGTCGCCAGCAGGATCGCGACGACGCCCGCGCCCGCGCCGTTGAGCAGGAACAGCACGCCGATCGTGGGAACGTCGGAGATGAAGTCGGCGTACTGCTGCAGGTGCACGACGCCGACGACGATCGTCGCGAGCGCGCCGAGGGAGCGCAGCAGGCCAGAGCTCGAACGGCTCACTTGACGATAACCGTGCCCTTCATGAACGGATGCAGCTGGCAGTAGTAGGCGAACGTGCCGGCCTTGGCGACCGTGACACGCTTGCTCTCACCCTTCGTCAGGGTGCCGGTGTCGAACACGCCGTCGGAGCCGGGCGGCTGGCCGGAGGTCGCCGTGTGCGGCGCACTGTCTTCATTGGTGAACGTGATGCCCGTCCCGACCGGGACTGTGATCGCGTCCGGCTTGAACAGGAAGTCCTTGATCGGCACCTTGTCGACCGCGTCGGCCGGCCCGGCCGACTGCTGCGCTCCCGAGCCGCCACTCCCGCTCTCGTGGGCGGCGAAGACAACGCCGGTCGCGATGACGAGCATGGCCCCGAGCACGAGCAACGTGCGGTTGAGCAGGTGACTGGGAGGGTTGGACATCACCGGGGACTGCGGCCCGAGGGTGAAACCAGATCACTATCACTCCCGGCTGGCCGCGCCCGCGCCGCGGTGCTGCCGCGTCAGCTCACGGGGGGACGATGCGAAGGATGCGGTCGTCGCCGCCGCGCGGCGAGCCGCGCCCGTCGCGGTTGTTCGTCAGCACGAACAGCGATCCGTCGGGAGCCTCGACCACTGTGCGCAGCCGCCCGAAGCGGCCGACGAGCGGTCGACCTTCATCCCCGAGGACGTCGTGAAGTAGAAGTAGACCAAATCGCGTCCGCGACCGGATCGCGGGTCGATCGCGACGCCGAGCAGACCGCCCTCGCCCTGGGCGGAGGCCGCGCTGCGCGGATCGTCGTGGTGAGCATCAACCCTCCCGAGGTGCAGTCGGCCTTTCGCGCCGGTCTCGGCGCCCGCTTCACGTTCCTGTCTGATTCTGGACGCGTCTGGGCTCGACCGGCTCGGCCTCCTCGAGGAAACCGATACGTTGCACAGGCGCTATCGACCCGACGGCATTCACGCTGCGGCCCGATCTCACGATCCACGCCTTCTACGACGGCTACTGGTACTGGGGCCGGCCGACCGCCGAGGATCTGCGGCGGGACATGCGCGCGATCTCGCGCGACGTCCGCGCGGACTTCCGCTCCTGATGGATGACCTGCCGCACGGCGCGGCGCTGCTCGCATTCGACGGTCACGCCCTGCATCTCGGGGGCGGGAACGGTCGTGCGCACCGAGCTGCTCTGCGCGGTGCCCCGCCGGCCGGTCCGGTGATCGAGCGCTACGACGGCGTGGCCTGGCCGGGGGATCCTTCTGATCGGGTCTACCCCGGTCCCTTGGGCGCTGCCCCGTCGGACCCGTCGCCCGCGTACACCGCCCGGAACCACAGCTCGGTCAGCTGGCGCACCGCCTCGTGCATGTCGCGGCCGTTGCGGATGACCTCGATCGTGAGATGGCGCTCGACCATCGCGCACAGCGCCTGCGCCGCCACCCGGGCGGGGATGTCGCCCGGCGCCTGGCCGCGCAGCTGATCGCGCGCGATCCGCGCCTCGGCACCCGCGATGAAGCGGTTGACGTAGGGCTCCCACTGCGACGGCATGTGCTCGTCGGAGCCGTACAGATGCGCGGCGAGCATGAGGATCGGCCCGTTGCGGTTCACCACGCCCACGAAGCGCGCCAGCCCCAGCGCCAGCTCCATCCGCGGATCTCCCGCTCCCTCGAAGTAGGGGGAGGCGGCGTCGTCCATGTCGGCGAACGCCTGCTGGATCAGGCGGTCCATGACCGCGCGCTTGTTCTCGAAATAGAAGTAGACCGTCGTGCGCGAGACGAAGGCGCGGCGCGCGATCGTGTCGATCGTGACCTGCTCGTGCGAGCCCTCGGACAGCAGCATCCGGGCCGCCTCCAGGATCGCGTCCTCGGTCGCGTTGCGCGGCGCGAGGTCCGCCGGCGCCGCGGCGACGTCCGCTCCCGGGCCGGCCGAGCCGGCCGGGCCGGCGGACCCGGCCGGGGCGGCGGGGGCGGCGGGCCTAGCGGCGGGCTTCGAAGTGGGCGGCGATTCGCTCACGAGTCTTGTCCGGGGTCACGATCTCGTCGATGTACCCGGCCTTCGCGGCGATCGCGACCGGCAGGTGCTGCTCCTCGTAGGCGGCGGCCAGCTCGGCAGGATCGGCGCCGGCCTCGAGATCGCGGCGGTTGACGATCTCGATCGCCTGCGGCGCGCCCATGACGCCGATCCTGGCGCCGGGCCAGGCAAGCGTGAGGTCGTGTCCGAGGTCGCGGCAGTTCATGACGATGTACGCACCACCGTACGCCTGTCGCATGGTCACCGTCACGCGCGGCACCTCGCAGACCGAGAACGCGCGCAGCAGCTCCGCGCCGCGGCGCAGCACGCCCTCGCGCTCCTGGCGCACGCCGGGGCGGTAGCCGGGGGTGTCGGAGAGCACGACGAGCGGGATGGCGTACTTGTCGCACATGTTCACGAACCAGGCGCCCTTGTCGGACGAGACGGCGTCCAGCACGCCGCCGAGGTAGCGCGGCTGGTTGGCGATGACGCCGACCGGATGACCCTCGATCCGGCCGAAGCCGATGACCATGTTCTTCGCGTAGCGCTTGCTCAACTCGAGGAACTCGCCGCTGTCGAGCAGGTGCCCGATGACGTCGCGCACGTCGTAGACGTGGCGCGGGTTGGCCGGGATCGGCGACGACGGGTCGCCGGGCAGCGGGTCGGCCGGCTGGGTGAACGGCAGCGGCCCGCCGAGCGTCGCGGGGAAGTAGGAGAGCGCCTGGCGGATGATCGCCGAGGCGCTGACGTCGTCGTCGGCCTCGATGTGCGACACGCCGGTCTTGCGGTGCACGCGATGGCCGCCGAGCTCGACGCCCGTCACGACCTCGCGCGTGACCTTCGCGATGACGCGCGGACCGGTGAGGAACATCTGCGACTCCTCGCCGACCATCATCACGAGCGTCCCGAGCGACGGCGAGTACGCCGCCCCGCCCGCGCAGGGCCCGCAGATGACGCTGATCTGCGGCACCTTCGCGCGCGACGTCGCGCGGAAGATCGACGCGTAGGCGCCGAGCGCGCCGATGCCCTCCTGCAGGCGCGCGCCGCCGGAGTGCAGGAAGCCGACGACCGGCGCGCCGGCCTTGTTGCCGGCCTCGATCGTCGCGCAGATCGTCGCCCCGCCGGCCTGCCCCAGCGACCCGCCCTTGTGCTTGACGTTCTGCGCCCACACGTACGTCGGCCGCCCGGCGACGCGACCCGAGCCGCAGATGACGCCGTCGCCGGAGTCCGTGCGCGTGGGGTGAAACGAGCCCGCGTCGCAGAGCAGGTCGATCCGCGCCCGGGCCGGGATCGGTGGCTCGTGGACGACCTCGACCGCGCCGTTGCCGGTCGCCGCCGCGGCCTTCGGCGTCGCGGTGCCGGCGTCGTCGCTCACGTCGCCTTCCGGAACACCAGGCACGCGTTCTGACCGCCGAAGCCGAACGAGTTCGACATCGCGACCTTCAGCCCCGGCGCCTCGCGCGGCCCGTCCGGGATGTAGTCCAGGTCGCAGTCGGGATCGACGTCCTGGAAGTTCAGCGTCGGCGGCAGCAGCCCGCGCTGCAGCGCGCCGATCGCCGCGATCGCCTCGACCGCGCCGGCCGCGCCGAGCAGGTGCCCGATCGCCGACTTCGTGCTCGAGACCGGCGGCGCGCCGCCGTTGAAGACCGAGTGGATCGCCCGCGTCTCGATGCGGTCGTTGAACGGCGTCGACGTGCCGTGGGCGTTGATGTAGCCGACGTCCTCGACGCTCGCGCGCGCGTCCGACAGCGCCGCCCGCATCGCCTTCTCGGCGCCGCGGCCCTCCTTGTCGGGCTGGGTCATGTGGAAGGCGTCGTTGGAGGCCCCGTAGCCCGCGACGTAGCCGAGGATCTTCGCCCCGCGCTTCTCGGCGTGCTCCTTGCGCTCCATGATGATCACGCCCGCGCCCTCGCCCATGACGAAGCCGTCGCGATTGGCGTCGAACGGCCGCGAGACGCCCTCGCGCGACAGCGCGCCCAGGCGCCTGAAGGCGGCCACGCACAGCGGCGTGATCGCGGCCTCGGTGCCGCCCGCGACGACGACGTCCGCCTCGCCGCGCTCGAGCATCCGCTTGGCCTCGCCGATCGCGTGGCTTCCGGTCGCGCACGCCGACGAGACGCTGAAGCCGGGCCCGTGGGCGCCGAGCTCCATCGCGATCGCGCCGGCGGCCGCGTTGGGCATCATCATCGTGACGAAGTGTGGCGACACCGCCCGCTCGCCGCCGATGACGAATGCCCGGCACTCGTCCTCGAGCGTCTTCAGCCCGCCGACACCGGTGCCGACGAGGATCGCCAGGCGCTCGAGGTCGATCGCGCCGTTGCCGAGGCCCGCCTCCTCGGCGGCCTGGACCGCGGCGCAGAACGCCAGCTGCGTGTAGCGGTCCGAGCGCCGCGCGAGCTTCGGCGTCATCGACGTCTCGGGGTCGAACTCCGTGCACGGCGCCATGCCGTCGACGATGCCCGAGCGCCGCTCGAGCAATGCGTCGACGAACGCGTCCGCCCCCTCGCCGATCGACGAGACGACACCGCGGCCGGTGATCGCGATCTCGAAGTGGGTGGACGACCAGTCGCTCATGCAGGCGCACCCTCTTCAGCTTCGACGAGCCGCATCGTCAGGGCGATCGCGTCGCCGACGGCCTCGATCGGCTTGAGATCGTCGTCGGAGATCGTGATGTCGAAGCGGTCCTCGAGCGCCTTGACGAGCTCGACGAGGTCCAGCGAGTCGACATCGAGCTCAGACCACGTGTTCTCGGGCGTCGCCTCGCGCGCGCCGGGCACCTTGATCGCCTCGAGCTGATCGCGGATCTCCTCCAGGACGTCGTTCTCTGTCACAGCAGCCATGTGTGTGCTCCTCTCATGCGGCCAGCGCGCCGTCGACGGCGAGTGTGGCCCCGTTTACGTATGCCGCTCCGTCCGAACAGAGGAAGGAGACGGCGTGGGCGACCTCCTCGGGGCGCCCGATGCGACCGGCGGGAACGCCGGCCAGCAGCTTGTCCGCGACGCCGACGGTCATGTCGGTCTCGATGACGCCGGGCGTCACCGCGTTGCAGGTGATGCCCTTGCGGGCCATCTCGCGCGCGATCGTGCGCGTGAGCGAGAGCATCCCGGCCTTCGCCGCGCCGTAGTTGCTCTGCCCGGGGTTCGCGCGCTCGGCGACGACCGAGGAGATGTTCACGATCCGCCCCCAGCGCGCGCTGAGCATGTCGTCCAGGCCCTGGCGGATGCAGTGGAAGGCGCCGTTGAGGTTCGTGTCGATCACGGACTCCCACTGCTCGGCCTTCATGCGGATGGCCAGGCCGTCCTGGCGCTCGCCGGCGTTGTTGACCAGCACGAGCACCGGGCCGAAGCGCTCGCGCACGTCCTCGAAGGCCGCGGCCACCGATGCCGCGTCGCCGACGTCGGCCTGCACGTCGCCGCTCGAGCGACCGAGCGTGACCACCGTCAGGCCGTCCTCCTTCAGCCGCTCGGCGATCGCGGCGCCGATGCCGCGCGAGCCGCCGGTCACCAGCGCGACCCCTCCGTCAGGCACTGGCATGGACGCGCTCCTTCCACTTCAGGATGCCGGCGCCCCACACGAAGCCGCCACCGAACGCCGCCAGCGCGACGGTGTCGCCGGGCCTCAGGCAGCCGGCGAGCTCGGCGTGGTGCAGCGCCAGCGGGATCGACGCGCTCGACGTGTTGGCGATCGTCGCGACGTTCGCGAAGACCTTCTCCTCCGGCACCCCCAGCCGGCGCGCGGCGGCGTCGATGATGCGCTGGTTGGCCTGGTGGACGATCAGCACGTCGACGTCGTCGACGGTCATGTCCGCGCGGCGCAGCGCCTCGCGCGTCGCCTCGACCATCCGCTCGACGGCGTGGCGGTAGACCTCCTGGCCCTCCATCCGCAGCAGCCGCTCGTCGCGCTCGGCGTAGAGCAGGTCGCCGTGCTCGCCGTCGGAGGCCAGGACAAAAGGGGAGCAGCCGTGCGCGAAGTCACCGGCCTCGACGACGACCGCGGCGGCGCCGTCGGCGAAGAGGATCGCGGTGCCGCGATCGTTGGGGTCCGTGACGCGGCTGAGCGCCTCGGCGCCGACGACGAGCGCGCGGTTCACGCGGCCGGACTCGATCAGCGCCGCGCTCTGGTCCAGGCCGTAGAGAAAACCCGCGCAGGCGGCGTTGACGTCGATCGCGCCCGCGCCGTTCGTGCCGAGCAGCTTGGCGAGCTTCGGCGCCAGGCCCGGCATGAGACGGTCGGGCGTGAACGTCGCGACGATCACGTGATCGATCTCCGTGGCGTTGCGGCCGGCGTCCTCGAGCGCGTCGATGCAGGCCTCGAGCGCGAGGTCGGTCAGCGTCACGGTGCCGTTGAGATGACGGCGCTCGCGGATCCCCGTGCGGCGCCGGATCCACTCGTCGGTCGTGTCGAGGTAGGACTCGAACTGCTTGTTCGTGACGATGTGCTCGGGCAGCGCCGAACCGATCCCGACCACCCCGGCCTTCATCGCGTCAGACCGCCTCGAGAGGCTTCGCCGAGAAGCGCCGGGCGCCCGGGTGCGGTCATGCAGCCGCCCGCAGGGTGCGCTTCACCAGGCCGCGCAGCACGCTGCCCGGTCCGCATTCGGTGTAGTCCGTGGCGCCCAGCGCCTGCAGCTCGAGCAGGATCTCGCGCCAGCGCACCGGCTTGAGGAGATTCTCTGCGAGCTCCGCGCGGATGTCCTCGAAGGGGCGCGTGCTGCCGTTGGAGAGGACGGGGAAGACCGGCTCCTGGATCGGCGTTGCGTCGAGCGCGGCCTGCAGCGCCTCGGCGGCCGGCGCCATGAGCGGCGAATGGAAGGCGCCGGCGACGTCGAGCTTGCGCGCGCGGCAGCCGATCTCACCGGCACGGCGCACGGCGGCGTCGACGCCGCGCATGCGGCCCGAGAGCACGATCTGGCCCGGCGCGTTGTCGTTGGCGAGCGACAGCTCGAGGTCGGCCGCGAGCTCGTAGACGTCGTCGCGCTCGCCGCCGAGCATGGCGACCATGCCGCCGGGCTGCAGCGCCGCGGCGTCGGCCATCGCCTGCGCCCGGGCGCGGACGAGCCGCACGCCGTCCTCGAAGTCGATCGCCCCGGCCGCCGTCAGCGCGGCGTACTCGCCGAGCGAGTGGCCGGCCGCGGCGAGCGGATCGGTCTCGTGGTCCTCGCGCGAGGCCCACTGCGCCATCGAGCACAGAAACAGCGCAGGCTGCTGCGTGCGCGTTCCCTCTGACAGGTGGCTGAACGGGTCGAACCCGAGCAGCTCGATTCCGCGCCTGAGCAGCGGATGGTCTTCGAAGGGCTCATGCATGCCCTCGGAATGGCTGCCCTGTCCGGGGAAGAGCAGCGCTGACGTCGTCGGCATGGTGTCCATACAACCCAACCTCACCCGCGCGCGGGGGCGTTGTTACCGATCTTCGACACAGCGATCGGATGTGTCGAAATCCGATCGCTCGCTCGATGGGCTGGACAGACCTGCTACGTGCGGGTCCTCGCGAGGAAGGCGCGACCGCGCGGCGAGAGGCGATAGCCGCGCTCCAGCGACTCCGTGAGGCCGAGCTCCTTGAGCGTGCGCACGTCGCGCTTGAAGGCATGCAGCGGGCGACCGCCGGCCTGCTCGGCGAGCTCGGCGGCGAGCGTCGCGGGGGCGCGCTCGATGAGGGTGAGCAGCGCGCGCGTCCAGGGCGTCGCGCGGGCGCGGTCGAGGGCGTCGAGACGATGCGTGATCGGCTCGAGCTCGTCGTCGGTCAGGTCTGCGTTCTCGCGCAGCGCGACGCGCGGGTCGTCGCCGGCGAAGCGCAGGCCGACGCGGTAGACGGGCCGGCCGGGGTTGCGGCGATCCAGCCGTTCGAGGATCTCCTCGCGCGAGCGTGCGCCCGCGCGCCGCGCCTGGCGCTCGCTGATCCTCGCGGGCGCGATCCGCTCGACGGCGGTCACCTCGACGAGCCCGATCGCCGTGCGCATGAGCGTGCCGGTGCGCAGCCGCGGCCGCTCCCAGCGGCGGAAGGCGAGGTCGATCTCGCCGTGTCGGATCGCCTCGAGCTCGGCCTGGCGCAGGAGCATCGTCGGCCGATTATGCGGCGCTGGTGTGTGGCTGTGCGCTCGCGGGCGCGGCGCCGGCGCGATCGCGCTGGCCGCGATCGCGTGGTCGAGCGGCATCTCTGAGCGGGTGTGAGTTTGGTCTGATGCCGGCCGCTGCGCCGAGGGCGGCGTGCCGATCGGGAAGGGTGACGCGTTCCTGTTCGTAGCGGACGGGTTTCGCGTCACGCTCCCGCGAACCAGCCCTCTGCCGGCGGCCCCGCCTTCGTCGGTCCACCACGGCGTGGTGGCCGGGCACGGGCAGACGCTGGTGACCCGCACGCCCTGCGCGCCGAACTGCTCCGACACAGATCCGCGGTGCTCCTCGCGTGCGATGTGTGCGTTCGACGCGCTCGGAGCGCCGTTCGTGAGGGTGCCCGCTCTACGCGGCGTTTTTC
>CAVVAG010000012.1:0-53946 GCA_963746165.1 uncultured Actinomycetes bacterium | reverse complement strand
CGATGTTCCTCAGGAGACTGCGGCACGCCGCTTGGCCCGCCGCACTGTGCGCCGTGGTGCTCGGGCTGGCGGCCTGTGGCGATGACGACGATGGCGGCAGCGGCGACAGTGCAGCGACGACGACCGCGCCGGCCCGCAGCGCCGATGTCGCGGCGAAGCTGCCCGCGCCGATCGCCTCGAAGGGCACGCTGACCGTCGCCTCCGACGCGACCTACTCGCCGATGGAGTTCATCGCGCCCGACGGGCGGACGCTCCAGGGCATGGACGTGGATCTCGCCAAGGCGCTCGGCGCCGTCATGGGCCTGAAGACCCGCGTCGTCAACTCGAGCTTCGACGCGATCATCCCCGGCCTGCAGGGCGGCAGGTTCGACGTGGCGATGTCGGCCATGACCGACTCCAAGGAGCGCGAGAAGGCCGTGAACTTCGTGACGTACTTCTCCTCCGGCACCTCGTTCTTCACGAAGGCGCAGGGGGGCCCGGAGATCGCGACGCTCGCCGACCTCTGCGGCGAGAAGGTCGCCGTCCAGAAGGGCACGACGCAGGCCGCCGACGCCACCGCCCAGGACAAGAAGTGCAAGACCGGCGGCAAGCCGGGGGTGACCGTGCTCGTGCTCCCCGACCAGGGCGCCGCCAACCTCGCGCTCTCCAGCGGGCGCGCGACGGTCAGCATGGCCGACTCCCCGGTCGCGGCCTACCAGGTCAAGCAGTCCAAGGGCCAGTTCGAGCTGTCCGGCGAGAGCTACGGGACGGCGCCCTACGGCGTGGCGATCCCGAAGGACTCGGGACTCGAGGAGGCGGTCCTCGCCGGCGTGAAGGAGATCATGGAGAACGGCGCCTACATGGACATCCTCGAGAAGTGGGGGCTGCAGGACGGTGCGATCGACGACCCGGTGATCAACGGGGCCACGAGCTGATTGCGGCTTCCTGACGGGGGACCGTGACCGCCGGCGAGGCCCCGGGCGAGGCAGACGACCCGGGCCCGCCCGCCCGGCCCGAGGACATAAGGGCCGTACCCGTGCGCCGGCCCGGGCGCTGGGCTGCGGGCGCGCTCGTCCTGCTGCTGGCCGCGATCGTGATCGAGTCCGCCGCGACGAACCCGCGCTTCGGCTGGGACGTCGTCGGCGAGTACGTCCTCTCCGACCGCGTCCTGCGCGGGCTCGGGATGACGCTCGTGCTCACCGCGATCGCGATGCTCATCGGCATCGTCCTCGGCGTCCTGCTCGCGGTGATGCGGCTGTCGCCCAACCCGATCGTGGCCGGCGGCAGCTGGGTGTACATCTGGTTCTTCCGTGGCACGCCCGTGCTTGTCCAGCTGCTGTTCTGGAGCTACATCGGCACGCTGTATCCGGAGATCTCGATCGGGGTCCCGTTCGGCGGCCCCGACCTCATCACCGCCGACGGCAACGAGCTCATCACGCCGTTTCTGGCGGCGACCCTCGGCCTCGGCCTCAACGAGGGCGCGTACATGTCCGAGATCGTGCGCGCCGGCCTGCTCTCGGTCGACGAGGGCCAGACGGAGGCCGCGCAGTCGATCGGCATGACGCGACTGCAGACCCTGCGCCGCATCGTCCTGCCGCAGGCGATGCGGGTGATCGTCCCGCCGACCGGCAACGAGACGATCTCGATGCTCAAGACCTCGTCGCTCGTCAGCGTGATCGCGTTCACCGAGCTGCTGTACGCGGTGCAGCTCATCTACGCCGTCAACTACGAGGTCATCCCGCTGCTCATCGTCGCGAGCCTGTGGTACCTCGTCGTCACGACGCTGCTGTCGATCGCCCAGTACTACATCGAGCGCCGCTTCGGCCGCAGCTCGTCGCGCGGGCTGCCGCCGACGTTCCTGCAGCGCCTGCGCGGCAACGTCACCTCCTACAAGCACGCGACGGTCCAGGTGCCGGGTGCGTCGGGGGAGGGACGATGAGCTCCGGCAGTTCCGCTCCCGTGGCGATGGTCCGCGCGGAGGCGGTGCACAAGCGCTTCGGCCACACCGAGGTCCTGCGCGGGATCACGCTCGAGGTCCCCGCCGGGCACGTCGTCTGCATCCTCGGCCGCTCGGGCTCAGGCAAGACCACGCTGCTGCGCTGCATCAACCACCTCGAGAAGATCGACGCGGGCCGCATCTGGGTCGACGGCGAGCTCGTGGGCTATCGCCAGGAGGGCGACCGCCTGCACGAGCTGCGCGAGGCGGAGGTCGCGCGCAAGCGGGCGGAGATCGGGATGGTCTTCCAGCGCTTCAACCTCTTCGCGCACATGACGGCGCTGCAGAACGTCATGGCCGGCCCGCTGCTCGTCAAGAAGCTGCCGCGCGATGAGGCGCAGGAGCGCGCGACGCGGCTGCTGGCGCGCGTCGGCCTCGCCGACAAGCTCGGGTCCAACCCGGCACAGCTCTCAGGCGGCCAGCAGCAGCGCGTGGCGATCGCGCGCGCGCTGGCGATGGAGCCCAAGCTCATGCTCTTCGACGAGCCGACGTCGGCGCTGGATCCCGAGCTCGTCGGCGAGGTGCTCGACGTGATGCGAGGCCTGGCGGCCGAGGGGATGACGATGATCGTCGTCACGCACGAGGTCGGCTTCGCGCGCGAGGCGGCCGACAGCGTGGTGTTCATCGACGACGGCGTCGTCGTCGAGCGCGGCACGCCCGGCGAGGTGCTGACGAGCCCGCGTCACGAGCGCACGCGAGCGTTCCTGTCGAAGGTCCTGCTCTAAGGCGGCGCGGCTCAGCCGCCGGTCTGCGCGCCTGCGCCCTGCGAGGCGGCGGGGGCGGGGACCGAGGCGGGTGGGGTGAAGTGCGCAGCCGCGCCGCCGGTGCCGTTGTCCTGCGCGGGGGCGGTCGCCCCCGCGGGCGCGGGTTGCGCCGCAGCCGGCGCCGCCGGCAGGGGCGCCGGGGCCCGTCGCTGGGGCGCGCTGGTGGGCGGACGCGTGCCGCGCGAGCGCGTGCCGGCCGGCGCGGGCGGCGGCGTGACCGTCGCCTCGAGCGGCGGGTCGGGGAACTGCGCGTCGTCGTGGGTGGCGTCGTCGACGGCCGGCGTTGTCGTCTGCGCCGGAGCGGGCGCCGGCGCGACCGTCACCGCCACCGCGGCGGTCGCGCTGCGGGCGACCACCGGCGCGAAGCCGGTCATCGCGGGCAGCGCCGCCTCGGGGACATCGCCGGACAGCAGCGGCAACGGGTCGACGGCGCATTGCGAGCAGGCCGCGGGGCCGCGGCGGACCTCGAAGTGCAGGTGCGGAGCGGTGCTCGAGCCCGTCGAGCCGACGAGCCCGATGACCTGCCCGCGCTTGACGCGCGCGCCGGGGCGGACCGTCGCCGCGAAGGCGTTCATGTGGGCGTAGCAGGAGGCGAGGTGCGGGCGGTGCTGGATGCAGACGAAGTTGCCGTAGCCGCCGGACTCGCCGGGCGACTCGACGCTCGCGATGACGCCGCCGTCGACGGCGTGGATGGGTGTGCCCGACGGGGCGAGGAAGTCGACGCCGTTGTGCAGGTGGCCCGGGCGCGGGCAGCCGAAGTAGCCGCAGCCGCCGACGACGCCCTTGACCGGGGTCGCCAGCTCGCCGTTGCCGGGCAGGGGCAGGGTGCCGAGCAGCTGCCAGGCGCGCGCGCGCTCGAGCACCATGGCCGTGGAGAGGCGGCCTTCCGGGTCCCGGCCGTAGCGCTTCGCGACGGCCCTGCCCGCGGCGCCGCCGAGGCCCTTCGCTCCGTTGGCCTTCAGGCCGGCGGCGATCGCCATGACGACGTCGAAGTCGTCCCTGATCGACGGGTGGCGGGTGGTCTTGTGCGGGTAGCGCGCGGGCCGCAGGACGTTGCGGATCGCCTTCGTGCGGTGGCGGGTCCAGCGGCGGTACCTGGCGTACCGCTCCGGCGCCTTCGCGAAGCCGGTCTCCTGGTAGTGGACGGCGGCGACGAGGTAGAGGGAGACGCCGAAGCGCCGCTTGGCGATCGTGTACAGCGAGAAGTAGGGGTGCGCGGAGAGCAGGCGGCGCCGCTCGCCGACGGGCTTCTGGGCGCGGCGGATGTCGGCCGCGCTGGGGGCGCCCTCGAGGTGGGCCGGGAGCTGCTGGGCGAGCTCGTCGAGCGAGGGCGGCTGCTGCTCGGCAAACGGGTCCATCGCCTTCGCGCTCGGCCCGAAGGCGATCACGACGCTGAGCAGCATGCAGCACAGCACGATCACCGCCAGCAGCGGCGGTGGCGGTGCATGGCGCGCCAGCCTCTTGGCGGACTGCAGACTCTCGCGTATCGGCCCCGTCACCCGGTCGGGCTTTGGCGATCTGCGGCGCCCGTCCTCCGGCTGCAACGAAAGTCGCATTACGCTGGCGGCCTCGTGATCGGCGTCATCGTCCCCGTGCACGGCTTCGCCCCGTATCTGGCGGAGACCCTGGACTGCGTGCTCGCGCAGGAGGGCGTGGGGGCTGGTCTGGAGGTCGTGGTGGTCGACGACGCGTCGTCGGAACCGCTCGAGCTGCACCCCGATCACGCGCCTCGTTGCCGCTTGGTACGACGTGACGAATGTGGCGGACCCGCCGCCGCGCGCGAGAGCGGGTTGGCGGCGCTCGGCGCCTCCGTCTCCCTGGTGGCGCTGTGCGACGCCGACGACGCGTGGCTGCCGGGCAAGATCGGGTTGCAGATGGCGGCGCTCGACGACTCACCGGACGCGGTCGCCTGCTTCACGCGCGCGCTGGTCGTCGGCGCCGACGGGCGAGCGACCGCAGAGCGCTGGTCCGAGCTGCGCCCCGGGCTGCACTCCGGAGACGCGCTCACCACGCTGTTGTACGAGTCCAACCCGATCCCGACGTCGAGCATGGTGCTGCGGCGCTCGGCGTTGGAGTCGGCCGGCGGATTCGCGTCGCCGGTGCGAGTCGCCGAGGACTGGGACCTGTGGCTGCGGCTGGCCGCGCGCGGCGGGGGGTTCGTGTGCCTGGCGGAGACGCTCGTCCGCTACCGCCGCCACCCCGGCGGCCTGACGGCCGACGTCGAAGGGCTGGCCCGCTGCCAGCTCGAGCTGCACCGAGCGCACGGCTCGCTGGTCAGCGATGACGTCCGCGAGCGAGCCCTCGCCGCCGACGCGGCCGCGCTGCGATCAGCCCGGCGCACCGGCCTGCGAGCGCTCGTGCCGAAGCGCGACCCCTACCGCCGCTGACGGCGAGCCCGCGGGCGCAACCGCGGGCGCGGCCGGTTCGGGATCAACCGCCCCAGCTCGAACGCCCACACGGCCGGACCATCGAGCAGCCCCAGCAGCGCGCCGTCCCGATCGCCCCGCCCTGCGGCGATGAGTCCGCTCCAGGCGCGCTTGGCGCTCCACCAGGCAAGCCCCGGCCACCGGCGCGCCGGAAGAGCACCCGGCCACCGCTCGGACAGCCAGGCCGCCCCCGCCCCGTGTCGCGCGCGCTGAGCCAGCATCCGCGGGACCGTCTGCCGATTGCGGTGCACGACCGCCGCCGCCTCGCGCCGCTCCAGGTCCCAGCCGGCCGCCCGCACGCGAAAGCACAGGTCCGCATCGCCCCCCGATCGGACCCCCGCCTCGAACCCTCCCACCTGCTCGAAGGCCTCGCGACGCACCGCGGCGTTGGCGGTCTGCGCAAACGCCCACCGGTCGTCGGCGAGCGTGATCTCCTGGCTCATCGAGGACTTCAACCATGCGTACCGGGACGCCCCGGTGCTCTCGCTCTGGGCCGGCTCCTCATCCAAGACGTTCCCCGCCAGAACCCCAACGCGATCGCCCGGCACCGGCTCGAAGTACCGCGCCAGCAGATCCGCCGCAGGCAGCACGTCCGCGTCGAGAAAGACCAGCCACTCCGCGCTGCCCAGCGCCACCGCCCGGTTACGCGCGTGATACGAGGTCTGCAACTCCCCCGCCCCCAAGACCCGCGCCCCACCGGCCGCCGCGCGATCCCGCGCCCCCGGCCGATTGTCCGCCACGGTCACGGTGTCGCCCGGCGCCAGAGCAAGCCCCGCCAGCCGCTCGAGCACCGCCGCAAGCTGCGCCTCCGACCCCCGAAAGGGAAGCACGACATCAACCGAAGGCCGCCCGCTCACAGCCCCAATCTATGCCGCGGGAGCGGTAGCCCGCCCCGTCTTCCTATACTGGCGATCCCCCAGGGGGCGTAGCTCAGTCGGTTAGAGCGCCGGCCTGTCACGCCGGAGGTCGCGGGTTCGAGTCCCGTCGCTCCCGTTGGATGGGGGCCGACACGAGTCGACGGTTCGTCCGCGCAGCCGCGTGAGCCGACGCTAAGGACGACGCGCCCGAAGTCGTGCCTGGAGCCCCGACGCGCGCGCGGCGGGCCGCGCGACCGCAGCGCGAACGGTCGCCTCGGTCCCGACCAGGACGATCCGAGTTCGCGCGCGCGTCGCCGCCGTATACAGCAGCTCCCGTGTCAGGATCCGAGAGGTCTCTGACGGCAACAGGACCACGGCGGTTTCGAACTGTGAACCCTGGCTCTTGTGGATCGTCATGGCGAGAGCAGTCTCGATCGCTCCGAGCCGCGTCGGGGTGAAGGTGAGCAGCTCGCCGCCACGCTCGAAGACCGCGCTGATCCGGCCTGGTGCGGTCTGGATGACGACACCGGTGTCGCCGTTATAGAGGCGTAGCTCGTAGTCGTTCTCGGCGACGAGCAGCGGCCGGCCGACATAGGAGGGGCCGTCAGGGTCGAAGCTGGAGATTGCCGCAGCCAGCCACCCTTCGATGCGGGCCGTCCACGCGGCGACCCCGTGCTCTCCGCGGCGGTGGGCGCAGAGGACTCGGAAGGCATCGAGGGCGACGATCGCGTCGTGGGCAGCGCCTCCCTGCGCGGCCGCGATCACCGCGCGCCAAGCGACCACGGCCTCCTCGCGGACGCCGGTGAGCTCGAGCTCGGCCTCGGGCCCCGCTGCATCGATCTGGATCCAGGACACGTCGGCGGGCTGGGTCGCGAGGACGGAGATCACCTCGTCGGGATCACCGCCGCGGATGGCGTGGGCGAGGAGGGCGATGCCTCCGCCGAAGCGGTGGACCCGGTCGAGGACGACGATGGCGTCGCCTGTCGCCGGGCCGACGATGTCGCCGAGGACGGCGCCGGCCTCGATCGAGGTGAGCTGGCCGGGGTCTCCGACGAGGACCAGGCGGGCGTCCGGGCGGACGGACTCGACGAGCCGGGCCATCAGCGACAGGGAGACCATCGAGGTCTCGTCGACGATCACGACGTCGTGGGGCAGCCGGTTCGTGCGGTGGTGGCGGAAGCGGCTGTGGCTGCCGGGGCGCCAGCCGAGCAGGCGGTGCAGCGTCGAGGCGTGGAGGTCCAGGAGCTGTGCGCGCACGGTGTCATCGACCGTGAGCACGGTCGCCTCAGCGTGAACGGCTTCCTCGAGGCGCGCGGCCGCCTTGCCCGTCGGTGCCGCGAGCGCGATGAGCGGTGGCGGAGTGCCGGCGGCGGCCGCCTGTTCGGCGAGCAGGGCGACGATTCGTGCGACGGTCGTCGTCTTGCCGGTGCCGGGGCCGCCGGCGACGACGGCGAAGCGGCGGCGCACGGCCGTTGCGGCGGCGAGCCGCTGGCGGCTGTCGTCGGGCTCGCCGGCGAACAGGCGCGTCAGGCCATCGGCGAGCACCCGATCGCCCACGACCGCCGGCGCGCCCTCGCTGAAGGCCAGCAGGTCGGCGGCGACCGCGCGTTCCTCGCGCCAGTAGCGATCGAGGTAGAGCGCGCTGCCGACGAGGCGCAGCGGGCGCGCGGCGTCGGGGTCGGTGTCGTCGCCCACGGCGACGAGCGGGCTCGCGGCCACCCGCTGCAACCAGGCTTCGGGCTCCGGCCATGGCAGCGCCGAAAGGTCGACCGGCTCGTCGGAGTCGACCGCCGCCGTGGCGCGGATCGTGGCGAGGTCGACGAGGACATGGCCGAGCCGGGGGCCGCGCGCGGCGAACGCCGCGGCCAGCGCGACCCGGTCGTCATGCTCACCCGCGAGGGACGTCAACCGAACGGCGACGTGGACGTCGGAGGCGGAGAGCACGCCGATGTCGTTGAACGCTCGCAGCAGGCTCGGCGCAGCGCGTGCGCGGCGCGGATCGTGGACGTCGATCGGAACGTCGGGCGCGACGATCACGGCGCCTCGCCTTCGTCGAAGACATCGCTCAAGGCCGAGATGAGCGCCCCCGGTGGGTGCCAGCCGAACACGCCGCAGGGCTCGTCGCCGACCAGTGGCGTGTCCGATCCGGTCATTCCTCGCAGGAACAGATACAGAACGCCGGCGATGTGACGATCCGCTGAATAGTCCTGCACGCGCCAGCGCAGGTAGCGGTGCAGCGCGACCGTGTACAGCAGCGCCTGCAGGCCGTAATGGCGATGGCGCATCTCGCTCGCCAGGGCGGACGGACGATGGTGCCATGCCGTCAGCTCCTCACCGGGCGGCGCAAGCCAGTTCGTCTTGTAGTCGGCGATGGCGAAGCGCGGCGAGGCTCCGTCCGCTCCGCGCACCCGCACGACGAGGTCGATGCTGCCCGTCAGATAGCCGCGCAGGGTCGGTCGCAGCGCGGGATCCTCGAGTCGCCTCGCGTAGCCGTGCAGCGGGTCGCCGGGCGGAAGATGCTCGCGCAGGACGGCGGCGATCGCCGAGAGCGTCAGCCGTCCGGTCGGCTCGTCGCCGCCGACGAGCGGCAGCTCGAAGTCGAGTTCGTCCAGCCGGTCCGTGCGCGCGACGTCGCACAGCCGGAGCCCGTCGAGCAACGGGCCGAGCGGGGTCTGCAGCGCGGCGGCCAGCCCCGCGCCGGCGGCCCGCGGATCCCCAAGATCGACGTGGCGCCAGCCCTGACCCTCGGCCACGCGCGCGCCGATCTCGGCTTCGAGATCGGCGGCATCGAAGTCCGCCGCCTCGAGCACGCGATGCACGAGCGTGCCGACCTGCATCCCGACCGGCATCGCGGCCAACGAAACCGGGCTCGCGAGCAACGCGGCGTCGGCCTCGCCGTCCCGCTCGGCAACCCCGACGACCCCCGCGGATGCCAGCGGCGGCTCGTCGGTGAGCAGCTCCTGCTCGGGCTCGCTGCCGACATGCGCCGCCTCGTACGCGCCCGCCGAGATGTCGCTGAACGACGTCCTGCGCCAGCGCTCGTCCAGTCCCCGGCGGAACGCCGCCGCCCGCAGATCCGATGCCGAAACCCGCGCAGGCGACCAGCTCACCGGCAGTCCCGACAACGACGATCGCTCCACGCCGATGCGCCCCGGCACCGCCAGAGCCAGCTCCTCGAAGCGCGCCACCGCAGCCGAATCGGTCGGCGTGGCGGCACCCGCCGGCGCCACGACCCCGTCCTCGCCGCGCGCGAACAGCAGACGGCCCAATGCCGAATGCCGGCTCTCCCACGACCCCGCCCACCACACGACCGCCTGATGGCGCGCCCGCGTCAGCGCGACATACGCCAGCCGCAGGTCCTCCCCCCGCTGCTCCTCCTCGTGATGGCGGCAGTGGCGCCCCCAGTCCGGCCCCTCCAACCCGACGTCGATCGTGCGCGCGTCGTCCTGCGCCGGGTCGTGGAAGAACACCGGCTGCGCGTCGCGCGGGATGTAGCCGGGCTCCCACAGGTCCGGGCAGTAGACGATCGGGAACTCCAGGCCCTTCGAACGGTGGATCGTCAGCACCTGGACGGCCTCGGCGTCGGACTCCAGCCGCCGCGTTCGTTCCTCGTCGCCCGTCTCGCGCGCCGCCGCCGCGATGCGCTGGCGCAGCCACGCGGTCAGCGCCGCGCCGCCCATCCCCTCGGCCGTCGCGGTCGCGTGCAGCAGCTGGCCGACGTGGCGCAGATCGGTCAGCGAACGCTCGCCGTCCGCACGCGCCAGGACCCGCCCGGGCAGCCCCTCCGCGCGCGTCATCGTCTCCATCAGCGCCGCCACGCCGCTCACGCGCAGCACCCGCGCCCAGCGATGCAGCCGGCGGTGGACCTCCTCCCACTCGACCTCACCCGCGCACGCGACGCGCTCCGCGGTCCACCCGAGAAACGACGTCAACGACGCCGACCGCGCCCGCGTCGACTGCGCCGGCCGCTCGAGCGCCTCCAGCAAGCGAAGCCACTCACGCGCCGGCCGCGTGCCGAACACGCTGCCCGCGCCGTTGATCACGGCCGGGATGCCGGCCGCGTCCAGCGCGGCGTGCACCAGTGCGGCGTTGCGATGCGTGCGCACGAGCACCGCGACATGCCCGGGGCGAATCGGCTCGCGGCGCGGCGGCCCGTCCGAAGCACGGATCTCCACCGTCGCCGGCGACGACAGCAACGCCACGAGATCGGCGGCGAGGTCCCGCGCGATGTGCTCGCGCGCCGAGGGAGCGCTCGTGTACCCGCCGCCCTTCGTGCGCGTGACCCCCGGCTCGTCGCGGTGCACGACCCGCACGCGAACCGCCGCCCCGGCCGGCGCGCCCGAGAGGCCGGAGGTCTGGTTGGCAGGCGACGCCACCACCGTGCGGTAGACGATCCCCTCGTGGCCCAGCGTCGCGCCGCCGAACATCGCGTCGTAGGCATCGATCAGCCCCTGGTCGCTGCGCCAGTTGACGTCGAGCGTCGCTTCGCCCGTCGCCGTCGCCCGCGCCTTGAGGTACGCGTAGACGTCGGCCCCGCGGAAGGCGTAGATCGCCTGTTTCGGGTCGCCGATCAGGATCAACGCGACGCCGCCGCCGCCGAACGCGAGGCGCATGATGTCCCACTGCACCGGGTCGGTGTCCTGGAACTCGTCGACGAGCACGACCCGGTAGCGCGCCCGCAGCCGCTCCGCCGCGGCCTCCCCGCCCGGACCGGACAGCGTGTCCTGCAGCCGGGTCAACAGATCCTCGTACGTGATCAGCGACATGCGCCGCTTGCGCCGCTCGAACTCCTCGCACACGACGCGCGCGAACCGCACCCGCATCGCTGCCTTGCTGTCCGCCGGCGCGCCATCGGGCTCGATGCGCGCATCCGGATTGGCGACCGCGGCACGCGCGATGCGCAGCGCCTCGTCGCGGGTGAACTGCGGGTCGCCGTGACGATGGAAGCGCCGCACGAAGAGGTCGTCGACGACCTCCTCCACGAGGTCGGCGGGATCCTCGATGAACGTCATGTCGGTCTCGACGTCGCCGACGATCCCCAGGCCGCCGAGCACCTCCTGGCAGAAGCCGTGCGTCGTCGCGATCGTCGCCGCGTCGAAGCGCGCGATGGCGCGCACCAGCCTTCCGTGACGCTCGCGGACCTCGTCCTCCGAGCCGCGGGCGAGCAGCGCCACCACCTCGTCGCCGTCGGTCGGCAGCACCCCCGCGTGGAAGCGCGCGAGCCCCTGCTCGGTGTGCACGAGCCGCTCGCGCACGCGGTCGCGCAGCTCGCCGGTCGCCATCCGTGTGAACGTCACGAGCAGGATCTGGTCCAGCGGCGTGCCCTCGGCGACGTAGCGCGCCGCGAGCGCGGCGATCGTGAAGGTCTTGCCCGTGCCCGCGCTGGCCTCCAGCACCGTGACGCCTATCGGCAGCGGCCCGCACACGTCGAAGGGCAGCGGCTTGGCGATCCGAGCGCCCGTCATTGGTCGACGACCTCCTCGCACGCCAACAGGTCGTCCCACACGCGCCGTGCGTAGCGCCCGAAGCGCGTCGTGTCGGCGGCCTCCCAGCCCGCCCCCCACTCGTCGGCGCGGGGCTCCTCGGCGAGCAGCTCGTCGAGCGAGCGCTCGCCGCCGAGCACGAGCAGGTGGTCGGGCTCGCGGTCCTCGCGGTCGCGATTCCAGCTCGACGTCCATTCCGTCCGCGCCGCCGCGGCCGGGTTCGCGCCCCGCCGCGCCGCGGCCGCGTACGCCGCCGACGACAGGCACGCGACCGGCAGCGCCTCGCGCATCCCGCGGTCGTAGACGTCGATCAGCGTGCGCAGGCCGGCCAGCGCCCGCGCCGCGCGCTCCTCCGCGTCGTCACCCAGGACCCCGATCCGCGCGACGGTCACGGACGCGCTCTGGTCGGCGCTGGACCGCGCCTTGCCGATCACCACCGACCGAAAGGGCCGCTGCGGGTGCGACGCCGTCAGCGCGAGCAGCCGCACCCACGCCGCCAGCCGGTGGCGCGGGTTCACGCGCGAGTAGGTGACCGAGCCGAGCACGCTTCCGCGGACGCCCGGCGCGGTGCCACGCAGGAAGCGCCCGTCGTCGATCGACGCGTTGACCTCCACCGATGTCGGCTCCCCTTCCGGGAGCCACCGCGCGGATGCCGCGCCCACGATCGCCTGCACGGTCGGGCGCACGCGCGCGATCACCTCCTTGCTGAGCTCGCCCGGCGGCAGCGTTCCGCGCGCGACCTCGGCCGCGATGCACGCGTCGAGCTCCGCGCCGCCCAGCAGCCCGTCGACGAGCCGCTGTCCGACCGCCCACGTCCCGAGCCCGTCGAGCTGCACCGGCAGCGCGTCGGCGACGTCCTCGTCGTACTCGGCCACGCTGATCCCCAGCCGCTGGCGCAGGAACGCGCGCACCGGGCGCTCGGCGAACTTCACGAGGCCGTCGAGCTCGACGACCGGCCCGGCGGCGCTCGCCAGCGGCGCGCGCAGGAACGGCTCGTCGGCGGACCGCGCCCCGACGATCGCGCGCGCCCCGTCCAGCGCCACCCGATCGAAGCTCCACGGCCGCTTGGGCACCACGCGCCCCGCGGCGAAGTTGCGCGGGTCGAACGGCTGCAGCGGGTGGCGCACGACGACCCGCTCGCGCGCGTCGCTGCCGTCCTTGACCCGCACCGTCCGATCGACGACGTCGAGCAGCTCGCCCACCGGAACCGCCGGCGGCCGCGGCACGTTCGTCCGCTCGTCGTTGCCCGTGTACGTGACGATCAGCCGATCGGTCGCCGCCAGCAGCGCGTCGAGCAGCATCTGGCGATCCTCGGTGCGGCTGTCGCGATCGCCCACGTGCGGGTCGGCGAGCATGAGGTCGTCGCCGTCGCGGTGCGCCTTGCGGGGAAATGCGCCGTCGTCGAGGCCGAGCAGGCAGACGACGCGATGCGGGACCGAGCGCATCGGCACGAGCGTGCAGATCGTGAGGTGGCCGGTGCGGAAGTTCGCGCGCGTCGGGCGGCCCTGCAGGCGCTCGTGCAGCAGCGAGCGCACCTCCGCCGGCAGCAGCGACGTCGCGTCGGCCCGGCCGCCGGCGCGAGCCTGCTCGACGACGTCGTCGAGGAGGCGCTGCAGCTCGGCGCGCTGCCAGCCGTCGCGCGGGCCGGTGGTCGTGAGCATGTCCGTCGCCAGCGCGATGGCGGTCGCCCACGCGGCGATGGTGTGCGCGCCGCTGAGCGAGTCCAGCGCCGCGCCGAGCCGGTCGACGAGCTCGGCGAAGCGGCCGGCGAGGTCGATCGCGCCGCTCTCGACGTCGTCGATCGGCAGGACCCCGTGGAACAGCCGGTTGCCCTCCTCGGTCATCGCCACGCCGAGGAGCACGCGGTCCAGCCCGGCGCGCCACGTCCCGGCGGCGAGCGACTCGAGCTTGTAGGGCGAGCGATGCGCCGCGTCCAACCCCCAGCGGATGCCGCCGTCGGCGACCCACCCCTGGATCCGCGTGAGGTCGTCGTCGTCGAAGCCGAAGCGCCGCCGGACCGGCTCGCGGTCGGCGAGGTCGAGCACCTGCGACGCCGTGAGCCGCGCGCCGGTGAGGTCCAGCAGCTGCGCGACGACGCCGAGCACGGGGTTCGTCTGGCGCAGCGCGCGATCGGCGAGACGCACGCGCAGATCCGGCAGGCCCGTGTCGACCGGCGCGTCCTCGGGATCCTCGTCGTCGTGCAGCGCGCCCACGCCGAACGTCGCGTGGATGAGCGGCGCGAACGTCTCGATGTCGGGGCACATGACGATGACGTCGCGCGGCTCCAGGCTCGGGTCGTCCTGGAGCATGTGCAGGATCGCGTCGCGGGCGACCTCGACCTGGCGCGCGCGGCCGTGGCAGGCGTGCACCTGCACGCTGCGATCGTCGGGGTGCAGCAGCGGACGTCGGTCGTCGCCGCCGGGCAGCGGCTCGCCCGGCCCCTCGCGGTCGGCGCGCACGTCGGCCTGGATCCGCGCGAGCAGCGTGTCGCGGGATGCCTCGACGGGGTGGTGGTGGTCGACATGCGCGCCGCCGCCCCCCTCGCCCGCGACGACGAGCTGCAGCTCGCGCGCGTCCTGCCCCCACGACGCGAGCAGGCTGTTGGCCGGCAGCGTCGCGGTCGCGTCATCGGCGCGACGGACGATCGGCGCCAGCGGAGCGCGCGCGGCCACCGCGATCTCCTCCCAGAGCACCGGCGACGGATGCAGCGCGAACAGGTGCACGTCGCGGTGCGCCGCGAGCGCCCGCAGCACGGCCAGCCGGCCGGCGGGCAGGCGCGTCAGGCCGAACAGCGACAGCCGCGGCGGCAGGTCGGCGAGATCGGGGGCGTCGCGCAGCCCGGCGCACGCGTCGTCCAGCCGCTCCGCCGGGCCGGCGATCGCGATGCGGGCGCGCAGCCGCCGCCACAGCTCGGCCTGCCACACGGCGTCGCCGGGCAGCGGGCGACCCACCGCATCGGCGTCCTGCGACCGCGCCCACGCGCGCACCATCTCCGGGCGGTGCAGCGCGTAGCGGTCGAAGAGCTCGGCGATGTGGCGCACCGCGCTGAGTCGCCGGGAGCGGCGTGCGTCATCAGGGTCGTCGCCAGCGGCGCCGAGATGTCCCGCGAGGCCGAGCATCCACGGCTCGCTGACGCACTCCTCGACGACGTCGAGCAGCGGCCATACCGCATGCTCGACCAGCCACGGATCGCCCTCGGGGTCGATGCCCGAAGCCGCCGCCACGGCATCAGCGACCAGCCTCCGCGGCGACGGGAAGCCGACGTTCGCGCATACCCCATCGGCGCGGCCCGGGGTGACGCCGAGGAACCCCGACAGGCGCTGCGTCAGCCAGCGCTCCATCCCGCGCGTCGGCACCGCGATGACCTCGGGCGCGAACGGGTCGGCCAGCGGCTCGCTCAGCAGCGCGCCGAGCGCCTGCACCAAGCCGTCCGCGCGCTCAGCGCGATGAACGTGCAGCATGTCCGCCGCTCACCTCGGCCGGGGTGTCCGGCATGGCTGTGTGAAGCACCGCATCCTCGACCGCGAGTATTGCGCTGCATCGGATGATTCGTGCTCCGCTCGACGTGAGGCGCGACGTCCTGTGGCCGCGGCCCCGGGGACTACCCCTGCAGCGCTCCGCCGAGCTCGGCGCGCAGCGTGGCGATCTCCGTCACGACGGCCCCGATGTACGCCTTCTTCAACGCGTCGATGTCGTCGAGCAGATCGTCCATGTAGGTCGGGTCGGCGCCCATCCCCTCGAGGTCGGCGAGGGCGCGCTCCGCGTAGAGGAGGCGAAGGTCGGAGCGGAGCTTGGCGGCGGTGAGGGTGGCTTCGGTCTGCATGGCGGTGGCGTTCGGTCGTCGACGGATGGGCGTGATCATCGACCGAACACTGTTCAGCCTGCTCGCATCGAGCCTGCCGCGGCGTTCATGCTCACGGAGTTCTCACTCCGGCAGCCCAGATCGGCGTAGGCTCGCGCCCGTGTCCGCGCGAACCCGCACCCGCACCTGGGCAGCGCTCGTCACCGCGATCGCCGCTGCGACCGCCATCAGCGCCCCGGCCCACGCCGCCGTCCCGTTCCGGGAGATCGTCTCCGCCGACGGGCCGCTCACGAACGTCGCGCTCGGCGACGAGCTGAGCTGCCAGGTCGCCTACCGCGGCGACGCGCGCTTCGAGCTCTTCCCCTCCGCCGCCAAGCCCGGCGACTGCGGGACGCTCGTCTTCACGGCCGGCACGCTCTACGCCCCGAACTTCTCCGCGCACGACGGCTCGGCGGCAAGCGGCATCGGCGCGAGCACCCCGTGGACGCCGGTCTCCCAATCCGCCGTCACCGGTGCGGGCACCGCCGCCACGCCGTTCAGGGTCACGACCGTCGCCGACGCCGGCGCCAGCGGCGTGCGCATCACGCAGGTGGACTCCTACATCAGCGGGCAGGAGTCCTACCGCACCGAGACCACCGTGCAGAACACCGGCGCCGCGCCCGCCGAGGGGATCCTGTACCGCGGCGGCGACTGCTACCTGCAGGAATCCGACACCGGCTTCGGCTTCCTCGACGCCGCCCACGGCGCCGTCGGCTGCTCGATCAACGCCAACAACGCCCCCGCCGGACGGATCGAGCAGTGGTATCCGATCACCCCGGGCAACCAGTACATGCAGGGTCGCTACGCCGACGTCTGGGCAGCCGTCGCCGCCCACGCGCCGCTGCCCAACACGACGCGGACCACCGACTCGCTCGACAACGGGGCCGCGATCAGCTGGAGCTTCTCGATCCCGGTCGGCGCGCAGCAGACCTACTCGCACTACACGACGTTCTCGCCGACCGGCGTGACCGGCCCGCCGCCCGCCACGACCACCGTCCCCACCCCCTCGATCGCCTTCGGCCCCAACGGCCTGCTCTCGACGCCCACCAACCTGCGCTGCGTGAGCAAGCGCTACTTCCCGATCCGCCTGCGAAAGAAGTTCTGGCCGAACATCGCCGCCGTCACGGTGAGGATGCCGCGCACGACGCGCGTGCTGAGGCGCAGGCCGTGGGGCACGAACGTCGACCTGCGCGGCCTGCCGAAGGGCACGTTCAAGGTGCGGATCACCGCGCTGACCGTCACCGGCAAGGCGATCAGGGGCACCCGCACCTACCGCACCTGCCGCGGCCGCCTGCGCGGCGGCGTCCCGCCGCTGTAGCCCGCTGTAGCGCGCGCCCCGCACGCACGACGCGCGACAATGACGCCGTGCCCGAGCTCACCCCAGGCGAGCTGCTCGGCGGCTGCCGCGTCGAGGGCGTCATCGCCCGCGGCGGCATGGGCGTCGTCTACCGCGCCGTGCAGCTGGACCTCCAGCGCCCCGTCGCGCTGAAGGTCATCACCGCCGAGCGCGCGGCCGACCCCGAGTTCCGCGAGCGCTTCGCCCGCGAGTCGCGGATGGCCGCGGCGATCGACCACCCGAACGTCGTGCCGGTCTACGCCGCCGGCGAGGAGCGCGGCGCGCTGTACATCGTCATGCGCTACGTGCCGGGCCGCGACCTGCACGCGCTCATCAAGGAAGACGGGCCGCTGCCCGCCGCCCGCGCCGGCGCGATCGTCGCGCAGGTCGCCGCCGCGCTCGACGTCGCCCACGCCGCCGGCCTCGTGCACCGCGACGTCAAGCCCGCAAACGTGCTCCTCGCCGCCCGCTCCGGCGACCATGCGTACCTCAGCGACTTCGGCCTCATGCGCACGCTCGACCCGCTCGAGCCGCTGACCGACAGCGGCAGCTGGATCGGCACCGTCGACTTCGCCTCGCCCGAGCAGCTCGCCGGCGAGCGCGTCGATGCCCGCTCGGACGTCTACTCGCTGGGCTGCGTCCTCTACGCCGCCCTCACCGGCGTCGCGCCGTTTCCGCGCGAGACCGTCCCCGCGACGCTGCTCGCCCACCTGCGCGATCCCGTCCCGAAGCCCTCGGACAGGGGATCGGGCCAGTACTTCGACCGCGTCGTCGCGCGCGCCCTGGCCAAGGATCCCGACGACCGCTATCCCTCGGCCGGCGACCTCGGCCGCGCCGCGCTGGCAGCGGCCCGCGGAGAGCCGGTGACGGAGAACGAGCGCACCGTCGCGATCGGCTCGGCGGCGCCGGGCGGCGTCCCGGCGAGCGAGGTGACCGCGCCGACTTCCATCGCGCCACCCGCGCGTCGCCCATCGCCACCCGGACCGCCCTCGCCGCCACCCGCGAGAGCCGCCGTCCCCGGCCAGACCCGCGCGCGCACCGTCCGCAACGCCCCCGTGCCGGCCGCCACGCCGGCGGCCACCCCCGCCGCACCGCCCGCCCCCGCCGCGCAGCGCCGCAGCCGCCCGCGCCGCCGCCGCCCACGCCGGCCGGCCCTCCTCGCGGCCATGGCGCTTCCGCTCGCGGGCATCCTCACCGTCGCCGTCGTCATGCTCGACGGCGACGAGCGCGACATCGCCACCGCGCAGACCCGGCCGGTGGCCGAGGGCGAGGTGCGCGCCGTCGCCGAGGCCTTCGCCGAGGCCTACGAGACCGAGGACGGCCGCGCCCTCGGCCGGCTGCTCACCGGCGACGTGCGCCGCGTCCTCCCGGAGGGGACCGTCCGCGGCCGCCAAGCCGTCGTCACGCAGTACGAGACGCAGTTTCAGGAGAACGCCACGCGCAGCTACGAGCTCGAGGATCTCGTGGCCACCGGCGGTCCCGCCGGCCGTGCGAGCGGCGACTACCGCGTGCGCCGCCAGGCCGGATCGGCGATCGAGGGCAAGATCGTCTTCGGCGTCGTGCGCGACCGCGGCCGCACGCGGATCGCGCTGATCGCCGTCACCCCGCGCAGCTGAGCGAGCGAGCGCCGCGCCCGTCCGGCTCAGCAGCGCTTCGCGACCACCACGACCACCTCGCGCCCGCGGCGCACCCGCGACCCGGGCTCCGGCTCCTGCTCGCACACGCGCGGATCGCCCGAGCGCAGCACGTCGAACAGGCCGCCCGCACGCTCGACGTCGACCTCCAGCCCCAGTGACTCCAGCCTCGCCCTGACCTCGTCTTCGAGCATCCCCTCGAGCGCCGGCACCGTCACGAGCACGTCGCGCGTGACGCGCAGCGCCGTCATCGCCGGCAGCCGCCGCGACGCCGTGGCGATCACGTCGATGACGTTCACCCCCGGCTCGAGCGGGACCACCACCGTGAAGCGACCGCCGGTGACGAGCGCGGGGCGGCCCAGCACCGTGACCGCCGCCGATCGCGGCGACACGCTGCCGCGCACGTCGGCCGTGCCGCGCCGCAGCGTCGACCCGTCCGACGGCCCGCTGACGTCCAGCCGCACGTGCTCGCTCGGCTGCGCCGGCGGCGGCTCGTCCCCGCATCCCGCGGCAACGGCCGCGCTCACGAGCGCGGCGAGGACGGCGGGAAGCCCGATGCGCGGCACGCAGCTGAGGCTAGATGTTTGCCTGCGCGGCCGGTCGAGGGCGTCGACCATCCGCGCTCATCCGCGCGCGAAGCGCACGCTGAAGCGAGCCCCTCCCAGCGGCGACTCGCCGACCTCGATCGTCGCGTCGTGCGCGCGCACCTGCTGGCCGACGAGCGCGAGCCCGAGGCCCGAGCCCGGCGCCGTGACCCCTTCCGCGCGTACGAACGGCTCGAAGATCCGCTCGCGCTCCTCGACCGCCACGCCGGAGCCGTCGTCGTCGACCTGCAGCTCCGGTCCGCCCCCGCCCCCCACGCCCGAAGCCGACAGCGTCACCGCCACCGTCGCGCCACCGTGGCGCGCCGCGTTGACCAGCAGGTTGTCGACGATGATCCGCAGCCCCGGCTCCCACCCCGTCACCAGCACCGGCTCCTCCGGCAGCTCGCAGGTGAACGCGACGCCGGGGTGGCGCCCCTGCACCGCCGACAGCGAGACGGCGACGAGATCGGCAAGATCCACGTCGCCGCGGTCCAGCGGCATCGCCTCCCCGCGCGCGAGCGCCTGCAGCCCGTGCAGAAGATCGACGAGCCGGCGGTTCTCCGCCAGCGCGTCCTCGACCATCTCCGCGCGCTGCTCCGCGGGCATGTCGGGATGGCGGCTGAGCGCCGACAGGTTGGCCTGCACGCTCGTCAGCGGCGTGCGCAGCTCGTGCCCGGCGTCGGCGGCGAAGCGCCGCGTGGCGTCCAGCGCGCGCTCGCGATCGGCCGCCGAGCGCCCGAGCCGCGCCAGCATCTCGTTGAAGCTCTCCGCCAGCGAGCGCAGCTCCCCCGGCCCGTGGTCGCCGGGCACGCGGCGATCGAGGTCCGCGGTGCCCGCGATCGCGGCCGTGGCCCGGCGCAGCCGGCGCAGCGGGCGCAGGGTCACGTCGGCCGCGAACCACGCACCGAGCGCTCCCACGAGCAGCGCCGCCGCGCCGAAGCCGAGCAGGCGCCGGTTGAGCGCTGAGAGCTTGTCCTCGATCGGCGCCAGCCCGGTCGTGACCTCCAAGCGCGCAAGTCCGCCCAGCGCCGCCAGCCGGGTCGTGTAGGAGCGGTAGCGCTCACCCCCCGCCTCGAAGGTCTGAAAGCCGACGCGCGGCGCCGGCCGGCCGGCCGGCGGGGGCCGCCCGAACGCCGGCAGCTCGCGCCCGTCGAGCAGCAGGCGCAGCGACGTGCCGGTCGCCGACAGGACGTTGTCCAGGCGCCGGTCGGCCGAAGGCAGCTCGCGCTCGACCGCCGACAGGGCCGTCTCGCGCGAGAGCTCGACGAGGCTCTTCAGCCGCTCGTCGAGCGCGTCGCGCTCGGAGCGGTCGACGTAGCGCGACACGACCACCCCCGCGCCCGCCAGCACGACGGCGAGCATGAGCGTGATGCCGAGCGTCAGGCGACCGCGAAGGCTGCGCACGCCACCCAGCGAATCAGACCTGCAGGATGAAGCCGATGCCGCGCACGGTCTGCAGCACGCGCGGCTCGCCCTCCGCCTCGAGCTTGCGGCGCAGGTAGCCGACGAAGACGTCGGCGATGTTCGTCCCCGGATCGAACGTGTAGCCCCATACCTCCTCGTGCAGGCGCGCGCGGTCGAGCACCTCGCTGGGGTGGCGCATGAACAGGTGCAGCAGGTCGAACTCGCGCCGCGTCAGGCCGAGGTCGCGGTCGCCGCGGCACGCGACGTGGGAGCGCGGGTCCAGCGTGATGTCACCGACGCTCAGCAGGGCCTCGGGCGACGACGGCCGGCGGCGCAGCAGCGCCTGCAGGCGGGCGGTCACCTCCTCGAGCGCGAACGGCTTGACGACGTAGTCGTCGGCGCCGGCCTGCAGCCCGCGCACGCGGTCCTCCACCTCGTCGCGCGCCGAGAGCACGCACACCGGGACGTCGTCGCCGGCGGCGCGCAGCTGGCGCAGGACCTCCAGGCCGTCGAGGTCGGGCATCGCCAGGTCGAGCAGGATCACGGCGGGCGCGACGGATTGCACCGCCGCCAGCGCGGCACGCCCGCCCGAGGCGCGCACGACGCGAAAGCCCTCGAGCTCGAGCCCGGCGCCTACCGCACGGCGAATCGCGGCGTCGTCGTCCACGAGCAGGACGACGGGACCGTCGCCCTCCTCATCCACGCTTGACGGACTCGCAGTCGCGGGCCACGGAGTCGACCCTATCGGCGCGCAGGGTGTCGCGCCCGGCGCCGCAGCTGATCTTGTCGATGGCACCGTCGACGGCGTCGATCCGGTCGCGCCCGTCGCCGCCGAGCACGACGTCACCCGGACCGCCGCGCGCGTCGATGCGGTCGTTGCCCGAGCCGCCCAGCAGCGAGTCGGCGCCCGGCCCGCCGGTGAGCGAGTCGTTTCCCGCGTCACCCGACACGATGTCGTTGCCGGAGCCGCCGTTGAGCTTGTCGTTGCGGGGGCCGCCCAGGAGCGTGTCGTTGCCGGCGCGCCCGTTGATCCTGTCCGCCTGCGCCGTTCCGACGAGCCGGTCGTCGCCGCCCGTGCCCTTCGACGGCTTGGCCAGGGCGGTGGCCGAGCTCCCCAGAAGGGCGAACGCGAGCAGGCAGATCACGAGACGGCGGTGCATGGCACACACGATGACGCAGGCGGCCGGTGCGCGGGGCTCCCAGACGCGTGTCTCAGAGAGTTCTCACCAGGGGTGAGCGGTCCGTGAGACCCGCCCCACAGGGGTTCCCGCGAGGCGCACGATGCCCTCAGGACATCCCACGAGAGGACGAGGACATGACCTTTACGAGAACGCAGCTTGCGGGCGCAGTCGTCGCGGTCAGCCTGGCCATCCCCGCCGCGGCGTTCGCCGCTACGATCAACGGCGGCCCGGGCGGCGAGCGCCTGCGCGGCACCAACCAGGCCGACACGATCAAGGGCAACGGCGGCAACGACCGCATCCGCGGCCTCGACGGCGCCGATCAGCTCAACGGCGGAACCGGCAACGACCGGGTCTTCGGCAACGGCGGCAACGATGTCATCGCCGGCGTCCAGGGCAACGACTGGCTCAACGGCGGCGCCGGCGACGACACGGTGACCGGCGATGCGAACAACGTGGGTGACCGCACGTCGTTCGATCGCATCTTCGGCGCATCGGGCAACGACACGCTGCGCGGCGGCGACTCCGCCGACCGCATCTACGGCGGCACGGGCAACGACACGTCCCACGGCGAGAACGGCCACGACCGGATGGCCGGCGGCAGCGGCGACGACGGCCAGGACGGCGGCCCCGGCAACGACACGATCTTCGCCAACCGCGGCAACGACGTCTCGGTCGGCGGCGACGGCAACGACGTCCTCTGGGCGCTCGCCCGCGCAGACGTCAGCGGCCCCGGCGACGTCGCGGGGGACACGCTCGACGGCGGCAACGGCGACGACGTGTTCCGTACGCGCGACGGCGAGGCCGACCGCGTGACGTGCGGCCCCGGCAACGACCGCGCGTTCCTCGACAACGCCGACGTGATCACCGACGCGACGCCGGAGAACCTCAACGGCTCCTGCGAGTTCGCCCAGCGCAAGGCGCCGAAGGCCAGCGAGTCGCGTTCGGAGGACGCGCAGGAGAAGCCGGCCGCCGAGAGCATCACCAGCTGACCGGCCCCTCCCCGAGGCGCAGTCGCGGCCGGCCGGCCACCGAAACCCCCTTCCGGCGGCCGGCCGCCGCGCTACGGTCCAAGATGAACTCGGCGCGTAGACGCTCAGGCGTTCATGACGATTGAACACCGTTCGCCTGCGCCTAACGCCAAGCTCATGACGACAGGCAGGGACAAGCCACCCGGATCACCGGGGTCTCAACTCGCATCTCCCGAGACCCCGCACCTACCGGAGGAAAGGGCGCCTCTTCCCCGTGGCGCCCTTTCTTCTGGGTCGGGGCTGACGAGCGCGCTCAGGCCGCAGCGGCGAACAGCGCCAGCGGAGCCGCCACGTTCTTGAAGCTGCGCGGACCGCGGTCGGCGATCCGCACGCCGGCGCGTGCGATCCGGTCGCGCGTCGTCAGGCTCAGCAGGATCTCGCCGGGCGCGGCGACGTCGGCGACGCGGGCGGCGACGTTCACGGTCGCGCCGTACCAGTCGCCGTCACGATGCACGGCGGGGCCGGAATGCACGCCCATCCGCAGCGGCGGGCAGTCGCCCTCGGCGGCGAGCTCGCGGCGCAGGCGCAGCGCCAGCGCGACGACGCGCGCGGCGTCCTCGCCGCGGATCATCACCGCGTCGCCGAGCTTCTTGACGACGTCGCAGCCGTAGGTGCCGGCCAGCCGCTGCGCCCGATGCTGGAAGGCGACGGCGAGATCGGCCGCGGCGTCGTCGCCCACCCGCTCGGTGAGCGACGTGTAGCCGACCAGGTCGGCGAAGAGGAAGGTGTGATCGTTCGCGGCGTCCATCTGCCTTCTCGGCGTGACCAACGCATGAACGTCGTACATCGACAGAGGATGCGCCGTTCGCATCGCACAACGAACGGCGCGGCACGGATCAGCCGCGTTGCACGGTCCAGGCGATCGGCTGCAGCGGATCGGGGTGATAGACGCAGAACGTCCCGGTCCTGACGCCGGCCTCGAGCTCGGCGCCCAAGCGCGCGTCGTATCCGGCGATGCGCTTGAGCGTCGAGCGGATCGCGCGCGTGACGTTGATCCGCGCGCGCTCGGAGTGCGAGCCGGTCTCGCGGTCGCGGCCGCCGATCCCGACCGCGGCCGACAGCTCGCGGCGCACGAACGCGAGCTCCGTGCGGGCATGCTCGGCGCTCTTCTCGTCGCGCCGCGCCTCGGCCGATGCGAGCTGCGCCTCGAGCGTGGCGACGCGCTGGCGGTACTCGTCCTTGGCCTTCGCGTCCAGCGCGGGGCCGGCCCCGCCCTGGACGCCGAAGCGACCGCCCGTCTCCTGGCCGCCCGAGCGTTCGAGGAGCGGTCCCGTCGGCGCGCCGCCGCCGACCGCCGCCACGAGATCGAGGCTGTGCACCTCGACGCCGGGACGCTCGAGCAGCAGTGCCAGCAGACGCACCCCGCGGCCGTCGTTGAGGTGGATCGAGCGGCCCTGGCTCGTGATCGTCCAGACGTCGCCCACCCGGCGCAGCGTGGCCGCGCGCGCCGCGGCCGCCGTGCTCGGGGCGGACACCGGCTGCGCGGACCCGAGCCGGCCGCGCAGCGACGCGATGCGTAGCGCGAGCCGCGGCATGTCGATCTCGTCCGCGACGTCGGCGGCGCTGCGCAGCAGCTCCTCGGCGCGAGCGTGCGCCGCGATGGCGCCGTCGCGCGCGAGCACCGCAGCCTCCTCGACGTCAATCCGCGACAGCGCGGTGCGCGCGCCGTCGCGCGCCGCCTGCGCGCGGGCCGACGCGAAGCGCTCGAGGGCGTCGACGTCGCGTTCGGCGACGCGCGCGAGGATGCCCAGCCACATCTGGACCGGGCCGAGGTAGCCGACCGTCGGCAGCACGACGTTGCGCCCCGCGAACGGGGCCAGCTGGTCGTAGAGCGCCCGCGCCTGCTCGGGGAGATCGAGCACCAGCGCCGCCTCGCTCATGAGCGCCATCGCCGCCAGCCAGAGGTTGTCGCGCGGCAGCGCGGCGAAGTCGTCGGCGGCGAGACGGTCGAACTCCAGCAGGGCCTCCTCGCGCCGCCCGGCGTCGGCGAGCGCGGCCGCCAGGCCCGCCCGCCAGACCGGCATCGCGGGGGCGCCGGCGGCGTAGGCGCGCACGACGTCGATGACCTCGCGCAGGCCGTGCTGCACCCAGGTGAGGACGACGCCCTGCGAGGCGACGGTGATCGGGATCGTCGAGGCCGTCAGCTCACCGGCGATCGCCGCGACGTCGTCGAGCATCCGCTGGGCGTCGCCGAGCCGCCCCTCGATCGCGGCGCGGCGCGCCCGATGCAGCGGCGCGAAGGCAGCGGCGCGGCGGTCGCGGGCCTCGCGCGCCAGCCGCTCGAGCGTCTCGATCGCGGTGTCGGCACCGGCGAGGTCGTCGAGCTCGAGCAGCACGTCGACGTGCCGGCTGCGCGCCGCCAGCGACATGACGGTCTCGCCGCAGCGGTCGGTCAGCGCGAACAGCTCCTGCAGCCACGCGAGGCCCTGCTCGGTGCTGTCGGGACCGGACGTCGCCAGCTGCGCGGTGCACAGCGCGATCGCCAGCGTGCCCGGATCGCCCAGGCGCCGTGCGAGCTGCAGCGCCTCGCGCGCCAGCTCGGCGCGCTGCGGCACGGCGTCAGACCAGTACAGCGCGACGGCGAGCGTGCCGAGCAGCCGGACGCGTAGCGCCGGGTCGCCGTCGCCGATCCGCTCGAGCGCCTCGCGGAGCAGTGCGACGTGCGCCTCGTCGACGTGCCCCGGCGTGAGCGCCGCCGGCGCGAAGCCCAGCGCGGCGCGCGCGAGAACGTCGTCGGCCTCGATCGCGCGCGCGGCCGCGACGGCGGCCTCGAAGGTCTCCCGCGCCGCGGGCCGGCCGGCGCGCGACTGCGCCGTGCCCAGACCCAGCAGCAGGCTCGCTCGCCGCGGCACGTCGGCGTCCATGCGCTCCATCGCCTCCAGCGCACGCGCGAACAGGTCCGCGGCCCGCTCGAAGGCGAGCGTCTCGAGCGCGCGGTGCGCGGCGCGCTCGGCGTAGTCGACGGCGGTGGCGGCGTCGCCGCGCGGGGCCGCGCTGAGGAAGTGGTGGGCGAGCTCGGGCAGGTGCGCCTCGATCGCGCCGCGGTAGATGCGCTCGAGCGCCTCGCCGATCGCGCGGTGGCCGCTCATGTGCGCGGCCACGGGCATGCCGGTCAGCAACGTGTCGCGGATCAGGCCATGGCCGAAGCGGTAATCGCCGAGGCTGCCCGAGACCGGCTCGACGAGCCCGAGCGCAGCGGCGGCGTCCAGTGCCTCCAGCACGGTGTCGCGGTCCAGCGGCGAGGCGGCCTCGAGGGTCGGCAGGTTGAACGAGCGCCCGATGATCGCGGCAAGCTCGAGCGTGGCGAGCTGCTGCTCGCCGAGCGGCTCGAGGCGCCGGCGAATCGTCTCGCGCACGCCGTCGGGCAGCGGCAGCTCGTCGGGCAGGTCGTCCAGGCGTCCCTCGGCGAGCAGCAGCCCCAGGAGCTCGCGCGCGAAGAACGGGTTGCCCTCGGTCGCGGCATGCACGGCCTCGACGAGCGCGGGTGCCGCGGGACGTCCGCTCGTCAGCTCGATGAGCTGCCCGATGTCCGCGCGAGAGAGGCCGCCGAGCACGAGCCGGCGGCCGGAGCGCACGATGTTCTGCAGTGCCAGCTGCGCGTCGGGCGTGCGGTGCGGGACGCGCTCGTGCATCGTGACGACGAGCAGCACCGCCGCGTCGCGCAGCATGCGCGAGACGAAGTCCAGCGCCACGAGCGAGCCCTCGTCGACGGCCTGCAGGTCGTCCATGAGGACCAGCGACCGGACCGCCGGCGCTGCGTACGCGCAGCAGCGCGACGAGCGCGTCGAACAACGCAAAGCGCGTGACGTCGGTGTCCTCGAGCTCGGCCGTCGGGGCGCGCGGCGCCGGCAGCCTGTCGGCGAGCTCCGGCGCGAGGCGCAGCAGGTGGTCGGCCGCCGAGCCGAGCTCGCGGCGCAGCGTCTCGCCGTCGAGATCCTGCGCCAGCCCGCGGACCACCTCGACCCAAGGCCAATAGGGCGGCGCCGCGCGCCCCCAGCCACGCGTCCAGATGACGCGGGCGCCGGCGGCGCCGGCGCGCGCGGCCAGCGCGCCGGCCAGCCGCGTCTTCCCGACGCCCGGGTCGCCGAGCACGAGGTGGACGCCGCCACGTCCCCGGGCGGCATCGTCGAACGCCTCCACGAGCTCGCCAAGCTCGCGCGCGCGCCCGACCAGCGGCCCCTCCCCCGCAACCTCCACCCGGTAATCACCCTTTTGTCGGGCAGCATTCCCCTAATAGCGATGGGAACCCTACCGGATAAGCCGGTACCGCCTTCGGCTGAGCCCCGGCGCCGCGCCCGCGCCCCCTCTATCGCTCGACCTCCCACGTCAGCGGGATCCCCGGATCGGGTTCGTACCGGCAGGAGGCCCCGGTCCGGACGGTGCCTCGCAGCAGGTGGCCGAGATCGGGCTCCAGCTCGGCGATCCGGCGCACCGCCGCCTTGATCGCGCGGGTGACGTTGACCCGCGCGCGCTCACCGTCGGCGCTCGTCGCGTCATCGGCTTGCTCGAGATCCGCGGCGAGCACCTCGAGCTGCTCGCGCGCGCGGAGGATGCGCTCGGGATCGTTGAAGGCACGTGCCTCGGCGAGCTCCTCGCGCAGATCCTGCGCCTGCGCGCGATAGGAGTCGAGCGCGGCGGCGTGGCGCTCGCGATCGCGGCTCGTGGCGGTGGCGAGCGAGAGCGCGGTCACCGGCGCTCCCGGGCGCTCGAAGAGCGTCGCGAGGTGGTGCAGGCCCTTGGCGTCCTGCAGGCAGACGCTGCGCCCGTCGTACTCCAGCAGCCACACGTCCTGCTGGCGGCGCAGGGCCGCGCGCGCAGCCACCGTCCCGGTCGGCCGCAGCGCCGGGCGCGTCGCCTCCTCCAGGCGGGCGAGCAGGCTGTCGGCGTGCGCGACGGCCGGCGCCATCCCCATCCGCGCGGCGTCCTGCGCCACGCGCTGCACGAGCGCGCGCCCGCGCGGGGCGTCGTTGGGCGCGGCGCGGCGCGCGAGCACCTCGGCGGCGTCGAGCGCCGCCAGCACGACCATCGGCCGCGCCCCCATCCGCTCGGCCGCCGAGCGCGCGGTCTCGAGGTGCGCCAGCGCCTGCTCGTCGTCCCCGGTGGTCATCGCCAGCAGGCCCAGGTAGCGCGCCACCGGCCCGAGGTACACGGCGCCCATCGAGACGACGTTGCGGCCCTCGTAGGGGCTCAGCAGCTCGTAGAGGCGCCGCGCCCGGGGGCGGTCGCCGAGCAACGCCGCGAGCTCGGCGAGCAGCGCCATCGAGACGAGCCAGAGCGCGTCGCGCGGCACGTCGTCGAAGCCGGCCGCGGCGAGATGCTCGAGCTCGCGCCGGGCCTCGTCCTCGCGACCGAGCTCCACGAGCAGGAGCGCCAGGCCGCAGCGCCAGCGGCGCATCGCCGGCAGCCGGTCGGCGTTGCGGCGCACGAGCGGCTCGAGGTCGGCGTGGCGGCCCTGCATGCGCCGCGAGCAGCAGGTCTGCGCGTCGGCGATGATCGGCGCGACCGAGCCCGGGACGTCGCGTGACTGCTCCGCGGCCTCGGCCGTGAATCGGTCCGCCGCCGCGAAGTCGCCGCGCAGCTGCGCGGCGAGCGCGCGGTGCAGGGGGTCGTAGACGAGCATCCGCGGCTGCCCGAGCCGGCGGGCGGTCGTGCCGAAGGCCTCGATCTCCTCGTCGGCCCGCACCGGGTCGTCGAGCTCGAGCAGCAGGCTGATGCGCCACAGCCGCACCTGCATGCCGAGCTCGGCGTCGTTCGTGCGCTGACACAACTCGAGCGCCTCGAGCGAGATCGGCAGCCCGCGCGGGACGGTGTCGGGCCCCCACACGGCGACGAATCCCTGGGCGAGCGCGAAGGCCAGCGTGCGATCGGCGACGGCGCGGTGCGCCGGCGAGCTGCGCGCCGCCTCGCCGCTGTAGATCGCGCGCGCGAGGCCGAGCGCCTCGTCGACGAGCCGCTCGCGGCGTTCACGGCGCGGCGACCAGTACAGCGCCAGCGCGAGCTGGACTCGCAACCGGCAGCGCAGCGCGTCGGTCGCGGTGCTCTGCAGCGGCTCCTGCACCGGGAGCGCGTCCAGGCGGGCGAGCGCCTCCTCCAGCGCATTGACGAGCTCGGGCTCGACGAGCCCGGGCGAGAACGTGCCGAGCGTGCCGGCCAGCGCGGTCTGCGCGAGGCGCTCGGGATCGTCGAGGCGGCGCGCGTGCTCGGCCGCGGCACGCAGCGCCTGCAGCGCGCCGTCGACGTCGCCGGCGCGCATGCGCGCCTCGCCGAGGCCCTGCGTCAGCTGCCAGGCACGTGGCGTGTCGGCCGGCAGCGAGGCGGCCACGTCGAGCGCGCGCTCGTACAGCCGCGCCGCCTCCTCGTAGGCAAACTGGACGACGGCGCGCTGCGCCGCCCGCGCCGCGTAGTCGACGGCACGCTCGGCGCCGCCCTCGGTCGCGGCCTGCAGGAAGTGGTGGGCGACCTCCGCCAGATGGGCCTCGAGCTCGTCGTCGTAGCCCTCCTCGAGCGCCTCGCCGACGACGAGGTGCAGCCGCGCGCGCCGCGTGACGCCGAGGCTCTCCAGCAGCGTGTCGCGCACGAGCGCGTGGGCAAAGCCGAAGCGACCGGGGTCGCGCCGCGCGACGACGATCCCACCGCGCAGCGCCATCTCGAGCAGCGCGAGCACCGCGCTCGGCGCCTCGCCGAGCGCCCGCGCGAGCGTCTGCAGGCGAAACTCACCGCCGATCACGGCGGCGGCGTCGAGCGCCTGCATGGCCGGCGGCTGCAGCGGGGCCAGGCGGCGCCGGATCGCGTCGCGCACGCCGTCGGGCAGCGGCAACGGCTGATCGGCGGCGCGCGGGTCGTGCAGGCGACCCTGGGAGGCGAGCAGCTGCACGAGCTCGTCGACGAAGAACGGGTTGCCGGCGCTGGCGCCGTGGACGGCCGTGACGAGCCGCGGCGCGATCTCCTCGTGCTCGGCGCCCAGGCCGCGGGCACGCACGACGGCGAGCCGGCCGACGTCGTCGCGCCCGAGGCCCTCCAGCGGCAGCCGCGTCGCCGCGCGCGCGAGGCCGCCGAGCGGCGCCGCCAGCTCGGGCCGGCCGTGCGCTTCCGCGTGGCGGTAGGCGGCGATCGCCAGCAGCGGCAGGTCGGGCAGCGTACGGGCGACGAACTCGAGCGCGAGCAGCGACGAGGCGTCGGCCCAGTGCAGGTCGTCGAGCACGACGACGAGTGGCTGCTGCTCGGCGGCGGTCGCCAGCAGCGTGGCGAGGGCGTCGAAGAGGCGAAAGCGGGCCTGGTCGGAGTCCAGCTCGGAGGGCTGCGCGGCCTCGCCGAGCGTCGCGGCCAGCTCGGGCAGCAGGCCCGCGATCCACGGCGCGCCGGCGCCGAGCGCGGACTTCAGCGTTGCGCGATCGGCGCTGCGCGCAAGCGTCCGGCCGACCTGCACCCACGGCCAGTAGGCGGGCGCGCCGCCGCCGTCCCAGCAGCTGCCCCACGCCCACGCCGCGCCGCGCGTGGATGCGTGCTCGACGAACTCGCGCGCGAGCGTCGTCTTGCCGATGCCCGGCTCACCGGTGAGCAGGACGAGACCGCCGCGCCCGGCCAGGGCGTCGTCGAGCGCAGCGCCGAGCTGCGCAAGCTCGCGCCCGCGCCCCACGAGGCGCGATCCCCTCCCGTCGCTCAGTCCAGCCGTGTGCACAGCATCGCTCCCCGTAGGGACATTAGAGCACCATTTTCCGGCCTATCGCGTGCCCCTGGGCCGGCGAAGGATCGCGGTCGGCTCCAGCGCAGGCAGCGCGGCGGTCCAATCGGCGATCTGATGCCGTCGCGCTCGATCCGCAGGCGGCGCGCGCACGGCCGCAGCACGGGAGGCCGCGGATGGTCCCGGACGGACTCGGCCGAGGGGCCCTCAGCCACGATCTCGAGGCTGATCTCGGTTCGGTGCTGCCACACTCATGGCTTCGTCGCAGCGCCGCGCAGGGACCGCCCGGCGGCGCACCCCCGTTCCGTCCTCCCGGAGAGACCGCTTGTCCACCAACAGCTTCGACGCACGCAGCACGCTCACGGTCGGCGCGCGCACCGTCGACATCTTCCGCCTCGACGCGCTCGCGTCGCGATTTCACGTCGCACGCCTGCCGTTCTCGCTGAAGATCCTGCTCGAGAACCTGCTGCGCACCGAGGGCAACGGATCCGTGACGGCGGCCGACATCGAGGCGCTCGCGTCGTGGGACCCGGCGGCGGCTCCCTCCGAGGAGATCGCGTTCACGCCCGCGCGCGTGGTCATGCAGGACTTCACGGGCGTGCCCGCCGTCGTGGACCTGGCCGCGATGCGCGACGCGATGGCGGCGATGGGCGGCGACCCCGCGCTGATCAACCCGCTCGTGCCGGCGGAGCTCGTCATCGACCACTCCGTTCAGGTCGACGCCTTCGGCAGCCGTGACGCGTTCACCCGTAACGCCGAGCGCGAGTTCGAGCGCAACGAGGAGCGCTACGCGTTCCTGCGCTGGGGCCAGACGGCGTTCGACAACTTCGCGGTCGTGCCCCCGGACACGGGCATCGTGCACCAGGTGAACCTGGAGTACCTCGCGCGCGTGGTCTTCGTCGACGGAGACGGTCTCGCATACCCCGATACGCTGGTCGGGACCGACTCGCACACCACGATGATCAACGGGCTCGGCGTCCTCGGGTGGGGCGTGGGCGGGATCGAGGCGGAGGCGGCGATGCTCGGGCAGCCGATGCCGATGCTGATCCCCGAGGTCGTCGGCTTCAAGCTGCGCGGGTCGCTGCCCGAGGGCGCGACGGCGACCGACCTCGTGCTGACCGTCACCGAGATGCTGCGCGAGCGCGGCGTCGTCGGCAAGTTCGTCGAGTTCTACGGACAGGGCCTGGCGTCGCTGCCGCTGGCCGACCGGGCGACGATCGGCAACATGAGCCCCGAGTTCGGCTCGACCTGCGCGATCTTTCCGATCGACGCCGAGACGCTGCGCTACCTGGAGTTCTCCGGCCGGCCGGCGGAGCTCATCGAGCTCGTCGAGGCCTACGCGCGCGAGCAGGGGCTGTGGCACGACGAGTCGTCGCCCGAGCCGGTGTACTCGGACACGATCGCGCTGGATCTCGGCGAGGTCGTTCCGTCTCTGGCCGGGCCGAAGCGCCCGCAGGATCGCGTCGCGCTGAGCGAGGCGCAGGCCGCGTTTCGCATCGCGCTGAAGGACTACGCGCCGCAGGACGGCCGCGACGCCGAGGCGGCCCTGGGCGACACGATCGAGTTCGACGCGCTGTCGTTTCCGGCCTCGGACCCGCCGGCCTACACGGCGGGCCGCGGCGTTCGGCCGCCGGAGCACGCGACGGACGCCGACCATGCCGAGGCGATCGCCGCCGCGCGCGAGGCGGGACACGTCGACAACAGCGTGCCGATCGTCATCGACGGAGAGGCCACCCTGCTCGACAATGGCCACGTCGTGATCGCCGCGATCACGTCGTGCACGAACACGTCCAATCCGTCGGTCATGCTCGCCGCCGGGCTCGTCGCCCGCAACGCGGTCGCGCGCGGGCTGAGCTCGAAGCCGTGGGTGAAGACGTCGCTCGCGCCGGGCTCGAAGGTCGTGACGAAGTACCTCGACCACGCCGGTCTGACCGGCGACCTCGAGGCGCTCGGCTTCCACCTCGTCGGCTACGGCTGCACGACGTGCATCGGCAACTCGGGGCCCTTGCCGCGCGCGGTGTCCGAGGCGATCGCCGAGAACGACCTGGCCGTCGTCTCCGTGCTGTCGGGCAACCGCAACTTCGAGGGGCGCATCAACCCCGACGTGAAGATGAACTACCTCGCATCGCCGCCGCTGGTGGTCGCCTACGCGCTGGCGGGGTCGATGGACGCCGACATCGTCAACGATCCGATCGGCGTCGATCGCGACGGAGTCGACGTCTACCTGCGCGACCTGTGGCCGTCGGGCCAGGAGGTCGGCGAGACGGTCGAGCGCGCGGTGCGCTCGGAGATGTTCCGCTCCTCCTACGACGACGTCTTCGCGGGCGACGAGCGCTGGAACTCGCTCGACGTGCCGACGGGTGACCGCTTCGCCTGGGACGAGGGCTCGACCTACGTCCACCTGCCGCCGTACTTCGAGGGGATGCCGGCCGAGCCCTCGCCGGTCGCGGACATCGAGGGCGCGCGCGTGCTCGCGATGCTCGGCGACTCGGTCACGACGGATCACATCTCGCCCGCGGGCTCGATCAAGCCCGACTCGCCCGCCGGCCTGTACCTGCAGGAGCACGGCGTCTCCCCGCGGGACTTCAACTCCTACGGCGCGCGGCGCGGCAACCACGAGGTGATGGTGCGCGGCACGTTCGCGAACATCCGCCTGCGCAACCAGCTCGCGCCGGGCACCGAGGGCGGGGTGACGATGAAGTTCAGCGGCCACACGTCGCCGACGCAGATGCCGATCTACGAGGCGGCGCTGGACTACATGCAGGAGGGCACGCCGCTGGTCGTGCTCGCCGGCAAGGAGTACGGGTCGGGCTCCTCACGCGACTGGGCGGCCAAGGGCACGCGCCTGCTGGGCGTGCGCGCCGTGCTGGCGCAGTCCTTCGAGCGCATCCACCGCTCCAACCTCATCGGCATGGGCGTGCTGCCGCTGCAGCTGCCCGCCTCGGCGGCCGACATGGGGCTGACGGGCTCGGAGGTCTTCTCGATCACGGGCCTGGCCGAGCCGATGAACGCCGGCGACCCGATCCCCGAGGAGATCCTCGTGCGCGCCGACGACCGCGAGTTCAAGGCGCGCGTGCGGATCGACACGCCCAAGGAGGCGGAGTACTTCCGCCACGGCGGGATCTTGCAGTACGTGCTGCGCCAGCTCCGCGACCAGTAGCGCGCCCGCCGCGGACTTTCGCGCACGTTTGGCGCGCTGATTTGTCACACCCGCGCGTTGTTCCGACACGTTACGGGCGGCAGCATCGCTGTGCATGGAGGGGTCGTCGAAGAACCGTCGATATGACCGACGAACATTCGACGACCCCCTCGACCGGCGGATCTCGGAGCGCGCGGCTGACCAGCACGGGACCGTTTCGGTCCGCCAGCTCGAGTCGCTGGGCATCTCGGCGAGCGCAGTCCGCGACCGGGTCGCCGGTGGGCGGCTGCACCGGGTCTATTCGGGCGTGGTGGCGGTCATGGCGCCCAGCCTGCTGACACGCAAGGGCTCGATCATGGCGGCGACCCTCGCCTGCCGGCCGGGCACGCTGGCCTGCAAACGCGCGGCGTCCGCGCTGTTTGGATTGCGCCTGGCACAAGGTGGATGGGTGGACGTCACGACGCCGGGCGTGAGGGGCCATCGCCGCATGACGTCCTGCATCGCGCCGACGGCCGCCGCGGCGCCAAGCTCCTACGCGCGGTCCTCGACGAGCATTTCGTCGGCAGCACCCAGACAGCAACGACCTCGAAGAAGCGTTTCTGAAGATCGCCCGCGCGATCGGCCATCCACCCGACGCCGTCAACGTCTGGATCGCGTTCCCCGACGGCAGCGGCGCCGAAGCAGTTCGTCCACCGCCAGCAGAACCTCATCGTCGAAGTCGACGGCCGCGACCCCCACACCAACCGCAAGGCCTTCAACACAGACCGCCGCGCGCGACGCCCGCCTCATGCTGCTGGGCTGGCGCGTCGTCCGCTTCACCTGGCAGCAAGTCGAGCACGACCCGGCCTACGTCGCCGCGACCCAGGGCTGCTGGAGCGAACTTAGGACGCAGCCGCGCGGCAGGACGCGCAGCGCCCGTGCACGACGGCCTCGATGCGCTCCTGCTCGAAGCCGCTCTTCGCCGCCGCGCGCTCGAGCGTCGCCGTGTCCAGCTCGGAGTCGAGGTCCTCGATCGAGCCGCAGACCGTACAGATGAGGTGGTGGTGCGAGTCGACGCGCGGGTCGAACAGCGTCGTCCCCGCGCGCTGCACACGCCGCACCATCCCGAGCTCCTCGAGCAGCTCGAGCGTCGCGTAGATCGTCGGCAGCGAGACGTTGGGCAGGCGGTCGGCGACGGAGTCCAGCAGCTCGTCGGCCGTCACGTGGCGATCGAGCTCGCGCAGCGCGCGGTGCAGCACGACGCGCTGCGGGGTAACCCGCATCCCACGCGAGCGCAGGGCGGTCGAGAGATCGTCGTTCACGTTATCCATCTTAGGGCATCCTAGTTAGGGACTCCTTATTATAATAGATTTGTTGTTCTGCTAGGATAACGAACGTGACCACCGCCGATCTCACCCTCGTCCGCCGCTGGCGGGCCGCTGACGAACGCGAGCGTCTGCTCAAGGTCATCCAGCCCGCGCTGATCGGCCTCATCGACGGCACGATCTCCACGCTCGCGCCGATCTTCGCGACGGCCTACATCGCCGGCTCGCACGCCGCCCTGCTCGTCGGCCTCGCGGCCGCGCTCGGCGCCGCGATCAGCATGGGCATGTCCGAGGGCCTCTCCGACGACGGCCAGATCACCGGCCGCGGCGCGGCGTTGTCGCGCGGCATGATCACCGGCGTCGCGACCTTCGTCGGCGGTACCGCCCACGCCCTCCCCTTCCTCATCAACGACATCGGCACGGCCCTCACCGTCGCCTACATCGTCGTGTCGATCGAGCTCGTCCTCATCGCCTGGGTGCGCAAGCGCTTCCTCGGCGTGCCGCTGAAGACGTCGCTCATCCAGGTCACGCTCGGCGGCATCATCGTCGCCACCGTCGGCATTCTCGTCGGGCACGCGTAGCGCGTCGCGATAGCCTGCGCGACGGTGCGCCGGGAAGACTGGTCGGCACGGACTCCCCCTGGCCTGACCGAGAGGAACCGCACGTGCCCATCGCCGCATCCGCCGGTATCGCGGACGTCCTGACGGACCTGTTCATCGTCCTGCTCGCCGCCAAGCTCGGCGACGAGCTGTTCCGGCGCCTGCGCCAGCCGACGCTCGTCGGCGAGATCCTCGCCGGCCTGCTTGTCGGCCCCGCCGTCTTCGGCCTCGTCGAGCCCAGCGAGGTGCTCGAGGTGTTCGCCGAGCTCGGCGTCGTCTTCCTGCTGTTCTGGGTCGGCCTGGAGACGAAGCTGTCAGACCTGCGCGAGGTCGGGCCGACCGCGGTCTCCGTCGGCGTCCTCGGTGTCGTGATCCCGTTCGCCGGCGGCATCGCGCTCGGCGCGGCACTCGGGGAGAGCACCGCCACGTCGCTGTTCATCGGCGCCGCCCTGGTCGCGACGAGCGTCGGCATCACGTCGGCCGTGCTGATCGACCTCGGCGTGCTCGAGCGCCGCACGAGCCGCACGATCCTCGGCGCCGCGATCGTCGACGACATCTTGGCGCTGCTGCTCGTCGCGGTCGCCGCCGGCGTCGCGGCGGAGGGCGGCGTCGACATCGGCTCGATCGCGGTGACGGCCGGCATCGCCGTCGCGTTCGTCGCGTTCATCGCACTCGGCGGGACGCAGCTGCTCGGCCGGCGGCCCGCGCTGCTGCACACGCCGCGCTTCTCGGAGTCCCCGCTGCTGCCCGCCGTGATCATCTGCCTGGGCCTTGCCGCGTTCGCCTCGCAGATCGGCCTGGCCGCGATCATCGGCGCGTTCCTGGCCGGCATGATCGTCGCCGAGACGCGCGACCAGCATCCGATCGAGGAGGAGGTCGCGCCGCTCTACGCGTTCTTTCCGCCGTTCTTCTTCGCGTTCATCGGCCTCGAGATGTCGCTTGCCGCGTTCGGCGATCTCGACACCGTATTGCTGCTGGCCGGCGTCACGGCGCTCGCCGTCATCACGAAGTTCGTCGGTGCGTACCTCGGCGCGCTGCGCATGGGCAGGCGCGACGCGACGTTCGTCGGCGTCGGCATGGTTCCCCGCGGCGAGGTCGGGATCATCGTCGCCGGGATCGGCAACGCGACCGGCACGATCGACGGCGAGCTGTTCGCGATCATCGTCGGCATGTCGGTGCTCACGACGCTGCTCGTGCCGCCGGTCCTGCGCCGGCTCGCCACCGAGTCCGAGCCCGGGCCGGCCGCGACAGGCTGAACCCGGGCTACACGCGGCGGTGGCTGCGCAGGTGCACGATGCGGTCGCCCGGCTGCACCGCCGCCGCGCGCGGATCATCGAAGCGCAGGAGGTCGCCGTCGCGGGCGATCGCGACCACGGGCCCGGGGATGTCGAGCGCCCGGAGCGGGCCGCCCTCGTCCTCGCCCACCTCGTGCTCGGCGATGTCGAGGCCCTGCCCGACCCGCATGAGATCCTCGAGCACCTCGGTGATCTCGGGCTGCTGGACGGCAAAGCCGAGCAGCCGCCCGGCGGCGTCGGCCGAGGTGATGACCGACGTCGCCCCGCTCTGGCGCAGCAGATGGACGTTCTCCTCCTCGCGCACAGACGCGACGATCGTGGCCTGCGGGTTGTGCTCGCGCGCGGTCAGCGTCACGAGCACCGCGGTGTCGTCGCGGTTGACGGCGACGACGATCGACCGGGCCTTGTGGATCCCGGCCTGGTGCAGCACCTCCGTCGAAGCGGCGCTGCCGCAGATGACGGTGAGCCCGGCCGCCTTGGCCTGGTCGCGCGCGTCCCGCGAGTCGTCGATGACGACGATCTCGTCAGGGGAGACCCCCTTGTCGAGCAGGGTGCGCAGAGCCGCGCGCCCCTTGACGCCGAAGCCGCAGATGATGATGTGGTCGTTCAAGGTCCTCTTCCAGCGTGAGCGGCGGTAGGCGTCGCGGCTGCGCTGCGCGAGGATCTCAAGCGTCGTCCCGACGAGCAGGATGAGAAAGAGGACCCGCGCCGGCGTCACGAGGATCGTCGTCAGCAGCCGGGCCTGGTCGCTGACCGGCCGGATGTCACCGTACCCGGTCGTCGTGATGCTGACCGTCGAGTAGTAGAAGGCGTCGAGCAGGCTTACGTCCTTGTCCTCGGGGTCGACGTACCCGCCGCGCTCGGCGTAGGTCAGCGACGCGACGAAGAGGATGAGCCCGACGGCGATGCCAAGGCGGACCAGGATGTTGCGCACCGGACCGTGCGGGCGGCCCGGGAACTCGACCTCGACGGTGTCGCGCGCCCGGATCACGAGGGCGATCCCGGCATGCGTTCGGCAAGCGCGCGAGTGAAGTCCTCGCGGGTGACGATGCCCGTCACCCGGCCGCCGTCGACGATCGGGACGATGAGCACGCGATGGTGCAGGAAGATCTCGGCGAGCTGCGTGTCCGAGTAGTCCTCGCTCACGTCGATGTGCTCGGTGTTCGTGTGCTTGCCGACCGGCTCTTCCATGCAGCCCGCGCGCTTCTCGAGCGCCTTGTCGAGCGAGCGTGGGACGAAGCCCGCATAGCCGAGCGTCGTCAGATAGCCGGGAAACAGCGCCCCGATGAACTCGCGCTCGCCGAAGATCCCCAGCAGCTTGCCGCGCGCGTCCACGACCGGCAGCGCCGGGACGTCAACATCGATCAGCTGCCGGACGGCGTAGGCCAGGCGGTCGGCGTCGCGCAGCGAGGGGACCTCGCGGCGGACCGTGCTGGCGATCCTCTGCGGACTCATCGGCGTCCTCCCTCTACAGGTACCGCACGGCGACATACCCGGTTGCCAGCAGCATCGAGACCAGCGTCGCAGGCACGCCGACCTTGAGGAAGGCCATGAACCCGATCGGGCGGCCGGCGCGCTCCGCCATCCCGGCGGCTGCGACGTTGGCCGCGGCCGCGATCAGCGTCAGGTTGCCGCCGAAGCAGGCGCCCAGAGACAGCGCCCACCAGTACGCGTCGTCGGCGCCGGCGCCGCCCTGCAGCTGCTCGACGACCGGGATCATCGTCGCGGTGAACGGGATGTTGTCGACGACGCCCGAGCCGAGTGCCGAGACCCACAGGATCCCCATCAGCTCGGCGGCGCGATCGCCGTTGGTGACGTCGCCGATCGCGTCGGCGACCTCCTTGATCGCGCCGGTCTCCTCGAGTGCGCCGACCATCACGAACAGCCCGACGAAGAAGAACAGCGTCGGCCACTCGATGCCCCGCAACGCCTCCTCCACGCTCTGGCGGGTGAGCAGCAGCATGATCGTCGCGCCGGTCAGCGCAACGGTGGCGGGCTCGACGCCAAGCGGGCTGTGGACGAAGAACGCAAGGATCGTGATGACGAGCACCGGCAGCGTGCGCCTGAGCTCGGGCGCGTCCTCGATCGAGCGGCGTGCGTCGAGCTCCATCACGCGCTCGCGTGCCTCCGGCGCGATCTGCAGCCGGCGGCGAAAGACGAGGTACAGCATCCACGTCACGACGAGGAAGGCGAGCGCGGAGATCGGCGCCAGGTTGACGATGAAGTCGCCGAACGAGAGCCCGGTGGCGCCCGCGATCAGGATGTTCGGCGGATCGCCGATCAGCGTCGCCGTGCCGCCGATGTTCGAGGCGATGATCTCGATGAGCACGAGCGGGATCGGGTCGATGTCCAGCGCGTCGGCGAGCAGGAACGTGATCGGCACCATCAACAGGACCGTGGTGAGGTTGTCCAGGAACGCCGACAGCAGCGCCGTCGACAGCGCCAGCGACATGACGACCGCCAGCGGCCGGCCGCGGGCGAGCTGGCCGGCGCGGATCGCCAGGAAGGTGTAGACCCCCGTCGGCTCGGTGACCCGGACGATGAGCATCATGCCCGCGAGCAGGCCGATCGTCTCCCAGTCGATCGCCTCGATCGCGTGCTCCTGGTCGATCGTCTGCGACAGCACGACGAGCATCGCCCCGACCAGCGCGACCTTCGTGCGATCGACGCGCTCGGTCGCGATGACCGCGAGCGCGGTGGCGAAGATGGCGACGGCGAGGAGCATCCAGGCGTTCTCCTCCCATCCTGCCAGAGGCAAACTCGCACGGCCGCGGCGGCGGCGAGCAATCGATCACTAGCCTGCTTCCCATGCCGCTACCCGACGTCCTTCGCACGCTCCTCACCGCCGCCGGGCCATCCGGATACGAGACCGCGCCCGCCGCCGTGTTCGCCGAGGCGGGCCGAGCGTTCACCGACGACGTCGAGGTCGACGTCATGGGCTCCGTCGTCGCGCGCGTCAAGGGCACGTCGGACCCCGCCCACGCCGCGCCCTTCCTCGCCGTCGTCGGCCACATCGACGAGATCGGGCTGATCGTCACGCACATCGACGACAACGGCTTCCTGCGCTTCATGGGCGTCGGCGGGTGGGACCCGCAGATCCTCGTCGGACAGCGCGTCGAGCTCATGACGCGCAACGGCGTCATCGCGGGCGTGGCGGGTCGCAAGGCGATCCACCTCCTCAAGGAGGAGGAGCGCGAGAAGGTGCCCAAGCTGCGCGACCTGCACATCGACATCGGCGCCAAGGACGGCGACGAGGCGCGCGAGCTCGTGCGGATCGGCGACGTCGCGGTCATCGCCGGCGAGCCGGTCGAGATGCGCAACGACCGCGTCGTGTCGCGCTCGATGGACAACCGGCTCGGCGCCTTCATCGCGCTGGAGGCCGCACGGCTCGTCGCCGAGGCGGGCGGCGCGCCGGGTGACGTCGCCGCGTGCGGCGTCGTGCAGGAGGAGATCACGTTCGGAGGCGCGCGCACGTCGTCATACCGCCTGCAGCCCGATGTCGCGATCGTCGTCGACGTCACGCACGAGACCGGCTCGCCGGGCATCGACGTCAACGAGATCGGCAAGCACGAGTTCGGCTCCGGCCCGGTGATCGAGCGCGGCTCGATCCTCAACCCGGTCATCTACGAGCTGCTGCATGCGGCCGCCGAGCGCGAGGCGATCCCGTTCACCGTGCAGGCCTCCGCGCGCTCGACCGGCACCGACGCCGACGCGATCCACCTGCAGCGCGCGGGCATCCCCACGGGCGGGATCTCCGTGGTCCTGCGCTACATGCACTCCTCGGTCGAGATGGTCCAGCTCGACGACGTGCACGCGTGCGCGAAGCTGATCGCAGCGTTCGCGCAGTCGCTGTCCCCCGAGACCTCGTTCGCGCGCGGGTAGCGCGCCGCGCACGGTCCGGTCGCCGCGTGCTCCTGCTCTTCGACATCGACGGCACGCTGCTGCTGCGCGCCGCGGACGCGCATCGCGACGCGATCTACGAGGCGCTGCGCGCCGTGCACGGCGTCACGCGGCCCGAGCGACGCGGGATGGAGGTGGCCGGCCGGACGGATGCCGACATCGCGCGCACCCTGCTCGTGCACGCGGGCGTCTCGGCCGAGCGGATCGACGCGCGCGCCGATGACGTCCGGGTCGCCGCCTGCGCCGCCTACGGCAAGCTCTGCCCGCACGATCTGAGCGCGTGCGTCGCCCCCGGGATGCCCGAGCTGCTCGAGCAGCTCGCCGCGCGCGACGACGCGCTGCTCGCGCTCGTGACCGGCAACTACGAGCCGATCGCCCGCCTGAAGCTACGCCGCGCGGGCATCGGGCACTTCTTCGCCACCGGCCAGGGCGGCTTCGGCTCCGACCACGAGGATCGCGCGATGCTCCCGGAGATCGCACGCCGGCGCGCGGGCGAGGACGGCGCGCCATGGCCGCGGGCGCGCACCGCGGTCATCGGCGACACGCCGCGCGACATCGCGTGCGCGCGCGCCGACGGCGTCCGCGTCGCGGCGATCGCCACCGGCCCGTTCGAGCCCGGCGAGCTGCGCGAGGCCGACGCCGTGGCGCGCGACGCCCAGGAGCTCGGCGCCGTGCTGGAGCGCTGGCTCGCCGCTAGGGTGAGGGCATGAGCAACGGCGCGCGCATCGCAGTGGTGGTGGCAACGGTCGCCGTGCTCGTGCTGGCGTTCGTGCTGCTGTCGCCGGAGTCCAACGACAACTCGAACACCGCCGACACGCCCACGACGAGAGCTCCCGCCGCGACGACCGAGACGACGAGCGAGACACCGACGCAGACGACGCCCGCACCGCCACCCGACCACGAGCCGACGTTCGAGACGATCCGTGTCGCCGGCGGCAAGCCGGTCGGCGGGATCGAGAAGATCACCGTCGAGAAGGGCGCCCGCGCCCGCATCCAGGTGACGTCACCCGACACGAGCGACGAGATCCACCTCCATGGCTACGACCTCTCGCGCGACCTCGAGGCCGGCGGCCGCGTGCGCTTCTCCTTCGACGCGAACGCCGAGGGGATCTTCGAGATCGAGCTCGAGGGCGCAGGCGTGCAGATCGGCGAGCTCACCGTCGAGCCCTAGTGTCGCCGCTCGCGCTACGCGGAGGCCGACCAGAGCCCGTCGGCGCCGATGTGCTCCTCGTCGGCGACGCGGCCGAGCTCCTCGCGCGCCGCAGCGTGATCGATGTCCATGACGACCGCGACCTCGCGCGAGGCGAGCGGCTCGCCCGCCCACTCGAGCACCTCGAGGACGGACTTCGGCGGATCGCGCCGGTCGAGCCCGGGGACGAGGTTGGCGAGCACGACGTCGTACGCCGCGAACGGCTGAAAGCCGGGCACGGCGATCTGGACGCCGTCGCGGTTGCGGCGGATCTCGTAGGACGGGCACGTGTAGCGCCGGCCGCCCGACCAGTTCGCCAGGCGCTCGTCGAGCACGCGCGCGGCGCAGCTGGGCTCGCGCGCGGCGGCCATGTCCTCGCGCATCACCTGCTCGACGTCGTCGTCGCCGCTCCAGCGGCCGAGCTCGGCGGGATCCAGCCCGGCGTCGGTCGCGGCGCCGTGCACCGTCGACTCCTCGTCGAGCAGCTCGCCGCGCATCGCGCGTAGGCGAAACGCGCGCAGCAGCGCCTCCTCCGCTTCGGGAGCGTGCAGCCGGGCGGCGATGACCGCGCGGCAGGCCGGCGCCGTCGCCGCCATCCGCGGCCGCAGCGAGGTGTCGATCGGCATGCCGTGCTCGCGGGCGATCTTCGCGAAGCCACGGGAGAGCATCTCCGGCGTGAAGCCCTTGTCGGCGTACTCCCGCGGATCCTCGGCGAGCACCACCATCCGCCGGCGCCAGGAGATCGCGTCGCCGTAGAGCCAGGTGAGTCGCCGGCGGAAGGGCTCGGCCGAGTAGGCCCACGGGCAGCCCGGATCGGTGTACTCGGTGATCACGACATCGGCGGCCATGCGCTGCCTCCTTGCCCGCAGCGGGCGCTACGTACGCGTCAGGCGCTTGTACGTGATGCGGTGCGGGCGGTCCGCCTCGTCGCCGAGCAGCGCGCGACGATGCTCCTCGTAGGCCTCGAAGTTGCCCTCGAACCAGCGCACCTGCGAGTCGCCCTCGAACGCGAGCACGTGCGTGGCGACGCGATCGAGGAACCAGCGATCGTGCGAGATCACGACGGCGCAGCCGGCGAACGCGAGCAGCGCCTCCTCCAGCGCGCGCAGGGTGTCGACGTCAAGGTCGTTCGTCGGCTCGTCGAGCAGCAGCACGTTGCCGCCGGAGCGCAGCAGCTTGGCGAGGTGCAGGCGGTTGCGCTCGCCGCCGGAGAGCGTGCCGACCTTCTTCTGCTGAGACGATCCCTTGAAGTTCCACGACGAGCAGTAGGCGCGCGAGCTCATCGTCTGGTCGCCGACCTTGATCGTGTCCATCCCGTCGGAGATCTCCTCCCAGACGTTCTTGTCGTCGTCGAGCGCGTCGCGCGACTGATCGACGTAGGCGAGCTCGACGGTCTCGCCCACGGTCAGGGTGCCCGCATCGGGCTGCTCCTGGCCGGTGATCATGCGAAACAGCGTCGTCTTGCCGGCGCCGTTGGGCCCGATGACGCCGACGATCCCGCCGCGCGGGAGCTTGAACGTGAGGTCCTCGATCAGCAGGCGGTCGCCGAAGCCCTTGCGCAGCCCCTCGGACTCGACGACGACGTCGCCCAGCCGCGGGCCGGCGGGAATGTGGATCTGGACCTGGTCGAGCTTGACGTTGCGTTCCTCGGCCAGCAGCGCCTCGTAGTTGTTCAGGCGCGCCTTGGCCTTCTTGCGCCGGCCCTTGGGGTTCTGGCGGACCCACTCGAGCTCCTGCTCGATCGTCTTCTGGCGGACCTTGTCGCCCTTCTCCTCCATCGCCAGGCGCCTCTGCTTCTGCTCCAGCCAGGACGAGTAGTTGCCCTCGTAGGGCAGGCCCCTGGCCCGATCGAGCTCGAGGATCCAGCCGGCGACGTTGTCGAGGAAGTAGCGATCGTGGGTGACCGCGACGATCGTGCCCCTGTACTCGGCGAGATGGCGCTCGAGCCAGTCGACCGACTCGGCGTCGAGGTGGTTCGTCGGCTCGTCGAGCAGCAGCAGATCGGGGGCGCGCAGCAGCAGGCGACAGAGCGCGACGCGGCGGCGCTCCCCGCCGGAGAGCGTCGAGACGTCGGCGTCGGCCGGCGGCAGGCGCAGCGCGTCCATCGCGTACTCGATGGCGGTGTCGAGGTTCCACGCGTCGGCGGCGTCGATCTGGTCCTGGAGGCGCGCGAACTCGTCGGCCGTCTCGTCGGAGTAGTTCGCAGCGAGCTCGTTGAAGCGGGTCAGCAGGGCCTTCGTCTCGGCGACGGCCTCCTCGACGTTGCCCTTGACGTCCTTGGCCTCGTCGAGCCGGGGCTCCTGCTCGAGCAGGCCGACCGTCGCGCCCGGCGCGAGCATCGCGTCACCGCGGTAGTCGGTCTCGATCCCGGCCATGATCTTCAGGACCGTCGACTTGCCCGCGCCGTTGTAGCCGAGCACGCCGATCTTCGCGCCGGGCATGAACGCGAGGGTCACATCCTTCAGCACCTGCTTGTCGGGCGGATAGTCCTTCGACAGGCGGTGCATCGTGTAGACGTACTGGGCAGACATGTGCCGCTCAGGGTAGCTCGCGCCCCCGGCGCTCAGGGCTTACCGGCGGTCAGGGATCGCCTGCAGCGCCCACGCGTTGCCATCGGGATCTGAGAAGTGCACGAACTCCCCCCAGGGCTGGGTGTCGACGTCGGAGACCGCGACGCCGCGGGCCGCGAGCTCGTCGTGAGCCGCGTGGGCGTCGACGACAACCATCTGCATCCCTCGGACCGAGCCGGGCTCGGCGTCGGTGAGGCCCTGGCCGATGCAGATCGAGCAGGCCGAGCCGGGCGGCGTGAGCTGGACGAAGCGCAGGTTCTCGTTGACGACGTGGTCGTAGTCGGCGTTGAAGCCGGCCTGGTCGACGTAGAACGCCTTCGCGCGGTCGACGTCGGAGACGGGGATCGCGATGAGCTCGATCTTGTAGTCCATGGGAAGGGCCGTCCTCTCTGGCGGTCGGTGTGCCCGGAGACTAGAAGAGGTTTAGGCCAGTTCCTGTCCTGAACCTCCGCCAGGATCTGTAAGCGATGAGTTTGAATCCCGCCGACGGTCGTAGGTGACATGACTAGCCTCCCGCAGATGCCCGAACTCGCCATCTCCCTGCGCGGCATCGTCAAGCACTACGGCGAGATCATCGCCGTCGACGGCCTCGACCTCGACGTGCCGGCCGGCACGTGCGTCGGCCTGCTCGGGCCCAACGGGGCGGGCAAGTCGACGACGATGAAGATGCTCACCGCCCAGGTCATGGCCACCGCCGGCACGATCGAGGTGCTCGGCTTCAAGCTGCCCGAGCAGTCGAAGGTCGCCCGCGCCGAGATGGGCGTCGTCCCGCAGCTCGACAACCTCGACACGACGCTGACCGTCGAGCAGAACCTGCGCGTCTTCGCCCACCTCTACCGGATCGGCCGCGCCGACCGGCACGCCGCGGTCGACCGGGCGCTTGAGATCGCTCACCTCACCGACCGCCGCAAGGCGAAGGTCGACGAGTTGTCGGGCGGCATGCGCCGGCGCCTGCTCATCGCCCGCGCGCTCGTGCACAAGCCGCGCCTGCTGTTGCTCGACGAGCCGACCGTCGGCCTGGATCCGCAGATCCGCCAGGAGCTGTGGGCGCTCATCGATGCGCTGCGCAGCGAGGGCACGTCGATCCTCATGTCCACGCACTACATCGAGGAGGCCCAGCGCCTCGCCGACACGGTGACGATCATGTCCCACGGCCACGCCGTCGCCAGCGGGCGACCGTCGGAGCTCGTCATGAAGCACGCCGGCACCGAGGTGCTGGAGGTCTACGGCCCGCCCGCGCGGCTGGCGGAGGTCGAGTCCGACGCGGTCGCCGCCGGGATCCGCAAGCGGCGCACCGGCACGAGCATCGCTCTCATGGGCATCGAGGGCCGCAACGGCGACCTGCCCGAGGGCGTGCGCCGGCCGTCGAACCTCGAGGACGTGTTCGTGATGCTGACCGGGGAGGACATCGGATGACTCCCGCCGCCGCCGTTCGCGCAAGGATCGGCCGCCTGGAGGGCTCCGCGCTGCGCGGCGTACTCGTCCGCGAGTTCACAAACTTCGCGTCGTACTGGCGCTCGACGACGTTCTCCTCGACGATCGACCCGACGATCTACCTGCTCGCGTTCGGCTTCGGCTTCGGGACGCTCGTCAGCCAGGTCAACGGGATGGACTACGTCGACTTCGTCGGCACCGGCGTCGTCGCCACCGCGGTGCTCTTCTCGTCGGTCTTCCCGTCGATGTTCGGGACGTTCGTCAAGTATGCGTTCCAGCACACGTACGACGCGATCCTCGCCGCGCCGGTCGACACCGAGGAGCTCGTCACGGCCGAGGCGCTGTGGATGGCGATCCGCGCGGGCACGTACGGCTGCGTCCCGCTGCTCGTGGCGATGGTCTTCGGCCTGGACCCGTCGCTCGGGATGCTGCTCGTGCCGCCGATCGCGTTCATCTCGGGCTTCGGCTGGTCGTGCTTCGGGATCATGATCGCCGGCCTGCTGAAGTCGATCGACAACTTCAACTACGTGACGAGCACGATCATCACGCCGACCTTCCTCGTCGCCGGCACGTTCTTCCCGCTGTCCGGGCTGCCCGAGTGGGCGCAGATCGCCGGCAACTTCAACCCGCTGCACCACACCGTCGAGCTCGTGCGCCACGCTGCGTTCGGCTGGGACGTCGGCGCCGACCTCCTGCACCTCGGCGCGCTCGTGCTGTTCGCGATCGTCATGTGGCGCCTGGCGATCCGGGCGATGGAGCGCAAGCTCATCACGTAGGCGCCGCGTTTCGCGACTCGGCGCCGCGTCGACGGAGGTACTCTGGTGGGTTCATGCCAGGCGTCCTCGACATCGAGCAATCGCTCCTTCTCCTGGAGCTCCAGCCACCGTTCGGCAAGCGCGAGGTGCAGCTCGCACGGCGCCGGCAGGCGAAGATCTGGCACCCGGACATCGCGCCTCCGGGCAAGCAGTTCGAGCACGAGCGCCACCTCAAGGCGATCAACGAGGCGGCCGATCAGCTCGAGCGCCTCGCCGAGGGATCGCGCGGCGGCAAGGTGTCCAGCAACGCGGTCAAGGTCAGCGCCGCGGCCGCCCGCGAGGCGCGCGCCGAGGAGGGCCGCCGCGCCTACGAGACCCAGCAGCGCGCCCGTGCCCACGCCGAGGACCGTGCCACCAACGACCCCTTCGGCTCGCAGGTCCCCGACCACTCCGTCGTGCATCGCTACGCGCGCTGCGTCGCCTACCCCGAGTGGGGCGTCGGCAGCGTGACCGGGATCTACTTCACCGGCGGCGGCGACGACGTCCAGCAGTGGGCGCGCGTGCGCTTCAACATCGGCGTGCGCACCGTCCCCGCCGGCACGCTGCAGTTCGTCGACTTCTCAAAGCCCGACGCCGCCGCCGACCGCGTCGAGCGCTTCCTCACCGCCGCGCAGCACGCGACGTTCGAGGGCAACCACGAGCTCGCCGCCCAGCGGCTCATCTACGCCCGCGACGCCGAGCCGACGAACACGACGGTGCTGCGGCTGCTGACGCTCGCGTTCTGGCAGGCGGGAGACCTCAACGCCGCCGGCCGCTGCGTGCGCGACTGGGCGCGCAACGAGGACGACCGCCCGGCGCCGCACCGCTTCGCGGCGCGCATCTACGAGGACATGGGCGCGATCGACCTCGCCGCCGAGGCCGCGCAGCGCGCGGTCGACCGCGGCACGAACGACGCCGACGCGTGGGAGCGGCTCGGACGGCTGCGCCTGCGGCTGATGGACCGCGAAGGTGCGATCGCCGCGCTGGAGCACGCGCGCGAGCTCGTGCCGTCGGTCGAGGGGCTGCTCGACCTCGCCCTCGCCTACCACCTCGCCGGCGATCTCGGCGCCGAGGTGACCGCCTGCGAGCAGGCCACGCTGATCGACGGCGAGAGCGCTGCCGCGTGGGCGCGCTACGCGCACGCGCTGGCGCGGACCGATCGCATCAGCGACGCGATCGACGCGTGCGACCAGACGCTGCGGCTGGCGCGGGACGACGAGGTCGCCGGGCTGCTGGAGCGGTTGCGCGACGAGCTGCCGCGCGTGCTGCCCGCAGCCTGAGGGTCAGCCGTCGACGAAGGCCTCGTGCGCGGCGAGGCGGTGCTGCTCGCGCAGCCCGTCGAGCTGGCTCTCGGCCTTCGCCTGCAGCTCCGCCATCTGCTCCGGATCGAGGCGGTCGTCGTGCTGGGAGAGCTCGAAGAGCGAGTCCCAGAGGCCGAGCTTGGCCTGCACGCCCCCGCGCAGGCCCTCGAGCTCGAGCACGCGGCTGAGCGGCGAGTAGCCGGTGAGCTGCTCGTTGGGCTTCAGCCGGCCGAGCTTCTCGGCCGCCTTCGCACCGGCGATCTTCATCCCGGGCTTGGAGACCCCGAACCGGTCGAGGATCTGATCGAGCATCTCGACGTCGGCGTCGATCTCCTGCGCCAGCCCGACGAGGAAGTCCTCGTACGGCGTGCCCATGTTCTCGTCGGCGAGCCGGTGGGCGAGGTCGGAGCCCATCGCCGCGCCGGCGCGGTGGTCCTGCAGGTACGTCTCGAGGTAGTCCGTCGTCGTCGCGGTCATGATCGTGGGCTACCCCACGGGGTTGCGCACTACGCGACGCGATGGATCCGGTCCGGCCGGTACGGTCCCGAACCATGCGATTGATCGTCGCCCGCTGCGAGGTCCGCTACAGCGGCCGCCTGACGGCCGTCCTGCCCGAGGCGCTGCGCCTGCTCATGGTCAAGGCCGACGGCTCGTTCATGGTCCACGCCGACAGCGGCGGGTTCAAGCCGAGCAACTGGATGACCGCCCCGACGGTGATCGAGGAGGAGGGCGATCCGCCGACGCGGATCGTCGTGCGCAAGCGCGCCGGCGCCAGCGAGGATCGCCTCGAGATCGACATCACGGAGATCGTGTCCGACGTCCGCCACGACATGGGCGAGGCCGCCGCGCTCGAGAAGGACGGCGTCGAGCGCGACCTGCAGGAGGCGCTGGCCGCATCGCCGCAGTTCTGCGGGGAGGGCTTTCGCCTCGTGCGGCGCGAGTGGCCGACCGACATCGGCCCCGTCGACCTCATGTGCCGCGACGGCGAGGACGCGTGGATCGCGGTGGAGATCAAGCGCGTGGCGACGATCGACGCCGTCGAGCAGCTCACGCGCTACCTGGAGCGCATCCGCCACGACCCGGCGACGGCCTCCTGTCGCGGCATCCTCGCGGCGCAGTCGTTCAAGCCGCAGGCACGGGTTCTCGCGGAGGCGCGCGGGCTGACCTGCGTCGAGGTCGACCTCGCCGTCCTGCGCGGCGAGCGCAAGCCCGATCTCACGCTGTTTGCAGCGTAGATGGCGCCTGCGCGCCGCCGGATGTACATCTGGTCCAGGGCCGTTTGGCCCTGGCGCGCAAATCTGAGCGGACCGGCCAATCGGCCCATATGCTCGGCCGGTGCATCGTCTGCCGCCCCAGATCGTCGCGTTCGGAGGCGGCGGGTTCTCCATGGAGGCCGGCAACGGACTGCTCGACGACTACGTGCTCGCATGCACCGGGGTCGACCATCCGAAGGTCTGCTTCCTGCCCTCGGCGTCGGGTGACGCCGACCACTACATCGTGCGCTTCTACCGCGCCTTCTCGCCCTGCCGCTGCGAGCCGTCGCACGTCTCCCTGTTTCGCCGCGACAAGGGCGCGGGGCTGGGCCGCGACCTCGCCGAGCACCTGCTCGACCAGGACCTCATCTACGTCGGCGGCGGCAGCGTCGTGTCGCTCATCGGGGTCTGGCGCGCGCACGGCCTCGACGAGGTGCTGCGCGAATGCTGGCGGCGCGGCGTCGTGCTGTGCGGTCTGAGCGCCGGATCGCTGTGCTGGTTTGACGAGTCGGTCACGGCCTTCCACGGCCCGCCGCAGCGGGTGAGCGGGCTCGGGCTGCTGCCATACTCCAACTGCGTGCACTACGACGGCGAACCGGCCCGGCGTGAGAGCTACCACCGCTTCCTGAGCGAGGGCATGGCCCCCGGCTACGCCGCCGGTGACGGGGCCGCGCTGCACTTCCGCGGCGAGTCCCTCGCCCACGTCGTCTCCTCCCGTGCCAACGCATCTGCATATTGGGTCGAGGAGGCCGGCGATCGACTGTCGGAGGTCGCGCTGCAGGTCCGCTGGCTGGGCGGGTCGCGGACGCTCTCCGCCGCGTGATCGCAACGCCGCCGCGCCGGATCTTCGCGATGGGTGGCGGGGGCTTCACGTCGGAGCCCCACAACCCGGCGCTCGACGACTTCATCCTCTCGCTGGCGCGGGCGCGCGAGCCGCGGATCCTCTTCCTGCCGACCGCCAGCGGCGACCCGAACGGGCAGATCGCGGCCTTCAGGTCCACCTTCGGCGAGCGTGCCTGCCACGCGCGGCACCTGTCGCTGTTTCGCCTCGAGCAGGACCCGCACGACCTGCGCGCGCTGATCCTCGGGCAGGACGTCATCTACGTCGGCGGCGGCTCGATGCGCAACCTGCTGGCCATCTGGCGCGAGCACGGCCTGGACGCGATCATGCGTGAGGCGTGGGCGTCGGGCGTCCTGCTCGCGGGGATCAGCGCCGGCGCGATGTGCTGGTTTGCGCACGGCATCACGCGCTCGACCGGGCGACCCGAGCCGGCGCCGGCGCTCGGCTTCCTGCCCGGCAGCCTGTCGGTCCACTATGACGGCGACCCGATCCGGCGGCCGGCCTACCTCGACGCGGTCGGCCGCGGCGCGATCCCCGGCGGCTACGGCGCCGACGACGGCGTCGGGCTGCTGTTCGAGGAGGACGCGCTCGTGCGGATCGTCACCTCGCGGCCCGGCACGCACGCCTACCGCGTGCAGCGCCGGACCGGCGACGGCGCGCAGGCCGTCCTGGAGACGCAGCTCGAGCCCGAGCTGCTCGCGCCGGTGCCCGGCATGCGTTCGCGCGACGTCCCGGAGGACATCCGCGAGTTTCGCGCCGAGCGCTTCGGCGCCGCGGCCCGCCGGCGCTGAGCCCTCACGGCGCCTGACTGCGTCAGGCCGGCTCGCCCGACAGCGTGGCCAGCACCGACCGCGCGCCGCCGCGATCGCGGTGCTCGCAGAGGTAGATCCCCTGCCACGTGCCGAGCGCCAGGCGCCCGTCGGCGATCGGCAGCGTCAGCGACGAGCCCATCAGCGCCGCCTTGACGTGCGCGGGCATGTCGTCGGGGCCCTCCAGCGTGTGCGTCCACGCGAAGTCCTCGGGCACGGCGTGGTTGAACCACGTCTCGAAGTCGCGGCGCACATCCGGCGACGCGTTCTCGTTGAGCGTCAGCGACGCCGACGTGTGGCGGATGAACAGGTGCGCGAGCCCCATCTGCAGGCTGCGCAGCTCGGGCAGCGCGTCGACGATCTCGTTCGTCACGAGGTGGACGCCGCGCGGGCGGGGCCGCAGGGTGATCTCGCGCTGAAGCCAGGCCATGCTGACAAGGCTAACGCCCGGAAAGAGTGGATGGACCCTATGCGGGTAAGGTCACCGTATGTCAATTCCCGAAGGAAGCCACACCATTGGACCCAGCAACGGATCGCTGAAGGTCAAGACCGGCAGGGAGGGCGCCGCGGCGAAGGCCGGGCACGACCTCACCCTCGGCGTCAACAGCTGGGAGGCCACGGTGGAGGGCGGCGACAACCCATCGATCAAGCTCACCGCCGACGCCAGCTCGATCGAGGTCATCTCGGGCCAGGGCGGCGCCAAGCCGCTGAGCGACAAGGACAAGGCCGATATCAAGAAGAGCATGAACAAGGTCCTGGGCTCGTCGCAGATCACCTTCGCCTCCAGCGAGGTGAGCGACAGCCAGGCCAAGGGCGATCTGTCGATCGCCGGCGGCAGCTCGCAGATCTCGGTCCCGATCCGCGTCAGCGGCGACAAGATCAGCGGCAGCGTCACGCTCAACCAGACCGACTACGGCATCAAGCCGTACAAGGGGCTGATGGGCGCGCTGAAGCTCAAGGACCAGGTCACCGTCGAGTTCGAGGGCAACCTGTAGCCCCACGCAGGGCGGCGCGGCGACGGGTCTACGCTTGCGCGCATGACCCGTACGCCGCGCGTGCTGTGGCAGCCCTCCGACGCGTTCGCGCAGCAGACCCGCATGCGCGCCTACGAGCGGTGGCTGGCGGCCTACCATGGCGTCGAGGTCGGCGGCTACGACGAGCTCTGGCGCTGGTCGGTGGGCGATCTGGAGGGCTTCTGGTCCTCGATCGCCGAGTACTTCGAGGTGCGCTTGCACGCCGTGCCCAGCGGCGTGCTCGAGCGCCCCGAGATGCCGGGGGCACGATGGTTTCCCGGCGCGGCGCTCTCCTATCCCGAGCACATCTTCCGCGGCCGCGACGACGACGCCGTGGCGATCCACCACGCCTCGGAGCTGCGTCCGCTGGACGAGATGACGTGGGGCCGCCTGCGCGAGCTGACCGGCCGCATCCAGGCCGGCCTGCGCGCACTCGGCGTCGGCCGCGGCGACCGCGTCGCCGCGTACATGCCGAACATCGCCGAGACGATCGCGGCGTTCCTGGCGACGGCCGGCCTCGGGGCGGTGTGGTCGAGCTGCTCGCCGGACTTCGGGGCGCGATCGGTGATCGACCGCTTCGCGCAGATCGAGCCGAAGGTGCTGCTGGCGGTCGACGGCTATCGCTACGGCGGGCGGGACTTCGATCGCGGCTCGGTGGTCGAGGAGATCCATGCGCGTGTCGGCGGAACGCTCGTGCGGCTGGGCTATCTCGGCGGCTCGGGCTGGGAGGACGGCTTCCTCGGCGCCGCCGGGGAGTCGCCGCTCGTGCTCGAGCCCGTGGACTTCGACCACCCGCTGTGGGTCCTGTACTCCAGCGGCACGACCGGCCTGCCCAAGGCGATCGTCCAGGGCCACGGCGGGATCCTGCTCGAGCAGCTCAAGCACCAGAACCTGCACCTCGACATGCACGCCGCCGACCGCGCGTTCTGGTTTACGACGACGGGCTGGATGATGTGGAACTTCCTCGTCGGCGTGCTGCTGACGCCGGCCTCGATCGTGCTCTACGACGGCAACCCGGCGACGCCGACGCTCGACCGCCTGTGGGATCTCGCGGCGGAGGCGGAGATCACGTGCTTCGGCACGAGCGCGGCGTTCATCGCCGGCTGCATGAAGGCCGGCGTGCATCCCGCGGGCGGCGGCGAGCGCGACCTGAGGGCGCTGAGGAGCGTCGGCTCGACGGGCTCGCCGCTCTCGCCGGAGGGCTTTCGCTGGTTATACGACATGCTCTCTGACGACACGTGGGTGTTCTCGACGAGCGGCGGGACCGACGTGTGCACGGCGTTCGTCGGCGGGGTGCCGCTGCTGCCCGTCTACGAGGGCGAGCTGCAGGCGCGCTCGCTGGGCTGCGACGTGCAGGCGTTCGATCCCGACGGGCGCCCGCTCGTCGACGCCGTCGGCGAGCTCGTCATCACGCAGCCGATGCCGTCGATGCCGCTGGGGTTCTGGAACGACCCGGACGGCGAACGGCTGCGGGACGCGTACTTCGCGATGTATCCGGGCGTCTGGCGCCACGGGGACTGGATCGAGATCACGTCGCGTGGCACCGCCGTCATCCATGGCCGCAGCGACTCGACGATCAACCGCGGCGGGGTGCGGATGGGGACGAGCGAGATCTACAGCGCGGTGCTCGCGTCGCAGGAGATCGTGGACGCGCTCGTCGTCGACGTCGACGGCTGGATGGCGCTGTTCGTCGTGCTGCGCGCGGGCGCATCGCTCGACGACGACCTGCGCCGCGCGCTCGCGCGGCGGATCCGCGAGGACTGCTCGCCGCGCCACGTGCCCGACGACGTGTTCGCCGTCGCGGAGGTCCCGCGCACGCTGTCGGGCAAGCTGCTCGAGGTGCCGGTCAAGCGAATCCTCGCCGGCGCGGCGCCCGAGCAGGCGGCGAGCCGCGACTCGCTGGCCAACCCGGCCGCGCTGGACTGGTTCGCCGCGTTCGCGCGGGAGCGGGCGAGGCGGCGTCCGATGAGCAAGAGCCGTGCGAAGAAGAAGCAGCGCCAGCGGGCGCGGGCGGGCACGGGCGAGCGACCGCCGGCGTGCCCCGCTGCGCCCCCGCAGCCTGCCACGCCGCGGGACCGGGCGAGGGCACCGGCGGCGCCGCCGGCGCCGCGCCGCCCCTCCCGCCTGGACATCCGCGACGGCGTCCCGCGCCCCGACGCGATCTGGGCGCCCTTTCCGCTGACCGAGATCGGCATGGCCGTCGGGCTCGTGCATGTTCCTCATCGGCTTCGCGGGCGCGCCCGCCGTGCTCCTGGCCGGCGTCGGCGTGCTCGTCGTCGTGGTGGCGGAGCTGTGCCTGCGCGAGCACTTC
>CAVVAG010000011.1:0-71245 GCA_963746165.1 uncultured Actinomycetes bacterium | reverse complement strand
CCTCGGACCCGAGCGCGTCGCCGACGCGGCGCTCCGCAAGGGCGAGGTCGACGCCTACCCCGAGTACACCGGCACCGCGTTGACGTCGGCCTTCGGAGTGAAGGTCGAGGATGTCCCGAAGGATCCCGCGCAGGCCTACGAGGACGCCAAGGCTGCGTACGCCAAGGTCAACATCACGGCGCTTGCGCCGACGCCGTTCGAGAACACCTACCGCTTGGGCATCACCAAGGCGAAGGCAGAGGAGCTCGGCAACCCGACGAAGATCTCCGACCTCGCCGACAAGGCGAACACGCTGACGATCAACGGGTTCCCCGCCTGTCGCCAGCGCATCGACTGCCTGCTCGGCGTGCAGCAGACTACGGCTTCAAGTTCAAGAAGTTCCTGCCCGGGGAGCAGAAGTACCAGATCCTCGACAACGGCGATGCGGACGTCGCGTTCGTGTTCACGACCGATGGCCCGCTGTCGTCGGGCAAGTACGTCGTGCTCGAGGACGACAAGAACGTCTTCCCGCCCTACAACATCACGCTTCGCGGTCCGCAAGAGCGTGCGACGAAGCTCGGGCCGGAGGGTCAGATGGTCATCACCGACGTCCAGAAGTACATGACCGCGGAGATCATGCAGGAGCTCAACGCGCGCGTCGATCTGGACAAGCAGAAGCGCGACGAAGTGGCCGCCGACTACCTCAAGCAGTTCGGCTTCACGAGCTAGGAGCCGAAGCCGCCCTCGCCGCGCACCGTCGCGGCGAGGGCGTCGGTTCACCCAACCTGCGGCGTTTTTCTCGAGCCCCGGCAAGGGTGGAAGCTTCGAAATAGCGGGTTTGTTGATCCTGCTCGGCGTATAGGTTTCGACCGTCGATGGACCTCTCCGAGTACCAGTCCCGTTCGCGGGCCACGGCCGTATATCCGCGGGCCGGGGACAACCTGCTGTACCCCACCCTCGGGCTGTGCGGCGAGGCCGGCGAGGTCGCCGAGAAGATCAAGAAGATGGTCCGCGACGACGACGGCGTGCTGACCGACGAACGGCGCTCTGCGCTCGCCAAGGAGCTGGGCGACGTTCTCTGGTACCTCGCCCAGATCGCCACCGAGGCCGACCTCGGACTCGACGCGATCGCCGAGGCGAACATCGAGAAGCTCAGCTCGCGCCGGCGGCGCAACGCGTTGCACGGCAGCGGCGACGACCGCTGAGACCGGGCGCCGGCAAGCGCCGGTAGTGTGCCCGGTCCGCGTGCCTGCGACCGTCACAGACCTCGAGCAGGCGCTGCTGGATCCCGTGCTCGCGGAAGGTCGACGGTGAGCGCCGGCCTCGCCGCGCTCCTCGACGACGTCGCGGCGCTGACGCGGGTGGCCGCGGCCTCGCTGGACGACGTCGCGGCCGGGGCGAGTCGGGCGAGCGTGAAGGCCGCGGGCGTCATCGTCGACGACGCGGCGGTCACCCCGCGCTACGTGCAGGGCTTCGCTCCCGAGCGCGAGCTGCCGATGATCAGGCGGATCGCCACCGGGTCGCTGCGCAACAAGCTGCTCTTCATCCTGCCCGCCGCGCTGCTGCTCAGCGAGTTCCTGGACTGGCTGCTCACGCCGATCCTCATGCTCGGCGGCGCCTACCTCTGCTACGAGGGCGCCGAGAAGATCTGGGAGTCGATCAGCCCGCACCACCACGCCGCCGAGACGCCGGCGGGCGCCCAGGAGCCGGGCGACGAGGACGAGCTCGTCGGCGGGGCGATCCGCACCGACTTCATCCTCTCGGCGGAGATCATGGTGATCTCGCTCAACGAGATCGCCGACGAGCCGGTGCTCTCGCGTGCCCTGATCCTCGTGGTCGTGGCGCTCGCGATCACCGCGGTCGTCTATGGCGCCGTCGCCCTGATCGTGAAGATGGACGACGTCGGCCTGCATCTCGCGAAGGAGCGCGACGGCGCCGCCGCGGCGTTCGGGCGCGCGCTGGTCCGCGCCATGCCGGTCGTCCTGTCGGTGCTCTCGACCGTCGGGATCGCCGCGATGCTCTGGGTCGGCGGACACATCCTGCTGGTCGGCCTCGACGAGCTCGGCCTGTCGTGGCTCTATGACGCCGTCCATCACCTCGAGGAGGACGTCGATCACGCCCTGGGCTCCCTGGGCGGCATCGGTGCCTGGCTGACCAACACCGCCGCATCGGCCATGCTGGGACTCGTCGTCGGCGCGGTCGTCGTGGCCGTCAAAGGCCGCGTGACAGCGGCCGGCGACGACTCCGCCGGCGATCGCTAGGCGGGCGTGCCGTTGACCGAGAAGCGCTCGTAGCGCTCGGCCAGCGTCGCCGGCACGCGGGCGTGCACGCGCACGCCGTCGGCGGTGTCGGTGCGCTCGAGATCGCCGGCGATGTCGTGCAGCTCGGCCAGGCGGGCGCCCTCCGCGTAGGGCAGCAGCAGGTCGACCGAGCGCAGCGAGCGGCGAAACTCCTCCTCGATGCGGTCGCCGAGCGCGTCCAGCCCCTCCCCCGTCGCCGCCGAGATGAGCATCCCGTCGGGGTGGGCGAACAGCAGCTCCAGGCGCCGCTCGGCATCGATGGCATCGCCCTTGTTGAGCACGAGCAGGCGCGGGCGGTCGCCGGCGCCGACGGCCTCGAGCGTCTCGTCGACCGCCCGCAGCATGGCGTCCATCTCCTCCTGCGGCGCCGACGCGTCGACGACGTGCAGGATGAGATCGGCCTCGCGCGTCTCGTACAGCGTCGCGGCGAACGCGTCGACGACCTGGTGGGGCAGCTTGCGGATGAAGCCGACGGTGTCCGAGAGCAGGTACGGGCGGCCGTTGATGCGCAGCTCGCGCGTCGTCGGGTCCAGCGTGTGGAAGAGGCGATCGCGGACGCCGACCTCGGCGCCGGTCAGCCGGTTGAGCAGCGTCGACTTGCCGGCGTTGGTGTAGCCGGCGAGGGCGACCTGCGGAAGGTGCGCGCGCTCGCGCTCGGCGCGCATCGTCGCGCGCGAGGCGGCGACGCCGGTGAGCTTGCGGCGCAGCGCCGTGATGCGGTTGCGCGCGAGCCGGCGGTCGGTCTCGATCTGCGACTCGCCCGGTCCGCGGGCGCCGATGCCGGGCTGCGCCGCGCTGGCGCCGAGACGCTCGAGATGCGTCCACAGGCCGCGCATCCGGGCCATGTTGTACTCCAGCTGGGCGAGCTCGACCTGCAGCTTGCCCTCCGCGCTGTGGGCGTGACCGGCGAAGATGTCGAGGATCACGGACGTGCGGTCGACGACCGGCATGCCGAGCTCCTCCTCGAGGTTGCGCTCCTGGCGCGGGCTGAGCTCGTCGTCGCAGGCGATGACGTTCGCGTCGGCGGCCTTGGCGGCCTCCCTGACCTCGATCAGCTTGCCGGGCCCGAGGTACGAGTTCGGATGCGGCTTCTCGCGATGCTGGATCATCTGCCCGACGACCGCCACGCCCGCGGTGCGCAGCAGCTCGCGCAGCTCGGAGAGGTCTTCGCCATCCTCGAGCGCGGCGATGCAGAACGCACGCTGCTTCGCGCGTCCCTCCGCTGCCCTGTCCTCGTTGCGACGCTCGCCGATGCGGCCGTTTCGCGATTGCTGCATGTGGTCAGTCTAGAGCCACGAGCGGCCGTGCTCTTGCGGGTTCGAACCCCGCCCAGCCGTAGAATCCGCGCGTGGAGTTCACCATCCGCCAGGCGGGAATCGAGCACATCGACGCGCTCGCGCCGCTGTGGATCGGGATGCAGAAGCACCACGAATCCGTCGCTCCACACGCGCTCACGGGCGAGATCGCGCCGTTTCGCGAGCACGCGGACTCCTGGCGGCGACGGCGGGCGAGCTACGCGTCGTGGTTCGAGGCGGGCGACGCGGTGCTGCACGTGGCACAGGATCCCGGCGGAGGACTCGCCGGCTACGCGATGGTGCGCCTGAGCGGTGGCTGGTCGCAGGTCGAGACCCCCGAGCCGATGGCAGAGCTCGAGTCCCTGAGCATCGGCCGCGAGCACCGTGGCCGGGGCCTGGGCAGCCGGCTCATCGCCGCCGTCCACGACGACCTACGGGCGCGCGGGATCGACCTGCTCACCCTCGCGGTCTTCGCCGGCAACGAGCCCGCCGCCCGGCTGTACGCGCGGTTCGGCATGCAGCCGATCCTCACCCACATGATCGGGCGCGTGCCGGGTACACCTCCCGCGTAGGTCGATCTACCTCGACGACGGAGGTACACATGGCGAAGAAGTCACAGCGGAAGGCCGCCCGGCAGGAGGCGCCGGCTCAGCCGGCCGCACCCCCGAGCGCGCCGAGGCCGGAGTACGCGGCGCTCGGCGCCGACGCGCCGATCGCGTGGCCGTCGGTGGGCGGACGCAGGGTGCCCGTGACCGGGCAGCTGTCCCCGCACGCGGCTGCCGCGCTCAAGCGCATGGGCATCACGCAGGAGTAGGCCGACGCCCTCCGCCGGCCGGCACCGCCGGTCGGCGACAGGGTCGCGGCGCTCCACCCCAACCCATCCCGGTCCGCGAGGCCGCACCGCGCTGCGAACGATCCGCGGTCAGGCCAGCGCGACCCGCGCGGGCGGCGGCAGCGGGTCGTAACGCGGCAGCAGGTCGTCGACGGGCAGCACGATGACGCCCTCGCGCACGTCGCCGGTCCACATGCCGCCGCCGTTGGCCAGGGCGTAGGCGACGTACGCCGCCGCGCAGGCATCGAGCTCGTCCAGCGTGCGATGCCAGAGTCCGCCGTCCTCGTCGATGACGCCGTGGGCGCGGAGCGCCGCGATGCGCTGCTGCAGCCCCCACGGCGTGCGCTTGGGTGGCGGCCGGTGGCCGAGCATCGAGCAGAAGACGGCGTCCGGGTAGGTCTCGCACAGGCGCCCGAAGCGCAGGGCTCCGATCTCGATGCGGCCCTGCACGACGTCGGCCTCCTCGGGACGGAACAGGCCGAGCGACGCGAGGGCGGCGAACATCTCGAAGCCGACGCCGATCCAGCGCTGCCACGCCGCCAGCGCCTGGCTGGCCGAGGGGACGGGGTACAGCGGCAGGCGGCGGCGGAAGAGCAGCGCGTCGCAGACGCGATGGCGCTCGAACCGCCCTTCGGGCAGGCCCAGTTCGCCGCGCAGCGGCGCGCCCGCCGCGAGCAGGTCGAAGCGATGCCCGGATGGCGCATCGACGGCGGCGACGGCCTCGCCGCCGAAGCCGAGCACGGTGGACGCGACCGCATCGACGGTTCCGGGCACGTAGAAGGTCGCCACCAGCTCGATGGCGCCGTCGCCGGCGGCGCGCCGCTCGTGCAGCGTGCAGAGCTGCTGATTGGCGGCCGAGGCCGACACGTCGATGCCGCAGTAGCGCATGGCCCCAGACTAGGAGCGCGGATCGCGCCGGCGGGTCATCAGCCCGCCACGCACTGACGGGCGCGCGCGACGACGGCGGCGTTGTCGCCCGCCTGCTGGACGTAGGCCACCGCGCCGGCGGCGGCCGGGTCGGCGATGACCTCGGCCAACCCCGGATCCCTGCCGCCGCCGGCGAATGTGTAGAAGATCCGCCAGTCGCCGCCCTTGGCCGACACGGTATCCGCGCGAACGGCCGTCTCCGGCCGATCGGCCTGGGCGAAGGCCAGCTGCGACGGACGCGTGGCTATCCTCGCTCCGGCCGCGCGCCAGCAGCGCTCGTAGAACGCCGCGCGCGCGGGCGCCTCCACGATCGTGGTCGAGAGCGGGAGGTGCTCGACGCGCCAGTTCCCGTCGATCTTGACGAACGCGATCGCGCGTGTGCGCCCGCCGCTGCGCGTCGCCAGCGACGCGCGGTCCGCGCGCAGGGTCAGCGCCCCGTCGCTCGCCTTGTCGCCGGGATCGACGCTCGTCACGTGCGTGACGCAGGTCCCGCCGAGCTGGCGCTTGGCCTTGTCGGTCAGCAGCCGGCACGCGCGCGCGCCGTCCTCGGCCTGCAGCGCACGCCGCAGCTCCTGCGCGGCCGCGCGCACCTCGTCCTCGTCCGACGTGCCGCACGCGGGCAGCGTCACCACGCAGGCGATCGCGAGCGTGAGCACCACGGCGTCACGGGGGCGCGGCATCACGCGGCCCTCAGCCCGCCAGCCTGCCGAGGCGCGCGACGGCCTCGAGCAGCCGGTCGTCGGGCGTCGTCAGCGAGATCCGGAAGAAGCCCTCGCCGTTCGGGCCGTACGCGCCGCCGGGCGAGATGACGACGGCGGCCTCCTCGAGCACGTGCTCGCAGTACGCGGCGGCGTTCTCGAAGCCCGCCGGGACGGGCGCCCAGACGTAGATCGTGCCCTTCGGCGGCGTGACATCGACGCCGATCTTCTCCAGCGCGTCGACGACGAGATCGCGGCGGCGCGTGTAGAGCGCGTTCATCTCCTTGACGTCGCCGTCGGCGTCCGGGCTGAGCGCGGCGATGCCGGCGAGCTGCACGGCCTCGAAGAGGCCCGAGTCGATGTTCGTCTTCAGCCTCCAGTACGCCGCGATCGCGTCCGCGTTCCCGACGATGGCCGCGCAGCGCCAGCCGGTCATGTTGTAGCCCTTCGACCACGAGAAGACCTCGACGCCGACGTCCTTGGCGCCCGGCGTGGCAAGAAACGACGGCGCACGGTAGCCGTCGTAGGTCGTCTCGGAGTAGGCGTTGTCGTGGACGGCGAGCACGTCGTTGTCGCGCGCGAACGCGACGACCTCCTCGAAGAACCCCGGTCGCACGACCGCGCCGGTCGGGTTGTTCGGATAGTTGAAGAACATGAGCTTCGCGCGGGCGCGATCGGTGGCGGAGACGGCGCTGAGATCGGGCGTGAAGCCGTGCTCGGGCAGCAGCGGCATGAGCACCGGGTCGGCGCCGGCCATCAGCGGGCCGCCCGTGTAGACGGGGTACCCCGGATCGGCGCTCAGGGCGGCATCGCCCGGGTCGAGGAACGCCAGGTTGAGGTTGAAGATGCACTCCTTGGCGCCGATCGCCGGCATGACCTCGGTGTCCGGGTCGAGCTCGACGTCGAAGCGGCGGTTGTAGAAGTCCGACACCGCCTGGCGGAAGTCCTGGCGGCCGCGGTTGGAGGGGTAGCGGTGCGTCTCGGGCTCCGTCACGGCCTCCTGCATCGCGTCGACGATGATCGCCGGCGTCGGGCGGTCGGGGTCGCCGATCCCCAGCGAGATGACGTCGATGCCCTGGGCGCGCTTGTCGGCGATCTTGCGCTCGAGCTCGGCGAACAGGTAGGGCGCGATCAGGTCGAGGCGCTTGCTGGGTTTCACAGGTTCTCCAGTTCGGTGCAGAAGTCGTCGGCGAGCTCGCCGCGGTACACGGGCCGCGCCCATCCGGTCAGGTCGAAATGCAGGTCCTCGGCGACGTCGACGAGCAGGTCGCCGCCGTCGAGGCGGACGGTCACCGGGGAGTCGCCGCCGCGCAGGACGTAGGCGATCGCGGCGCCGCTGGCGCCCGTCCCCGACGACATCGTCTCCCCCACGCCGCGTTCGTAGATCCGCGCGCGGATGATGCCCGGCTCGAGCTCGGCGAACCAGGAGACGTTCGTGCGGTTGGGGAAGAGCTCGTGCTCCATGATCGGCCGCCCGGTGGCCGGCAGGTCGAGGGCGTCGAGCTCGGCGTCGTCGGCGACGTGGATCGCGCATTGCGGGTTGCCCACCTGCACGTGCTGGAAGCGCCACGTGCGCCCGCCCGCCTCGAGCTCGGCGACCCCGTCGGGCTCGCCGGACGGGAAGTCCTCCGACGTGATGCGCGCGCGGCCCATGTCCAGCGTGCAGGTGTCCGGCCCCGTGATGTGCGGGCGGATCTCGCCGGCGCCGGTCTGGATCGAGAAGCGGTCGGAGTCCGTCCAGCCGTGGCGGCGCAGGTACATGACGGCCTCGCGCGCGCCGTTGCCCGACAGGCCGGACTCCGAGCCGTCGGGGTTGAAGATGCGCAGCCGCGCGACGAAGCCCGGCGCGTCGGGCTCGGACAGCAGCAGGATGCCGTCGGAGCCGACACCGGTGTGGACGTCGCAGATGCGCTCGACGCGAGCGGCCGTGAGCTCGAACGGCAGCGCGGACGCCTCGAAGATGAGGTAGTCGTTGCCCAGCGCCTGCCACTTCTCGAATCCCGTCGGGCTCATGAGGGCGCTGAGTCTATGACCGCCGCAACGGCCTCCGGGTCGCGCCCGCTCGTGTCGACCAGCTCGACGTCGGGCAGCTTGCGCATCCACGTCAGCTGGCGGCGCGCGTACCGGCGCGTGCGCTGCTTCATCGCGTCGACGTCGCCGCGCAGCAGCTCCTCGAAGCCCAGCGCGGCGCGGGCGGTCGGCGACGCGCCGGCGGCGTCCGCGCGGCGGACCTGCTCGAGCGCGCCGGCCGCGACCATCGCGTCGATGCGCCGGTCGATGCGCGCGTAGAGCTCGTCGCGCTCGCGGACGAGGCCGATGAGGCGGGTGGGATGGCGCGTCTCGGTGGTCCACAGGCGGTTGGGGCCGGCGTCGGCGTCGTCCAGCGCGCCCTGCTCGTGCAGCTCGAGCGCGCGGATGATGCGATGGCGGTCGTGGGCGTCGATCCGCGCGGCGGTGCGCGGTGCCGCCTGCGCGAGCCGCGCGTGCAGCGCCGCCGGTCCGCGCTCGTCCATCTGCGCCTGCCAGCGCTCACGGGCGCCCGGCGGCGGCGGCGGGCGCAGCTCGAGCTGGGCCAGCGCCGCCCGCAGGTACAGGCCGGTGCCCCCGACGACGATCGGCGTCGCGCCCCTCGCGAGCAGGCCGTCGATCTCGCGGTGGGCGAGCGGGGCGTACTCGGCCACCGAGAAGCGCTCGGCCAGCGGGACGAACGACACCAGCCGGTGCTCGAGCTGCGCGCGTTGCGCAGCCCCCGGTACGCCCGTGAGGATCTCGATCCCGGCGTAGACCTGCAGCGCGTCGGCCGCGACGGCGACGGCGTCTCCCCCGCGCGCGCGGATCCGCTGCGCGACGGCGATCGCGACATCGGTCTTGCCGACCCCGGTCGGGCCGAAGAGCGCGAGCACTGATGGCGCCATCGCAGCCAGTATGGGCCGCGGGAGGCGGCGAGTATCGTCCGAAGCTGATGAGCGTGCGCATCGCGTGTGGCCTGTCCACCGCTCCGGATCCGCGGACGGGCGCGATCGAGGCGGCATCCGAGGTTGCCGCCGCGCTCGAGGGAGCGACCATCGATCTGGCCGTCGTGTTCGCCTCCGGCGCGCATCTCGCCGATCCCGAGGCGACGCTCGCCGGCGTCCACGAGGCGCTGGCGCCCGACGTGCTGATCGGCTGCGGGGCGGGCGGCGTCGTCGGCGCCGGTCGCGAGATCGAGGGCGGCACCGCGGTCAGCGTGTGGGCGGCCGCCTTCGAGAACGGCTTCGTTTCCACGTTCCACGCGGAGGTCACCGAGGTCGAGGACGGCGTCGCGATCGCCGGCGTGCCCGATCTGCAGGGCGCCGGCGGCGCGCTGTTGCTGCCCGACCCCTACTCGTTTCCGACGGACGCCGTGCTGGCCGAGCTCGCCGGCCGCGCGCCCGGCGTCCCCGTCCTCGGCGGTGTCTCGAGCGCGCGCACGCTGCGCGGCCAGGCGGCGCTCTTCCTCGGCGAGCGGGTGGTGCCGGGCGGCGCCATCGGCGTGCGGTTCGACGGCGTCGAGCTGCTGCCGTGCGTCTCGCAGGGCGCGACGCCGATCGGCCCCGAGCTCGAGATCACCTCCGGCGAAGGGCGGCTGATCAAGCAGCTCGGCGGGCGGCCGGCGCTCGGCGCGCTGCGCGGGGTGCTCGACGGTCTCGACGCCAAGGAGCGCGAGATGCTCGCGGAGGGCATGCTGCTGGGCATCGTCGTCGAGAGCGGTCTCGGCTCCGGCGACGAGCATCGCCATGGCGACTTTCTCGTGCGCAGCGTCCTGGGCGGCGATCCGGAGACGGGGACGATCGCGATCGGTGCGACGATCGAGGAGGGGCAGGTCGTGCGCATCCACGCCCGTGACGCGGCATCGGCCGACCGCGACCTCAGCGAGGCCCTGGAGCTGCGCAGGCGGGCGCTCGGAGACGATGCCCCGGCGGGCGCGCTGATGTTCACGTGCAACGGCCGTGGGCGCGGGATGTTCGGCCTGCCCGATCATGACGCCGGCGCGGTGGCCGGCACGCTCGGCGACATCCCGACGGCCGGGTTCTTCGCCGCGGGTGAGATCGGCCCGGTCGGCGGAGAGAACTTCCTGCACGGGTTCACCGCGACCGTCGCGGTCTTCGCGTCCTGAGCGCGATGGCGCCGGCCACTGCACGCGGCCGCCGCCGCCGCGTGACACTCTTCGCGCCATGAACGTATCCGGCAAACGAGTCCTGCTGACAGGCGCGACGGGCGGCCTCGGCCACGCCATCGCGCGTGAGCTTGCGAGCGCGGGCGCCCACGTGATCCTCTCCGGCCGCCGCGGCGACGTGCTCGCCGATCTCGCCAAGGAGATCTCCGGCGACGTCGCGCCGGCCGACCTGACCGATCGCGCCGCCGTGCGCGAGCTCGCCGCGGCGCACAGCGACGTCGACATCCTCGTCTCGAACGCCGGATTGTCGGCCTCGGGCCTGATCGACACGTGGACCGAGGAGCAGATCGACCGCGCGCTGGACGTCAACCTGCGCACGGCGATCGTCCTCACCCGGACGCTCGTGCCGCACATGGTCGCGCGCGGCGAGGGCCACGTCGTGTTCATGTCCTCGCTCGCCGGCAAGACGCCGACCGCGGGATCGTCGCTCTACAACGCGACGAAGTTCGGCCTGCGCGGCTTTGCCGGCGCGATGCGCGCCGAGCTGCACGGGACCGGCGTCGGCATCTCCGCCATCTTCCCGGGCTTCATCCGCGACGCCGGCATGTTCCACGTCACCGGCGTGAAGCTGCCGTTCGGCGTCGGCACGAAGACGCCGCGCCACGTGGCGGTCGCCACGCGCAAGGCGATCGAGCGCAACAAGGCCGAGCTCGACGTCGCACCGGTCGGCCTGCGCCTCGGCGCCGTGGTCGGCCCGCTCGCGCCCGACATCGCGGCGGCCGTCAGCCGCCGCTCAGGCGGCGACGAGATCGCGAAGGCCCACGAAGACGCGCACATGGCCAACCGCTGAGGAGCAGCGCGGCGTACGCCGGCCACCCGAGCGTGATCGTCCCCGGGCGCTGATCGGCCGCCACACCCGCTTGGACATCGGCGCCCGATGCGAGGATCATGCGCAGCGGGTCCGCTCTGTCTGTCGTCGACGGGGTCGGTAGAAGTTGGAGGTAGCGGCGGATGCCCGGACGGCTGCGGCACGACGTGCACGAGCGCGCCCGCGCGGCCGCGCGCCCGCGAGTCGGCATGCGCCCGCGGCTGCTCCTCATGGCTGCGGTCGCGGCGATCGCCGCCGCCGCCGCCGCACTGCCGGCGCCGGCCGGCGCGGCCCGACCCGACCCGCCCACGTGGGCCGACGAGTTCACGGGCGCCGAGCTCGACCTCGCCCGCTGGGCGCATCGGGCGAGCGGCGACCGACACGACGGGATCCTCACCCCCGACGCGGTCGGCGTCGCCGACGACGTGCTGAGCATCCGGACCTACACGGAGAACGGCGACCACCACTCCGGGATGATCGCCTCGCTCGGCTCCCGCGGCGGCCTGCAGCAGGCGTTTGGCTACTTCGAGGCTCGCGTGAGGTTCAGCAGCGCGTCCGGTCAATGGTCGGCGTTCTGGCTGCAGTCGCCGACGCTCGGCATGCCGCTCGACGATCCCGAGGAGGCCGGCGTCGAGATGGATGTCGTCGAGCACCGCGTGCGCTGCACGACCGCGCCGCCGCCGACCCCGCCCCCGACGTGCGGACCGACGACGACGATCGAGGACCGCGCCCAGCTCGGGCTCGTCTGGAACGGCTACGGCGCCGAGACCCGATCGTCCGTCCGGCTCACCGATCCGCTCGCCGGCCTGGGCAACGGCACGTGGCACACGTGGGCGCTGAACTGGACGCCCGGCGCGCTCACGTTTCTCTTCGACGACCGCGAGATCTGGTCGCAGACCAGCCCGATCTCACAGCGCAGCCAGTACGTGATCCTCAGCTCCGAGGTGTGGCGTTCCTTCGCGGGCCCGATCCCGGCCGGCGGCTACGGCACACGGGAGACGAGCAGCACCAACATGCAGGTCGACTACGTGCGCGCATGGTCGACGCCGGCCACGGCGCCGCGGAGCACCAGCCCGCCGGCGCTGTCGGGGCCCGCCGAGGTCGGCCGCACGCTGGCCTGCTCGAGCGGTGGGTGGTCGGGAGTTCCGGCGCCCGCACTGCAGTACCGGTGGCTGAGCGACGGTGCGGTGATCGCCGGCGCCGCGGGAGCCGCGTATACCGCTCGGCCCGACGACAGCGGCCGCGCGCTGTCGTGCCGCGTGACGGCGACAAGCGTCGGCGGCAGCGCCGAGGCGCAGAGCGCCGCGATCGTGATCTCCGATCCGCCCCCGCCCCCGCCGCCGCTGCCCGGCCTCCTGACCCTGCCCGTCCCGCCACCCCTGACCGCCATCGACCGCAGCGCACCGCGGGGCGTTCTGACCGGCGCCACGTCGCAGCGGCTGGGCACATCGGTCTCGGTCCGCGTCGGCTGTCGCGACGAGCCCTGTCGTGCCGCCGTGACCGCGACGGTGACGGTGCCACGAGTCGGCCGTGCGAGGTCGAGGACGTTCAGATCGTCGGCGGTCAAGGGGATCGCGGAGGGCGTGTCGGCGACGGTGCGGCTCAAGCTCTCCGCGAGCGCGCGTGCCGCCATCCGCCGGGCGCTGCGCGCGCGCAGACGCGTCACCGTGCGCCAGTCCGTGCGTCTCACCGACTTCGCCGGCAACGAGAGAACGCTCAGCCGCCGTGTCCGGTTGCGGCTGCCGGGCCGGTGAGGCCCGCGGCCGGCCCCCATGACGGCGCCACCGGCGAGGTCCCGCGCGAGCAGGCTTAATGCGAACATGTGTTCGTGTCCGGCCTCCCATCGATCCTCCACGCCGATCTGGACGCGTTCTTCGCCTCCGTCGAGCAGCGCGACGATCCGCGGCTGCGATCACGACCGGTCATCGTCGGCGGCGGCGTCGTGCTGGCGGCCAGCTACGAGGCCCGCGCGTTCGGGATCCGCTCGGCGATGGGCGGCGCCCGCGCTCGCCGGCTGTGCCCGGACGCGATCGTCGTGAGCCCGCGCTGGCAGGCCTACGTCGAGGCGAGCCGGACGGTGCGCGCCATCTTCGACCGCACGTCTCCGGTCGTGGAGTGCATCTCGATCGACGAGGCGTTTCTCGACGTGACGGGGATGGAGCGGATCGCGGGCTCGCCGGAGGACATCGCGCGGACGCTGCGGCGCACCGTGCACGAGGAGGTCGGGCTGCCGATCAGCGTCGGCGTGGCGACGACGAAGGTCGTGGCGAAGCTCGCGAGCGGCGTGGCCAAGCCGAACGGGCTGCACGTCGTCGCGCCGGGGACCGAGCTCGCGTTTCTGCATCCGCTGCCGGTCGGCCGGCTGTGGGGAGTCGGCGCGGCGACCGGCGCGAAGCTGCACCGCGCCGGCCTGCACACCGTCGCCGACCTCGCCCGCGCCGGGGAGCCCGCGCTGATCGCCGTCATCGGGCGCGCCGCCGGCCGCCACCTGTACGCGGTCGCACACAACCGCGTCGTACGGCCGGTGCGCAGCGGCCGCGGTCGCCGCTCGCTGGGCTCGCAGCGGGCGCTCGGGTGGCCCGGCACGCCGCCGGCGGAGCTCGATCCGGTGCTGGCGGCGCTGGTCGACCGTGTCACCCGCCGCACCCGGCGCGCGGGGCTGGCCGGGCGAACCGTCGTGCTGCGCCTGCGCTTCGAGGACTTCAGCCGTGCGACGCGGTCGCGCACCATGCATCGCGCGACGGCGTCGACCGAGCCCGTGCTCGCCACCGCCCGGACGCTGCTCGCCGCGGCGCAGCCGCTGATCGACGGTCGCCCGCTGACGCTGCTGGGCCTGACCCTCACGAACCTCGAACGCGACAACGGCCAGCTCACGCTCGCGCTCGAGCGGCGCGACCGCGCGGCGCTCGACTGTGCGCTTGACGAGATCCGCGACCGCTTCGGAGCGGGCACGGTCTCGCGCGCGTCGTTCGTGGACTCCGACGACAGCCTCGCCGCGTGGCTCATGCCGGGAGACGGCGTCACGCCCGGCCGGCCGCGCCCGTAGCGCGCGCGGTCGATTCGCGGGCCCGGCGACCCGCTCGCGTCACCAGGTCGCCGCGAACCCCGGCGGCTCTGGAACCGGGCGGCGAATCTCTCGTACGGTCGGCGTGGCGAACACGTGGGAGTGGATGGCGAGGCCGCGATCGTGCTTCGGCGCGGGCGCGGCTTCACGGGAAGCCGGTGTCGTTGAAACCATGTGCGTGGAACGTGTGTTGAACATGTCCCTGAGACCGCAGCGGGCGCGTCAACTCATCGGCCGCGGCGCCTCAGAACAGCGATTCCTGCACCTCCGGCGGGCGCCGCGGCGCCCGCTCGCGCTCGGATGCGCCGTCGGCTTCGCGCGCACGTTCGCGCAAGCGGCTCGGCCACGTCTGCTCGGGCTCGCGCCGCACGAGCGCGGCAAGGCGATGTCGCTCGTGCAGCGGCGCGTAGGCGCCGCGCGCGTAGAGCTTCTCGTACAGCGCGACGAGGTCGGGCCGGTTGAAGCGCAGCCAGTCGAAGAACAGCGCCTTCACGTCGCCGCGCAGGTGCAGCGCGATCCCGCCGATCCCGGTCGCACCCGCCTCCGCACACGCCTCCAGCAGCGGCTCGACCTGCTCGGGCGCGTCGTTGATCCCGGGCATGAGCGGCGCGATCAGCACCCCGCACGGGATCCCCGCGCGGTTGAGCTCGGCGACCGCCTCCAGCCGCGCCTTCGGATGCGGCGTGTGCGGCTCGGTCGCCCGCCAGGCCTTGGCGTCGAGCGTCGGGATCGACAGGTTCGCGTGGATGTCGGTCACCGCCGCGATCTCCTTCATCAGCTCGATGTCGCGCAACAGCAGCGGTGACTTCGTCAGGATCGAGCACGGGTTGCGCGCATCGCGCAGCGCCTCCCAGATCCCGGGCATCAGCTTGTAGCGCGACTCGACCCACTGGTAGGGGTCGGTGTTCGTCCCCATCGCCACGTGCTCGCCCTTCCACGACGGCTTCGCCAGCTCCGCGCGGACGACCTCGGGCGCGTTGACCTTCACGACGATCTCGCGCTCGAAGTCGCGCCCGGCGTTGAAGTCGAGGTATTTGTGAGTGGGACGGGCGAAGCAGTTGTGGCTGACGACGCCGTTGGCGATGAAATCGCCGGTGCCGGTCGTGATGTCGTACAGGCGCATCGCCTTGCCCAGCGGCTCGATCGACGCCACCCTCGTCCGCGCATCGGACTCGAGCGCCAGGCCCTCGATGTCGAGCTTGCGGCGGATGGCGGGATCGACGAGATGAGAGAAGCGCAGGCGCTCGCGTAGGCCCCCTCTCACGCGCACGCTGCGGCAACCGTTCGCCGCGGGCTTCCCGAGAACCGTCTCGAAGCCGAAGCTGTCTGTGCAGGCGGCGATCCAGCGCAGGATCGTCGCGTCGCCGTTGGCGATGCGCAGCACGCCGTTGCCCGAGCCTTCGGCATCGAAGATGCCGGCGAGGAACCCTCTGCGCCACTCCTCGCTCGGACTCATCGGCCACCGGATCAGCGCGCGGACCCGGTCGCACTGCGACCGCGACTGTGTACGAAGCGCGCGTGCCGGCCTGGTGCGGTCAGAGCCGGCGTGAAACGCGAACGACGTCGCGTGCACCCCATGTGCGGCGAGGTAGCGATCGGAGCGCTGCAACGCCTCCTCGTCGCAGAGCGCCAGCCTGAATCGGTGCACCACGTCGGGTGACCTCCGAGTCGCCCGGTCATAGGTGTACGTCGCGAGGTCTCCGTCGCCGCGCACCATTGCGCACAGGTAGCCGAGCTCGTAGTCGTGGCTGTGCCGCGGGCCCTCCGCGAACCGGCCGGTGCCCAGCAGCGAGCTGCCGATCGTCAGATGGGGTCGCCGCGGGTGACCCTGCTGCGACCCGGTGACGTGCTTCCAGCCGCGTCGCGTGAGGAAGCGGTGATCGCCGCTGGCGACGAGCTCCGTCCCGTCCTCGAGGAGCACGCGATAGGCCGGTTTGATGCTGGCCCAGTGGTCGAGCACCCGCGTGCGGACGTAGCGCCGGTAGCTCCCACGACGCTCGGTGCCATAGATCTCGTCGCCGATCTGCAGGCGGTCCAGCCGCCGGTGGCTGCCATCGGCCATGAGGATCGGCGTGTCGCCCGCTAGGCAGTATGTACAGGCATGGGTGCAGCCCCGGTACGGGTTGATCGTCCAGCGAAACGGCATCTGCGAGGCCTTCGGCACGCGGTTGATCGCCGACTTCGCGTGGATCTCGTAGAAGCGGATGTCGAGCGCCTCCGGTGCGTCGAAGCGGCGCACGGTCGCGGGGTCGCGGTGGCCGGGAAGCCGCGTTCCCTCGTCCTCGTCGATGGTCAGATTGCTCCAGCGCACGAACACATGTTCGCACATTGTCCGGACGTCATGCGCCGGCAGGGCTAGCATCCGGCGATGGACGCGATCGATCACCTCGACCTCGTCGTCACGTCGCTGGAGCGCAGCCTGGACTTCTACCGCGGGCTGCTCGAGCCGCTCGGATACGTGCGCGTCAGCGAGATCGAGGGCGAGCGCGGCGAGCGGGTGCTGTACCTCGGGCGGATCGGCGGCATCGGCTCCGTCAGCCTGCGCGAGGCGCAGTCCGACACCCGCCCCGCCCCCTACGACCGCTACGCCGTCGGCCTGCACCACCTCGCGTTCGCCGCGAGCTCGCGCGCAGCGGTCGACGAGCGCGCCGCGTGGCTGCGCGAGCGCGGCGCCGAGATCGAGAGCGGCCCCGAGGAGTACGTTTACACGCCGGGCTACTACGCGGTCTTCTTCTACGACCCCGACGCCATCAAGCTCGAGATCGTCCACAAGTCGGCCGAGGATGACCTCGTCGCCGAGGTGCGGCGCCTGGCGGCGCGTCTGGAGCGCCTCGAGCGGGAACGAGGCTAGGCGTGGCCGCCGACGAGCTGCTCACGCACGACCACGATCGCCGGCAAGATCACAATCAGCACGACCACGCCCACGCCCACGCCCACGGCCACGGTCACGGCCACGGCCACGGCCACGGCCACAGCCACGGCCTCGTCCACGAGTCGATCAAGCGCTCCCGCGAGGGCCTGCGCGCCGTCGGCCTCGCCCTCCTCGTCCTCGGCGCCACGGCGATCGCGCAGCTGCTCGTCTTCGTCGCGTCCGGCAGCGTCGCCCTGCTCGCCGACCTCATCCACAACTTCGGCGACGCCGCCACCGCGATCCCGCTCGCGATCGCCTTCGCGCTGCGCAGCGCGCGCGCCGAGCGCTGGGCCGGTCTCGCCGTCGTGTTCGCGATCTTCGCCAGCGCCTGCGTCGCCGGCTACCAGGCGATCGACCGGCTGCTGAACCCGCACGAGCCCGAGTACCTCACCGCGCTCGCCCTCGCCGGCGCGGTCGGCTTCGCCGGCAACTGGTGGGCGGCGCAGATCCGCACCCGCGCCGGCCGGCGCCTCGACAGCCCGGCGCTCGTCGCCGACGGCGCGCACGCCCGTGCGGACGCCTACGTCAGCCTCGCGGTCATCGCCAGCGCCGGCGCCGTCGCGCTCGGTGCCGATATCGCCGACCCGCTCATCGGCCTCGGCATCACGCTCGTGATCCTGAAGATCACGAAGGACTCGTGGGCGACGGTCCGGGCCGAGCCGGCCGGCTCAGCGCCCGGCTGACGCCGCCGCGAGCACGATGAGCTCGCCGATGAGCGTCTGGCTCGTCGCGCCGGTGATGTGCACCGGCACGATCTCGCCCGGCGCCGCCAGGCCGCTGAAGTTGACGGCCTTGTTGTGGCGCGAACGCCCGCGCAGCCGCGTCGGGTCCGTGCGCGACGTCCCCTCCACGAGCACGTCCAGCGACCGCCCGACGAACCGCTGCGCGCGCTCGGTCGCGCGGCGCTGGACGACCTCGACGAGCCGGCCCATGCGCTCGACCTTCTCCTCGTGCGCCACGAGGCCCTCGGTGATCGCGCCCGCCTCGGTCCCGCGCCGTGGGGAGAAGACGAAGGTGAACGCTCCGTCGTAGCCAACGTCCTCGCAGACCTCCAGGGTCTGCACGAAGTCGGCCTCGGTCTCGCCCGGGAAGCCCACGATGATGTCCGTCGTGATCGCCGCGTCGGGCACGTGCTCGCGGATCAGCGCGACGCGGTCGAGGTAGCGCTCGCGCGTGTACGTGCGGCGCATCGCCTTGAGGATCGGCGAGGAGCCGGACTGCAGGGGCAGATGGATGTGCTCGCAGACCGAGGCGAGCTCGGCGTGCGCGCGGACCACGTCCTCGCGCATGTCCTTCGGGTGGGGGCTCGTGTAGCGGATGCGGTCGATCCCCTCGATCGCATCGATCCGCGCCAGCAGCTCGGCGAACGTCGCACGCGTCGGCCGCAGGTCGCGCCCGTAGGAGTTGACGTTCTGGCCCAGCAGCGTGACCTCGCGCACCCCGTCGGCCGCGAGCGCGCGGACCTCCTCGACGAGCTCCTCGGCGGGCCGCGACACCTCGCGGCCGCGGGTGGACGGCACGATGCAGTACGAGCACCTCGAGTTGCAGCCGACGGAGATCTGCACCCAGGCCTGGAAGTCGCGGGCGCGCTTGCCGGGCAGGTGGCCGGTGAAGCCCTCGAACTCGAAGAAGCCCTGGGCGCTCAGCGAGTCCGAGGTCAGGAACTCGGCGAGCTTCGGGACCTGGCCCGGCCCGAAGGCGACGTCGACGAACGGAAAGCGCGCGAACACCTCGTCCTTGACCGACTGCGCCCAGCAGCCACCGACGCCGATGATCCGGGCGGGGTCCTCGAGCTTCAGGCGCTTGGCGTGACCGAGGTGCGCGAGGAACTTCGTGTCGGCCTTCTCGCGGATGGAGCAGGTGTTGAAGAGGATGACGTCGGCGTTCTCGGGGGCCGCGGCCTCGGCGTAGCCCAAGGCGTCGAGCATGCCCTTCATCCGCTCGGAGTCGTGCTCGTTCATCTGGCAGCCGAACGTCGTGACGTGGTAGCGCTTCATGCGCCGTGAAGGGTATCCGGGCGCGTGCACCCACTAGCCTGGCTCGACGTGTCCACCTTCGCCGCCGATCCGGCTCCACGCGCGGCGGAAGCCGACCACGTCGTCGCCGAGGCGGCCCGCCGCCGCACGTTCGCGATCATCTCCCACCCGGACGCCGGCAAGACGACGCTGACCGAGAAGCTGCTGCTCTACAGCGGCGCCGTCACCGAGGCGGGCTCGGTCAAGGCCCGCAGCGGCCGGCGCGAGGCGCGCTCGGACTGGATGGAGGTCGAGCAGCGGCGCGGCATCTCGATCAGCTCGACGGCGCTGCGCTTCGAGCATCGCGACGTCGTCTTCAACCTGCTCGACACCCCCGGCCACCGCGACTTCTCGGAGGACACGCTGCGCGTCCTCGCGGCCGCCGACAGCGCGGTCATCCTGCTCGACGCCGCCCGTGGCGTCGAGGAGCAGACGCTCAAGCTCTTTCAGGTCGCTCGCGCTCGCGGGATCCCGCTCATCACGTTCGTCAACAAGTACGACCGGCCCGGCATGGAGCCGCTGGAGCTCATCGACCACGTCGAGGAGACGCTGAAGATGGCGGCCGTGCCGCTGACGTGGCCGGTCGGCATTCCCGGCGACTTCCGCGGGGTGCTCGACCGCGAGGGCGGGAGCTTCGTGCGCTTCACCCGCACCGCACGCGGCGCGACGATGGCGCCCGAGGAGCTGGTCTCGCCGGAGCAGGCACGCCTCGAGGAGGGCGAGTCGTGGACGACCGCCGTCGAGGAGCTCGAGCTGCTCGAGGCCGCCGGCGCCGCCTGGGATCCCGCGCGCTTCGCCACCGGCGAGCTCTCCCCCGTCCTCTTCGGGTCGGCGCTCTCGAACTTCGGCGTGCGCCACCTGCTCGACACGCTCATCGACATCGCCCCGACGCCGCCGGGCCGACCCGATGCCGACGGCGCCGTCCGCGCGCTCGACGCCCCGTTCTCGGCGCTCGTCTTCAAGGTCCAGGCGAACATGGATCCCCGCCACCGCGACCGGATCGCGTTCATGCGCATCTGCTCCGGGCGCTTCGAGCGCGGCATGCGCGCCGTCAACGCGCGCACCGGCAAGCCGATCGCGCTCGCCTACGCGCACGAGCTCTTCGGCCAGGACCGGACGGTCGTCGACGACGCCTACCCGGGCGACGTGGTCGGCATCGTCAACGCCACCGACGTGCTCGTCGGCGACACGCTCTACCTCGACGAGCCGGTGCGCTTCGGCGCGATCCCGACGCTCGCGCCCGAGCACTTCGTGACGATCCACAACCGCGATCCCGGGCGCCGCAAGCAGTTTCACAAGGGTCTTGAGCAGCTCGACCAGGAGGGCGTCGTGCACGTCCTGCGCCGCGGCGACGAACCGTCGCCGATCCTCGCGGCCGTAGGTCCGCTGCAGTTCGAGGTCGCGCTGGAGCGGCTGTCGACCGAATTCGGCGTGACCGTCAGCATCGATCCGCGTGACTGGTCGGTGGCGCGCCGCGTCGCGCCCGGCGACGCGGCGGCCGTGCGCGCGTCGCGCTGGGGCGAGATCCTCGAGCGCGCCGACGGCACGCTGCTCGTCGTGTTCCGCCACGACTACGGGCTGGCGCAGCTCGAGCGCGAGCTTCCGGGTGTCGCGCTCGACGCGATGACCGCCCGCTGAGCGACTCGGCTCCGAACCTCGTCCGAAGGCGATGATCGCGCGCTCGCGATCGGGCCGAACTGCGCTTGACTTCAAGTTGACTTGAACTTGTAGCGTGGGCTCAATCTTCCGAGCAAGGAGCCGATGATGCAGACCAGACAGCGGACCGCCCCAGTTGAGCTCACCGAGGTCGACGGCCTGTACGCGCTGGCGCCAGAGGCGTTGCCGTTCGGGCCGTCGCACGACATCCGCGCCTTTCTCCTGCGCCGGGAGCGTGGCAACCTGCTGATCTACAGCACCACCGGGGTCCGTGCCGACACGCCGGCCGTCATCCGGTTGGGCGGCATCGCGCGCCACTACCTCAACCACCACCACGAGGCCCTGTTCGCATCGGCGCGCGTGGGACTCCCGGTGTTCGTGCACGAGGCCGAGCGCGCAGCCGTCACGGCGCGCTACGCCATCCGCGGCACGTTCTCCCGGCGCCACATGCTCGACGAGGACTTCGAGGTGATCCCGACCCCGGGACACACGCGCGGCGCCACGGCCTACCTCTGGGACAACGGCGAGCACCGCGTCCTGTTCACCGGCGACACGATCTACCTCCGGGACGGCGAGTGGGTGGCGGCGGTGCTCTCATCGAGCGACCGCGCGGCGTACGTCCGCAGCCTGGAGCTCATCGGCAACCTGCGGTTCGACGTGCTGGTGCCCTGGGCCGCCACCCGCGGCCAACCGGCATACGCCATCACCGACCAGGCGGATGCCCAGACGCGGATTGCCGCGATCGTCGACCGCCTGCGCGGCGGACAGGACCACTGAGCGGGCGGGCGCACGCAGGCCGGGCTACCCGAAGGCGAGGATCGCTCCGGCCACGATGGCGGCCACGCCGGCCGCCATTGCCATCGCCACCGCCATCCAAGCCGACACGCGTCCCCGGGGAGCGTGGGGCGCCTCCGCGAGACGCGGGGAGGTTCACCCGGAACAGCCATGGCTGCATCGATCCGGCGCTTGCAGGCGGCCATAGCTGTGCGCGCCCGGTCGGTCCGCCGGAAAACACATAACCGAATGGTATTGCCACAACCATCCGGTTATGTCATGCTGCGCCGCGTGAGCATCACCGCACCGGTCCTGACGCCCCGCCGCCGGCAGTCCGCCGGGTGCTGCGTCGCGACGGCACAGCCGAACGTCGACGCCGAGCAGGCCGTGGCGCTGGCCGCCGTGGCCAAGGCGCTCGGGGACCCGACGCGGCTGCGGATCGTCGACGCGGTGCGCAGCGCGGCGCCCGAGGCGGTCTGCCAGTGCGAGCTGCTACCGCTCTTTGACATGTCACAGCCGGCGCTGGCCAAGCACCTGCGGGTGCTCGTCGACGGCGGCATCCTCGCCTCACAGCGCCGCGGCACGTGGACCTACTACTACACCCGCCCGGACGGGCTGGAGGGACTGACCAGATGGCTGAGCTGACCGAGCCCGGCACGATCCGCGACCAGGTGCGCGAGAAGTACGCCGCGGCCGCACGCGCCGCGGCCACGGGCGCGGCGGCGCCGTCGTCCTGCTGCGGCCCGGCCGAGGTGCCGCTCACCGACGCCTCCGGCGCGCAGGTATTCGGCGATGCGCTCTACGACCCGGAGGAGGCGATGGGCGCCGCCAACGCCGTCGGCGCGTCGCTGGGCTGCGGCGTTCCCACCGCGGTGGCCGACCTGCACGAGGGCGAGACGGTGCTCGACCTCGGCTCGGGCGCCGGCGCCGACGTGCTCATCAGCGCGCGGCGCGTCGGGGCGACCGGGCGCGCGATCGGCCTGGACATGACCGACGAGATGCTCGAGCTCGCGCGCGCGAACGCGGCGGAGGCGGGCGTGGCGAACGTCGCGTTCGTCAAGGGCCACATCGAGGACATCCCGCTGGCCGCCGCCTCGGTCGACGTCGTCATCTCCAACTGCGTCATCAACCTCTCCGGCGACAAGGCGGCCGTGCTGCGCGAGGTCGCGCGGGTGCTGCGCCCAGGCGGGCGCTTCGCCGTCTCGGACGTCATCGCCGACCCCGCCATGGACGAGGCCACGCGCGCCGACATGGCGCAGTGGACCGGCTGCATCGCAGGCGCGCTCACGCACGACGAGTTCGTCGAGCTGCTCGCGGCGGCAGGGCTGACCGACATCGAGATCCGGGAGACGCATCGCGTCCACGAGCATGCCGCGGCGGCGATCATCCGCGCGCGCAAGCCGTCCGGCGATGGCGGCTGTTGCTCCCCACACGCGCTCGAGGCGTGCTGCGCGCCGAGCGCGAAGAGCGACTGCTGCGGCGACCCGGCGGCCGACGCCGCCGCGCCCGCCGGCTGCGGTTGCCACGCGGCGTAGGGCGCGCGGACATGGCGGCGACCCGCGTCGCGATCAACGGCTTCGGCCGGATGGGCCGCCTCGCCCTGCGCGCGGCGTGGGACCGCCACGATCTGCGCTTCGTCCACGTCAACGAGACCGCCGGCGATGCGCACACCGCGGCGCACCTGCTGTGCTTCGACTCCGTGCACGGACGCTGGGACCGTCCCGCCGGCGGCGCAGGCGACACGCTGACCGTCGACGGCGTCCAGATCGCCTACAGCGCTGCGGCCGCGCCGGGCGACGCGCCGTGGGGGGACCACGGCGCCGAGGTGGTTCTCGAGTGCAGCGGCAGGTTCCGCACCATCGAGTCCCTGCAACCCTACTTCGCTCGCGGTGTCCGCAAGGTGATCGTCGCGGCGCCGGTCAAGGACCCACGCGCACTCAACCTCGTCGTCGGCGTCAACGACGACAGCTATGACCCCGCGGTCCACGACATCCTCACCGCGGCGTCGTGCACCACGAACTGCCTGGCGCCGGTGGTCAAGGTCCTTCACGAGGGCATCGGCATCCGGCGCGGGTCGGTCACGACGCTGCACGACATGACGAACACGCAGACGCTTGTCGACGCGCCGCACAAGGACCTGCGCCGGGCGCGCGCCGCCTCGCTGTCGCTGATCCCGACGACGACGGGCTCGGCGACGGCGATCGGGCTCATCTTCCCGGAGCTCGAGGGCCGGCTCGACGGCCTCGCCGTGCGCGTGCCGCTGCTCAACGCGTCGCTCACCGACGCGGTGTTCGACGTGTCGCGGCCGACGACCGTCGACGAGGTCAACGCCCTCCTGCGCGCGGCCGCCGACGGGCCGCTGGCCCGGATCCTCGGTTACGAGGAGCGCCCGCTCGTGTCCGTCGACTACAAGGACGACCCGCGCTCGGCGATCGTCGACGCGCTGTCGACGATGGTCACCGACGAGACGCAGGTCAAGGTCCTGGCCTGGTACGACAACGAGTGGGGCTACGCCAACCGGCTTGTCGAGCTGGCCGCTGTCGTCGGAGCCTCGCTGGACGCCTGAGCGCATGACGGACGCTGCCCGGCACGCCGCCGACCTGCGCAACTACGTCGTCGTCACCGGGGCGTACTGGGCGGACACGATCGCCGACGGCGCGATCCGCCTGCTCGTCCTGTTCTTCTTCTACGAGCGCGGCTACAGCCCGCTCGAGGTGGCGTCGCTGTTTTTGTTCTACGAGCTGTTCGGCATCGCGACGAACCTCGTCGGCGGCTGGCTCGCCGCCCGGCTGGGGCTGCGGTTCACGCTGCTCGCCGGTCTGGGGACGCAACTCGTCGCGCTCGGGATGCTCGCCGCCGCACCCGGCTCGCTGCTCGTCGTCGCCTACGTCATGGTCGCGCAGGCGCTGAGCGGCATCGCCAAGGACCTCACGAAGATGAGCTCGAAGAGCGCGATCAAGCTCATCGTCCCCGCCGACGCGTCCGGCCAGCTCTATCGCTGGGTCGCGCTGCTCACCGGTTCGAAGAACGCGCTCAAGGGCGTGGGGTTCTTCGTCGGCGGTCTGCTGCTGACCACCACGAGCTTCCGGACGGCGCTACTCGTCCTGATGGCGCTGGTGCTGACCGCCCTGCTCGTCGTGCTGGCGATGATGCGCGGCACGCTCGGCGAGCCCGACCGCACGGCCCGGTTTCGCGGCATGTTCTCGACCAACCGTGCGGTCAATGTGCTGGCCGGCGCCCGGATCTTCCTGTTCGCCGCCCGCGACGTGTGGTTCGTCGTCGCGCTGCCCGTGTACCTGCGCAGCGAGCTCGGCTGGAGCTTCTGGCAGGTCGGCAGCTTCCTCGCCATCTGGGTCATCGGCTACGGCGCGGTCCAGGCGAGCGCCCCGCGACACGTGCGCGACCCCGACGGCGCCACCGCCGCCTGGCTGGCGTTCACGCTGGCGCTGCTGCCGGCGGGCCTCGCCGCGGTGCTCATGACCGGCGCCGACGCAGGCGTCGTGCTCGTGGCGGGCCTGATCGTCTTCGGCGTGGTGTTCGCCCTGAACTCCGCGGTCCACAGCTATCTCATCCTCGTCTACGCCGAGGGCGACAAGGTCGCGATGAACGTCGGCTTCTACTACATGGCCAACGCGTCGGGCCGCCTCGCCGGCACGATCCTCTCGGGCGCGCTGTACCAGTGGAAGGGCCTCGAAGCCTGCCTGCTCGCTTCGGCCGCGTTCGTGCTCATCGCGGGGCTCTTGTCACGCTCGCTGCCGGCCGGTCGGGTGGCGGCGGCCGCGAAGGCGCGCGCCGCGTCCTAGCCGCAGCGTCGCGGGCGGGGCCCCGCACCGGGTGTGACGATCGTGTGAACCGCAGTGCGCCGGGACGTCGGACCGGAGAACCCCCGCAGCATGGAGGCCCACGACGTCGTCCTCGTCCTGGTCGTCATCACGGCGCTGGCGTTCGATTTCACGAACGGCTTTCACGACACCGCCAACGCGATGGCAACGTCGATCGCGACTCGCGCGTTGCCGCCGAAGGTCGCGGTCGGGCTCGCCGCGCTGCTGAACTTCGCCGGCGCCTTCATCTCCCTCAAGGTGGCGGCGACGATCGCCGAGGACATCGTCGATCCTGCCGCGATCACGACCACGATCATTCTCGCCGGCCTGCTCGGCGGGATCTTCTGGAACCTCCTCACCTGGAGATTGAGCCTCCCCTCCTCGTCGTCGCACGCGCTGATCGGCGGCGTCGTCGGCGCCGTGATCGTGGCTGCCGGGTTCGACGCGGTCACCGTCGACGGGCTCGTCGGCAAGGTCATCGTGCCATCGGTGATCGCTCCGATACTCGCGCTCGCGGTCGCCGCGACCGCCACGTTCGTGATCTACCGGCGTATCCGCAGACGCGATCCCGAGCAGATGAAGCGCGGCTTTCGTGTCGGGCAGGTCGCCAGCGCCTCGCTCGTCGCGCTCGGGATCTACGTGATGGTCACCGCCAAGTAGCCTCGGCGCGCGTCAGCCCGGCATGTGCGCTCAGCCGGGATTGTGGCGCGACAGCTCGCCCGCCGGCCGCGTGAGCTCGTCGGCCCGTGGCCCCGGATGCAGGTGGTTGAACGCGCGAGCCAAGCTCGCGTAGTACCAGCAGACGTCGTCGGAGGCCTCCTCGGCGTGTGTGACGAGGTCGACGAGAATCACGCTCGCGTTGTCGACCTTGTCGGCGATCGACACGCGCAGCGCGCTCGGCGACGCTTGCTGTTGGCGGGATGGTATCCGCAAGATGCGGATCGTGAACCTCGCGCGCGCGGGCTCAGGCGGCCGCGGCGCGCTCGAACGCGCGCACGGCGTCGTACGCGAGCTCGAGGTCGTAGCCCTTGCGGACGAGCATCCCGAGCGCCCGCTCGCGCCCGCGCTCGTCGGACGGAACCTCGCGGCAGCGCCGCCGCAGCAGCTCGAGCGCGGCCTCGAGCTCGGTCTCCCCGTCACGCTCGCCGAGCGCCGCCGCGATGTGCTCGCGGTCGACGCCCAGCTCCCGCAGCCGGCGCTCGATGCGCTCCGGGCCCCAGGCGTCGAGCGCGCGGCGGTCCTCGGCGAAGGCCCGCGCGTAACGCGCGTCGTCGAGGTAGCCCATCCGCTCCAGCTCGGCGATCGCCGCCTCGGCGGCCGGCTCGCCGACGTCCCTGCCGGCGAGGTGACGGCGGATCTCCGCCGCCGTGCGGTCGCGCTTGCCGAGGTGGCCGACGGCCAGCTCGAGTGCGCGCTCGTCGCTCGCCATCGCCGGCGCGCTCCGTCCAGCCGCCTTCGAGCTAGGCGGCCTCGATCGCCCCGGCGCCGGCGCCGGCCAGGACCGGCGGCACGACGGCTTCGTCTCGCTCGATCGGCACCACGAGGTCCGGGCCGAGCCCGAGCGCCGCCCATACCTTGGTCTCGATCTCCTTGGCGATCTCCTGGTGCTCGTCGAGGAACGCCTTGGAGTTGTTGCGCCCCTGGCCGAGGCGCTCGCCGTTGAAGGAGAAGAAGGAGCCGGACTTGCTGACGACGTTGTGCTCGACCCCGAGGTCCAGCAGGCAGCCCGACGTCGAGATGCCCTTGCCGAACTCGATGTCGAACTCGGCCTGGCGAAACGGCGCCGCGACCTTGTTCTTGACGACCTTCACGCGAACGCGGTTGCCGACGGCCTCCGTGCCCTCCTTGAGCGTCTCGATGCGGCGGATGTCCAGGCGCTGGGACGCGTAGAACTTCAGCGCACGGCCGCCCGGCTGCGTCTCCGGCGAGCCGAACATCACGCCGACCTTCTCGCGGATCTGGTTCGTGAAGAGGCACAGCGTCTGCGTGCGGTTGAGATTGCCGGCGAGCTTGCGCATCGCCTGGCTCATCATGCGCGCCTGCAGGCCCACGGTCTGGTCGCCCATCTGGCCCTCGAGCTCGACGCGCGGCGTCAGCGCCGCGACCGAGTCCAGCGCCACGACGTCGACGGCACCGGAGCGCACGAGCATGTCGCAGACCTCCAGCGCCTGCTCGCCGTAGTCGGGCTGGGAGACGAGCAGCTCGTCGATGTCGACGCCGATCTCCCGGGCGTAGAGCGGGTCCATCGCGTGCTCGGCGTCGATGAAGGCGCAGATGCCGCCGAGCTTCTGGGCCTCGGCGAGGATGTGGTAGACGAGCGTCGTCTTGCCCGAGGACTCCGGGCCGAAGACCTCGACGATCCGCCCGCGCGGCATGCCGCCGATCCCGAGCGCGAGGTCCAGCGACAGCGCGCCGGTCGGGATCGCGGCGCACTTCACCAAGGCGCCCTCGTCGCCCATGCGCATGATCGTGCCCTTGCCGAACTCGCGCTCGATCTGCGTCAGCGCGCCCGCGAGGGCGTCGTTGCGGGCCTTGGCAGCCTTCTGGGTGTCGTTGAGAGCCATGGGTACGAAGAGCCTTTCTGCGCCTGGACGAACAGCGCACGGTACGGGCCGGATCGGACGGAAAGGCGAGCCTAGAAACGGCGCCTGCAACGACTCAACACCGCTTCGTGACAAGTCTGCGCAGACTCTGCCCCGCCGACCGGACGGACCGGACGTTCGCCGGCCCGGTGGCGGCCAGCGCGCCGCCCGGACCGGCGTCGGCGGCCCAGACGGCTGCAGCTCGCGCCCGGAACACCGGCCGCTGAGACGCTGCTCGACGCTCAGCCCTTCGCGTAGTCCTCCGCCGATCGCTGCTCGAACTCGAACCCCACGAACCGCTCGTCGCCGACGACCCAGGCGTCGTGACCGGGTTCGATGACGTACGCCTCGCCCGGGCCGATCTCCACCTCGGTTCCGTCCTCGTGCTTGACCGCGATCCGGCCGGAGTGGGCAACGCCGATGTGGCGTGCCTGGCAGCTCTCGGTCCCGGCGACGGGCTTGACGCATTCCGACCACCGCCACCCGGGCTCGAACGTGAGCCGTGCGGCGGTCGTCGCGCCGATGCGCACCACGTCCACCTGCGTCTTGTCGGGCGTCCGTGTCTCGTCAGGCGACTCGAAGTCGCGCGTTTCAACACCGGCCACGGCACTCTCCTCTCGTTGGGGTCGACGGTGACATCGTCGCGCCGGCGGCCCCGGCGTTACAAGCGGGCGATCGACCGTCGAGCCTGCAGCGCGGTCAGCTGCGCCCGGCGTGCGTCGCGTTCGTGAACTCGCGAAACAGCCCCGTCACCACGAACGCCGTCTGCTCGCCGATGTCGACGGCGTTGTCCCCCACGCGCTCGAACGCCCGAGCCACGAGGATCATCGTCATCGCCCACTCGCGCGTGTCGAGGTCGTCGCCGACCTCGACGGCGAGCCGGAACACCTCGCGGTTGAGCCGGTTGACGTCGCGGTCGCGCTCGACGAGGTCCTCCGCCATCGCCACGTTGCGGTCGGCGAAGGCCCGCTTGCACTGCACGACCTCCGCGCGCGCCGCCAGGCCCATCTGCACGACCCTGGCGAGGATCTCGTCGCGGACGGGCGGCTCATGGCCGGTGAGCGGGATGAGCTTGGCGACGTTGACGCACTGGTCGCCCATCCGCTCGACGTGCTTGATGAGGTGCAGCAGCGCGGCGACGAGCCGCAGGTCTCCGGCCACCGGCGCCTGCAGCGCCAGCAGCGACAGGATCCCCTGATGCACCTCCAGGTAGCGGCCGTCGAGCCGGTCGTCGTCGGCGATGACGAACTGGGCGAGCTCGACGTCCTGGTGCTCCAGGGCCTCGATCACGCGGTCCATCTGGCCGCACACGAGGTCCAGGCCGCCGAGCGCGCTCGCCTCGAGCTCGGCCAGCTGCTGCTGGAAGTGACTGCGCTGGTGCTCGAGCCCCGCCGGGCACGGGCGCCATCAGCCGAACTTCCCGGTGACGTACTCCTCGGTCCGGGGGTCGTCGGGAGCCGTGAAGATCTTCTCCGTCGGCGCGAACTCGACGAGCTTGCCGACGCGCTTGCCGGCCTCGAGCTTGTCGACGTTGTAGAAGGCGGTCATGTCCGACACCCGCGCGGCCTGCTGCATGTTGTGCGTGACGATGACGATCGAGTAGTTCTGCTTGAGCTCGAGCATGAGCTCCTCGATCGCGCCGGTCGAGATCGGATCCAGCGCCGAGCAGGGCTCGTCCATGAGGATCACGTCGGGCTCGACGGCCATGGTGCGCGCGATGCACAGCCGTTGCTGCTGGCCGCCCGACATCCCGAAGGCGTTGGTCTTCAGGCGGTCCTTGACCTCGTCCCAGAGCGCGCCCTTGCGCAGCGCGGTCTCGACGATCTCGTCCATGTCGCCCTTCATGCCCAGCACGCGCGGACCGAACGCGATGTTCTCGTAGATCGACTTCGGAAACGGGTTGGGCTTCTGGAAGACCATGCCGATCCGCTTGCGCACCTGGACGGGGTCGATGTCGGCGCGCGTAGAGATCCTGGTCGTGATAGCGCACGCTGCCGCTCACGCTCGCGCTCGGGATCAGGTCGTTCATCCGGTTCAGGCAGCGCAGCAGCGTCGACTTGCCGCAGCCCGACGGGCCGATGAACGCCGTGATGTGGTTCTTGCCGAGCTCGAAGGTCACGTCCTCCACCGCCGGCACGCCGCCGTAGGACACCTGGACGTCGCGCAGCGTGAAGATCGCCTCGCGCGGCGTCGCCGATGCGGCCTCGGACTCCGGCCGCGCGACCGGGCTCGGCAGACCGGCGTTGGCCCTCACGCCGGGACGCGGCTGTGCGGGGGATTCGGGTTGCGTCGCGTCCATGTCATCACCTGTGGTCGTCATCGCTGGGTTTGCGAAGGTCTCGTCATGCGGGTCACCACTTCTGCTCGAAGCGGTTGCGCAGGTAGATCGCCATCGAGTTCATGAGCAGCAGCACGATCAGCAGCACCACGATGGCTCCGGCGGCGAGGATCTGAAACTCCTCGCGCGGCTCGCCGGCGGCGCCGAAGATCGCGATCGGCAGCGCGGAGAACGGACCGTCGATCGTCGGGTCCGAGAGGCGGAAGGCCGTCGCGCCGACGAGGATGAGCGGCGCCGTCTCGCCGATCGCCCGCGACAGCGCGAGGATGACGCCCGTCGCGATCCCCGCCAGCGCGCCCGGGAGGACCTGCTTCCAGATCGTCTGCCACTTCGTCGCCCCCAGTGCCAGCGACCCCTCGCGGATCGACGGCGGCACCGCCCGCAGCGCCTCGCGCGAGACGATGATCACGACGGGCAGCACGAGCAGCCCGAGCGTGAGGGCGCCGGCGAGCAGCGTCGGCGAGCCCTGCCCGAGCCCCCAGATGTCGACCGGGCCGCGGACGATGAACGCGAGGCCGAGGATCCCGTACACGACCGACGGGACCGAGGCGAGGTTCTGGATGTTGACCTCGATGATGCGGTTCCACCAGCGGTTGGGGTCGGCGTACTCCTCCAGGTAGACGGCGGCGGCGACGCCGACCGGCACGATGAACGCCGCGCACAACACGGCGAGGTAGAGCGTCCCGATGAGCGCGGGACGCACGCCCGAGCGGCCGGGGTCCAGGCGCGACGGGAAGTTCGTGATGAACTCGGGCGTCAGCAGCGGCACCCCGTCGATCGCGACGTCGATGATGAGCACGCCGAGAAACAGGACGGTGATGAACAGGCACAGCAGCAGGCCGGCGCGAAAGAGCAGGTCGCGCGTGCGCTGGCCGCTGGACGCCTGCTCGACGACACGTCGGGTCACAGCGGATTCGGGGACGGCGGTGGTCATGGCTACTCGTACACCTGCCTGTACTTGCGCACGAAGCGAATCGCGACGAGGTTCAGCGCGAAGGTCATGACGAAGAGCGTCGTGCCGACCGCGAAGATCGTGGCGTAGGCGACGCTGCCCGCCGAGACGTCGGAGCGCGCGACGGTCGCGATGAAGGCCGCCATGTTCTGGTGGGCGACCCCGAGATCGAAGGTGAGGTTCGGGTTGTTGCCGCTGGCCAGGAGGATGACCACGGTCTCGCCGATCGCCCGCGACGCCCCGAGCACGAGCGCCGCGACGACGCCGGACAGCGCGGCCGGGAAGACGACCCGCACGACGACCTGCCACTTGGCGGCGCCGAGCCCGAACGCGCCCTCGCGCAGCGACTGCGGCACGGCCGAGAGCGCGTCCTCGCTGACCGACGCGATCGTCGGCAGCACGAGGATGCCGAGGATGATGCCGCCCGACAGACCGTTGAAGATCTGCACGTTGACACCCACGTCCTGCAGCAGCGGGGTGAAGAACGTCAGCGCGAAGTAGCCGAAGACGATCGTCGGCACGCCCGCGAGCACCTCGACGATCGGCTTGAGGATCTTGCGCACCCGCGGCGACGCGTACTCGGCGAGATAGACGCCGACGCCGAGCCCGAGCGGGATGGCGACCAACAGCCCGATGAACGTCAGATACAGCGTGCTCCAGACGAGCGGCAGGACGCCGAAGGAGGTGGAGTCACCCCCCGACAGCGGCGACCACTCGGTGCCGAAGAAGAAGTCGGCGAACGGGATCTCGCCGAAGAACTTCGATGACTCCGTCAGGAGCGTGATGACGATGCCGGCCGTCGTGAGGACCGACAGAACGGCGGCGGCGGCGAGCAGGACCTTGACGGCCTGCTCGCCGACCGAACGGCGCGTCCGGGTCCGGGTCAGTGAGACCGACCCGGCGCCGGGACGCGCCGACATCTCTGTTCCGCCGCGCATCGGCGCTTACTCCTTGCGGCGCCTCGACGGGCGTCGCGCCCTCGAGATTGGCGTTCGCCTGCGTGAGCAGGTCCTCGGTGAGCGGCACGTAGTCGGCCGCCTCGTTGACCTTGTCGTTGTTGTCGAGGATGAACTGGATGAACCCCTTGACCTCGGGCTTGGCCGCGGTCTCGGTCGTCGGGTACATGAACAGCGGTCGCGACAGCGGCGCGTAGCTGTTGTCGGCGATCGACGCGATCTCCGGCTTGACGCAGCCCTTGCCGCCGTCCACGGCGAGGATCTTCAGCTTGTCCTTCTGCGAGTCCGCGAAGGCGAAGCCGACGTAGCCCAGCGCACCCTCGGTGCCCTCGATGCCGGTGACGATCTGGTTGTCGTCCGACGACGTCTGGACGTCCTTCGTGCGCTGCTCGGCGTCAGTCTCGAGCACCGTCTCCGTGAAGAAGTCATAGGTGCCCGATTCCGTGCCCGGCGTGAAGAACGACACCTTCTGGTCCGGGAAGCCGGCCCCCAGCTGCTTGTAGTTGGTGATCTTCGACTTCGGGTCGAGCAGCTTCTTGAGGTTCGCCGTCGTGATGCAGTCGTCGGGAATGGCGAGGTCCCTGTTGGTGACGACCGACAGGCCGTCGATGCCGACCTGGACCTCGACCGGCGTGATGTTCGCCTTCTTGCAGGCGTCGTACTCATCCTTCTCGATCCCGCGCGAGGCGTCGGCGATCTGCAGCTCGCCGCGGCAGAACTTCTCGAATCCGTCGCCCGTGCCGACGCCGCCGACGCTGATGTCGACGTCCGGCGCCTGCTCTGCGAACAGCTCGACGGCCGCCTGCGCGACCGGCTCCACCGTCGACGAGCCGTCGATCCGGATCGAGCCGCTCAGATCCTCACTGACGGCTCCGGTATCGGTGCCGCCGGTGCTGCCCGAGTCCTTCTCGTCGTCCCCGCAGGCCGCGACGCCGAACGCGAGTGCGCTCATGACGACGACGACCGCGCCGAACCGATGGAGCTTCAAGGTGTGTCCTCCTGTGAGTGTTCCCATAGCAGCGCCGACCGTCGCAGGGGCACGGCCCCATCCTGTTACCGGCCGGTGCTCGTGGTGTGAAAAGGATGTGAAGCCCCGGGATCGAGCCGATAGCCGAACCCGACGTGGGTGTGGATGAACCGCTGGTCGGGGAGCGCCCGCTCGAGCTTGGCTCGCAGCTTGTGGATGTAGACGTCGCAGGAGCGATCGCCGCAGCGCAGCGTGGCGCCCCACGCCTGGCGGTAGAGCTCCTCGCGAGAGACGATCCGCCCCGCCTGACGTGCCAGGGCCACGAGCAGGTCGAACTCCCGCACCGAGAGCGTCAGCGCACGACCGCCGGCGAGCGCCAGCCCCTCTCCCGGCCGGATCTCGAGCTCGCCGACGCGGACGAAGTCAGCTCCGATGGCCTTCATGACCGCCGAGGCTTGCGCCGATCGAGCCGAGGCGCGTTATGCGGTCGTGATCGCCGCGTGAACAAGGTGTGAACGGCGCACGAACCGGATGAAGGCGCCCGGCCGCGACGTGAAGCCCTGGCGACCCTGCCGCCGGCGTTCACAGATCCGTCACCCGCACCGGCGCGGGCCCCGCAATCCTGCGCGGCCAGCCGTTCACCCAGCTCCCGGAGGATTGCATGAGCACGACGTCACCCCCGCGCGCCGACGCCGATCGCGGCCCCGGCCAGACCGAGGCAGATGGCATCTCGCGGCGGTCGGTCCTGACCCGTTCCGCCGCCGGCGTGGGCATCGCCCTCGCCGGCGACTTCGGCGGCCTCTTCGGCGCGGGAGCGTCCCCCGCCAACGCCGCCGCGCCGGCCTCGCGCACGCGCGGCGCGGGCTACGGACCGCTCGTCGACGATCCCGCCGGGCTGCTGTCCCTGCCGGCCGGGTTCAGCTACACGATCGTCGCGCAGTCCGGCGTGACCCGTCTGGACAGCGGCGAGCCGACGCCGTCCGATCCGGATGGCACGGCCTGCTTCGTGCGCCACGCCGGCAAGGGCAGCGTGCTGATCTGCAACCACGAGATCGGCGGCGGCGAGCCCTACCCGGTCCCGTCGACGCCGGGCTTCGTCTACGAGCCTGCCGGGCCACGTGTTCGCGATCACCGGCCCGTTCAAGAAGGAGCGCTGACGCGCACGGCGCGATCGCGTCGCGGACCCACGACCCGTCGTCGGGCTCGGCGCCGGTGGCGACTGATCCGACCCTCCGGACGCCGCCGCCGCCGCACGGCCGGCGCCAGCGAGCGCTCCTCATCCGCGTTTTCTCACGAAGTTCACTCGCGCAGCCAGCGGGGGCGCCACGATGACGCCGGCGCGGCGACCGGCCCGACGTCCGCGCCGGACACACAGCACGCACGGTCCGTGCGGCCCGCAGCGGCAACCTTGGCGCCGCTGCGGGTCGGCGGACCAACGCGATGAACGCGCGCCTCGAGGACCGGGCTTCAGCCGCGCCGCCGACGCCCGCGCCTGCCGCGGCGGCCGAACCGTCGTCGCCTGCCGCGATCGCCGCTCAGCGCTCGCGGAAGCTCACGTCACGGGCGCGATCGACCGACCAGCGCCCGCGCCGCCAGCCGATCTTCGTGCCGTCGGCCAGCCGCACCGCCGCGTGCCCGAGCCGGGGCTCGCCCCACAGGGTCGCCTCCAGCGGGCGCTCGTGCTCGGCGGTGTCCCCCAGCCCCGCCGCGACGTGCGTGGCGGGGTACGTCACGACGATCGAGCCACTGCGGACCCAGACCGGGATGGTGTTGCGCGGTGCCGGCACCAGGACCTCGTGCCCGCCCCGCACGCGCTCACCCGACCATGCCTCGATCCAGTCTCCGCGTGGCAGCACGACCTCACGTTCGCGCGCGCCCTCGTCGAGCACCGGAGCCACCCACAGCGCGGGGCCGAAGCCGTATGCGTCGGCCACCGTCCAGCCGTGGTCGCCGTCGGGCTCGGCGAGGTGCAGGGGGCGGATGATCGGCAGCCCGCTGCGCGCAGCGGTCGCGGCGGCGGCGCGGATGTACGGCACGAGCCGCTCGTGCAGCAGGACGTAGGAGCGGTAGATGCTCAGCGTGCGCTCGTCGTAGGTCCACGGCTCCTGGACCATCCGCCCGTGCGCCTGCATGAGCGGCGTGAAGCAGCCCAGCTGTGCCCAGCGCACGAGCAGCTCGGGCGCGCAGCGCTCGACCAGGCGGTGCCCGAGGTAGCCGCCGACGTCGTGCGACCAGTTGCTGAAGCCCGACGCGGCGGCGCTGATCGAGGCCGCCACGAGCACGCGCAGCGACCAGAAGTCCGACGCCTGGTCGCCACCCCAGAGCATCCCCGTCGCCTGCTGGCCGGTCCAGCCGCTGCGGCCGAAGAGCACTCCGCGGCCCGGATGGACCTCGTCGAGGGCGCGCTGCATCGACCGCCGGTAGAGGCCGCCGACGCGCCAGGCCGAGCTCGCTGCGGTGCTGCCGTCGGCGAAGCGCACGTCATCGGGGAAGTAGTAGCCCTCCCCGTCGTCGGCCTTGATGCCCTCGATGCCGAGCTCGAGCGCCCCCTTGGCCTGCTCGCGCCACCACGTCTCGGCGGCGGCGGAGGTGAAGTCGACCGGCGAGCCGGTGCCCATCCACCAGCGCGCGACGAACGCCTCGCCATCGGCCCCGCGGAGATAGTGGCCGCCGTCGAGGCCCTCGGCGTAGTTCGAGGCCGGCGCGCGGTGCAGGGCGCGGGACTGCGGGTCCGGCGGCGTCTGGCCCTCGGAGGAGTCGAGGTTCACCCACGGTGTGATCCAGGCCACGGTCCGCACGCCGGCGTCGCGGAACGTGCGCACCATCCCCGCGAAGTCCGGAAACTGGTGCGGGTTGGGGATCCACGTGTTGTACTGCGTCTCCCACGGCGAGTCGAGCACGAGCGCGTCGAGCGGGACGCCGTGCTCGGCGCAGCCGCGGAAGTCGTCCTCGACCTCCGTCTGATGGCCGTAGACGTCGCGCGACTTCCAGAAGCCGTAGCCCCACTCGGGCAGGACCGGCGGAAGGCCGGTGGCGTGCAGATGGCGCCGCAGGCGCGCCGCCGGCGTCGCGTGGGTGAGCAGCTCGATCCGCAGCGGACCGGCGGCGCTGCGCGCCGACACCGCCGTGTGCTCGGAGTCGAGGTCGAAGCGCATCCCGTTGCCGTGTCCGCGCACGTGCAGCGCGTAGCCGCGCGAGGACTGCAGCCACGGCGCCGGCGCGTAGTCGCCCTGCGGGATGCCGCCGATGGCGAGCATGTCCGCGGGGCAGTCCGGGCCGGTGTAGGCACGGTCGGCGCCGAGCTGGACGCGGCGGCCGGCGTGGTCGACGCGCAGCGTGTGGCGCGCGCCGAGCCCGGCGAAGTGCTCCTCGGCGCGAGCGTCCCAGTACGCCGCCTGGCGCAGCGGCGCGCCGTCGATCTCGAGCTCGAGGACGACGGTCTCGTCGACGGGCAGGGTGATCCGCAGGCTGCCCCGGCGCCCGCTGTCGAAGCGCAGCGCGAGCTCGGCGCCGTCGGCGAGCGCCTCGGCCGGCGTGGCGGAGACGGCCCGCTCGGGCAGCTCCAGCCGCTCGCGGGCCTTGACGCCTTCGGTGAAGCGGATGAACTGGTCGGCGATCTCGCCGTCGGCACACCAGATTCCGAGGCCGCCAATCAGCCGTCGCCCCTCGCGCCGCACGTCGATGGCGAAGGGCCGGCGCGTGATCTGCACGCGCAGTGCGGCACGTGACAGCACGAGGCCGTCGGGCAGCGTGGCGGTGTCGGCCGTCATGCGCCGGAGCTTCGCCGCGCGGCCGGCGCGGCCCGCGACGTTCACACGAAGGTCACCGGCTGGTCTCAGGTCGTTCACGAAAACCCGCCGCTTGCAGGCCAGATTGCATGGCGAACCAGAAACGAGAGAGGGAGCAACGATGACCCCCACGACGGCCAGCCGGGTCGACCTGCACTGCCACTCCACCGCCTCGGCGGTATCAAGGCTCGGCGTTCAGCGCGCCCTCGGGCTCCCCGAGTGCGCCACGCCCCCGCAGGAGGTCTACGACCTCGCCAAGCGGCGCGGGATGAGCTTCGTGACGATCACCGATCACGACACGATCGACGGTGCGCTGGAGCTCGCCGAGCGCTACGACGACGCGTTCGTCTCCGAGGAGCTCACGGCGTGGTTCCGCGGTGAGCCGCAGGCCGTGCACATCCTGTGCTGGGGGATCACCCGGCAGGACCACGAGCGCCTGCAGGCGCTCGCCGGCGACGTGGAGGCCGTCGCCGAAGAGCTTTCCGCACGCGGCATAACCTGCGCGCTGGCGCACCCGTTCTATGCCGTCGAGGCGCCGCTGCTGCCGCGCCACCGCCGCCGCCTCGCGCAGCTGTTTCCCATATGGGAGACCCGCAACGGCTCGCGCGCACCGGAGCTGAACTCGCCCGCCGAGGTCTATATCGAGACCCACGGCGGCACCGGCGTCGGCGGCTCCGACGACCACGCCGGCGTCGACATCGGCCGCACCTCCACCCGCGCGCCGCACTGCGCGACGTGGAAAGAGTTCCTCGATCACGTCGCCGCCGGCGACGCCGCGCCGGTCGGCGAGCACGGCAGCGCCGCGAAGTGGGCGCACGCGGCGATGGCGATCGCCACGCGGGCGCTGGGGCGCGGCGCGCCCGACGGCGACGCGCCCGATCCGGCCGCGATCTTCACGATGGTGCAGCGCCTCATGCGCGAAGGCGACGCGCGCTCGAGCCACGCCGACACCGGCCTGTGCGCCGACGACGCGCGTGCGCTGCTGCGCGCCTGGCTGTCGGCGGTCGAGCTCGACATGGAGGAGGCCGAGCTGCTCGCCCTCCTGCAGCGCGACGACTTCTTCCACGCCGACCTGTATCGCCGCGCCAAGCGCGTGCACGAGCGCAAGCTCGCGCAGGCCGTCGCGGAGGTCGCCGCGGCCCCGCCCGGCGGGCTGGATCTCGCACGGACGGCGACCGCGCTGTTCGACGCGTGCCTCGCGGCGATCCCGTACGCCCCGGCCGCGGCCTTCCTCGGTCGCGAGAAGGCCAAGCTCGCCCGCCGCGAGGGCGAGCCGCTGCGCGTCGCGCTCGTCGCCGACGCCGTCGGCGGCATGCACGGCGTGACGCACACGCTCGACGAGCTGCGCGACCGCGGCGTGCCCGGCTTCGAGGTCGAGGTCGTCGGCACCGACCACAACGTCGACCGCCGGCTGAGCGCCGTTGCCGAGATCGACATCCCGTTCTACGCGGGCCTGAAGGTCGGTGTCCCCAGCCTGCCGGCGATCGTCGAGACGCTCGCCGACGGGCGCTACGACCTCGTCCACCTCTGCTCCCCCGGTCCGTCGGGCGCCGCCGCGGCGCTCATCGCCCGGGCGATGGGGGTGCCGATCCTCGGCAGCTACCACACCGAGCTCGCCGCCTACGCGGGCCTGCGCACGCAGGACCCGCGCCTGGAGGCCGCGGCGCATCTCGCGATCGCCGCGTTCTACGGGCAGTGCGACCGGGTGCTCTCGCCGAGCGTCACGTCGGACTCCGTCCTGCGCGAGATGGGCATCGCGGACGAGCGCATCGGCCGCTGGGACCGCGGCGTCGACCTCGCCCGATTCTCCCCCGACCGGCGCGACGAGAGCCTGCTGCCGGGCGAGATCAGCGTGCTGTACGCGGGCAGGCTGACCCGCGAGAAGGGCGCCGACATGCTCGCCAAGGCGTTCCTGCGGGCACGGGAGCGCGACCCGCGCCTGCACCTCGTCCTCGCCGGCGGCGGACCCGAGGAGCACCTGTTGCGAGCACGCCTCGGCGAGCACGCGACGTTCCTCGGCTGGCTGGAGGGAGACGCGCTCGCCGCGGCGTACGCGAGCGCGGACATCTTCCTCTTCGCCAGCCGCACCGACACGTTCGGGCAGGTGCTGCTCGAAGCCCAGGCGAGCGGGCTGCCGATCGTCGCCGTCGGCGAGGGCGGCCCGACGAGCATCGTCACCGACGAGATCACCGGGCGCCTGTGCCCCGCCGACGTGGACGCCCTCGCCGGCGCGGTGGTCGCGCTCGCCGCGGCGCCCGCCCAGCGTGAGTGGCTTGCGGCCAACGCGCTGCGCGCCGTCGGCGAGCGGACCTGGGAACGCTCGCTGCAGCGCCTCGGCGACGGCTACCGCCGCGCGCTCGAGCCGGCGCAGGCCACGCGCGAGGCCAGCCGTGCCGCGTGAGTCGGCGGTCATCGAGGCGCGGCGCGCCCCGCCGAGGCGGCGGCCGAAGCGCTGGGCAAGCGCTGCTCCTGGGACGCGGCGTTCGCCGCCGAGACGATCACGCTCGAGCGCCTCGTGCACGGCCGCCCCGCGCCGGCGGTCGTCGCCTGACTACAGCGACTCGAGGAACGCGACGAGCTGGCGCCGCTCGCGCGCGGGGAGCGTGCGGAAGCGCTCGCGCGCGGGGTGCGCCTCGCCGCCGTGCCAGAGGATCGCTTCGGTCAGGCTGCGGGCGCGGCCGTCGTGCAGGAAGCGCGTGTGGCCGTTGACGACGGAGACGAGGCCGATGCCCCACAGCGGCGCCGTGCGCCACTCCGACCCCGAGGCGAGGCCGTCGGGGCGACCGTCGGCGAGCCCCGGCCCCATGTCGTGCACCAGCAGGTCGGTGTAGGGCCGGATGAGCTGGTCGCTGAGACCCTCGACGTCGCTGTCGCCGGTGCGCAGCTCCGGCAGGTGGCAGGAGTCGCAGCCGAGCCGGCCGAAGATGCGCTCGCCGGCGTCGGTCGCGCGTTTGCCGACGTCGCGCCGCGCCGGCACGGCCAGCGTGCGCGTGTAGAACGTCACCCGCGCGAGCTTCTGCGCGTCGATCTCCTGCGCGCCCCCGGTCTTCGCGCGCGTGCAGGAGCGCTGGCCGGACGGGCAGTTCTCGTCGCGGAAGATCGGCGACGTGATGCCGATGTCGCCGTTGAACGCGCCGGCGTTCTGCTGCTCGACGGTCGGCACGTTGGCCTTCCAGCCGAAGCGACCGAGCGCGCCGGTCGTACGGGTGCGCGCGTCCGCGACGCGGTTGGCGCGCCCGGAGATCCCGTCGCCGTCCTCGTCGCCCGGATCGGCGCGGTCGACGATCGTGCGCTCCGGCACGGCCTCCAGCAGGCCGACGCCGAACACGCCGGGCGCCACCCGCGGGCTGATCTGCGCGTTTCTCGGCAGCGGTCCGTAGGCGCCGTCGGCGACGCTGTAGTGCGGCGCGAGCAGGGTGAACGGGGTCCCGTCGCCATAGCGCCCGCGCTGCGGGGTGCGCCTGATGCGGATGCGGCCCTCGGCGGGAACCCCCGCGATCGCGCGGTCCTGCAGCTGCGATCCGTACAGCCGCACGGGCCGGGGCGGATCGCCGACGCTGAGACGCAGCAGCAGGCCGCGCTCGGGGTCGCGGTCGCCGGCCGGCGGCCGGCCGCGCCCGTCGTGCAGATGACACGACGAGCACGACTGCGCGTTGAAGGTCGGTCCCAGGCCGTCGCGTCCCGTCGTCGACGCCGGCGCCCGGACCCAGTTGCGGTTGAAGAAGCTGTTGCCGACCGCGAACGCCCGGCGCTCCTTGCTGGGCAGGGTCTCCAGCGCGAGCGCGAACGCGAAGCCGGTGGCGTCGTCGACCGTTGCCTCGCCGCCCGACTTCGCGCGATCGGCGCCGCCGGCGCCACGATCACCGGCGCCGCCGCAGCCCGCTGCCGATGCAGCGAGCAGCAGGCAGGCGGCGAGCCCGGGTGCGGCCCGTCGTATCACCTGGTGCACCACCGCCCCCCAAGCGCAAGCGGACGTACGGGACGACGCACTACCCCTCGAAGCTCACCTTGACGTCGAGCGCCTTGGCCGCCCTCTCGAGCAGCTCGCTCTGCGCCTCGATCGACTCGATCGCCTCCTTGATCGCGTCGTTCTCCGGCGAGCCCGCCGGCGCCGCGATCATCGCCTCGAACGTCGCCGGGAACGCCTGCGCCTTGGCAAGGGACGCGTCGAGGGCCTCGCCCACGTCCTTGTTCAGGTCCGAATCGGCCTCGGCCACGAGCGACGCCAGGCTCGCGTCGCCGGGGGCGTTGCCGCTCGGCCCGTCGCCGGTGTAGACCATCCGGATCCCCTTCAGGTCGTTGACGACGTCGGTGTTCGTGTTGTCGCTGAAGCAGGAGTGCTCGTCCTCCTGGTCTGAGCTCTCGAACGCGACGGCCATCCGCTCGCCGGCGAGCTCGTGGGAGCTGAGCGCGCCGATTCCGCGGAAGATCTTCGTCAGCGCTGCGTCGGGGTCGTCGAGGAAGTTCGCGCGGTAGGCGCCGCCGTTGGGCGCCCACGCCGTCTGCAGGCCGCCCAGGTCGCTGAGCAGGCGATCCGTGGTGAGCCGCAGGTAGGTCGCGCGGCGCCGCGCGTTGCGCGCCGTCGTGTAGTCGCCGGCCGGGCGCGCGCCGGGCCCGTCCTTCGAGCGGTCCTGGCCCCAGAGCAGGAACTCGATCGCGTGCCAGCCCGAGGAGATGTTCGTCTCGCCGCCCTTCTCGTTGCCCTCGACGATCACGTCCTCGGTGATCTCCGGGTACGCGGCGCGGTCGTTGACGATGCCCGCGCGCGCGTCGCCTGCGACGTAGTCGACGTAGGCCTCGTCCATCGGCCAGGCGTTCAGGAGCCCCTCGGGGCCGGTCTTCGGGTCGTCGATCGGCCCGCCGTAGAAGCGGAAGGCCTCCGTGACGACGTAGTCGTCGCGCGCATCGATCCAGGCCTTGCGCGCCGACGACAGCCGCGCCTGGCTCGGGTCGTCGAGGAAGGCGTCGATCGAGTCGCGCATCTTCTCCGCGCCGGCGATCGACGCGCCGTACGCGGTATGGACGATGTCGGCGTAGCGCTCGGCCACCGCGGCCTTGCGCTCGTCTGACACGGAGGATCCGTCTTCGCCGTCGCCGCCGCAGCCGGCGACGAGCGCGCCCACGACCACCAGGACCGACAGAACCAGCTTGAGCCGCATGTCCACCTTCCCCCGCCTTTGAAGTTAGGGGAACCTTATAGCGGCTTAGGGTGCCCTCACAAGCCCGGCCGGTGCCACTCCTACAGCGGCGTGGCGAGCTCGACGAGTGTCCCGAAGGGATCTCGGACGTAGGCGACGCGCTGGCCCTGGGGCTTGTCCGCCGGCGCGGCGAGCGAGCTGCAGCCTGCCGCGAGCGCCCGTTCGTAGGCGCCCTCGACGTCCTCGGCGACGAGCGCGATCTCCATGTTCGGAGGCTGGCCGTCGGCCATGGCGCGGCGCACGCCGCCCGGGAAGTTGGACTCGCCCAGCGCGTAGGCGGCGAAGGCGAGCGTCGTGGGACCCGTGTCCAGCTCGGCGTAGGTCCCCGACGGCACGGCGAAGCCGCCCTGCAGGCCGAAGGCCTCCATGTAGAAGTCGCGCGCGGCCGGCGGGTCGTCGACGTAGACGATCACCCAGCCCAGCAGCATCGGTCCGGCGCCCTCAGGCACGGGCTCTCGCCTTGCGCTCGCGGCTGTACTCCCACCAGGGCCGCGGGGCCGCGCCGTTGGCGTAGTCGACCGCGGCCACGAACGTGTCGAGCAGGCACGGGTCGTGGCGCTGCGCGTCGAGCGCGCAGAGGCGCTCGAAGAGCTCCTCCGCGTCGCGCCCACGCAGGTCGTCGATGCGCGCGATGTCCAGGCGCTCGAGCTTGCGCGCGACCGCCGGGCCGATGTTGGGGATCGTCTGCAGCTCGCTCGTGCTCATCGTGAGGAGCATGCTCGCGCACTCGGCGGCGGATGTCTTGTAGGAAACGGCCGTGCCGGCGTCGGTCCATCGCCGCACTTGACCTGCCCGCTCCAGGCGCGAGGATGGTGGCCCCAACGCAGGAGGCGGGTGTGCCGGCGCCGGACGGACATGAGCCACGCAAGCTGCTCGCGCTCGACGGCGGCGGGATCCGCGGGCTGATCACGATCGAGGTGCTCGCCGAGGTCGAGCGCACGCTGCAGCGCCGGCGCGGCCGCGACGACAGCTTCGTGCTCGCCGACTACTTCGACTACGTCGGCGGCACGAGCACCGGCGCGATCATCGCCACGTGCCTGGCCCTGGGCATGCGCGTCGACCGGATCCGCACGTTCTACGAGCAGAGCGGCGAGGAGATGTTCGACAAGGCGAGCCTGCTGCGCCGCTTTCGCACGAAGTTCGAGGACGAGAAGCTGGCGGACCGCCTCAAGCGCGAGCTCGGCGAGCACACGACGCTGGGCGCCGACGAGCTGCGCACGCTCCTGCTCATCGTCATGCGCAACGCCTCCACCGACTCGCCGTGGCCGCTGACGAACAACCCGGCCGCGCACTACAACGACCGGGCACGCGCCTCCTGCAACCTCGACCTGCCGCTGTGGCAGCTCGTGCGCGCGAGCACCGCGGCGCCGACGTTCTTCCCGCCGGAGGTCGTCGACGTCGGCGCGGCGGAGCCGTTCGTGTTCGTCGACGGCGGCGTCACCGTCTACAACAATCCGGCGTTCCTGCTGTTCTTGATGGCGACGGTCGACGCCTACCGGCTGAGCTGGCCGGCGGGGCCGGACCGCATGCTGCTCGTGTCGATCGGCACGGGCACGAGCCCGAAGGCCAACGCCGACCTCGACCCCCACGACATGAACCTCGTCTACAACGCCACGTCGGTCCCCTCCGCGCTGATGTTCGCGGCGCTCAACGAGCAGGACATGCTGTGCCGCGTCTTCGGCGACTGCCGCCATGGCGATCGCCTCGACCGCGAGCTCGGCGACCTGGTCGGCGCGAGCGGGCCCGCCGACCCCAAGCTCTTCAGCTACCTGCGCTACAACGCCGAGCTGTCGCCGCAGTGGCTCGCCGATCGCGGCCTGGACCACGTCGCGGCCCGCGACGTCCAGCGGCTGGACTCCACGAAGCACATGGCCCAGCTGCAGGAGATCGGCCGCTCGGTCGGCGCCGACGTGCAGGACGCGCACTTCCAGGGCTTCGCCTGAGGGCCGGAGACCCGATGGCGAGGACCAGGGCGTTCGTCGTGCGCCCGTTCGGGACGAAGGGCGGCATCGACTTCGACCGCGTCGAGCGCGAGCTGATCGGGCCGGTGCTCGAAGGCCTCGCGATCGAGGGGCGCACGACCGAGGAGCTCGTCCGCGCCGGCAACATCCGCACCGACATGTTCGAGCGGCTGCTCGTCGCCGACCTCGTCATCGCCGACATCTCGGTCCACAACGCCAACGTCTACTACGAGCTCGGCGTCCGGCACGCGCTGCGGCCGCGCACGACGATCCTCATCCGCGCGCGGGCCGACGTCGTGCCGTTCGACCTGCGCACGGACCGCTATGTCGTCTACGACGAGCAGGCTCCCGCCGCGGCCGCCGAGGCGTTGTCTCGCGCGGTCGCGCAGTCGCTTGCCGCCGAGGGCGTCGACAGCCCGGTGTTCCTGCTGCTGCCGACGCTCGAGGCCAGCGACCCCGACCACTTCCATCCGGTGCCGACGGAGTTCAGCCAAGCCGTCCGCGCCGCCGAGCGCGCGGGCGACGCGCCGATGCTCGCCGTGCTCGGCGAGGAGGCCGAGGGCTTCGACTGGGACCTGAGCGCGCTGCGGCTCGTCGGCGAGGCGCAGTTTCGCCTCGGCGTGTGGATCGACGCGCGGGCCACGTGGGCGGCGATCCGCGAGCGCCGCCGCGACGACCCGCAGGCCGACCTGCGGCTCGGCACCGTCCTGCAGCGCCTCGCCGATCCGGCGGGCTCGACGGCCGCGATCGAGCGCGTGATCGACCGGCCGGAGCTGACCGCCGACCAGTTCGCCGAGGCGCTCGCGCTGCTGGCCCGCAACGCCAAGGAGCGCTGGGTCGCCGAGTGGACGGACGCCCCCTCACGCGCTGCCGCCGCGCTGCGGTCGCCGTTTCTCGAGACGGCGCTGGGCCATTACGACGACGCGTTCTCGGCCGACCAGAACCATTGGTACTCGGGCATCAACGCGCTGGCGCTCGTCACCGTGCGGCTCAGGCTCGCGGCCGCCGACCCGCAGACGTGGGCCGAGCCGTACGAGACCGAGGACGACGCCGTGCGCGCGGCCGATGCGCTGGAGCGCACGCGCTGCGACCTCGTCGCCGCCGTGCGCCGCTCGCTCGCCGCCGAGGCCTTCCGCGGCGCGCGACGTGGCGAGCACGACGTCTGGGCCGACCTCAGCCGCGCCGAGCTGGCCCTGCTCACGGAGCGCAAGCCCACGTTCGTGGCGGCAGCCTACGAACGCGCGCGGGCCCGACTGAGCGAGCTCGGCGCGCCGCACTTCCCGGCCGAGTCGGCGGCGCGGCAGCTGCGGCTCTACCTCGGGCTCGGCGTGTTCGCGCCGCAGGCGACGGCCGCGCTTGAGGCGCTCGGCGCGTCGGTGCAGCCGCCCGTGGCGCCGCCGCGGCCGCGCGTCCTGGTCTTCGCCGGGCACCGCGTCGACGCGCCCGATCGCGCGCAGGCGCGCTTTCCCGCGGCGAGCGAACCGGCGGCCGCCGCGCTGATCCGCGAAACCGTCGCTGCCGAGCAGCGGCGTGCCGCCGACCAGCCGATCGAGGGGATCGCCGGCGGCGCCAGCGGCGGCGACATCCTCTTCCACGAGATCTGCGCGGAGCTCGGGATCCCCACGCAGCTGCTCCTCGCGATCGCGAAGGACCGCTTCGCCGCGGCGTCCGTGCTCGACGCCGGACCGGACTGGATGCAGCGCTTCCGCGCCCTCACCGACCGGCTCGACACGAAGATCCTGTCGCAGTCCTCCGAGCTGCCCGCCTGGCTGCGCACGCGCGAGGACTACGGCATCTGGGCGCGCAACAACCGCTGGATCCTGCATACGGCGCTGTCGCGGGCGGACGCCGACGTGACGCTCGTCGTGCTGTGGGACGGCAAGGGCGGCGACGGCCCCGGCGGGACACGGGACATGCTCGAGCTCGCGCAGGCGCGCGGCGTGCGCGTGGTGCGGCTCGACGCCTCGGGCCTGTCCGGCGCCTGAGGCGCCCGTCCGCTCAGGCGAGCAGCGTCGTCGGCGAGACGCCGGCCAGCGCGCGGCACTCGTGGGCGAAGTGCGCCTGGTCGGCGTAGCCGGCGGTGGCCGCGGCGAGCGCGAGCGGCTCGCCGCCGCGGCTGGCGTCCAGCGCGCGCTCCAGGCGAAGCACCCGCGCCAGGCGCTTGGGCCCATACCCGACGGCGGCCTCGAAGCGGCGGCGCAGCTGCCGGGCGCTGACGCCGATGTCGCCGGCCAGCGTCTCGACCCGTGCGCGCGGATCGCGCAGGCGATCGACCGCCGCGCCGACGAGCACGTCGGGGACTGCGGCCTGCCGCGCCCGCGCGGCGAGGGCGTCGCGCAGCAGCTGCGCGCGTTCGGGGCCCGCATCGCCCAGCGCTTCGAGGCGCTCCTCCAGGCGACGCCCGTCGTCGTGCCAGACCGCGGCCAGCGGCAGGCGCCCGTCGCGCAGCGCGGCGGCGTCGACGCCGAGCAGGGACGGCGCGGCGCCGGGGCGCATCCGGGCGCCGACGACGCTCACCCCGGCGCCGAGCGCGACGAGGAAGGCGGTCGTGTTCGGGCCGGCCACGTGCGCGCCGGCGCCCTGCGTCCAGATGATGTCGATGCAGCCGTCGGGGATCACCCGAACCGGGCCCTGGCCACCGTCACGGCGCTGCCAGGTGCACGCCAGCCATGGGGCGAGCGCCGCCGGCGGGGCCTGCTCGCGGTAGCTCAGCTCGTCGTGCGGCGCGACCGGGCTCTCGTGCGCCATGCAGCGAGGCTAGCGCGCGACCGACGGGACGGCCAGCGCGCTGCTTCAGCGCAACGCCGTGCCACCGAGGCGCTCGTAGCGCGCGCCGTCGGGGCTCGTCCGCGAGCGGTACAGGACGATCCCGCGCGCCGCGAACCGCAGCAGCGGGACCGGTGGATCCAGCGCCGCGCGGGTGTCGACGCGCGCTCCGCGCGCGACGCGCCCGACGGTGACGTGCGGGCGAAAGCGCCGCTGCTCGGGCTCGAAGGCGATCGCCGCCGCGACCGCCTGCACGAGCTCCGCCTGCATCGCCGCCAGCTCCTCGTCCGCCTCGAGCCCCACCGTCAGCACGCCCGGGCGCCGCGGCGGCAGCCATAGGGCACCGGCGGTCTGCAGCGCCTCCAACGGGCGGGCGATCGCCGGCAGCAGCGACCGCACGGACGCTGCCTCGGCTGCCGTGCGCGAGCCGAGGAAGGCAAGCGTCACGTGCAGGTTCTCGGCGGGCACGCGCCGCACGTGCGCCGGCGCCGCCCGCTGCGCCCACGCCGCCAGCTCCGCGCTCACCTCGGCGGGCAGGGCGAGCGCGATGAACAGGCGCATCAGGCGGGCGTGCTCGTCAGCAGCCGTCGCACGAGGTGCAGCGCCACCGTGGTCGCTCGATCGCGGACGTCGGCGCGGCTGCCCGGCAGCGTGACCGAGCGCGTCTCGCGCCGGCCGTCGCGATGGCTCACCGACAACCAGACGAGCCCGACCGGCTTGCCCTCCGTCGCCCCGCCGGGGCCGGCGATCCCCGTGACCCCCACCCCCACGTCCGCGTCGAGCGCGGCGCGCGCGCCGTCGGCCAGCTGGGCCGCGACCTCCTCGGACACCGCCCCGGCGCGCTCGATGAGCGCCGGATCGACGCTCGCGAGCCGCGCCTTGGCCTCGTTGGAGTAGACGACCAGCCCACCGCGGACGAACTCCGACGAGCCGGGCCGCTCCGTCAGCCTGGCCGCCAGCAGGCCGCCGGTGCAGGACTCCGCGACCGCGATCGTCTCGACGGGACGCGCGCCATCGCCGCGCAGCAGCGAGAAGACCTGCTCGTCGACGGTGCTGCCGTCGTCGGAGAAGAGCGTGCCGGGGTGGCGCTCGGCGACGAACGCGGCGAAGCGCGCGTACGCCTGCGCGCCGTCGGGCTCGTAGCGCGTGACGACCTCGACCTCGCCCCGGCGCAGGCACGTCGTGATCTCCAGGCGCCCGAGCTCGATCCCGGCGTCGTCGGCGGCGCGCAGCGTCGCGGCGATCTCCGACTCCGGGATCCCGTACAGGCGCAGCATGTCGCGCCGGTACTCGACCGTGTCGCGCAGCGCGGCCTGCAGCGTGCGGCTGGTCTGCAACGCCTGTCGCCACATCGGCTGCAGCTCGCGCGGCGGGCCCGGCAGCACGACGACCGTCGGACCCTCGCCCTCGGCCGGCGTCACCACGAGGCCCGGCGCGGTGCCGATCGGCTCGAGGACCTCCGCGCCGGCGGGGACGACGGCCTGCTTGCGGTTGGAGATCAGGACGGCATCGGGGTCGAGGTCCGGCCAGCGCGACATGAGCGCGCGCAGGATCTCGGCGATGCGCCCCTCCAGCGCCTCGTCGAGCACCATCTCGCGGCGCTGGAACTCGCCGACGACCGCCGCGGTCAGATCGTCCGCGGTCGGTCCGAGGCCGCCGCTCGTGCAGATCAGCGCGCAGCCCTCGGCGGCGAGGAAGCGCAGGGCGCGCAGGATGTCGTCGGGCGTGTCGCCGACGACCGCGATCGCGATCGGATCGGCGCCCAGCGCGAGCAGCTGCTCGGACAGCCACGGCCCGTTGCGGTCCAGGACGCGCCCCGTGAGCACCTCGGTGCCGGTGACGACGATGCCCGCGCGGACGCTCACGGCCGGCTCATCGCTCGCAGAGCGGCCGCTCTTTCTCCGACAGGGGCTGGCGCCCGCGCTCGGGGGTGATCTCGAGGCCGATCGGATCGGCGGACGCCTTGACGCCGCGCGTCTTGCCGTTGATGCGCAGGCGCGCCGAGTTGTTGCCGAGCGTCAGCCGGAAGCGCTTGGAGGCGAAGGTCGGCGTGCGCTGGCCGGCCTCGTAGGTCTGGCCGTTGACGAGCGTACGATCGCCGGCCTTCAGGCAGACGTTGACCTGCCCGGTGGCGTCGATCCGCAGGCGCACGCGCGTCGGCCGTGGCGCGGGCGGCGGCGTGATCGCGGCCGGGCGCTCGGTGGTCGTCGTGTTCGCGGGCGGCGACGGCGTCGTGGCCGCCGAGTTCGGCTCGTCGTCGCCCGAGCCGAGCAGGTACAGCGCGAAGACGAGCCCGGCCACGATCACCGCGACGAAGAACCACGGCGGCAGAACCGGCGTCGGGCGTCGGCGCTCACGGCCCGGCGCCGCGGCGTTGATCGGCTGCAGCTCGACCTCGCTGAGGCGCTCGTGGCGCAGCTTGTACTCGTCGACGAGCAGCTTCGCGTCGAGGTCCAGCGCCTCGGCGTACGTGCGCAGAAAGCTCTTGACGTACGTCGGCCCCGGCAGCAGGTCCCATTCCTCGTTCTCGAGCGCCCGCAGGTACTTCGCGCGGATCTTCGTCTGGGCCTCGATCTCGGCGATGTCGATTCGCGCGCGCATGCGGGCCTCGCGCAGCGATTCTCCGATGTCCGGCATCAGTGGCTCCCCACCGGCCAGAGGCTACTCGTGGACCGGCGCCGGCTCGGTGGGGTCCGGCGGCGCCTCCGGCTGCGCCGCGCCACCGCCGATGCCCACGCGCTCGCGCAGGTTGGCGATGACGCGCTCGACGTCGCCGGCGCCCACGAGCACCTGCCGTGGCTTGGAGCCCTCGTATCCCGAGATGACGCCGCGCCGCTCGAGCATGTCGATCAGTCGTCCCGCCCGCGTGTAGCCGAGGCGCAGGCGGCGCTGGAGCATCGACGTCGACGCGGTCCCCATGTCGACGCAGAGGCGGATCGCGTCCTCCAGCAGCGGATCCTCGTCGGGACTGAAGCCCTCCTCCTGGCCGTCGGCGGCCATCTCCTCCTCGGCGACGACCTCGTCGAGCAGGTCCTCGCGCATCTCGGGCTCGCCCTGCTTGCGCCAGAACGTCGTCAGCGCCTCGATCTGCGGCTCGTCGATGTACGCGCCCTGGATGCGCTGCAGCCGCGACGAGCCGACCGGCGAGAAGAGCATGTCGCCCTGGCCGAGCAGCGACTCGGCGCCGTTGACGTCGAGGATCACGCGCGAGTCGGTCTGCGAGGAGACGCTGAAGGCGATCCGCGACGGGACGTTGGCCTTGATCATGCCGGTGATGACGTCCACGCGCGGCGACTGCGTGGCCAGCACGAGGTGGATGCCGACCGCGCGCGCCTTCTGGGCGAGGCGGATGATCGAATCCTCCACGTCGGCGGGCGCGACCATCATGAGGTCGGCGAGCTCGTCGATGACGCACAGGATGTAGGGCAGCGGCGGCTCGCCGCGCTTGGCCTTCGCGCGGTTGAGCTCGATGAGCGAGCGCGTCTTGGCCAGCGACATGACCGAGTAGCGCTGCTCCATCTCGCGCACGAGGTTCTGCAGCGCGTTGGCGGCCATCCGCGGGCTCGTGATGACCGGCGTGAGCAGGTGCGGGATCGACTCGTAGTGGTTGAGCTCGACCTGCTTGGGGTCGATCAGCACGAGGCGCAGCTCGTGCGGCGTGGCGCGCAGCAGGACGCTCGACAACATCGCGTTGATGCATGCCGACTTGCCGGCGCCGGTGGTGCCGGCGACCAGCAGGTGCGGCATCTTCGTGAGGTCTGCGCCGATCGCCTTGCCCGCGACGTCCTTGCCCAGCCAGATCGTCAACGGCGACCAGCCGGCGGGCGCCTCCTGGTTGACGTCGCCGAGCTGCACGATCCGCCGGCGCGCGTTGGGGACCTCGACGCCGACCGCGGTCTTGCCGGGGATCGGCGCGAGGATGCGGATGTCGGTCGCGGCGAGCGCGTACGCGAGGTCGTCCTTGAGCTGGGCGACCTTGCTCATCTTGATGCCGGGCGCGAGGCGCAGCTCGAAGCGCGTGATGTGCGGCCCGGCGACGGTGCCGACGATCTTCGCCTCGACGCCGAAGTGGCCGAGCGCCTCGACGAGGCGGGCGGCGGTCTTCGCCTGGCCCGCCGTGTCGGGGCGCAGCTGCTCGGTCGACGACCGCCTGAGCAGGTCGATGCTCGGCAGGCGCCACTGGAACTCGGGATCGTCGGTGACGGCGCCGCGCAGGCGCCCCTGCGGCGTGAGGTCCTCGGCCGCGACCGGACGGCTCGAGCGGCGCGGCATGACGGCGGTGGGGTCCGCGCCGGCCTCCTGCGCCCCGTCGGGGTCGTCGTCGTCGTCGCCGTCGTCGAAGGCGAGCGGGAGCTGCTCGAGCGCACGCTCGTCGTCGTGTTCCTCCTGCGGCCCGGTGTCCGGCCCGGCGCCCTCGTCCGCCGGCTCGGGCAGCGGCTCGCCGTAGATGTCGGGGAAGCGCGTCGCGCCCGACCAGAAGCCGCGGCGACCGACGGTCCTCTCCGCCGCCGCCGAACGCGGGGCCGGCGCCTCGACGTGCGTGGCGCGGACGATCATCTCGCCGTCCTCGGGCTCCGGCACGGCAAAGCGATCCTCGACGCCGGCGGGGTCGCCCGCCGGCTCGGGCTCGCCGGGCTCCGGTGCCCGAGCGGCTCGCCGCACGCGGCGCACCGGAGGCACGACCCGGCCGAGCGCGCGCGTCGTGTCGGCCAGGCCCGAGCCGGTCGTGCGCAGCACACCGGCCACCGAGGCGCCGGTCAGCAGCAGCACGCCGGCGGCGAGCAGGAACAGCGCGAGGATGTGCGCGCCGATCGTCGAGACGGCCGAGGCCACGGCCCACAGCAGCGCGTCCCCCACGATCCCGCCGCGCGGCTCGAAGAAGGGCGCCTCCCAGTAGCCGTGGCGTGCGCCGCCGGGCCCGATGCCGAAGGTGCCGGCCGCGAGCATGAGCGTCAGGGCCGCGACGAGACACAGACCGCCCGCGCGGAACGGGCGCATCGTCGGCAGCACCGGTCGCAGGACGCAGAGCGCGCCGGCGGCGACGATCGTGACGGGCGCCCCGTACGCCACCTGGCCGACGGCGTACGCCAGGCCGCTCGTCGCCGCCTGCCCGGCGGCGCCGCCGTCCCAGTCGAGGTAGAGCGGAAAGGCGAGGAAGACGCCGAGCGCGACGAGCGCGAGGCCGATGAGGTCCATGTGGCGCTGCTCGAGGGCCGGCAGCCCGAGGGCGCCGAGCGACGAGCGCTGCGCGCGGGCGCGGGGACCGGCCTTCGCCGCCGCGGGCGGATTGCGCTTCGCGGAGGGCTTGGCCGGTGAACGGCGGGGTGCGGGGTTGCGGGCAGGGGCCATGGTCGAGCCGTCCTGAATGTTCGACGCCGACCGGTCGCGCTCCTGCCTGGGGTGGCCTGGAGGATGACGGCCGGAGACCGCCTGCTCATCGCCGTTAACCGTGGGTTGAGCCGCCGCCCTACCCTGATGAGAGCCATGTCGGACCGCCCCCCACGCGTTCTCGTCGTCGAGGATGACCAGGAGATCGCCCAGGTCCTGCTGCGCTCGCTGCGGATGGAGGGCTACGAGGCCCGCGCCAGCGCCGACGGCGAGGCGGCGCTCGCGGACGCACGCGAGTTCACGCCCGACCTCGTGATCCTCGACCTGGGGCTGCCCAAGCTCGACGGCGTCGACGTCGCGCGCGCCCTGCGCAAGGACGGCGGCGACGTTCCGATCCTCATGCTGACGGCGCGTGACGCCGTCGAGGCACGGGTGGAGGGCCTCGACGCCGGCGCCGACGACTACCTCGTCAAGCCCTTCGAGCGCCAGGAGCTGCTCGCCCGCCTGCGCGCGCTGCTGCGCCGGCGCCCCCCGCGCGGCAGCGCGTCGCTCGTCGTCGGCGACCTGCAGCTCAACCCCGATACGCACGAGGTGCTGCGCGACGGCCGCGAGATCGAGCTGACCCAGCGCGAGTTCGAGCTGCTGGAGTACCTCATGCGCAACGAGCGCATCGTCGTGCCGCGTCAGCGACTATTAGAGGAAGTGTGGGGCTACGACCCTTTTGCCACGACGAACACCATCGAGGTGTTCGTCTCGAACCTGAGAAGGAAGCTGGAAGCCGGCGATGAGCCGCGTCTCCTCCATACGATCCGCGGCGCAGGCTACGTTCTCCGCGCCTAGGCAGATCCCGATCCGCTGGCGGCTGGCGGGTGGATCGGCGCTGCTGACGCTCGTGATCCTCTGCGGGTTCGCGGGCGCCGTCGGCGGCCTGACGACCCAGCGTCTGCACCAGGACTTCGATCGGGAGGTACGCGACGCGGCCGACCTCGCGCAGGCCCGCATCAAGTACTCCGCGGTGGTGCCCACCGGGCTGGGCAGCTACGCGCTGGACGGCCTCACGCCGTCGCTGTCGAACTGGGAGGACGGCGTCAACGTCGTGCGGCTCGTGCTCAGCGACGGCCTGCAGCTGCACACCACGACGCACACGAAGGACTTCGGCCCGCCCAGGACCCGCGACGGCGCGCTCGTCAAGACCGCCGAGCAGGACGGCTACCTCGTCGAGACGCGCGAGCTGCCACACGACGACGAGGCGGTCGCGTTCGTGCCGGTCTACCTGCAGTACGCGCGGCCGCTGGCGTCGGTCGACGCGACCGTCGGCAGCCTGCGCCTGTTCCTCGTCATCGGCGTCCTCAGCGGCGCCGGCCTGGCGCTGCTCGCCGGGCTCATGGTCGCCCGCCGCGCGATGGCGCCGATCGCCGCCCTGACCACGACGGCGCGAAAGATCGAGCGCACGCGCGATCCGGCCGAGACGATCCCCGTCGTCGAGGCCGACGACGAAGTCGCCGAGCTGGCCCGCACGCTGGACAACATGCTCCACGCCCTCGACGCCTCGCGCAGCGAGACCGAGGACGCGCTGCGCCGCCAGCGCGAGTTCGTCGCCGACGCCTCGCACGAGCTGCGCACCCCGCTGACGAGCGTGCTCGCGAACCTCGAGCTGCTCGCCGAGAGCCTCGACGGCGAGCAGCAGGATGCGGCCCACTCCGCGCTGCGCTCGTCGCGGCGCATGCGACGGCTCGTCGCCGACCTGCTGCTGCTGGCCCGCCACGACGCCGCGCGACAGGCGCCGCACACGCCGACCGACGTCGGCCAGGTGCTCGTCGAGGCGGCCGGAGAGCTCGGCGTGATCGCCGACGGCCACGAGCTGTCGATCGACGCCAACCGCGCGTACGTCGACGGCGCCCGCGACGAGCTGCACCGCCTCACGCTGAACCTCGTCGAGAACGCGATCCGCCACACCCCGCCCGGGACCCAGGTGTGGGCCTCGGTCGAGCGCGTCGACGGACAGGTGCGCCTGACGGTCGAGGACGACGGGCCCGGCATCCCGGCCGAGCTGAAGGACCGGGTGTTCGAGCGCTTCGTGCGCGGCGTCGGCGACCGCGGCGGCTCGTCGGGGCTCGGGCTGTCGATCGTCCAGGCCGTCGCGCAGTCGCACGGCGGCACCGTGACGATCGTGTCGCCTGCCATGAACGGCGCGAGCCGCCCGCACGGCACGCGCTTCGAGGTGACGCTGCCGGCGTCCAGCAGCCCGCAGCATGCCGAGCCCGCGCCGGCCGCGCCGCCGACCCCGGTCGAGAGCTCCTGACCCGCGGCGCGCTGCGGCGGGGCCTTGCGCCTCTGAGCTGCGCGGTGCTCGCGCTCGCGGGTGCGGGTGCGGGTGCGGGTGTCGGTGTCGGTGCCGGGGTCGCGCCGGGTGAGGGTGTCGGCCGGGGCGCCCCGAACACCACCTTCCGCACCTCCCTGATCTCACAGTGCGCAGCGGTCCGCGACCGCGCCCACACGCCGGCCGTGGGGTTCGACGGCCGGCCCCTGCCCTTCGCGCTCGCGACGGGCGAGGAGCCCGGCACCCGTCCGCGCTGCCGGGCCGGCGAGCTGCGCCTGCTGCGCCTGCAGGCGCTGAGCATCGGCGGCCAGCGCACCTACGTGCGCCGCGGCGGCTGCGCGCTGCCCTGCCGCGTGCGCCAGGCGACGGTGCACGTGCCGGCGAGCGCGCTGGCGCGGCCGGTCGGCGTGCTGCCGGTGTCGGCGCGCAACGGCAACGGCGCGCCCGTCGCGGGCTGTGATCGGGTCGCGCACAACGCCCCGCAGCACGTCGGCCCGGCGCTGCGGCGGATGTACTACAAGACGCCCGCCGAGCTACGGCGCCGGCGCAACGCCGGGCGCTCGGGCGGCGACGGCGCGCGCTGGTCGAACTACGGCAACCCGGGCGCCACCTACGCGTCGGACGGCCGCGCCGCGACGTCCTACAACTACCTGCTCTGGAACCTGCCGCGCACGCGCCGCGGGCTGCTGCCGGGCGGCGGCATCGTCGAGGCGATCCTGCCGGCGGGGACGGCGCTGTCGCTGTGCCCGGCCGAGCGGCTGGCCCTGCCGTCGTTCGACCGCGAGGGGGCGCGCAACGGCCGCGTCGACCTCGGCTACGCGAAGGTGCGCGGCCGGACGGCCGGCGGCGGGTCCTACGCGATCTACGGCTGGGTGCTGCTGGGGTACGCGTATGCGCAGGCGCCGTATGTGGCGACGACGGAGTAGCGGCGTGGTTCGCGCCCTCCCGCCGTGGCGGTGCGGCGGCGCTCGCCCGTGCAAAACGGCATCGATGACGGGTGAGCTGGTGGGGGTGGCGGCGTCTCGGCCACGGGCGGCGGAGCGCGCCCGGCGTGAGCGTGACGCGAACCTGTTCGTAGTGAACATCAACGCGCCACGCTGGCGGCCGCGCGCAGGCCTGGTCGGTGTGTTCATGCCTCACACGAGCACACTGACCGGCGCCTCTTCGAGGCGGTGGTTCGGCGGGCGGCGACGTGACGGCGTCATAGTTTGGCCGCATGGGCCACCCGGACGTGCGCATCCACGGCCATCCGATCTCCACCTGGGTGCGGACGGTCCGGATGACCTGCATCGAGAAGGACATCGACCACGAGCTGGTGCGGATCGCCTACGGCAGCGCGGAGCATCGCGCCCTGCACCCGTTCGGCCGCATCCCGATCGTCGAGATCGGCGAGACCGTCATCTTCGAGACGCTGGCGATCACGGGTCATCTGGACGAGGCGTTCTCCGGCGCGGCGCTGCAGCCCGAGGGCCACGCCGCCCGCGCCCGCATGCGCACGTGGATGGGCCTCTGCGCCGACTACCTGTACCGCGACGTCGTGCGCGCGGTTCCGCGCGACCGATCTCCCACCGACGAGGAGCTGACGACCGCGCGCAGCGCACTGCAGCACGCCGAGGCGCTCGTTCCCCGCGACGGCTTCCTCGCCGGCGAGGCCATCAGCCTCGCCGACCTCTATCTCGCGCCCCAGCTCGACAACTGCGCCGGGAAGGCGTCTGAGCTGCTCGACGGCCTGCCGGCCATCGCGGCGTGGATGGAGCTGATGCGCGCGCGGCCGAGCTTCCGCCGGACGGTGTACGTCCCCGCCTGACGCAGCCGCGCCGGCGATCGGCGGCTAGACCTCGACGACGACCGGCAGCACCATCGGCCGGCGCCTGATCTTGTCGTAGACGAACGCCGCGAGGTCGTCGTGGAGGATCTCCTGGAGCAGGTCGATCTCGCGGATCTCCTCCTTGGCCGCCCGGTCCAGGGAGCGCTCGACGCACGCGCGCAGCTGGTCGATGAGCTTGTCGGCGTCGGCGGCGTAGGGCACGCCGCGGAAGATGACCTCGGGCTCGGCGACCGACGAGCCGTCCTGCTCGGAGATCGTCGCCACGACAACGAAGATGCCGTCGGCCGAGAGCATCCGGCGGTCGCGCAGGGCCACGTCGGTGACGTCGCCGATGTCGACGCCGTCGACGAAGATCATCCCCGACTGGACCTTCTTGCCCCAGCGCGCGCCCTTGGCGTCGAGCTCGAGCGGCAGGCCGTTCTCGCCCTTGAAGATGTTGTCCGGATGCACGCCGACAGCCTCGGCGAGCTGGCCGTGCAGGTGGATGCGCTTGTGGTCGCCGTGAAACGGCATGACGTAGCGCGGCTTGGTCAGGTTGAGCATGAGCTTGATCTCCTCCTGGTAGCCGTGGCCGGAGGCGTGGATCGGCGCGTCCTTGGTCGTGATGACGTCGCAGCCGATGTGGTAGAGGCGGTCGATCGTCTCGTTGACGGCGCGCTCGTTGCCGGGGATCGGCGTCGCGCTGAACACGACGGTGTCACCGGAGTGCAGCTCGACCTGCGGGTGGTCGCGGTGGGCCATGCGGCGCAGCGCGCTGAGCGGCTCGCCCTGCGAGCCCGTCGAGATGATCACGATCTTGTGATCGGGGAACTGGGCGATCTCGCGCGGCCCGATGATGATCCCCTCGGGCACCTTGATGTGTCCCAGCGAGCGGCCGATGTTCGTGTTCTTCTTCATCGACCGGCCGACGAGGACGACCTTGCGATCCAGCGCCGCGGCGGCGTCGACGACCTGCTGCACGCGATGGATGTTCGACGCGAACGACGTGACGATGATCCGGCCCTTGCAGCGGCTGAACACGTCGCGCAGGTTGGGGCCGGCGACGCGCTCGCTGGGCGCGAAGCCCGGTCGGTCGCCGTTCGTCGAGTCGCCGCAGAGCAGCAGCAGCCCGTCACGGCCGAGCTCGGCGAGCCGCGACACGTCGGCCGGGCGGCCGTCCACCGGGGTCTGGTCGAACTTGTAGTCGCCCGTGATGAGGATCGTGCCGACCTCGGTCTTGATCGCGACGGCGCTCGCGTCGGGGATCGAGTGCGTCATGTGGATGAGCTCGAGGTCGAATGGCCCGGCCTCGATGATCTCGCCGTCGCGCACGTCCTCGACGTGGACGTCGCGCGAGAGCTTGTGCTCGTCGAGCTTGGAGCGCGCCATCGCCATCGTCAGCGGCCCGCCGTAGACGGGCGGCGCGTCGTCGACCCCGAGCTCGCGCAGCAGGAAGGGCAGGCAGCCGAGATGATCCTCGTGGCCGTGCGTGACGACGATCGCCTCGATGTCCGAGACGCGGCCGCGCAGGTAGGCGAAGTCGGGCAGGACGAGGTCGATGCCCATCATCTCCGCGGTCGGGAACCGCAGTCCGACGTCGACGAGGACGATGCGGTCCTCGTACTCGACGACCGTCATGTTCTTGCCGATCTCCCCCAGCCCGCCGAGGGGGAGGACGCGCAGCGGTCCGGAACTCACGCTGTGGCGCCGACGAGGAGGCCGCGGTCCTGCAACATCGCGCGGATCGTCGCCGTCTCGTGCTCGTCGGCCTCGACGTAGGGCAGGCGCGGCACGCCGACGGCGTGCCCGAGCAGGTTCAGCGCCGCCTTGTTGCTGACGGCGGCGGGCGCGACCCCCATCGCCTCGAAGACCGGCAGCAGGCTCTCGAGGATGGCCGCGCGCTCGGCGGGCTCGTCGACCATGCGACGCAGCTCGGGACCGACGATGTGGCTGGACGTGAGGATGCCTCCGGGCTCGCCCATGTCGAGGACGCGGGCGAGGATCTCGTCGTTGCCGGCGTAGATCCGCAGGCCGTCGACGGCAGCGAGGTTGTCGTTGTTGGCCTGCTTGACGGCATCGATGTGATCGAGTTGCGCCAGCTCGGCAAGAAGGTCGTTGGGCATGTCCGACCCCGTGCGCTGCGGGATGTTGTAGAGCACGATCGGCCGGTCGGCGACGCGGCTGACCTCGCGGTAGTGCGCGACGATCCCGCGCCGGTTGGGGCGGTTGTAGTACGGGTTGACCGACAGCAGCGCGTCGGCGCCGCGCTCGCAGGCGCCCGCCGTCAGCGCGACGGCATGACGCGTGTCGTTGGAGCCGACGCCCGCGACGATCGTCGCACCGGCCGGCTTGTGCTCGACGGCCACCTCGATGACGCGCAGGTGCTCGTCGTCGTCGAGCGTCGCGGCCTCACCCGTGGTGCCGCAGACGACGAAGCCGTCCGATCCGTTCGCGGCGAGGTGGCGCATGAGGTCGACGAGCGCCTGCTCGTCGACGGCGCCCGCGTCGTCGAACGGGGTCACGATGGCGGTGAGGATGGCTCCCAGCTCGGGCACCCCCCCAAGGTATCGCAGCCCGCGCCGCAGCCTTGGCCTCCCGCGCGCGCCTGCGGCGGCCTCGCGATCAGGCTTCGAGGGCCTGCGAGAACGCCGCCAGCTCGTCCTCGAGCGCCACGAGGCGGTCGCGCCCGAAGCGATCCTCGACGAAGTCCTGGACCTCCGCCCAGCGCTCCAACGCGCCGGTCAGCATCGCCGAGCCCTCGAGCGTGATCGAGACCATTCGGACGCGGGCGTCGCCGGCGTGCTCGTAGGTGCGGATCAGCCCGCGGTCCTCGAGCACCTTGAGGTTGCGCGTCAGCGTCGTGCGGTCAAGCGCGAGCCTGTCGGCGAGCACGCTGAGCGGCATGTCGCCCTCCGAGCCCAGGCCGACGAAGATCGGCAGCTGCGTGACCTTCAACCCGCTGGAAACCATGCCGTTGTCGTAGAGCTGGGTGACGCCGCGGGTGACCCGGCGCAGCTGGTCGCAGGCGCACGTCTTGCGCACCTCCCAGCACACCTCGAGCTCTTCGGGGGTGAGGTAGTTCATAAGGTGTAACTACACCGGAACTGACCCGCCGTCAAGAGCCCGTGCCACACTTGACGCGATGGACCGCGTGCAGGATGCCTCGCCCCGCGATCCCGCGGCCGGCGAGCTGGTCGCGGAGGTGATGGGCGTGCGCTGGAGCGTCCCCGACGGGGACTTCGCGGTGCTCGACGCAGTCTCCGACGACGGCGAGCCGGTCGTGCTCGTGGGCGCGCTCGGGCACGTGCGCGAGGGCGAGTCGGTCGCAGCCGGCGGCGGCTGGCGCTGCCATCCGCGCCACGGCTGGCAGTTCGGGGTGCAGCGCGTGCGGATCCTCGAGCCCGTCAGCGACGCCGCCGTCGCCGCCTACCTGGAGTCCGTCAAGCACATCGGCCCGCGCGGCGCGGCGTTGCTCGTCGAGCGCTTCGGCGCCGGCGAGGTTCTCGCCGCGATCGACCGCGATCCCGAGGCCGTGCTGCGCGGCGTGCCGGGCATCGGCGCGCGCCGGCTCGGGTCCGCGGTGCAGTCCTGGCGCGACCAGCGAGAGCTGCGCGAGCTGCGTCTGTTTCTCGACACGCACGGCGTCGACGCCGCGTCGGCCGGGCGGATCGCGCGCCACTTCGGCGCCGGCTCGATCGCGCGCCTGCAGCGCGAGCCGTACGCGATCTGCGAGCTCGACGGGATCGGCTTCGCCACCGCCGACGCCCTCGCGCGCGCGCTCGACACCCCGCGCGACGCGCCCGACCGGCTGGCGGCGGGCGTGCTGCACGCGCTCGACCAGGCGCAGGCCGACGGGCACTGCCATCTGCCCCGCTGCGAGCTCGCGGCGCGGGCGGCGCGCCTGCTGGGCGGCGAGGTCGACGTCGACGACGCGATCGACGCGCTCGCGGCGCGCGGGCGGGTCGTCGCCGACGCCGCCGGGCGGATCACCGAGGCGCGCCTGCACGCGATCGAGCAGCGCCTCGCCGGGCACGTGCGACGGCTGCTCGACGACGAGCCGGCGCTGGCGCTGGGTGAGGTCGACCGGCCGGCGAGCGGCCCGTTCGTCCCGAGCGACGACCAGTGGCGCGGCGTCACGCAGGCGCTCGAGCACCGCCTCTCGATCCTCACCGGCGGGCCCGGCACGGGCAAGAGCGCGACGATGCGCACGCTCGTCGACGTGCTGAAGGCGCACAAGCGCCGCGCCCGGCTCTGCGCGCCCACGGGCAAGGCGGCGCGGCGCCTGAGCGAGCTGACCGGCGTGGACGCCACGACGATCCACCGGCTGCTGGAGTGGGCGCCCGACGAGGGCTTCACGCGCGACGCGCAGAACCCGATCGCGGGCTGCGACGTGCTCATCGTCGACGAGGCGTCGATGCTGTCCGTGCACCTCGCCGAGGCGCTGCTGGCGGCCGTCGGGCCGCGGACCCACGTGCTGCTCGTCGGCGACGTCGACCAGCTCGCGCCGGTCGGTCCCGGGCGCGTGCTCGAGGACCTGCTCGAGCTGGCAGGCGACGGCGCGGCCCCCGCGGGCCGCGCTGAAACGGGGCGCATCGTGCCGGCGACCCGCCTCACCGAGGTCTTTCGCCAGGCGGCGCGCTCGCTGATCGTGCGCGCCGCGCACGCGATCAACGCCGGCCAGGTCCCCGACGGCGTCGCGGGCGAAGGCGACGTGCGCGACTTCTTCCTCATCACCCGCGACGGGCCGCAGGCGATCTTCGACGAGGTCTGCGAGCTCGCGGCGACGCGCCTGCCCGCCCACTACGGCCTCGACCCGGCCGCCGACGTCCAGGTGCTCGCGCCCATGCACAAGGGCCCGCTCGGGATCGACGCGCTCAACGCCGAGCTGCGCGCGCGGCTGAACCCCGGCGGCAGGGCGATCGGCGGCAGCGGGCTGCGCGTCGGCGACAAGGTCATGCAGACGCGCAACTCCTACGAGCACGACCTCTTCAACGGGGAGCGCGGCGTGCTGCTGCACCACGACGACCAGCGTGACCGCGTCCTCTTCGGCGGCGAGGACGGCCGCCGCGTGTCGCTGCCCGTGGATGCGCTCGACACCCTGCGCCTCGCCTACGCCGCCACGGTCCACAAGGCGCAGGGCTCGCAGGCGCGGGCGATCGTCGTGCCCGTCTTCCGCGGGCACCAGATCATGCTCACGCGCAACCTCGTCTACACCGCCGTGACCCGCGCACAGGAGGTCTGCGTCGTGGTCGGCGAGCGGGCCGCGATGGCGCTTGCGGTGGGCCGCACCGACGCGCGCCGGCGGCACACGCGGCTGCGCGAGCTCGTCGCCGTCGATTGACCTCGTAGAGGCTCGCGTTTGGCGTAGGTTGGCGCTCGCATGCTCGACCGCATCGCCACGCTGACCTGGAAGCGCCCGAAGCTCGTCCTCGCGCTCGTCGGCGTGTTCGTGGTCGTCGCGGGCGGGCTGGGCTACGACGTCGAGCACCACCTCAAGGCCGCGGGGTTCATCGACCCCAGCTCCGAGAGCGAACGTGCCATCGCGCTCCTGCACGACGAGCTCGGCTACGACCCGACCCCCGAGATCGTCGTCCTCCTGCGCGCCCGCGACGGCGGGCGCCTGAACACCGCCACGCCCGCCGTGCGCCGGGAGGTCGACCGCATCGCGCGCGCGGCCGCGAGCACGCGCCACGTCGGGCATGTGGTCAACCCGCTGCGCGATCGCCGGGCCGGCGCGGCGCTGATCGAGACGGACGGGCGCTCGCTGATCGTCGCGGCCAGCCTGTCGACGCTCGACGTCGAGAGCGACGGCGGCGAGGCCGCCGAGGAGGTCCGGCGGCGGATCGGCGACAGCCCGCTGGACGTGAGCATGGGCGGCTTTGCCGTCAGCTTCAACGAGGTCAACGACGAGACCCGCGAGGACCTCACCCGCGCCGAGCTGATCGCCTTCCCGATCCTCACGATCCTGCTGCTGCTCGTCTTCCGGGGCGTGGTCGCGGCCGCGATCCCCTTGCTGCTCGGCGTGATCTCGATCCTCGGCACCTACCTGATGCTGCGCGTGATGTCGGGCCTCGTGGACACGTCGCTGTTCGCGCTGAACATGGCGACGGCGCTCAGCCTCGGCCTCGCCGTCGACTACGGATTGCTGATGGTCTCGCGCTATCGCGAGGAGCTCGAACGCGAGGGCGGGGCGACGTTCGAGGCGCACCGGCGCACCGTGCTGACGGCGGGCCGGACGGTCCTGTTCTCCGGCCTGACGGTCGCCGTGGCGCTGGTGGCGCTCGTCCTCATGCCCCAGCGCTTCCTGTACTCGATCGGCGCCGCCGGGGCCGCGGTCGGGATCCTCTCCGCGCTCATCACGCTGCTCGTCGTCCCGGCGCTGCTCGCGCTGCTGGGCACGCGCATCAACGCCCTCTCGATCCGCCGCGGCCCCGCTGTCTCGGACGCCTCGGGTGCCTGGTACCGGCTCGCGAAGGCCGTGATGCGCCGTCCGCTCGTGGTCGCGATCGGGTGCACGGCGCTGCTGCTGGCGCTCGCCTCGCCGCTGCTGTCGACGAAGCTCACCGGTCCCAGCGCCGAGGCGGTGCCGCCGAGCCAGGCGTCGTACGCGGTCAACCGCTACATCGACGACAACTACTCGCGCGGCGTCGCCTTCGCGATCAACGTCACCGTGCGCGGCACCGCGGGCCGCGCCGAGCTGGGTCGTCTGCAGCGCCGGCTCGCCGCCCTCGACGGCATCGAAGGCGCCATGCCGTTCGTGCGCGCGTCGCCCAGCGTCGCGTACGCGAGCTTCACCCCGGACGGGCCGTCGCTCTCCGATCCCGTCCAGGATGCGGTGCGCGCGATGCGCGCCCACGAGGTGCCCGGCGGGGGCGACCTGCTCGTCTCCGGCAACACCGCGCGCTTCATCGACGAGAAGGAGAGCCTGATCGACCACCTTCCGCTCGTCGCGGCGATCATCCTCGGCACGACGCTGCTGCTGCTGTTCGCGCTGACCGGCTCGGTCATCCTGCCGATCAAGACGCTGATCATGAACGGGCTGACGCTCGGCGCCGCGCTGGGCGTGATCGTGATCGCCTTCCAGGACGGCCTGCTGGACGGCATCTTCGCCTACACGGGCCCCGCGGCGGTCGAGGTGACGAGCCTCGCGTTCCTGTTCGCCGTGACGTTCGCGCTGGCGACGGACTACGCGGTGCTCGTCATGGCGCGCATCAAGGAGCAGCACGACCTCGGGGCGAGCAACGAGGAGGCCGTCGCGATCGGGATCGGCCGGACCGCGCGCGTGATCAGCGCGGCGGCGCTGGCGATCGCGATCGTCTTCCTCGCGTTCGGCGTGAGCAAGGTGTTCTTCATGAAGCAGATCGCGATCGGCGAGGCGGCCGCCGTGCTCATCGACGCGACGATCGTGCGGGCGCTGCTCGTGCCCGCGCTCATGGGCCTGCTGGGCGACTGGAACTGGTGGGCGCCGCGCCCGCTGCGGCGCCTGCACGCGCGCTTCGCGATCACGCACGCGTAAGCCGCTCAGCCGCCGGGCGGTCCGGCCAGCACGAGCGTGTCGAAGAGCAGGAACAGCGCGAGCAGCGCGACGACGACGGCGAAGGCGCGCCCGAGCATCGCCTGCGGCACGCGCTGGGCGTACAGCGAGCCGAGGAGCGCACCGACGCAGGTCGACGAGCGCGAGCGCGATGGTCACGGGCACGTCGATGGCGGCGCCGATCGCGAGGTGGCTGACGAGCGCCGCGCAACCGGTCAGCGTGATGACCACGAGCGACGTCGCCACCGCCCGGCGGAAGCTGAACCGAACCACAGCGTCAGCACCGGCACGATGAGAAAGCCCCCGCCGACGCCGAAGAAGCCCGTCAGCATGCCGACCGCGACGCCGGCCACGACGACCCGCCTCCGGCGACATCGGGACAGCGGCCGGCCTCCTCGCCGGCGCCCTGCGACGCGCGCTGCCACGTCGCGCCGGCCGCGACGAGCATCACCGGCACGAACGCGAGGATCAGCGCCGCCGGGCTCACCGCGGTGCTGGCCACCGTCCCGAGCAGCGACCCGACCGCGGCCGGCGCCGTGAACGTCAGCGCGAAACGCCAGCAGACGTGCCCGCGCAGCGCCAGCGCCCCCGCCCCGACCGCGGCCGCGATCGCGACGACGACCAGCGACGCCGTCGATGCCGGCCCGACCTCCTCCCCGAGGACGTAGACGAGCAGCGGCAGCGCGAGGATGGCCCCGCCGCCGCCGATCGCCCCGACGACGAGCCCGATGGCGATCCCGAACGGGATCGCGAGCACGACCGTGGTCACTGCTCGCGGTCGCGCCGCTCGCGCCAGCGCCGGCCGGGATCGACGAGCGCCGCGTCGGTCTCCTTCAGCGCGTCGGTGAAGCGCTGGTCGACCCGCGGGCGGCCGAAGCGCTCGTCCTCCCACAGCGTGATCACGAGCACCTCCCGCGAGGCACGGTCGTGGCGGCAGACGAACACGACGCCGCGGTCGACGAGATCGCGCACGTACACCGTGCCGCGTGCAGCCGTCTGCGAGGCGCCGGGCGGCGGCGTGTGGCTGATGCGTCCCGTCGCCCAGGCCTCGCTCACGCGGCCGGCGATCTCGGGCCTGTTGTCGAAGCCGCCCAGGCGCGTGCCGACGCGCTGGCGGAAGCGCTCGACGGCATGGTCGGTGACCGCGACGGTGATGCCCTCGCTCATCGGTGGCTTCCCCACGCCGGCGCGCGTCAGAACAGCAGGTGCTCGAGGCCGACGAGCGGCGACTCGTCGAGTTCGCCGACGCAGCGCACGGCCAGCAGCACGCCCGGCATGAACGACTCGCGCCCGTAGGAGTCCTGGCGGATCGTCAGCGATTGCCCGACGTCGCCGAGGATGACCTCCTGATGGGCGACGAGGCCGGGCAGCCGGACCGAGTGGATCGGCACGTCGCCCTCCATGAGCTCGGCCGTGCGTGCCGCGGTGCCCGACGGGGCGTCGAGCTTGCGGTCGTGATGCAGCTCGATGATCTCGGCCCTCGCCATGTGGTGCGAGGCCTCGGCGGCGAACTTCATCATCAGCACCGCGCTGATCGCGAAGTTCGGGGCGATGAAGACGTTCGCGGCTGGGCGGGGACGGAGCGACCGCAACGGCTCGATGTCGAAGCCCGTCGTGCCGATGACGACGTGGACGCCGGCCTCCACGCACTGCAGCGCGTTGGCCAGCGCGGTGTCGGGCTGCGTGAAGTCGACGACGACGTCGGCGTCGTCGAGCACGTCGGCGAGCGACGTGCTCAGTGCCGGGTCGGCCGTCCCGGTGAGCTGCATGTCGCCGGCCCCCTCGACGGCGGCCACGACGGCCTGCCCCATGCGGCCGGCGGCGCCGGCCACCGCGACGCGGATCATCCCGCGGCGACCTTGCCCAGCAGCTCGGGTGCGAGCGGCTCGACCGCGCTGCGAACGGCGTCCTCGTCGGCGCCCACGGCGGCCACGCTCAGCCGCTCGGGCGCGAGCAGCTCGCGCAGCAGTCCGTTGAGCTCCTCGATCGTCACCGACTCGATGCGCTCGACGACCTCGTCGAGCGACAGCAGCGGCAGCTCGCTCAGGACGGCCGAGCCGAGGCGGCTCATGCGCGACGCCGTCGACTCGAGCGACAGCACGATGCGGCCCTTGACGTTCTCCTTGGAGCGCTCGAGCTCGTCGGCGGTGACGCCGTCCCCGCGCAGCCGCTCGAGCTCGTCGGCGACCACCTGCAGCGCGGGCGCGACGTTGTCGGGGCGCGTGCCGAGGTAGACGCCGATGAGGCCGGTGTCGGCGTGCAGCGACTGGAAGGAGTAGACGTTGTAGGCCAGCCCGCGCAGCTCCCGGACCTCCTGGAACAGGCGCGAGGACGACGTGCCGCCGAGGATGTTGTCGAGCACGCGCAGGATGAAGCGCCGCTCGTCGTCGCGCGCGAGAGCCGGCGCGCCGAGGGTGATGTGGTACTGCTCGGTGTCCTTCTTGAGGAAGCGCAGGTGCGGCGGCAGCTGCGCCGGGACCGGGGGCTGCTGCGGTGCGCGCGGGCGGGCCGGCACGTCGAGGGCGCGTGCGAGCTCGACGACCGCGTCGTGGTCCAGCGACCCGGCGGCCGCGATGACGACGTCGCCGGGCGCGTAGTGGCGCGCGTGGAAGTCGCGCAGGCCGGCCGTGCTCGTGTTCGCGATGACGTCCGCGCGCCCGATCACCGGCCGCCCGAGGGGATGGTCGCCGAAGACGGCCTCGCCGAGCACGTCGAAGACGCGATCCTGGGGATCGTCCTCGTACATCGCGATCTCCTCGAGGACGATCTCGCGCTCGTTGGCGAGGTCGCCGTCGTCGATGCGCGGATGCCAGACCATGTCGCCGACGACATCGAAGGCCTGCTCGAGATGGTCGTCGATCACGCGGGCGTAGACGGACGTGTTCTCCTTGCCCGTGCCGGCGTTCAGCTCGGCGCCCATCGTGTCGAAGATCTGGTCGATCTCCAGCGAGCCGTAGCGGTCCGTCCCCCGGAAGAGCATGTGCTCGACCAGGTGCGACAGACCGCCCTCGGCGTGCGTCTCGGCGACCGAACCGGTCCCGATCCAGAACCCGAGCGTCACGGATCGGACGGTGGGCATCGCCTCCGTCACGACCCGGACGCCGGAGTCCAGGACCGTCAAACGTGGTTCGGCCAACGAGCAGGCTGCTAGCTGCGCTCGGGATCGCCGTGCCGCGGGCGGCCCGAGCCGCGGCGTCCGCGATCGCCACCGCGATCGCCTCCGCGCTCGCCGCGATCGCCGCCGCCGCGCGGCCCACGGTCACGCGGCGGACGCGAGCCGCCACCGCCGCCGTTGGTCACGGCGGCGAGCTCCTCGGCCGTCTTGCCGGCGATGTCCGGGTCGTCGGCGAGGCGCAGGCCGATGCGGCCGCGCTCGCGGTCGACCTCGACCACGCGCACGTGGATCTCGTCGCCCTTGTTGAGCACGTCCTCGACGGTGTCGACGCGCTCGCCCGGCTTGACGTTGGAGATGTGCAGCAGCCCGTCGGTGCCCTTGGCGAGCTCGACGAACGCACCGAACGTCGTCGTCTTGACGACCTTCGCGGCGGGGAAGTCGTCGCCGACGGCGACCTCCTTGGTCATCGAGCGGATGCGCTCGGCGAGCGCCTCGCCCATCTGGCCGTTGGCGGAGTAGACGAGCACCTGGCCGTCGTCGTTGACGTCGATCTGCGACTCGAACTCCTCGGCCAGGCCGCGGATCGTCTCGCCGCCCTTGCCGATGAGCAGGCCGATCTTGTCCGTGTCGATCTGCACGGTCATGATCCGCGGGGCGTGCGGCGACAGCTCGGCGCGCGGCTCGGAGATGACCTTCGCCATCTCACCGAGGATGAACGTCCGTGCCTTCAGCGCCTTGCTCAGCGCGTCACGCAGGATGTCGAACGTCACGCCGGTGATCTTGATGTCCATCTGCAGGGCGGTGATGCCCTCGGACGTGCCGGCGACCTTGAAGTCCATGTCGCCGAGGTGATCCTCGACGCCGGCGATGTCGGTGAGCACGATGTACTCGTCGCCCTCCTTGATGAGCCCCATCGCGATGCCGGCGACCGGCCGCTTGAGCGGCACGCCCGCGTCCATCAGCGACAGCGACGAGCCGCAGACCGACGCCATCGACGACGACCCGTTGGACTCGAGGATGTCCGACACGACGCGAATCGTGTACGGGAACTCCTCGATCGACGGGACCATCGCGGTGAGCGCGCGCTCGGCGAGCGCCCCGTGGCCGATGTCGCGGCGCTTGGGACCGCGCATGAAGCCCGCCTCCCCGACCGAGAACGGCGGGAAGTTGTAGTGGTGGAAGTAGTACTTCTTCGTCTCGAGGCCGAGCGTGTCGAGACGCATCTCCTCCTTCAGCGTGCCGAGCGAGGCGACCGACAGCGCCTGCGTCTGCCCGCGTGTGAACAGCGCGGACCCGTGGGCGCGCGGCAGCAGGCCGACGTCGATCGAGATCGGACGGATCTCGTCCTCGCCGCGACCGTCCGGGCGCTTCTTGTGGACGGCGATCCGCTGGCGGATGATCTGCTTCTCGAGCTTGTCGACGGCCATCTGCGCGGCAGCGCGGCGGTCGGCGTACTCGGCGTCGGCCTCGTCGCCGGAATGGGCGGCGACCGCCTCGCTCATGACGCGCTCGGACTCGTTCTGGCGCTCGAGCTTGTCGAAGATCGAGGTGGCCTGGTCGAGGGCGGCGCCGTGCGACTCCTGCACCGCGGCGTAGAGCCCCTCGTCGACCTTCGGGATCTCGATCTCCATCTTGGCCTTGCCGGCCTTCTCGCGCAGCTCGTGCTGCAGCGCGCACAGCTTCTTGATCTCGGAGTGCGCGATGTCGAGGGCGTCGAGGATCTCGGCCTCGGGGATCTCGTTGCAGCCGGCCTCGACCATGAGGATCGCCTCTTCGGTGCCCGCCACGACGAGGTCGAGGTCGGAGTTCTCGAAGGTGTCCTGCTCGTTGGGGTTGACGACGAAGTTGCCGTCGACCTTGCCGATCCGCACCGCGCTCACCGGCGTCGGGTACGGGATGTCGGAGATCATCAGCGCGGCCGACGCGCCGTTCATCGCGAGGATGTCGTAGGGGTGGACGCCGTCGATGCTCAGCGTCATCGACACGAGCTGCGTCTCACGGCGCCAGCCCTTGGGGAACAGCGGGCGCAGCGGACGATCGATCATGCGGGCGACGAGCGTGCCCTTCTCGGTCGAACGACCCTCGCGCTTGAAGAAGGAGCCGGGGATCTTGCCCGCGGCGTACATGCGCTCTTCGACGTCGACGGTCAGCGGGAGGAAGTCGACGTCGCGGAGGTTGCCCGCAGTCGCTGTGCTCAATACCACTGTGTCGCCCTGGCGGACGACGACGGCGCCGGAGGCCTGCTTGGCCATCTTGCCGGTCTCGAAGGAGATCTCGGATCCAGCGATCTCGACGGAGACACGGGTCTCGGCAGTACTCATATGAAGTTGTCCTTTTGTTTCGGGTGCGCCCGTCGTTGGTCGGCGCACCTGCGTCTTATCGTGGCTTCGGTATACGAACCGCTCCATCGTAGCCCAGTCCGGCCAGCCAGTCGGCATCCGGAACACCCGGACAGACGCTCTCGGCGGCGAACATCGTGGGGGTCGTCGTGGCACCCGCGGCGAGCGCGGCGCGCGTCTGCTCGCGCACGCGGGCGGCGGCGCGGTCGGCGCGGCGGTCCTCGTCGAACGTGGCGAGGTCGAGCCCGATCCGGCGGGCGCGCTCCCAGAGATGGGGGTCGTCGAGCCGGCCCTGGTCGGCGTAGAGCGAGTCGGCGAACGGCCAGAACGCGTCCTGCCTCGCGGCGGCCTCGGCCGCGAGTGCGACCGCGACCGCGCGCGGGTGCTTGGCCTTCAGGGCGAAGTGGCGAAAGGCGACGCGCGCGCCGGCGGCGACGAGGCGCTCGTGGGCCAGCGCGCAGCGCGGGCAGGTGAAGTCCGCGTAGAAGATGATCGGCGTGCCGGCGGGGTCGCCGCGGACGTGGTCGTCGGCGTGCAGCGCAGGTGGCTGGGCGGTGCGCAGATCCTCGCCGGGGGGCATGGTGCTGAGGGTACGAGGGCCTGAAGCGCTGCTGACTGCCGTTCGACGCCTGCGGGGTCGCCGCCCTGCTGAAACTGCATCGCTGAGAGTGTGGGTTGCGGTCCCGGCGGCCGCGACCGGGTTCGGCGTAGGCGTGTCGGTTCGGTCCATGTGGTGGATGAACAACCCGCCCAGGCGCGCGATACGTGAGGTGAATGGCGGATTTCCCCCGTAGAGAGGGCAATATCCGCCATTCTCGCCGAGCGGCGACCGGGTAGGCCGATCCGCGCGCGCCGACCGGGGCGTACTCCTGCGCATGGAGACCGACCAGATCCTGCAACGCGAGCAGCGCCTGCCCGGCCCGCCCGAGGAGGTCTTCGGGTTCTTCGCCGACGCGCACAACCTCGAGGCGCTCACGCCGCCGCTGCTGCGCTTTCGCCTCATGACGCCCGCGCCGATCGCGATGGGCACGGGCACCCTCATCCGCTACCGCCTGCGGGTCCACCGGGTCCCCGTCAGCTGGCTGACCGAGATCACCGAGTGGGATCCGCCGCACCGCTTCGTCGACGAGCAGGTCACAGGCCCGTACGCGCTGTGGCACCACACGCACACCTTCGAGCCGATCGGCGACGGCGACACGCTCATGCGCGACGTCGTGCGCTACCGGATCGGCTTCGGGCCGCTGGGCGCTGCTCGCGAACCGCCTCGTCGTGCGCCGCGACGTGGAGGCGATCTTCGACTACCGGGCGCAGCGGATCCCGGCGCTGCTGGCCGGCGCGTGATGCGTCGGTAGCCTGCGGGCAATGACCGACCAGGTGCCGCTGGGCAGCACCGACGCCAACGCCGACATCGAGCGCACCTTCCGCGCCGACTTCCGCGCCACGGGCGATCCCGCGCTGCAGGCCGGGACCGGCAGCGACGTCAAGCTGCTCGAGCCCCGCGGCCTCTACCTGCTCTGGGAGCGCCAGCAATGGCAGACCCAGGCGGTCGACTTCACGCAGGACCGCATCGACTGGCACGAGCGCATGACCGCGGAGGAGCGCGACCAGCGCATGTACGGCCTCAGCTCGTTCTTCGCCGGCGAGCAGCGCGTCGCCGCGGCCCTCGCGCCGCTGATGCACGCGGTCTCCGACGAGAACGCGCGCATGTTCCTGTGCACGCAGATCGCCGACGAAGCGCGCCACGTCGCCTTCTTCGACCGCTTCTACTCCGAGGTCGGCATCCTGCCGTCCGGCTCACTGAGCGACCGCCTCGCGCAGACCAGCCGGTGGCTGAACCCCGAGTTCACGACGCTCTTCGACGAGATGCTCGCCAGCCGCGGGCGGCGGCTGTGGCAGGAGCCCGAGGACCTCGAGACGGCGGTCGAGTTCGTGACGATCTACCACGTGATCGTGGAGGGGATGCTCGCCCTCACCGGCGGGCACTTCATCATCCAGTACAACGAGCGGGTGGGCACGCTG
>CAVVAG010000010.1:0-227639 GCA_963746165.1 uncultured Actinomycetes bacterium | reverse complement strand
GCGGCTTGACGTCGAGCACCGGCGTGCCGTCGATCGCTTCCAGCGCGCTGACACGCACGCGCGTCCCGTCGACTTCGAGGATCCGCACTTCGTGCAGGCCGATCGGGTTGGGCCGCGCGGGCGAGCGGGTGCTGAAGACGCCCTGGATCGGTCGTGCGCCGTCGCCACGCGGATGCACGCGCCGCAGCGCGCGATCGGCGTGATGAAGCCATGTCAGGACGACGACGTCGTCTCCGGCGCGCAGGCCGTCGAGCGCCTCGCGCATGTCGGGCTCGAAGGCGAGCCACGCCTCCGGCGCGCCCTCATCGGCCTGCTTGGGCGCCGCCGCCAGGTCGGCGAGCGGCGACTCGACGATCGCGATCTGCCTGAGTTCGAAGCGTGACTCGGTCATCGTGTCATTCAAGCCGGTGTGGGCAGGGGGTGCGAGGACGCGCGCCGAGCGATGCTCCGTCCGCCGCTCATTCTGCGAGGTCCGAGGCGGCAACCGCAGGCGTGCGCCGCGCCGGGCTGCTAGACACCGGGGGACACGTTGAACGCGAAGGGACTCCCCAGATGACTCTCAGGCTCGTTGCCGCCGTCGCCCTGACCGCGCTGCTGATCGGCGGCTGCGGCGACGAGGGCTCCGACGACGACGCGACGCCGCGCGGGCCCGCGTCGGCCGAGCTGCGCCGTCAGCTCGAGGCCGCCACGCGCGTCGATCCCGGCGCCTTCGCGCCCGCCGGGGGGCGCACGCTGCGCCAGGTCGCCGACGCCGTCGGCATGGTCGGGCCGCAGCTGGCCTTCGCCACCCAGCAGATCACGCCCGGCCGGGCCCAGCGGCTCGCGTTCGGGCTGATCGACCCCGACACGGGATTTCTCTACGCGCCCACCGTCGTGTACCTGGCCCAGCGCGAGAACGCGCCGGCGCTCGGACCGTTCGTGGCCCCGGCCGACCTGCTCGTCACCGACTCGCCCTATCGCAGCCAGACCGCCGCCACCGAGAAGGATCCGTTTGCGGCAATCTACGAGGCGTCGGTCTCGATCCCGCGTCCGGGCCGCTACTTCGTCCTCGCGGTCTCGAAGTTCAAGGGACGCGACGTCGCCGCCACCGGCGCGATCACGGTGCGCTCGGAGCGCAGCGACCCGATCCCCGAGGTGGGGGAGCCCGCGCCGCGCGTCGCGACGGACACCGTCGCCTCGGCCAGCGGCGACATCGCGAAGATCGACACCCGCCTGCCGCCCGACGACATGCACGACGTCTCGTTCGAGGACGTCGTGGGCAAGCGCCCCGTGGCGCTGCTGTTCGCCACGCCCCAGCTGTGTCAGTCGCGCGTCTGCGGGCCGGTGGTCGACATCGCCCTGCAGCTCAAGGAGACCTACGGCGACCGGATGACCTTCATCCATCAGGAGGTCTACGTCGACAACGAGGTCGCCAAGGGCCTGCGGCCGTCGCTGCGGGCCTTTCACCTGCGTACCGAGCCGTGGCTGTTCGTCGTCGACCGCCGCGGCCGCGTCGCGAGCCGGCTGGAAGGCTCGTTCGGCTTCAACGCCTTCCAGACCGCGATCCGCGCGGGCCTGCGATAGGCCGGCCAGAAAGGGGAACAACGCGCTCATGACTCGCCCACCTGCCGTCATCGCCATCGTCGCCTGTCTCATCCTCGCCACCGGCTGCGGCTCCGACGACGAGCCCGCCGAGAGCAGCGGCCCGGACGCGGCGCAGACCACCGAGCAGGAGCGGCCGGCCGCGCCGAAGCGCGCGAGCGCCCGCTCGAAGATGGTCGACTGCATCGAGGGCGAGGGCTACGAGATCTCGCACGAGGGCGGCGACGCCGAGAAGGCCACGAGCTACACCGTCGGGCCCGACGATCCGAAGCGGGCGAAGGCCGAGATCACGATCCATCCCGGCCGCGACGAGGCCGCGAGCTCGGCGAGACGGGCCGGGGAGGACGAAGGCATCAACTCGGTCGCATTCGGTCGCGCCGAGTTCATCCGCCGTCAGGCGACCGACACGGAGGCCGGGCGGATCGTCAACTGCCTGTCGATGGCGTACGGGGGCTAGGAGCGCGCTCAGCCGCCGGGCGCCGGCGCCGCCGCCCGGTCGCAGGCGACCTCGTCGAGCCCCGCCCCGAGCAGCGCCAGCGGGATCGACTCGTCACCGGCCAGGGCGGCCGTCAGCGCATCGCGCTTGCCCTCGCCGGTGGCCAGGAGCAGCGTGAAGCGGGCGCCCCGGACGACCGGCAGCGTCAGCGTCACGCGCTCCGGCGGCGGCTTGGGCGAGCCGCGCACCGGCGCGACGGGCGCCTCGCGCACCGCCAGCACCGGGTGCCCCGCAAACAGCGAGCAGGTGTGGCCGTCCGGGCCCATCCCGAGCAGCACGATGTCGAAGACCGCCTCCGGCATGTGCGCCAGCAGCTCGAGCCCGTAGAGCCACGACGCGTCCTCGGGCACCTCCGGCGACGGGACCGGGTGCAGCACCGGCTCGCCGTCGCGGGCACCGGCCAGCAGCGACTCGCGCACCATCCGCACGTTCGCCTCCTCGTGATCGGCGGGCACGCAACGCTCGTCGCCGAGCCACAGGTGCACGTGCGCCCAGGATCCGGCAACCTGCGCGAGCAGCTCGTACGCGCGCTGCGGCGTCGACCCTCCGGCGAGGGCGATGTGCAGCCGGCGGCCCTCGCTCCGCGCGGCGTCGATGGCGGCCGCGACCGTGTAGGCGGCGTGGCGGGCCACCGCCTCGGCGTCCTCGAAGACGTTCACGCGGGGGGTCGTCCCCGTCGCGCAGCTCATGCCAGCAGCCGCTGCGCCGCCGCCAGGGCCGGCTTGAACGTCGGGTCGCGCATGAGCGCGTGGCGGATCCCCTCGCCGAGGATCCCCGGCTCCCCGCGCGACGCGCCGAGCACCGTCCAGACGTGCTCGACGACGTCGTCGCCGCGGCGCGTCGGCGCCTCGCGGCGGCGCGCCGTCAGGCCGCCCTCGCCGCGCTCGAGCGCCAGCAGCGTGCCGCCGCCGAGGTCCGAGCGCAGCTCGATCCCGGCCAGGCCGGGCACGCTCATGTCGTCGACCGGCTCCAGCCGCAGCTCGACCTCGCCGCGGCGGGCTCGCGCGCGGCCGCGCCACAGGCCGCCATGGCGGGTGAGCGTCTCGGGGCGCCAGCCCAGTCGCGAGCTCACCCAGCCGACCAGCAGCAGCGCCGATACGAGCGAGTCGTCGCGGTAGCGCACCGAGAGCTTGGAGAGGGCGTGCAGCTCCGGTCGCCGCACCGCCGGGTCGTAGGCCGAGGCCAGCCGCTCGCGCCACGGCGTGCAGCGCAGCCAGGCCAGATCGACGACCTCGCCGCGCTCGGCGAGCTCGCACTCGCGCGCCAGCGCCGCCGCGACGTCCGGCTCGTCGACGGCGTCGAGCAGCACCACCTGGGCCAGCGCCGCGCCGCCGGCGCGCCCGGTCGTCAGCGCGTCGACCGCCTCGGGATGGCCGTGCGGCGACCAGACGACGGTCTGCAGGTCGGTGACGACGAGCGGATCGACGATCGTGTCGAGGTCCTTCAGGTGGCGGTCGCCGACGTCGACGACGACGAGCTCGCGCATCGCCGCGAACTCGCCGGGCCGCGGATCGCCCTCCACCGTGATCGTCGCCTGCGCGTCGATCTTCGTCCGGCCCGGCTCGACCGCGCAGACGACCGTGCGCGAGGCGTGGTAGCGCCCCACGCCGCGCAGCCGGTTGGCGATCTCGCCGCTCCACTCGCGGTCGACGACGCACACGAGGTTCAGCGTGCGCGCGGGAACGCAGTGGTCGGTGGTCGCGTGGCACTCGGCGACGAGGCGCCGCAGCGCGCTCTCGATCGCGTTCGGCGACGTGTCCTGCTCGCGCCAGACAGCGTCGGTGGTCATCGCGCCGGCGGCTCGTCCTGTGGCGTTGCAGGATGGACCACTAGATCATCCGCCAGCGCGCGTCGCCGATCAGCAGCTTCTCCGCCTCCTCCGGGCCCTGCGAGCCCGCCGGGTACCGCGGCAGCGGGCCGGGCTGCGCCTCCCACGCCTTGATGATCGGATCGATGATCCGCCACTGCGCCTCGACCTCGTCGTTGCGGGTGAAGAGCGTCGCCTCGCCGCGCATCGCGTCGATGATCAGCCGCTCGTAGGCCTCGGGCGACTCCGAGAGGAACGCGGTCCCGTAGAGGAACTCCATGTTCACCGTGCGGATCGCCATCCGCGTGCCGGGGATCTTCGCGCCGATCGACAGGCAGACGCCCTCGTTGGGCTGCACGGTGAGGACGAGCACGTTGGGCCGAACGCCGGTCGACATCTCCGACTGAAACGCGACGTGCGGCACGGGCTTGAGCGTCACCGCGATCTCCGTGACCTTGCGCGCGAGGCGCTTGCCCGTGCGCAGGTACATCGGCACGCCGGCCCAGCGCCAGTTGTGGACCTCGAGGCGCAGCGCGGCGTACGTCTCGGTCGTCGAGTCCTCCGGCACGCCCGGCTCGTCGTGGTAGCCCGGCGCCTCGTTGCCCGCCACGATGCCGCGCGTGTACTGCCCGCGGACGGTCATGTCCGGGATCTCGGCGGGGGTCGGCGCGCTGATCGCGCGCAGCACCTTGACCTTCTCGTCGCGCACCGGGTCGGCCTCGAAGGCGACCGGCGGCTCCATGCACAGCAGCGACAGCAGTTGCAGCATGTGGTTCTGGACGAGGTCGCGCAGCGCACCCGCCGAGTCGTAGTAGCCCGCCCGCGAGCCGATCCCGATGTCCTCCGAGGCCGTGATCTGGACGTGGTCGATGTAGTTGCGGTTCCACAGCGGCTCGAACATGTTGTTGGCGAAGCGCAGCGCCAACACGTTCTGGACGGTCTCCTTGCCGAGGTAGTGGTCGATGCGGAAGACCTGGTCCTCGTCGAAGACCGACAGCACGCGCGCGTTGAGCTCGCGCGCCTCCTGCAGCGAGCGCCCGAACGGCTTCTCGATGATCACGCGCACCTCGGCGTCGTCGCGATCGGCGAGGTCGTGGCGGCCGAGGGCGTCGACGATGACCGGGAAGAACGTCGGCGCGGTCGAGAGGTAGAAGCAGCGGTTCAGCGACAGCCCCGCCTCCGTGTCGAGCTCGTCGAGCTCGCCGTGCAGCGCCTCGTAGACGGCGTCGTCGTCGAACGAGCCGGCCACGTAGCGCACGTCGGAGAAGAGCTTGGCGAGCACCTTCTCGTTGGGCGGCCGGCGCGAGAACTCGCGCACGGACGCGACCGCCATCTCGCGAAACTCGTCGTCGGTCATCTCTGAGCGCGCGTTGCCGACCAGGCCGAAGCGCTCGGGCAGCGCGCCCTCGTGCGCGAGGTTGTACAGCGCCGGCAGCAGCTTGCGCCGCGCGAGGTCGCCGGTCGCGCCGAAGATCACGAGCGCGGTGGGATGGACGGGCAGCCGCTCGAGGCCCTCGGTGAGCGGGTTCTCCTCCGCGCCGGTCTGGGCGCCGGCTGCCGCTGCTGCCGCGCGGTCGGTGGCGCTCACCCGTCGGCGCTCTTCTTCGTCGGGTGGCCGCCGAACTGCGCGCGCAGCGCGGCCAGCATGCGGTGCGTGAAGTCGCCGTTGCCGCGCGAGTAGAAGCGCGCATGCAGCGACGCGGTGATCACCGGGGTGGGCACGTCGCGCGCCATCGCGTCCTCGATCGTCCAGCGCCCCTCGCCGGAGTCGGCCGTGTAGCCCGACAGGCCCGCGAGCTTGTTGCCCTCCTGCTCGAAGGCCAGCGCCGCGAGCTCGCACAGCCAGGAGCGCACGACCGAGCCCTGGTTCCAGAGGTGCGCGATCTTCGCGTTGTCGAGATCGAACTCGCACTTGTCGAAGAGGTCGAAGCCCTCGGCGTAGGCCTGCATGAGGCCGTACTCGATGCCGTTGTGCACCATCTTGACGTAGTGGCCGGCGCCGCTGGGACCGAAGTGCCCCCAGCCGCGGTCGCCGAGCACGCGCCGGCTCTCGTCCTTCGTCTCCGGGGCGAGGACGTCGAGGATCGGGGCGAGGCGCGCCACCGCCTCGTCGGGGCCGCCGACCATCATGCAGTAGCCGACCTGCAGGCCCCAGACGCCTCCGCTCGTGCCGACGTCGACGTAGTCGATGCCGCCGGCACTCAGCACGCTCGCCCGCTCGCGGTCGTCGGTCCACTTCGAGTTGCCGCCGTCGATGATCATGTCGCCGCTCTCGAGCAGGCCGGCGAGCTCGTCGACCGTGCTCTGCGTCGGGCCGCCCGCCGGCACCATGATCCACACCATCCGGGGGGCGTCGAGCCTGCCGACGAGGTCGGCCAGCGAGCGCGCGACGCCGGCGCCCGTCGCGTCGCCGATGCGCTGCACGGTCTCGGGGTCGCGGTCGAAGGCGACGACGTCGTGGCCTGAGTCGCGCCTGATGCGGGCGACCATGTTGCCGCCCATGCGGCCGAGGCCGACGAAGCCGATCTGAGTCACTGGTTGTCTCCGCGCGTCGTGGGCAATGCCTGGTCGGAAGCGAGCATAAGCCGACGGTGTGTCGGCGATGTGACGAATTCGCGGTCTACCCCCGCGCACGCGAGGGAATCGCCGGGTAGCCTCGCAGCGTGGACTCGGCGGACGACGACAACCCGACGACGCAGCAGCTGCGCGCCGTGCAGGCCGACCGCGAGGCCGAGCAGCGCGAGCGCGCCGAGCAGGCGCCGACCGACACCGAGCAGCTCGCGGCGGTGCGGCGCGCCGACAAGGCGGCCTACCTCAAGGAGCAAGCTCGAGGAGCAGGCCGAGAGCGAGCGCTCCTGAGCGAGCTGCCCGAGCACGTCGTGGCAGCGCCGTCAGCTCAGCGCCTGCGCAGCGTGGCCCTGATCGCCCGACGTTGTCCGGCGCGAAGATGCTGCGCCCCGAGCGTTCCGCCATGACGCTGACGAAGTCGTCCATCGCCGCCGGCTGGCCGGCGACGGCGCCCAGCAGTTGCTGCATCTCCGGTGCCGGAGGCTCGATCTTGGCGAAATCGCACGTGAAGCCGTAGACCGGGAGGGACGCTTCGTCGCGAGCGCGCTGATAGTCGGCCATGGCTTCGGCGTAGGGACGATGGCCGGCGAGCGCGTCGTCGAGACCGGCCGCCAGCGCCTGCGCGTCGCGGAAGGCGTCGCTGATCCCGAATGCGGTGATCGGGTCCTTGTGGTAGCCGGCGTCGCCGACGAGCGCCCAGCCGGCACCGTAGGGCTTGCGAAAGAAGTTCGGCAGGTCGCGCGTGCCGGCGAACCGCGTCTCGCGCGTGGCGGCGCGCATCCGCTCGGCGAACTCGGGCGCGAGCTCGAAGGACCGCATGTAGCTGCGCTCGACGTCCGTGCGGTTTGCCTTGAACTCCCGCTGCGGCCAGCCCACGACCACGCAGGTCAAGCCGTCGTGCGTCGGGATCGTGCCCCAGCCGCGTCCGTCCTCGGCGCGGACGTAGATGTCGAACGCATCCGTCGGCAGATCGCTCCAATACGCGTAGTAGCCGCACTGCAGCGGCGCGACCTCGTTGTAGCGCTCGGCCTGTACCGCCTTCGCGACGAGCGAGTGCTTGCCGTCGGCGCCGACGACGACGCGGGCGCGCTCGGTCACCGTCGCGCCGCCGGCGGCGTGCCCGCGAATTCCGATCGCCGTCCCGTCGTCGGCGAAGAGGACAGCCTCGACGGTGAAGCCCTCGCGCACCTCGTCCCCGGCGGCGCCGGCGGCCTCCACGAGGAGGGCGTCGAGCACGATCCGGCGCGGCCCGTACGCGGTCGCGGTGCCGTCCGCGGGTGCCGGCGATCCTTCGATGACCACGGGGCCGAAGTCATACCGGTACCGCAGCACCGGCGGGCAGTTCGTCGCCTCGAGCTCGTCGAGCACGCCCCACCGAGCCAATGCCGCCACGCCCCCCGGATGGATGAAATGCGTCGACATCGTGTCGCTCGGGAACGTCGCCTTGTCGACGAGCAGCACGCGGTAGCCGCGGCGGGCCAGCAGCATTGCGGTCGGCGAACCGCCGCAGCGCGCTCCGACGACGATCGCGTCGTATTCAGTGCTCATCTCAGGCTCCCGTCCTCGCGCTCGACTTCCGGATTGCCACGGTGTCTCGCGGGGCCGTCGCGCGTTACGAGCCGCCGTCCGTCGCGGCGGCGGATGCTTCCCAGGAGCGACCGCCGCACGCCCGGTCCCGCCACGGGCCGTCCCTGCGCGTACACGGGCGGCCATGCCTTCGCGCATTCGCCGTAGCAGCGGGTGTGGTTGCGCGCGTCGCGTTCGAAGATGTAGATCGCCTGCTGCTTGGGCCCCCACAGCATCGGGCCGAAGCGCGACGGACGAACGGTGATCCGTGTCGCGCGCGTCGGCGCGGTCGCGTCGGCAGCGCGTACCGTCGTCGCAGCGGGCGCGGGCGGCTCGGCGGTCGCCGTGCGCGCCGCGGCGTCCGCACCGCCGCCGCCGCCGCAGCCGGCGACGAGCAACACGAGGACGAGACAGCAGCTCCGAACCATGGCCGCGCAGTCTGGGGCGACCCCGCGGCCGTTACGCGTTCACCGGGGCGGCCGGTGATCAGCCGCCGCGAGCAGCCCCCGCACCCGCGCGACGTAGCTCGCGCATCGCGCCTGCCGGATCGTCGCCCGGCAGCCGCAGCTTCTCCGCCGGCCGGCCGCGCGAGCGCAGCGTCTCCAGATCCCCCAGCGCCTGCGCGTTCTTCAGCACGCGGAAGCTGAAGGGCCGGCCGGGGATCTCGACGTCCTCCGCGCCGTCGTGGACGAGGACCAGGAAGCGGCCGGTCGGCGGCCCGCCCTTGTGGAGCTGGCCCGTCGAGTGCAGGTAGCGCGGCCCGTAGCCGAACGTCGTCGCCGCCTGCGTCGCGTCACGGATCACGGCACGCAGCTCGGCCACCGCGGCGTCGACCGCCGCGCTGGGAGCCATGAAGCCGAGGATCGCGACGTAGCCGCCGGGCTCGGCGCCGCCAGCAGCGCGCGCATGGCGTCGTCGCCGGCGTCGTCGGGCTCGTGCAGGCCCCCGCCCGCCTCGATCCCCGCGAGCAGCCTGCCGGTCATGTCCTTTGCGACCTGCACGTCGGGCTGATCGAAGGCGTTGATCTCCAGCGCCCACCCCGCGACCGCGGTCGCGAACTCCGCGAAGAAGAAGATCCGCCCGAGGTCGCCCGCCCCTCCGGCCGACAGCGTGACCGTCGGCTGGCCTGCGGCAGCGAGCGCTCGGACCGCGTCGTCCATCGCCTCGTCGGGATCGTCGTTGTCGCGCAGGTAGGCGAACACGCGGTCCTCGCCGTAGTTCTCGTCCCACCCGCCCTCGCCGAGCGGCTCGTCGGTGACCGGCACGATGCCCTTGCCGTGCTTGCCCAGCGACTCGGCGACGAGCTGCTCGACCCAGAGCCCGAAGGAGCCGATCTTCCCGTCGACGACGAACGTCAGCTTGTCGCGACCCTGCAACGCGAGCGCGGCCAGCGCGGCGCCCAGCCACAGCCCGCTGTTGCCCTCGACCGTCGAGCCGACCGAGCATGCCTCCGCGGCGACCCCCGCGCCCTCGAGCAGCGGCTCGAGGTCGACGCCCATCAGCGCCGCCGGCACGAGGCCGAACAGCGTCAGCGCGCTGTAGCGCCCGCCGACGTCGGGGTCGTTGCAGAACGTGCGCCGGAAGCCGCGCTCGCCGGCCAGCGCCTGCAGCGACGAGCCGGGGTCGGTGATCGCCACGAACTGCTCGCCGTGCGGGCGCAGCGACCAGAAGTGCTCGAAGAGCGAGATCGTCTCGATCGTGCCGCCGGACTTCGTCGAGACGACGAACAGCGTGTGCTCGAGGTCGACCGCCCGCTCCTGGGCGAGCACCGCGCCGGGGTCCGTCGAGTCGAGGACGTGCAGGCGCAGCCGGTCGTGCTGGGGCGAGCCGTAGGAGCGGCGCAGGACCTCGGGCGCCAGCGACGAGCCGCCCATGCCCAGCAGGACGGCGTCCGTATAGCCGGCCTGCGCCACCTCGGCCGCAAACGCCTCGAGCTCGTCGACCTGGTCGCCGTAGGTCTCGTGCGCGGTCAGCCAGCCCAGCCGGTCGGCCACCTCCTGCTGCCCCGCCGGGCCCCACAGCGTGTCGTCCTTGGACCAGATGCGCCGTGCCACGCGCTCGGCCTCGGCGCGCTGGACCAGCTCGTGCACCAGCGGCTCGAGCTCGTCGGGCAGCGACGAGTCGATCGTCTCGGGCCGGCCGGTGAAGATCGCCTCGCGCTTGGCCTCGACGCCCGCCAGCAGCTTCTCCATCGGGGTGACGAACGCCGCGACGCCGTCGCGCAGGAGCTTGTCGGTGACCTCGTCCATGTCGATGCCGGCCTCGGCGAGGGCGTCGAGCACCGGCGACGGGTCCTCGCGCGCCGTCTCCCCGGCCACGTCCAGGCGCTCGGCGCAGGCCAGCAGCGTCTGCATCGGCATCGTGTTCACGGTGTCCGGTCCGACGAGCTCCTCGACGTACTTCGTCTCCTTGTAGGCCGGGTTCTTCACGCCGGTCGAGGCCCACAGCGGACGCTGGACGTGCGCGCCCGCGGCCTTGAGCTCGGCGAAGCGACTCACCGTAGAAGATCTCCTCGAAGCGCCGGTAGGCGGCGCGGGCGTTGGCGACGGCCGCCTGGCCCTGGAGGTCGGTGCGGCCGATCTGCTCCAGGCGCTTGTCGACCTCGGAATCGACACGCGAGACGAAGAACGACGCGACGGAGCGGATGTCGAGGTCCTTGCCCTCGGCGTGACGGCGCGCCAGGCCCGTGATGTAGGCCTCGGCGACGGTCACGTACGCCTCGACGGAGAACAGCAGCGTGACGTTGATGTTGATGCCCTCATAGATCGCCTGCTCGATCGCCGGCAGGCACTCCGTCGTGCCCGGGATCTTGATCATCACGTTGGGCCGGTCGACCCTCGACCAGTACTCGCGCGCCTGCGCGATCGTCCGGTCGCTGTCGAAGGCGAGATCCGGATCGACCTCCAGCGAGACGTAGCCGTCGTAGCCGTCGAGGTCGTCGAAGACCGGGCGCAGCACGTCGGCGGCCTCCTGCACGTCCTGGATCGCGATGTCCTGGTAGATCGCGCGGGCCAGCGCGCCGCTGCGGGCGAGCTGCTCGATCTGCTCGTCGTAGTCGGGCGAGCCGAGGATCGCCTTCTCGAAGATCGCCGGGTTGGAGGTCACGCCGCGCAGGCTGTCCTCCTCGACCATCTTGCGCAGCTCGCCGCCCTGCGTGAGCGAGCGGCGGATCTGGTCCAGCCATGGGCTCGTGCCTGCGGCCGCGAGCGCCGCCAGGCGCTGGTTGACGTTCACCGCTTGGCTCACGGGGATGCCTCCATTCCGTCACGCTCCATCTTCAAGATCTTCTCCAGGCGCCGCACGTGGCGCTCCTCTCCGCTGAACTGCGCCGAGCAGAACGCCTCCGTCAGCTCCGAGGCGATCGCGGGCCCGATGACGCGGGCGCCGAGGCACAGCATGTTGCAGTCGTCGTGCACGACGGACTGGGCCGCCGTGTAGTGGTCGTGGCACACGCTCGCGCGGATACCCGGAAGCTTGCTGGCAGCGACGGAAACTCCGGCGCCCGAGCCGCAGACGAGGATCGCGCGGTCCGCGTCACCGGCGGCGATCGCGCGCCCGGCGTCCAGCGCGGTGTCGGGGTAGTCGTCCCGGCAGCCGAGGTCGAGCAGCTCGTGGCCGCCGGCGCGCACGGCCGCGAAGACCGCGTCGCCGAGCGGCACGCCGGCATGGTCGATGGCGACCGCGATCCTCACCGCGCGGGCGCCTCGGCGGCCTCGAGCGCGCGGTCGGCTTCGAGCTCGTGGCTCGCGAGCAGCGCCGCGCCGCGCACGCCGGCGAGCGGGCCGTAGCGGGCGCGGCGGATCTCCGTGCGTGTGCCGACGCCGCTGAGCACGAAGCGAAACGCCTCCTCGCGCGCGGGAGCGAGCAGCATCTCGCCCGCCGCCGAGACGCCGCCGCCGATGACGACGAGCTCCGGGTCGAACGTGTTGATGGCGTTGGCGATGCCGATCCCGAGCCGCCGGCCGAGCAGCTCGATCGCCGCGCGCGCTTCGGCGTTGCCCTCGCGCGCGGAGTCGATCACGCGGCCGGGGGGCAGGCCGTGCTCGGCGGCGATCTCGTTGAGCGCGCTGCCCGACGCCAGCGACTCCAGCGAGCCGGGCTGCGGGTAGCCGTCGGCGTGCGCGAACGGCGTGCCGCGCAGGTCCGCGCCGACGATCGTGTGGCCGAGCTCCGCGGCGGCGCCGGTTGCGCCGCGCATGACGCGCCCGCCGATCACGATCCCGCCGCCGACGCCGGTGCCGACGGTGAACATCACGAGGTTGCGGGCGACGAGCCGCCCGTCGTCGTCATAGGCCTCGGCGAGCGCCGCGCACGTGGCGTCGTTGTCGATGTAGACGGGCACGCCGAGGCGCTCGCGCAGGACGTCGCGCAGCGGCACGTCCTGCAGCGGGATGTTCACCGACGAGCGGATGCGCCCGGTCTCCCAGTCCACGACGGAGGGGACGGCGATGCCGACGGCGCTCGCGTGGCCGGCATCGGCGACGGCGGCCACGAGCTGGCCGATCAGCGTCTCGGCGCTGGCGGTCTGGGTCCGCGCGAGCACCGGCCGGCTCATCGTGCTGCCGTCGAGCACCGCGACGGCGGTCTTCGTGCCCCCCACGTCCACTCCGATGAGCCGTTGCGCCATGTGCCCTCTCACGCTACCCGCTGTCTTGCGGCGCTCCACACCGGGTAGCGTCCGTTCGATGGGCGACCCCGCCGCGACCTTCCTCGAGCTCGCCGGATCGCTGGACTATCCGCTGTTCATCGTCACCGCCGCCGACGGCGAGCGGCGTGAAGGTTGTGTGATCGGCTTTGCCACGCAGTGCAGCTTTCACCCGGCGCGCTTCCTCGCATGCCTCTCGCGCGAGAACCGCACGTTTCGCTTCGCGCGCGGCGTCGACGCGCTCGCCGTGCACCTCATCCCGCGCGCGCGGGCGGACCTCGCCGCGCTCTTCGGAGGGACGACGGGCGACGAGGTCGACAAGTTCGAGCGCTGCGCCTGGCACGCCGGTCCGCGCGGGCTGCCGATCCTCGACGGCTGTCCGAGCTGGTTCGCCGGCACGATCTCCGAGCAGCTCGATCTCGGCGACCACGTCGGCTTCCTGCTCGACCCGTTCGAGGCGCAGTACGACGGCGGCGAGATCGTCTACTTCCAGGCCGTCAAGGACGCCATCGAGCCCGGTCACCCCGTCACGTGACGGCGGCGCGCAACGAGCCGCTCGTCGCGCTGCGGCGGCTGCTGCCTGACGCGGGCAGTCTGACGGCCGACGCGCTGGTGGCGGAGCTGCGGCCCTGGGAGATCGCGCCTGCCGGCCGCCCGCACATCGCCGTGAACATGGTGCACACCGGCGACGGCCGCGCGGCCGTGCACGGTCGTACCGGCCCGATCTCCAGTCTCGCCGACCGCCAGCTCTTCCACGCCCTGCGCACGCGCGTGGACGCCGTGATGGTGGGCGCAGGGACGCTGCGCATCGAGCGCTACGGGCGCATGGTGCCCGACGCGGCCCGCCGCGAGCAGCGTGCTGCGGCGGGTCTCGAGCCCGATCCGCTGGCGATCGTCGTCAGCGGCTCGCTCGACCTGCCCGCCGACCTGCCGCTGCTGCAGGACCCGTCGTCGCGGGTGGTGATCGTCACCTCGGCGCAGCACGCGCTCGAGGGCGTCCGCGCGCAGGTCGCGTACCTGCGCCACGAGTCCGTCGACCTGCGCGGCGCGCTCGCGCGGCTGCGCGGCGAACACGGGGTGCGCGCCATCCTCTGCGAAGGCGGGCCGCATCTCAACGCCTCGCTGCTCGCGGACGGCCTCATCGACGAGCTGTTCCTCACCACCGTCCCCGTGCTCGCCGGCGCGGCCGGCGCGCTGTCGATCATGGACGGCGCGCCGCTGCAGGCGCCGGTCGGCATCGCGCTGCGCTGGATGCTCGAGTACGAGGGGGAGCTGTTCGCGCGCTACGCCGTCGACCGCGCGCGCCGCGCCATCTAGTCGTTGAAGGGAAGCAGCTCGTCGACGCCCGCGATGCACAGCACGCGGAGCACCTGCGCCGGTGGGCGGGTCAGGCGCAGCCGGCAGCTGTCGGCGCGCGCGCGGGCGTCCGCGGAGATCAGCAGCCGGATGCCGGTGGAGTCCATGAACGCGAGACCGGAGAGGTCCAGGAGGATCGTGGCGGCGTCGGTCGCCTCGACGTGCTGCAGCTCGCGTTCGACCTCCCCCGCGTTGGAGAGGTCCATCTCCCCGGTCAGCGCGATCGTGTGGATGTCGCCGTCGCGCTGTGAGCGCAGCGTCAGTTGGCCGAGCTCGATGATGCGCTCAGCCCGAGATTGCTCAGGATTGGCCCGTTCGGTCAACTGAAAGCACGCGATGTTGTGAGCGTGGGTCCAGAGCCCGGCCCGGCTGTTTCGGCGGCTCGTCCCCTCCGACCTGACTGCCTCGCGACCCGCTTTGCTGCGAGCCCCAAAGCCGCTGCCGAGTGTACTCCAGTCGGATGGTCGTTGGGAAGCATCGCGGCGCCCCGGCCGCCGGTGCGGGCGGGGCCGGGACGACACCGCGCAGCCGGAGCCGGCCGTCGCGATCTGTCGGGTAGCTCAGCCGAGGCGCGCCAGGCTGCGCAGCTTCGCGAGCGCGAGCTGCAGGCTGCGCGGCTTGGCCTCGTCGTCGAACGGGCCGTGGGCGCCGCGATCCTCGGGCAGCGGAGCATCGACGTAGTCGGGCCGGTCGGCGGGCAGCGGCTCGTCGGTCTGCTGGGCGCCGACGTTCGTGCGCGCGAGATAGCGGTCGGCGAGGCCGCCGAACAGCTTCGAGCCCGCGATCACCGCCACGGTGCTCGCGCCGACCCAGAGCTCGCGCCGCGGATGGCGCGAGGCCCAGACGATCGCGTCGGCGGCGACCTCGGGCTGGTAGACCGGCGCGACCGGCCGCGGCCGGCGCGGCACCCGCGCGCGCCCACGTGAACTGCGGCGTGTTCAGGCCCGGCAGCTGGACCATCGTGATCCGCACGCCGCTGCCGTCGTGGCGCAGCTCGGTGCGCACGCTGTCGGTGAAGCCGCGGATCGCGAACTTCGACGCGCAGTACGTGGCCTGCAGCGGGATCGCGCGGTAGGCCAGCGCCGAGCCGACCTGGACGATCGACGCCGCGATCGCGCGGGCGCATGCGCTGCAGCGCGGCCAGCGTGCCGTTGACCGTGCCCAGGTAGTTGACCTCGGTCACCCGCCGGAACTCCGACGGCTCGGTCTCCCACGACGAACGCGAGCACCGCGACCATCGCGTCGTTGACCCACACGTCGATCGCGCCCTAGCTCGGCCTCGGTGCGCCGTCGCGGCGGCGTCGACGGCGGCGGCGTCGGCGACGTCGCAGGGCAGCGCGAGGACCGCGCCGGCGCCGGCCGCTCGCAGCTCGCGCGCGGTGGCGTCGAGCTGCTCGGGCGAGCGGGCGAGCAGGGCGATGCGATCGCCGCGCCGCGCGAACGCCCGCGCCGTCGCGCGCCCGACGCCGGCCGTGGCCCCGGTGATGACGACCGTCCGCCTCACGCGACCCCGCGCGCCGGCGCGAGTCGGGCTCGCGTCTCTGCGCGATCTGCGTCGCGGCGTTGACGAGGCCGACGTGCGAGAGCGCCTGCGGCACGTTGCCCAGCGCCGCGCCGGTCGCCGGGTCGGCCATCTCGGCGAGCAGGCCGACGTCGTTGGCACAGCCGGCGGCCCGCGCGAACGCGGCCTGCGCGCCGTCCGCGTCACCCGCCTGCGCGCGCCACGTCGCGAGCCAGAACGTCGCCGGCAGGAACGCGCCCTCGTCGTCGAGCTCCTCGTGGCGACGCAGCAGGCCGTGGTCGTCGAGCGCGCTGTCAGAGCGCCGCCGCGGTGCGCGCCATGCGCGGATCGCCGGCGTCGACGAAGCCGACCGCCGGCATCAGCAGCACCGAGGCATCGAGCGCCTCGGCGCCGCAGACGCCGGTGAACGCGCCGCGCCGCTCGCTCCACGCCTCGCGCAGCACGGCGGCGCGGATCCGCTCGGCCTCGCGCGCCCAGCGCCGCGGCTGCGCGTGCGGGCCCAGCCGTCGGCCGAGCCGCACCGCCCGGTCCAGCGCCACCCAGCACATCGACCTTCGAGACGGTGTGGTGGCGCGGCGCGCCGCGCGACTCCCACATGCCGGTGTCCGGCTCCTGCCACTGCGCGGCGGCGCGATCGGCGAGCTGGCACGAGAAACGACGCCGGTGAACTCGTCGAGCTCGAGATCGTCGCCCAGCGCGCATCGCGACGTCGAGGATCTCGCCGAGGACGTCGAGCTGCTTCTGGCGCCACGCGGCGTTGCCGGTCGCGCACCGGGCGGCTGTCGGCAAACCCGCGCAGGTGGTCCAGCGAGCGCTCCTCGAGGTTGCGCTCGCCCTCGACGCCGAAGACGATCTGCACGTGCGAGCTCGCGCGGCAGCTCACGGCGGCGCGGGTCATCCAGCGTGAAGTAGCGCTTCGCCTCGTCGGAGCAGGTCGGCGCCCAGCAGCGCTCGCGCGACGATGCTCGCGTCGCGCAGCCAGGCGTAGCGGTAGTCCCAGTTCGCGGTGCCGCCCGGGCATCTCCGGCAGCGAGGTGGTCGGCGCCGCGACGATCGCGCCGCTGGGCTGGTAGGTCAGCCCCTGCAGGACGAGCGCGGCCCGGGTGAGCGCCTCGCGCGTACGGTCCTTCGTGCCCGCCGTGCAACGCCGACCACGAGCGCCACGCGGCGATCGTGGCCTGCATCGTCGCCACGGCGTCGAGCGCGTCGCCCGGGCCGCGGCGCACGACGAGGCCACGCTGCTCCCCGGCGCGCAGCGCGCAGCGTCCCGCGCGCGCTGGAGTCGCTGCAGCTCGAGGTCGTCGGCGCCGGTCAGCGAGATGTGCTCCGGGCCGCCGACCGTGACGATCGCGCCGCGCTCGCGCGTCAGCCGCGGCACGGCGAGCCCGTACTCCGTGCGCGGCACGTACTCGACGTCCACGTCGATGTCGCCGCCCGCGGCCGCGAGAGCGCGCACGAGCGCGTGGGGCACCTCGTGGCCGATCTCGTGGCCCTCCGCGCCCGGGGCGAGCGCCAGTGCGTCGGTGACCGTCAGCACGGCGGCGCCGATGCGGTGGTCGCGTGCGCAGGACGAGCGTGCCCTCGGCGTACTCCCGCGTGGTCGCATCCACCGCCTGAGCCGGGCCGCACGGTGAAGTGGCCCGGCGTCCGGGTCGAGCAGGCGCGCGAAGGCGGTCGGGCCGTCGAAGCGCGGCCCGGGCCACCAGTCGACCGAGCCGTCGCGGGTGACGAGCGCCGCCGTCCGGCAGTCGCTCAGGAGCGCCAGGTCGGCGATCTCGGTCGGCACGGCGCTCAGGTCCGCTGCTCGGCGGCGCTGTAGGCCAGCAGGACGCCGTCGGCCAGCGCATGCGCGGTCCACATCGCCGTGAGCAGTCGCGTCAGGCGCGGCGCGGTGACGTGGCCCACGGTGAAGGCCCCCGCCACCCACTGGCCGAGGCAGTACGGGCAGACGAGCAGCTCGCCGGTGGCCTTGCGCAGGCCGCTGCCGCGTGCGGACTCCTCGACCTCGCCGTGACCGGCGGGCTCCTGGTACTCGGTGAACGGCGCCCGGATGAAGCTCGTCACGCGATCCTTGGCGAGCAGGCGGCTGACCTTGTGCGTCGCGACGGCGGTGAGCACGAAGTCCTGCGCGCCGATGCGCTCCGGGATCCGGCGCCCGCCCCGCGTGGCGGCGACGAGCGCACCGGCGAAGGCGACGGCGAAGCCGCCCGTCAGCATCCCGTAGCCGGCGAGCGGCCGGTGCTCGCCCGGCGGCGCGTAGTCGGCGCCGAGCGCGCCGGGCAGATCGGTTCTCGCCGACGCGGCGGTGGCTGGCACAGCCCGCGTCGTACCCGGCCGCCGCGCGCGCTAACTGCGCAGCGGGGCGGCTCGGCGCATGCGACTCAGACGCACGAAAGCCCCCTCGGCGAACCCCGAGAGGGCCTTCGCTATGGCGACTGCGAGTCGTGCGCTATGCGTGGTCGACCTCGGGGGCGCTGGGGGTTGCCTTGGGCGACGTTGCCGGCCGCGTCGGCCGCCTTGCCCTCGCCCTGGCCGTCGCCGATGTTGCCCTCGTCCTCGGGAATCGTGGGGCTGTGAGCCGGGGTGCCCTCTTCGGTCCCGCTCGTGACGTCGTCTGCGCCCTTCAGGGCGTCTTCACCATCGGCCATGGGTCTCTCCTCCTCGTTGCTGGTCGCTCAGCCCGCCTTACCCAGCCGATCCGCTTCTTGACGCGCTGCGCGCTCGCCGCACGGCCGAGGCATCCATCCGGCCTCTCGCGGGTAGCGGTCGGCCGTGCCGCCCGCCGACCGGATCGCCGATCCCTGGGGACCGCGAACGCCCTACGCCCGCGGCGAGCGCTGGCCGGTCCGCGTCGACCGTCACGGCGCGACCGACGACGAGGCCGAGCGCTGGGCGCCGTCCGCCTCGCTGCTGCACTCCAACGGCGACGCGATGGACATCGCCGTCCGCGACGGTGCGATCGCGGGCGTGCGCGGCCGTGCGCACGATCGCGTCAACCACGGCCGGCTTGATCCCAAGGACCTCTACGGCTGGCAGGCCAACAACTCGCCTGATCGCCTCACCCGCCCGCTCGTGCGCGCGGGCGGCGAGCTCGTCGAGAGCGACTGGGACACCGCGATGGAGCGCATCGTCGCAGCGCTCGCGCGACCTGCTGGCGCAGCCCGGCGGGTGGGGGCGGATCGGCTTCTACACGAGCGGCCAGCTCTTCCTCGAGGACTACTACGCGCTCGGGGTCATCGGCAAGGCCGGCATCGGCACGCCGCACATGGACGGCAACACCCGTCTTGCACGGCGACCGCGGCGACGGCGCTGAAGGCGAGCTTCGGCACCGACGGCCAGCCCGGCTCATATGCCGACGTCGACCACTGCGACGCGATCGCGCTCTACGGCCACAACGTCGCGGAGACGCAGCCGGTCCTGTGGATGCGGATGCTCGACCGACGCCGCGGCGCCGACCCGCCGGCGATGCTGTGCGTCGACCCGCGCCTGACGCCCGTCGCGCGCGAGGCCGACGTGCACCTGCCGGTCCGCAGCGGCACGAACGTCGCGCTCATGAACGCGCTGCAGCGCGAGCTGATCGCCCACGGCTGGATCGACGAGGCATAGGTGGGCGAGCACGCGATCGGCCTCGACGAGCTGAAGGACGCCGTCGACGCCCTACACGCTCGAGCACGCCGCACACGATCTGCCAGGTGCCCGCGCGCGACATCGCCGCCGCCGCCGAGCTGCTCGGCACGTGCGAGCACCTGCTGTCGACCGTGCTGCAGGGCTTCTATCAGTCAAACCAGGCGACGGCCGCCGCCTGCCAGGTCAACAACGTCCACCTGCTGCGCGGGATGATCGGCCGGCCCGGCGCCGGCGTGCTGCAGATGAACGGCCAGCCGACCGCGCAGAACACGCGCGAGACCGGCGCCGACGGGGACCTGCCGGGCTTTCGCAACTGGGACAACGACGAGCACATCGCGCAGCTCGCCGAGCTGTGGAACGTCGATGCGGCGACGATCCCGCACTGGGCGCCGCCGACCACGCGATGCAGATCTGGCGCTACGCCGAGCAGGGGTCGATCGACCTGCTGTGGATCTCGGCCACGAACCCGGCCGTGTCGCTGCCCGAGCTCGAGCGCGTCCGCGCCGATCCTGCGCGCGGGAGGAGCTCTTCGTCGTCGTGCAGGACCTCTTCCTGACCGAGACCGCGCGGTTCGCCGACGTCGTGCTGCCCGCCGCGACATGGGGCGAGAAGACCGGCACGTTCACCAACGCCGATCGCACCGTCCACATCAGCGACAAGGCGGTCGAGCCGCCGGGCGAGGCGCGTGCCGACCTCGACATCTTCCTCGACTACGCGCGCCGGATGGACTTCCGCGACCGCGACGGCGGGCCGCTCGTGCCGTGGTCGTCGACCCGAAGAGGTCTTCGAGGCCTGGAAGGCGTGCTCGGCGGGCCGGCCGTGCGACTACACGGGCGCTGACGTACGACCTGCTGCGCGAGCGCGGCGGCATCCAGTGGCCGTGCACCGCCGACGCGCCCGACGGCACCGAGCGGCTCTACGCCGGCGGGCGCTTCAACACCGACCCCGACGTCAGCGAGACGTTCGGCCGCGACCTCACCACCGGCGCCGCCTTCAACGAGCAGGAGTACCGCGCGAAGGAGCCGCGCGGGCGCGCGTTCCTGCATGCGCGCCGCCTACGAGCCGTCGCCCGAGGCTCCCAGCGACGAGTTCCCGCTGCTGCTGACGCACCGGGCGCACCCTCCACCACTTCCACACGCGCACGAAGACGGGCCGCGCGCCCGAGCTGCAGGCGGCCGCGCCCGAGGTCTGGGTCGAGCTGAGCCTGCAGGACGCGCAGCGCATGCGGTGTCGCCGACGGCGACATCGTGCGGGTGCGCTCGCCGCGCGGCGCGGTCGAGGGCGCCGGCGCGGGTCGTCGGCAACCGCGCCGGGCGTCGTCTTCGTCCCGTTTCACTACGGCTACTGGGACCGTGACGACGGTGACGGGCGCCGAAGGCCACCGACCGCGCCGCCAACGAGATGACGATCACCGCGTGGGACCCGGTCTCCTACCAGCCCCTGTTCAAGATCGCCGCCGTCGCGGTGCGACAAGGCGCGGCTGACCGACGATGCACCTCGGCCACTACCTGCGGCTGCTGCACACCGCGCAGGAGCAACCTCGCCGGCGGCTTGCGCGCCGTCGCCGACGGCCACGCCGACGAGGCCGACATCTTCCATCTCGCCAACAGGCTCGCCGTGCAGTGCGACGCGCACGCCGCGCAGCTCGCCCCGCACGCCGCCCGCTACGAGGACCCGGCCGGCGACGAGCCCGACGCGCTGCACTCCGACATCTTCCGCGGCCCGCGCTCCGGTGCGCTGGGGCTCCTGCGCGACCTACAGGACCTCTACGTGATGGCCGCGGAGGTCGACATCGTGTGGACGCTCGTCGGCCAGGCCGCGCGCGGCGCCCGCGACGAGGACCTGCTCGCCGTCGTGACCGGCTGCGAGCAGGAGACGGCGATCCAGCTCAAATGGCTGCGCACGCGCCTCAAGCAGGCCGCGCCGCAGGCGCTGGTCGTCGCGTGAGCACGCCCGCCGCGCAGGCCGCGCGGATCGTGCTGCGACCGATCGGCAACCCGCTGCCGCTCGGCTTCCTCGCGCTCGCCGCCGCGACGCTGCTCGTCAGCGGCCTGCAGCTCCAATGGCTCGCGCCGACCGACGGCAAGGCGGTGGCGTACTGCCTGATCGGGTTCGTCTTTCCGCTGCAGCTGCTGTCGTCGATCTTCGGCTACCTCGGGCGCGACGTCGTGGCCGGAACCTCGATGGGCATCCTCGCCGGCACCTGGCTGTCGATGGGGCTCATCACGCTCGACGCGCCACGGCCGGGCGCCACGAGCGACGCGCTCGGCCTGTTTCTGCTGATCGCCGCCGTGTCGATGCTCGTGCCGGCCGCCGCCGCGAGCACCGGCAAGCTCGTCCCGGCGCTCGTGCTGACGACGACCGCCCTGCGCTTCTTCGTCACCGGCATGTACCAGCTCACCGCCGGCGACACGTGGATGCAGATCGCCGGCATCGTCGGCCTCGTGCTCTGCGCGCTCGCCGTCTACGCGGCGCTCGCGCTGGCAATCGAGGACGCCAAGCGCGCGACGGTGCTGCCGCTCGGACGGCGCGGCTACGGGCGCTCGTCGGTCGGCGGGGATCTCGATGCCCAGCTCGAGCTGCTCGAGCGCGAGGCCGGGGTACGCGAGCAGCTGTGACGTCGCACTCGCTGTGGGCTGGCGGCTGCGCCGCCGACCGCGTGCTCGCCGGACCGGCGACCGCGGCGCTCGAGCGCCGCGAGACGAGCTGAGGCGCACGCGGCGCTTGCGCGCCGGCGCGAGCGGGCAGCACCGCGCCGACCATGGCCGACGAACCCGACGAGCCGGACGAGCCACACCGACGAAGAGACCGCCGAGCAGCCCGAGGAGGCGCCGGAGCCGCAGGAGATGTTCGCGCGGACCCGGGACGAGGGCCGGCGCCGGCTCTCGCGATCACGCCTGGAGCTGACCACGACCTCGCTGGTCGCAGGCTTCGACATCGTCTTCGGGGTCATCGCGATCGCCACCGTCACGGCCCTGATGACGCCGAAGCTCGGTCCGAGCGCGGCGCACATGGTCGGCTCGCTGTTCTTCGGGATCGCGTTCATCTTCATCGTCGTCGGCCGCTCCGAGCTGTTCACCGAGAACTTCTTCGTCCCGATCACCGCGCTGCGGCGAGGCACGTTCACCTTCCGCAAGCTCCTGGAGCTGTGGACGATCTCGCCGATCATGAACATCCTCGGCGGCACCCTGCTGATCATCGTCGCCACGACGAAGGGCGTCCTGCCGGAGGGCACGGCGCCGGCGCTCAACGAGCTGGCCCTGCACATCGACGAGCTGAGCCTCTGGGCGGCGTTCTGCAGCGCGATCATCGGCGGCGCGCTGATCACCGCCATGACGTGGATGGTCGAGGGCGTCGGCACCGTCGGCGGGCGCATCATCGTCGCCTGGATCGCCGGCACGCTGCTCGCGCTCGCCTCGCTGAACCACGTCATCGTCGTGACCCTCGAGCTGATCTTCGGGCTGCGCCTCGGGACCGAGGTCACGTTCGGCGAGGTCGGCCTGAACTTCGCGATCGCCGCGGCCGGCAACATGATCGGCGGCATCGTGTTCGTCACGCTCACGCGCACGAGCCAGGCGATCGGCGCCGGAGAGACGGACGACCCGAGCCGCTAGCGGATGCGCCGCTTGCGGCCCGGTCGTCGTCTACAGGATCTCGCGCGACGCGCTGCGACAGCGGGCGTGGACCGCGGTGCCGTGCACGGTCGTGCACGCCTGACCGCCACGGATCGCCTCGCCGCACAGCGGGCAGCGGCGGTCGGCGAGCTTGGCGCGCTGGGTGAGCTGCTCCTGCACGCGGGTCATCATGGCCGCGCGCGCCGCAGCGTCGTACGCGCGGGGTGATGCGGGGTGCCTCGAGTCGGTCGACATGTCGATTCCCTATCCGTCCTGCCTCGTCGACATCGCGAGCGACGCCGAACCTTCGTCGTTGACAGTGCTCCTGCTGTCGTGTCGCCCAACGCAGAGCAATACCGGCTGACAGGGACCTCATGGACGACGCGCACCTGCCGATGAACGTCGCTGACCGAGGGGTTCCCGCGAATCGGCGCGACCATGCGGCTCATGGCGCGCGCAGCGCACCGTGCTGACGTCGAGGATCCGCCCGCCCGCCGAGACGAACGCCATCCGCGCGCGACCCGGCTTCAGCTCGATGCGCAGCGCGCCGAAGTCGTCGTCGTTGCCGAACGCCAGCCGGCGATCGTCGCGCAGGGCGTAGCGGCGATGTCCGCCCGCGCCGGACACGACCTGCGTGAGCCCGTCGACGGGCGCGAAGCGCTGCATGTTGTGGTCATGGCCGGACACGACGATCGTCGCGTGACCGCGCAGCGCATCCCACAGCGGCGCGACGCCGGGCTGGTCGCCGTGGCGTCCTGCGCTGAAGCGCGGCTCGTGCCAGAAGGCCAGGCGGCAGGTGCCGGTCGGCCGCAGCTCGCCGCGCAGCCAGCGCACCTGCTCGGAGGAGGCGCCGTGCGGCGCCTCGGAGTTCAGGCTCAGGACCTGCCAGCCGCCGATGTCGAAGGCGTGGTACGCGGGCGGCGGCGTGCCGAACACCTTCTCCCAGTAGGGCTCGTAGCCCTCCCCGCGCTGGCGCCACTCGTGGTTGCCGGGCGTCGGCACGGTCTGCCTGGCGAAGTCGCCGTAGAGCGGGTCGTAGCGCCGGCGGTAGTCGGCGCCGGTGCCGTCGCCGGTGACGAGGCTGAGCAGGCCCGAGCCGTAGACGTCGCCGAGGTAGAGCAGGCGGTCGAAGCGCTTGCGCTGCATGCGCCGCACCACCGCGCGCGCGTCGGCGCCGCCGTCGGCGCCGTCGCCCACCGCCCAGAGCAGCGCTCGGTCGGCGGGCCCCGACGGCACGTACGGCCCGGTCGGCGCGCGGACCGGGGGCTCCGAGCGCCAGGGCGCCCACAGATACGCGCCGGCGGCCACGAGCACGAGCGCTGCCAGGACGATCGCGACGCGCCTCACCGCGCAGACCGTAGCGGCGTACGATCGCCCGATGGAGCGTGAGTCCCTCGATGGGATCGGCGCGGCCGACGCCCACCTGGGGCGCCCGGTTCCGCTGCCGGCGCTGGCGCTGCCGCTGGCGCGCTGGGTCGAGGTCGTCACCGACGGGCCCGGCGCGGTGCAGGTCGAGTGGAACCTCGACTGCTCGCGACCGGGAGCGCCGGGCCGCCTGACGCTCTATGCCGGCCACGGGCCGCCCGCCGAGCGCGGGCTGCCGGCGCCGACGGCGCTGGGCCGGTACGCCTACCGCCGCGCCGCGCTGCGCGAAGCCGAACCCGGGCTGCGCCCGGTACAGGAGCTCGCGTGGGAGGACGCGGGCCTGCACCTGCGGCTCACCGCCCAGGGCCCGTGGGAGAGCAACGACCTCGTCGCCATCGCCGACTCGGTCACCTGAGCGACCGTGCAGCGCGTGCGCGCCGGCGCCGCGCGCACTAGATTGGCCACGCGATGGAGCGCCTCACGATCAACGAGCTCGTGGCGATGGTCGGGGGCCTGCTGCTCGCCGCCTGCCTCTTCGCGGACTGGTACGCCGCGGTGAGCCCGCTCGCGGCGCTGGCCGGGACGACGGGCATCTCGAAGCAGAGCGGCTGGGAGACGCACGGCATCCTGCGCTGGCTGCTGCTCGTGATGGCGATCGCGCCGTTCATCCTCGCCTACATCGTCGCCCGCGACCACCAGCTCACGTGGGCGCGCGGCGAGCTCACCGCGGTGCTCTCGATCTTCGCCGTGGGCGCGCTGCTCTACGTCGGCGTGATCGACCGGCCCGGAACGCCGGCGGGTCAGATCGAGCTCGAGTGGGGCTGGTACGTCGCGCTGCTCGGCGCGATCCTCATGCTCGGAGGCTCGGCGCTGCGCACGGGGGAGACCGCGCGCCGTCGCAAGCCTCCCGGCACGCTCTGAGCGCCGCCCCCGCGCACGGTGAAACCAGCCGCACGCCGCGGGGTACTTCGTGCTGTTCGGTTCAATGTTCGTCGCGTCAATAAAGGAGGCGTGATGGATCTCCTCAAGCGGCTCGATCCTCTCTGGATCGCCCTGCTCATTGCCGGTGGCCTCAACTGGGCCATCGTCGCGCTGTTCGACACCAACGTCGTGGCCGAGATCTTCGGCACCGGCACCGCCGCGGACGTCGTCTACGTCCTCGTCGGCTTCGCGGCGCTCATGTTTGCGCCGCGCCTGCTCGATGACATGCACGTCACCGGGCGCCACACGCACCCGGTGTAGCCGGCTGCCCCGGACGCTTCGCGCGGGCCCGCGCGAAGCCTCCGGATCCACCCGCCCGACCCGGCCGTCCGCGGCGGCCGGGCCGCGGCTCACGATCGTCGTCAGACCGCGCCGCTGGGCGTGCGCGGCGCGCGCGCCGGCGGATCGGGCACGTCGTCGATGTCGTCGGGCGCGGCGTAGCGGCCGACCTTCGACACCGCGAGGTCCAGCCGCGCCAGCGAGCGCAGGAAGCCGTGCGTCACGATCACGTGGATGCGCGACTGCGTCGCCGAGTAGAGCCAGCGCGCGGTCGCGCTCGCCAGGGCCGGATAGAAGTTCGCCACCTCGACCTCGACGCGCGCGCGCGCCGTGTCGCGATCGACGCCTCCGCAACGCTCGAGCTCGATCTGCAGGTAGCCGTCGCCGCCGCGGCCCGCGCGCGACACGAGCAGACCGCTGGCGATACGCCACCGCACGACGCCGCGCGTCGCGTCCATCTCGTACTCCGGCGCGTGGAAGCGCAGCAGCACGAACGGCCGCGTGAGCAGCACGACGGCGCGCTCGTCCTCGTCGTACTGCACGCGGATGAGCCCGAGCGTGCAGCGCGAGAGAAAGCGCCAGTAGGTGCGCGCCAGGCGCTCGAGGTGCATCGGCGACCAGATCTCGGCGAGCGCCGCGTCGGGCAGCGTCAGCTCGGCCGCCTGTACCGATCGCACGGCGCCGCCGGCATCCATCGTGGTGTGATCGACGGCGTCGACGAGGACCGCCTGCGCGATCGGTCGCGGCCGCCTGCGCCATCGCCTGATCGGCGACAGCACGGCCGGCCCGAGCACTGTCGCGGCGGCGATCACGAGGGCCCGGGTTCGCATCTGCGGACACCGTACCCAGCGCCGGACATGAGGTCGCGGCGAGCGGGTACTGTCGCGCCATGTCACTGCAACGAGCCACCGCACCCGATCCGCATGACCTGCTGCCGCCGGCGCCCTCGTTCTCCGTCGAGAGCGACGACGTCCAGGACGGCCGGCCGCAAGACGCCAAGCACGCGCACCCGAGCGCGGGCGGCGAGAACGTCTCACCGCACCTGCGCTGGTCCGGCTTTCCCGAGGAGACCAAGAGCTTCGCGGTCACGTGCTACGACCCCGACGCGCCGACCGGCAGCGGCTTCTGGCACTGGAGCCTCGTCAACCTGCCTGCCGACACGACCGAGCTTCCCACCGGCGCGAGTCCCGACGGCCTGCCCGCGGGAGCGGTCGAGGTGCGCAACGACTACGGCGAGTACGGCTACGGCGGCGCGGCGCCTCCCGGCGGCGACATCGAGCACCGCTACGTCTACACGGTGTTCGCCGTCGACGTCGACGAGCTCGAGATCCCCAAGGAGGCCTCGCCGGCCTACGTCGGGTTCAACCTCACCTTCCACACGCTGGCGCGGGCAGCGCTCCGGCCGACGTTCCAGGTCGAGGGCTGAGCGGCGGGGCGGGACGGGGCGGCTACGTGGCGGGCTTGACGCGCGCGTAGCCGATCTCGCCGGCGCCGGCACCCGTGGTGAAGCCCAGCGCGTCGGCCGTGGCCTGCGTGAGGTCCCACGAGAAGCCGGCGTGGAAGGGCCCGCGGTCGATGACCGGCACGATCGTCTCCCGGCCCCCGTACGTGACGGCGACGAGCGTGCCGCACGGAAGCCGCTTGTGCGCGACGCCCTGCGTCTCGGGCGTCAGCTCCTGCCCGCACGCGGTCTGCTGGCCGAAGAAGCCGGGGCCGTACCACGTCGCCTGCGCGGGCCGGTAGACCGTCACCTTGACGATCGGCGCGGCGGAGCTCGATGCCGATGCGCTGCGCCGCCCGCCGAGGACCGCGCGCAGGCTGATGCGGCCGATCCGGTCGGGCTTCCACTTGACCTTGAAGCGGCCGGTGCTGCGAACCCGGGAGCGGGCCACGTTGCGCCAGCCGTGAGCGGGGTCGAGGCGCTGCAGGATGACCTGGCGGCGTGCCGCGCCGGGCATCGTGCCACGCGCGACGAGGTGGCGGTTGAGGACCGCGATCGGCCCCACGACGAGCGAATGCTGCGCGGGGTCCCCGTAGCCCATTCCGCCGGTCGTGACCGGCAGGACCTCGGGGATCACGGCGCCGCCCGTCCCGGCGGCCGCGTGCGCCGCGCATGCGGCGCACAACGAAACGACCGTGCTGAGCACGGCGACGAGGACGACTCGATCGCGCGGGAAGGCAGACATGGGGTGGTTTTGGCGGCCTACGGGGTGAGCTGACGGGCTCGCGCTTTCCAAGCGCTACAGCCTGTGCTAGGCCGATTCGCCCCGGCGGTCCGGCGTCCAGCCGGTCCGCAATTGGGTCCCCCGCTCCCCGGACGCGGACGTCCGGAGATTCGGCAGTGACGGCAGGTTACCGCGTTTATGCTCGTCGTGACGGCTGACTTCGCCGCCGCGGAATCTATGGCTTGGGAAGCCGGTCCAGCATCGAACGCAGCGTCTGGCGGCCGACCGTCAGACCGATCTGCGCGAGCTCGGCAGCGGCCTGGACGGTCGTGCTGATGAGCTCGGCGCCGGCCGATCCCGACGGCTCGCCCGGGCGGCTGTCCGCAGCCGCGTAGCCCGCCGCCGGGACCTTGCGCCGCGGGGTCTCGCGGGGGCGCGCGCGCTCGGTGCCTCGAGCGGGGCCGGCCGCGGCCCGGGGGGTGGCCCCGGCGCCGCCGGCCGGCGGCGCCGGCGGGCGCGTGGCGGCGCGCTTGGCGGTCGTGCGCGGCGTGGCCGTCGGCGCCTTTGCGCCCGGCTTCGCGGCGGGCGGCGTGCGCGGCGTGACGGGCTTGGCGGACGCGCGCGCAGCCCCCTGCACGGCGGGCCGATCTCCGCGCTTGGCACTGCGGCGCACGGGTCGCGAGCGCGGTAGGCTCGTCAGCACTTCGCGATCGGAGTCCTTGCGTTCGGGCACGTGCGCATCATCGCACGCGCTTTGCGTCATCTTCGTGTCCAGACTGAAACACACGCCGCCCCCGGTCGTAGTAGCTCTCGCTGCAGCACGCTAGAGTTCGGGGTCTAGGTTGGGCGAGGTGCTGCTCCAAGAAGGGCCCTCCCAGCCCTCCGTCAAGCGAACGGGACGCGGGGCACAACACGCGTCCGTGCCGAGGCGAAAGCGAACCGAATGTCCGTAGTCGAACTGCAGGAACTCGAAGAGATCAAGGGCCTTCTCGCGAAGGGTCTGCTGACCGGCGTGCTCACGTACGCCGAGATCGCCGGCGCCGTCGCCGAGATCGATCTCGACGAGGCTGACATCGAGGAGCTCCACGGCTACCTGGAGAAGTCGGAGATCGAGCTCGTCGAGGAGATCGACCCGGCGGTCCAGGCGGCCAACGCCGTCGAGCGCGCCCCGGACAAGCGGCGCGCCCGCAAGAAGGCGGCGATCGACCTCAAGCCGGACATGACGACCGACTCCCTTCAGCTCTTCCTGAAGGACATCGGCAAGGTGCGGCTGCTGACCGCGCAGGAGGAGGTCGACCTCGCCAAGCGCATCGAGCGCGGCGATCTCGACGCCAAGCAGAAGATGGTCGAGTCCAACCTGCGCCTCGTCGTCTCGATCGCCAAGAACTACCGCAACCAGGGCCTGCCGTTCCTCGACCTCATCCAGGAGGGCACGCTCGGGCTCGTGCGCGCGGCGGAGAAGTTCGACTACCGCAAGGGCTTCAAGTTCTCGACATACGCGACCTGGTGGATCCGCCAGGCGATCGCCCGCGCGCTCGCCGACAAGGCGCGCACGATCCGCATCCCGGTGCACGTCGTCGAGAAGCTCAACAAGATCGGTCGCGCCGAGCGCAAGCTCGTCACCGAGCTGGGTCGCGAGCCGACGCCGGAGGAGATCGCCGAGGTCACCGGCATCGATCCGGAGGAGGTCGACTCGATCAAGCGCTCTGCCCAGGCCCCGGTCTCGCTCGAGAAGCCGGTCGGCGACGAGGAGGAGTCCGAGTTCGGCCAGTTCATCGCCGACGAGCGCGCGGAGTCGCCCTACGAGCGCGCCGCGGAGATCCTCACGAAGGAGGCGCTGCGCGAGGCGCTGGAGAACCTCTCCTACCGCGAGCGCCGCGTGCTCGAGCTGCGCTACGGCCTCGGCGGCGAGCATCCCCGCACGCTCGACGAGGTCGGGCGCACCTTCAACGTCACGCGCGAGCGCATCCGCCAGATCGAGAACCAGTCCCTGAAGAAGCTGCAGTCCCTCGCGGAGGCCCAGAAGCTCCGCGACGTGGCGTAACGCGCCACCGCGCCCGAGCACTCCCTCGACGGGGCCCATCCGGGCCCCGTCGTCGTTTCGCGCCGCGCGCGCGCGGGCAACCACACCCTTCCGATGCCACGCGAAGCCATCGCCACCACGACGCTCGACGTCCAGGGGATCGAGATCCCGAAGCTCGGCCTGGGGACCTGGCAGCTCGGCGGCGAGGACTGCGTCGAAGCCGTCCGTGACGCGATCGAGCTCGGGTACCGCCACATCGACACGGCGCGCGCGTACGGCAACGAGGCCCAGGTCGGCCAGGGCATCCACGACTCCGGGCGCAACCGCGACGAGATCTTCCTGACGACGAAGCTCTGGTACACCGACCTGCGCGCCATCGGCGTGCACGACCAGGTCGAGCAGTCGCTGCGCGACCTGCGCACGGAGCACATCGACCTGCTGCTCATCCACTGGCCCAACCGCCGCGTGCCGCTCGCCGAGACGCTCACGGCGATGCTCGACGCCCGCGACGCCGGCCGCGTGCGCCACCTCGGCGTCGCGAACTTCCCCAGTGCGCTGCTGCGCGAGGCGCTCGAGCTGGCGCCGCTGGTCTGCAACCAGATCGAGTACCACCCGTACCTTGCCCAGCCGCAGGTCCTCCGGGCCGTCCGCGACCACGGGCTCATGGCGACGGCCTACTCGCCGCTCGCGCAGGGTGCCGTGCTGCGCGACGGCGTGATCGCCGACATCGCCGAGGCGCACGACCGCACGCCGGCTCAGGTCGCGCTGCGCTGGCTGCTCGACCAGCCCCAGGTCGCGGCGGTGCCGAAGGCATCCTCGCGCGAGCATCGCGCGACGAACCTCGAGGTCTTCGACTTCGAGCTCTCCGACGAGGAGCGCGCGCGGATCGCCTCGCTCGCGCGCGGCTACCGCACAATCGATCCGCCCTGGGCGCCCGACTGGGACTGAGCGTGGCGCCTGGGCAGCGCTGGTCGTGAACTCCGTGGCGTCGCCGGTTTGAGTGCCGGCGAACAGCGGCTTTGAGGACGGTCCGTCGTCTTCACGCGCGTTGGCCGATGCTCGGTGCCGGCGGTGGTGGCGCATGGGGTTGCGGCGATCGACCTTCAGCAGCTGGAGGAGCGGCGCGAACCTTCGCTATCTCGAACAGTTTCGCGCCTACGCTGCCGATCGCACGGCGCCCGCGCCGAGGGATGGCGCGAAACCCTCGCTAGGAGGGACTTCGCGCCACGCTGATCGATCGCAGCGCCGGCCCTGGCCCCGCGGCCGAACCCCACCACCTCTCACACTCATCGATGCGGTTTGACACGCGATCGCGACCCGCACGCGGCGCGAAGCGCGCACGCCCCTCACCGCCACCATGTAAGGCGGGTGCGGTCAACGCCGCTGGCCGAATGTCGCATCCGCCCCCGGAGGGCTCAGGTCATGAGCCCGATCGGCCGATGGGGGCAACGTGTTCGACGTCGACAATGCTCTCTGCACGCTCGTGCAGCTCGGAGGCTCCGACCTCCATCTCAAGATCCAGGCCCCGCCGTTGACGCGCGTCGACGGTGAGCTGCGGCCGATCGAGGGGGCAGCTCCGCTGACCCCGGAAGACACCGAGACCGCCGTGCGCACGATGCTCGCCGATCCGGCGAAGCTCGACGAGCTCGCCCGCGAGCACGAGGTCGACTTCTCGTACTCGATCACGGGCATCGCGCGCTTCCGCGTCAACGCCTTCCGCCAGCGCGGCTCGCTGAGCCTCGTCTGCCGCGCGATCCCTCACTCCATCCGCACGGTCTCCGACCTCAACCTTCCGCCGGTCATCTCCGAGCTGGCCGAGGAGGAGCGCGGCATCATCCTGCTGACCGGCACGACCGGCTCGGGCAAGTCGACGACGCTCGCCGCGATGATCGACCACATCAACTCGCGTACCGCGAAGCACATCGTCACGATCGAGGACCCGATCGAGTTCCTGCACGTCGACAAGAAGTCGGTCATCAACCAGCGCGAGGTCGGCCAGGACACCCTGTCGTTCAAGCGCGCGCTGCGCCGCGTCCTGCGCCAGGACCCCGACGTGATCCTGATCGGGGAGATGCGCGACGAGGAGACGGTGCACACCGCGCTGAGCGCGGCGGAGACCGGCCACCTCGTGCTGTCGACCGTCCACACGGTGGACGCGGCCGAGACCGTCAACCGGATCATCGACTTCTTCCCGCCGCACATGGAGGGCCAGATCCGCGCCATGCTCGCCGGCACGTTGAAGGGCGTCGTCTCCCAGCGCCTCGTGCGCTCGACCGACGGCGGCCGCGTGGCGACCTGCGAGATCATGCGGATGACCGGCCGCGTACGCGACATGATCATGGACCCGGCGCAGACCGGCCGCCTCACCGAGGTCGTCTCCGAGGGCGCGTACTACGGCATGCAGACCTTCGACCAGGCGCTCTTCGACCACGTCAAGGCCGGCCGCGTCGACGTCGACCAGGCGATGCTCGCCGCGACGAGCCCGCACGACTTCAAGCTGTTGCTCGCCGCCGACGGCAAGCGCGGCACGACGATGGAGGACGTCATCAACGTGGAGGCGCAGCGGGCCGCATAGCCCGCCGCGCCGGCGACTCGTCCGGTACCCCCACTTCAGTCTGTAAAGTGTTGGGCATGGACGACACGTGTCCGGTCTGCAAGACCGCGGAGATCGTATGCGGAAAGTGGACGCTGCTCCTCATCCGCGACCTCTCCGAGGGGCGCTCGCGCTTCTGCGAGCTCGAGCGCTCCCTGGCCGGCATCAGCCCGCGCACGCTGTCGCTGCGCCTGCGCGCGCTGGAGGAGGAGGGGATCGTCGAGCGCGACACCTTCCCGGAGGTCCCGCCGCGCGTCGAGTACCAGCTCACCGAGAAGGGCCGCGCGCTCGTGCCGCTCATCGACGGCATGCGCGAGTACGGCACCCGCTGGCTAGGTGCGCACTGTGCTGACCTCGGCGCCGCCGATGTCACGCCCGCCGACGCCGGCGAGCTCGCGTCCGCCGGCGCCCCGGTCGACGCCGCGGCGGCCTAGCCGCGCCTCGCTCCGCGCGGCCGCCCTGCGGCGTTCGCGCCGCGCCGTCCAGCGCACGATCGGCCGCTCGAAGACGAACCAGCTCATCGCTGCCAGCGCGAGCGACGGGACGAGCGCCACCGCCGTCCCCAGGAACGGGTCCAGCGGAAGCAGGTCGTAGCCGCGCAGGACCATGAGCACGGGCACGTGCCACAGGTAGAAGCCGTAGGAGATGATCCCCATCGCCGGAAGGACCCGGCCGCCGACGACGCGGCTGCGTGGTGCGATCGCGAACGCGCCGACGATCAACGCGAAGCCGATGGCCGACGGCACGTCGCGCATGATCGAGAAGAGCATCGTCGCGTCGATCCCGCGCGCGGGCGCGGCGGCCTTGGTGACGGCGTCGGCCACCACGAGCGCGACGCCCGCGGTGACCAGCAGGCGCTTGGTCGCCATCTCGATCGTGCGCCCGTGCGCGAGCAGCGCCGCGAGCATCCCGAGCGCGAAGTACGGCAGCATCGCCGCGAGCGTCTTGGAGAACGTCATGCTCAGCCCGCGGCCGGCGATCGTCCAGTTGTAGATCAGGCCGACGACGAGGAGCGCCAGCGGGACGACGGCCAGGGAGCCGCGCCGGCGCGGGAGCCGCAACGCGAGCCAGCCGATCGCCGGCAGCACCGCGTAGAAGCTCACCTCGACGGCGAGCGACCACATCGGCGGGTTGAGCTTCATGACGCTGCCGGGCGACAGGTTCTGGCCGAAGACGACGAACAGCGGAAGCTCGTCCGCGGGTGGCAGCCGCAGGCCGGGCGTGCCCTGCAGGCCCCACAACAGCAGGATCGAGCCGCCGAGGGCCGCGTAGTAGGCCGGCAGGATCCGCGCCGCCCGCGAGCGGACGTAGCGCCCGAGATCGGGCGGCCGTCGCTCGCCGAGAGCGGCGGCGAACCAGGGGCGCGACAGCAGGAAGCCCGACAGCACGAAGAACAGGACCAGACCCAGACGCAGCTCGTGGACCGCGTAGTCGCCAACCGTCGACCGCGCTGTCGCGCTGGGCTCCGGCATCGTGTACAGCCATCCGTGAAAGACGAAGATCGACAGCGCAGCGAGGCCGCGCAGGCCGTCCAGCGATGCCAGCCGCCGGTCTGCTCTCGTGTGCGAGGCGTCCGCCGTCACCGTGACGTCGGGCGCTTGCATGTGGAGCTCGATGGTACCCAGCGGCCCGCTCCGTCACGCCGCGTGGCAGGATGCCCAGATGAGCAACGCGACACAGAAGCGCTGGGTGCAGCACTCCAGCGCGGTGCTGCGTGCGGCCGGGCTGCGCGCGAGCGCGGGCCGTACGGCGGTCGTCGAGCTGCTCGGGCGCCAGACCTGTCTGCTCACGGCGCAGGAGATCGCCGACCAGCTGCGCGAGGAGGGCAGCGCGGGGTCGACCGCGACCGTCTACCGCGCGCTCGAGACGTTGCACGAGCTCGGCCTGCTGCGGCGCTTCGACGCCGAGGGGGTGGCCCGCTACGAGCCGATCGACCCCTCCGGCGACCATCACCACCACATCGTGCTCGAGGACACCGGCGACGTCGTCCCGTTCGACGATGCCGAGCTCGAGCGCGCGATCGCCGGCATCGGCCAGCGGCTGGGGCTGATCGTCTCCAGCCACGACATCATCCTGCGCGGCCGGCTGATCGACGACCCGCCCGAGTCGGACTGACGACCCGCTGGGCGCGCGCGCGGCCCGCGCTGAGAGCTGCTGTGCAGCGAGCAGGAGGAGCGCCCGGCGAGGCGAACGCCCCGCCATGCGCCACCGCCCTCTGCACGCCGCCCTCAGCGCCTTCGCCGAGGAGGCCGCCGCCCAGCTCGCCGAGGCGACCGCCGGCGGCGCCGACGTCCCGTTCGAGATCGTCGAGTCGCGCGGCACGCGGCGCGACACGCCGCTGTACTGCTACCGGCCGCTGACGGAGACGTTCATCCGCGACCGCAAGGGGCTGCTCGAGCTGCTGCCCACCTATCCGGCCGCCGCGCGAGCGCTCTGCGCGCTGGACGGCGTCGAGGACTACCTGCGCGACCGCTCGGAGTCGCGCGTGCCGTCCGAGCCGCGCGAGCGCGCCGACATCGCGCTGCGCGTCTTCATCAGCCGCGTCTTCAGCGAGGCGACCGAGTTCGTCATCACGCCCGAGCGCTTCGACCGCGCCTACCGGGAGCTCGAGGACGGACTGCTCGAGGGCCACGCGGAGGCGGTCGTCGTCGCGCCGCTGCTCGGCCTGCAGCTCGTGTCGGCCGAGGTGCCGCTGGGCAAGGGCATGTCGCTCATCCGCGGCGACGAGCTGCCGGGCGCGCCCGCGGAGGCGGTCTGGGCGGCCGGGTCCGACGAGCCGTGCGTGCTCGCGTGCGTGACGCTGGTCGACGACCCCGCCACCGGCGACCCGCTGGCCGAGGCCGCCGTGCGCCTGCGGCGCCTGCAGACCGCGCTGCGACTGTACGACCCGCTGCGCGTCGCGCTCGGGCCGGTCGCGTGGCAGCGCGCCGGCGCCGGGCCATGGACCACCGGCGCGACGGGGACGGGCGGGCGCGCGAGCGGCGTGCTGCTCATCGCCGAGCCTGCCGAGGACGAGCTGCGCGCCTTCTGCAACCTCATCGCCCGGCGCACGCCGCGCTCCGGCGAGCTGGCGTGGGCGCTGCGCCGCTTCGAGCTGGGCTGTGAGCGGCCCAGCGCGTTCGAGGCCCTGACCGACCACCTGCTCGCGCTGCGCGCGCTCCTGGAGCCGGAGGGACCGCAGAGCGGCCGCCTCGCCGGCCGCGTCGCCGCGCTCTGCGCGACGTCGGAGCAGCGCGCGGCGGTCACCGAGCGCGTCGCCCACGCGGCATCGCTCGAGCGCTCGATCATCGCCGGCCTGGCGCCGACCGACGGCGGCGTCGAGAAGCTGCTGTCGGAGATCACCGGGCACCTGCGCGCGCTGCTGCGCGACGTCCTCTGCGGCCACCTCGACTCCGACCTGCGCTCGACGGCCGACCGGCTGCTGGCAGACGCGGGCGCGGCGGCAGGCCGGGACCGGAAAGACGGCCCTGCTGCGCCGCTGGTGCTCCGAGCCGCGCCACGGGGTGCGGGTCTTCTGGGGGACCTGCGATCCGCTGCTGACGCCGGGCCCGCTGGGGCCGCTGGTCGACGTCGCCGAGGTGACCGGCGGTGAGCTGGACGATCTGGTGGCGGGCGGCGCGCGGCCGCGCGAGGTCGCGGGCGCGCTCCTGCGCGAGCTGCACGGGCGCCTGCCGACCGTCCTCGTGCTCGAGGATCTCCATTGGGCCGACGAGGCGACGCTGGACGTGGTCCGGCTGCTCGGGCGCAGGCTGCAATCGGTTCGCGCCCTGATCCTCGCGAGCTACCGCGACGATCAGCTGGCGCGCACGCATCCGCTGCGCGTCGTCCTCGGTGAGCTCGCGGGTGAGCGCGCGGTTCGTCGCCTCGAGGTCTGCGCGCTGTCCGCGCAGGCCGTGGAGCAGCTCTGTCTAGCCGCACGCGGTCGACGCCGCCGAGCTGCACCGCCGCACGGCGGGCAACCCGTTCTTCGTCACGGAGGTGCTCGCCGCCGCAACGCTGGACATCCCGCCCACCGTCCGCGACGCGGTGCTCGCACGGGCGGCGCGCCTGAGCACCCCCGCGCGGCGGCTGCTGGACGCGGTCGCGGTGGCTCCACCACAGGCGGAGGTGTGGTTGCTGGAGGCGCTCGCCGGCGACGACGTCGGGCACCTCGAAGCGTGCCTGGCGTCAGGCTGCTGACCGCGCTGGCCGCTCGGTGTCGCCTTCCGGCACGAGCTGGCCCGGGTCGCCATGGAAGAGGCGCTCGCGCCGGATCGGCGCGTCGCGCTGCACCGGCGCGCCCTGACGGCGCTCGCGGATCCTCCGAACGGCGCGGCCGACCTCGCCCGTCTGGCCCACCACGCCGAGGGGGCGGAGGACGGGCCGGCGGTGCTGCGGTTCGCACCGGCGGCGGCGGCGCGCGCCGCTCGCTGGGAGCGCATCGCGAGGCCGCCGCCCAGTACGCCCGCGCGCTGCGGTTCGCGGGAGGCCTGCCTGTCTGAGGCGCGGGCGGACCTGCTCGAGCGGCGTGCCGACGAGTGCAACCTGACCGATCAGTCGCCGAGGCGATCGACGCTGCGCAACAGGCGCTCGACTGCCGGCGGCTCGCCGGCGACCGCTTCAAGGAGGGCGAGCTGCTTCGCCGTCTCTCCGGGCTGCTGTGGTGTCCCGGTCGCGTCGCCGAGTCCGACGAGGCCGGTGTAGCAGTCGCTCTCCGTGCTCGTCGGAGTTCCCCGCGGGCCGCGAGCTCGCGCTGGCCTACAGCGATGCCTCGGGACGCTGCTGCGCGCCGAGGACGGCGAGGGCGTAGGCGTGGGGCACGCGCGCGATCGCGCTGGCCGAGCGGCTGGGGGAGACCGAGCCGGTCGTGCGATTCCCTGACCTGGATCGGCTCGACCGAGCTGCTGGCCGGCAATCCCTAGGGGCTCGAGAGCTGTCGCGCGCCGTCGAGCTTGCGGAGGCCGCCGGCTCGAGGCACGGGTGGCCGGCGCTCTATCTCGGCATCGTCCGCTCGGCGTCGCGCACCCGCGACTCTCGCGCTCGCTAGCGACGTACGCGCGGACCGGACTCGCGTACTGCCGTGAGCGCGGCCTCGACCTCTACCGGCGCTACCTGCTCGCCTACCGCGCGCGCCACTTAGCTCGATCAGTGGCGCTGGTCGGAGGCGAGCGATACCGCCGAGCTCGTCCTGGGCGAGCCGAGCGCCTCGGTGCTGCTGCAGATCCATCGCGCTCGTGGTCCGCGCGCTCTGCGCGCGCGTCTCGGCGATCCCGACGTCTGGCCGCTGCTCGACGAGGCACGCGCTCTGGCCGTCGTCTACCCAACAGCTCCCGGAGATAGCCGCAGTCTCGTCGGCCCGCGCCGAGGCGCCTGGCTGTCGGGCGATCTATGGCGCGGTCGCCGCTGGCGACTCGTCGCTGCTTCTCTAGTTCGCGCTGCGACGCCGGTCTCCGTGGCTGTTCGGCGAGCTGGCGTGCTTCAAGTTTCACATCTCTTCTCCTACTGCGGCGTCGCCTCTTCGTGGTTCGCCGGTCCGCTTCTTCGTTGGTCTTCCGCTCTTCGTCAGCTCGTCGTTGTTCGTCTGCTTCGTTCGTGTCGTTCTTGTCGTCCAGTGTCTATTTCGCCTCGTCGCTGTCCTTCTCGCCGCGTCTCGCAGTCTGCGTAGCCTCGTCTTTTTCTTCTCTAGCTTTTGTCTCTTTCTTCCTATCGTCTCCTCGTTTCTCGTGTAGCCCTCTTAGCCTTTCTCCTCTCTCTTTCCGTATCCTCTTCCCTCCTCATCTTATCTCCCTCTTCTCTCTCTTCGTTCTCTGTCTTATTCTCTCCTCTTCTTTCTCCTCTCCTCTTCCTCTCCATCCCTTCTTTCTTCTTTTCTCTCTCTCTCTTCTTCCTCCTCTTTCTCTCTCTCTCTCTCTCCTTCTTCTTCTCCCCCTCTCCCCGGCGTAGCCGATCGGGTGAGGGCGGCTACCCCGCCAGGTGGCGGTACAGCGCCAGCAGCCCGTCGATGTCCTGCACCTCGCCGTCCAGCCGCGGCACGACGATCGGGTCGGGCTCGTCGAGCTCGGTCCGCAGGCGCTCGATCGCGTCGCGGTGGCGCGCGGCCAGGACCTGCAGATCCTCCGCGCCCGCCGCGACCTTCGCCGCCAGGGCATCGCCGAGCGCGTCGCGCAGCTGCGCTGCGATGGTGGCCGCGTCGGTCATCTCCGCGTCGGTCAGCACCGCCGCGCGGTTGACGATCAGGCCGCCGAACGGCAGCCGCGCCTCGCGCAGCTTCTGGCGAAAGAAGATCGCCTCGGCGACCGGCTCGCGCTCGGGCGAGGTGACGACGAGAAACGTCGTCGCCGGATCGGCCAGCAGCGCCTTGACGGCCGAGGCGCGCTCGCGGAAGCCGTCGATCAGCGCGCCCATCGAGCGCAGCAGCACCGACATGTCCTCGAGCAGGTTCACGCCGGTGAGCTTCTTGAGGATCCCGAACACGACGCTCGAGCCGGCGCCGAGCAGGCGGCCAGCGATCCCGGTCGGCACGAGGAAGAGCTTCAGCGCGCGGCCCTCGAAGAAGTCCGTCAGCCGGTCGGGAGCGTCGAGGAAGTCCAGCGCGTTGCGCGACGGCGGCGTGTCGAGCACGATCGCGTCGTAGCCGCCCTCGCGGTCGAGCTCGTAGAGCTTCGCCACGGCGCTGAACTCCTGCGAGCCGGCGATCGCGCTCGACAGCTGTGCATAGATGCGGTTGCCCAGGACGTCGTCGCGCGTCGCCGCGTCGGGCGCGAGCTTGGCGATCAGCCCGTCGAAGGTGGCCTTGGGATCGAGCATCATCGCCCACAGCTCGCCGCGCATCTCGATCCCGTGCTCCGCCAGCACCGCGGCGTCGACGAGCCGCGGCTCGTTGCCGAGCTCCTGCACCCCCAGCGAGTCCGCCAGGCGCCGCGCCGGGTCGATCGTGACCACCGCCACGCGCCGGCCCGCGGCGGCCATGCCGAGCGCCAGCGCCGCGGACGCGGTCGTCTTGCCGACGCCGCCGGAGCCGGCCACGATGCAGATCCGCTTGCCCTCCAGCCGGTCGCCGATGCCGGGCGTCACAGCAGCTGCGCCTCGAGCTCGTCGGCGAGCCGCTCGATGTCCGGGCCGCCGGGGTGCAGCGGCAGGTGCGCGGGCGTCCGCCCGGTCAGCTTCTTCAGGCGCGCGAGCTGGGCGCGCTGGCGCAGCGCGCGGCGATGGCCGCGCAGCGCGCGGGCCACCGCGGGATGGCCGGCGTGCGGCTGCAGGAGCGTGGCCTCGCGCGGGCTGAAGCGGTCGGGGTCCAGCGCGTTGGCGACGACGCGCTCGAGCGGCAGGCCCATGCGCTCCTGCAGCGCGTCGCGCAGCGCCCCGGTCTCCGTCACCGCGAGCTCCTCAGCGCGCGCGACCGCGATCACCGCGACCTGCTCGGGGTCGGAGAGCATCGCGTCGATGATCCTGCCCTGGCGCGCCACGGGCCCGGTCCCGGCCGCCGCCGCGAACGTGCGCGGCGCCGAGAGCACCGCGACGCCGTGGCCGGTCGCCGGCGCGTCGACGACGACGAGGTCGTAGGCGTCGGCGCCGGGCGTGCGGCGGTCGAGCTGCGCGAGCTCCCACAGCTTTCCGACCGTCAGCAGCTCGCGCATGCCGGGCGTCGCCGCGGCGACCATCGCGAACATCCTGCTGCGGATGAGCAGCTCGGCGACCGCGGCGGAGGGGAGCTGGTCGCGCAGGTACTCGTCCAGGGCGTCCTGCGGGTCGATCGAGATGTGAAACAGGCCCGGCGCGATCTCGACCTCCTCGAACGGCTTGGAGCCGGGACGGTCGAAGGCGCTCGCGACGTCGCCGCGCTGCGCGACCTCGGCGACGATCGTGCGCTTGCCGGTGCGCGCCGCGGCGAGCCCGAGCGCGGCGGCGACCGTCGTCTTGCCGACGCCGCCCTTGCCCGTAACGACGAGCAGGCGGCGCTCCAGCAGCGTCACTCCTCGCCGTCCCAGTACTCCAAAGGCTCGACGCGGTAGATGACGCCCAGCCCGCGCGCGCTGATCTTGCGCGAGTCCGGATACCAGCACGCGTCCGCGGGCTCACGCGTGCCGTAGGCGAGCATCACGAGCCCGTCGTCGCCGGCCTCGAAGGAGTGCGCGACGCCGGTCGCCGCCGGCCGCGCCACCACCGAGCCCGGTCGTACCGGATGGCGCTCGTCGCCGAGCAGGCACGTCGCGCTGCCCTCGAGCACGACGAAGATCTCGTCCTCCCGGGAGTGGCAGTGGCGGACCGACGAGCGCCGGCCGGGCGTGACGGTGACGTGCTGCAGCCCGCTCGTCTGCGACCCCGCGGCGCGACCGAGGTCACGGCGCGTGCGGTGCACCGGCCCGCGGTCCTGCAGCGACGGCTCGATGTCGCCGAGCGCGACGATCGTCGGCGGGCGCGGCGCGAGCGCCGGCAGCTCGCCGGGCGCCAGCGCAGGCTCGGCGAGGAACGGGTGCGGCGCGTCCTGCGGCAGCCACCGCGAGCCGACCCAGGCGACGCCCGCGCGCGGCAGGTGCGTCAGCCCGGTCGCGGAGCCGCCGGCGTAGGCGAGCACCTCCAGCGGCGCGCCGGCATCGGCCGGCGCGAGCAGCGTGTGCGGCTCGGCGTCGGCGAGGTGGACGACGACATCTCCCGCGCTGACCTCGTGCAGGGCGTCGCCCTGCCAGACGAGCCCGCGGCCGGAGAGGACGAAGAACAGCTCCTCCTCGTCGACGTGCACGTGCAGGGGCATCGAGCGGTCCCCCGGCGCGATCCGGTAGCGGCTGAGCGTGGCGCCGGCGGGGCTGCCGGGGCGGCTGAGACGCTGGCGCTGCGCACGCAGCTCACCGTGTTCGTGGGTGGCCCACGCCACGTCGTCCCAATGGCTGATCATCCGATGCCGATGCTAGTGGTCTCCCCGCGACGAACCACTGTCCTGCACGAGTGAAGGAATCCCCCGCGGACCTGCGAATAAGGGCACGTGTCCGGTTTTGACAGCTCCGAGCAGCCCAAGCAGGCGCGGGTCATCGCCTTCGCCAACCAGAAGGGCGGCGTGGCGAAGACGACGACGACGCTCAACCTCGCCGCCGCGTTCGCCGAGACCGGCCATCGCGTGCTGTGCGTCGACATGGACCCGCAGGGCAACCTGACGATGTCGCAGGGCATCGACCCCGACACGCTCGAGCTGTCGATGTACGACGTCCTCGTCCATCACATCCCGATCAAGCAGGTCATCCGCCGCCGCGAGATCGACGTCGCGTGCGCGTCGATCGACCTGGCCGGCGCCGAGATCGCGATGTCCACGCAGATCGGCCGCGAGCGCTCGCTCGCCAAGGCGCTGAACGCCGTCAAGGACGACTACGACTTCATCTGCATCGACACGCCGCCGTCACTCGGGCTGCTCACGATCAACGCTCTGACGGCAGCTGACAAGGTGATCGTCCCCGTGCAGTGCGAGTATCTCTCGATGCGCGGGCTGATCCAGCTGCAGAACACGCTCCAGATGATCCGAGAGAACCTCAATCCCGACGTTCAGATCGAGGGCATCCTGCCCACGATGATGGACACGCGGACGGTTCACGCGAAGGAAGCGATCGAGATCCTCGAAGAGAACTTCGGCGACCGGTTGTTCGCATCACGTATCAGGAAGACCGTGCGGTTCGCGGAGGCACCCGTGAAGGGGATGTCCGTACTGAAGTACGACCCGGACGGCACGGCCGCCCAGTCCTATCGCGATCTCGCGAAGGAGGTTCTCTCTCATGGCATCCGGTAAGCGCGCGAGCATGAGGGAGGGGCCGCTGGCCGCGCTCTTCCGCAAGACCGAGGAGGACGCCAGGCAGGCCGAGGCCGAGGCCGCGGCCGTCCCGACGCCGATCGAGGAGATCCCGCCGCGCGAGGCGCCGCACCCGTCGCTGGCGCATCCGTCCGAGCCGCTGGTGGACGACGAGCCCGTCATCCCGACGCCGCAGGATCGCCTGCGCTCCGCCTTCTCCTCCGAGCTGCCCGACAACCTGCTCGAGCCTGCCACGCCCGCCGGCGAGCGCACGCGCCGCGTCCGGACGCCCGAGCCCGGCTTCGACGACGTCTTCGCCCGTACCGAGCCGGCGGAGCGCGCGACGCCCTTCGGCCAGGCCAAGCCGGCCGGCCAGCCCGTCATCCGCGTCGTCGGCGTCGGCGGTGGTGGCTCCAACGCCATCAACCGGATGGTCGAGGCGCAGGTCGCGGGAGTCGAGTTCCTCGCGATCAACACCGATCTGCAGTCGCTGCAGGAGTCGTCCGCGGACATCACGCTGCACATCGGCGCCAACCTCACCCGCGGACTCGGCTCGGGCTCCAACCCGGACCTCGGCCGCGCCGCGGCGATGGAGGACTACGACCGCATCAAGGCCCTGCTGAAGGGGTCGGACATGATCTTCGTCGCCGCCGGCGCCGGCGGCGGCACCGGCACCGGGGCGGCCCCCGTCGTCGCGCGGATCGCCGTCGAGCTCGGCGCGCTGACGGTGGGCATCGTCACGAAGCCGTTCGGCTTCGAGGGCTCGCGCCGCCGCGACCAGGCCGACGTCGGCATCCAGGCGCTCAAGGACGAGGTCGACACGCTCATCGTCGTGCCGAACAACCGCCTGCTGTCGGTGCTCGACAAGCACACCTCGATGGTCGAGGCCTTCCGCGTCGCCGACGACGTGCTGCGCCAGGGCGTGCAGGGCATCTCGGACCTCGTCACCCTGCCGGGCGTCATCAACCTGGACTTCGCCGACGTGCGGACGATCATGGCGAACGCCGGCAACGCGCTGCTGGGGATCGGGATGGGCACGGGCGAGACCCGTGCCGTCGACGCTGCCCAGACGGCCGTCTCGTCGCCGCTGCTGGAGACGAGCATGGAGGGCGCGCACTCGATCCTGCTGTCGATCACCGGGGGACGCGATCTGTCGCTGTGGGAGATCAACGAGGCCGCCAAGGCGGTCTCGCAGGCCGCGCACCCGGACGCGAACATCATCTTCGGCGCGATGGTCGACGAGACGCTCGAGGATCAGGTCTGGGTGACGGTCGTGGCGACGCGTTACAGCGGGGAGCCGGCACCGCGCCGCCTCGAGGAGCCGGCCGGCGAGCCGCGCGTGTCGCGGGCCGGCCGCCCGCCCGTGCGGCAGGACAGCCGCCGCCTGCCGGACGACTACCGCCACCCCCGCGACCGCAACTATCGCGCCCCCGCGGAGCGCGACGACTATCGCCCCGAGCCCGCGCCTGAGCCCCAGCCGGCGCCGGCGCGGCGCGGCGGCGGCCTCGGCGTCACCGAGCTCGACGTGCCCGAGTTCATGCCCCGCCGGTTCTGACGCAGACCCCCGGCGCGCTGGGCGCGCCGGCCTGCGAGCACGAGCGAACGGCTAGCCTCGTGCCGTGACCCAACGCTCTCCAGGGATGGTCGCCGCGGGCCATCCGCTGACCGCCCAGGCCGGCGCCGATGTGCTGCGCGCGGGCGGAAACGCCGTCGACGCGGCGTGCGCCGCGATGCTGACCTCGTGGGTGGCCGAGCCGCTGCTGACCGGTCCCGGCGCGGGCGGCTACATGCTGGTCGCCGCGCCCGGCCAGGCGCCGGCGCTGCTGGACTTCTTCGTGTCGGCGCCCGGCTACGGCCGCGACCCGCAGGAGCGTGCCCCGCTCGTGCCCGTCGAGGTCGACTTCGGCGGCGACGCCACGCAGATCTTCCACGTCGGCGCCGCGTCGTGCGGGACGTACGGCAATCCCGCGGGCATCGAAGCCGCGATGCGGCGCTGGGGCTCGGTCCCGCTGGCCGACCTCGCGGCCCCGGCGGCCGCGCTCGCGCGCGCCGGCGTCACCGTCAACGCCCAGCAGGCCGAGGTCATCCACCTGCTCGAGCTGATCCTGCGCACCTCGCCGGAGTGCGAGACGATCTACGCTCCCGCCGGCGGATTGCTGAACGTCGGCGATCTCTGGCGTGACGAGGCGCTCGGCGACACGATCGAGCGACTCGGCGACGATGGCGCCGCCCCGTTCTACACAGGCGACATCGCCGCCGTCGTGGTCGACTGGATCGCGGCCCACGACGGGATCCTGTCCGCGCAGGACCTGCGCCGCTACGAGGCGATCGAGCGCCGACCGCTGTGCGTGCGCTATCGCGGCCGCGACGTCTTCACGAACCCGCCGCCGTCAGCCGGCGGGATCCTGCTCGCGCTCGCGCTCGGGCGCCTGAACCGGACGCCGGGCGGACCGCCGTCGCTGCAGGCGGTCGTCGCCGCGATGGAGGAGGCGCAGGACGAACGCACGCCGGAGTTCCTCGAGGGGCTCGCCGAGGAGGGCTTCGCCGAGCTGTTTCTCGGCTCGCTGGGCTCGCGCATGGGGTCGACGACCCACATCTCCGTCATCGACGGCGCCGGTCGCGCCTGCTCGGTGACCTGCACCAACGGCGAGGGGTCCGGGATCGTCGTCCCGGGAACCGGGATCCACGTCAACAACATCATGGGCGAGGAGGACCTCAGCCCGATGGGCTTTCACCACGCGCCGGCCGGCCGGCGGATGCCGTCGATGATGTCGCCGACGATCGTCACGTCCGGGGGCGACGTGCACGTGGCGCTCGGCTCGTCGGGCTCCAACCGGATCCGCTCGGCGCTGCTGCAGACGATCGTCGCGGTCGTCGACCACGGGTTGCCGGCCGGCGCCGCCCTGGCCGAGCCGCGGGTGCACTTCGAGGGCGGCGTGATCTACGCGGAACCCGGCATTCCGCTCGACGAGCTCGACTGCGACCCGCACGAGATCAAGGCGTTTCGCGCGAAGAGCATGTTCTTCGGCGGGGTGCAGGCCGTGACCCGGGACCCGGCGTCCGGGGAGCTCTCTGGGGCCGGAGATCCCCGTCGCGGCGGGATGGCGAGGGCGGCATGAGGCTGAGGTCGAGCCTGAGGGATCATGCCGCTAAGCGCGGCGGTTGTCGCGTTTTCGGACACTGGATCACAGGTTGAGGGTCGGCGAGGCGCGTGTTGGCGCGCGACGAGCCCTGACGGCCGCCGCCGTCGCGTCGACGTGCCTCGCGGCGGCCGCGTGCGGCACCCCGTCGCCCGATCTGTTCGTCGTGCAGCGCGACGGCACGGTCGCGGGGGCGAGGCTCAGCCTGCTCGTGTCCGACCAGACCGCGCGCTGCAACGACGGGCCGGTCGAGAACCTGACGAGCGCGCAGATCATCGAGGCGCGCGACATCAAGCGCGAGCTCCTGCTGCTGCAGACGGGCGACGACGCGGTCCCGAAGGCCCCGCCGGCCCAGATCTTCGAGTTCGCGGTCCAGACCGAGGAGGGCACGCTGCGCTATCCCGACACGCAGCAGCGCCCGGAGCTGCTGCCGCGGCTGTCGCGCTTCGTGCGGCGGGTGGCGATCGACACCTGCGGTCTGGAGCGGTGACACTTCAGGTGAACGCGACGCACATGCGTTCACACCCGCGGGTGCCGCGCGGAGTGCGGTTCGGTGGATCGGTTCACCAAAAGTCATGGCAATGCCATGAACCCGACGCGAGGCCGGGTCGGGCTGCCTGAGCTCGCGGCGCAGCCACCCAACCGCGGCCGCGCCTTCGTGGCTGCGGTACAACTGCGTCGTGCCCAGCCGCCGAGCAGTCACGGTCCGCGCGATCGTGATCGGGGCCGGCGCGGCGGCCGGGCTGCTCGGTCCGGCCACGGTCTCGCTGGCCGGCCCGTCGCCGCAGCGAACGGTGCGCATCCGCCTTGCCTCCGCCGGCGATCCCAACGGGCCCAGCAGCGAGGCGGCCCTCTCGGCCGACGGCCGGCGCGTCGCGTTCACGTCCGCGGCGACGAACCTCTCGGCGCAGGAGGACGGCAACGGCCCGCTGCGCGACGTGTTCGTCTACGACCAGGGCAGCGGCGCGGTCCAGCTCGCGTCGGGCGGTCTCGGTGGCACGCCGGCGGACGGGCGGTCCGGTCAGCCCGTGCTCGACGCCGACGGCAGCCATCTCGCGTTCACGTCGCGCGCGACGAACCTCGTCCTCGGCGACGCCAACCGCGTGCCCGACGTGTTCGTGCTCGGGCCGGACGGAGGCCTCGTCCGCGCCAGCGTCGCCACCGGCGGCGAGGAGGCCAACGGGCCGTCGGGCGAGCCGGACCTGTCCGCCGACGGGCGTCTGCTCGTCTTCACCTCCAGCGCGGACAACCTCGCCGGCGCGGGCGACGCGAACGCGGCCGGCGACGTGTTCGTGCGCAACATGCAGACCGGCGCGGTGGCGCTCGTCAGCGCCGACGAGGACGGCGCGGCCGGCGCGGGCCGGTCAGGCGCACCGGCGATCAGCGCCGACGGGCGCTATGTGAGCTTCGCGTCGGACGCCCCGAACCTCGCCGACGGCGATCGCAACGGCCGCCAGGACGTCTTCGTTCGCGACCTGGCCACCGGGCGCACGCAGCTCGTCAGCGTCGCGCGCGGCGGCGGCTCCGGCCAGAACCGCGCCTTCGCCGGCGACCGGCCGCAGGTCTCGGACGTCAGCCGGGACGGTCGCTTCGTCGTCTTCGAGTCCGATGCCACGAACCTGGCGGGGCGCGACCGCAACCGGCGCACCGACATCTTCGTCCGCGACCGCGCCAACCAGTCCACGCGCCGCGTCAGCATCAGCACGACCGACGAGGAGGGCGGCGGCGCCTCCTACCTGCCGACGATCACGCCGGACGGGCGCTACGTCGCCTTCGGCTCCCGCGCGAACGATCTCGTGGCCGAGGACGCGATCGGCCCCGACGTCTTCGTGCGCGAGCTCAGGCGCGGGACGACGGTGCTCGTCGACGTCACGGCGCGCGGGCGGCTGCGCGGCCGCGAGCCCGCGGTGCCGCTCCCCGGGCGCCCCTCATTGAGCGCCGACGGCGCGACGGCGGCGTTCGCATCGTCCGCCGCGAACTTCGTCGGCGCGGACCGCAATCGGCTCGCCGACGTCTTCCTGCGGCGCCTGACGCCCGCCGCGAGCGCGACCGCCGACCGCCGCGTCGGGCTCGTCAAGGGCCGTCTGCTGATCGTCTTTCGCTCGAGCGACCGCGCACCGTCGCCGCTGCGGTGCCGCCTCGACGCCGGCCCGCCGACGCTCTGCCCGCTCGGCGGTCTGCTCCTGCCGAAGCTCGGCCGCGGCACCCACGTGCTGCGCGCCTACGCCGGCGCGCCGGGCGCCCACTACGCCCGCCGGCCGATCGTGATCCGCATGAGCTTCGGCAAGGGACGTCCGCAGGTTCGGGTGCAGAACCCGGGCGACAGCCTGTGATTTCGTCACAGCCATTGCAAATGCGCCAGGATCGGGTAGAAAGGCAGCTTCCGTTCAGAGCATGTTCACCGGGGGGACGCATGGCTCACCGCAGCCGCTTCATCGGAGCAGGAGCGATCGTGTTGGCGATCGGCATGCTCGTCGCCCTGCCGACGTTCTCGAGCGGCGCGACCGTCAAGAACGATCTGCGGTCGTTCCAGGCCCCGTCGCCGCGCGTCACCTCGGCCACCCCACGGACCCAGCCGCCGCTGCACGCAACCAACCCGCACGGGCAGGGCACCGCTGCCGTCATCGACGTGACGCCGAGCGCGGAGCGCCCCTTCAGCGTCGATGCGGACGGCAACGCCGACGACGAGGACATCATCGTCGGCCGCTCGCGCGGCGAGCAGCGCGCCGACGGCACCTACCACGGCCACATCACCGTCGCGTCGGCCTTCGGCAACGAGATCATCGGCCGCGACACCCTGCCGGGGCAGAAGATCGGAGAGGCGAACAACCTCGAGAGCATCGGCGACCCGTCCCTCGACATGCTCTGCACCAACACGGGCATCTGCCTCGGCCTCGCCGAGGTCTACTCCGAGACGACGAGCACGGGCTCGTTCAACAGCTTCAGGCTCGCGCGAGCCGCGCTCGGCGGCACCAACGGCCTGCCGGGCCTGCGCATCGCGGCCGCCGAGTCGACCGGAAACATCTCGAGCGACGGCACCTGTCAGACGTCGAACGGAGGCAGCCGGGTCGCCGACGTGCAGGCCGGCGCCGCGGTGGCCGAAGTCGCGCAATCCACCAGCCAGTCGCGGGCCTGCACCAACGCCGCGCCGACGCAGGCGAACACCTCGAGCGTGATCGGGCTGGGCGGTCAGGTCGGCGTGCTGCCGGTCCCGATCCCGGTCGGCGCCGGCTGCGTCAGCGGCGGCGCGGACACCGAGACCGGCCTGCCGCTGCTGCTGCCGATCGTCTGCAACGCCGACGACTCGTCGGCGACGGGCGGGACGCAGTCGCCCGCCCTGGCCAATCGGACGCAGGCCTATGGCGTGCGCAACGCGCTGGACGTCTACGTCCTGGCGACGGGCGCCACGGCGCTGGCGCAGATCTCCGCGGCACAGTCGGAGTCGCTCGCCGTCTCGCCGGCCGCCGCGACCACGACGACGCCGGCCACGACGACGGCGACCACTCCGGTCGCCACGACGGCGCCCGCGCCCGCGACGACCCCGACCGATCCCGGCGCCACCGATGACGGTGGCACCGCCGGCGAGGACGACGCGGGCGGCGAGAGCGGTAACGCGCCGGCGGACGACGACGCGCCGGAGTGCTCCGACGGCGTCGACAACGACGGCGACGGGAAGATCGACTTCGGCAGCGACCCGGGCTGCTCGTCGGCCGAGGACGACTCCGAGGCCGATGCGGTCAGCCTCGGCGGCAAGGAGCTGCCGTTCACCGGCACCGACGTCATCGTGCTCGGGCTCGCCGGCTCGATCCTGCTGGCCGCCGGGCTGACGCTGCGCGGTCCTGCGCGGCGTCGCGAGCTGGACTGACGGCGACGACGGACACGCGCCGCTGAAGCGCCCGCGGGGTGCTTCGGCCGGTCGCGCTCAGCGCGGCCGGCGGTAGCGCACCGACGACAGCAGCGTGCGCAGCTCGGCGATCCTCGTCGCGGCGGGACGCAGCACGGTGAAGGCCTGGATGCTGAAGGTGCGCCAACGGCTCGACACGCCCATGGAGAGGATGCGGATCGGCCGCCGATTGCGGGCCCGGCCGACGAGCTCGGTCACGATCGTCGTCGCCGTCCCCACCTTCGCGCGCTCGCGGCTCAGCTCGCTCGCCTTGAACAGCCGTGCGAGCTGGTTGCGGTCCGAGCGGCGCACCCGCTGGCCTTCGCCGGCGCCACCGGCCGCCGACATCGCCACCGACACGGTCTCGTCCCGGCTGACCGCGGTCAGCACGGATTGGCGAAAGGAGGTCTTCCAACCCCGCGGCAGGTCGAGCGTGATCCCGAGCTTCGGGTACACGCGGGCGTCGGCCGCAACAGGTTGGCCGGCCACCGTGGAGGTCGAGGGCGCGGGCACGGAGTCGTCGTCTCCGAAGACGACCCAGCCGATGAGGAGGCCCGCGCAGAGCACGCCCGCGAACGCCAGGAGCTGCTTCGGCACGCGCCGGCGCGTCGGGGTCGGTGCGGCGTCGTCAGGTTCGCCGGGGGCCACGGCGGCCGATGGTAGACGCGCACCGGCACCGGCGTTGCGCGCCTTGCGTAGGCTCACGGCCATGCTCGTGCCGCGCCGATCACGCGCCTCTCGGTGCGTGGCCGCGAGCCTGGCGCTGACAACCATCCTGCTCCTCGTCGCCGCCGGCACCGCGGCCGCGGCGAGCTGGTCCTCGACCGGCCGTCTGCTGGCGAGCCGCGAGTTTCATCCGGCGACCGTCCTGCCGGACGGGCGGGTGCTCGTCACCGGCGGCTTCAGCTTCGCCGGCATCCAGGCCTCGGCCGAGCTGTTCGACCCGGGCGCCGGGCGCTGGCAGGGCACGTTTCCGATGAGCTTCGCGCGCTTTGCCCACACCTCGACGCTGCTCGCCGACGGGCGCGTGCTCGTCGTCGGCGGCGCGAACATCGACGACGGCTACGTGCCGCAGGCCGAGCTGTTCGACCCGGCCACGGAGACCTGGTCGCCCGCCGGGCGGCTGCGCAAGGCACGCGCCAACCACACGGCGTCGGTGCTGCCCGACGGGCGCGTGCTCATCGCGGGCGGCCTGACGCGCAACCACGCCGAGCTGCGCAGTGCCGAGATCTACGACCCCGCCACGAACCGCTGGTCGGGCGCGGCGAGCATGCGCTTCGCCCGCTACCACCACACCGCCACCACGCTGCCCGACGGGCGCGTGCTCGTCGCCGGCGGCGACCGTGGCGAGGACGACTTCGTGCGCTCGGCCGAGATCTACGACGCGCTCCGCAACCGCTGGACGCGCGCCGCGAGCATGTCCCGCGCGCGCGCCAACCACAGCGCGACGCTGCTGGCCGACGGGCGCGTGCTCGTGGCGGGCGGAGGCGCGCGCGCTCCCGGGTTCACGAAGGGCGCCGAGACCTACGACGCGCGCACGAACGCCTGGCGCCGCGTGGGCAACATGAAGGGCGCGCGCGCGTTTCACGCCGTCGCGCTGCTGCCCGACGGGGCCGTCCTCGTGGCGGGCGGCTTCGCCGATTCGGGCACGGTGCGCGGCGTTGAGCTGTTCAACGCGCAGACGAACCGCTGGCGGCGCACCGCCGCGCTGCGCGGCGCTCGCGCCCACGCGGCGGCGGCGATGATCGGCGGGCGCGTTCTGCTCGCGGGCGGCGGGGTGATCTCGGGCCGCATCGTCGCGACGGCCGAGATCTACGACCCCGGGTGAGCTCACGTCGCGTGCGCGGGCGCCGTTTGATGCCCATCGAACGGCCACACGACAGCACTAGCCTCGATCTCCCGTGAACCGTCGCTCCTGGGTGCTCATGTCGCTGCTCGCCGCGCTGTGGGGCGCCTCCTACCTGTTCATCAAGGTCTCGCTCGACGACGGCCTGGATCCGGTCTTCATCGTCTTCGCGCGGATCGCGCTCGGTGCGCTCGTGCTCGTGGCGATCGCGATGCGCGCCGGGATCCTGGCGCAGATGCGGCCCCTCATCGGCCCGATCACGATCCTGGCGGTCGTGCAGGTCGTGCTGCCGTTCGTGCTCATCACCTTCGGCGAGCAGCACATCTCCTCCGCGCTGACGGGGATCCTCGTCTCGGCAGCCCCGATCTTCACCGCGCTGATCGCCGCGCGCTTCGACGACGACGAGCGTCCGCACGGGATCGCGACGGCCGGCGTCGTCATGGGCATGGTCGGGGTCGTCCTGCTGTTCGGCTTCGATCTCACCGGCGATGCGCAGGCGCTCGCAGGCGGGCTGATGGTGCTGCTCGCCGCGGCCGGCTACGCGGTGGGCTCGCTGTACCTCAAGCATCGCGTGCGTGGTGTGGCGCCGGTCGGCGTCGCGGCGGCGACGATGGTCGCCGGCACGATCGTCCTGCTGCCCTTCGCGCTCTTCACGCTGCCCGCACAGACGCCGGACCTGCAGACGATCGGCGCGATGGTCGCGCTCGGCGCCGGCGGCACCGGCATCGCCTTCGCGATCTACTTCACGCTCATCGCCGAGATCGGGCCGGGGCGCGCCTCGCTCGTCGCCTACATCGCGCCCGGGTTCGCCGTCTTCTATGGCGTGACGCTGCTCGGCGAGCCGCTCACGCTGGGCGCGATCCTCGGCCTCGTCCTCATCCTGGCCGGCTCGTGGGTGGCGGCGGAGGGCCGCTGGCCGGGACGGTCGCGGGCGACACCCGCGTTGCCGCTCGAGCCGCCGCCACCGGTGCGCGAGCCCGTACCCTATCCTCCACTCTCACTCTTAACTCTCTCTTCATCTCCCCCTTCCCCTAACCACCCCCCTCCGCATGTACGAGCTCTCCCCAACCAAACCTGCGCTAATCCCACACTCCTGACTTACCCCGAACTTCATACCCACGACTCCCATGTCAACAGGAACCGAATAGTGCGCCCGGATCAGGAACCAATAGTGCGCCACGGTGCTGGCGTTCCGCGGTTCAGGCGGAGCCGCGTAGCGGCGGAGCATGAATCGCGGGCGCGGTCCCGGTGCCCCTCTCTCTGAGCCGGTAGCTCTTGCCTTTCAGCGTCACGATGTGGGCGTGGTGGATGAGGCGATCGATGAGGGCGGCGGCGACCATCGCGTCGCCGAGGATCTCGCCCCAGGCTTCGAAGCCTCGGTTGCTGGTGACGATGATCGACCCGCGTTCGTAGCGCCGCGCGACGAGCGCGAAGAGCAAGTTCGCGGCCTGGCGCTCTAACGGCAGGTAGCCGATCTCGTCGACGACGATCAGGCCGTAGCGCTCGATGCGCCTGAGTTCGTCGTCCAGGGCGTTGCGGTGTTGAGCGGCTTCGAGGCGGTCGACCCATTGCTGAGCGGTCTCAAACGCGACGCGGTGCCCGGATTGGCAGGCCTTGATCGCCAGCGCGATCGCGAGATGCGTCTTGCCGGTCCCGGGCGGCCCGAAGAAGCAAACGTTCGCGTGCTCGTCGGTCCAGGCGAGCTGCGCGAGGTGCAGGATCAGTGGCTTCTCGGCGCCGGGCTGCGCGCTGAAGTCAAAGTCATCCAAGGTCTTGTGGGCGGGGAACGCGGCGTGACGGACGCGTTGCCGGGCGCCGGAGGCGTCGCGGGCGAAGACCTCGGCTTCCAGCAGCGCTTCGAGGAACTGCTCGTAGGGCCAGCTCTCCTCGCGCGCGCGGCCGGCGGTCTGCTCGAGGCGCTCAAGCAGCCGCGGGGCTTTCATCTTGGCGATCAGGAACGGCAGCCGATCACCGATCCCGGCGGTCTTGGCCTTGGCTCATGCGCAGAGCTCGGCGTAGTCGCTGAGCGCCGGCGCAACGACCTGCGGGCTGCCGATCGCAACGACCGGCGCGACGGCCGGTGGCTCAGCGCGCATGCGTGGCGCGGGCTGCCAGATGCCCGGCTCGTAGCTGCGCACGTAGCGCGCGACGGTTTGCCCGCGATGCTCGATCCAGACCCGGTCGCGGTCAAAGCGCAGCTCGACGCGCTGATGAACGAGCGCCTCCGGGGCGCGGTAGAAGCTGCCGGCGTGCTTGAGGTAGCCGTCCAACGGCACCCTCGCTTGACCGCCGCCCGGCTGCGTCGAACGCGACCGGTGGCAGCGCCCTGAGCGCCTCGCGCTCGACCGCCAGGCGCTCGGCGACGATGTGCCGGCCGGTCGCGTGGCGGCGCGGCAGCGCAACACGATCGCGCCAGTCGGCGTAGACCTCGTCAAGCTCAGCTCAGCGATCCGAAGCGCCGTGCCGGCCAGAAGCTCGTCTTGGTGTAGCGAACCGCGCCCTCCACCGATCCCTTCTCACGCGGCGTCGCCGGCGTGCACGCCGTCGCGTGAAAGGCGTAGTGGCCGCGCAGCTGCAAGAACCGCGCGTTCCACGTAATCACGTCGCCGTCACGACGCGCGACCGCCGAGCGCAAGTTGTCATAGACGCACTCACGCGGAACGCCGCCCAACCACGCCAGCGCGCAGACGTGCCCTTGCAGGAAGGACTCGATCGTCATGTCGAAGGTGAAATGCGCCGTCGATGCACCCGAGAACGGCAGCGAGCAGATCAACGCGTAAACGCGGCGCTCACGCCCGGCGATCTTCGGGCGCGTCGGCATCTCCGCCCAGTCGATCTGCAGCACCTGCCCAGGCCGGTAGCCCGTGCGCTGCGCCGGGCGCACCTCCCGCGGCCTCATCACCGCCATCCGCTTGCGCACCAGATCGACCGATCCGCCGTAGCCGTAGTCCTCGCGCAGGATCTCCGTTACGCGCGGTGCTTTGATCTGCGGCCACTCATCAATCAGCCGGCGAACGACCGGCTCCAGCGGATCGAGCATCGAACCCGCCGCCGCTCGCTCATAGCGCGGCGGCGCAACGGCCGCCGACCAGCCGCCCGACCGTCCGCCGGTTGATCCCCAGCCGCACGGCGATCTCGCGCTGCGAGACCCCGTCGGCCGCCATCGCTCTGACCTGCGCCCACTCCATCGCGCTGCGCACCTCCCCGCCGCCTCCCCGAGCTCGCCGTCCAGACGACCTCGAGACTCCCGACGACACCGGTCAACACCAGCCCACCGAGTGGCGCACTTTTCAGTTCCTAGACATGGCGCAGTATTGGGCTCCTGGCGTCACGCAACTCGCGATGGCGGTCTGCGAGCAGTGCTGCTTCCAGCGAGTTGTCCCCGCAAAGCCGACCGCGGGTGTTCGTCAGGGCGGAGGCCACTCCGGCGTTGGCGTCCTTCGGCTCATCTATGTCACGTGGACGAGGAGCAGCACTGCGCGGCGCAGCCGCAGAGCGCTCTGTCCACGCGATAGGGGCGCTCTGGACCGCGGGCCGGCGCACTGCTCAGTCGCATGTGGACGCAGGAGCGCGCACGTTGCCACTCCGGTTCGGGCCGGGTTGGATCTGGTCGCAGGCCGGCTTCGTGGTCAGGCGAGCCAGGTGATGCCGTACTGCTCGGATGCCGCAGCGTAGGAGTCCGGACCCAGAGCGCCGGCTCGGTCGGCGTCGGCGAGCGCCCGGAAGAACCCTCGAAGCGCCCGGAGAGGTGAGCACCAGCAGTCGTCCTTCGCGAGGAACGACGCGTCGATGGGCATGGGGGATCCCACGCGGGAGGAAGATCAGCCCGCCGGGCCCGAGACGGAACTCCGCGTCGCCGCACTCCACGACGTGTTTGCCTTCGAGGACGTGGAAGACCTCATCCTCGTTGGCATGACGTGACGCGGGTGTCGAGGAGCGGGAGCCCTCTTCGAAGATCGTGAAAGCGCCGCCCGTCGACTCGCAAACGCTTTGATGAGGACTGTCACGTCACCGAACACGAAGCGCTCGCCCTCGCTGCCTGCCAGCGCGAAAGAAGCCGTCGAGTACTCCACGTGCCTACCCTAACCCGACCATGCGCGGCAGCCGTCGCTGCTCCGACCGTGTCACGGTGCGCCGCGTTTGCGCTAGTCCAGCTTCGCGACGGACGAACAGGAGAAGCGACAGCGCTGCCGGCGAGAACGTCCCTGCGCGAAAAGCAGGTGTCGGCTCGCGCTTGCGCGGCTGTAGGTCAGGGGCACCCGCGAGCTCAGGGAGCGATGAAGCCGCCGCAGGCTTCCTCCAGCACACGGGCGGCGGCGATCACCTCGAGGTCGCGGCCGCGGCCCCCGATCAGCTGGACGCCGATCGGCAGGCCGTCGTCGGTGCGCAGCACGGGGACCGTGACGGCAGGCAGGCCGACGGCGTTGGCGAGCGTGCAAAGCGTGAGCTTGCCGCCGGGGCGCACCGGCTCACCGTCGATCTCGGTGAAACCCTCCCCGATCGGCGGAGCGGGGCCAGGCGCGACCGGGCAGAGCGCCAGCCGCCTGCGCTCGAACCACTCGTCGACTTCGCGCTCGAGGATTCCGAGTTGCGTCCAAGCCTCCAGGTACTGGGCGAGGGGCACCGCAACGTCGTGAGCGGACTCGACGGCCATGCGCCCGTAGCGGGAGAGCTCGTCCTCTCTCCCCCCGGCCAGCGCAGCGAGACGGGCGGCGAACTCGACACCGACGAGAAAGTCGAACAAGCTGCGGATGTCCTCCTGCCGGGGCGGGCGCTCCTCGACGAGCTCGTGGCCGGCGACGGCGAGCGCGTCGGCAGCGACGCGCACAGCGCGCCGGCAGTCCGCCGCGACCGGCTGCCGGAAGTCATCCTCGTAGACACCGACGACGCCGACACCCGGCCGCGGCGCTGCCGGCAGGGTCTGCGACAGTACGGCGAGCGCGAGCTGGAGGTCGTTGGCGCTGCGGGCGAGCGGGCCGATGACGGCCAAGCGCGACCATAGCGGCGTCTCACCCTCCGGTGCGTGACCGGTGCACGGGACGAGCTCGCGCGAGGGCTTGAGCCCGAACACGCCGGTGAAGTGAGCCGGGTTGCGGATCGAGCTGCCGAGGTCCGAGCCGATTCCCAGCGCCGACATGCCGCTTGCCACCGCGCAAGCCTCCCCGCCCGAGGAGCCGCCGACGGAGCGGTCGAGCGCGTGGGGGTTGCGCGTCGCGCCAAAGACGTCGTTGGCGGTGTCGTAGAACGCGCAGAACTCCGGCACGTTGGTCTTGCCCAGCAGAATCGCGCCCGCGCCGCGCATGCGACGGATCGCGGGCGCGTCGTAGCCGGCAACGTCGTCAGCGAACAGGCGCGACCCGTTGGGCCACCGCATACCGGCAACAGCGATCGCGTCTTTGGCCGTGAAGGGGATGCCGTGCAGCGGACCGACCGGCGCGCCGACCGCCAGCGCGCCGTCCGCAGCGACCGCCTCGACGCGCGCCTGATCGAGGCGCAGAAGCACGAGCGCGTTCAGCTCGCCATTGCGCTCCTCGATGCGCGCCACATGCAGGTCGAGCAACTCGACCGCCGAAAGCTCACGCCCGCGAAGCATGCGAGCGAGCTCAGTCGCTGACCCCAGCAGGATGTCGCTCGACGCGGGCACGCCCACCCGCCAACCTTACGCCTGCCTGCGACCACGCCTGCCTCCGCGCGACAAGCAGCGCCGGAGGTGGCGCTCATCACACGGAAGACGATCGGTCGCGGCGCACAGATGGGCAGGGGGAGGAGTCCACTCAGCTGCAAGCCAGCTCACACTCCACAGCACTCGCGTAGCGCGCACCCACCTATCGCACACACTCACTAACTGCCCCAATCGACGTTCGAGCGCGCCGACGACGCGGTAGAGCCCGATGAGCCGGCAGCGCGGCGCACTTAGTGGCAACTCAGCATCGCGCTGGTGGGCACGTCGTGCGACGGTCGGAGCGTCATCGACGCTGGGAGGGATCATGGAGCCGGTCGTGTTGTTGGACGCTGCTGGTCGCCGCCGGTCGGCGGCCACGATGCCCGGTCATCGCCGCGGTCAGCCGCCGCGCAACAAGGGCATGCGCTACCCCGCCGATCCGCCGACGGTCGAAGAGATCGTGCTCGTCATGCGCCACGCCGGTGATCGCCCGCATGGCCTGCGGTTGCGCGGGCTGATCGTGTCATGTGGCGAGCCGGGCTACGCATCAGCGAGACGCTCGCGCTGACCGAGAGCGACCTCGATGCTGATCGCGGCGCGATCCTGGTGCGTCAGGCAAGGGCAACAAGCGTCGCGAGGTCGGCATGGACCAGTGGGGATGGGACCTGCTGCGGCCCTGGCTGGCGTACCGCGTGCAGATCCCCGTCGGTCCGCTGTTCTGCGTCATCGACGGTCGCACGCGCGGCCGGCCACTGACGACGACAAGTGTGCGCCAGCAGCTACGGCGCACCGCCGCCAAGGCCGGCGTGCGGCGGCGCTTCGCGCCGCACCAGCTGCGTCACGCACACGCCGTCGAGATGGCCCGCGAGGGCGTGCCGCTGAACGTCATCCAGCGCCAGCTCGGACACGCGAACCTCGGGATCACGTCCATCTACCTACAAGGCATCGACAACGCCGAGATCATCGACACCGTCCACTCGCGGCGCGCCCCGATGATCCCCGCCAGCGCCGGTCTGCGCCAACCTCGATAGCGCGCCGCGCGGGCCCGAGCGCCGCTCGTCTGCGCCACCGAGCTCGACGCGTGCACGGAGCTCACGAGCTCAAGCATTTCAAACCCGCCAGAGAAGGTCTGAGCAAGCGCTGACTAGCGCCGCGCGCGGCCGCGGTTGAGCAGCCGAGCAGCAATCTCGCTCTCGCCAATTAGCAGCCGGGCCAGTGTCGCGACGTCGCAGGGGCACAGCCAGCCGATGCACACGTACTGTTGGAGAGCTCAAGCTCCGCAAACCAACGAGGCTCTGTGGACGTCTTCAAAATGATCGACGCTGTGGTCTCGTGCGAGGTTTCTAGCGCGTACGTCATCGTCGGCGCAGCCGATCGAGCATGAGCGCAACGTGACGCGTGCCAAGAGCTGTTTGCACATGATCTCACTCGTTACTCATCCTCGAAGCTGTTCTCGGACAACCCGCTGGCATGGCTTAGCCTGCTTAGGGGGTTCGGCACGACCGACGACGGTTTCGAGGACCATCTCGACGCGACTTATCGCGCAGGAGCCGCTTTTCATCGACGGCGTGACCGGTCGCTGCGGTGCATCGCGGTGCGGCCCGGTGACGATGAGCGACTTGCGTTCGACCCAATTGGTGTTGCGGTGACTGGCCCGTCGGAGTCGACGCCGCGGATCCATACAACGGCTGGAAAGCGCGGCATTAGCGATTCGTCGACGCCTTTGCTCAGGCTAGCGGCGTCGCCGGACGGACGAGGCCGCGCAGATCGCTCGCGAAGCTAGCCAATTCGCGCTCGAAAAGGAGTGCGAGCTCTGCTACGCGTGGGAACCCATGATCCACAAGCCGAGGCGCCGCATCGGTGTCGCTGACAGCGGCAGGACAAGCGTTTCGCTCGGACTGGGAGCAGCAGTTCCAGCGCTAAATCCGCAATCGCTAACAGCGTGTTGACGTACCGCACGTCGCTGCAATTCGGTGAGCGCAGTGCCGGTCCGCGCGAGAAGCAGCGCTCGAGTTGCATCCAGCCGCGCACGCGCGCTTGCTGCGCAGTCGCTATCCAGAACAAGCCGAGTTCGGAGCTCCGCACCGAACGGAGCGCGTCGACATCGACATCTGAGTCTGAGTGCAGCTATTGCCCGGTTAGGATCGCGGGATGGCGCTCGCGGATGCGATCACCGCGCTGGTAGATCAGGCCGAGCGCTTAGCTCAGTCGTCTGCGGCGAATGAGGCGAATACCAAAGCACTGCTAATCGAACCTCTCCTAGCCGCACTCGGGGGACGTCGCGATCTAACTCAGGTAAGTCGCGAGTACCGCGTCTACGACGGCACGTTCCTCGACTACGCACTTTAGATCGACGGCACTCCGCGCGTCTTCGTGAAGCAAAAGCCGTCGGGGAGTCGCTAGACAACAAGAAGTTCATCTCCCAGACGGTCAACTACGCGAACAACGAGGGAGTGCTTTGGTGCGTCCTGACCAACGGGAAGAGTTACCGAGTCTACAAGACCAACGAACCCGTGAGCATGGAGCAGAAGCTCCTGTTCGAGATCACGCTAAACGAGGCAAAAGCGAGTCGCGTTGCGGAGGTGGCCAACTCGCTCCAGAGGATCAGTCCACCAGCAGTCGCCAGCGGTGAACTTAACGCTTGGGGGGAGCAACTCTTTGCCGACGCGCGCGTACGCGATGTGCTCGCAGCTCTCAGTCTAAAGCCCCCCGAACCACTGCTCAACCTCGTTGATGCGGAGCTCAGCCAGCCCAAGTGCAGCAGGACATCCTGCGAGCGAGTCTCGCGCGAGTACTCGCCGGGAGCCACTCCGAGATCAAGAGCCCGAGGGCGGGAAAAGACTGGTCCGCAGAGCCCGCCTGCACCTCCGAAAAGCGTGCAGCAACGCACTGTTGATGACCAACGTCGAACAAGCCAACGCTGATCGTCGAGCTGTTCGAACAAATCAACGCGTCGCACTGAACATCGAGCCGGACGTGAGTCGACGAGCGCGCAAGTTCTAGTTAGCTATATCGCGAGCAAGCGTTCGTTCTTCACAGCTGAGCTGCAGAAAACGCGCGTCTGAGTGTACATCAACCTAAACCCAACGAGCAACGTACCGTAGCAAGCAGACGTAAGCGCAACGTTCGTGAGATCAGTCACTACGAGATGAGGATACCGAGTTCAACCTGAGCGCGCCGAGCAAATCAACGCAGTAAAGAAGCTCATCCAGCTCGCGTACAAACAAACTCGCTGAAGCTCCCGTAAAACCAGAGACAGCTAGCTGTCGCTCAAGCTCGCTCCGCTGGTTGCGCGAGAAGCAGCGCTCCGAGTCACGCTGCGATCGCACAGCTGTTCCCGAGCGCAAACAACGCTACCGCAGCCCAGCGAACAGTGACGAGCGCGCAGCTAGCTAGCCCCGGCCCGGAATCAACCATGCCTACGCAACCGAACACAAACCGCCCGCCACGCGCCCACCGCCAACGCCCGCCCCAGCGCACCAAGCACCAAACACACCCCGCCAACCCGCACAGAGCGCGCAAACCCCGCCAGCTACACCAGCGCCCAGCCCCAGCCGAAGCCAACGCCGAAGCACGACTCAGCGCACGAACCGAAGCCCACAGCACCAACCGACAGACAGGAACGCCGCCGCCTCAACACCGAGAAACGCGATGAGGACGCAAGGCGGCGCGCTCCGAGCTAGTCGCTAGCGCAGCATCGACTCACATCATCTAAGCTTTCTGCGCGCTGGACCAACGACATCAGCGTGCCACACGACCCAAAGACGCTCGCCGCTCCCGAGATCCTCTTGGTGAAGGAGACCCGTACCCATCGTGGTTTTCCCGGGCCAGCCAATGGCAGTCGGCGGCCCGAGAAGCCGGTGACGTAGACCTCGCGTCCTGGACCTGGTGGCGGGATCCAGCAGACGTCAATGGTGCGATCGCGGGGTCCTGAGGTGTCACGATGTGCTCGGCGGCATAAGTATCTGAAAGGCACGCGTGAAACCAGGCGCAAATTCGGGCGGCGACGCCACCTCGTGACAACTCTTCTGCTCCTGGCGGGCGGTAGGAATGGCGGCTTGTAGGCTCCTTGAGCGAAAGCGTGGCGCCAGTCGCCGGAAGCGTGCAAACTGAGCTTGATGTCTCCGGCCATCCCATGTCCACCGACGTACACGTCGCCGCGCAGGCCCGTCCAGAGGGTCCAGAGTCCCGCTCGGCGACCCTCTAGCGAGCCGACAGCGAGTTTCAAGCCCTGTAGGGGCCCTCGGCTCATGGTCGTCGGATTTCGGTCGCTGTCCATCGCTGCCAACTGAAGCGCACCGATCGAGATCCGACACGTCGCGGTCCGCCCGTCTGCGCCCCGGCCCGCGATGTCGCAGCGGTGCGGCTCCCGTCCCGGTGCTCCTTAGCGCGACGAGGAGCGCTCCACTGCATTTGGCGAGCGAGAGCGCCCGTTCTGCCTCGAACCGGTGGTGGCGCCAGCCGACGCGATGGCTCCCATACCCCTCCCACTGTCGTGTGAAGTGCAGGTCGCGGACGAGCGTTACTCGGTGGCGGCTCAGGCTGACGACGCCGGCCACGGGTGTGCTTCCACTGAAGGTCATATCGCATGGCAACGAGTAGATCTGGGACCGAGCCCGTGCCCTTCTCGACCGCACGCATCCGTTCGACGACGTCGGTGCCCCCGTCCAGTTCTATGGCACGGATTGCACTGCGATGCTTCCGCTGGACTTCGGCCACGTCGCCGCCTGCGGGTGTGGTAGGTGTGAGTTCGTCGCGCCAGTTGAGGTACGCCCGGTACAGGTCGCGTTTCATCTGATGGACCTTGAATGTTCGCTCGGCTGCTGACCCATGATGCCCACGCGCCCGCGAGAAGCGCGATCATCGCGACGACCAGCGATACCAGACTTGTCACGTCGCGCCAGTGACAGCATGACCCGAAGCTAGCCGATCTTCCTGCCGCAGCCGCCGCGTGCGATCACCGCCGACGATGGTTGCGAGCGCCCAACGTCGCCCTGCGCAGCTCTCGCGTTCAAACGCAACACGGAAACGTCCGGTCGCCACCGGGGCGCGCTACCGCTTCGCCTGCACGGAGCGCCCCGTCGACGAGCAGCGCCTGCACCCGCTCTGCGCGAGGGCTCTGCTGTCTCTGGAACGCGCTCAAGCACGCGAAAATTCTGCTGGTCCGGACGCCGCGCTGCCCAGGTGCAAGCTCGTCCAGCACGACGCTCTACAGCAAGCAACGGAGACAGCGGTGAGCCTGCTAGAGTCCCCGCGGACGGATCAGCAGCGTATGCTCGCGACGATAGCAAGTCTCGAAGACCAACGCCTCGCCCAACTGCCTGAGAGCGCGCGTCCCATTCGTGCACCAGTAAGAACGATGTGCACAATGTTCACGGAGATTTGGATGTCCGCCAAGCAGTTGAACTGCTAGCAGCTCGCATACCTAGTATCACCCAGGTCCACGTTTGGATCACGACGGTTTGAAACCAGCAGCGCGCGCTCGACGTCGACCTCCTGTCTGCGGGAGCTCGCTACCCGCTGCCTCGGCGGTGGCCTCCATCGCAGGTGAATCGATTCGTACCTTGATGTCTTCATCGTTCGGAACGGTGTAGCTCACAGCGCTGTCAACGAGTCGGTCATCGCAAGCACGAGTCTTGAGCGCTGCCTCCGTACTAGACGCTGTACCCCTGTGGCGCTGCTGACGGTGGTCAGCGATACGCAGTTTACGTCGATGCGCGTCCTGCTGGTTTCAATCCCCCGTCACTCTGGGCCAGCGCAGACCCGGAGCCAGCGATTTCTCGCGTCAACGTTTTGTTCGTACCGCCTTACAGAAGGGCACGCCGCGGTGGTCTCCGAGTTCTCTCGAACGTCGCTACTCGACCGAGTGGCAAGCGAATTACGTCTTGGCGAGTTGGACTGCCAAACAGCCCGAGCGAGTTGCCGCAGCGTGCTGACCGCGCCGGTGCGATACCAGCCGCTTTGACCACTCTATATGCATCCAGCTCTTCCGCCCAGCGTGCGTAGTCTTGTCGAATCACAGCAGGAGTCCCCAGCGAGCTCAACCTCAGAGACCTCATCATTCCAGATACCGTTGTTGAATAGAGCGACCAAAGTAGCGCTGACGACGAGAAGTAATCATGTCGTAAACAGCGACGCATCCCAGCCTCATCGCAAGCGTCGCAGCGTGCCGCGTCAACGCGAGTGCTCCAGAGGATCTCCGCTCAGCGACCCAGTCCGGTGCTTGTCAACTATCTACCGACGCCATGCGTCGGTATAAGGTGTCGCATCCGCCGAACGGCAGCCATTATTGCCGCTGTCTCCCGTAAGACTGTGCGATCGAGATGGAGTCGTTGGCGTCGTGAAGCCTGCCAGCGCGCCGAGCCGCTCGTTCCAGCGATCATCGTCAAGTGCGTGTCAGATCTGCAGACGAAAAGAGAAGAACGACTCGTAGCACCCGTTTGCCACTGCAGCCGCAGCGAAGCTCGCGACAGCGCTAGTTCAAACCTCGTCATATAGGGTCTTAAGCTCCTGTTGTGTGCTGTTGCACGCGCGTGATGGCTGCGACGCCGTCAGCCGCGTCTCCCAGACCGAGTGCTGCGTATAGGCGTGAGAGATGCACAGGCCCAGCTCCACGCAGACTCCGCTGTTGGTTCTCCCGCGTTCGAATGCGAGATCTTTGCAGCGCAGCGGTCTTCACTCCCGACAGGACCCGTGAGAGTGCCCGTCTTCGACGACACGCTGAGCGGCCCGCATCCGCAATGCGCGAGGAGGAGTGCTCTCGCTGCGGACGAGTTCACTCGTTCCCCACGCCCTGCGCCGCAACTGCGTCGCTAAGCATCGCCCTCGTCGAAGCCGAGTTGTAGCCGTCGCCAATCGCACCGTATGCCGTGCAATCCCGCCGCTGTGCCCGCCCCCACGATAGCGTTCGTATCAGTCGCGGAAGCAGCCACGTGAGGCTCGCCGATGCCACGATCGACAGCTTGTCGGACATCATGAATGCTTGTCGTCAATCGTCTGTGACGCTGCCGCCTTCGGACTTCACAAGAGAACGTGGGTGAAGATTTTTGCGGATGTGACGCCAATCTCCGTATGCAGTTGCTCGCGCGTAGCCGCGACCGAAAGAGCGAGCGAGTTCCTCCTGTAGCACAGCGACAAGCGAGACATTGAAAGTGTCGATAGCCGATGCGACGCTGTCAACGAGTCCGAGTCGCACCATTCGATGTTTCGTCTCTTGTCGCTTTCTGCCGCCAAAGCTGGTTGCTGAGGACTTTTCGTTCTCCAGCCTGAGCTAGCACGGTGAGCTGCGTCGGAGGTGACGAGTTTCGCATGCATGCGGTGCACGCCATCGGTCGCAAGAGCCGAAAGTTGTCGAGCGCCACCTCGCCGCCGCAATACCCGTCAGGCTGCCGCCACGGATGCCGAGGCCGCCAAGTCGTTCTTACCTACCTCAGCCGACTTAAGTGTGCGATGCGCGGAAAAGACACCCAGCAAAGCCGGAGCATGCCGGCGAGTGCCGAGACGCGGGGACCAGCACGGGTGCGAAGGCAAGTAGCGCGTGCAGCCCCGCCTCAGTCTACTCACTCTCCTCTCTTCATCTACTTCTTCCTCTTATCGCCAGCGGCTGATGCGAATAGACAGCTTGATGCCAGTCAGCCGCGGAGAAATGCACGCGAGTCTTGATCTCTTTGCTACCTCGGTCATCTATCGATCGTGTTGGTGTGTAGACCGCTCTGCGCAGTTCGACGGGCAGCGATAGGAACAGGATGACGTGCTGCCAGTCGGGCGCCATGCCTGCGCGATCAGCGGAAGCAGTGCCCCATCGGATCGAGCGCTCCAGTCGATGAGGGAGTGTCGGCGTTGCAGCTGTGTAACGACGCAGGTCGCTGCGACCCTGCGTCTCGTATTGACGTACTGAGCGCGATCTGTCACGATGCAGTCTGCACCCAGCTGCGGACACCGCTGATCGCTCGAAAGCCTGAGCCGTCGACGCAGCGATCAGAACGTCGTGACGCCGCAGCGCTTGAGTCTTTGAGGCAGCGAGCAATTCGCGCCCTCGGTTCTGCCACCAGATACCGAGGCTTCGCGTCGCCGTCGCTGTACACCACGCGAGATAGCGCGCGCGTTACGACCGAGCGGTCCTCGCGCACCTTCACTATCATCGCGTCGAAGTACACGATCGGATACACACCGTCCAGGTCTGGAACACCACACAGCGATATCTTCTAGAACAGCGTCGGTGAGCTGCTGATCGGTCAAGCGACCTCGACGCCATACAGACAGTCAGAGCGCATGTCGCGCACGCTCACCCGCCGCCGTACAAGCCAGCACCCATCGTCAAACCCGCCAGACGCGTCTAGCGCTTCACCACGAGCTCCGCTACGAACAAACCGTCGCGATCACGCAGCTTACAAATGCAACCGACCCAAGATCGGTCTTCACAGTCTAAACCCCCGAGCCATTACGCACAATCGCCACAGATCGACCTCCCGGCGCATAGCCGATGATCCCTCAGATCGGAGACCAGCGCCATCATCAGCTGAAGCAACGCGTAACAGCACCGCGACCCAGGATCTCCTCCGCTCAGGCCTCAGAGCACTCAGCGCACCAAAAAAATTAAAAAAAAAATCATTCATCAGCCTCGGTCGTCGCACCATCGATTACAAAACCTCCTCGGCTGCCAATGTCAGCTGGCGAAGGCAGCGACCACCTCGTGATATGTGCCGTCTACGTCACTAGCTCAGTCGCTCGTGATAAGTACGCGCCAGTCATCTGCAGCTTCGTCTCAACCTCAGCCTACGTTGCTAGCCCCCGCAAGCGCTCGCTTGCAAGCGCCTCAACATTGCTGCTCCGACTTGTCCTCAAATCACCGCACCGACATCCTTAAGCTAACAAGCGCTTCTGTCGCGTTCGCGCTGCACGATCCTTCTCCCTCCGCGATCTTCTCCTCCTCCTCCCAACCGCTTCCGCTGCTCTGCCCTCCTGTTCCACCGCTCTTCCTGCGTGCCTTTATCTTCCTCTCCCCTCCCCTTCCTTTCACCCAGCTCTCATGTCTATCCTTCCCGTTGCTCATTAGCACACTATCTCCCACAACTATACAGTCACCCCCCAATATCCCATCGCACTCACTCCACATTTCATTTCCCACCATCCTATTTCAACCTCCCACGTCACAGTCCTCCTTCTCGACGCATGCAGCGCTGACGTCATCGCGAGCGCCCGTGACCCCCTACCCGAATCGGACCTTGCCGTTGGAGCGCGCCCGCGCCTGCGCGCGCTCCACGAAGTCCAGCCGCTTGATCGCCGCCTTGAAGAGGCGGGTGACGAGGCGCATGCGCGCGTTCTCCGAGCGCAGGTCGAGCAGGCCCTGCTTGGCGTCGAGCCCGAAGTCGACCGTGGCGGCCATCTCGTAGGCGGTCTTGCCGGCGAGCTCGTCGGGGTCGGGCTCGTTGTCGGTCGCCTCGACGACGAGCGCGGCGTACGCGGCCCGGGCGCCGGCGGCGGCACGGTCGTCGGGCGCCTCGTGCTTGTCGGCGAGGAACTCCACCGTCGCGGCGGGATAGGGCATGTCCTCCTGGCGCTCGACGATCCGAAACGGCCGCGTGCCGCGCGTGAGGACGTTCAGGCGCCCGTCCTCCATGCGCTCGAGCACCTCGGCGATCTCGCAGGCGCAGCCGATCCCCTTCGTGCCGGCCTCGGTCAGCCAGACGATGCCGAACTCGCCCTCGTTCTCGAGCAGCTCGTCGAACATGATCCGGTAGCGCTCCTCGAAGATGTGCAGCGGGACGAGCTCGTGGGGGAGCGCGACGAGTCCGAGCGGGAACAACGGGAAGTCACACACGGTCCGATCGGCCATCTCGCACGTACTTCAGCACACGATGACCACCGCCCTGCTCTGGTTCCGGCGCGATCTGCGCCTCACCGACCACCCGGCGCTGACGCGCGCGGTCCATGAGTTCGAGCGCGTCGTGCCGGTGTTCGTGCTCGACGACGCGCTGCGTCGCGGGCGCTTCGCCTCGGCTCCCCGCGAAGCGTTCATGCTCGGCTGCCTGCGCGCGCTCGACGCCGGGCTGCGCGAGCGCGGCAGCGGCCTCGTCGTTCGCGACGGGCGTCCCGAGCGGGTCCTGCCCGAGCTGGCCGCCGAGGCCGGCGCCTCGGCCGTGCTGTGGACGAGCGACGTCTCGCCGTACGCGCGGGCGCGCGATCGCCGCGTGACCGACGCGCTGCGCGCGCACGGCGTCGAGGCCCTGCCACAGGGCGGCAACTACGTCGTCGACGTGTCCAGGCCGCGCACGCAGGGCGGCACCCCGTTCTCCGTCTTCACCCCGTTCTTCCGGCATTGGCGCACGGTCGAGCGCCGCACGGTGCACCGCGCGCCCGCGGCGCTGGCGCCGCTGCCGAGCACGCTGCGCAAAGGGGCCATTCCCGCCGCGCCGCCGGGTGGCGAGCTGGCCCAGCCGCATTGCGAGCCGGGCGAGCCCGCCGCGCGGGCGGCGCTCGCGGCGTGGATGCGCGGGCCGATCGACGACTACGCCGAACGCCAGAACGCGATCGCGCGCAAGGGCACGAGCGGGTTGTCCCCGTACCTGCGCTGGGGCTGCCTCTCGCCGGCCGAGTGCGAGGCGCGCGCCGCCCGCCGCGGCGGCGCGGGCGCCGAGGCCTGGATCCGGCAGCTGTGCTGGCGCGACTTCTACGCGCACGTCCTGCTCGCCAACCCCGGCAATGCGCGCCTCGAGTACCAGGCGCCGTACCGCGCCCTGGAGTGGGAGGACGACGGCGCCGCGTTGGACGCATGGCGCGAGGGGCGCACCGGCTATCCGCTCGTCGACGCCGGGATGCGCCAGCTCGCGGCCACCGGCTGGATGCACAACCGCGTGCGCCTCGTCGTCGGCTCGTTTCTCACGAAGGACCTGCACCTCGACTGGCGCCTCGGCGAACGCCACTTCGAGGCGCTCCTGCTCGACGGCGAGCCGGCGCAGAACAACGGCAACTGGCAGTGGGTGACGTCGGTGGGCGTCGATCCGGCGCCCTACTTCCGGCGGCTCTTCAACCCGGTGCGCCAGCAGCGCAGGTTCGATCCCGACGGCGTCTACGTGCGCCGCTGGGTGCCCGAGCTGCGCGACGTTCCCGGCGAGCGTCTCGCCGAGCCGTGGGAGATGAGCGAGGCGCAGCAGCAGGCGGCGGGCTGTGTGATCGGCCGCGACTACCCGGCACCGATCGTGGTGCACGCCGACGAGCGCAAGCGGGCGATCGAGCGCTACCGGGCCGCGGCGGGGTGAGCCCCGCGTCAGCCGAGCAAATCGCCGAGCGTCCGGCCGCTGATGACCGACTCGGGCCGCTCGGCGGCGATGTCCGAGCCCGGCCGCGCGTCGTCGTCGCGGCGCTTGATGAGCAGCCACTGCGGCTTCGCTCCGCGTCGCGTGCGCTGCAGGGCGAAGCCGCCCTGGAGCTTCTCGCCGTGCAGGACGAACACGGCGTGGCCGCGGGTCAGCGCCTCGGGCCAGGCGACGCGGCCGCCCTGCTCGTAGGTCCCGCGGTCCCAGACGATCACGCCGCCGTCGCCGAGCGCGCCCTCGAAGTCGTTGTGGGCCGGCGAGTGGTCCTCCACCTCGATCGCCATGCGCTTGACGGCCGGATCCAGGCTCGGGCCCTTGGGCACCGCCCAGGAGCGCATGACGCCGTCGACCTCGAGGCGCAGGTCGAAGTGGTGCGCGGTCGCCGCATGCTCCTGCACGACGAAGACGCCCGCGCTCACCCCGCGGATCGCGAACTGCTCGTGGCCCTCGGCCTTGACGCGCTCGCTCGCGACCGCGCCGTTCTCCTCGACGAAGGCGGCGAGCCGGTCGACGGCGTCCGGCGGCCCCTCGGCGTGTAGCGCCAGCGTGCCGTCCTCGCCGTCGCGCACCCAGCCGAGGACGCCGAGCTCCTGCGCCCGGCGCACGACGTCCTCGCGCAGGCCCTCGCTCTGCGGGCGCACGACGGCGCGGATCGCCACTCCGGCGGCCATCGGAGCTAGTGCACCGTCCCCCAAGTCCCTTCACCCTTGGAACGGGCGCGGATCACCGGCTGGCGGCGTCCTCGGAGCCTTACGTGCCAGGGGCACGCTGCGGCCCCTGCGTCCTGGCCAGCCGGCGCCAGCGACCGCCCAAGGGCAAACCGACTTACGGGACGATGCACTAGGAGCCGAACTCGAAGCGGACGAACGCCGTCTGGTTCTTGCCCTCGCAGCGCACGAGCGTGAGCTCCTTGCCCACCGCGCCGAGCAGGCACGTGTAGTTCAGCCTCCGGCAGGAGGCCCGGCGCCGGCAGCCCGCGGACCTCGCGACCTCGCGCGCGATGGCGCGGGCGTTCTTGCACGTCGTGTTCTGCGCGGTGACGGCTCCGAGCGCCGAGCTGCCGTCCCGGTCGAGCGTCGAGATGTCGCCGCAGTCCTTGATCGGCGCCCGCGGCGCGGGGGCGGCGGCGTTCGCCGGGACGGTCGCGAGCACGGCGCCGAGCGCGGCGAGGGTGAGCAGCCTGCGTGGGGTGAGCATGGGCGGACCCTACCCACGGCCGATCGCGCTGATCGCACGGCCGCCGCCGACCATATCCTTGGCCGATGGACGAGCTCGCGGCCTACGAGCGGCGCCTGCGCCGCGCCGGGCTGCCGCTGCTCATCGAGGACTACTCGGCCTACGAGGACATCTTCACGCGCGCGGTGCCGCTGCTGTCGCTCGTGGTCACCGGTCAGCTGCTGGGGGCGGTCGACAAGGACTGGCCGTGGTGGGCCAACGCGCTCGCGCTGCTGGGCGCGCTGGCGATCGTCATGGGCGGCGTCGCGCTGGTCAACCGCCGTCGCGGCCGGCGCGCCTTGTCGATCCCCGACCGGGTCGGGCCGATCGAGCTGGCGGCCTTCGTGCTGGTGCCCGCGCTGCTGCCGCTCGTCTTCGGCGGCCAGGTGACGAGCGCGCTCGTCACCGCGGGCGGCAACCTGCTGCTGCTGGCGCTGATCTACGGGATCGTCGGGATCGGCCTGCTGTCGATCGTGCGCTGGGCGGGCGGCCGCCTCGTCTCGCAGCTCGCGGCGTCGCTCGTGTTGCTGACGCGGGCGGTCCCGGTCCTGCTGATCTTCATGATCGTCCTGTTCGTCAACACGGAGATGTGGCAGGTCTTCTCCGACGTGTCGGACCCGGCGCTCGTCGGCGTCGTCGCGCTGTTTCTCGCCGTCGGCTCGGTGTTCATCGCCGCGCGGCTGCCGCGCGAGGTGCGCGAGCTCGAGCTCGACGTCGCCGCGGACCCGCCGCTCTCGCCGCGCCAGCGCTTCAACGTCGGCCTCGTGATGTTCGTCAGCCAGGGGCTGCAGGTGCTCGTCGTCGCCGTGCTCGTCGGGGCGTTCTTCGTCGCGTTCGGAGCGCTCGCCATCACGCCCGGCGTCGTCGAGACCTGGATCGGGGCCAAGCCGCACGCGATCGCCGGCCACGCGGCCCTGAGCGAGGAGCTCGTGAAGGTCTCGAGCGCGCTGGCGGCGTTCAGCGGCCTGTACTACGCGATCGCCGTGCTGAGCGACGCGACGTACCGCGAGGAGTTCCTCGACGAGCTGCAGACGTCGCTGCGCGAGACCTTCGGCGACCGCGCGCGCTACCTCGACGCGCGCCGCGCGGCGGGCACCGCCGCGGCGCACGAATAGCCTGCGGCGCCGTGGCAGACCTCGCCGACGACGCGCCGCCGCCGCCGCCGCAGGAGCAGCAGCTGTACCTGCAGCGCGACCAGCCGCCGGGCGTCCCGCCGCTGGCGCTCACGGGCGAGCGCACGCTGCCCGACGTCCCCGAGGAGAACTACTGGTTCGCCCGCCACCTCGTCGTCTACGAGTGGATCGCCGCGCGGGTCGCCGGCATGCGCGTCGTCGACATGGCCTGCGGCGAGGGCTATGGCTCAGACGTGCTGGCGCGCGCGGGGGCGGCGGAGGTCGTCGGCGTCGACGCCAACCCCGACGCGCACGAGCACGCCCGCCTGCGCTACGTGCGCGACAACCTGCGCTTCGTGCGCACGATGGTCCAGACGTACGACGAGCCGTGCGACGCGGTCGTGTTCCTGCAGACGATCGAGCACGTCCAGGACCCCGGCGCGGTGCTGGCACGCTTCCGCGAGCTCGTCGGGCGCGGCGGCCTCGTCATCGTCTCGACGCCGAACGTGCTCACGCTGGCCCCGCCCGGCGCCGGGCGCTCGGGCAACCCCTGGCACGTCTACGAGTACCGCCCGGAGGAGTTCCACGCCCTGTGCCGCGCGCACTTCGGCGCGGTCGAGATGTACGGGCTCTTCCACGCCCGCAAGCTGGCCGTGCACGCGGCCGCGCTGCGGCTGGGCTGGGACGCCGTGCACCAGCGCCTGGGCCTGACGAAGCGGTTCTACGACCGCTTCGTGCCGGCGATCGGCGCCCGCGACTTCGCGCTGCGTCCGGCGGTCGCGGGCGACCTGCACGGGGCGCTGGACCTCGTAGCCGTCCTGCGCGCATGAGCGCCGCCGCCGCCGCGGGGGAGCTGGCGATCGTCCTGCACTCCCACCAGCCCTACGTCGAGGGCTTCGGCACGTGGCCCTTCGGCGAGGAATGGCTGTGGGAGTCGATCGCCACCGCCTACCTGCCGGTGCTCGACCTGCTCGACGCGGAGGCGCCGCTGACGCTGTCGCTGACGCCCGTGCTCTGCGACCAGCTGGCCGCGCCGGGCGCGATCGATCGTTGCGCGGACTTTCTCGCCACGACCCGGGTCGAGACGCACCGCCGCGACATCGCGAGCGCCGCCGCCGCCGGCGACGCCGGCGTCGTCGCCGCGCTCGAGCACTCCGCGGCGCGCTACGCGTGGGCGCACGAACGTCTGGCGTCGTGGAGAGCGAGGCCGGCGGGCTGATCGGCGCGCTCGGCCGCCACGCCGCGTGGACCTCGTCGGCGACCCATGCGATCCTGCCGCTGCTGGCGACCGACAACGGCGTGCGCCTGCAACTGCGCGCGGGGATCGACGCGCACAGGGCGCGCTTCGGCGCGGACTGGGGTGGCGGGCTCTGGTCGCCGGAATGCGCCTACGCGCCATGGCTGGACGCCCTGCTGGCGCAGGCCGGCGTGCGCGCGACGTGCGTCGACCTGACCGACGTGCTTGCGGCGGACCGGCACCTGCGGCCGCTGCGCGCGGGCGCCGAGGCGGGTCCGCTGCTCGTCCCGATCGACCGCGCGACGATCGAGCTCGTCTGGAGCCGCGGCGGCTATCCGAGCGACCGGCGCTATCGCGACTATCACGCGTTCACGCAGCACCGCCATCGTGCGTGGGCCAACGACGGCCGGCCCTACGACGCCGCCCGCGGCGCCGCCGCCGCCCGCGAGCACGCCGCGGACTTCGTCGGGCGGTGCTGGAGCGGGTCGCCGCCGGCGGGCTGTGTGTGTTCGCCGTCGACACCGAGCTCTTCGGCGACTGGTGGCACGAGGGCCCGCTCTGGTTGGAGGCGGTGATCGGCGAGGCGGCGGCCCGGGGCCTGCCGATCGCCCACCTCGACGAGGCCCTCACCCGTCACGATCCTGCGCCGGCGCCCGCCGCCCTGCCCGTCACGTCGTGGGGAGCCCCGCGCGACCTCACCACCTGGAGCGCGCCGCCGGTCGCCGGCCTGGCCTGGAGCGCGCGCGACGGCGAGCTGCGGGCGGTCGCCGGGGAGGCCGACGAGCGCGCCGTGCGCGAGCTGCTCGCGCTGCAATCGAGCGACTGGGCGTTTCTCGTCAGCACCGGCCTCGCCGCGCCGTACGGACGGGAGCGGTCCGCGCAGCACCGCGCCGCACTCGACGCCGCGCTGGCCGACCCCGGCGCGCATGACCCGCACGTGCGCAACCTCGCGCCGTGGGCCGCCCCGTCACGCCTTCGCGAGCCCTGAGCGCGAGACGAGCCGACCGGCTTTTCTCGCTCCGAGCGGACATTTTCTGCGGAGTCCGTCCGGCGAGCCCCTAAGATCCCCCGCTGGTTTGCATAACGAGCCGAGTCCCGGGCGCCCAGCGCGGCCGGGAACGGGGGACCCAATGGGCCGCGCGAACGTCGCGGGGCCCGGGGGCGAATCGCCACCCACCGCCATGAGCGCGGTGCCGGTGGCGTAGCGCACGTCACAGCGCGAGCCCGACAGCTAACCCCGTAGGCGCCGAGACGACGAAAGAGGAGCGCCCGATGAAGATGAGCGACGACGTATTGGCGACCGATGACGCCGTGCCGGAGAACGCCGACGCAGCGCAGACGCTCGCCTATCGCCGTTCATTGCGCGCGTCGCGCGCGCGCCGTGCCGCGGCGGCGCTGCGCCGCCGCCGCATGTTCCGCAGCCGCGGCTCCGCGCTCGCGGCGACCGCCGGGCTGCTGCTCGCCGGCGGCGGCGCGTTCGCCGCGCAGCAGCAGACCGGCAAGCGCGCCGGCCTGAACGGCGACACGATCACCGCCGTGCAGCGCGCGGTGGGTGTCACCGCCGACGGCATCGTCGGCCCGCAGACCCGCGGTGCGGTGAAGGACTTCCAGCGTCGCAACGGCCTGATGGTCGACGGCGTCATCGGCCCGCAGACGCTCGCGGCGCTCGGCCTCGCCACGAGGTCCGTCGCGGCCTCGGTGCGGGCGGCGGCCGCATCCGCCGGCGACCCGCTCCTGCAGCGAATCGCGGCGTGCGAGTCCGGCGGCGACCCGACCGCGGTGTCGGCGGACGGCCGCTACCGCGGCAAGTACCAGTTCTCGCCGGCGACCTGGCGGTTCATGGGCGGCACCGGCGACCCCGCCCGGGCCACCGAGGCCGAGCAGGACCGGCGTGCCGCCAAGCTGCTGGCGCAGGCCGGCACGAGCCCGTGGCCCAACTGCGCCTGAGCTGCTGAGCGCGCGCCGCGCCGCCTCACTAGGGTCAGCCCGATGAGCGACGAACTCGCAGGGCTGAAGGCGATCCAGCGCGCGGTCTGGTCGGCGGGCGACTACGACTCGATCGCCGAGCTGTTCTGGGAGGTCGGCGCCGTCGTCGCCGAGACGGCAGCGATCGAGCCCGGGATGAAGGTGCTCGACGTCGCGACCGGCACCGGCAACGTGGCCATCCGCGCCGCCGGCGCGGGCGCCGAGGTCGTGGGCCTGGACCTCACGCCGGAGCTCTTCGAGGCCGCCCGGCGCCGCGAGGCGGCCGCCGGCGTGAGCGTCGAGTGGGTCGAGGGCGACGCCGAGGCGCTGCCGTTCGACGACGCCTCCTTCGATCGCGTCGTGTCGACGTTCGGCGTCATGTTCGCGCCCCGTCACGAGGTGGCAGCGGCCGAGCTCGTCAGGACATGCCGGCCGGGCGGCATGATCGTGCTCGCCAGCTGGACGCCGGACGGCTTCGTCGGGCGCATGTTCGCGACGCTCTCCGGCCACTTGCCGCCTCCGCCCGCGATCGCCCAGCGACCCACGCTCTGGGGCGACGAGGCGCACGTGCGGGCGCTGCTCGGCGGCCAGATCCTGCTCGCGCTCGAGCGCCGGGTCGTGGAGCTGGTGGCGCCGTCGGCCGAGGCGATGGTCGCCCGCCAGGAGGAGCGCTTCGGACCGCTCGTCGTCGCCAGGCGACTGCTGCCCGCCGAGCGCTACGACGCGCTCGTCGCGGACCTGCGCGCGCTCCTCGCGGCGCACCACAGCGGCGACGGCGAGGTGCGGATCGCGTCCGAGTACCTCCTGGTGGTGGGGCTCAAGCCCTGACACCGAGCGCGCGCGAATCGTTCGTCGCCGGGGTGCGCGCGGGCGTGCCGTTCGCGCTGGCGGGCGGCGTGCTCGCCATCTCGTTCGGCGTGCTCGCGCTGGAGGCCGGCTTCTCGCCGCTCGGCGCGATCGCCTTCTCGGTGATCGTCTTCGGCGGCTCGGCGCAGTTCGCGGCGATCTCGATCATCGCCGGTGGCGGCGGGGCCGCTGCGGCGATCGGGGCGGCGGCATTGATGAACTCGCGCTTCCTGCCGATGGGGATCGCGCTCGCGCCCTCGTTGCGCGGGCGCGCGGTCACGCGGGCGCTGCAGGGACAGGCGGTGGTCGACGCGGCGTGGGCGATGGCCAACGAGGGGCAGGGACGCTTCAACCGCCACTTCCTGATCGGCGCGTCGGCGGTGCAGTACGTGACGTGGGTCGGCGGCACGGTCCTCGGCACGCTCGGCGGAGAGGCGCTGGGCGATCCGGCGGCGCTCGGCCTGGACGCGATCTTCCCGACGTACTTCCTGGCGCTGCTGCTGCCGGAGCTGCGCGACGGACGCTCGCGCGGGGTGGCGGCGGCGGCGGCGCTGATCGCGCTCGCGCTCGTCCCGCTGACCCCGGCCGGCATCCCGGTGCTGGTCGCCGGTGCCGCGGCCCTGGCCGGGCTGAAGCGACGCCACGCGCGGGAGACGGCGGCGTGAGCGGCGAGCTGTGGCTGGTGATCGCCGGCGCGGCGGCGGCGACGTTCCTCATCAAGGCGGCCGGGCCGGTGCTGGTCGGTGGCCGCGAGCTGCCCAAGCGCTTCGAGGCGGTGATCGTGCTGACGGCGCCCGCGCTGCTGGCGGCGCTCGTCGTGACGTCGGCGTTCGCCGATGGCGATCGCTGGCACGTCGGGGCGGACACCGCGGGCGTCGCCGCGGGTGGCCTGGTCATCTGGCGCGGGGGGTCGGTGCTGCCGGCGGTGGCGCTGGCGGTCGTCGTGACCGCAGGGCTGCGCGCGCTGGGGTGATCGGCGGTTGTTCGCGGGGCGTTGTCGATCTCGCCCGATTTCGCGTGTCGTTGGTGTAGAAGGGCCGCCTGACGCGGGCGGCTCGCATCGACGCAGAATGGAGGCGATCTGGATGGTCAAGGAGTTCGAGGTGCGCTGGGAGGGCGAGCTGCCGGCCCGCCCGCAGGACGTGTGGGACGCGATCACGCAGCACGCCGACGGCTACCTGTGGAGGATCGAGTACGAGCCGTGGATCGGCGGCGCCGAGCGCGGGCTGACGGCGACCGGCGGCACGGTGACCGCATGGGATCCGCCGCATCGCTTCGCGACGCGCACGCGGCCCGAGACCGAGCGCGACGGGATCAACGAGCTCGACTACCGGCTCGAGCCGCTGGGCGCCGCGGGCGCGGTCACGTATCTGCGCTACGTGCACCGCTGCGAGGTGCCGGCGGAGGACTTCGATCGCCAGCTCGACGCGTGCCGCCGCCACACGACCTTCTACCACCACTCGCTCGGGCAGTACGCGTGCCACTTCCCGGGGCGCCCGGCGGCGTATGTCAGCGTCGAGGCGCCGGCGTCGTCCGCCGCCGGCGGGCTCGTGGCCGTGCGCCGTGCGCTGGGTCTTCCCGACGACGTCGTGGCGGGTGATCCGGTGCGGCTGACGCCCGCCGGCATGGCGCCGATCGAGGGCGTCGTCGACTACGCGACCGGCCCGTTCCTCGGCGTGCGCAGCGCCGCCGCGCTGTACCGGTGGTACGGGCGCGACGCGTGGGGCTGGCCGGTCGGCATCGCCCACCACCTGTTCGGCGACGATGTCGACGTGGTGGCGAACGAGCGGGCATGGGGCGACTGGGTCGCCGGGGTCTTCGACGCGGAGCGGGTGGCGTGATGGCGCAGTACGCGGTGTTGATCTACGAGCGCGTGGCGGCGGAGGACCTTCCGCCCGAGGTGATGCAGGCCCACGAGGAGCTGCCGGACCGGATCGCCGAGCTGGGCGGCCGGGAGGTGGCCGGGATGGCGCTGCAGGCGCCCGAGACCGCGACCTCGATCCGCGGCGGCGTGGTGACCGACGGGCCGTTCATCGAGACGAAGGAGGTCCTGCTCGGCATCACGGTGATCGAGGCGCGCGACCTCGACCATGCGCTGGCGCTCGCCAAGCTGACGCCGATCGCCGAGGGCGGCGTGGAGGTCAGGCCGCTGCTGGGCTTTCAGGTGGCAGGGAGCTGAGCCCGATCGCGGCCGATCGCGTCGTCGAGCGGGCGGTGGCGGAGGCGCACCGTCGCGAGTGGGCCTACGTGCTCGCGGCGACGGTGCGGGTGACGCGCGACCTCGATGGCGCCGAGGAGGCGGTGCAGGACGCGTACGTGCAGGCGCTTCGGACGTGGGGCCGCGACGGCGTGCCGGCGCGGCCGGGCGCGTGGCTGACGACGGTGGCTCGGCGCGGGGCGCTCAACATGCTGCGCCACCGCCGGATGGCCGACACGAAGCTGGCGCTGCTGGTCGAGCGCGAGGACGCCGCGATGCCCGAACCCGCCGACGCCGACACGATCCCCGACGACCGTCTGCGGCTGATCTTCACCTGCTGCCACCCGGCGCTGTCGCAGGAGGCGCAGGTCGCGCTGACGCTGCGGCTGGTGTGCGGCGTGCCGACCGCGGAGGTCGCCGCCGCGTTCCTCGTCTCGGAGACGACGATGGCCGCCCGGCTGACGCGCGCCAAGAAGAAGATCGCCGCCGCGCGGATCCCGTACGTCGTGCCGGAGGCCGAGGAGCTCGGCCGGCGGGTCGACGCCGTGCTGACCGTCATCCACCTCCTCTACGCCACGGGTCACGCGGCGCCCGCGGGCGAGGATCTCGTGCGCGGCGAGCTGACCGGCCGCGCGCTCGACCTCGCGCGCATGCTCGCGCTCCTGCTGCCCGCCGACCGCGAGGTGCGCGGGCTGCTGGCGCTGCTGCTCGCCCACCACGCGCGCCGCGCGACCCGCGTCGACGCCGCAGGCCGCCTGGTTCGCCTCGAGGACCAGGACCGGACGCGGTGGGAGCACGACCTCGTCGCCGAGGCCGACCGGCTCGTCGTCGCCGCGCTGCGCGCGGGCCCGCCGGGCCGCTTCACCCTGCAGGCGGCGATCGCCGCGCTGCACGCGCAGGCCCCGAGCCACGCCGAGACCGACTGGCCGCAGATCCTCACGCTCTACGACGAGCTGCTGCGCGTGTGGCCCTCTCCCGTCGTCGCGCTCAATCGCCTCGTGGCGGTGGCGCTGGTCGACGGGCCGGCGGTGGCGCTGGCCGGGGTCGAGGCGCTCGAGCGCGAGGGACGGCTGGCCGGCTATCGCTACCTCCCCGCCACCAAGGCCGATCTCCTGCACCGTCTCGGGCGCCATGCCGAGGCCGCCGACGCCTACCGGGCGGCGCTGTCGCTCGCCGACAACGCCGCGGAGCGAGATTTCCTGACCGATCGGATCAGGACGTCCCGGCAGCCCGGCTAGGACAGGTCGCGGGTGAACGTGCTGCCGCCCTCCATCGTGCGATAGATCTGCTTGAAGTCGAAGGCATAGTCGAAGTCGTCCTTCTCGGAGTCCGTCGCGGCCTCGACGTCGACGTTGTGCACGATCACGAGCTCCTCGTTGACGTGCGAGGCCTGGATCAGGCAGATCCCCGACGGCGCCCAGATGCCCGACCCGCCCCAGAAGGGGATGCCGGTGACCCCGTGGTTGCCGACGGCATTGCAGGCGATCGTCCAGACCTGGTTCGTCGCCGAGTTGGCCGGCATCACGTAGTCCCAGAGCTCGCCGTAGTACTGGTCCGTGCGCAGGTTCATGCCGGGATAGTCACGGCTGCCGGCCGCCCGCCACGAGGCGACCTGGATGATCGCGTCGACCTCCTCGACCATCGCGTACTCGCGCAGCAGCTCGTTGAAGAGGTAGTCGTAGCACGTGGTGAAGCCGAGCCGGCCGTGCCGGGTCTGGAGCACGAGCCGGTCGTCGCGCCCGCTCTCGGTGTACTGCTTCTCGATCCCCGGAAGGAAGACCTTGTCGTACGTGTGCTCGTCGGCGAGGTAGTCCTTGGCATCGTCGCCGAGGACGAACGTGCGGTTGAGGAAGCAGTCCTCGGCAGCGCCCGCCGTCAGGTTGTTGAGCACGATCGCCTCGAGGTCGTCGCCGATCAACGGCTGCAGCTCGCGCTCGATCCAGTCGGTGTGCTTCTCGGTGACCGCCTCGCGCATGTACGCGAGGCAATCCTCGCGCTCGTCCCAGAAGTACCCCGACAGGCAGAGCTCCGGGAACACCGCGATGTTCACGCCGCGCTCCTTGAACAGGCGCACGGCCCGCAGGATCTTGTCCTGGTTTGCCTGCACATCGGGGACCGCGGCGTGGAGGTTGGCCAGGCCGACCGAGAGCTTGCTGTCGTCGTCGCAGTAGGTGCGCTCCGCGACGCGGAACCCGTCCGTGCCGTGCATGGCTGTCCTCACTCCCAGCGCAACGCGCGCGGCGCCTTGCGCATCCGCAGCACCCGCACCGGCACCCCCGCCGCCACCGCGTCGTCGGGCACGTCCTTCGTCACGATCGTCGACGTCCCGAGCACGCAGTTGTTGCCCACGGAAGCCCCGCGCAGGATCGCCACGCCGTAGCCGATCCACACGTTGTGGCCGACGCGCACGTCGCGCTTGTAGATGCCCTGCTCGCGGATCGGGCGGTCGACCTCGACGACGCCGTGGTCGAAGTCGATGAGCATCACGCGGTCGGCGACGATGCACTCGCGCCCGATCGACACGTGCTGGAACGCGGAGATCGTGCACTCCTGGCCGAGGACGGTCTTCGCGCCGATGCGCGCCTCGCCCTCGTGGACGCGGATCTTCGAGCCGTGGCCGATCCACGACCAGCGGCCGAGGTGCAGCGTCGCGCCCCTGCCGATCTCGATCGTCACGCCGGGGCAGACGAAGCACAGCCCGTCGGTCCTCAGCCGCCCACGCCAGCGCAGCTTCAGCCACAGCCAGCGGGCGATCAGCCTCGCGTAGTTGCGGTTGACCATCCCGTGGGAGCGCATGAAGCGCCACAGCGCGAGCGGGCCGCCGCGCAGCGGCGCGGGCTCGGCGCGCACGTCGGGTGTGACCGGGGCCTCGGGGGCGACGACCTCGGGCACCACGTCCGCCGCTCGTCCCGCCCCGGCAGCCACCTGCACCGGGCGATTCCCGGGCGAGGCCGGCGGCGTCGGACGCACCGTCGCCACGATCAGGCCTTGGAGACGTGCAGCACGGCCTTGCCCGGCTGCACGAAGACGACCTCGTTGGTCTCCGGGCTGTCGAACACCGCGGCCCAGCCGTCCACGATGAGCGCGTGCTCCCCCGGCGCCGCCGCCGGCCACAGCAGCGCGACCTGCTCGTTGGCCAGCACGTTCTCGGTCGTCCGCCGGCCGGCTCCGAGCATCAGCAGCTTCTCCCGCCACTGCACCGTGACCGACGTGGCGCGCGGGCGCCCGTCGGAGCCGACGGTGACGATGTAGGGGTTCAGCCCGAAGCGCTCCAGCGCCTGCGGCAGCTCATCCAAGGGCACGTTGACGGACACGGGACTAAGGCTACGGGTCACGGGGATCCCGAGCCCACCCGCCGCCCCCGCCGCGCCCGCCCGCGCCCGCCCGCGCCCGCCCCTGGCATGATCGACCGCCCATGGCCGCCGATCCCGACCTCGCCCAGCGCCTGCTCGACGGCGACCGCCGCGCCCTCGCGCGCGCGATCTCGCTGGTGGAGAACGACGATCCCGCCGGCTGGGCGCTCGTGCGTGAGATCTACCCGCACACCGGCAGGTCGGCCGTCGTCGGCGTCACCGGCGCGCCGGGGGCCGGCAAGTCGACGCTGATCGGGGCGCTCGTCAAGAACCGCCGCGCCGCCGGCCGCAGCGTCGCGGTGCTGTCGATCGACCCGTCGTCGCCGTTCACCCAGGGCGCGCTGCTCGGCGACCGCATCCGCCTGACCGACCACTTCCTCGATCCCGGCGTGTTCATCCGCTCGATGGCCAACCGCGGCGCGCTCGGCGGCCTGAGCGAGGCGTCGCTGCAGGCCGCGCTGCTGATGGATGCGGCCGGCCGCGACGACGTCTTCCTCGAGACCGTCGGGGTCGGTCAGGCCGAGGTCGACATCATCGACCACGCCGACACGGTCCTGCTCGTGCTCATGCCGGGCGGGGGAGACAGCGTTCAAGCGCTGAAGGCCGGGATCATGGAGATCCCCGACATCATCGTCGTCAACAAGGCCGATCACCCCCTCACGCAGACGATGGTGCGCGAGATCCGCAGCGTGCTGTCGCTCGCGCCGCAGGGGTCGTGGAAGGTCCCGATCCTGCAGACCGAGGCCGTCGACGGGCGCGGCGTCGACGAGCTCATGGACAAGCTGCTCGAGCACCGCGCGCACATCGAGGCCGAGGGGACGCTGTCGCAGCGCCGGCGTCACAACCTGCGCAACGAGGTCCTCGCGCTCGCCACCCACCGCGTCCGCCGCGACCTCGAGCAGCGCCTGGCGCAGGGCGACGGCTTCGAGAAGCTCATCGACGACGTCGTCGCGCGCAGGCTCGACCCGGCCAGCGCCGCCGCGATGATCCTCGAGCAGCCACCGGGCGAGCCGCCCGCCGACTGACTGTCGCGCGCGGCCGCGGATCCGTAGGGTGGGCGGCATGACGAACAGCGAGGCCGCCGAGCCTCTGGTCGAGCTCCGCGACGTGCGCAAGAGCTTCGGCGACAACGTCGTTCTCGACGAGATCGACCTGGCGATCAACGCCGGCGAGGCGATCGTCATCGCGGGGCCCTCGGGCTCCGGCAAGTCGACGATGCTGCGCTGCATCAACGGCCTGGAGGAGATCGACTCCGGACGGGTGCTGTTCGCCGGCGAGCCGGTCGACCCGCGCGCGAAGTCGATCGGTCGCATGCGCGCGGACATCGGGATGGTCTTTCAGCAGTTCAACCTCTTCCCGCACATGAGCGTGCTCGAGAACATCATGCTCGCGCCGGTGAAGGTGAAGGGGATGGAGCCGGCCGCCGCGCGCACTCGCGCCCACGAGCTGCTCGAGACCGTCGGGATCCCGGAGAAGGCCGACGCCGCACCCGCCGACCTCTCCGGCGGCCAGCAGCAGCGCGTCGCGATCGCGCGGGCGCTGGCGATGGATCCCAAGCTCATGCTCTTCGACGAGCCGACGTCGGCCCTGGACCCGGAGATGATCCGGGAGGTGCTCGACGTCATGCGCGACCTCGCACGCGGCGGGATGACGATGGTCGTCGTCACGCACGAGATGGGCTTCGCGCGGGAGGTGTGCGACCGGCTCGTGTTCATCGACGGCGGTCGCATCGTGGAGGAGGGACCGCCCGCCGAGTTCTTCGCTGCGGCGAAGAGCCCGCGGGCCAGGGAGTTCGTGGACAAGATCATCCACCACTGAGGAGGAGAGGGACCATGCAGGGGACGAGATGGCGCTGGATCGCAATACTGGCGCTCGCGCTCGGGGTGCTCGTGGCATCCGGGTGCGGCGACGACGACGACGAGGGCGGCGGCGGCAGCGCCGCCACGGCGACGACGCCCAAGCAGGCGTTCGCCGCCGGCACGACGATGGCCAGGTTGCAGCAGGCCGGTGAGATCACGATCGGCGTGAAGTTCGAGGTCCCGCCGTTCGGGTTCAAGAACGTCAAGACCGGTGACATCGAGGGCTTCGACATCGACGTCGCCAACGCGATCGCGAACGATCTCGGCGCGAAGCCGAAGTTCATCGAGGCGCTCTCGGACAACCGGATCGCCTTCCTCAAGGACGGCACCGCCGACCTGATCCTCTCGACGATGACGATCAACGCCGAGCGCGACGAGGAGATCGACTTCTCCGAGCCGTACTTCATCGCCCGCGGCCGGATCCTCGTCAAGAAGTCCGACAACTCGATCAAGGGCGTCGCCGACCTCAACGGCAAGAAGGTCTGCACCGCGCTCGGCTCGACGTACGAGGCGACGCTCAAAAAGCAGGCCCCGCGCGCCAAGACGACGCTCGTCGACGGCTACTCCGAATGCCTCGAGGCGATCCAGAACGGTTCGATCGATGCGGTCTCGACGGACGACGTGATCCTCACCGGCATGATCATCCAGGACGACACGCTCAAGCTCGTGGAGGGCAAGGAGCTCACCACCGAGCCATACGGCGTCGGCATCAAGGAGGGCGACACCGCGATGGCGAAGTTCGTCAACGAGTCGATCCAGAAGTTCAAGGACGACGGGCGCTGGGCGAAGTCCTACGAGAAGTGGGTCGGCCAATACACCGATGAGGAGCAGGATCCCCCGACGATGACGCTCAAGGAGGCGATCGACCTCACGAAGTGAGCTCGTTCGTCGAGCTGCTGACGGAGAACTACGGCGCGCTGGCAAGTGGCTTCTGGGTCACCTGCCGGCTCGTCGCGGGCTCGTTCGTCCTGGCCGCGGTCGTCGGGACGCTCGTCGCCGCGCTGCGGATCGCTCCGTCGAAGTGGCTGCAGCGCGCCGGCGGCGTGTACGTCGAGACGTTTCGCAACGTCCCGCTGCTCGTGCTGCTCGTCATCTCCTATGCGGGCCTGCGCCGCTCCGGCGTGGCGATCGACACGTGGACGGCGGGCATCGGCGCGCTCGGCCTGTACACCGCGGCGTACTTCGCCGAGGTCCTGCGCTCCGGTGTGTTCGCCGTGAGCCGCGGGCAGATCGAGGCGTCGCTCTCGCTGGGCTTCGACTATCCCCAGACCCTGCGGCGCATCGTGCTGCCGCAGGCACTGCGCACGGTGATCTCGCCGGTGGGCTCGATCACGATCGCGATGATCAAGAACTCCGCGATCGTCGGCGCCGCGCTTGCGCTCAACGACATGCTCAAGGAGGCGCGGATCCTCAACTCGCAGACGTTCGAGACCGAGGCCGCCTTCCTGTGGGCCGTCGTCGGCTACCTGATCCTCACGCTCGCGGCCACCGTCGCGATCCGCGTGCTCGAACACCGCTACGCGATCCGCCGGTGACCCGGGGCTGACCCATGGGCTACCTCCTCGATCCCGACAACTGGGAGTGGCTGACGACCGGCAACAACGCGCGGTTCGTCTTCGACGGCTTTCTCGTCAACGTCCAGATCGCGCTCATCGCGATGGTCCTCTCGCTCGTCGTCGGCCTGGTCCTCGCGCTGTCGCGCCTCGCGCGCAATCGCGTGCTCACGACCGCCGTCGGCATCTGGATCGACGTCTGGCGCAACGTGCCGCTGCTGCTGCTCATCCTCTACGTCTATCTCGCGATGCCGCAGCCCTGGAAGGAGGCCTACGAGGACCTGGCGCCCGGATTTTTCTCGGAGGTGCTCCAGGACGGCAGCGTCTTCGCCGCCCTCATCGCGCTGGTGCTCTACAACTCGGCCGTCCTGGCGGAGATCATGCGTGCCGGGATCCAGTCGCTGGACCGCGGCCAGAACGAGGCGGCGGTCGCCCTCGGCCTGACGTACTGGCAGCGCATGCGGATCGTGATCCTGCCCCAGGGCCTGCGGCGGATGCTGCCCGCGACGGTCTCGCAGCTCATCACGCTCAACAAGGACACGACGCTCGTCAGCATCATCGCCATCCAGGAGGTCATGCGCCACGGCCGGATCCTCACCGGGCAGAACTTCTTCGGCGGCGTCCAGGCGCCGATCCTGCAGGTCTTCCTCTTCATCGGCCTGCTGTTCATCGTCACGAACCTCGCGCTGTCGCGGCTCTCGCGCCGACTCGAGATCCGCGAGCAGAGGCGCACCGGCACGACCGTCAAGCCGGTCACCGGGCTGGAGGATCAGGTCGTGACGGTCCGCGCCGGGTAGGTGCGCCACTCCTTGACGAGCAGCGCGATCGCTGCGACGGCGACGGCGCCGATGGCGATCGCGGCACCGCGCGAATCGGTGCCGAACAGCGGCAGCGCGACGTCGAGCGGGCCGAGCGGCGCGCTGGATCCCGGACCGCCCGCCCCGACGACCGCGTCGCCGCCGATGCGCAGCTCGGCGTACCACCACACGCTCGTGACGAGCGTCACGGTGACGAGCGCGGTCCCCGCGCGCGGCGCCTGGCGCAGGCCCCAGGCGACGAGCGGGACCGCGACCGGCAGGGCGGCGAGCAGATAGTGCCCGGGGAAGAAGAAGCCGAACATCGCCGGCGCGACGAACGTCGCGACGAGCACCTGCGCCGCGCAGACGAGCGCGCACAGCAGGGCGGCGACCTCGACCTCCGCGCGCTCGGGCAGGAGGCGCGCGATGTGGTCGCGGTGCGAGCGCCACAGCAGCCACAGCGCGTAGAACGCCAGCGCGACGAGCGGAGCCCAGCGCAGCACGCCGAAGTCGCGATCGAGCCACAGGCCGACGAGGCGCGGCGCGCGGTCGAGGAGGTCGCCGGCGTCCAGCGCCTCGAGACGGTCGCCGGGCAGCGCCGTCGCGGCCGGGGTGAAGCCGCCGAAGAGCTGGTCGTTGACCGTCACGAACATGACGAGCGAGAAGAGGATCACCTCGATCTCGACGAGCAGCGCGAAGCCGCGCGCGCGGCGGCGCAGCCAGTGCAGCATCGCGAGGGCGACCACGAGCCCCGCGACGGTGAACTGCAGCCCCAGCCACGGGAGCGCTCCGAGCGCGAGCGCGGCGCCGGCGACCCGGCGGATGCGCGGCAGCTCGCGCACGTTCAGCGCCAGCACGGCCGCGGCGGCGAGCAGCGCGCCGGCGACGAGCTCGGGCGAGACGGTCGTGGCGGCCGCGAGCGCCGGCGGCGACAGGCCGCAGGCGAGCGCGGCGACGCTCGCCCACGGCTCGGGGACGACGCGGCGCGCCAGGGCCGCCGCCAGCACGAAGGCCAGCGCCGCGAGCGCCGCCAGCAGCAGCTGCACGGCGAGCGGCCCGCCCAGCGCATAGGCCGGGGCGATCAGCAGCGCGAAGCCCGCGCCCGTCGGCTCGTTGGCCTGCCCGTTGTGCAGGCGGCCGCGGCGCTCGAGTACGTAGGGGTACCAGTCGCGGTAGGCGAGCGTGGCGTATTCGTCGCGCAGGTCGATGTCGTGGTCGGAGACGATCGACTCGGCGGTCAGCAGGTGGTGCGGCTCGTCGCCGCCGAACTGCGAGTCGCCGAACGCGGGCAGCCCGATCGTCGCGGCGTAGGCCGCGAACAGGACGAGCCAGATCACGGCCGCGCGACGCACACCGCGCATGATCGCGCGATGGACCGGTTCGGCGGGCCCGATCAGCGCGCGAGCGAGCGGGCGAGCTCGACGAACAGCCGCACGCCCCACCCCGAGCCGCCCTTGGCGGCGTAGGGCTTGCCGGCGCCCCACGCCGTGCCCGCGATGTCCAGATGCGCCCACGGCGTGTCGGCGGTGAAGCGCTGCAGGAACTCCGCGGCCACGCTGGAGCCGGCCTTGCGCGCCTCGTTGACGTTCATGATGTCGGCGGTGTGGCTCTCGAGCGCCTTGGCGTAGTCGGGGTGCAGCGGCAGCCGCCAGACGGTCTCGCCTGTCGCCGTCGCCGCCGCGTCGACCTGGGCGGCCCAGTCGTCGTCGGACGCGAACAGGCCGGCATGGGTGTTGCCGAGCGCGGTGATGATCGAGCCCGTCAGCGTCGCGATGTCGACGAGCCGCTCGGCGCCCTGGTTGACCGCGTGCGTCAGGCAGTCGGCCAGCACGAGGCGGCCCTCGGCGTCGGTGTTGATGATCTCGATCGTGGTGCCGTTGGCCGCCGTGACGACGTCGCCGGGCTTGACGGCATGGCCGTCGGGCATGTTCTCGGTCGCGCCGACGACGGCCACGACGCGGACGGACAGGCGCAGCTCGGCGATCGCCTCGATGGCGCCGAGCACGGCCGCCCCGCCGGACATGTCGAACTTCATGTCGGACATCTTGTTGGCGTTCTTGATCGAGATCCCGCCGGTGTCGAACGTGACGGCCTTGCCGACGAGCCCGAGCACCGGGCCACTCGCCTCCGGCCCCTCGTAGCGCAGCGTGATGAGCGCCGGCTCCTGCGGCGAGCCCTGCGCGACGCAGGCGAACGAGCCCATCCCGAGGCGCTCCAGCCCCGCGCGGCCCTCGACCTCGACGGTCACGCCGTCGAGCTCGCCGAGCACGCGCGCGGCGTCGGCGACAGCGGTCGGGGTCATCGCGTTGGCCGGCGTGTTCTGCAGGTTGCGCGCCGCGTTGACCGCGCGCGCGACGATCTCCGCCTCGCCGACGACGTCCGACAGGTCGTCGTGGGCGCTGACGATCAGCGCCTCGAGGCCGCCGTCGTCCTCCGCGGGCTTGCTCTTGAAGCGGTCGAAGCGATAGCCGGTGAGCATGGTGCCCTCGACGATCGCTGCGGCGATGTCGCCGCCGACCTTGTGCGGGACCTCCCAGCACAGGCGCTTCGCGCCGGCCTCACGGGCGCGCCCGAGCGCCGCGGCGGCCGCGATCCGCACCTTCTCGGGATCGAGCTCGTCACGCTTGCCGAGGCCGACGAGCACCCAGCGCCGTCCGCCGGCGTGCGTGACGGCGAGATGGCGATGGCGGGCCTTCGCCTCGCCGGCGTCGACGAGCCCGTTGAGCAGGCCGTCGACGTCGTGGTGGATCCGCTCGTCCTCCAGTACGCCGATCACGACGGTGTCGGCGTCGGTGTCCTGCGGCAGCTCGGTGCTGGTCTCGACGATCACGCCGGGGAGGCTACGCGACGGCGCGTCGCGCGCTCAGCGCCCGCCCGGCGGCCAGCAGCGCCAGGCCCGCGAGCACGGCGCCGAACACCCCCCACGGCGGGCCGCGGCCGGGATCGGCGCCGATGCCCGCCGTGCCGCGAGCATGCGCGAACGGGTCGTTGCCGATGGCGATCGGGTCCTCCGCGAAGAACGGGCCCCGATCGGTTGCGTACGTGGCGCGCACGCCGATCTCGATCGACGACACGCCGCCGCGCGGCACGGTGAGCTCGGCGAGGTAGCGCCCCGCCGGGTAACCGCGGACGCCCGCGGCGGCGGGTCGCGCGGCGACGGTCAGCGGCGCGGTGCCGTCAGCGCCGCGCGCTCGGAGGTAGCCCCCGAAGCCGCGGGGAAGCGCGCTGTCGTGGCCGGGCGGGGTCCGCAGCCGCGCCGCCGTGTCCAACGTCCAGATGACCGGGATCCGCTGGCCCGCCGTCGCCTGGGCGAGCCGGCCCGGGTTCTCCAGGACGGCGTGCGTCGGCGCCTTGGCGGCGGCCGGCGCGATCATGCTCAAAGAGCAGGCCGCCGACGCCAGCAGCGCGATCGTCGGCCGCAGGAGCCTCACCACGCCGATCCTACGGCTCGCGCGGATACGCGTAAGGGCGGACCCCTGATTAGACTGCGGGCACTCCTGAACTTCGGCGATCAGAAGAGAGTTTCCATGCCCAAGACCGTCATCCTCGGCTCTGCCCGCACCCCTATCGGGAAGATGGGCGGCGGCCTCTCGACGCTCGATGCCACCGAGCTGGGCGGCATCGCGATCAAGGCCGCCCTCGAGCGCGCCGACATCGGCGGTGAGCAGGTCGGCCACGTGATCATGGGCCAGGTCCTGCAGGCCGGCCAGGGCCAGATCCCCTCGCGCCAGGCGCAGATCAAGGGCGGCATCCCCAAGGAGGTCTCCTCGGAGACGATCAACAAGGTCTGCGCCTCCAGCGTGCGCGCCGTCGGCATCCTCGACGCGCAGATCCGCGCGGGTGACGTCGAGGTCGGCGTCGGCGGCGGGATGGAGTCGATGTCGGGCGCGCCGTACATGCTGCCCAAGGCCCGCTTCGGCTTCCGGATGGGCGACGCCAAGGCCCTCGATGCGATGGTCCACGACGGGCTGACCAACCCGTTCTCCGGGCGCCAGATGTTCGACGAGGCGACGGAGATCGGCGACGAGCTCGAGATCACCCGCCCCGATCTGGACCGCTGGGCGCTGCGCAGTCACGACCGCGCGATCGAGGCGACCGACAACGGCCGCCTGCTCGAGGAGATCGTCGCGGTGACGATCAAGGGACGCAAGGGCGACACCGTCGTCGAGGTCGACGAGGCGCCGCGCCGCGGCAGCACGCTCGAGTCGCTCGCCAAGCTGCGCGGCCTCGTCAGTGCCGAGGGCTCGCACACCGCCGGCAACTCGCCCGGCGTCAACGACGGCGCCGGCGCGATCGTCGTCGCGTCCGACGAGTGGGCGCGGGCCAACGGCAAGGAGATCCTCGCCACGATCATCGCCCAGGCGCAGACGGCGGAGGACTTCGCCTACCTCGCGCGCACGCCCGCCAACGCCGCGAGGCTCGCGCTCGACAAGGCCGGGCTGACGACCGACGACATCGACCTCTGGGAGATCAACGAGGCGTTCGCGTCGGTCACGCTGAACTCGATGCGGATGCTCGGCCTCGACGAGGAGAAGGTCAACGTCAACGGCGGCGCGGTCGCGCTCGGCCATCCGATCGGGGCGTCCGGGGCGCGCATCCTCGGCACGCTCGTGCACGAGCTGCGCCTGCGCGGCGGCGGCCTGGGCTGCGCGGCGATCTGCTCCGGCGGCGGGCAGGGCGACGCGATCATCCTGAAGGTCGAGGTCTGAGCACGCTGAGCACCGGCGACGGCCACGGCGGCCGCGCCGTCGCAACGAGCTGTGTCGGATGAGCGTCGCTCCGCATGCGCCGATCGACACACCGCCTGCGTCCAGCGCGGCGTTCTTCGATCTCGACCGCACGCTGATGGCGGGCTCGTCGGGGTGGTACTTCGTCCGCGCCGCCTACGAGGAGGGCATGATCGACCGCCGGCGGCTCGCCGGCGACCTCCTCGGCGCGCTGAGGTTCCGCCTCTGGGGCTCGACGGACAAGGGCACCGCGAAGGTCCGCGCGCGCATGGGCACGTACCTCACCGGCGTCAGGGAGCGCGACCTGCGCCGGATGGCGCCACGCGTGCTGGCGGGCGTCCTCCCGCGGCTGTACCCGCAGATGCTGGCCGTGGCCTACGAGCATCAGGACGCCGGCCGGCCGATCTACATCTGCACCGCCGCCTCGCAGGAGATGGCGCGCCTGCTGTCGCTCGTGCTGAGCTTCGACGGCGGGATCGGCTCGCGCGCGGAGGTGCTCGACGGCGTCTACACCGGCCGCGAGGGCGGGTTGTTCACCTATCGCGAGGGCAAGGCGCAGGCGATCCGCGAGCTGGCGTCGGCCAAGGGCTTCGATCTTGCCGAGTGCTACGCGTACTCCGACTCCGAGTCGGACCTGCCGATGCTGCGCGCGGTCGGCCATCCAGTCGCCGTGAATCCCGACAGCACGCTCGCGCGCGTCGCCCGGGAGGAGGGCTGGGAGGTCCTGTACCTCGACCGCCTGCACCGCCACCTGAAGGTGATCGCGGCGGCGATCGCGGCCGCGGCCGCCGGCGGCGCGGGCCGAGCGGTGGCCCGGCGCGCGGCGCCGGTCGCCGTGCCGCCGTCACGCGCGCGGCGCCTTCCGCGGCGCCACGCTGCCGTCAATCCGGCGCAGCGCCGCGTGCCGCGCCGCTGAATTTCCGGTTGATCGCCTAGGTTGACACGAATGATGCGTGTCTCCTCGATCTTCGACCGCCACGCGCCGGGCTACGACGGCGAGCGCCGCTGCCTGATCCCGCCCTACGACGCCTTCTACGGCGCGGCGGTCGGGGCGCTCGAGCTGAGCGGCCTGCCCCTGCGGCGGGTGCTCGACATCGGCGCCGGCACCGGTCTGCTGGCCTCGGCGGTCGCCCGCGCGTACCCGGAGGCCGAGGTGATCCTGCTCGACGGCGCGGCGCGGATGCTGGACGTCGCCCGCGCCTCCCTCGGCGACCGCGCCGGCTACGTCGTCGCGGACTTCGCCGACGCGCCGCCCCCCGGCCCGTGGGACGCGGTCGTCAGCGCGCTGGCGATCCACCACCTCGACGACGGCGCGAAGCGCGACCTCTACGCCCGCGTGCACGGGCAGCTCAGCCCGGGCGGCATGTTCGTCAACGCCGAGCAGGTCAGCGGCCCGACGGCGCGGCTCGACCGCGCCTACCGGCGCTGGCACGAGCGCGGCGCCCGCGCGCTCGGAGCGACCGACGCGCAGTGGGACGGCGCCTGCGAGCGCATGCGCGCCGACCACCTCGCGACGCTGGAGGATCAGCTGCGATGGCTGCGCGAGGCCGGCTTCGACGACGTCGACTGCCTGTTCAAGGACCACGGCTTCGCCGTGCTCGCCGCCCGACGCGGGGGCCAGGCGTGAACACCCACGGCCTGACCGACGACCAGAAGGACATCCGCGCGCTCGCCGCGCGCTTCGCCGACGAGGTCGTGGCGCCCCAGGCGATGCAGTGGGACAAGGAGCACCGGTTCCCCAAGGAGGTCGTCCAGCAGCTCGGCGAGCTCGGCCTGATGGGCGTGTGCGTCCCGCAGACCCTGGGCGGGGCGGGCGCCGACTACCTCACCTACGCGCTCGTCATCGAGGAGCTCTCGCGCGGCGACGCGGGCCTCGGCGTGACGCTCGCCGTGCACACCGGCGCCGGCACGCTGCCGATCATCGCGCGCGGCACGCGCCAGCAGATCGAGCGCCTCGTCCCGCCGCTCGCGCAGGGCCACGAGCTCGCGGCGTTCGCGCTGACCGAATCCAACGCGGGATCCGATCCGTCGGCGCTGGCGACGCGGTCGGACAACGGCAACCTCACCGGCACGAAGCAGTGGGTCACCAACGGGTCGGTCGCGCATGTGTTCATCGTGTTCGCCAAGGACCCCGACCGGCCCAGCGCGTTCATCGTGCGCCGCGGCGCGCATGGCTTCAAGCCCGTGCGCGAGACCGACAAGCTCGGCCTGAACTCCTCGAGCACCGCCGACCTGCAGTTCGACGAGACGCCGGCCGAGCGCCTCGGCCTGCCCGGTGCCGGCCTGCGCATCGCGCTCGCCACGCTGGACGGCGGGCGGATCGGCATCGCCGCGCAGGCGACCGGCATCGCCCAGGCGGCGCTCGACCTCGCGGTCAAGCACGCCAAGGAGCGGCGCACGTTCGGCAAGCCGATCGGCGCGCACCAGGCGATCCAGCAGAAGCTCGCCGACATGCAGACCGAGATCGAGGCCGCGCGTGCGCTGACCTGGCGCGCCGCGCGCCTGAAGGACGCCGACCGCCCGCACACGGTCGAGGGCGCGCAGGCCAAGCTCTTCGCCTCGGCCGTCGCGCGGCGGGTGACGGGCGAGGCGATCCAGGTCCTCGGCGGCTACGGGTACACGCGTGAGCTGCCGGCTGAGCGCTTCTACCGCGACGCCAAGGTCACCGAGATCTACGAGGGGACGTCGGAGATCCAGCGTCTCGTCATCGCCCGCGCGCTCCTCGGCGAGGCCGCCCGCGAATGAGCGCTCCGCGCAAATAGTCTGCGCGGGCTGCGCGCGCAAGGTACGGTCGGCCGATGCCCCTCAGGATCCTGCTCGCCGCCGTCTGCACCGCCGTCGCACTCGCCGGGCTCTCGACGATCGTCTTCGCCAAGCGCTCTGAGCCCACCAGCGTCCGCGTGATGCTGAAGAACGTCAACGGCGAGACGATCGGCCGCGCGACGCTGTCCGCGGCGTCGGCGAAGGCGCCGGTCGACGTCCGGGTGAACATCAGCCGCCTGGTGCCAGGGTTTCACGGCTTCCACGTCCACGCCGTCGGCACGTGCACCGCGCCCGACTTCGCGTCGGCCGCGGGACACCTCAAGAGCGCCGATCAGCGCCACGGAGCGCACATCGGCGACATGTCCTCGCTGCTCGTCAAGGGCAACGGCACGGCGACGCTGCGCCTGACGACCGATCGCTTCACGCTCGCCGACCTGAGCGACGCCGACGGCAGCGCGATCATGGTTCACGCAGGACCGGACAACTTCGCCAACATCCCGCCCCGCTACGCGCCAGACGGGCCGGACCAGGCGACGGTCGACACCGGCGACAGCGGCGCGCGTGTCGCCTGCGGGGAGATCGCCGCCGGCTGACGCTGCGCAGCGCGTCGCCATCGGCCGCGCGCACTAGTCTGCGTGGCGCCGTGACCACCAAGCCGCTCAGCATCGATCCGATCGCCGAAGCCCGCCGGCATTGGACCGAGCGCTGGGGTGGCGAGCCGGCCCGGCCGATGGCCGCGATCACGTCGATCATGCGCGCGCAGCAGATCCTGCTCGCGCGCCTCAACGAGCTGCTCGGGCCGCTGGGCCTGACCTTCCCGCGCTACGAGGCGCTCATGCTGCTCTCCTTCACGCGCGAGGGCACCCTGCCGCTCGGCAAGATCGGCGAGCGCCTGCAGGTCCACCGCACGAGCGTCACGAACATCGTCGACAAGCTCGAGGCCGACGGTCTCGTGCGCCGCATCGCCCACGAGTCCGACCGGCGCACGACGCTCGCGCAGCTCACCGAGACCGGCCGCGACGTCGCGCTGCGCGCCACCGACCTGCTCAACGCCGACAGCTTCGGCCTCGCCGCGCTCGACGAGAGCGAGCAGGAGCGCGTGACCGAGTTGCTGCGCACGCTGCGCCAGGAGGCCGGCGACTTCGAGTAGGGCACTGCCCGCCCGGTTGTATTTAACCGCTAGGTTAAATAGGATTGGTCCGGATGGCAGTCGACCGGCTCGACCTCACGTTCGCCGCGCTCGCCGATCCCACACGCCGCTCGATCCTGAGCCGGCTTGCGGAGGGGGAGGCGACCGTGAACGAGCTCGCCGAGCCGTTCTCCGTCAGCCTGCCGGCGATCTCGCGCCACCTCAAGGTGCTCGAGCGCGCGGGGCTGATCGCCCGCAGCCGGGAGGCGCAGTGGCGTCGCAGCCGCATGCAGCCCGAGCCGCTCGACGAGGCGGTGGAGTGGATGCAGTCGCGCAAGCAGACCTGGGAGGCCCGCATGGACCGACTCGACGCGCACCTACACCGGATGGGAGACCAGGATGACTGACACAACGCCCGCCGCCACAACCGGCCAGCAGGTTCTGATCACGCGAATCTTCGAGGCGTCGCGCGAGCGCGTGTTCACGGCATGGACCGACCCCGACGAGCTGGCGGCGTGGTATGGCCCCGAGCACATGGACGCGCCGCGCGAGCGGATCCACATCGACCTGCGCGTCGGCGGGCGCTGGGAGCTCACGATGGTCGGGCGCGGCGGCGGCGCCGAGTTCACGATCAGCTACGAGATCCTCGAGCTCGTGAAACCGGAGCTGCTCGTCCTGCGGTCAGAGCCGATGCCGCAGATGGGCATGCACGAGCCGACGATCCTGCGCGTCGAGTTCCACGACCACGGAGCGAAGACGCGCATGACGCTCAGCGACGGCCCCTACCCGCCCCAGGGCCGCGGTCACGCCGAGGCCGGCTGGACCGCCGCCGTCGACACCCTCGCAACGATTCTCGTCACGTAGCGCAGCCGGGCGACCGACCGCGGCGATGTGGGTACGCTTGCAAGGACGCGAGTCCCGATCCTGCCCGGTGTGCATGCCGTGCTGAGAGGGAGGCGTGGGCCGCGCGGCGGATGCTTTTCGTTTCCTTCCTGCTTTTCGCGCGAGCCCGTCCTCAGGAGGGAGGCGAGACCGGAGGCTGGCATGACCGGCACCCACACCGAACCCTCTATCAGCGGCTCGAAGCACGCGGCGATCTCCAATCACGTCGTGCGCACGATGAGCGACTACACCGGTCGCGGGCCGACGAAGGCGCGCACGCACATCCACGACGATGTCGTCACCGTCCTGTTGCAGGACACCCTGACCAAGGGCGAGCGCAGCCTTGTCGGCGACGACCTCGACGGGCTCGTTCTGACGATGCGCAAAGCCTTCCAGAGCACGATGGGCCAGGATCTCATCGACGGCGTCGAGGACATCCTCGGGCGCAAGGTCATCGCGTTCATGAGCGATAACCACATCGATCCGGACTGCGCGGTGGAGGTGTTCGTGCTCGCCCCGGCCGGCGCCGAGCCGCAGGCTGACGGTGCGCGCGGCGTTGCGAAGATGCCCACCGAGGCGATCGCCGGCGCGGAGTTCGGACCGGGTGCCCGGACGTAGGGTTTTCCGATCGCCTCAGCGTGGTAATTCGCTGAGCGCTCGACGCGTCGAGCATGAACATGGTGCGGGAACCGAGTGATCGCCTGCGGGCAGATCATTCGGGGCCCTCGCTAGCGCACGCACAACGCTTCTGCGTCCAGGCAAGCGCAGCCGCATGGGCTCGCCATTCATCCGTCGGCGGCCACACGCGGGACGAGGCCAGGAGGCGCCCACGGCGTCGACGCGGTAGGGTCGGTCGTGAGGGCACGGCGTTCGCAGCGCGGACGTCTCGCTCCGCTCCTCAACGAGGGACAGTGGACCTGAGCAGGGTCGTCTGGACCATCGCCGCAATTTCGCGCGCTTATGGCCAACATCCCCTCTTCCGGGTCGCGAGCCGAGCTTCTCCGCAAGCTCAGTGCCTTCACGCTGCGCTCCGAGCGCCGCGGTGGCACGCATACGATCTCGCCGCTTGGAGAGTTGGATGTGGCGACCAGCCCAAAGCTCGAAGCCGAGCTGCTGCGCGTCGAAGCAACCGATGTCACGTCGATCGTGCTCGACCTTTCCGGGCTGGACTTCATCGGCTCGACGGGAGTCAAGGTGATCGTCGCCGCCGACGCGCGCTCGCGCGCCGACTCCGACCGCCTCGTGCTCCTGCGGCCGAGCGAGATCGTCGCTCGCGTGTTCGTGATCTGCGGCATGGGCGACTGGGCGGGGTTCACCGATTGACCGTGCAGAGGCCGCAGCTCAGCGTGTCGCCAGGACGAGCCCGCCGCCATCAGGCGGCCTCGTGCAGCTCGCCGTGCCAGCCGGCGTAGGCGACGAGCTCGTCGCGCGGCAGCAGCGGGATCGCGTAGACCTCCGCGGCGTCGCGGGCGCGCTTGAGCGGGCGGGCGAAGTCCAGCGGGTTGTAGGCGTCCAGCAGCGCGACCGGCCGCGCGTACTGCGCGCGGAAGCCGGTCTCGCACTCGACGACGACGCCCCAGGCGACGACCGCGCCCCAGACCGCGTCGGGTGCCGGCAGGTCGGGCTCCTCGTCGAGCTCGTAGTACGCCGACAGGCCGCAGTTGCAGGCGGCAAACGGCGCCTCGTGGCCGCGCAGCGCCCAGCACTTGGCGCGGGCCACGCGCTCGCCGTCGGTCGGCCAGGGCATCGGCTTGACCCGCGGCGCGACCATCGTGCGGGCCGGCGTGGGCACGAACCGGCCGGCCACGAAGATGCCGGAGTACAGCCCGGCGCGGCGCACGCCCCAGCGCCGGAACCCGACGATCGGCTGCTCGACGGGCTCGGGGTTCACGACGCGTCCGGCGCGGGCTTGGGCGGGGCCGGCGCGGGCTCGTGCTCCGGCGGCGGCGCGCTCACCGGGGCCGGGCGCTGCGTGATCCTGATGGGCCTTCCGATGTCCCCCATGCGACGGGGTGGGATGCTACGCCAGTGAGCGACGTGCCCGACCTCCCGCCCGAGCCCGAACCGGCGCCCGAGCCCGAGCGCGGCGACGTCCGCGAGGACATCACCAAGGAGCTCGCGCGGCTCTTCCCCGAGGACCGCATGATCCGCATCGTCGAGCGGCTGGGGCTCGAGACCGAGGAGGACGCCCAGTTCCTCGTGGACCTCATCAGCGCCACCTTCACGCGCGGGATCGAGTTCGGCGCGATCGAGGTGACGGCGCAGCAGATCGAGCTCGGCCAGGACATCGGTCCGGCGCAGATCGACATCGCGCACGTCGACCTGCCGTAGCTCAGAGCGCGACCCGGGACCCGGGAACGGTCCGGGACCCCGGAAACGGCGTGGGCACGGCGCCGAGGCCACCGTGGCCGGAGTCGTCGCCAAGCAGCGTGCGTGTCAGCTCGTCCGCGCCGGCGCGCAGCTCGGCGAGCGCTTCGCGCAGATGCGGCTCGGTCACGCGCAGCGGCCCCTCGGCGGACTCGTCGGCCGCCACCAGCGCGGCCCGCCGCAGCAGCTCCCGGATGAACGCCGGGCTCGTGCCGTCGAGCTCGCCGATGAGCTCGCCGGCGCCGTCGAAGGCGAGCTGCAGGCCCTCGCCGTAGAGCGTGAGCAGGCGCCGCCGGCCGTCGGCGTCGGGCAGCGGCAGCTCGACCGCCTGATCGATCCGCCCTGGCCGGGCGGCGAGCGCCGGCTCGATCCGGTCGGGCGCGTTCGTGGTCAGCACGAACAGCACGTCGTGGTCGGCGTCGAGGCCGTCCATGGCGTTGAGCAGCTCGAAGAGGATCGCGTTCGTCGGCTCGAACGAGCGCTCCATCGCGACGAGGTCGACGTCCTCGAGGATCACGATCGACGGCGCCAGCGCGGTGGCGAGGTCGACCGACGCGGTGACGGTGCCAAGGCCCTGCCCGGTGAGCAGCACGACCGTGCGGTCCGCCATCTGGGCGGCGAGGTACATCGCCGTCAGCGTCTTGCCGACGCCGGGTGGCCCGTGCAGCAGCAGGCCGCGGCGCATGTGGCGGCCGCTCGCGCGCAGGCGCTCGGCGTGGCGCGACATGCCGAACGTCGTGCGCTCGATGCGGTCGAGCACCCCGTCGGGCAGGACGATCTGCTCGCGCGTGATCACCGGCAGCGACCGGACCGTGAGCGGAGCGTCGTCGTCGCCGTGGAAATGGCGCGCCCGCAGCTCGAGCACGCGCCCGCGGTAGACGTTGCGCTCGTTCATCAGCCGCCAGAGGTCCGCGACGACGGCCTCGGCGCGGGCGCGGTCGTCGGACATCACCTCGAGGCCGAGCGATTCGCCCATCCCGCGGTTGGAGCTCGCCAGCATGATCGCCAGCCGCTCGCCGCCGTGGGCGACGAGCCACAGCCCGAGCTGGACGCAGGTGATGCTCTCGTCCTCGCCAAGGGGGACGGTCACGTGCTCGGGCGCGCGGACGCTGATCGCGTTGCCGGCCCACTCGCTCGCCCCGGCGAGCTCGGCGAGGCCGATCTCGTAGCCCGGCAGCGTCGCCAGGCCGACGAGCTCGGCGCTGCGCTGCTCGAGGAACGCGTCGATCGCGACCTGGAAGTTCGGCCGATCCCATGCCTCGAGCGGGCGCGTGACGATCGGCAGCTCGGTCGGGTCGGCGCCGAAGTGCGCGCGCAGGCGCTCGCGCAGCTGCGGCTCGGGCTCGGGCGCGTGCTCCACGGCCCACTCCGTCAGGCGCTTGATCGCGTCGGCGAGCTGCTCGGGCTCCATCGCGCCATCGTCGCACCGATCTGAGCGCGGGGTGACCCGTCCGGACCGATCGGGTAATGTTCAGGCGAGAAGCGCGACCTTCCGACTATCTGGTGACAGACACTATGGCGACCACGCACCACCAGCCCACCACCGCCGACGAGTGGCGCGCCGCCTACGGGCTCGCGCCCGAGCGCGATGCCGCGTTCACGACGCTGAGCGGATCGCCGGTCAAGGCGCTCTACACCGCCGAGGACGCGCCCGGCGACCCCGGCTTTCCCGGCATCTATCCCTACACGCGCGGCGTGTACCCCTCGATGTACCGCGGGCGGCTGTGGACGATGCGCCAGTTCGCGGGCTTCGGCACCGCCGAGGAGACCAACGAGCGCTTCCGCTACCTGCTCGCCCACGGCCAGGACGGGCTGAGCACCGCCTTCGACATGCCGTCGCTGATGGGCTACGACTCCGATCACGCGGTCTCGCTCGGCGAGGTCGGTCGCGAGGGCGTCGCCGTCGACACCGTCGACGACATGGCGACGCTCTTCGACGGCATCGACCTCGGCGAGATCTCGGTCTCGATGACGATCAACGCGCCCGCCGCGGTGATGCTCGCCTTCTACGTCGCGGCCGCCGAGGCGCGGGGGATCCCCGCCGAGCGCCTGCGCGGGACGATCCAGGCCGACATCCTCAAGGAGTACATCGCCCAGAAGGAGTGGTGCTTCCCCGTCGACCCGGCGATGCGCCTGTGCGGCGACATGATCGAGTGGTGCACCGCGCAGATGCCGCGCTGGCACCCGATCAGCGTCTCGGGCTATCACATCCGCGAGGCCGGATCGACGGCCGCGCAGGAGCTGGCGTTCACGATCAAGGACGGCCTGACGTACGTCGAGCAGGCGATCGAGCGCGGCCTGAGCGTCGACGACTTCGCGCCGCGCCTGAGCTTCTTCTTCAACGCCCAGGTCGACTTCTTCGAGGAGATCGCCAAGTACCGCGCCGCCCGGCGGATCTGGGCGCGCGAGCTGCGCGAGCGCTTCGGCGCCGACCGATCCGCGCTCGTGGCGGATGCGCTTCCACACGCAGACGGCGGGCGTGTCGCTCACCGCCCAGCAGCCGCTGAACAACATCGTGCGCACCGCGATCGAGGCGCTCGCCGGCGTGCTCGGCGGGACGCAGTCGCTGCATACGAACTCCTACGACGAGGCGCTCGCGCTCCCGACCGAGGAGGCGGCGCGGATCGCGCTGCGCACCCAGCAGATCATCGCCCACGAGACCGGCGTGACGAACACGATCGACCCGCTCGGCGGGGCGTACTTCGTCGAGGCGCTGACCGACGCGCTCGAGCGGGAGGCCTACGACTACTTCAGCCGCATCGACGAGCTCGGCGGCATGGTCGAGGCGGTCAAGCGCAACTTCCCCCAGCGCGAGATCGCCGATGCCGCCTTCGCGCTGCAGAGCGAGTACGAGAGCGGGGAGCGGATCCTCGTCGGCGTCAACGACTACGTCGACGCGGGCGACGACGAGATCCCCACGCTGCGCATCGACCCCGAGCTCGAGCGCAAGCAGCGCGGCCGCCTGGCGGCGGTGCGGGCGCGACGCGATGGCGCCGCGGTGGAGCAGACGCTGGTCGCGCTGCGCGCGCTGGCGGCGAGCGACCGCGCGAACCTCATGCCGGCGCTGCTGGACTGCGCCCGCGCGCACGCCACCGAGGGCGAGATCGTCCGCGCGCTGCAGGACGTCTTCGGGACGTACACCGAGACGCCCGTCTTCTAAAGCGGCGTCGACGGGTAGGCCGCGCCCATGGCGCTTCGCTCGATCTGGAACGGCACGATCGCGTTCGCCGGCGTCTTCGTGCCGATCAAGGTTCATTCGGCGACCGAGGACCAGAGCGTGCACTTCCACGAGGTCCACGTCGACGACGGCGCGCGCATCGAGCACCGGCGCTTCTGCTCCAAGGAGGACAAGGAGGTCTCCCAGAAGCAGATCGTCAAGGGCTACGAGGTCTCCGAGGGCACGTTCGTCCTGCTCGAGGACGATGAGCTCAAGGCGGCCGCCGGCAAGGGCTCGAAGGTCATCGACGTGGAGGCGTTCGTCCGTGCGGGCGACATCGACCCGGTCATGTTCGTCAAGACCTACTTCCTCGGCAGCCAGGACGACGGCAAGGACGCATATCGGCTCCTGCACGACGCGCTGGAGAAGACCGGCCGCGCGGGCATCGGCCGCTGGGTCTTCCACAACCGCGAGTACCTCGTCGCCGTGCGGCCCTACGAGGACGCGCTGGCGATGCACACGATGCGCTTCCACGACGAGCTCGTCGCGGCGGACGATCTCGACATCCCGACGCCGTCGCGCAACCCGAGCGACCGCGAGCTGAAGATGGCCAGCCAGCTCGTCGGCACGCTCGAGGCGAAGTTCGACCCGACGTCCTTCGAGGACACCTATCGCGAGCGCCTGCTCGAGTACATCGAGGCCAAGGCGAAGGGCAAGCTCGACACGCTGCCCCAGCGCACCGAGGCGCCGGACCCCGACGACCTCATGGCCGCGCTCGAGGCGAGCCTCGGCGCCGGGAAGCGGTAGGGACGATGGCACGTGCGCTGTGGAGCGGGTCGCTGAGCTTCGGGCTCGTCAACGTGCCGGTGCAGCTCGTCAGCGCCGTCCGCGACGTCGACCTGCACTTCCGCCAGCTGCACGAGAAGGACAACGCGCCCGTCGAGACGCGGCGCTTCTGCTCGGAGGAGGACAAGGAGGTCCCGTGGGAGGCGATCACGCGCAGCTACGAGCTCGACGGCGGCAAGACGGTGATCGTCACCGACGAGGACCTCGAGGCGGTCGAGCCGCGCAGGACACGGACGATCGACATCGAGCAGTTCGTCGACCTCGCGGAGGTGGACCCGATCTACTTCGACCACCCGTACTGGCTCGTGCCGGCCGGGGACGACGAGGGCGCCACGCGGGCCTACAAGCTGCTGCTCGGCGTGATGGAGACGTCCGACCACGCCGCGCTGGGCTCGTTCGTCATGCGCGCCAGGCAGCACCTGGCGATCGTCCGCGCGCGCGACGGCGCGCTGACGCTCACGACGATGCGCTTCCACGACGAGGTGCGTTCGGCCAAGGACGTGCCGAGCGCCGCCGGCAAGAGCACGAAGCCGGCGAAGAAGGAGCTCGACACCGCCGTGTCGCTGATCGAGGCGATGGCGGAGGACCTGGGATCCCGCGCAGCACGACGACCGCTACCGCAAGCGCCTGCAGAAGATCGTGCGCGACAAGCGCAAGGGCAGGACGATCGAGGTTCCCGAAGGGGCGCGGGCCGAGCCCGGCCCGCCGCCGGATCTCATGGCGGCCCTCAAGGAGGCGCTTGCGGCGGCGACGCAATGACGTGGTCTGTCGCGGAGCACGCGTGGGCGCGGCTCCGCCCCCCGCGCGCCGGCGCCGGGACGGACGGCCGCAGGACGCGTCCCCGCTCAGCCGATTAGTATCGGCGCCGCCCGCGGGCACCCATGACCGAGCCGGCAGCCACCAGCAAGAAGATCCGCGTCGTCGTCGCCAAGCCCGGCCTCGACGGGCACGACCGCGGCGCGAAGATCATCGCCCGCGCGCTGCGCGACGCGGGCATGGAGGTCATCTACACCGGGCTGCACCAGACCCCGGAGCAGATCGTCGAGACGGTCATCCAGGAGGACGCCCAGGCGGTCGGCCTCTCGGTCCTCTCGGGCGCCCACATGACGCTCGTGCCGCGCATCGTCGCGCTCCTGGAGGAGCAGGGAATCGACGACGTCGTCGTCATCGTCGGCGGCACGATCCCCGGCGACGACATCCCCGAGCTCAAGCGACTGGGCGTGGCCGAGGTGTTCGGGCCCGGGTCGAGCACCGAGGCGATCATCGAGTTCGTGCGCTCCGCCGTCGCCGCCGCACAGGCGTAGCGGTGGCTCGCCGCGCGCCAGCCGGAGATCGCTGTCGAATGCGATTGACTGGTCAGTCAATCGGCTACCCTGCTGCCATGTCACGTCTGCCCCAAGGAGGCCCTCAGTGAAGATCTGCGTCCTCGTGAAGGAGGTGCCCGACGCCGCCGTCGAGAAGCGGATCAACCCGTCGACCGGGCGCATGGACCGCGGCGGCGAGCGCAACCTCAATCCCTACGACACGCACGCCATCGAGGCCGCGATGCAGGTCAAGGAGGGCGGTGAGGTCGAGGTCGAGGAGATCATCGCCGTGACGATGGGCCCGAGCACCGCGGTGCGCGCCCTGCACAAGGCGGTGTCGCTCGGCGCCGATCGCTCCGTGCATCTGAGCGACGATGCACTGGCGGGCTCCGACGTCGTCGCCACCGGCTACGCGCTCGCCAAGGTGCTCGAGCGCGAGTCGCCCGATCTCGTCCTGCTCGGTCAGCAGTCAGACGACGGCGAGTGCTACACGATCGGCGCGGTGGTGGCCGACTACCTGAAGATGCCCTCGCTCACCCAGGTCATCAAGATGGACGTCACCGAGGGCACGCTGCGCTGCGAGCGCCAGGCCGAGTACGGCTACGACACCGTCGACATCACGCTGCCGGCCGTCATCTCCGTCGGCGACGCGATCAACGAGCCGCGCTACCCGTCGCTGAAGGCGATCATGGGCGCGAAGAAGAAGCCGCTCGACGCCGTCGGCATCGATGACGTCGGCCTCGAGGCCGACCGCGTCGGCGAGGCCGGGTCGAAGGTCGTCTGCGGCGACTTCAAGGCTCCGCCGAAGAAGGCCGCCGGCGAGATCATCGAGGACGAGGACACCAACGAGACGGTCGAGAAGATCGTCGCCTGGCTCGACGAAAGGAAGCTCCTCGCATGAGCGGGATCCTCGCCTACGCCCTGCACTACGAGGGCGCCTTCAACAAGAACTCGCTCGGCGGCGTCTCCGAGGCCGCTCGCCTGGCCTCCGAGCTCGGGGCCGAGGCCCACGCGGTCGTCATCGGTGACGTGAGCGACGATCTCGCCGCCTCGCTCGGCAACTACGGCGTCACGAAGGTCTTCCGCGCGAAGGATGCGCCCGAGGGCCTCGCCCAGCCGGTCGTCGACGTCATGGCGTCGATCATGGACGAGGGCGGCCACGACTACGCGCTCTTCGGCGGCGGCCTGCTCGGCTTCGAGATCGGCGCCGGCCTGGCCGCGCGCCTGAACGCCGGCGTGACGATGGAGGTCACGCAGGTCAACATCGAGGACGGCAAGCTCACCGCCGAGCGCCCGATCCACGGCGACTCGTCGATCTCCACGTCGCGCTACAAGGACCGCGGGATCATCATCGGCCGCCTGAACGCCTTCGAGATCGCGGCCGCGGGCGACAGTGCCGCCGAGGTCGAGGACGTCACGGTCGACCTGTCGGAGGCCGCGCAGCGGCTGACGATGGTCACCCGCGGCGAGCAGCGCGGCGCCGACGTCGACATCGAGGGCGCGGACATCCTCGTTGCGGGTGGCCGCGGCCTCGGGAAGCCCGAGGGCTTCGAGCTCTGCGAGGCGCTCGCCGACGCGCTCGGCGGCGCGGTCGCCGCGACGCGCGCGGTCGTCGACGCGGGCTGGTATCCGTACTCGACGCAGATCGGCCAGACCGGCAAGACGGTGTCGCCCAAGCTCTACCTCGCGGCCGGCATCTCCGGCGCGATCCAGCACAAGGTGGGCTTTCAGTCCTCCGAGAACATCGTGGCGATCAACAAGGACTCCAACGCCCCGATCTTCGAGTACTCCGACCTGGGCATCGTCGGCGACCTCAACAAGATCCTGCCGAAGCTCACCGAGGCCGTGAAGGCGAAGAAGGGCTGAGGCGGCCATGGCTGGTTCCAACGGCGGCGCGCCGGCACCGGTGCAGTTCCCGCCTCCGGTCGATCCGCAGGGCGAGTTCGTCAAGCATGGCCTCGACGACGAGGACGAGCTGATCGAGGTCGGCGTCGCGATCGTCGGCGGCGGCACGGCCGGCCTGTCGTGCGCCAACCGCCTGCTGCAGCTGCTGGCCGACGACGAGGAGCTGCTCGAGTCGCTCGGCGAGGTGCCGGTCGCGGTCATCGAGAAGGCGAAGACCTGCGGCGGGCACAACCTGTCGGGGGCGGTCATGCGCCCCGGGCCCCTGCAGCAGCTGTTCCCCGACGTCTCGCGCGAGGACTGGCGCGCGGAGGGCTTCGCGTTCGGCGCGGTCGAGAAGGAAGCCGTCTACCTCATGCCGAGCGCGACGAAGGCGGTGAAGATCCCGACCCCGCCGCCGTTCCGAAACCACGGCAACGAGGTCGTCTCGGTGGCGGCGATGGCCCGCTACCAGCAGCGCCTCGCCGAGGAGGCCGGCGCCTACATCCTCACCGAGACCGCGGCGACGCAGCTCATCGTCGAGGACGGCGCGGTGGTGGGCGTGCGCTCGGGCGACAAGGGCCGCGGCAAGGACGGCCAGCCGCTGCGCAACTTCGAGCCGGGCACGGACGTCAAGGCGAAGTGCACCGTCCTGGCGGAGGGCTGCTGGGGCCACCTCACCGGTGCGGCGATCCGCGAGTTCGGCCTGGCCGAGGGGCGCGAGCCGCAGGTCTGGGAGCTCGGCGTCAAGGAGGTCTGGCGCGTGCCCAAGCCGCTGGACCGGCTCATCCACACGATCGGGCCGTGGCCGCTGAAGCTCAAGGCGAAGTACGGCCAGATCGGCGGCACGTGGCTGTATCCGATGAAGGACTCCAAGACCGGCGACGACCTCGTCTCGATCGGCTTCGTCGTCGATCTCGAGTACGCGGACGCGACGACCTCGGCGCACGACCTCTTGCAGCAGTTCAAGCTGCACCCGCTCGTGCGCGAGATCCTCGAGGGCGGCGAGCGCGTGTCGTGGGGCGCCAAGGCGCTGCCGGCGGGCGGCTGGTGGTCGATGCCGAAGCTGACGATGCCCGGCGCCCTGCTCGTCGGCGACTCGGCGGGCATGGTCGACACGGTCGCCCTGAAGGGCGTGCACCACTCGGTGCTGTCGGGCAAGCTCGCGGCCGAGGCGATCTACGCGGCGCTGAAGCGCGGCGAGGCGGTGCCGTCGCTGGACGCATACGAGGACGCCGTCAACGACTCGCAGATCGGCAAGGAGCTCTACGAGGTGCGCAACACGCGCCAGCCCTTCCAGAAGGGCTTTTTGCGCGGCGGCCCGCTGGTGAACCTCATGATCATGACCAAGGGGCGCTTCCCCGGCGGGCGGCGTGGGTGGCACCGCAACGACGCCAGGCCGATGTTCATCGGGGACACGAAGGACGGCTATCCCAAGCCCGACGGCAAGTACACCTTCGACAAGCTCTCGTCGGTCTACATCACCGGCAACGCCACCCGCGACGACGCGCCGAACCACATCCGCGTGCGCAAGCGCGTGCCGCGCGAGGTCGCCGAGACCTGGGCCTGGATGTGCCCCGCCGGGGTCTACGAGATCCCCGAGGACGCGCCGTCGAGCGGGACGGTCGAGGTGATCGTCAACTACACCAACTGCGTGCAGTGCGGGGCGATCACCGCGAAGGGCGGGCGCCTGACGACGCCCGAGGGCGGCGACGGGCCGCTCTACCAGAACCTCTAGGTCACACGAGCGGCACGTGTCGATTTGACCCCGCCTCCGGGGTCAACTCGACGCAGACCCAAAGACGCCGCTCGGCCCAGGGGCGAACTCAGGAGGATGTCGCCTTGACCCCTGTATGGGAGGTCAATTCGACACAGCGGCGCGGATCGGGCCGCGCCAGCACGGCCGCGTGGCTTGACGGCAGTCGCTCGACGCCGACATGCATCCCAAGCGCATCGACCGCTGGGTCCAGGACGGCGCACTGCGCATCGTTCACCGCGGCGTGTACGCGATCGGGCACACCGCGCCGTCGCTGCACGCCGCCTACATGGCAGCGGTTCTGGCGGGCGGCGGTCGCGCCGTGCTCAGCCACCGCGCCGCCGGCCACCTCCTGAAGCTGCTGCGCGGCCTGCCGCCTCGACCGGAGATCACGGTGCCATCGAGGCGCACCGTTCGCGGCCCGGCATCGTCGTCCACCGCGTCCGCGCGCTGCATCCGCGCGACGTCTGCGTCGTCGACGGCATCCCGGTCACGATCGTGCCGCGCGTGCTGCTCGATCTCGCGCCGTCGCTGCAGCCCGCCGACCTCACCCGCGCCTGCCACGAGGCGTGGGTCCACCACCGCGTCACGCCGCAGATGATCGAAGCCTGCATCGCCCGCAACCCGACCAAGCCCGGCGCCGCGAAGCTGCGTCGCGCCTACGGCGCCGACGTGACGCTCAGCGGGCTCGAGGACGCCTTCATCAGGCTGCTCGAGAGCAACGACCTGCCGCTGCCGCGCACGAACGTCGACGTCAAGGGCGACAAGGTCGACTGCCACTGGGAGCAGCACGGCCTCACGATCGAGCTGCACAGCTATCGCTTCCACGCCAGCCGCTACGCGTACGAGCAGGACATCGCGCGGCGCCGGCGCTCGAACCACGTCGCGTACTCGTACGGCGACGTCGTCGACCGCGGACCGGCGACCGTCGCGGAGCTGCGCGAGCTGCTCGCGCGCGCGAAGGCGATGGCGGCGTGACCGAAGCGCCGCGTAAGTTCTCCTAAGGTCGGCGCAACGTCCGTCCGATAGGACGGTTATGGACACTATGGACCGCCGGGAGCTGACCCTCGAGCAGACGCGCGAGATCGTGCGTCTTCGCCGTCGCCACCCGCACGCGGAGGTCGTCGTGCACCCCAAGCCGTGGGGGATCGTCGTCGAGGCCCGCCGCCGCGGCCACGCCGTCGAGCTCGAGCGCTTCGACTGGTCCGGCGCCGTCACGCCGGATCACCCGATCGCGTCGGTCGCCACGTAGCGCGTCGCGCGCGCGACAGCGACACTGACCGACACCCGTCCAGCGCCGCAACTCGTGAAGCACTGCGTTGTCCTATGCCCGCATGCGTCATTCGCTCATCCTCGCCGCGGTGCTGGCGGCGTCTGCCGGGACCGCCCACGCGACGGCCGCCGCGCCGCCCAAGCTCCGCGCCGTCCTGCAGACGTGCACGACCAGCGCGCTGCCGGTCCAGCGCATCGCCTCCTTCGTCGGGTCGATGCCGGCGCGCCGGGACGCGACGCACATGCGGATGCGCTTCGATCTCGAGCGCAAGCGCGTGGGTGACTCGCGCTGGCGCCGCCTGCAGGCGGAGGGCTTCGGCATCTGGGAGCGGTCAAAGCCGCGCGTGGCGGGGTTCGTCTTCACCAAGCGCGTCGTCGCGCTGCCGGTGCCGGCCTCCTACCGCGCGCGGGTGCGCTTCGCCTGGGTGGCCGCCGATGGGCGCACGACCGAGCGCGCGAGCAAGGTGACGCCCGCCTGCCGCCAGCCCGATCTGCGCCCCAACCTCGTCCCCGGCGCGCTGACGGCGCAGCTCGATCTCGAGCAGCCCGGGCTCGCCGTCTACACGCTCGTCGTGCGCAACACGGGCCGCTCGCCGGCGAGTCCGTTCAGCGTGACCGTGGGGTCGGGCAGCGCGGAGGTCGCCGAGCTCGCGGGCGGTGAGGAGCGCGCCGTGGCGGTCACCGGAGCCGCCTGCGTCGCGCTCCTGCCGATCGTCGTCCGCGTGGACGCCGATCGGCGCGTCGAGGAGTCCGAGGAGCGCGGCAACGGAGCGCGCCGGCCGTGCCCGCTCGCCGCTGGATGAGCGTCCAGAGCGGCGCGCGAGCGTCGCTAGACTGGACGGACCATGAAGACCGACATCCATCCCGAGTACGTCGCCGCCCACGTCCGCTGCACGTGCGGCAACGAGTTCATGACGCGCTCGACGCAGCCGGAGATCCACGTCGAGATCTGCTCGAACTGCCACCCGTTCTACACGGGCCGCCAGAAGCTCGTCGACACCGGTGGACGGGTCGACCGCTTCAAGCGCCGCGCCGCCAAGCGCGTCGCCGACGGCACGTAGGCCCCCACCGTCTGAGCGCATGACGGCCGCCGCCCGGCACGGGCCGCAGCGGCCGCCCCGGACAGCCCCGCAGATCACCCCCGCTCGTCGCGGCGCGCGACGCGCCCCTCGGCGGGCAGGCGGTGATCGAGGGCGTCATGATGCGCGGCGTCTGCACGTGGGCCGTCGCGGTCCGCGCGCCGAGCGCCGAGCAGCGCGCCAACGGCCGCCGGATGGCCGGCGAGGAGCCCGCTCTCGGCGAGATCGAGGTCACGAGCTTTCCGCTCGACTCGGTGCTCAAGCGCCACCGCTGGCTGCGCCGGCCGCTCATCCGCGGCGTCGTCGCGCTCGTCGAGTCGCTGCGGCTCGGCTTCCGCGCGCTGAGCATCTCCGTCAACACGCAGCTGCCCGACGGCGAGCAGGACGTCTCCCGCGGCACTTGGGCCGGGACGGTCGTCCTGGCGCTGGCGATGGCGATCGGCCTGTTCTTCCTGCTGCCGGTCGGGATCGCGAGCCTGCTCGGCGACCTGCTCCCCAACGCCCTCGTGTTCGTCGTCGTCGAGAAGCTCATCCGCGTCACGATCTTCCTGGCCTACCTGTGGGCCGTCTCGCGGATGAAGGATCTGCAGCGCGTCTTCGAGTACCACGGCGCCGAGCACAAGACGATCTCCTGCTACGAGGCCGGCGTGCCGCTGACGCCGGAGAACGCGCAGCGCTTCAGCCGTCTGCACCCGCGCTGCGGCACGAGCTTCCTGCTGATCGTGATGATCGTGGCGGTCGTCGTCTTCGCCCCGCTCGGCACGCCCGCGTGGTACTGGCTGCTGATCTCGCGCGTGCTCGGGATCCCGCTGATCGCGGGCCTGGCCTTCGAGGTCATCAAGTGGTTCGGGCGCAACCGCACCAAGCGCTGGGCGCAGATCCTCATGCTGCCCGGCATGAAGCTGCAGCTGCTGACGACGCGCGAGCCCGACCTCGGTCAGCTGGCCGTGGCGATCGCCGCCCTCGAGGCCGTGCTCGCGGTGGAGTCGCCGGGCGAGGCCTCCGAGGAGGACCGCGTCGGCATGGAGGTCGTGGCGTAGCCGCTACCCCGAGCGTCGGCGCCGGCGCTCGCTGACCATGAAGAGCGCCACGCCGGCGCCGAGCGCGGCGAGCGCCGCGAGCAGCAGCGCCCAGCGGCTCGGGTTGCGCGCGAGCGTGAAGAGCAGGATCAGTGCCGCGAGGACCGCCGCGGGGATGACCGCCCGGCGCCACTGCACCTGCTCGCGCACGCGGGTGAGGATCTCGTCGAGCTGCGCCGTGCGCTCGCGCCCCTCGCGCCGGTGCCAGACGACGGCGGCGAAGCCGAGGCACGCGAGCAGGAGGGCGGCGGCGATGATCGGCACGGCGTGAACGCTAGATGGTCGCCTGGGCGGCGTGTTGCATCCAGCGCGATCCCGTCCGACACCCCCCGTACCTTGCGTCGCGTCCCGCTTCCCCGGCCAGGGAGTTGCCATGCCGTTGTGCTTCATCGAACCGCAGGACGCGATCCGGGTGATCGCCGAGTCCGTTGGCCGCGAGGCGCGCCGCCAGCTGCTCGGCGAGCTCGTGCGCGCCTGGGTCGATGAGATCCCGGAGAACGAGCTGGCGTCGCACTACGCCAAGGCCGTGCAGGACCTCGACGAGCACGACCTGTCGATGCTCGCCGCCTGGCACGCCTCGCTGGAGGTCGGCCATCCGATCGCCAACCGCGAATTTCTCGTCAACGTGTTCCCGAGCCTCGGCGAGAACCGCCGCGAGGCGCTGAAGATCGCGGCGGGCTTCCGTGGCGAGGAGGCGTTCGACGCGGGCGTCGCCGAGGACCAGGCGCTCGACACCGTGCTGCCGCACCTCTCCCGAGCGCGCTGCATGGAGCTCGCCACGGAATGCGTCGAGCTCTATCTCTGGGACCGTCTGGGCTCAGACAACTAGTCGCGGCCCAGCCGTGCCCGCATCTCCGCGATCGCCTGCTCGGTGTCGCGGAAGACGACCGCGCTCATCCCGGCCTCGCGCGCGGCGACGCAGTTGATCTCGATGTCGTCGACGAACAGGCACTCGCCCGGCGGCAGCCCCAGGCCGGAGACGGCCAGCTCGTAGATCTCCGGGTCGGGCTTGCGCACGCCGACGAACGCGCTGTCGACCACGAGCTCGAAGATGTCGTCGACCGGCGCGAGGGCGCGCCAGCGCAGCTCCCACTCACGCACGTTGTTCGTCAGGAGCGCCATCCGGTAGCCCTCGTCGCGCAGCGCGGCCATGAAGGCGATCATCGCCTCGTTGGGAAAGAGGCCCTCCCACAGCGTGTCGGCGAAGGTCGCGAGATCGACGTCGCGCCCGAGCATCGCGCTCAGGGCGGTACGCAGGCTCTCGACGAACGCCGTCTCGGTCACGCGCCCGCACTCGAGCTCGTGCAGCGGGTGCACGCCGTCGCGCTCGTGCAGCGCGGCAAGCGCCTGGCCGATCGTCTCCAGGTCGATGTCCGACCGGTCGGCGAACGCCTGAAAGGAGCCGGCCAGGGACGTGGTGAGCACGCCGCCGAAGTCGCTGACGATGGCGCGGATCACTACGAGCCGTCGAGGCGCTCAGCGGTTGCGGCGGCGCAGCACGCCGCCGCCGCCGTTGTCGCTCACCCTGCGCAGCACGTCGTAGCGGCCGGTGCCGACGCGACCCTCCATGCGCCAGTGAAAGAACGCGCTGTCCAGTCGCAGGTCGCCGAGGTCGACGGTCGTGCCGCACAGGGCGTGGCCGGCCGCACGGCGGGCGTAGCCGCCCTCCTCCGACATCCACAGCTCCAGCCCGGCCCGGCGCTGGCGCAGCTCGCCGTCGTACGTCGTCGACAGGCGCGGGTCGAAGATCGCCTGCGGCTCGCCCCGGTCGATGAGAAACCCGCCGACCGCCTCCTCGTCGTGGTGCCTGGCCTTCGCCGGGCGCACCGCCGTGAGCGTGACCGCCCGGTCGGCGCCCATCCACGCCGAGAGCGTCCGCGCGAGCTCGATCCGGCTCCAGTCCGGCGTGCCCCACTGGTGCCCGCGCTGGCCGAGGCAGCGCACGGGGTGCGTGCGCCCGTCGTGGCGCACCTGGCCGCTGACCTCGCACAGCTGCTCGTAGCCCGCCATGCCCCCGGCCTGCGCCACCGCGCCGTCGACATCGAGCTCGGCGGGCCCCGAGATCGCCTCGAAGCGCAGGTCGAATCCCGCGTCGTCGCCGTCGTACGTCACGGTCCAGGTCTCCAGCGCCGCGACCACCGTCGTCCGCACGCCCGCCGCGCACACCGCGTCCCAGGCGCCGGGAGCGTCGAGCGCGACCTGCGCCTGCGTCGAGGCGCCGGCCAGGGCGTCGCCCGCGTAGACCACCGCAAAGCCGCTCGCGCCGCCGCCGCCGCTTCCCACGCGCGCGAGCCCGTAGAGCCGGCCGACCGGGTCGCCGAAGGAGAACGTGACCGCGTCGCGGAACGCGGGATCGTCCCTGGAGCGCGGTTGCTCGTCGGCGGCGGAGACGCTCACGGCAGCTCGCGCGGCTTCGGGGGCACCTCGCTGGCGGTGCCCTCGACGACGTCGTCGTCGAAGCTGCCCGGCGGGCGGCGGCGACCAGGGGACGGCCCGGCGCCGGGACCGCCCGGACCGCCGGGACCGCCGGGACCGCCGGGACGCCCGCCCGCGTCGAAGGTGAACAGCCGGCCCATCCGCGCCTGCGCTCCGCTGGCGGCGCCGGCGACGATGCGCGGACCGAACCGTCGCAGCAGCACCGTGCGCACGAGCGCGCGCGTCGGCGGCAGCAGCAGGATCAGGCCGAGGATGTCGCTCAGGAAGCCCGGCGTCAGCAGCAGCGCGCCGCCGAAGATCACGAGCGCGCCGTCCGTGACCTCGCGGCCGGGGAGGCGGCCCTCCGCCAGCGCCCGGTTGAAGCGCATCCACGCCGCGCGTCCCTGCGCGCGCATCAGCGCGGCGCCGAGGACCGAGTCGAGGATCAGCAGCGCGATCGTCGGCAGGATCCCGATCGCCTGCCCGATCTGGATGAGCACGTACAGCTCGGCGATCGGGACGACGATGAAGAGGACGACGAGCAGGAGCGCCATGGGCCCTTGAAGGCTACGCGAGCGCGACCGCGTGCCGGGCGCGGCGCCGCCTTCAGGCCGGCGCGGGCGCCGGCGCGATGATCACGCCCGGCAGGCGGTGCAGGCCGACGTACTCGATGAGCACCGAGATGTCCGGCTGGGCCCCGCGCAGCGTCAGCTCACGACCGGCCTTGCGCAGGCGCCGCGCGACCATCACGAGGTCGAGCATCAGCGACGGGTCGGCGAACGCGAGCTCGGCGAGATCGACGACGACATCCGCCGGCGCGCGCAGCGCCTGCGACAGCGCCTGGCGTCGCAACGACTGCGTCGAGCGATCCTCGTCCCCATAGCACCGCAGCATCGGCGGATTGTCGTCGTACGTGACCGCGGCTCCTCCAAGCCCTGCTCGAGCTGACCCATCCGACCGCGCCGTGCCGACGGCGTCGACGGTCGCCGGGGATACAATCATCCGCATGGCAACGCTGCAAGAAATCGAAGAAGCGCTCACGAACGTCATCGATCCCGAGCTTGGCCTCGACTTCGTCGAGCTCGGCCTGATCTACGGGATCCAGCAGGACAGCGGCAACGTGATGGTCACGTTCACGCTGACCACGCCGGCCTGTCCGATCGGTCCGCAGATCACCGAGCAGATCGAGGAGTTCGTGGCTCCACTGGAGGGGGTCGAGTCCGTCAAGAGCGAGATGACCTTCGACCCGCCGTGGTCGCCGGAGAAGATGAGCGAGGACGCGAAGTTCGCACTCGGCTTCTAGGCGCGCGCGCCGGTTGCCTGGCGCGCGCACGCGCCTCCCAAGCGCATCGACGGTTCCTCGGCGGGGTTGATGGCGGCATGCGTTTCGGACGCCTGATCCTCACCGTGCTCGTCGCGGCGCTCGTCGTCGCTCCCGCCGCCGCCCCGGCGGCGGAGGACAGCACCGGCCGCCTGCTCGTCACGCTCGACGAGCCGCACAGCTCCTCCGCCGCGCGCGCGGCGACCGCCGCCGTCCTCGGCGCCAACGGCGTCGTCCGCGACGGCGCCCAGGTCCCGCAGATCGGGCTCGTCAGCGTGCGCCCCGCGGCCGGCGTCGCCGCGTCGGTGCTCGCGCCGGTCCTGCGCCGGCTGCCGGGTGTCCGGCGCGTCGAAGCCGAACGCCGGGCCACCCTGCGCTTCACGCCCAACGACCCCGCGCTGAGCGCGCCGGAGACCGCCGGTGGCACGCCGTCCGGCACGACCGTCGCGTGGTGGGTCCCGCGGATCGGCCTGCCCGCGGCATGGGACGTCACGCGCGGGGACGGCGCCACCGTGGCCGTCATCGACACGGGCGCCGACGGTGGGCACCCCGATCTGCAGGGCAAGATCGCCGAGGGGATCGACAACGACGCCATCAACGGCCACGGCCCGCCGACGAGCGACGAGAACGGCCACGGCACGCACGTCGCCTCGCTCGCCTGCGCCGCCGGCGACAACGCGGTGGGCAGCGTCGGCTCCGGGCTGAACTGCAAGCTGCTGATCTTCAAGAGCGACCTCAGCGACGGCTCGATCGCCGCCTCGATCGTGCAGGCCGCCGACCGCGGCGCCGACGCGATCAACATGAGCTTCGGCAGCGACGACCCGGCCGCGCCGCAGCCGGTGCGCGACGCGGTCGCGTACGCATACTCCAAGGGTGTCGTGCTCGTCGCCGCCGCCGACGACACGCCCGTCGAGGAGCAGGGCTATCCGTCGAACCTCCTGCAGCCGACGGGCACGGGCGGTGACCTCGCGGCCGGTCGCGGCCTGGCCGTCACCGCCGCGAACTTCGCCGGCCGGCGCGCCTCGTTCGCCGGGCGCGGATCGCAGATCTCGCTGGCCGGGCCGGGCGCATTCGAGGGCGGCGGCCCGCCCGGGATCTTCTCGAGCTTCCCCGGCAACCCGACCGAGCTCGAGGCCGGCGGCAGCCTGCTGGTCCCCGGCCGCGACTGCAACTGTCGCCGGGCGTTCGGCGGCGATTCGCGCTACGCCTACCTGCAGGGAACGTCGATGGCGGCGCCGATCGTCGCCGGCATCGCGGCGATGGCCCGCGAGCTGAACCCCGACGCGAGCGCCGGCGACATCGTCCGCGCGCTGAAGGAGAGCGCGGCACGGCCCGCCGGCAGCGGGTGGAGCCCCGAGCTCGGGTGGGGGATCGTCGACGCCGCCGCGGCGCTGAACGCGGTGCGGGCGATCGACCGGCGTGCGCCGGAGTCCAAGCTGCGCGGACGCACGAGGGTCCGCAAGGCCGCGCTCGGTGACCCTGAAGTGGACGGGTGCCGACGACGCGCCCGCCGCCCTGCAGCCCTCCGGCGTCGACGTCTACGAGGTGTACCGCTCGGCCAACCGCGGGCCGTACCGGCGCATCAAGCGCACGCGCAAGGCGAGCCTGAGGCTCAAGGTCAAGCCGGGCTCGCTGTATCGCTTCTACACCGTCGCGGTCGACAAGGCCGGCAACCGCGAGAAGGTGCCGGCGAAGCCCGACCTGTCGATGCGCGTCGATCGCCGGCGCTAAGGCACTGCGGCGCGTTCGCCGCGGGCCGCCCGCGCCGCCAGCGCCACGAGCTCGGCCAGCGAGGACTCGATCGCCTCGCCGAACACGTCGAGGTCGGGCATCGCGTCGTAGTCGCCGAGCAGCCCGAAGTTCATCTGCCCGTTGTAGGACATGATCGCGATCGCCAGCGCATGGTTCTTCGGGAGGAACGCGATCGGGAAGACGGAGGTCATCTCCCGCCCCTGGACGTAGAGCGGAAATTGCGGCCCCGGGACGTTCGTGACCAGCAGGTTGAAGAGGATCGTCGAGAAGTTCAGCCGCGACGCCTGGGCGAGCACGGTCGGCGGCGCGAACTGCTGCATGCTCGTCAGCACCTCGGCGCCGACGGCCTGCTTTGACTCCTTGAGGTCGTCCATCGCGCCCGCGACGACGGCGAGCCGCTCGACGGGATCCTCGACGTACACCGGCAGCGGCCCGCGCATGACCGCCAGCCGGTTGCCGACGCCGTTGTGCACCACGTCGCGATGGCGCACCGAGACCGGGACGAGCGCGCGCAGCTCGAGGCCCTGCGTGCGCACGCCGCGCGAGTGCAGCCAGTGGCGCAGGGCGCCCGCGACGACCGTCAGCACGACGTCGTTGACCGTGCCGCCGAAGGCGTTCTTGACGGCCTTGAAGTCCGCCAGCTCGCAGGCCACGCCGGCAAACCGCCGGTGCGGGCCGATCTCGACGTTCAGCGGCGACGGCGGCGCCGGGTTCGCGGCGGCCCAGACGATCTCGCCGAGGCCCTCGAGTGCGACCTTTGCGTCCTCGAGCGCCCGCTCGGGCCGGCTGAGCGAGCCCATGGCCTTGGCCGCCACGCCCGCGGAGGCCTTCGTCATCCCGGCGATCCCGGCCGCGAGCAGGTCCAGCGGGCTCGGCGACGGGTCGGGCATCCACGGCTCGAGGTCGTCCTCCGGCGGGCGCCCCTCCGGCCCGAGGTCGAAGAGCACCGTGCCGAGGTCGACGCCGGCGATGCCGTCGATCATCGCGTGGTGGCTCTTGGACAGCAGGGCGAAGCCGCCGTCGGCGAGGCCCTCGACGAGCCACAGCTCCCACAGCGGCTTGGAGCGGTCGAGCTGCTGGGAGAACACCCGCGCGGCGAGGTTCATCAGCTGCTCGTCGCTGCCCGGCGCGGGCAGCGCCGTGTGGCGGACGTGGTACTCGAGGTTGAAGTCGGCGTCGTCGGCCCACAGCGGCCGCCCGGTCGACGCCGGCGGATAGACGAGCCGCTGGCGATAGCGCGGCACGTAGTGCAGGCGCGCGCGGATCGAGTCCAGGAAGTCGTCGTACGCCGGCGCCGCCCCCTCGGCGCGGACGAGCGCCCCGATGTGCATGTGCGACGTGGGCCCCTCCTGATGCAGGAAGGCGGCGTCGACTGCGGACAGCCGGTCGAGATGGCGCGGGGGCATCGCGTGTCCAGAGTAATCAACCGCGTGCACCGCGCAGGCACGCGCCGTACCCTGATCTGCGGCGATGGCATGGGACTTCTCCACCGAGCCCGAGTTTCAGGCGCAGCTGGACTGGATGACGGCCTTCGTGCGCGCGGAGATCTGGCCGCTGGAGACGCTCGACCTCGACCGTGCGCAGGTCGACCGCGCCCTGGCGCCGCTGCAGGAGCAGGTGCGCGAGCGCGGCCTGTGGGCGGCGCACCTGCCGCCCGAGCTCGGCGGCCAGGGCTTCGGGCAGGTCAAGCTCGGCCTCATGCACGAGATCCTCGGCTCGTCGCCGTACGGACCGAGCGCGTTCGGCAATCAGCCGCCGGACTCCGGCAACTCGGAGCTGATCGCGCTCGCCGGCAGCGACGAGCAGAAGCAGCGCTGGCTGCACCCGCTGCTGGCGGGCGACCTGCGCTCGGCGTTCTCGATGACCGAGCCCGCCGTCGCGGGCTCGGACCCCACGACGCTGCGTACGCGCGCCGTCCTCGACGAGGCCGCGGGGGAGTGGGTCATCGACGGCCACAAGTGGTTCTCCTCCAACGCCTCGGTCGCCGACTTCCTCATCGTCATGGCGGTCACGGACCCCGAGGCGCGCGGTCACCAGCGGGCGTCGATGCTGATCGTCCCGACCGACGCGCCCGGCGTGCGGATCGTGCGCGACGTGCCGACGATGGAGCTCCCCGTCGAGCACCTCGGGCTGCTCGGCGGGCACGCCGAGATCGTCTACGAGAACGTCCGCGTGCCGATCGACAACCTGCTCGGCCCGCGCGGCGCCGGCTTCCTGCTGGCGCAGTCGCGGCTCGTGCCCGGCCGGATCCACCACTGCATGCGCTGGCTCGGCGTCGCGCGGCGCGCCTTCGACATGCTCTGCGAGCGCGCCACCTACCGGGTGTCGCACGGCTCGCCGCTCGCCGACAAGCAGACCGTGCAGAACTGGATCGCCGACTCGGCCGCGCAGATGCAGGCCGCACGGCTCATGACGCTGCACGCCGCCTGGAAGATCGACACCCAGGGCGCCGCGGCGGCGCGCACCGATGTGTCGCTGATCAAGTTCTACGGCGCGCAGGTGCTGCACGACGTCATCGATCGCGCGCTGCAGGCGCACGGCGCCCTCGGGTACTCGACCGACATGCCGCTGGAGGCGATGTATCGCTTCGCGCGCGGCGCGCGGCTGTACGACGGGCCCGACGAGGTCCACCGCCAGTCCGTCGCGCGTCACCTCCTGCGCGGCTACGCGCCGCCGCCCGACGAGATCCCGACCCAGCACGTGCCCACGCGGCGGGCCGAGGCGCGCGAGCGCTTCGCCTGGCTGCTCGAGGCGGTGACGAGCAACGACGGCTGACCGCATCGTGCTGCTCGCGGTGCTGGCCGCGTGCGCCTTGGCGGGCTGCGGCTCGGATGACGGCCGCGCCGCCTCGATCGAGGCCGCGATTCCCGCGTCGGCCGCGGCGTCGGCCGACGGCCTCGCGCCGCGCGCCAGGGTCGATCGCTTCAGCGGGCCGCACGCGTTCGCGCTGCTGCGCGAGCAGGTCGAGGCCTACGGCTGGCGGCCCGCCGGCTCGCCTGCGCTGCGCCGCTTGGCGGTCCGCCTGCGCGCGCTCATGCCGCGCGGGCGCTTCGAGAGCGTCCCGGGCCATCCCGGCCTGCGCAACGTCGTCGGCAGCGTGCCCGGGCGGCTGCCGGCCGTCGTCGTCGGCGCGCACTACGACGTCGAGGCGGCGCCGCGCGGATTCGTCGGCGCCAACGACGGCGCGGCGGGCACCGCCGCCGTCGTCACGCTGGCACGCGCGTTCGCCCGCGCGCCGCGGCCGCGCAACGCCCGCGCGCTGCGCTTCGTGCTCTTCGACGGCGAGGAGGAGCCGGCCGGCTGCGAGCCGTTCCTCGAGTGCGGCCTGCGCGGCTCGACGGCGTACGCCGGGCGTCACGCCGGCGCGACGCGGGCGCTCGTGCTGCTGGACTACATCGCCGAGAAGGCGGGCCTGCGCTTCACGCGCGAGGCAGGCTCGGATCCCGCGCTCTGGACCCAGCTGCGCCGGGCGGCTCGCACGGCGGGGGTGGGCGCGCTGTTCTCCGGCGAGGTGTCCGGGCAGATCATCGACGACCACTGGCCGTTTCTTCAGCGCGGCATCCGTGCGATCGACCTGATCGACTTCGACTATCCCCAGCACGACTCGCTCGAGGACGATCTCGGCGCCGTCTCCGAGCGCAGCCTCGACGCGGTCGGCGAGGCCGTGTTCGCGCTGGTCGCGACGCTGCGGCGCCCTGGGTGAGCCGGCGTCCGGGCGACCATCCGGGCTGCCTACACTGACCGCATGACCTTCTGCGTCGAGAAGCTGCTGTTGGCGGCGCCGCGCGGCTACTGCGCCGGCGTCGACCGGGCCGTGCAGACCGTCGAGCGCGCGCTGGAGCTCTACGGCGCGCCGGTCTACGTGCGCAAGGAGATCGTGCACAACAAGCACGTCGTCGAGCAGCTGCGGGCCCGCGGCGCGATCTTCGTCGACGAGATCGACGAGAGCATCCCCGCGGGATCGACGACCGTCTTCTCCGCGCACGGTGTCTCGCCCGCGGTGCACGCGCAGGCCGCCGAGCGCGCGCTGTCGACGATCGACGCGACCTGCCCGCTCGTGACGAAGGTTCACGTCGAGGCCAAGAAGTTCGCGGCCGAGGGCTACACGATCGTGCTGATCGGCCACGGCGGCCACGAGGAGGTCGAGGGCACGATGGGGGAGGCGCCCGATTCGATCGTGCTCGTCGAGACCGAGGCCGATGTCGACGCGCTCGAGGTCGCCGATCCCGAGAAGGTCGCCTACATCTCGCAGACGACGCTCTCCGTCGACGAGACGCGCACGATCATCAACCGCCTGCGCGCGCGGTTCCCGGCGATCACGGGTCCTCGCACCGACGACATCTGCTACGCCACGACGAACCGTCAGGCGGCCGTCAAGCAGATGGCTGTGGAATGCGATCTCGTCCTCGTGATCGGCTCGCAGAACTCCTCCAACTCGCAGCGGCTCGTCGACGTCGCCCGTGACTGCGGGACCGACTCGCACCTCATCGACAACGAGTCGCAGGTCGCCGACGCATGGCTGGACGGCAAGCGCGTCGTGGGCATCTCGTCGGGCGCGAGCGCGCCGGAGGAGCTCGTCAACCGGCTCGTCATGTACTTCACCGACCGCGGTGTGCAGGACGTCTCGGAGTTCGAGGTCATGCGCGAGGACGTGCGCTTCATGCTGCCCAAGCGCATCCGCGTAGATCTCGCCGCGCGGGCCTGAGCCGGCCGCACCGGCTGAGCGACGGTCCCTCGCGTGCGCACGCTCGTCATCTCCGACCTGCACATCGGCCTCGCCGGCGGCGCCGACGTGCTCGCCCGCCCGGCGGCGCTCGACGTGCTCGTCGGGCGGTTGGCCGGCGTCGACCGGCTCGTGCTGCTGGGGGACACGCTGGAGCTGCGCCACGGGCCGGCACGCGAGGCGCTCGCGCGCGCCGAGCCGATCATGCGCGCGATCGGCGGCGCGCTCGCGGCCGGCGCCGAGGTGGTCCTCGTGCCCGGCAACCACGACCACGCGATCGCCGCCGGCTGGCTGGACTGGCGCGGGCGGCGCGAGCAGCCCGCCGCGCTGGCGCTGGAGGAGCGCGTCCCGGTGGCCAGGGCGTCGTGGATCGCCAAGCGCCTGGCCGGATTCCTCGCGCCCGCGCGCGTGGAGGTCGCCTATCCGGGCCTGTGGCTGCGCGACGACGTCTACGCCACCCACGGCCACTACCTCGACGTCCACGTCACGATCCCGACGATGGAGCGCCTGGCGGCCGGCGTGATGGCGCGGCTGGTCGGGGCGATCCCCGACCCGGCGACGCCGGACGACTACGAGGCGGTGCTGGCGCCGATCTACGCGCTCAGCCAGGCGAGCGCGCAGCGCGGCGGGCCGGGCCGCGCGGCGGTCGGCAGCCGCTCGCCGGTCGGCACGTGGCGCGCGCTGGCGGGCGGGCGCACCCGTGCGCAGCGGGTGCGCGCCCGCGCCCTGGCGGTGCCGTTTCGCGCCGGCGTGCTCGCTGCCAACCGCGCCGGTCTCGGGCCCGTGCAGTCGCAGATCGGCGTGCGGGAGCTGCGGATCGCCGGGCTCGGCGCGATCGGCGAGACGGCGCGGCGGCTGCGGATCGCGCCGGCGCATCTCGTCTTCGGCCACACCCACCGCACCGGCTGCCTCGACCGCGACGACGCCGCCGAGTGGCGCACGCCGGGCGGCACGCAGCTGCACAACAGCGGCTGCTGGATCTTCGAGACGCTGTTCATGGGGCGCGGCCCGGCGGGCTCGAGCCCGTACTGGCCCGGCGGCGCGATCGCGATCGACGACGCCGGCCCGCCGCGCCTGGAGCGCCTGCTCGGCGACGTGCCGGCGTCGGCCCTGCACGCGGACGGCCGCTCGTAACCCCGGGCGCGCCTCAGCCCACGGCGCCGGCCGTGAACTGCACGGCATGGCAGATCACGCCGTCGCCGAGCTCGAGCTCGAGCACGCCCGTCGTGTGGCGCGCGTGCTCGACGAGCAGATGACAGCCGGCATGTTCGACGGCGAGCCGCCGGCCGCTGACGCGCACGCTCGCCCCGCCGTCGCCGGCGACCGGCTCGAGCACGGCCCACACCGCGCCCGCCTCGTACGGGCCGGACCACGCGCCCGCCTGCTCCGGCGTCGGCCGCCCGACGAGCGCGTCGGCCGCGTCCTCGGGGCGCAGCGCCGCGAACGGGTCGGGAGGGTCGATCCCGAGCAGCTCGCAGATCTCGTCCTGCGTCTCGTCGTACGCGCCCTCGCCGTAGTGCATCGAGAACAGCCGCAGGCGCCGGTCGAAGAGGTAGCGCGCCGGCCACGCCTCGTTGCCGTACTCCTGCCACAGCGCGAAGTCCGTGTCGAGCAGGACCGGATGTTCGATGCCCAGCCGCGCGACCGCCGCGCGGACCTGCTCGGGGTTCTGCGACGGCGGATACGCCCCGGCATGGACCGAGATCACGCGCAGGCCGCCGGCGGCGTAGCGCGCATGCCAGTCCTGCATGTATCCCAGCGTCCGCAGCGAGTTGGCGCGGCAGAAGTCCCAGAACTCCACGAGCACGGGGCGCCCGAGCTGCTGGTCGAGGCGCAGGGTCGCGACGTTGATCCATTCCGCGCCGGCGGGGAAGAACGGGGCGCTGACCTTGTCGAGCGGCGCTCGCACGGGGTGCCAAGCTAGTACAACGGCCGCCGCGCCCGGCCGCAGCGGCGCCGCTCCGGCGCCTGGCCGGGCGCCGCTTCCTAGACTGGCTGGCCATGCACCGGCGCCGCCTGCTCGCGCTCGTCCTCGTCGCGGCCGGCACGGCTCTGGCGGTGTCGCCTGCGTCCGCGCTCGCGCACGGGCTGGTCGGGCGCCAGGACCTGCCGATCCCCAAGTGGCTGTTCGGCTGGGCGGCGGCCGTCGTGCTCGTCGCGTCCTTCGTCGGCCTCGCCGTCCTGTGGCCCAAGCCGCGGCTGGAGGCGGCGCCCGAGCGCCGCGTCTCGGGTGTGCCGCGATGGCTCGACCCGCTCGCCGGCACGATCGGGCTGGCGATCTTCGTCCTCGTCGTCTACGCCGGCTTCGCCGGATCGCAGACGACGACGAACAACCTCGCGCCGACGGCCATCTTCGTGCTGTTCTGGGTCGCGATCCCGATCGCCAGCCTGTTCTTCGGCGACGTGTTCAAGGCCCTCAACCCATGGCGCGCGGCAGCCCGCGGCGTCGCGTGGCTGGCGTCCCAGGGCGGCCGCAGGGCGCTGCCCGCGCCGATGCCCTATCCGGCGAGGCTCGGCCGCTGGCCGGCCGCCCTCGGGATCGTCGCGTTCGCATGGATCGAGCTCGTCTACTCCGGCCGCAGCGACCCGAGCAACCTCGCCGTGCTCGCGCTCGTCTACGCCGCCATCCAGTTCGTCGGGATGAGCCTGTACGGCATCGAGTCATGGAACCGCTACGGCGACGGCTTCGGCGCGTACTTCGGGCTCATCGCGCGGATGTCGCCGATGCGCTGGACGCGGTCGGCGCTGCTCGTGCGCAAGCCCCTGAGCGGCCTGACGAACCTCGACATAGTGCCCGGCACCGTCGCGCTCGTCTGCGTGATCATCGGCACGACGTCGTTCGACGGCTTCTCCAACGGCCCGGCGTGGAGCAACATCGCGCCCGACCTGACGAGCCTGTTTCGCGATCTCGGCTTCGGGCAGGCGACGGCGCTCGAGCTCGCGTTCACGCTCGGCCTGGTCGTCGTGACGCTGATCGTGGCGGGCCTGTACCGGCTGGGCATCATGGGCATGCAGACGATCGACCCGCAGGGCGCGTCGGCCAAGGCGCTCGCCGGGCGCTTCGCCCACTCGCTCGTCCCGATCGGCCTCGCCTACGTCGTGGCGCACTACTTCTCGCTGCTGGCCTACGAGGGCCAGCGCATCGCCTATCTCGTCTCCGACCCGCTCGGCACGGGCGCGAACATCTTCGGCACGAGCAGCGCGACCGTCGACTACACGTGGATCTCGGCGACGGCGATCTGGTACGTCCAGGTCGCGGCGCTCGTGATCGGCCACGTCGCCGGACTCGTACTCGCCCATGAGCGCGCGCTCGTCTCCTTCGACGGCGACAGCCAGACGGCGACGCGCTCGCAATACTGGATGCTCGTCGTGATGATCGCCTTCACCTCCCTCGGACTCTGGCTGCTGTCGGCCGCCAACTCATGATCGTTCCGATCGCCCATGCGGGCCATTGGGCCATCAACCTGCTGTACGTGGCCCCGCTGTTCGTCGCGGTGGCCGTGCTGGGCTGGCAGGCGAGGAAGGACCGCCGCGCCGTCAAGGGCGGCGACCAGCCGATGGGGCGCCGGCCGCCGACCGCGCCGCCGCCGGCCTGACCGCGCCACGGGGGCGCGCGCCGGCTCAGGACGTGCCGGTCTCGCCCTCGCGTTCGAGCATCGCGATGTCGTGCGCCAGCGCGTCCGGCGTCAGCACGCTCGCCGCGAAGCCGACGCGCTGCACCCCGCGCTTGTCGAGCAGCACCGTGGTGGCCGTGTGCTCTGCGTCGTCGGTCTGCGGCTGGATGCCGTACGTCCGCCACACGCGCTGCAGCTCGGCGGCGCTGCCGAGCCCCCAGCGCATGCGCCCGGTCAGCCCCTGACGGACCGCGAACGACCGCGCTCGCGCGGCGGTGTCGTTGGCGGGATCGACGCTCACCGCGACGACCGGCACGTCGTGGCCGAGCTCGTCCAGGGCGATGCGGATCTGCTGCGCCGTGACCGGGCAGGTGTCCTTGCACGTCGTGTAGAGGAACGTCACGACGACCGGCTTGCCGCGCATGGTCGCCAGCCGCATGGGCTTGCCGTGCTCGTCGCGCAGGCCGAACTCCGCACGCGGGATGCCGGGAGGGCGGGTGGCGCCGGCGAACCCGGCGGCGGGGACGGCCTTCTCACCCACGGCGAACAGCAGGACGGCCGCGATCGCGGTGAGGGCGAGCAGACCGGCGACGAACAGCGCAAGGCGCAGGCGGGCGGGCATGGCCCGCGAGACTAGATGGTCGATGGCGTGCAACCAGCCATCTCGTCGTCGCCCGCGCGGAGTCGCGGCAGGCGGGCGCCGGGGTCAGGCCTCGATCAGCCCGCGCCGGATGGCGTAGCGCACGAGCTCGACGCGGTCGCGCATCTCGAGCTTGCGCATGAGGTTCGCGCGATGCGACTCGACGGTCTTCTCCGAGAGATACAGCGTCTCGCCGATCTGCTTGTTCGTGTGGGCCTCGGCGATGAGCTTGAGGACCTCGCGCTCGCGCAGCGTCAGCGGCTCGACGGGCCCTGAGGAATCGTCCTCCATCCACTCGCGCAGCAGCGACTGCTCAGCGGCGTTCGTCATGAACGGCTCGCCGCGCCAGACCGCGCGCACGGCCTCGACGAGGGCGGTGTCGGCCTCCTGCTTGAGGATGTAGCCCGAGGCGCCCGCCTGCAGCGCCTCGAAGAGGTAGCGCTCGTCGTCGTACATCGAGAGCACGAGGACGTTGATGTCCGGCGCGTGGGTCTTGATCTCGACGGTCGCCTGCAGGCCGGTCATGCGTGGCATCGAGACGTCGAGCACGCAGATGTCGGGCTTCTCGCGCAACGCCAGCTGCACGGCCTCGACGCCGTCGCAGGCCTCGGCGATCACCTCCATGTCCGGCTGGCGGTCGAGCAGCAGCCTCAGCCCGCCGCGCACGATGCCGTGATCGTCTGCGATCAGAAGCCTCATGCGGCGCGCGCCCCGCGTGCGCGGACGGTGAGCTCGACGGTCGTGCCCTCGCCGGGCGCCGACGTGATCTCCAGGCGCCCGCCCGCGAGCAGCGCGCGCTCGCGCATCCCGGCGAGGCCGGAGCGGCCCTGGCGCAGGCGGTTCTGATGGAAGCCGTCGCCGTCGTCGGTGATCGTGACCTTCAGCTGGGGGGTGTTGCAGCCGAGCACGGTGACCTTGACCTTGCTTGCGTTGGCATGGCGGGCGATGTTCGACAGCGCCTCCTGGACGACGCGGTAGACGACCAGCTGCTCGAACTCGCCGAGCTGCGGCTTCGTGCCGTCGGCCGCGAAGTGCGCCGGGATCCCCCAGCGCTCGCCGAAGAGCCGCACCTGCGTGCGCAGGGCGGGCATGAGCCCGTGGTCGTCCAGCGCCGACGGGCGCAGCTCGCGGGCCAGGCCCAGCAGCTCCTGCATCGCCTGGTTGGCGAGGCGCTGGGTCTCCTTCAGCTCCCCGGCGAACTGCGACGGCGCATGCTCCGCGGTGGCCGCGAGGCGCAGCGAGACCGCGGCCAGCGCCTGGTTGACCTCGTCGTGCAGGTCGCGGGCCACGCGCGCGCGCTCGGCCTCCTGGGCGCGCAGCACCGCGGTCGCGCTGCCGACGCGCTCGTGCTCCAGGCGCGAGAGCATGCGGTTGAAGGACTCGCGCAGGCGCGCGACGTCATCGGACTCGCCGTCCGACGGCGAGGCCCGCACCCCCGGCACCGTGAGGTCGACGCACTCCATCGTGCGCGTCAGCGACTCCAGCGGGGCGAAGCGGCGGCGCATGACGACGTTGTTGGCCAGCAGCGTCGCGAGGATCGCAGCGACGAGCACGAGGAACTGCCGCGAGCCGGCGGAGTCGCCGAGATCGAGCCGTGCGGCAACGCTCGCGGCGAACACGGTTCCGACGACGAGCAGGGTGTTGACGGCCAACACCTGGGAGAGCAGGGCGGATCTACGCATGGGGTCTGGACCCTATGTCGGCAGATCGGGTCGTCACCGATACTCCTTGTGCAGCCGGTCCCACAGGGTTTCCCCTCCAGAGCCCGCAAAGACCCGCCACAACGGTTTCCTCCAGAACCTCCAGTGATCCGCCCGACAGGGGCGTCCCGCAGCAGCACGGGACGCCCCTTTCGGCGTTTTAGGCACGCGGTCGCGCATAGGCGCGGCGAGCGACTCGCACCCCCGTTAGGCACGCCGCCGCGCAGAGGCGCGGCGAGCGACTCGCACCCCCGTTAGGCACGCCGCCCGCGCAGAGGCGCGGCGAGCGACTCGCACCCCCGTCAGGCACGCGCCCGCGCAGAGGCGCGGCGAGCGACTCGCACCCCAGTTTTGATCCGATCGTGCGCTTCTCGGGGAACATGTAGGCGAGCAGGACCCGCCGCTATACTTTCTGAAGCGAGGGGAAGTCCGACCACCTTTGAGGAGATTCACGTGAGCCCGTCCGGCGCGGAGTTCATCCGCCAGATCAAGAACCAGATCGCCCAGGTCGATCCCGGGGAGGTCAACGAGCGGCTGCAGAGTGGCAACGGCAACGGCTCGCCGGCCATCATCGACGTGCGCGAGAGCGAGGAGGTCCAGCGCGGCCTCATCCCCGGCGCCAAGCACGTGCCGCGCGGTCACCTCGAGTCGCGCATCGAGGGCGCGGTCCCCGATCGCTCCCAGCACGTCGTCCTGTACTGCGCCTCCGGCAACCGCTCCGCCCTTGCCGCCAAGACGCTCGAGGAGCTCGGCTACGAGAACGTCGAGTCGATGACCGGCGGCTACACGCTGTGGAAGGACCGCGGCTACAAGGTCGAGGTCCCGAAGGTCATGACTCCCGAGCAGCGCGAGCGCTACAGCCGCCACATGCTCGTGCCCGAGATCGGCCCCGAGGGCCAGCAGAAGATGCTCGACGCCAAGGTCCTGCTGCTCGGCGCCGGCGGCCTCGGCTCGCCGACCGCGCTCTACCTCGCCGCCGCGGGCATCGGCACCATCGGGATCGTCGACGACGACGTCGTCGACCTCTCCAACCTGCAGCGTCAGGTCATCCACACGACCGACCGCATCGGCACGCCGAAGGTCGACTCCGCCGCGGAGTCGATGAACGCGATCAACCCCGACGTCAACGTCGTCAAGTACGAGACGCGCCTGGACGCCTCGAACATCATGGAGATCATCGAGGGCTACGACGTCATCGTCGACGGCGTCGACAACTTCCCCACGCGCTACCTGCTCAACGACGCGACGGTGCGCCTGCAGATCCCCGTGGTCAGCGCCTCGATCCTCGGCTTCGACGGCCAGCTGTCGGTCTTCAAGCCCTACGAGGGCCCCTGCTACCGCTGCCTGTACCCCGTGCCGCCGCCGGCCGAGCTCGCCCCGAGCTGCGGCGCCAACGGCGTGCTCGGCGTGCTGCCCGGCACGATGGGCCTGCTGCAGGCGACCGAGGTCGTCAAGCTCATCGTCGGTGCCGGCGAGCCGCTCATCGGCCGCCTGCTGCTCTACGAAGCGCTCGGCGCGACGTTCACCGAGCTGAAGGTGCGCCGCGACCCGGAGTGCGCCGTCTGCTCGCGCGACCCCGGCGAGATCTCCGACGACGAGATGGGCGTGTTCCCGGACTACGAAGCGTTCTGCGCGGCCGCAGGCTAGGCTGCCCCGCTCAATGGCCACGGTAAAGATCCCACCCGTCCTGCGCCCGTCGGTCGGCGGCGTCAAGGAAGTCGACGCCGACGGGGAGAACGTGGGCGACGTCCTGCGCTCGCTCGCCGACCAGCACCCGGCGACGCAGTCGCAGATGTTCGCCGAGGGCGGCCAGCTCAACCGCTACGTCAACGTCTACCTCAACGACGAGGATGTGCGCGTGCTCGACGGCCTCGACACGCCGGTCGGCACGGGCGACGTGCTCGTGATCCTGCCCGCGATGGCGGGCGGCTGAGTCATAGGCTGACCGTCCTGCTGGTCGGCCTGCTGCTGGCGGTGCCGGCCGTGGGTTGTGGTTCTGACGACCGGGAGATGGGGCCGTCCGCGTTCTCGGTCTCGGCGCCGCCGCAGCGCGGGTCCCACCGAGAGGTGTTCGTCGTCGGCGACTCGCTGGCGGAGGGGATGGCGGACGCGTTGCCGCGAGCGCTGCCGTCGTGGCGCGTTCGGATCGACGCCCTGACCGGCCGGCCGTTGGCGGAGGGGATGCGGATCCTCGCCGCCGAGACGGCTCCGCCGGCGATCCTGGCGGTGAGCCTCTTCACGAACGACGACCCGAGGGACATTCGTCGGCTCGAGGCCGCGGTGGTCGCGACCGCCGCGCGGCCGCGCGGCTGCGCCGTGTGGTCGACGATCGTGGCGCCGTCCTACGAGGGCGTGGGCCACGGCGGCGCGAACGCCACGCTGCGCAGGCTCGCGCGTGACCCCCGCCTCGAGCTCGAGCTCGTCGATTGGTCGCGCGCGGTCGAGCGCGACCCTTCGCTGATGAGCGGCGACGAGGTCCACGCGTCGCCGGAGGGCTACCGCGCCCGGGCGCGGATGTACGCGGAGGCGATCCAGGCGTGCAGCCGCCGGCCGTAGCCAGTTGCGCCTGGTGCGCAGATGCACTTGAGCGCAGCGGCAGTGAACATCGCCCGTCGCTCAGGTCGGACGGCGGTTGGTCCGGGAGCGCTCAACGACCACGAGGCGACCGCCCCGCAGCTTGCGGACCGTCCGGCTGTAGGAGCTCCAGCAGCAGTGGATGCCGTGGTCTCCCGGCTGGCGGACCACGCCTTCGTAGGCGATCAGGCTTCCGCGCCCGAATCGGATGAGACCGTCGTCGTAGCTGAGCTTCTTGCGGTAGAGCTCCCGCGTCCGCCCTTGGCTGCGACTGATCAGGTGGTAGATCCGGTTGCCCGCGGAGCCGCCCAGCTCCTCGCATGGCGAGGATCTCGGCATGCCCGTCGCCGTCGAGGTCCTGCGTCACGTGGGCGATGCCGTGGTGCAGTTGCTTGACCGCGTTGTCCGGTGGGTCGAACACGAACGTGCGCCGGTAGCGCGCGCCGGTCGGGCGCTCGTCGTAGACGCTCAGGCCCTCCTCGACGATCTCGCCGTCCCGGCCGGGATCGACGCGGCCCCAGTTCACGATCAGCTGTGGCAGGCCGCCCCCGTACCCCGCGATGCGCTCGGCGCGGATGATCGTCCGGTTGCTCTGGACGAGGTCCGCGAGCGGCCCGTCAACCCGTGCTTCTTCGCCGGGCAGGAGCCACACACCGCCGGCCGTCACCGCGGCGACGAGCGCCGCGATCGCGGTCACCATCCATCGCGTGGGGCGGTCTGCGCCGGTTCACGATCGACCTCTGACCCGGGCGCGCAGCTGCTCGCTGAGCACGACATCGTGGGGGAGACCCCTCAGCGCCTGCGCATCCGCACTGACGCCCAGGCGGTCCAGGGTGCCGGCGAGGTAGGCCCAGTGGCCGGCTTGCATGTCCTGCGGAGTGCGGTCGTCGAACGGCTCATCCGGGCCGACCGTCAGCCGCGCCGTCTCCTCGATGTCCTCGACGGACGTCCAGTCCCAGATGTCGCTGACGTCGCCGTCGACGACGGCGTCACCTTCGGCTCGGTGCTCCATCAGCTGCCAGGTCCAGCCCCGGTCGTCGAGCAGCAGCAGCCGGCGACCGTCGGAGAGCACGGCCTCATGGCGCAGCGAGACCGACATCCGGCGCGGGTCGTCGCCGTCGTCAACGGTCTCGACGAGCGTCACGAGGCGCGTCACGGCCGCCATCAGTCGAGGGGCCTCCGGCAGAGATGCCGTCGTAGTACGGGCTCGCATCGATCGCCCGGCGTCGGCGTGTCCGGCGTGCCGAGCGTCAGCGGCACGGCGGCGTGTGCCGCGGCCGGCGCCGTCGCGAGGAGCGCGGCGGCGAGCCAGAACCGGCGGCCCAGCACTTCGGCGAGCCCGCGCATGCGGTGCGCATCGGCGTCGTCCGCTGTGCGCTTGAGCGGGGCGATGTGGTGCACACAGCCCCCGCCCTACAGTGCTGGGCAGGGATGACGGACGCTTTGCCGACGCACATCGCCGCGCGCTGGCTCGCTGCGCTCGTGGGGGCGCTCGTTGCGTGCGCGCTCGCGCCCGTCGCCTCCGCGGCGGCCCAGTCGCCCGCGCCGACGCTGCAGCTCACCGCCGCCTCCGCCCGGCAGGCGGGGGGCGACCTGCAGTTCGACCTGCGCTTCAACCGCCCGCTGCCGGTGGACGAGCTGCAGGCGGCGAGCGGGCGGATCGTCTGCGTCGTGCTGAGCCCGCTCGCGGCCTCGCGGCGGCGTGCGTGCGTCAGCCGCCGCGACGGGAGGCTGAGCGCGACGTTCGCCCGCATCGACGAGGGCGGCGTGGCCACCGAGCCGCCGCGTGCGCTGCGCGGCGCGCAGATCGCGGCGCAGGAGGATCTGCTGACGCTGCGCGCCCCGGCCGCCGCGCTGCGCGTGACGCTCGGGCGGCGTGTGGACTGGCGCGCGCACGTGCAGTGGCGCGACGGCTCGGAGTGCACGCTGCTGCCCGACCCGGACGCCTGCAGGCAGGTGCTGCCGGCGTCCGGCGTGTCGACGCTGCAGACGCGGGCCTCGGCGTCGCCGCCGCTGCGGGCGCCCACCTTGCCGCGCGCGCACGGCCTGCGCCTGCTGGCCACCGGCGACTCGATGATCCAGCTCGTCGACGGCGACCTCGCTCGGCGGCTGCAGTCCCGCCGCGCGACGAGCGTGCGCAGCGACGCGCACATCGGCACCGGGATCACGAAGCCCGGCGTGCTCGACTGGCCGCGGCGCGCGCGCGCCCAGGCCTCGGGCTTCAAGCCCGACGTGACCGTGATGTTCCTGGGCGCCAACGACGGTTTCGACCTGCGCTCGGCGAGCGGCAGGCGGGCGCCCTGCTGCGGCGCAGCCTGGGTCAACGCCTACTCCCGCCGCGTCGAGGCGATGATGCGCAGCTACCGGCGCGGCGGGCGCTCGCGCGTCTACTGGCTCACGCTGCCGGCGCCGCGGCCGGCGTCGTTCGCTCGCGTCTTCCCGCGCGTCAACGACGCGATCGAGCGCGCGGCCAGGCGCGTCGGCGACGGCGTGCGCGTCATCGATCTCGTGCCGGTGTTCACCCCCGGCGGGCGATTTCGCCAGACGATCACCTTCCACGGCCAGACGATCGACGCGCGCCAGCCTGACGGCGTGCACCTGTCGAGCGCGGGAGCGTCGGTGGCCGCGACGCTCGTCGTCGACCGGCTGCGCGCCGACGGCGCGCTGCCGTAGCGCCCCGTCTCAGCCGCCCAGCTTCGCGAAGTCGGCCCGCAGCCGCGCGAGCACGATGTCCAGCGCCACGCCGGCTCCCGCGTCGTTGAGATGGATCCCGTCGGGCCGCCGCACGAGCGTCTCGCGGCCCTTGACGGTCATCGCCGCGCGGTAGCTCCCGCCGGGCGTGAAGACGTCGGTCATGTCGAGGACGCGGACCTGCGAGCGGAAGGGCTGGGCCGCGACGTCGATCGCGGCGTTGACCGCGCGGGCCGTCTTCTGGCGCGCGGGCTCGCGCGGCAGCGGCAGCGTGAGCCAGTAGACGCGGGCATCGCCGTCGCGACGGTACGTGTCCATCATGCTCCGCGCGCGGCGGGCGTACGTCACCGCCCACTCGGCGCTGCAGCACTGCACGTTGCCGCCGCCGGGCGCCGGAAAGGGGAATCCCTCGTTGGCGCCCATGAACATGACGACGGCATCGGGCTGCTTGTCCTTGACCTGTTTGTTGGAGAGCAGGCCCCAGTCGACGAGGTCGGTCTTCGAGATGCCGGTGCCGAGGTGCACGTCGCGCGTCGTCACGACGCCGTCGCCGGCCAGCCTGCGCGCGAGCTGCACGTCCAGCGGCTGGGCGAGCGAGTCGCCCGTGACGAGCAGGTTCTTCAGCGAGGGCAGCTGCTTGGGCTTCACGCCGAGCTGCGCCGGATCGAAGGCGTCCGGGGTGATCGGCGCCACGGCGGCGCCCTCGCCCGCGACCTGCGTCGGACCGCCGCCCACGGGAGCGGAGTTGAAGCCGCCCGGGCCGCCGGAGAGGTCGTCGTCGGGCGACAGCGCCGCGGTCAGCTTGTCGGCGGCCGCGGCGAGCGGCAGCTGATCGGCGAGCCAGCCGGCGGGATGGCCGACGGCGAGCACCATCGAGCGCTGGATGCCCTCGTCGAGCTTCTCACCCGAGTTGCGGATCGAGGCGCCCTCGATGACCAGCAGCAGGATGACCGCCACGAAGACGCAGATCAGCGCGTCGCGCGCGCGCAGCATGCGCCCGCTCTCGCGGTCGAGGATGAAGCGGTTGCGCTGGCGCGGATCGGACTGCGGGGTCTGTGGCTCTGGCTCTGGCATCAGGTGCTGTCCCTAGAAGGAGAAGTAGATGAACGGGGGCACGCCCTGGCTGGACACCGTCGCAGCCACGAGCAGGATGACGCACGCCATGCTCGTCCCCAGCGCGACCGGATGCAGCTGCTCGAAGCGCACCCGCAGGGCATCCATGGGACGGGCCGGCAGCAGCTGCAGGCCGATGACGAGGAACGTGATGATCACGATGGGAGCGGTCCACAGCGTCGCGGGCCCCCAGTCGAAGAAGCGTGAGACGAACGAGCCGGCGAGGTCGAGGTCCGGCGCGCGGAACGGGATCCAGGCGAGGCACACGATGTTGAACACGAGAAACCAGGCCAGCCAGCGCGGCAGGCGGACCTTCCCGCGGAACTGGTGCTCGACGACCAGCGCGAGGCCGTGGATCGCGCCCCACAGGATGAAGCCCCACGCGGCGCCGTGCCACAGGCCGCCGAGCAGCATCGTGATCATGAGGTTGCGGACGGTCTTGAGCTTGCCCTTGCGGTTGCCGCCGAGCGGGATGTAGAGGAAGTCGCGCAGGAAGCGCGACAGCGTCATGTGCCAGCGCTGCCAGAACTCGCCGAACGATGCGGCGCGGTAGGGCCGGTCGAAGTTCTGCGGGAAGACGAAGCCCATCAGCAGCGCGAGGCCGATCGCGATGTCCGTGTAGCCGGAGAAGTCGCAGAAGATCTGCACGGCGTAGGCGTACGTGGCGAGGATCGCGTCGGGCGCCGAATAGGCCTGCGGCACGCCGAAGACCGGGTCGACGATCTCGCGCGCGAGGTAGTCGGCGATCGCGACCTTCTTGACGAGGCCGATGAGGATCAGGGCGACGCCCGCGCCGACGGCCACCTTGCGCGGGTCGCGCGGCGCCTGCAGCTGGGGAATGAACTCGCGCGCGCGGACGATCGGGCCCGCCACGAGGTGCGGGAAGAAGCTCAGGTACAGGCCGACGTCGATCGTCGTGGCGGGCTCGATGAGCCGCCGGTACACGTCGACCGTGTAGGAGATCGCCTGGAAGATGATGAAGCTGATGCCGACCGGCAGGACGATGTCGGCGAGCGGGATCGGCAGGCCGAGACCGGCCTTGTCGAGCAGCCCGTTGATCTCCGTCGCGAAGAACCCGTAGTACTTGAAGACGCCGAGCGTCAGGAGGTCGGCGGCGACCGCGACAACGACGATGACCTTGCGCCGGCGCGCGTCCTCGGACCGGAAGATGAGCTGCGCGGCGGCCTGGTTTCCCAGGATCATCCCGGCCAGCATGAGGCAGAACATCGGGTCCGCCGCCGCGTAGAACAGGAAGCTCGCGGCGAGCATGAACGGCTTCCAGACGCCTTGGCGTCGCATGAGCGCCCAACTGAGCGCAAGCACGATCGGGAAGAAGACTGCGAACTGGACCGTGGGGAAGACCATGCGTGCGCGGCGCGTATCGGACGCCGCGGCGCAAGAAGCTAGCGAAGCACGTGCACGCTCATCACTGATACGAGCGCGCGGCCCTCGGGTACCCCCGCGAACGTGGCGCGGATACGGCTTCAGCCCAACTGGCCGCGCTGTCTACACTGATTGGACACATGGGCCTCCCGCCGCTCCAGAACCGTCCTTGTGGCGGTCGCTACGGGGACATCGTGCAGGCGATCGGCAACACGCCGCTCGTCGAGCTCAAGCGTCTGAGCCCGAAGCCGGGCGTGCGCATCTGGGCGAAGATGGAGTCGATGAACCCGACGGGCTCGGTCAAGGACCGCGTCGCGCGGTCGCTCATCGAGCACGCCGAGGAGAACGGGCTCATCCGCCCCGGTCAGACGATCCTCGAGCCGACGTCGGGCAACACCGGCATCAGCCTCGCGATGATCTGCCGCCGCAAGGGCTATCCGCTGAAGGTCGTCATGCCCGACAACGTGACGCCCGAGCGCACGCAGCTGTTGCAGATGTACGGCGCGGAGATCGTCTACAGCCCCGGCGACCAGGGCTCCAACGGCGCCGTCGCCATGGCCAACGAGCTGGCGATGGACGCCGACACGTACTACATGCCCTACCAGTACGGCAACGAGGCCAACCCGCTCGCGCACTACAACGGGACGGCGCTGGAGATCCTCGAGGAGCTCGACGAGATCTCCGCCTTCGTCGCGGGCCTCGGCACCGGCGGCACGCTCATGGGCAACGGCCGGCGTTTGAAGGAGGAGCTCGGCGACGCCTGCAAGATCGTCGCCGCGGAGCCGATGCAGGGCGAGCCCGTGCAGGGGCTGCGCTCGCTCGACGACGGCTTCATCCCGGAGATCATCGATCTGAGCCTGCTGGACCGCAAGATCTTCGTCACGAACGCGGATGCGATCGTCTGGACGCGCAAGCTGCTCGACGAGGAGGGCATCTTCGCCGGCGTGTCGTCGGGCGCGATCGCCCGCGTCGCCGTGCGGATCGCCAACGAGATCGACGAGGGCAACGTCGTCTTCGTCGTGTGCGACGACGGCTGGAAGTACCTCTCCTCCGGCATCTACACCAAGCCCGTCGAGGAGATCGAGAACCTGGACTCCACCGTCTGGTGGTGATCCGGCGGGCGCCGGCGCCCGCACCAGTCGCCTGGTGCGTGTCTGCCTGACGGCGCGATCGCGTTGGCAGGTAGCGTGCAGGACCCCTACAGGAGACTGAGATGGACCTCGACCACTTCCTGCGCGACCCGCAGTCGCGCAGGCGCTTCTTCCGCACGTCGGGCGTGAGCGTCGCCGGCTCCTGCGCCGTGCTGCTCGCCGCGTGCAGCGACGACACGAAGAACCCGGTCGAGGGGCCCGACGAGTCCGACCTCGCGGACGTCGAGATCCTCAACGGCGCGCTGGATCTCGAGCTCATGGCCGTCGCGGCCTACAAGGCCGGCGCGGCGAAGCTGCGGGGCGAGCGGCTGCAGCTCGTGAAGGTCTTCCTCGAGCAGGAGCAGGAGCACGCCGACGGCCTGGGGGCGGCGATCAAGGACTTCGACGGCCAGCCCAACCGGGCCAAGGCCGACTACGACTTCCCGGTGCTGCGCACCGAGGCCGACGTGCTGCGCTTCGCGATCGACCTGGAGAACACCGCGATCGCGGCCTACATCGACGCGCTGCCCAAGCTGTCAGACCGCGATCTGCGCGCGACGGCCGCGTCGATCATCACCAACGAGGCCGAGCACGTGTCGATCCTGCTCGACTCGCTGGGCCGCGACCCGGTGCCCTCGGCGTTCGTGAACGGGCGGGCCTCGTGACGGTGCGGTCCTCCGCGCGCGTGGCGATCGTGGACGGGGGCGAGGCGTCGACGGGGGAGGTCGCCGCGTTCGAGCGCGACCGCCGCGAGCTGCTGCGGCGAGGGTTCGCGCTGGGCGGCGCGGCGATCGCCGCCGCCTCCATCCCGCTGCTGTGGTCGGTGCGGTCCGCGTTCGCGCAGGACGAGGCCGACGGGTCCGTCCTGGCGAGTGCGATCGACCTCGAGCGCGTGACCGTGATCGCCTACGACAGCGTGATCGGCGGCGGCCTGCTGACGCCGGCCGTGCGCGGGGTGGTGCGCGGCTTCCGCGCGCACGAGCAGGAGCACGCGGACGCGTGGGTGACCGCTCTGACGGACCTCGGCGGCACGCCGCCGGCGCCGCCGAAGGGGGTGGCCGACGTGGAGGATGTCGCGAAGGGCCTCGGCGACGTGCGCTCGCAGGCGGACGTGCTGAGCTTCCTCATCGAGCTCGAGACCGCGGCGGTGGCCGCCTACTTCGACGCGCACCGCAAGCTGGGTGAGGCCCGGCTGCTTCAGACGGGAGCGTCGATCATGGGCAACGAGGGCCAACATCTCTCGGTGCTGCGCCGGACGGCGGGCCAGAATCCGATACCCAACTCGTTCGAGACGGGCGAGAAGTGATCGCTCGCGTCAGGGGCCCCGTAGGCCGACACAAGAAGGAAGCGTGACTTCGTGAACCCCCAGGAGGACTGATCACATGCCATTCAACCTCGGACCCGGAGAGATGCTGCTCATCCTGGCCATCGCGCTTGTCGTACTCGGGCCGAAGAAGCTGCCGGAGGCGGGGCGCTCGCTGGGCCGCGGCCTGCGCGAGTTCAAGGACTCGGTGTCCAGCATGTCCGCAGGCAAGGACGACGACGACGACACGCCGCGCGTAAAGGCCTGAGCCTTGTCGCCGTGGGGCGGCGGCGCCACCGCGTAGCCTCTCTGCGGTGAAGATCGACCGCCCACTGCTCGACGAGATCGTCGCGCACGCCGTACGAGATGCGCCGAACGAGTGCTGCGGCCTCGTGCTCGGCCGCGACGCGACGGCGAGCTGCGCCCGGGCGCTCGAGAACCTCGCGGCGAGCCCCTTTCGCTTCGACATCGACGGCAAGGAGCTCTTGTCCGTCGCGTTCGCCGAGGAGGACGAGCCCCAGCTGCTCGCGATCTACCACTCCCACACCCGGTCGGCCCCGTATCCCTCGCAGACCGACGTGAACTTCGCCGCGGGATGGCCCGGCGTCGAGTGGCTCATCGTGGGCATCCCGAAGGCCAAGGACGCCGATCCCGAGGTCCGCTCCTACCTCATCGAGGACGGCGTGATCCGGGAAGTCGACGTCGAGGTGACCTGATCGGCGAGCTCGTCTGTCCACGCTGCGGCGAGCCGCATCCGTCCGACGAGCGCTTCTGCCGGTCCTGCAACATGCCGCTCGTCATCGGCGGCGGCGCCGCGGAGATCGAGGAGCCGGTCAGCGAGCGCCACGCGCGGGCGCGCAAGGTCGACCCGCGCTACACGGAGGGCCAGCTGGTCCGCGTGGCCGGCGCGATGAACCAGGCCGAGGCCGAGTTCGTGCAGGGGATGCTGCTCGAGGAGGGGATCCCGTCGACGCTGCGCCGCACCCGCGGGTTCGACGTGCCCGACATGCTCGCCGCCGGCCCGCGCGACGTGCTCGTGCCGGCGTCGGGGCACTCCGCGGCGCGGGACGTCCTGCTGGAGGCCGAGATCGTCAACGACGAGCCGGTGCAGGAGACGGCGCCCTGGCGGGTGCTGGCGGTGCTGCTGGCGGTGCTGGCGGTGGGGGCCTTCGTGATCTGGGTGGCGACGGGGTTCGCTTGAGGGCTCGCCTGGCTGACTGACGCCGACGCTTGCGCCTTCACGCGGTTGCGGAACTCTTCTGGGCGCGACGCTGCGCTGCCCAGATGCATGGACGGCAGCAGCGAGGTGTTGCAACGCTCACCTCTCCCTTGCTCCTGTTGGAGGAGTCGCTCTACCGGCGCGCGGATGTCGTCTACCACCTGGCGCAGGCGCCGGTCTGCCGGCTCGTCATGGTCGGCGTCGCCGAGTGGTGCGAGGCGGGCGCTAGGCGGTTGCCGAGGCGAGCAGCACGACGTTCGAGAAGCGCAGCGGCGTCGCGCCACCCGACGCATCCGTGCGGCCTGCGTGATCGCGTCCCAGGCCGCTTCCTGGGCCTCGCCTGCGTGCTGCTCGATCATCGCCCGGATCGGGGCGGAGACCGCCCTGACGTGGCGGTGAAGTCCTCGGGGAGCCGAACTCGAACGTGACCTCGTCCTGCTCGACGGCGACGTTCGAGAACCCGCCTCCTTCGAGCAACCGGCCGATGAAACGGGGGTCGGCCTCGAGAAGATCCCGGGCGTTCGGCCGGCGGCGGGGGCACGGCCAGCCGCTGCATCGCCGTCCTCATCGGAATCGACAGGAGTGGAACCTGATCGGGCTCGCCCACGAGCTGATCGCCATCCGCGCGCCCGGCTTGAGGAAGCCGCGGATGCGTCCCGCGGCGGCCTCCGCGTCAGGCTCGAAGATGATTCCCCAGCGCGAGACGGCGGCGTCGAAGCTCGCCTGCGGAAAATCGAGGCTGCAGGCGTCTGATTGCATGAACTCGCCGTTGCCCAAGCCGGCGGCCGCCGCGCGCTCACGTCCGAACGCGAGCTCTTGGCGGGCTGTCGCCGCCGCGACGCGCCTTCCGGCGCGGCCTTTCGCGCGGCCTTGAGCGCCGCTCGCCATAGCCGGCGGCGGTGTTCGGGACCCGGCTTCCCGACCGCACGCCGGCGAACTGCACCAGCGATCCCAGTTGTGCCCCATGCGCCACGATCTTGCCCTCGTCAAAGCCGACCGCCGCGGAATCCTCAGCTCGCTGCGCCGCAGAGCTCCGCCGTGTCGATTGCTGGATTCGAGAGCGCTCGCCTCGTTCCTGCGAGCACCCGGTCGCTAACCGATTCGATCAGCCGGCGGCCTCGACCAGTTCGGCGACGTGCTGTCAACTAGGCGCCCTTCTCTTAGCGCGTCGTGCGCGTCGAAGTCAACGCACCCGAGCGCTGGCTTCGATGTACGCGACCAGGTCGGGCGACAGCGTCAGGACTCGACGAGCTTGCCCGCGCCGTCGAGCCTGACGACGTCGTACTGCTCGCGCACAGCGGACAGCCCGGCGGGCGCCGTGATCGGCTCCTCCTTCGTCGTGTAGATCGCGATCGTGCGCACCTCGATGCCGGCGTCCGGCGCGATCCACATCTCGGGGATGAGGAACGTGAGGGTGATGCGGTGCCGATCGGCGCCGTCCTCGAGTGTCACCGTCACCTTGGTCCCGAGCGCGCTGTCGAGCGTCTGGATGTCGGGTCCGGAGAAGCTGTGCTCGCCATTCGGGCCGCGAGTCGGCGTCGGATAGACGACGGCCCCGCACCACGAAGCCGTCGCGCCGCTGATCTGAGTGTTCGGCTCGCGGGCTTGGGTTCTGAGCAATGTGTGGGCCGCCCGGGAGGTCGATGAACACCCTTCATCGACGAAAGGACGGGACAGTCCCCTGGCCAGTCGGCCATCGCGCGCGGCTGCTGCCAGGTCCACGATGCATCGGCGCCGCCGCCGGTCAGACCGCCGGCACCCCGCCGGACGCGCCCTCCGCCGCTCGCGCCGTCACCCGCTCCAACAACGCGTCGAGGATGTCGTCGTTGTTGTCCTCGACGTAGCCGATGTAGGGCCGGTACTCCTCGGGGATGGTGCCCGTGAGCTGCACGCAGGCGTTGATCTCGAAGATCACGAGCTCGCCGTCGGGCAGCACCGCGTAGTCGATCACGCCGAAGTCGAGCCCCATGGCCTCGAACTGCTCGAGCACGCGCGCGTCGATCGGCTCCGTCTCCGGCTCGACCGGGCGGGCGAGCCAGTCGCGCTCCTCGCCGAAGAGGTCTCGCCCGTGCATGAAGAAGCGGGAGTCCCCGACGACGTTCCACTGCTGGTCGATGAGCAGATGGCGCCGGAACATCCTCCCGCCGGCGTAGACCATGCGGTGCTTGCGCCACAGGCCGTCCTCGGAGCGGAAGTCGACGAAGTCGGTGACCGTGCACGTCCCGACGACGCCCGCGGCCGCCGCGACGTCGGCATCGTCGCTGGCGCGCACGAGACCGGCGCTGCCGTGCGAGCCGGCCGGGCGCAGCAGCACCGGGTAGCGGTGCCCCTGGTCCGCGACGTGCTCGACGAGCGTGCCGCCCGTGCCGGCCTCGAACAGCGTGCAGTGCGGGGCGTACACGCCGCCGGCCCGGCCGACGCGCCGGGACACGTCCGGCCGCCCGGTCGTCTCGACGGCACGCGCCGGGTTGAGCGCGGGCAGGCCGGTCTCCTCCTGCAGCCTGGTCGCCTGCCGCAGCGCCCCTCGCTGCGTCAGCGGCTCGCAGATGCCGTTGACGAGCACTTCCACGCCGGTCGTCTCGAGCAGGCTCTGCGCCTCGGTCGCGCCCTCGGGCCAGGCGATGACGAGGACGTGCGGGACATCACGCTCGCGGAGGACCTTGATCAGCGTCGCGACGAGGCCGCTGTTGCCGGGCAGGCGGAGGTTGCGCAGGCGCTCGCGCGCCGTCGTCGCCGCCATCGCGTCGGGCGCGCCGAGCACGATCAGCATCTTGGGAAGTTCGGTCATGGCTCCTCGTGGCGACGGCGGATCTCGGCACAGCGTTCTACCAGGTGGGCCCCCGGCGGCGACCGGCGATGCCAGGACAGCGGCCCGAGCCGGTGCCAGACGAGCACTTCGTAGGGTGTCACGAACCCCAGCCCGGCCCGAGCGTACAGGTGCGCGGACGGGACGACCTCGTGCTCCTCCACGCCCGCGACCATGCCGCGCAGGCCGAGCTCGTTGATCGCGCGGGCCGCCTCCGTGGCGCCGGGCACGTGCAGCCGGCCGGCTCGCCAGTCGGGGTGCGCCCAGACGTCGCACACGAGCCCGTAGCCGTCGGGTGGCACGACGCGGGCTCCGACCCAGCCGATCCACGCCCCGGACGGCGACAGCCACAGGTGGTACACGAGCTCTCCGCCGTCGCGGCGCTGCATGATCAGGCAGCGGCCGCCGTCCGCGAATCGCTCGGTCACGAGGCGCTCGGGGGTCGGCAGCAGCGACCGCGAGCCTTCCCACTCGGCGGCCGAGAGCCAGCGCATCTCGACCTCGGGCGGGGGCGGGTTGGCCGGCACGGGCTCCCCCCGGCGGTGCCACAGGGCCTCGGCCACGTCCGCTCTGTACATGTAGAGGGGCCACGACTGGCGCAACCCCTCGGCACGATGCGCCCTGGCCTCCCCCATTTGAGGGCCATGCTAGATCAAGCGAGTGCATCCAGACCGGCGGGGCCGGCTCGGTCAATGGCCGGCCATCCACGCGAGATGCGCGCGCCACGTCCCCTCCGAGTGCACCAGCGCCCGGCCGCCGAACGCCGCGACGAGCGCCTCGCGCGGGCCGCCCGGCGGCATCGCGCAGGCGAGGTCGACGACGCGCTGCACGCCCTCCTCGCGCGCCACCAGGTCGATCACCGCCCCGCCGAGCAGCGCCGCGTCGCGCAACGAGGGCGGGAAGTCCGGGCGCCCGCCCTCCCGCAGGCGCCGCGCGATCGCGGGGCGTGCGTGCGCGGTCTGGCCGGAGAACCACTGCGCCGCGCCGGCCATGAGCCAGGCCCACGTCGATGCCCGCAGCGTCGAGCGCGCCGACCACGGGGGCGGGAGCGCCGGATTGCACTCGGCGACGACCAGCTGGACGTACAGGGCCGCGGGCGTGAGCAGGAGCATCTCGCGTGAGCCCTCGACGTTCGCGGCGCGCGCGGCGAGCAGGCGGGGGGCGAGGACGTGCAGTGCGCTGCCACCGGTCCAGCCGGCGAGGTAGCGGCGGGCGGCGGGCGTCGTGAGCCGGCGCACGACGGGCAGCAGCGGCTGCGCGAGATCCAGCTCCAGGCGGCTCGTGTGCAGCACGACCGTGACCTCGCCGGGCGGCAGCTTGCCGAAGAGCGGCCCCAGGCGGTCGCGGGTGTCCTCGAGCAGGCCGAGCACCGAGCCGACGGCGTCCTCGTCGCGTTCCTCGTGGCGCGCCACGAAGTGCTGGGACGAGCTTTCGATCCACGCGGACATCGCCCGCCCGAGCTTCGCTACCGAGGCCGGTGGCCCTGCACCTCGACGACCTGCTGGTAGGTCGGGCGGTTCTGCCAGCCGATCATCGGCTGCGTGACCGCGCCGGTCGCGCGGAAGGTGATCATGTCGAAGCACGCCTGGTCGAACGGCTTGCCGGCCTTCGCGCACTGCTCGTCGCGGTACAGCGTGCGCGCGTCGTCGTCCAGCGACGCCGCCAGCGCGCTGCGCAGCGCGCTGCGACAGCGCGAGCGCACCCCGCCGCCGCAGTAGCGCTTGGAGTACGGCTGGCGCACCTTCAGCCCGAGCACGCGGCGCAGGTCCTTGTACGCGTAGCCGTACCAGCCGCCCTGGTAGGCCGAGCCCTGATGCGAGCCGTGGCCGTTGGGCGTGTTGTCGATCTCGTGGGCGTCCGTCAGGTCCTCGAAGAGCTCGTTGCCCACCGACCGCGCGAACTGCGCGCGCATCCAGCGCGGCCAGAAGGCGTCGAGGATCCGGATCGCGTCGGCGTGCTCGTAGACCCCGTCGCCGTCGCGGTCGCGGCGGTGCGAGCCATCGGCGACCCAGGCGCGCAGCTTCGCCACCGCATCGGCCATCGTCGGCTCCTCGGGCGTGCCGATCACGCGCAGCGCCAGCGGCAGGACCTTCTCCGAGCGCAGGTCGGTCGTCGCCGCCTCGCCCATCGCCTCGACGAGCCCGGGCAGGTCGGTCTTCGCCGCGCCGCGCGATCCGCGCCTCGATCTCCTGGTCGAGCATCTGCGAGCGGAACACCGACGAGAACAGGTTCGAGTCGGCGCCCGCGTAGCCGCGCGCCTGCTTGTTGTTCCACGACGTCAGGTACGGCTGGCCGTTGATCGCCTGCGGGTGCTTGGCGAACGACGTGTAGGCGGCGGTGTTCAGGTCGGGATCGAAGCCGCGCCACTCCAGCCGCGCCGGCATCGGCAGCTGGCCGGTGACCCCCACGGCGCGCTGCGGGTTGTTGCCCGAGTTGAAGTACGCGATGTCGCGGTCGTCGGCGTAGAGCCAGTTGAACGTGTAGCCGATCTTGTAGGCCGCCTGCTGGAACGAGCGCGCATCGTGCACCTCGTCGGGGTTGTTGAACGCCGAGAACCCGCGCGCGGAGTCGATCTCGTGCATATAGGTGGAACGCAGCCGGGTGTAGGCGATCGGCTTGCCGCGGATCGTCGCCCGCCCGCTGACGAGGCCGAGCTTCGTGCGCTCGGCGCGCAGGCGGATGCTGCCCGCCGGCGTCGCGTCGGCGACTGTGGGCGACCAGCGGTTCGTCTTCTCGAGCGCCTCGATCGGCAGGCACTCGCCGCGGTAGAGGTAGTGCATCGACTGCGTCGTCGGCTTGTCGCCCCCGGGCTCGCAGAGATCGACCGCAAAGGTGTCGATGATGTCCTGGCCGGCCGACGTCGCGCTCCACGCGTAGTCCTGGCCGCGGCCGAGCTGGACGTAGAGGTTCACGCCCGGAAACGCCGCGCCGCGCGCGTCGATGCCGGGGGCGTGGACGTCCTGCTCCATGAGGATCTGGGGCGCGAAGTACGCCGTCTGGGGACCGAAGACGGCGAGCGGGTGGCCGCTGGACGACTCCGCCGCCGACACCACGAGCGCGTTGGACATGCCCATGGAGCGCAGGTTGGCGGGGAGGATGCCGGGCACGGCCGCGCCCTTCGCGCGCGTCGCGACGGCGGCGCTGCCGGTCCGCGCGGCGACGACGTTCGTGCGGCGCAGCGAGCCCGCGTCGGCGATCGCCATCCCTCCGCGGGCCGGCTTCCTCGGCGGCGTCTGGTAGGGGAAGCGCCTCGTCGGCTTCACCGTGGTCGGCGCGTCGGCGTCCTCGTAGGCCGCCCACTCGCGCCACAGCCGCTCGCCGCGGCGTGCCCCGTAGCGCGCGCGAAACGAGCGGCGCAGCTCCATCTGCGTCAGCTCGTCGCCGCCGCCCTTGCCGAAGATGCCGCCGACGAGCGACGCGGTGGCGATGAGGTCGGTGACCTGCCAGGGCTCGGGACCGCCGGGTTGTCCGATCGCGGCGTATTCACCGGGCAACCTCGTGAGATCCAGCCGCACCTCGGAGATGTACTTGTTGACGCCCGCCACATAGCTCGCCGCGTCCTCCTGCAGTTGGCGTCCCTCCGCGCCGAAGAGGTCGTCGAGCTGGTCGACCTGGCGTTGCAGGTCGGCCTCCGTATACGGCGCGAGCGACCACTGGTCGGCGTCCTGCGCGCGGTTGCCGGCCGCGCCGCCGGCGAAGGAGCTCAGCTCGCCGCGGCCCGTGTGGCGCAGCACGTCGATGAAGAACAGGCGATCCTCGGCGGCGGCGTAGCCGAGGCCGAACATGGCGGCCGCGCGCGTGGTCCCGTAGACGTGCGGGACGCCGAAGGAGCTGTCGCGCGTGATCGTCAGCCCGTCGGCCGGTGAGTACGCCCGATCCTGGTCGCCGGGCGCGATGCCGAAGCTCGCGTCCTTGAACAGGGAGCCGAGGTTCGCGCTCGTGACCCCGGGCGTGGCGGAGAGCAGCCGCGCGTACATGTCGCGCTGGTCGGCGTTGTGGGCCGGCCGCGCGCCGGTGGCGAGGAACGCCGCGAGCTCGACGAGGTTCGAGCGCCCGTTCGTCCCGGGCGGCAGGACGTCGCGAAAGCCGCCGTAGTCATTGGCGCGGTAGGGCTGGACCTGGGCGGACGCGGGGGCGGCTGCCGCGCACAGCGCGACGAGAGCGAGACAGGCGATGAGCACGCGCTCGAGCGACGGCACCGGACGCCGAACATTACCGTTCATCTAGCCTCGCGCGAGCTGCCTGTGTCGAGTTGACCCCGGATGGAGGGGTCAACTCGCCACACTCGCCTGCGCGGTCGCACCGGCCGCCGCCGCCGCCGTCGTCATCGACTACTCCGGCACGGGGTTGCGCGGCCTCCCAGTCGAGCTCGGTGGCGATCCCGTGTCCGAGCAGGATGTCGTTGGCCTCGTCCAGCGACGTCGCGTCGGCCACGAGCCGGGCGCAACGCGCCGCGCTGCGCAGCGCCGCCGACGGGTCGAAGAAGAACACGAGGCCGCCGATCGAGCTGAGCTGCACGGTCCGGCGCCCGTCGCGGATCGGGACGCTGCCGAGGGCGCCGCGCGCGCAGCGCAGGCCCATCGTGCTCGCCTCGGTCGGGATCTGCGCGACGGCCGCCTCCAACCGGTCCAGCTCGGCGGAGCCGGGGCCCCACGAGCCGAGGTGCCCGCCGGCGGAGGCGACCTCCGCCAGGCGCTCGAGCACCTCGCCGGGCGTCAGCTCGCCGTCGCAGCCCGCGCCGAAGATCGCGCCGAGCACCGCGATGCCGTGTTCGGCCAGCCGCGGCGCCGCCGCGAGGCAGACGGCGTCGGCGAGCGGGCTGCCGAGGCCGGCCTCGTCGCCGTGCGCGAGGACGTCGCCGCCGACGTCGGTCAGGACGACGAGATCGCACTCGAGCTGTCGCGCGGCGTCGGCGAGCGCGGCCGCCACCGCGGCGGATCCGGCGGTGATGTCGAGCAACAGCACCGGCTCGCCGAGGTGGCGCGCCATGTGCGACTCGGCGAAGAGAAAGCCGCCCGGACCGGCGGTGTCCGGGCCGGCGAGCGCCGCGTGCGCGTTGAGCGGCGTCGCTGCGGTCAGCTCGTCGATGCGGCGCGGCCCGGCCAGCGGGTCGATCGGCCTGCGCTCCCAGGTCAGTCCGCCGACCACCGCCGGCGTGCCGACCGCAGCGGCGAGCTGCGCGACGACGAGGGCGCCGACGACGTCACCGCCGCCGCCGATGCCGACGGCGAGAGCCCGCTGCGCCGCGGCGATCGCCGCGAGCACTAGTGGCCGCGCCCGCGAGTACGCACGCCGCCAAGTGGCCGCTGATCACCGCCTGGCGGCGTCCTCAATCGTCGATGTGCCAGAGGCACACCTTCCTCCCTGCGTCCTGGCCAGGCGGCGCCAGCGGCCACCTGGACAGCGCCCGTACCCACGGGCGCGGCCACTTGGCTACACGAGCGCCGGGATGCCGCCGTTGGCGATCGCGCGGATCGCGTCGGCAGCACGCTCGAACTCGTCGTCCGAGAGCACCGGCGTACCTTCGAAGGGCAGGTCGCGCTGCAGCTCGAGCCACGAGCGACAGCCGCCGTACTCGTCCTTGACGCGGACCGTGACGGGCCGCGGGATCCGGTAGGTGCGCAGCAGCAGGACGTGGAGCGGATGGCGGCGCTTCCACTCGAGGCGCTTCTCGGCGTAGTCGGTGCTCCACACGTAGAAGGGAGACAGCGCGTCGACGCAGCGCGGGTCGGTGATCGTGAAGTGATCGGCCACCTCGGCCCAGGCGCGGATGCGCACGCGGTCGGGCTGCGGCAGCGGGTTCAGTCCGCTGCCGGCGAGCGCGCCGGTCGGCGGCTCACCGTCGGCCCATACGCCCTCTTCGAGTGCTCGCGCCAGCTCCGGCACGTGCGATTCGCGCACGCAGTCCCCGCGCTGATGATCGAACGTGGGGTACAGGAAGAAGCGGTCGTGCTCGACGCGGAAGCGCTTCTCGGACTCACGGAGCCCGCCCTTACGCAGGGTCAGAAGCTGCTCGCCCTCGGCAAGCGCCCGGACGGTGACCGCCCACTCTTTGAACGCAATTGGCATAGAGAAGACCAGACGACGAGGGGACAAAAGATGGAACGCAAACGAAATGAACCCGTCGCCTCGAACCAAGCCGGACCCGAGCGACGGGAAGGCGGTGATTGTGACACAGATCCGCACAAATGACCAAATAAGCCTGCAAATCCGGGAGTTTTACTTGTAACGCTCAGGCGTCGAGACGGGTTCCGGCGAAGGCTTCGAGCGCCTCGAGGAGCGCGGCGAAGTCGTCATCGGCGTGTCCGCGGGTCATCGCCGCGACGAGGATGTCGCGTGCACGCGAGGCGGCCGGGAACGGCACGTCCGCGGCCTGTGCCTCCTCGAGGCACAGGCGCACGTCCTTGAGCATGTGCTCGAGCTTGAAGAGCGTCGCGTAGTCGTGCGCTCGCATCGGCCCGGCCTTCAGGTCGAGCATCGCCGAGCCACCCGAGCCCTTGGCCATGACCGTGACCAGCGCGTCGAGATCGACGCCGGTCGCCTGCCCGACGAGCAGGGCCTCGGCGACCGTGGCGGCGTTGGCGGCCGCGACGCTGTTGTTGATGAGCTTGATCGTCTCGCCGTGGCCCAGCGGGCCGACGTGGACGACGAGCTCGCCCATGACCTCGAACAACGGCCGAGCCCGCTCGAAGTCCTCCGCACGACCCCCGGCCATGATCGTCAGCGTGCCGTCCTGCGCCTTCGGCGAGGAGCCCGTGACGGGCGCGTCCATCAGCTCGATTCCCCGCTCTTGCAGCTCGTTTGCGATCGCGCGCGTCTGGGCGGGGGCGATCGTCGACATGTCGACGCACAGCGTCCCGGCGGCGGCGCCCTGCGCCACGCCCTGCGCGCCGAGCAGCACGTCGCGCACCTGCTCGCCGTCGACGACCATGCTGATGACGACGTCGCTGGCGGCGCCCGCGTCGGCGGGCGAGTCCGCGATGCTGCCGCCGTGCTCGGCGACCCATGCCTCCGCGGTCGCCCGCGTGCGGTTGAAGACCGTCAGCTCGTGACCGGCACGGGCGAGGTTCGCGGCCATCCGCGAGCCCATGATCCCGAGCCCGACGAAGCCGACGCGGTCCGGGGAGGAAGGGGCCTCAGGCGTCACGGGCGTGATGCTAGTCCCGGTCCGCCGCGCCATGGCCGCCGCCGCCGGGCGTCTGGATCGTCAGGCGATCGCCGGGCTCGAGCCGGCCGCCGGCCTTCGCCGGCAGCTCGTCGCCGTTGAGCAGGTTGCGCCCGCGGGCGCCGGCCTCGCCGCCGTCGGCGCCGGGCGGCGCGTGCCGCCGGCGCTCGGTGATGAGCGCGTAGGACATCGGGGCCTGCGCCTCGAGCTCGCGGACCAGCCCGTCGCCGCCGCGGTGACGCCCGGCCCCGCCCGAGCCGCGGCGGATCGCGTGGCGCACGACGCGCAGCGGGAACTCGATCTCGAGCGCCTCGACGGGCGTGTTGAGCGTGTTGGACATCGCGACGTGGACGGCGCTCGGGCCGTCGGCGTCGTGGCAGGCGCCCTGGCCGCCGCCGAGCGTCTCGTAGTACGTGAACCCAGGGGTGCCGGAGGCGGACTCGCCGGCGTCCGTCGCCTCCGCGCCGCTCGCGCCGCCGGAGGAGGGCCCCCCTGTGCCATTGCTGCCGAGCGTGATGTTGTTCATCGTGCCCTGGCCGAGTGCGCACCCGAAGGCGGCGAGGACGAGGTCGGCGACGCGGCTGGAGGTCTCGACGTTCCCGCCCGCGACGGCCGGCGCCTCGCCGTCGGCGCCACCCCCGGGGCGGGCGTTGAGCAACGAGCCCTCCGGCGCGCGAACCTCGATCGGGCGGTAGGCGCCGGCGCTCGGCGGGACGTCGGGATCGGTGAGGACGCGGACGGCGAAGTACGCCGCCGAGCGCGTGACGGCGAGCGGGCAGTTGAGGTTGCCGCCGTGCTGCTGCGCGCTGCCCGCGAAGTCGAGGAGGAGCCTGTCGCCCTCGACCGTCGCGACGAGGCGCAGCTCGAGGTCGCCCTCGATCGCCTCGAGCACGTCGCGCGCCTCGCGCGGGCCGTCGGGCAGCGCCGCGATGCAGGCGCGGGTGCGACGCTCGGCGTAGTCCAGCACGGCGCCCGTCGCCTCGCGCAGGGCGCCGGTGCCGAGACGTCCCGCGAGCTCGACGAGGCGCTGCGCGCCGATCCGGTTGGCGGCGAGCTGCGCGCGCAGGTCCGCGCGGCGCTGGTCGGGCTGGCGCATCTGCGCGACGAGCTCGCCGATCGCGGCGTCGTCGAGGACGCGCGGCGCGATCACGACGCCCTCCTCGGCGAGCGTCGTGGAGTCCGCGGGCATCGAGCCGGGGACGCGGCCGCCGACGTCGGCGTGGTGGGCGCGGTTGGCGGCGAAGCCGAGCAGCTCGCCGCCCGGCCCGCCGGCCAGCACGGGCGTGATCACCGTGATGTCGGGCAGGTGCGTGCCGCCGCGAAACGGGTCGTTGAGGATCCACGGCCGCCCCTGCGAGTGGTCCTCGCCGAGCACCGCGGCGACGGCGGCCGGCATCGCGCCGAGGTGGACCGGGATGTGCTCGGCCTGCATGACCATCTCCCCGGCCGCGTCGAAGAGGCCGCTCGAGCAGTCGCGGCGCTCCTTGATGTTCGCCGAGTGCGCGCTGCGCACGAGCACCGCGCCCATCTCCTCGCAGGCGGCGCGCAGCGCGCCGGTGACGACCTGCAGGTCGATCGCGTCGAGCGTCATGCCGGTTCGCTGCGCTCGAGGACGATCGTGCCGGCGTCGTCGACCGTGCCGGCCCACCCGGGCGGGACCGCGAGCGTCGTCTCGGGCAGCTCGCAGACGGCGGGTCCGTCCACCCGCTCGCCCGGGGCCGGCTCGCCGCGCACGATCTCGGCGTCGTGCGCCCGCCCGGCGAAGACGACGGTGCGCCGCGAGCGTCGCGTCTCGCCGCCGGCGGCGGCGCCGGCGAAGTCGAGCTCGGGCCCCGGCACGCGCGCCGTCGCGCGGATCGTGACGACCTCGATCGCGGCGTCCGCGTCGCGGTAGCCGTAGCGGTCGTGGTGCTGTGCCTCGAACGCCTCGCGCACCGTCGCGACCGCGGCGTCGCGCAGATCGCGCACCGTCAGCTCGTGAGCCTGACCGCGGTAGCGCACGTCGTAGGCGACCTCCACCTCCACTTCCACTTCCACTCCCACCTCGACGTCGCCGTTGGCGGGCCCACCGCCCAGCGTCGCCCGCGCCGCGCCGGCCAGCTCCGTGCGCGCCGTCGCCAGCGCGTCGTCGGTCAGCCCGTCGCCCGCCAGCAGCACCGTGCGCTGCTCGCTCGCGCGGCGATCGGCGGCGGCGAGACCGAGCGCGCTGAGCACGCCCGACGCGCGCGGGCAGAGGATCGTCGTCATCCCGAGCTCGTCGGCGATCGCCGCCGCGTGCAGCGGCCCGGCGCCGCCGAAGGCGAGCAGCGCGAAGCGGCGCGGGTCGATCCCCTGCTCGACGGTCATCACGCGCAGGGCGCGCACCATCTCTGCGTCGGCGACACGCACGATTCCCTCTGCGCAGGCCGTCAGATCGAGACCGAGATCGCCGGCGAGCACGCCCACGGCCCGCTCGGCCGCGGCGCGGTCGAGCGCCACGCCGCCGGCCAGCGGCGCATCCGTCCCGAGCCGGCCCAGCAGGAGGTTCGCGTCGGTCACCGTCGGCTCCTCGCCGCCGCGCCCGTAGCAGGCGGGGCCGGGCACGGCGCCGGCGCTGCGCGGACCGGCGCGCAGCGCGCCGCCGGGATCGCGCCACGCGACCGATCCGCCGCCGGCGCCGACCGTGTGGATGTCGACCATCGGCAGGGCGAGCGGCCGGCCGCCGACCTCGCGGGGCGGGTGGGACGATGTCTCGCGCACGGCGCCGTCCTCGACCACGCAGACGTCACACGATGTCCCGCCCATGTCGAAGCACACGAGGTCGGGCCGCCCGCTGCGCCGCGCGACGAGCGCCGCCGCCGCCGCGCCCCCGGCCGGGCCCGACAGGACGGTGTACGCGGCGTGGCGAGCGGCCAGCTCGGCCGCCGCCAGGCCGCCGCTTGACTGCATGATCCGCGGCTCGGGCAATCCGGCGCCGGCCGCCTGCTCGAGCAGCCGGCGCAGGTAGCGGGCCAGCAGCGGCGACAGCGCGGCGTCGATCTCGGTCGTGGCGGCGCGCTCGTACTCGCGGAAGGTGCCGACGACGTCGTGCGAGAGCGAGACGTGGGCGGCGGGCAGCGCGTCGGCCAGCGCCGCGCCGATCGCCAGCTCGTGCGCGGGATGCGCGTAGGCGTGCAGCAGGACCACGGCCACCGCCTCGGGCTCGTGCGCGGCGACCTCGGCGGCGAGCGCGGCGGGGTCGGCGAGCGCGCGCAGGACCCCGCCCGGGCCGCAGCGCTCGGGCGCGGCGACGCGGCGCTCGGGCGGCACGAGCGGCGGCGGGCGGGCGGCGCAGAGGCGGTAGAGGTCCGCGCGCGATTGGCGGCCGAGCTCGACGACGTCGGTGAAGCCCTCCGTGGCCACGAGCACCGTGCGCGCGCCGCGCCCCTCCAGCAGCGCGTTGGTCGCCACCGTCATCCCGTGGGCGAACGCCGCGACATCGTCCGCGGCGGCGCCAGCGCGCTCGAGTGCCGCGGCGACGGCCGCCATGACCCCCTCGGACTGGTCGCCGGGCGTCGTGGGCGCCTTCGCGGTCACGATCCGGCCGCCCGTGGCGAGCACCGCGTCGGTGAAGGTCCCGCCCACGTCGACGCCGAGCAGCACCGCGCGCCTCAGCCGGCGCGCGTGCGCGCGAAGAACGGCATGGGATGGGGCGCTGGCATCCGGGCCACCGCCTCATCTAAGCCGATATGTGCCCGGGGGACGGCGCGCGTCGCGTCTACGCGGCCATCGACCGCTCGAGCTCGACTTCCTCGGTCTCGGCGAGGTGCTGGTGCGAGGGGCAGTAGCCGTTGTGGGCGAGCGGCATGCGCTGGCACGGGGTCCCGCGGCGCGTCGTGGCGCGGCACTCGAGCGGATTGCCGTGGATGTCGTAGCCGTGCTGCGGCTGACGGGCAAGCCACTCCTGTGCAGCGCCGATGTAGGCGCAGACGACGCTCCAGACGCGCTCCTGAACGCCGATCGGGAAGTTCGTGCGGATGTCGTTGAAGAGCGTGCGGGCGGGCTTGGCGAAGTAGTGGCGGTCGGTGGCCAGGCGCTCGATGGTGCACTCGCACGCGCGGAGCACTTCGGAGTGGCCGTCGCGCGCCCCGGGCGCGGTCTCGATGAGCGGTGACAGCTCGCGGTAGATCGCGCGACTGAACTGGTACATGGGGTTCAGGATCTCCTTTCCTTGGGCTACAGCCAGGCCGCGGCAGTCTGGCGTGCCCGTGTGAAGGTAAGAACGATCCGAATGTTGAGTTCGTATTAAGCCCTTGACGGCCTGTCAGCCCCAGCTTGACGGATGCGGCTCCTCGTGTGCGCCGACAACGGTGTGCCGGTGGTCGAGCGCCGGGTTCGTGCTCGGGCAGTCCGTGCGCTGATGGGCACCGCGGCTCTCCTCGCGGCGCAGCGCGCAGGCGCCGATCAGCCGGGCGAGCGGGTGCGGGTCGTCGAGCAGGCGGGTGAGGCCGGCGCGCGTGCGGGCGATGCCGGCGTCGCGCCACAGCGCCTCCTGGGTCGCGCGCTCGGGCCGCCGCAGCGCAGCGGCGCGGTGGCGGTGGCGCGGCCGGGCCGGCGCCCGCGGGCTCGTCGAGGCCGGCGGCGGCGGCGCGCGCGCCGAACACGAAGCATTCGCTGAGCGAGTTGGAGGCCAGGCGGTTCGCGCCGTGCAGGCCGGTGCAGGCGGTCTCGCCGACCGCGTACATGCCCGCGACCGTGCTGCGGCCCTGCAGGTCGGTGACGACCCCGCCCATCATGTAGTGCGCGGCCGGGGAGACCGGGATCCTCGCGGTCGTCGGATCCAGGCCGGCCTCCTGCAGCGCCGAGACGACGTTCGGAAACAGGGCCGGGTCGACGCTGCGCATGTCGAGCCCGACCGACGTCGCGCCCGTCGCGCCCAGCAGCGCGAAGATGGCGCGCGAGACCTCGTCGCGCGGCGCGAGCTCCTCCACGAAGCGCTCGCCGCCGGGCCCGTGCAGGGTCGCGCCCTCGCCGCGGATCGCCTCCGTGACGAGGAAGCCCTCGCGGCCGGGGATCCCGATCACGGCGGTCGGATGGAACTGCAGGAACTCGAGGTCGGCGAGGTCGGCGCCGGCGGCGTGGGCGATCGACATCCCGATGCCGAGCGAGCCGGGCGGGTTCGTCGTGCGCGACCACAGCGCGGCCGCGCCCCCGGTGGCGAGGATCGTGGCGCGGGCGCGGATCGCGCGGCCGTCCTCGAGCACGACGCCGGCGCAGCGGCCCTCGTGCATCCAGGCGCCGGCGGCGCGGGCGCCCTCGAGCACCGCGACGAGCGGCTCGTCGACGACGAGCGCCGAAAGCTGGCGCACGATGCGCCGGCCGGTGGCGCTGCCGCCGGCGTGGACGACGCGGCGCACCGAGTGGCCGCCCTCCAGGCCGAGCGCGAGGACGCCGCGGCGATCGGCGTCGAAGCGCACGCCGAGCCTCTCGAGGTCGCGCACGCGGGCCGGCGCCTCGTGCACGAGCACCTGCGCGGCCGAGCGGCGCACGAGGTCGCGCCCCGCCGCCTCGGTGTCGGCCAGGTGGCGGCTGAACGAATCCTCGACGGCGAGCGCCGCCGCGATCCCGCCCTGCGCCCAGTAGCTGGCGGTCTGCGCGAGCGGCGTCGCCGAGACGAGCACGACGCGGGCGCCCGCGGCGGCGGCGCTGAGCGCCGCGTACAGCCCGGCAGCGCCGGCGCCGACGACCGCGAGGTCGCTGCTGATCACCGGTTCGTCGGGCACCCGCCGGGTACCGTATCCGGATGGCCGTCCCGGTCCTGTTTCGCCATCCGTCGTCGCTCGAGCACGACACGGGGGCGCATCCGGAGAACGCGCAGCGGATCGTCGCGATCGAGCGCGCGCTGAGCGAGCGCGACTGGCTGGGCTGGGACGTGCGCCTGTCGCCGGCGGCGACGCGCGAGCAGATCGGTCGCGTGCATCCGGCGGAGCACATCGATCGGATCGAGCGTCTGTGCCGGCGCGGCGGCGGGATGATCGACCTCGACACGCTCGTGAGCCCGGGCTCGTTCGACGCGGCGCTGCATTGCGCCGGCGGCGCGGTCGCGGTCGTGGATGCGCTGCTGGCGTCGCCGGAGGGCGAGGCGGTGCGCTGCGCGGCGTCGCTGCAGCGCCCGCCGGGCCATCACGCCGAGCCCGGGCAGGCGATGGGCTTCTGCCTGTTCGGCAACGTCGCGATCGGCGCGGCGCACGCGATCGCGGCGCGCGGAGCCCGGCGCGTGATGATCTTCGACTGGGACGTGCACCACGGCAATGGGACCAACGCGATCTTCCGCGAGCGCGACGACGTGCTGTTCTGCTCGATCCACCAGTCGCCGCTGTATCCGGGCACGGGGCCGGCGACGGACGTCGGCCGCGGCGCGGGCGAGGGCTACACGGTCAACCTGCCGGTCCCCGGTGGGTCCGGCGACGCGGTGTTCCTGTCGCATGTCGAGCACGTCGTGCGGCCGTTGGCGCGGCAGTACGCGCCGGACCTGCTGCTGCTGTCGGCGGGCTACGACGCCCACGCGGAGGACCCGCTGGCCGGTTGCCGGGTGACCGATGCCGGCTTCGCCGGGATGGCGGCGCTGATGCGCGCGACGGCCGACGAGCTGGGAATCGGGCTCGGGCTCGTGCTCGAGGGCGGCTACGACCTCGCGGCGCTCTCACGCTCGGTGGTGCTGACGCTCGACGTACTCGGGGCTCCCGGCGCCCCGTCGCTGCCCGACGTGGCGCTGCACCCGCTGGCGCTGCGGGCGCAGGAACGGCTGGCCGCGCACTGGCCGGCGCTGGCCTAGCGGCGTTCTCAGGAAGGAAGCGTGCGGCCCCCGCCGCCGGCCGCTACGGCGTCGTCGTGGTTCTCGGCGCCGGGTTGTTTCCTGTGGTCGTGCCGGGCGTCGTGGTCGTGCCGGGGTGTCGTCGTCGTCGCCGGGGGTGGTCGTCGTGCCGGGGGTGGTCGTCGTGCCGGGGGTGGTCGTCGCGCCGGGCGTCGTGGCCTGCCCGGGCGCGGTGCTCGTCGCCGCGGGCGGCGGCGTGACGGTCGGCCGGTGGTGTCGTCTGGATGACCGAAGTCGGCGTCGCCGCGTCCGGGATGTCGTCGTCGCCCGTCAGCTTGACGAAGGCGAAGGCCAGCAGGGCGCCGGCCAGCAGGACGATCGCGCCGACCGCCACGGTCGGAAGCTGCCAGTTCGGCGTGGGGGCGAGGCGCGTGCGGGCCGGCGCGCCGCACTCCAGGCACCAGTCCTGATCGGGACCGATCGGCGACGCGCAGCGCGGGCAGCTCATCGAGCCCGGCGCGGGCAGCTGCGGACGGGGGGGACGTTCCGGCGGCGGCGGGGTGCTCACGAGCCGTCGTCGCGAGCGCGCGGCGGGCGCAACGGCCTCGGTCGGCTGCGCGCTCGGCGGCGCCGGCGGCGCGATCGGAGCCTGCGGCGGTCGCGTCTGCTGCGCCGGCGGCGGCGGCGGCGGGGATCGCGTCGGCAGCGGCGCCGCTGGCGGCTGCGGCGGTGCCGCGATCGAGCCGCCGACCTCGCCCATCGCGCGCGACGCGCCGATCTGCAGCCCGCAGTTCGGGCAGAAGCGCGAGTCGCTGGCGTGGAGGGCGCCGCAGCGCGCGCAGGACGTGATGCCGGGCTCGCGCAGCTCGTGGATCGGGCGGCGGTCGTCGAGGATCCGCTCGAGCGCGCGCAGCTCCCGATCGACGGCGGCGAGCGCGCCGATCTTCGCCTCCACGAGATCGGGCCGCTCGCGGCCGAAGCGGCGCATGTCGAACATCAGGCCGCCGATGTCGCGGAAGGCGAGCTCGCGCGTGCGGCGCAGGAAGCGCAGCCGCCGCCGCAGCCTGCCGCGGTCGCGGAAGTTGGCGCTCTGCGCGCCGTCGCCGGGCACCTCCTGGACGATGGCCTGCGCCTGCGGCTCGGGCGCGTCCGCGGCCCTGCCCCAGGGCGGCCGGTCGGGCCTGGAGCGCTTGGGCAAAGACCGGACGGAAGTCGGCTGAGGGCGCCGAGGCGGCCGCGGCCAGGAAAGCCGGAGGCGCGGCGGCGGAAGATGCGCTGCATCGGTCCGGTCATGTCAGAGCGGCGCCGCGTGACGACAGGCCGGCGCCTCGGCGGGCGAGTATAGAAGGCGCCGGGCGGGGCGGGCGGCGGCGGAGGCTGATCACCCACATCACGACGAGCGCGGGCAGCGGGGGTTGCGGTCATGGGTGCACCGCCGGCACAGCATCCCCGCAGACTTGTCACACACACGCGTAGATCCGTCACGCGATCGGGCGCAGCATCCCTGCGGCACACCACGTCCCCTGGAGGCCGCACATGCCGTACCGCACGATGGGCTGGATCCACGCGAACATCGCTCGCATCGCACGCGAGCAGTCCGGGCAGGGCACCGTCGAGTACGTCGGGCTCATGCTCCTGCTCGCCGGTCTGCTGACCGGCGTCGTCATCGCCGCCAAGGGGATGAAGGACGGCGGCGGCCTCGCGGCCGAGATCTCCAACAAGCTCAAGGACACGATCGAGTCGATCGGCGTGAAGAAATAGGCGCAGCGGCCGCACCGGGCGCCTCTGCGAACATGGCGCCCGTGCCGTCCGCCCCTCAGCGCACCGCTCCGATCGGCGTCTTCGACTCCGGCGTCGGCGGCCTCACGGTCCTCCACGAGCTGCTCGTCGAGCTGCCGCAGGAGGACTTCCTGTACCTCGGCGACTCCGCGCGCTTTCCCTACGGCGACCGCGCGCCCGGCGAGCTGCAGACCTTCAGCCGGCAGATCGCCGACGCGCTGCTCGAGCGCGGCGCGAAGCTCATCGTCGTCGCCTGCAACTCGGCGACGTCGAGCGCCCTGGCGGACGTCACGGCGCATGTCGCCGAGGCCGGCTGGGGCGTCGACGTCATCGGCGTGGTGGGGCCCGAGTCCAACCTCGCCGTCGCGCAGACGCGCAACGGGCGCATCGGCGTGCTCGCGACCGAGGCGACGATCGCCAGCGGCGCCTACGAGCGCGCCGTGCTCGCGGCTGACCCGCTCGTGCGGCTGACGAGCGTCGCCTGCCCGCAGCTCGCGCGGATCTCGCAGGACGGAGCGCCGATCACCGAGGACGACGTCGCGCTCGCCCGCGAGTACTGCGCGCCGCTGCGCGCCGCGCAGGTCGACACGGCGATCCTCGGCTGCACGCACTATCCGTTCGTCGGGTCGCTGCTGCAGCGGCTGCTCGGCCCGCAGGTCACGCTGATCACGTCGGGCACCGCGATCGCGCGCCGCGTCCAGCACGCGCTCGACGCGCGCGACCTCGCGACGCCGAACACCGGCGAGGGCCGCTACGGCTTCCTGTGCACCGGCGACGCGGCCGCGTTCGCCCGCGTCGGCTCACGGTTCCTGCAGCTGCCGATGGGCACCGTCGACCACATCCTGCTCCCCATCGAGGTACCCGCATGAGCACTCCCGCCCGCTCCTACGATCGCGCGCCGCACGACCTGCGCCCGACGATGATCGAGCCGAACTTCGTCAAGCCCGCCACCGGCTCGGCGCTCATCACGCAGGGCGAGACGCGCGTCATCTGCACCGCGTCCGTGCAGGAGTCCGTGCCGCGCTGGATGGCCGGCCAGGGCCGTGGCTGGGTGACCGCCGAGTACGGGATGCTCCCGGCGTCGACGGGCGACCGCAAGCAGCGCGACATCTCCAAGGGCAGGCTCGACGGGCGCAGCGTCGAGATCCAGCGCCTGATCGGGCGCTCGATCCGCGGCGTCATCGACTTCGCCGCGCTCGGCGAGCGCACGATCTACCTCGACTGCGACGTGCTCACCGCCGACGGCGGCACGCGCTGCGCGTCGATCACAGGCGCCTTCGTCGCGCTGGACCTCGCCGTCCGCCGGCTGCTCGCCGAGGAGAAGATCGCGCGCTCGCCATTGACCGGCAGCGTCGCGGCGATCTCCTGCGGGATCGTCGGCGGGGTTCCCCTGCTGGACCTCGACTACTCCGAGGACTCCACGGCTGAGGTCGACGCGAACGTCGTCATGACCGGCGAGGGCGGCCTGATCGAGGTCCAGGCGACCGCCGAGCGCACGCCGCTCTCGCGCGCGCACCTCGACGACCTGCTGGCGCTCGCCGCCGGCGGCATCGAGCACCTGCGAACGGTGCAGGCACAGGCCGTGGCGTGAGGCTCGTCCTCGCGACCCGCAACGCGCACAAGGTGCGCGAGTTCGAGACGCTGCTGATCCCGCACGAGATCGTCGCTCTGCCCGACGCGGTCCAGCTGCCGCCCGAGACCGCCGAGACCTTCGCCGGCAACGCCCTCGGCAAGGCGCGCGCCGCCGTCGCCGCCACGGGCCTGCCCGCGATCGCCGACGACTCGGGGATCGAGTCGGCCGCGCTCGGCGGCGCACCCGGCGTGCGCTCGGCCCGATATGCCGGCGAGGGCGCCGGCGACGACGAGAACCTCGCCAAGCTCCTGCGCGAGGCCCCGGCCGGCTCGCCGCTCGCCTACGTGTGCGCGCTCGCCTACGTCGACGCAGCGGGTACGGAGCAGGTCGTCGAAGGCCGCTGCACCGGCACGCTGACCCATCAGCCGCGCGGCGAAGGCGGCTTCGGCTACGACCCCGCCTTCCTTCCCGACGACATGTCCGACGAACGCACCATGGCCGAGCTCGACCCCGCCGAGAAGGATGCGATCAGCCATCGCGGCCGCGCCGCGCGGGCGCTGCTCGCGCTGCTCGAGGACTGAGCGCCACGGCCGGCCCGCTGATCGCGTCCGCAGCACGATCCGGTCGTACGGGCACGGTCAAGACCCGCGCGGCCGCGCTGTCGATCGCCTCGAACTCGCTGCTCATCGCCCTGAAGGTCGCCGCGGGCGCGATCACCGGCTCCGTGGCCATCCTCACGGAGGCGATGCACTCGTCGATCGACCTCATCGCCTCGATCGTCGCGTACTTCTCGGTACGCGAGGCCGACAAGCCCGCCGACGCCGAGCACCCGTACGGCCACGACAAGATCGAGAACCTCGCGGCCGCGATCGAGGCGATGCTCATCCTCGTCGGCTCGGGCGTGATCATCTACGCGGCGGTCCGCAGCCTCGCGAACGGCCCCGAGGTCCATTCGCTGGGGATCGGCATCGCGGTGATCGCGGTCTCGATCGTCGCCAACATCGTCGTCTCGACCATCCTCGCCCGGCGCGCGCGGGAGACCGAGTCGCCGGCGCTCGAGGGCGACGCGGCGCACCTGCGAACGGACGCCGCGACGTCGGGCGCCGTGCTCGCCGGCCTCGTCGTCGTGCAGGTGACCGGCATCACGTGGCTGGATCCGGTGATCGCGCTCGTCGTCGCGGCCGCCATCGTGACCGCCGGGGTGCGCCTGCTCATGCGCGCATCGCGCGTGCTCGTCGACGAGGCGCTGCCCGCCGAGGAGCTCGACGCCGTCCGCGGCGCGGTCGAGCAGTTCGGCCCCCGCGGCGTGGTCGGCTTTCACAAGCTGCGGGCTCGCCGGGCCGGCTCCCGGCGCTACCTCGACCTGCACGTCCAGTTCGCGGGCGGCACGACGCTCGAAGACGCGCACGACACCGCCCACGAGCTGCAGGATGCGATTCGCGCGCGCCTGCGCGGGGCCGACGTGCTCATCCACCTCGAGCCGGAGGGCAGCGTGCATCCGGGCACGGAGATCGCTCCGCGGTGAGCGATCCGCCGCCCGGGCGCGCGTCAGCTCTTCAGCGGGAGCAGGTTGATCGCCGCCGAGAGCGCGACCGCGACCGCGAGCGCGCCGTAGCCGTTGTAGCTCGAGATGAACAGCAGCAGCGCCGCGATGAGCGCCGCGCCGACGGTGACGAGCCAGGCGATGCGGTTGAAGGACACGCGTGCATCCTCGCGGATCGTGACGGGTCCGGCCACGCTGCTAGCTTCAGAACGTCCGTTTGATCCGCCCGCAGCACAAGGGAGCACCTCTCGTGACGAAGTCCCAGCTCATCGAAGCTGTCGCCGCACGCACCGATTTGACGCGCCGGCAGGCCGCCGACGCTGTCGACGCCGTTCTCGAGACGATGGAGGACGTGCTCAGCCGCGGCGGCGAGGTCGCTCTTGCCGGATTCGGCAAGTTCAGCGTCGCCGAGCGGGCTGCTCGCCAGGGCCAGCACCCCCGCACGGGCGAGGCGATGGACATCCCCGCCTCGCGCGTGCCGAAGTTCACGGCCGGCTCGAACCTCAAGCAGGCCGTGCGCCGGTAGGTGCGGCGGTTCACTCAAGCCCCGCGGACGTGACGGCGCCCCTCGCCGACCGGCTGGCCTCGCTCGTCGAGACGCGCCAGTCGCAGATCGTGCTCGGCCTCGATCCCGACCCGGCGCGGCTGTGGCCGCAGGCCGTCGCCGGCGCTCCATCCGACGGGACCCCGGCGCGCCGCGCCGCGATCGCCGTGCAGGCGCACTGCGCCGCGCTGATCGATGCCGCGGGACCGGCCTGTGTCGCCGTCAAGCCGCAGCTCGCGTGCTTCGAGCGTCTCGGCGCCGACGGCTGGGCCGCGCTCGCCGCGACGATCGCCTACGCCCGCCAGCAGGGCCTGCTCGTGATCGCCGACGGCAAGCGCGGCGACATCTCGGTCTCGGCGGCCGCGTACGCCCAGGCGCTCGTCGGCAGCACGCCGACGCCGTTCGGCGACGTCGAGGGCCTCGGCGCGGACGCCTTCACCGCCAACCCGCTGCTCGGCGTCGATGCGCTCGAGCCGATCGTCGCCGGCGCGCGCGCTGCCGGGGCGGGCGTGTTCGTGCTCGTGCGGACGTCGAACCCGGGCGCGGCGGACGTCGAGGACCTCGTGATCGCGGCGCCCGGCGGCGATGGCGCGGCCAGCGGGGAACGCGTCTGGGAGCGCCTCGCCGCGATCGTCGCGCAGCTCGGGGGCCCGCCGTCGGCGACGAGCGGGCTGTCGGATGTCGGCGCGGTCGTCGGCGCCACCGCGCCCGAGCACGTCGCGCGCATGCGCGAGCTCATGCCGCACGCGCCGTTCCTGCTCCCGGGCATCGGTGCGCAGGGCGGTCGCGTCGAGGATCTGGCGCCGGCGTTCGCCCCTGGTCGCGCGGGCGGACTGGTCAGCGCCTCGCGCTCGATCGCGTCGGCGCACGAGGCGACCGGCGCCGCGCCGGGCGACGCGGCGCGCGCAGAGGCGGAGCGCCTGAGGGAGGCCGCGTGGTCGCTGAGATAACCGAACGCGGACGCGCCATCTCCGTATGCTCCTCAGAGGATGGAGGAGATCGATCCTCAGCGTTTCGTGCTGCCTGGGCTGCTGACGCTCCTGATCCTGGGCGCATTCTTCATCATCGTGACCAACGGGGGCGGCGAGGACCCGGTCGAGGCGGTCGAGCGGCCGGTGCGCACGAGCACGAGCACGACCGCATCGAGGACCGGCTCGACGGCCACCGCGCCGGCGGTCCCGGCGGCCTCCGGTCGCTTCGTGAAGGTCCAGCCGGGCGACACGCCGACCTCGATCGCGGATCGCTCGGGGATCTCCACGGAGAAGCTGCTCGACCTGAACCCGAGCATCGACCCCGATTCGCTCAAGCCGGGCCAGAACCTCAAGCTCGTTCCCTGAGACCGGTCCTTGCGCTGCTCGCAGCGCTGCTCGCGCTGCTCGTGACGGCACCGATCGCGGTCGGCCAGACGCCGCCCGACGCGCCGCGCCTGCAGGGCGCCAAGGCGGCGATCGTCATGGAGGCGACGACCGGTGACGTGCTGCTCGCCCACAACGCCGACCAGCGCCGCCAGATCGCCTCGACGACGAAGCTCATGACCGTCCTCGTCGCGCTCGAGCGCGACGACCTCGACGACATCTTCAGCGCCGCCGACTACGACCCCGCTCCGGCGGAGTCGCAGATCGGCCTGCGCTCGAACGAGCGCATGAGCGTGCGCGACCTGCTGCGCGCGACGCTGCTGCCGAGCGCCAACGACGCTGCGGCCACGCTCGCCGTCGGGACGATGGGCTCGACGCCCGCCTTCGTCGCCGAGATGAACCGGCGCGCCAAGGCGCTGGGCCTCACCGACACCCACTACGCCAATCCCGTCGGGCTCGACCACCCCGACAACTACTCCACCGCCGCCGACCTCGCCGAGCTGGCGATCCGGCTGCGCCGTTACGAGTTCTTCCGGCGTACCACCGACCTGCCGGTCGCGAAGCTGCGCAGCGGCTCGATCAAGCGGACCGTGCTCAACCGCAACCTGCTCGTGCGCCGCGTCGACGCGGTCAACGGCGTCAAGACGGGCAACACGGCGCGCGCCGGGAACGTCCTCGTCGGATCGGCGAGCCGGGACGGCGTGACGGTCGTCAGCGTCGTGCTCGGCGAGCCCAGCGAGCGCATGCGCGACGCCGACTCGCTGGCGCTGCTGCGCTACGGGCTGGACAGCTACAACGCCCGCACGGTGCTGCCGGAGGGGCGGGTGCTCGGGCGCATCGACCTGCAGTACCGCCGCGGCGAGTCCGTCGACGTCATCGCGGGCCGGACGGTCGAGCGCGTCCTGCGCTCCGGCGCGCGCACGAAGACCACCGTCACCGGTCTGCCGACGGAGGTCGACGGCCCGCTGCCGCGCGGCACGCGCGTCGGGACGGCGACGGTGCGCCGGGGCGACGCGGTGCTCGCCCGCGTACCGGTGGTGACGGCGCGGCCGGTCGCCGAGGCCGGCCTCGGGACGCGGCTGGAGGACATGCTGCGCCGCTCGCAGACGATCGTCGCGCTCGTGCTGCTGCTGGTCTGTAGCCTCCCTCTTCTGCTGCTGCGCCGCCGGGCCCTGACCCGCAGGCGCGCGCTCGATGCCGAGCATCGGCGGGCGCGGCGGCGGGAGGAATCAACGGTTCCATGATCATCACCGTCACCCTCAACGCGGCGATCGACAAATCGCTGTCGGTGCCGAACTTCCGGCTCGGCCGCCGCCACCGCACGGTCGAGCAGGCGACGCTGCCGGGTGGCAAGGGCGTCAACGTCGCGCGCACGCTCAAGACGCTCGGGCAGCCCGTCATCGCGACGGGCTTCGCGGGCGGCGCGACCGGCACGCGGATCGTCGAGGCGCTGACCGACGAGTCGATCCTCAACGACTTCGTCCGCATCCGCGAGGAGTCGCGGACGAACACCGCGGTGCTCGATCCGACCAACGGCGAGCAGACCGAGATCAACGAGCGCGGGCCGGCCGTCAGCGCCCGGGAGCTCGAGCTGTTCCGCGACAAGCTCATGTACCTCGCGCGCGGCGCGGCGATCGTCGTCTTCGCCGGATCGCTTCCGCGCAACGTCGACGCCGACGTCTACGCGGGCATGATCAAGGACCTGCGCAAGCTCGGGCTGGTCGTCGTGATCGACACCGACGGCGACCCGCTGCGCCACGCGGTGCGCGCCGAGCCGCACGTCGTCTCGCCGAACGTGCTCGAGGCCGAGGAGCTCGTCGGCCACGAGTTCAACGACGACGAGGACCGCATCATCGCCGTGCGCGAGATCGCCACCCTCGGCGCCCAGGAGGCGATCATGACCGTTCCCGACGGCTGCTTCGCACAGGTCGTCGACGACGGCGAGCCGCGCCTGTACCGCGTCCACATCGAGCCGCGCGAGGCGGTCGCCACCGTCGGCGGCGGCGATGCGTTCCTGGCCGGCTACGTCGCGGCGCGCTACGCCGGCAAGCCGCCGGCCGAGTGCCTGCAGTTCGGCGTGGCCTGCGGCGCGGACTCCGTGCAGCGTCTCGGCGCCGGGTTGATCGACCCGCACAAGGTCGAGCGGCTCGTGACCGAGGTCGATGTGCGCAGGCTGGTGGCACCTGCAGAAGTCGGGTGAGGCGCCGGCAGGCTTGCAACGCCGCCACCAACTGCAGAAGCGGGCGTTCGTTGCGTCTACTCTGAACAGCAGCCGGCGGACCTGCACGATCCGGCACACCTCGCACCCACGCCCGGATCCACATGACTCGCATCGTCCTCATCACCGCCGCACTGCTGATCGCGCTCGCGGCCGGCAGCGTGGGCGCTCTCGCCTGGGCTGACGGCAGCGCCTCCGGCAAGCTTCCCGCGGGCACGCGCGTGGGCGGCGTCGACGTCGGCGGCCTGACGCAGCAGGAGGCGGTCGAGCGCGCGCAGAACCGCGTCGAGGCGTCGATCAGCCGGCCGACCTTCGTCCAGCTCGGCGAGAAGCGCTATACGCTCACCCCGGCCGACGCCGGCGTCACAATCGACGTCGAGACCGCGGTCAAGCGCGCCTACGTCGACAGCCGCGAGGGGTCGTTCCTCAGCCGTGGCTGGCGCGAGATCACCGGCGCCAAGGTGCGCAGAACGTCCCCGTCAAGGCCGTCGCCGACCGTCTCGCGGTCCGTCGCTTCGTCGAGGGCATCGCGAAGGAGCAGTCGCGCCCCGCCGTCGACGCGGCACTGGACATCCAGCTCACGAGCGTCAGCGTCACGCGCAGCCGGCCCGGACGACGCCTCGCCGCCCGCGACGCGCTCGTCGCCCGGCTCATGCGCCGCCTGACGAGCAGCACGAATGAGCGCACGCTGCGCGCCAAGACCGTCGAGGTGCCGGCGAAGGTGAACGCCGACTCGGTCTGGGCAAGCCAGCCGGTGGCCGTCACCGTGACTCGCGACGGTAAGCGCGTCCGCGTGTTCAGGCGCGGCAAGCTCACCAAGACCTACACGGTGGCCGTCGGCTCAGCGGAGTTCCCGACGCCCACCGGCCGGTTCGTCGTGCAGTCCATGCAGAAGAACCCGGCCTGGAACGTGCCGAACTCCGAGTGGGCCGGGGACCTCGCGGGCGAGACGATCCCGGGCGGCGACCCGAAGAACCCCCTCGTCGCACGCTGGATCGGCTTCAACGGCTCGGTCGGCTTCCACGGCACGGCGAGCGCCGGATCGCTCGGCACCGCCGCCTCGCACGGCTGCATCCGCATGGCGCCGTCCGACGTGATCGATCTGTTCACGCGCGTGAACACGGGCACGCCCGTGCTCGTCGCCTAGCCCCGCGCCGCCGAGCCGCTACACCACCCGCGCAGCCTCGTCGGCAGCCTCCGGCTCGCCGAGCGACACGCGCGCCCGCGCGGTCGTCAGGTGGTAGAGGATCAGCAGCTGCACGAGCGCGAGCGACTCCGACCGATGGACGTCGTTTCCGACCGTGAACTCACCCAGCGACTCGGAGCGCAGATGGCGGGCGAAGTGCATCCGGTCCCAGATGCACTCCTCGATCGCCGCCGCACGCTCGCGCGGCAGCGCGCCCGAGATGAACAGCTTGCACTCCGTGTCGCGCTCCTCCATCGTGATGAGGCCGTCGCTCTCCTCGACGAACGGGCTGAGGTCGGGGTGCGGCAGGCTGTCGCGCAGCGTCAGCTCGGCGTCGAGCACGAACGGGTCGTCGGGACTCTGCATGCGGCAGACGACCATGTCGGCGTTGCGGCGCTGCGGGCGGATGAACGCCTCGGAGTCCGGCTCGCGGCGGTCGAGATCGGCGAGCACCTCGTCGGTCGTGTAGCCGCGCTTGGAGCAGTCGCGGTCGACCTTCCACTGGCGCCGCAGGGACTCCGGCGGATCGAGGTACACCTTCACGTCGTAGGCCGTGCGCATCTCCTCGGTGTGGTAGCCGAGCAGCCCCTCGACGACGGTGAAGCTCTCGGGGGCGAGGTACGTCAGCGGGCCGAAGGTCCCGTCGTGGTGCTGGTAGACGGGCTTGAGGATCGGCTCGCCGAGGCGCAGGCACTGCAGGTGCTGGGCCATGATGTCGAGGTAGTTGCACTCCGGGTTCAGCGGCGTGATGCCGCGCTCGGCGCGCTGGCGGCGGTCGTACTTGTGGTAGTCGTCGGTGCAGATGTGCGTGACGGCGTCCTCGCCGAGCAGACGGACGAGCCCCTTGCTCAGCGTCGTCTTCCCCGACGCCGAATCACCCACGATCCCGAGCATGATCGGTCGTGCCATGCTGATGTCGCTCCTCCTCGCCCCGGACGGGCACTCTGCCTTGTTGCGCGGCAGAGTACCTGCGCGGCGGCGTTTCGCGAAGTCCGCCGACAGCGCTCCCGGCCTGCCGCCTCAACCGCACGGCGCCGTTCAGGCCGAGAGCGGCGCGCCATCCGCGAGCGTCACGAAGACGCGCTCGCCCTGCAGCTGCACGCTGTGCGCCACGACGTCGTCCTCGGCGTTGAGCGCCTCGCCGGTCGCGAGGTCGTAGCGGCGGTCGTGCAGCGGGCAGATGACCGCGTTGTCGCAGACGATCCCGTCGGCGAGCGGGCCGCCGCGGTGCGGGCAGGCGGCGTCGAGTGCGAACCAGCCGGCCGCCGAGCGGAAGATCGCGATGCGCCGGCCGTCCAGGGTGATCGAGCGCCCCTCGCCGAGCGGCACGTCGTCGACGCGGCAGGCGTACATGCTCGTCGCGACGCTCATCGCTCGCCCCCGGCCGGCGGACCGACGAGCACCGGCTCCTCCTCCTCGGGCGACGCGAGGTCGTCGAACTGGCGCGGGTGGTACGGGTCGTCGCGCTCGAGCCAGGGATCGGCGGTCGCCGCCTTGGCGATCCGCAGGCGCTCGCGCAGCGCCGCCCCCGACGCCTCGCCGAGGACGATCTCGCGCACCTTCTCCAACCCGATGCGCGGGATGAAGTCGTAGGTGCGCTCCTTGTAGTCGGCGTTCTCGCGGTAGTACTGCAGGAACGTCGTGGCGACCCGCAACGCCTCGGCACGTGTGTCGACGGTGGCAAGGATGTCGGCCTCGCGCACGTTGCCGCCGGCGGCACCGCCGGCGCGCACCTGCCAGCCGCCCTCCACCGCCACGCAGCCGATGTCCTTCACCGTCGCCTCGGCGCAGTTGCGCGGACACCCCGACACGCCCGACTTCACCTTGTGCGGGGTGTGCAGGCCTTCCCAGAGCTTCTCCATCTCGATCCCCAGGCCGACCGAGTCGCCGAGCCCGAAGCGGCAGAAGTCCGTGCCGACGCAGGTCTTCACGGTGCGCACGGCCTTCGCGTACGCGTGGCCCGAGGGCATGCCGAGGTCGCGCCAGATGCCCGGCAGGTCCTGCTTGCGGACGCCGAGCAGGTCCAGGCGCTGGCCGCCGGTGACCTTCACCATCGGGACCTCGTACTTGTCGGCGACGTCGGCGATCCGGCGCAGCTCGTCGGGGGTCGTCACCCCGCCGTACATCCGCGGCACGACGGAGAACGTGCCGTCGCGCTGGATGTTCGCGTGCACGCGGTCGTTGATGAAGCGCGCGTCGCGCTCCTCGCGATGCTGGTTGGCGCAGACCTCGGAGACGAGGTAGGCGAGCGCGGGCTTGCAGGCGCCGCACTGGCGGCCGGTGCCGCAGGCGTTCGCCACCTCGCTGACGGACTCGTAGCCGGCGTCGCGGATCTTCCCGGCGAGCTCCTCGCGCGTCTGCTTGCGACAGGGGCACAGGTAGGCCGGCTCGTCGCTCTCGCCGCCGGTCGCCGCGGCGACGATCTCCTTGACGGCCGGGCGACACGAGCCGCAGCCCGTGCCCGCGCGGGTGACGGCCATGACCTCGCGCGGCGTCGCGCAGCCGCCGACGGTGACGGCCTCGACGAGCGCGCCCTTGCAGACGCCGTTGCAGTCGCAGATCTGCGCCGTGTCGGGAAGGTCCGCCGGACCGGCGAGCGAGGCATCGGCCAGCGCCTGCAACGGGTTGTCGACGAGATCGCCCGCGCGGACGGCGGCGACGAGCGCCTCCGACCCGCGCGTGTCGCCGAGCAGCACCGTGCCCACGACGCGGCCGTTGCGGACGGTGAGCTTGCGGTAGACGCCGGTCGCCGCGTCCGTGACGACGGCTTCGAGGTCGCCGACGGCGTCACCGGCGCAGACGAGGTCGATGCCGGCGACCTTGAGCTTCGCGCTCGGCACCGACCCGAGGTACAGGCCGTTGGCGCCCGAGCCGGGCTGGCCGGCATCGGCGGTGAGCGTCGCGGCGGCGACACGCGCCTGGTCGTAGATCGGGGCGACGAGCCCGTAGACGATGCCGCGGTGCTGCGCGCACTCGCCGACGGCGAGCACGCCGGGCCGGCTCGTGTTCATCGCGTCGTCGACGATGATCCCGCGGTCGCAGACGAGCCCGATCGAGCGGGCGAGCTCGGTCTCGGGGCGGATGCCGATCGAGACGACGACGAGATCGGCCATGAGCTCGGTGCCGTCGCTGAAGCGCAGGCCGTGGGCGCGATCGGGGCCGATGATCTGCTGCGTGCTGCGCTCGAACTCCACGTCGATGTCGAGACCCTGCAGGGCCGGCGCGAGCAGGGCGCTGGCGCCGGCGTCGAGCTGGCGCTCCATGAGCCGGTCGAGCAGGTGCACGACGGTGACCGCGCAGCCCTGCGCCGCGATGCCGCGCGCGGCCTCGAGGCCGAGCAGGCCACCGCCGATGACCGCCGCGCGCGCGACGCCGCCCGCGGCGGCGGCGACGCGGATCGCCTCGCAGTCGGCGGGGTCGCGGAAGGGGTGCACGCCCGCCAGCGTGATCCCCGGGATCGGCGGCATGAGCGGCTGGGAGCCCGTCGCGAGGACGAGCCTGCCGAACGCGAGCTCCTCGACGTCGTCGAGGCCCAGCACGCCGCGCTGGGTGTCGACCCAGGTGACGGTGCGGCCCAGGAGCAGCTCGACGCCGTGGTCGGCGTACCACTCCGGCGGGCGCAGCTGCAGCGTCTCGGGGTCCTCGCCGCTGACGAGGATCTCCGACAGCCGGACGCGGTCGTAGGGCGCGCTGGCCTCGCCGCAGATGAGCGTGATGGGGACGTCGGGGTCGCGCTCGCGCAGCGCCTCGCAGACGGCGTGCCCGGCGATTCCTCCGCCGACGATGACGACTCCAGCGTTCATGGGAGCCATGGTGCGGGCGGCGGGTTTCCTCGTCGTGCCGGGTGTGTTTCCACCCGATGAACGGTTGGGCGTTGGCGACGCAGATGCACGCGTCGGGCGCGCGCGCTTTCCGGGTAGGACGGGCGAGCGATGCAGCGACCGATCCTCTTCGCAGTCGGAGTCGTGCTGGCCTTCGGGGCCGCGGGATGCGGCGGCGGCGACACGGTCGCCGACGGCGTCAAGGTGGCCGGCGCGGACGTCGCAGGCAAGGACCGCGACGCGGCCGGCGCGCTGATCCGCCGCGAGCTCGCGGGCACGACCGGCGAGCCGGTCGCCGTGATGTTCCGCAAGACGCACTACGTCCTGCGCGCCGACGTCGCCAACGCGCGGCTGGACGTCGACGCGACCGTCGATGCCGCGCTCGACGCGGACGCGGGCGACGCCGTCACGCCCCGCGTGACCTACGCGCGTGGCGCGGTGCAGGCGTTCGCCGGGCGGATCGCGCAGCGCGTGAACCGCGAGGCGCGCGACGCCGACATCGACTGGCACGACGGCAAGCTCGACCGCACCCGGGCCCGCGCCGGCCTGCAGGTCGACCGGAAGGAGCTGGTGACGCGGCTGGCGAGCGTCATGGCCAACCCGCCGCCGCGGCGCAGCGTCGACGTGCCGGTGAGGGAGACCCAGCGCCCCGACCGCACGTTCGAGGACCTCGCGAAGCGCTACCCGCTGGTGATCGCGGTCGACCGCGACGCCAAGCAGCTGCGTCTCTACAAGCACCTCCAGCTCGACAAGAAGTACAAGATCGCCGTCGGCAAGGCGGGCCTGGAGACCGCGGCCGGGCGCTACAAGATCGAGGAGAAGATCGTCAACCCCGACTGGCACGTGCCCGACAGCGACTGGGCGGGCGATCTCGCCGGCCGGACGATCCCGTACGGCGATCCGCAGAACCCGCTCGAGGCGCGCTACATGGGCTTCCACGACGGACAGGGCATCCACGGCACCAAGGAGCTGGCGTCGCTCGGCACCGCCGCCTCGCACGGCTGCATCCGCATGTCGGTCCCCGCGGTCAAGCAGCTCTTCCGCGAGGTGAAGGTCGGCACGCCGCTGTTCCTGCAGTAGCCGCCCGCGCGGCCCGCAGCGTCACGCCCGGGCGGCGGCCGCCTCGTGCTTGAGCAGCGTCTCGATGTCCGCCGTGCAGCCGCCGCAGCCCGTTGTCGCGCGCGTGCGCATCCCGACCTGGCCGACGGTGGTCAGGCCGTCGCGGCGGATGGCCGCCTGGACGTCGCCCACGCTGACGGCGTTGCAGGCGCAGACGTTGGCCGACGGATCGGCGGCGAGCGCGTCGGCGCTGGGGCCGGCGCGTGACTCGAGCAGGTCGGTGGGCACCGGATCGCCGGTGCGCAGCAGCTCCGTCAGCCGGCGCGCCGAGGAGACGTCGCCGACGAGCGCGGCGCTCGTGAGCCGCTCGCCGTCGAGCACGAGCCGGCGGAAGATCCCGCGCCGCGTGTCGGAGAGGACGATCTCGTCGTGGCCGTCCGGCGTCGTCGCCTCCGACGACACCCCGCCGGCGTAGACGTCGATCCCCGAGACCTTGAGCGTCGTCGCCTGCACGGCGCCGTGGAACGCGGCCGGATCGCCGGCGACGCCCGCACCCGCCACGCGCGCCTGCTCGGCGAGCGGCGACCACAGGCCGTAGACGACGCCGCGGTGCTCGGCGCACTCGCCGACCGACCAGACCGACGCGGCGCTCGTACGCAGCGCGTCGTCGACGACGATCGCGCGGTTCACGGCCAGGCCGGCGGAGCGCGCGAGCGCCGTCTCGGCCCGGACCCCCGCGGCGACGATGACGCGCGTGGCCTCGAGCTGCTCGCCGTCGTCGAGCACGACGCGGCCGGCCTCGATGCGCGCGGCGCTGCGGCCGAGGCGGCAGACGATTCCCTGCGCCTCCAGCGCGCGCTGCAGCATCGCCGCCGCGCCCGGGTCGAGCTGCTGGCCCATGAGCTGGTGGGCGAGCTCGACGACGGTCACGCGCACGCCGCGCGAGCGCAGGCCCGCGGCCGCCTCCAGCCCGAGCAGGCCGCCGCCGACGACGACCGCCCGCGTGCCGGGCGGCGTGGCGGCGAGCGCGTCGGCGTCCCGCCAGGTGCGAAACACGTCGACGTGCGCCAGCTCGGCGCCGGCGATCGGCGGCACGAACGCCCGCGAGCCGGTGGCGATGACGAGCGCGTCGTACGGATGCGCGATGCCGGACTCGTCGATGACCGCCCGGCGCTCGACGTCGATCGACTCCGCGCGGCTGCCGCCGCGCAGGTCGACCCGGTGGGCGGCGTACCACGACAGCGGGCGCAGCTCGAGCTCGCCGGGGCCGCAGTCGCGGGCCAGCAGCTTGGAGAGCAGGACGCGGTTGTAGACCGGCCCGGGCTCCTCGCCGAGCATCACGATCCTCCAGTCCTTGGCGGGGCGGCGGCGCAGGGCCTCCTCGACGACCGCGAGCCCGGCCATGCCGGTTCCGACGACGACCAGCCGCTTCGGGCGCGCCGGGACGCGGCGCACGACGGGCTCGTCACGGCGCCTGACCGCCTCCAGGCGCACCGCGAGCGCCTTGAGCTCGGGCTGCTTCGAGGTCGGGTCGACGGCGGCGATCGTCAGCGCATTGAGCACGCCGGCGCCGGCCGCCGCGCGCATGGCGCCCCAGTGAAACGGTGCGAAGGCCACGCCCTGCGGGAGGGTCTCGTCGAAGGCGACCGGGACGCGCAGCTCGCCGCGGCGCGAGACGACGCGCACGAGATCGCCGTCGGCCAGCCCCGCGGCGCCGGCGTCGAGCGGATGGCAGGACAGCGTCGCCTGACCCGCCGAGGCCACCAGCGTGGGGGAGTGCCCGGTCCGCGTCATCGTGTGCCACTGGTCGGCGACGCGGCCGGTCGTCAGCAGCAGCGGGAAGTCCGGATCGGTCGTCTCGGCCGGATCGGCATGGGGCGTCGGCGTGAAGCGCGCGCGGCCGTCGGGGGTCGGGAAGCGGCGGTTCTCGTAGAGGCGCACGGTGCCCTCGTGCTCGCCGGCCGGCAGCGCCGGGCAGGGCCACTGGATCCCGCCCAGGCGCCGCAGGCGCTCGTGCGAGACGCCGCTCATGTCGCAGGGCCGGCCCGCGGTGCAGGCGGCGAACTCGTCGAAGACGGCGGCGCTGTCGCGCCAGGCGAACGCGTCGCCGTAGCCGAGGTGACGGGCCAGCCCGGCCACGATCTCCCAGTCCGGCTTGGCTTCGCCCGGGGGTGCGACGGCCCGCCGGACGAGGCCGACGCGGCGCTCGGAGCTCGTCATGGCGCCCTGCTTCTCCGGCCACGCGGCGGCCGGCAGCACGGCGTGGGCGAGGTCGGATGTCTCGGTCGGGTGGTGCGGATCCTGGACGACGACGAGCTCGGCCCGCTCCAGCGCGGCGCGGGCGTGCCGGCCGTCGGGCAGCGACACGAGCGGGTTGGTGGCCATGATCCAGACCGCCTTCACCGTGCCGCGCTCGAGCGCCTCGAACAGCTCGACCGCCGGCAGCCCCGGCGTCGGCGAGATCCGCCCCGCGGGCACGCGCCAGTGCGCCTCCATGACGGCGCGGTCCTCGGCCACCTCGACCTTGCGATAGCCCGGCAGCAGCTGCGACAGGCCCCCGGTCTCGCGACCGCCCATCGCGTTGGGCTGGCCGGTGAGCGACAGCGGCCCGCTGCCGGGCCGGCCGATCTGCCCGCTGGCGAGGCAGAGGTTGATCAGCGCGCGGTTCTTCAGCGTGCCGACCGTCGACTGGTTGGCGCCCATCGACCACAGCGCCATCGCGGCGCCGGCGCTCGCGAAGCGGTGCGCGGCCTGCTCGATGAGCTCGGCGCCGACGCCGCACACCTCGGCGGCGCGTGCGGGCGACCACTCGCGCGCGCTGTCGCGGGCCTCCTGCCAGCCGGTCGTGTGGCGGGCGATGAACGGCTCGTCGGCGAGGCCGTCGCGGTCGACGACGTGCAGCAGCGCGCTCAGCAGCGCGAGGTCCGTGCCGGGCCGCACGGGCAGGTGCAGGTCGGCGCCCTTGGCGGTCGGCGTGCGGCGCGGGTCGGCGCAGATGACGAACGCGCCCTCGGCCTGACGGTCGCGGATGCGCCCCCAGAGGATCGGGTGACAGGCCGCCGTGTTCGTTCCCAGAAGCAGGAAGCAGTCGGCGAGCGCGATGTCCGCGTAGGCCGGCGGCGGGCCGTCGAAGCCGAACGCGCCGCTGTAGCCCGCGACCGCCGAGGACATGCACAGCCGCGAGTTGGAATCGACGTTGTTCGTGCCCAGGTAGCCCTTGGCGAGCTTGTTGATCGCGTAGTAGTCCTCGGTCAGCAGCTGGCCGGAGATGTAGAACGCGACGGCGTCGGGGCCGTGCTCGTCGACGATCGCGCGCAGCCGGCCGGCCAGCGTGCCGAGCACGTCATCCCATGCGCGCGGCTCGAAGCGGGCGTCGCGGTCGTCGCGGTACAGCGGCACGGTCGCGCGATCCGGCGCGGCGACCGCGAACGGCAGACCGAGCGGCTTGCGGCAGGTGCGCCCCCGGTTGGCGGGGTGGTTGACGTCGCCGCGGACCGCCTTCAGGCGTCCGTCGTCGTCGACGTCGGCCAGCAGGCCGCAGCCGACGCCACAGTACGGGCACTGGGTCGGGGTGGTCTGCACTGTCTCGGAGGGTGCTGGCAGGCCGTTTCCCGATCACGTCGTTTGCATGAACGCTCTGTGAACGACCGGCGGTCACCGCGGGCGCGGCTACGCGCCACCTTCTGAACCGTGGCGCGTCGGCAGCCGTAGCGACTGCTCGAATGTGATCACCAACAAGGGGGTTTCGTCATGGACGTCTCATACATCGGATTCGCGTTTCTCGCAGCTGTGGCCGTCGTCGTCGTCGTGATGGTGATCTCGGTCGGCTTCGGCTCCTCGGTCTGACGCGCCCGCGCGCGCAGATCACTCGCCAGCGAGCTCGGGCGGCAGCGCTCTGGGGCCGTCCGGGTACATCTGGGTGAGCTGCTCGGCGGTCATCTCGAGCGTGTTGGCGAGCTCGGGCGGCGTCCCGACGACGAGCCAGAGCGCGTCCGCGGCGGTGTCGTTGAAGACCTGACGCACCTCGTCGGGGCCGACGAGCACCGTCGACAGCGGCGCCAGCGTGAGCGGCTCGACGCCGTCGTCCTCGCCGATGCGCATGCGCCCCGTGCCCTCGAGCACCACGTAGAGCTCGGTCTGCGTCATGTGGCGATGCTTCGTCGACGCCTGCCCGGGGGCCAGGCGCCAGAGGCGCGAGGCCATCGTGTCCGCCTCGAGCTGCTTGGCGAGGTCGCAGTTCAGCACGCCCATCTGGTGCGACGGGCGCCAGAAGGCGTCTTCGGCGTGAAGGATGCGGGCCGCCACGTGGCGCGCAGTTTTCCACATCTCCACCTTGCGCTCGGACAGATCGCCGGCGGTGCGCACGTGGCCGGTCCGTCGCAATGTGAACGGCGGGTTAACGGTTCGCCAGAGTGGCGAGTCAGGTTGGACTGAGGGCTAAAGACAGCCCTCGGTGTCGGCCCTACGGTCCAGTGCGTGACCTCTGCAAGGGAAGAATTCGTGCTGCGCACGGTCGAGGAGCGCGGCGTGAAGTTCATCCGCCTCTGGTTCATCGACGTGCTCGGTCTGCTCAAGAGCATCTCGATCCCCGTGTCCGAGCTCGAGTCCGCGCTGCAGGACGGCGTCGGCCTCGACGGGTCGTCGCTCGAGGGCGCCTCGCGGCTGCGCGAGCACGACGTCATCGCCCACCCCGACCCGCGCACGTTCCAGGTGCTGCCGTGGCGGCCGGACTCGATCGTGGCGCGGATGTTCTGCGACGTGCGCCAGCCGGACGACGGCCCGTTCGGCGGCGACTCGCGCGCCACGCTGCGGCGCGCGCTCGAGCACGCCGCCGCGCTGGGCTACACGATGCAGGTCGGCTGCGAGGTCGAGTTCTTCATCTTCGGCCCGCTCGGCTCCAACGGGGCCAAGCCCACCACGCTCGACGACGGCGCCTACTTCGACCTCACGCCACTGGACGTCGGCAGCGACTTCCGGCGCCGGACGATCGACTACCTCGAGCAGATGGGGATCCCCGTCAAGGCCTCGCACCACGAGGTCGCGCCGTCGCAGCACGAGATCCAGCTCGCCCACGCCGACGCGCTCTCGATGGCCGACGCGGTCACGACGTTCCGCCTCGCCGTCAAGGAGGCCGCGCACGAGCTGGGCGCCTATGCGACGTTCATGCCCAAGCCGCTCGCCGAGCACCCGGGCAGCGGCATGCACCTGCACATCTCGCTCTTCCAGGGCGAGCGCAACGCCTTCCACGACGCCGATCCCGACGAGCCGCTGTCGCCGACGGGCCGTGCGTTCCTCGCCGGGGTGCTCGCGCATGCGTGCGAGCTGACGGCCGTGGCGAACCAGTGGATCAACTCGTATCGGCGCCTGGCGACCGGCTTCGAGGCGCCCGACTACGTCAGCTGGACGCGCCGCGGCGCGGCCGCGCTCGTGCGGGTCCCCTCGCGCCGGCCCGGGCGTGCGGAGGGAACGCGCTTCGAGCTGCGCTCGCCCGATCCGGCCTGCAACCCGTACATGGTCCTCGCGCTCGTCCTCGCCGCCGGGCTGCGCGGGATCGAGCGCGGCTACGAGCTGCAGGCCGAGTCGATCGACGACGACCCGAACGGCGCGCCGCGGCTGCCGCTGGACCTGCGCGAGGCGACGGACCTCTTCGACGCCTCCGAGCTCGCGCGCGAGACCCTGGGCGACCGCCTCGTCGACGTCTTCGTCGCCAACAAGCGCCGCGAGCTCGACGACGAGCGCCGCACCGTCACCGAGTTCGACCGTGCGCGCTACCTGAGGCTGCTCTGAATCATGAGCGACGCCTGGATCTACGGCGACAACGGCTCCGAGGCCACCTCGCGCCTGCTCGCCGAGCTCGGCTTCAGCCCGCACCGCGTCGCCGCCAACGGCACGCTGCGCCCGCCCGACGGCGAGTCGCGTGCGCCGGCGCTCGCGCTCGTCCTCGCCACCGGCGACGAGACCCCGTCCTGCGCCGAGATCTGCGCGCGCCTGGCCGCCGACGAGGAGCTCGCCGAGGTGCCGGTCATCGTGTCGCTGCCCGCCGACGTGCTGGGCGCCGGCGTCGGCGTCGCCGAGGGCCACGAGCTGCTCATCGAGCCCTTCACCGCCGAGGAGCTGCAGGCGCGGATCGCCCGGGCGCGGCGCGCGGTCAACGGCATCGACCACGACGACGTCGTGCGCGTCGGCGGCCTGGAGATGAACCTCGCGACCTACCAGGTCGCGATCGACGGCCGGCCCGTCGACTTCACGTACATGGAGTACGAGCTGCTGAAGTTCCTCGTGACCCACCCGCGGCGCGTGTTCTCCCGCGAAGCGCTGCTCAACCGGGTCTGGGGCTATGACTACTACGGCGGCGCCCGGACGGTCGACGTGCACGTGCGCCGCGTGCGCGCGAAGCTCGGCAGCGAGCACGCCGCGCGCATCAAGACGGTTCGCAGCGTCGGCTATCGCTGGGAGGGCACATGAGCGCGCAGGGAAGCGGCGGGCTGGCCGAGCGCCGGGGGCGCAGCGACTACGGCGGCTTTCGCGCCGTCATCAAGGCCGTCGGAACGGGGCCGCGCGGCAGCCGCGCGCTCACGTTCGAGGAGGCCCGGGGCGCCACCGCGAGCCTGCTCGGCGGGGAGGTCAGCCCGGTGCAGGCGGGGGCGTTCCTCGTCGCGATGCGGATCAAGGGCGAGACGCCGGCCGAGCTGGCCGGGATCGCGCAGGCCCTGCGCGACGCCGCCGGCACGGTCACGCCGCCGCTGCTCGGCGGCAGCCGCCCGATCGTCGCCTGCGCCGGCGCATACGACGGCATCAGCGAGGCGCCCCATCTCTCGCTCGCCGCCGCCGTGCTCGCCGCGGCCGCGGGCGCGCGCGTCGTCGTGCACTGCGGCAGCACCATCGGGCCCAAGCGCGGCACGACCCCCGCCGACGTGCTCGTCGCGCTCGGCGGTCCGCTGCGCCCCGAGCCGGCCGAGTCGCTGGCGATGCTCGAGCGCGCCGACGTCGCGCTCGTCCACGCCGGCGCCGCGGTTCCCGGGTGGGACGCGCTGGCCGGCGTACGCGACGAGATCGGGCTCCGCGGGCCGCTGCACACCGCCGAGAAGCTCGTCGACCACCTCGGCGCGACGTGCTTCGTCGTCGGCCACACCCACAGCTCCTACCGGGAGCGGATCCTCGGTGCGCTGGCCGTGCTCGGCGCGCAGCGCGCCGTCGCGGTGCGGGGCATGGAGGGCGCGGACATCCTGCGCGCGGCACGCCCGTCCGCGGCCGATGCCGCCGGCCCGCTGGAGATCGCCGACGCACCCGGCGACGTGTTGCGCGGCGACGCCGATCCACAGGTGTCCGCGGAGCTGACGCGGGCGATCGCCGCCGGCGACGAGCACGGGGTGGCCGGCCGGACGGCGCTGCTCAGCGCCGGCGTGCGCCTCTATGCGGCCGGGCGCTGTGACAGCGTCGGCGCCGGCGCGGCACTCGCGTCGGCGGCCGTCGCCGACGGCCGCGCGGCCGCGACGCTCGAGGCGCTGCTCGCCGAGTGACGGCGAGTGCGGCGCGCGCCGCTCAGGCCGGGCTGAGCTCGCGCTCCATCTGCTCGGTGTACTCCCCGCGGCGCGCGGCGCCCGTGCACTGCGCGCGGTGGCGGTACTGCGCCTGGGCGGCGGACACCTTGGCGTTCTCGCCGTGCCACGTCGTCAGCGCGGCCGCCTGCAGGCCGCGGCCGTAGGAGAAGCTGATCTCCCAGGGCTGGGGGCCCATCCGGTTCATGAGGTTCAGGCGTTTCGTCGCGTCCTCGTCGCTCTGGCCGCCCGACAGGAACACGATCCCCGGCACCGCGGCGGGCACGTTGCGCCGCAGGCAGCGCAGCGTTCGCTCGGCGACCTCGTCGTCGGACGGCTGCTCGGGGCACTCGTAGCCGGCGAGCACCATGTTCGGCTTCAGCAGCATCCCCTCGAGCAGCACGCGCTGCCGGCGCAGCTCGCCGACCACCGCCGCCTGGGCGGCCGCGGTGACCTCCTCGGAGCGATCGATCGTGTGATCGCCGTCCATGAGGACCTCCGGCTCGACGATCGGCACGAGGCCGGCCTCCTGGCACAGCGCCGCGTAGCGCGCCAGGGCGTGCGCGTTGACATGCAGGCAGTAGTCGGTCGGCAGGCGGTCGCCGTCGATGGCGATCACCGCCCGCCACTTCGCGAAGCGCGCACCGCCCTCGTAGTAGGTCTCCAGGCGCTCGCGCAGCCCGTCGAGGCCCTCGGTGACCTTCTCCTCGGGGGAGCCCGCCAGGGGCTTGGCGCCGGTGTCGACCTTGATGCCCGGGACGACGCCCTGCCGCTCGAGCAGGTGCGCGAACGGGGTGCCGTCGGCCGTCGACTGGTTGAACGTCTCGTCGTAGAGGATGACCCCGCTGATGTGGTCGGCGGCGCCCTCCGTCGTGAACAGCAGCTCGCGCAGCGCGCGGCGCATCTCCTCGCTCGCCTCGACGCCCGCGGCCTTCAGGCGCTTGTCCATCGTGCCGTTGCTCTCGTCGGCGGCGAGAATTCCCTTGCCCGCGGCGACCAGCGCGGTCGCCGTCCTTCGCAGCTCGTCAGACATGGTTCTCGCGTTCCCGCTGCGCCAAGAAGAAAACGCCCAATCGGCTCGGGAAGCGGCGTGCACACTAGGCTCGGCGGATGGCCGTCTCCATTCACGAAGCCCGCGCCGCCGTGCTCGAGCACGCCCACGTCCTCGGCGCCGAGGAGGTCTTCCTCGACGACGCTCTCGGCCGCGCGCTCGCGCTCGACGCGAGCGCCCCCAACGACGTGCCGCCGTTCGCCGCCTCGGCGATGGACGGCTTCGCGATCCGCGCCTCCGACACGCTCGACGGCCACGCCGACCTCGAGCTCGTCGGTGAGGCGAAGGCCGGCACCGCCGCCGGCGTCAGCGTCCGCCGCGGCACCGCCGTGCGGATCTCCACCGGCGCGCCCGTGCCCGACGGCGCCGACGCGATCGTGCCGCAGGAGATGACGACGAGCGACGGCGCCCGGGTGACGATCGACGGTCAGGTCCGGATCGGCTACCACGTGCGCCCGCCCGGCGAGGACATCTGCGCCGGCGAGCTCGTCGTGCCCGCCGGCTCGCTGCTGGGCCCGGCCGAGCTCGGCGTGCTGGCGTCGATGAACATCCCGCGGCCGAGCGTCGTGCGCCGCCCGCGGGTGGCGATCGCCGGCACCGGCGACGAGCTGACCGATCCCGGCAAGCCGCTCAAGCCGGGCGCGATCCGGGACTCCAACGGCCCCGCGCTCGGCGGCGCGGTGCATCGCGCCGGCGGTGAGCTCGTCACCCGCGTGCGCGTCGGCGACGACCTCGAGGCCACCGTCTCGGTGCTGAGCGCCGCGCTGCGCGACGTCGACATCCTCATCACCACCGGCGGCGTGTCCGTCGGCCCGCACGACCATGTCCGCCCGGCGCTCGCGCGCCTCGGCTACCGCGAGGTCTTCGCCGGCGTGAAGCTCAAGCCCGGCCGTCCGACGACGTTCGCCGTCGGCGAGGAGGGCACGCTCGTCTTCGCGCTTCCGGGCAACCCGGTCTCGGCACTGATGGCCTTTCGCCTCTTCGTCGTGCCGGCGATGGACGCGATGCTCGGGCGCAGCGGCGAGCACCATCCCTTGAAGGCCACCGCCGACGAGCCGCTGGAGGGCGCCGTCGGCCGCACGACCGTCATCCGCTGCCGCACGACGCTGCAGGACGACGGCTGGCACGTGCGCCCGACGGCCTCCCAGGAGTCGCACATCCTCACGTCGATGCTCAATGTCGACGCGCTCGCGCTCGTGCCCGAGGACCGCGACGGGATCGAGGCCGGCGAGGCCGTCGAGATCGAGTTCGTCGGCTGACACGGCCGCTGCACCCGCTCCGACCCCGCTTCCCTCCACCAGCGCGTGAGAGCAGCGCCCCGGCCCTGCGCGCCCGTGGTGTCGGAGCGTCACCCAAACCAGGCGTGGTGGCGGGAGGGGGTGAGCCAGGAACTCGCGGAACGCCCTGGATCACCCCCTCCCGACATCCACGCCCACCCGTGTCTGGCATCCATCCCGACACGCACGCCGCCGCCAGGACTCCATAAACCCGTTGCTAAGCTCGAAGTGCGCGCTGCCGCCGCCCGCAAAGTGCGGAACTCGTCGTCCCCGGCCCCGCCTGTGCGGGGTCGTTTTGTCCGCCACCACGCCTAGGATTGCTTAATGGAGATTGAGATCGGACGCGGGAAAAAAGCCCGCCGCGCATACGGCTTCGACGACATCGCGATCGTGCCGTCCCGGCGCACGCGCGATCCCGACGACGTGGACATCTCGTGGAAGCTGGGCGACTATCGCTTCGAGCTGCCGCTTCTGGCCTCGGCGATGGACGGCGTGGTCTCACCGCACACCGCGGGCCTGATCGGCAAGCTCGGGGGCCTCGCCGTGCTCAATCTCGAGGGCGTCTTCACGCGCTACGAGGACGCCGAGGAGCAGCTGGAGCGCATCGCGCAGCTGCCCAACGAGGCGGCCACGCGCGAGATGCAGAAGATCTACGAGCAGCCGATCATCCCCGACCTCATCACGCAGCGGATCGCGGAGATCAAGGAGCAGGGCGTCGTCGTCGCGGCGGCGCTGACCCCGCAGCGGGTGCGCCGGTACTACGAGTCGGCGCTCGATGCCGGTCTGGACATCCTCGTCATCCAGGGCACGGTCGTCTCGGCCGAGCACGTCTCCAGCGACGAGACGCGCCCACCGCTGAACCTCAAGGAGTTCATCCGCGAGGTGCCGCTGCCCGTCGTCGTCGGCGGCTGCGCCAGCTACCACACGGCGCTTCACCTCATGCGCACCGGCGCGGCGGGCGTGCTCGTCGGCGTCGGTCCCGGCGCCGCCTGCACGACGCGCGGCGTGCTCGGCATCGGCGTTCCGCAGGCGACGGCGATCGCCGACGTCGCGGGCGCGCGCTCGCAGAACATGCTCGAGACCGGCGAGTACTGCCAGGTCATCGCCGACGGTGGCATGCGCAACGGCGGCGACGTCTCCAAGGCGATCGCCTGCGGCGCCGACGCGGTCATGATCGGCTCGCCGCTGGCCCGCGCCTACGAGGCGCCCGGCCGCGGCTTTCACTGGGGCATGGCGACGTTCCATCCGACGCTGCCGCGGGGCGCGCGCGTGAAGACCATGCAGAACGGGTCGGTCGAGGAGATCCTCACCGGCCCCGCGCACGAGAACGACGGCACGTTCAACCTCATGGGCGGCCTGCGCACGTCGATGGCCACCTGCGGCTACAAGGACATCGCGGAGTTCAACCGCGCCGAGCTGATGATCGCGCCGTCGCTGCAGACAGAGGGCAAGCAGCTGCAGACCGCGCAGGGCATCGGCATGGGCGCCCGCGGGGCGGTCGCTCCGGCGCCACCCGAGGCGACCACGAACGGGGTTCATCAGGAGCCGGCTCTGGCCGACGTATGAGCGACGGCCTCGTGACGGCGGCGACCGCGGCGACCGAGCTCGTCGAGGAGGACGTCCGCGACATCGCGGCCCCGCGGGCTGTCGACGAGGTCGTCGTGCTCGACTACGGGGGCCAGTACTCGCAGCTCATCGCGCGCCGCGTGCGCGAGCTGGGCGTCTTCAGCGAGCTGCTGCCCCACCACGTCGGGGCCGAGGAGGTCCGCAAGCGCAAGCCGAAGGGCCTGATCCTCTCCGGCGGCCCGGCCTCGGTCTACGCCGCCGGCGCGCCGCGGCTGGACCGCGAGCTGCTCGAGCTCGGCATCCCCGTGCTCGGCATCTGTTACGGCATGCAGCTGATCGCGACCGAGCTCGGCGGAAAGGTCGAGGGCGCCGAGGTCGGCGAGTTCGGCCGCTCGGAGCTGACGGTGCGCGAACCCGGCCGGCTCCTCGCCGGCCTGCCGGCCGAGCAGACGTGCTGGATGTCGCATCGCGACACGGTCTTCGCGCCGCCGCCGGGCTTCACCGCGCTGGCCTCCTCGACGGGCTCGCCGGTGGCGGCGCTGGAGAACGTCGAGCGCGGCATCTACGGCATCCAGTTTCATCCCGAGGTCGTCCATACGCCCTACGGCCAGACGATCCTCGAGCGCTTCCTCGCGGAGATCTGTGAGGCCGACCGCTCGTGGTCGCCGGAGAGCATCGTCACGGAGCAGATCGCGCGCATCCGCGCGCAGGTCGGCGGCGGCAAGGTCATCTGCGGCCTCAGCGGCGGAGTGGACTCGAGCGTGGCGGCGCTGCTCGTGCACCGCGCGATCGGCGACCAGCTGACGTGCGTGTTCGTCGACCACGGCCTCATGCGAAAGAACGAGGGCGAGCAGGTGGTCGCCGCGTTTCGCGATCACTTCAAGGTCCCGCTCGTCGCCGTCGACGCCGAGACGCGCTTCCTCGAGCGCCTGAGGGGCGTCAGCGATCCCGAGACGAAGCGCAAGGCGATCGGCGCCGAGTTCATCCGCGTCTTCGAGGAGGAGGCGGCGAAGATCGGGGACGCGAACTTCCTCGTCCAGGGCACGCTGTACTCCGACGTCATCGAGTCCGGCGGCGGCACCGGCGCCGCCACGATCAAGTCCCACCACAACGTCGGCGGGCTGCCCGAGGACCTGCAGTTCGATCTCGTCGAGCCGCTGCGCGCGCTGTTCAAGGACGAGGTGCGCGCCGTGGGCGCCGAGCTCGGCCTGCCCGAGCGCCTGGTCTGGCGCCAGCCGTTCCCCGGTCCCGGCCTGGCGATCCGCATCGTCGGCGGCGAGGCCACCCGCGAGCGCCTCGACCTCCTGCGCGAGTGCGACTACATCCTGCAGGACGAGATCCGCAAGGCGGGTCTCTACAGAGACCTATGGCAGTCCTTCTGTGTGCTGCCCGACATCCGCACCGTCGGGGTGCAGGGCGACGAGCGCACGTACGGCAGCGTGGTCGTCATTCGCGCGGTCACCTCCGACGACGCGATGACCGCCGACTGGGCGCGCCTGCCCTACGACCTGCTCGAGCAGATCGCGTCGCGCATGATCAACGAGCTGCGCGACGTCAACCGGGTCGTGCTGGATATCACGTCCAAGCCGCCGGGCACGATCGAGTGGGAGTAGCCGCCCGCCCGTAGCATCCGGCGGGTTCGGCCCAGGCCCGGCGTCGGCGGGCCACTGGCGCAAACTCCCCGCATAGCGGGGACTTCGTGCCATCCGCGAACCGACGACGTCGAGCGAGGGACCGCGCATCATTCCGCGCCCGTATTGGCTGCATGAACCGCACCTACGTCACGCTCACGGCGGCCGCGGCCGTCGCCATCGCCGCCGGCGGCATCGCGCTGGCCAGCGGCGGCCCGCCGCCGGTCCAGCCGGCCGATCCCGCCGTCGACACGGTCGTCTCGACGGCCACCGCGCAGTCGCGCGTCCGCGCACCCGCGGCCAACCGCCGCTCGAACGCGACGATCGAGACCGCCGTCCGCGCCGCCCGCGCACGCGCGCTGCCGCGCGCGGTCACCGCGGCCCGCACCGAGGCCGACGCGCTGGCCGCCGCCGCCGGCCTGCTCGCGGGGGCCGTCGTCGGCATCCGCCGCGACAGCGCGCCGCTGGGCTACTGGGACCAGGACTCCGGGCGCTTCGGACCCGGGGTCTGGTGCGGGCGGGTCTACGACGGCCGGCGCCTCGTGCGGCGGGCGGACGGGACCACGAAGCGGGTCTCGCGCTTTCATCGCGGCTGTCCGGTCCCGAAGACCGCCGCGATTCGCGTCACGCTGACGTTCGCCGCGCGCCGGCGCTGAGCGGCGGCGGCGGCGACCGCCGCACAGCCGCGCAGCCGGTAGCGTCGCCCGGCGTGAGCGACAGCGGCTTCGCGCAGATACGCAACGCTCGCCTGGCGTGGTTGTCCGACGGTCCCGCCGACGCGGCCGGCGACCCGCTGGTGCTCGTCCATGCGGGCGTCGCGGACGCGCGCATGTGGGAGCCGATCGTGCCCGCGCTCGCGGCGCGGCGGCGCGTGGTGCGCTTCGACATGCGCGGCTTCGGCCGCTCGCGCTCGGCCAAGGCGACGTTCTCGCCCGTCGGCGACCTCGCGGCAGTGCTGGACGCGCTCTCGATCGAGCGCGCTCACGTCGTCGGCGCCTCCTTCGGCGGCCTCGTCGCGCTCGAGCTCGCCGCGACGCAGCCCACGCGCGTCGCGTCGCTCGTGCTGCTGGCCGCGGCGCTGCCCGACATCGATCCGTCGGCGCCGCTGCTCGCCTTCGCCGAGGCCGAGGAGGCCGCGATCGCGGTCGGCCGGGTCGAGGACGCCGTCGAGGTCAACGTGCGCATGTGGGCGAGCCGCAGCCGGCCCGACGTGCAGGCCCTCGTCGCCGAGATGCAGCGCGACGCGTTCGCGTTGCAGCTGCGCGAGGGCGCCGAGTCCGACGAGCCCGATCCGCCGGTGTCGGCCCGGCTGAGCGAGATCGCCGTTCCCGCGACGATCGCCTACGGCGTCCACGACGTCGCCGACTTCGAGCAGATCGCCCGGCGCCTGCACGCCGAGCTGCCCGACGCGACGCTGCACGAGCTCGCCGGCGCCGGGCACCTGCTCGCGCTCGACCAGCCCGAGGCGGTGGTGCAGCTCGTCCTGCGCCACCTCGAGCGCACTCGCGGAATCATCTAGCCCTCGAGCGTCGCCTCCACGGTGATCTCGACGTTGCCCTTCAGGGCGCCGGAGATCGGGCACCCCTCGCCCGCGGCGGCCGCGGCGGCGGCGAACGTCGTCTGGTCGATGCCCGGCACGCTGCCGGTGACGACGATGTGCGAGGACGTCACGCCCTCGCCGGGGACGAACTCGACCGTCGCCGTCGCCTCGAGCCTTCCGGGCGGCGTCCCCGCCTCGCCGAGCTCGTGGGAGAGCCCCATGCAGTAGCACGCCGAGTGCGCCGCGGCGAGCAGCTCCTCGGGACTCGTCTTGCCGGCGGCGCGCTTCGTGCGCGATGCCCACGACACGTCCGTCGCCGCAAACGCCTCGCTCTGCGGGCTCGTCACGCCGGACCCGTGGCCGAGATCGCCCTCCCACACCGTCGTCGCGCTGCTCGCTACCGCCATCAAACGCCTCCTCGGAAGATCGTTCGCCGCAGCGACGCAGGCTACCGGCGGGGGTCAGGCCCCGACGGCCGCGGGCTCGCGATGGCGGCGCACGAGCAGCCATGTCAGCCAGAGGCCGATCCCGAACAGCGGCAGGCCCATCGCGGTCTTCACGACGCCGAGCGCCACGACGCTGTGCGTGAGGTACAGCGGCAGCTGCACGAGCAGGCGCAGCCCGAAGAGCCCCGCCCACAGCCACGTCGCCAGCACGAAGCTCCGCGCCCGCTCCGGGTCGCGGCGCCACGCGCTGCCCTCGCCGTCGAGGTTGGCGACGATCACCCCGACGAGCGGGTGCTTGACGGCGATCGAGATGAGAAACGCGGACGCGTACGCGGCGTTGGCCAGCAGTCCGGGCAGGAAGAAGTTCTCGGCGCGCCCGCTGCGCGTGGCGACGAACGCCGCGAAGCCCACGCCGATGAGCCCCGACAGCGCGTGAACGGGCGACTCGCGTCTGGCCAGGCGCGCGACGGTGAGCACGAGCGCGAGCCCGACCGCGACGATCGCGGCCGTGTCCGTGTCCGAGCCGGAGGCCGTGTAGGCAACGACGAACGCGACCGCGGGAAGCGAGGTCTCGGCCATCCCGAGCGGGCCGCCGATCGCCTCGCGGAGGTCCGTCGGCCCGGCGGCCGGCTTCGTCTCGTCCTTGTCGCTCATCCCGTGATGATGTCGCACCGCTCTCCGGCCGCCGCCGGTCAGCGCCTGCGCCGCAGCGCGGCGGGACCCAGCAGCACCGCCCCGATGAGCAGGAACGGGACGAGGTTGAGCAGGTGCAGGACGAGCGCGTAGGAGAGCGCGTCGGCGTGCGGGACGTCGAAGGCGTTCAGCGCGATGATCGTCGCGGCCTCGAAGACGCCGAGCGCGGCCGGGCTCGACGGCAGGACGAGCGAGAGGTTGATCGCGACGGTCACGAGGATCGCGGCGGCAAGCGGCAGGTCGAGGTGGAAGGCGTCCATGAGGATCCAGTAGGAGATCGCGAGGACGCCCCAGGACGCGAACGTCAGCACGAAGCCGCGCAGGGCGATGGCCGGGTTGCGCAGGGCGACGAGCCCGCGCGTGCCGCTGATCGCCGCAGCCTCGACGCGCTCGGCGAAGCCGGGCCGCCTGATGCGCCGCAGCGGGCTGAGCAGCCAGTGCACCGCACGCGCGTCGTAGCGCACGATGACCACGATCAGCACCGCGAGGATCGCTGTGACGATCGCGCCGAGGATCGCCGCGTTGCGCAGCCAGGAGATCTCCGGCAGCCAGGGGTAGGCGCACAGCAGCACGAGCAGCAGCGCGAGGACGTCGAAGACGCGCTCGACGACGACGGTCCCGACGATCTCGGCCAGCGGCGTCCGCGTGCGGCTGTTCAGCGCGATCACGCGCGCCGCCTCGCCGGCGCGCGCGGGCAGGATGTTGTTGAAGAAGTAGCCGACGAGCAGCGCGTACATGACCGCGCGCAGCGACGGTCGCTGTTCTGTGTCGTAGAGCGCCCACCAGCGCACGCCGCGCAGCGCGATCGCGGCGGCGAACACGGGAAGCGCCGGGACGAGCCAGACGAGGTCGCTCTCGCGCAGCGCGTCGGCCGCGTCGCCGAGCTCGACGCCGCGCACCGCGATGTACATGCAGACGACGGTGATCGCCAGACCGACGAGGACCAGCAGCGGCCGCATGCCGCGGCGCGCGGTCACCGCCGGCGACACCGCACGGCGAACAGCACCCACACGGCCTTCAGGCCGTCGCGCCAGGTGATGTTCTTGCCCTCGGCATAGGTGCGGCCGTAATAGGAGATCGGCATCTCGTAGATGCGCAGCTTGCGCCGGCAGATCTCCCCGGTGATCTCCGGCTCGATGCCGAAGTCATCGCGCGTCAGGCGCAACGACGCCAACACCTCGGAGCGAAACGCCTTGTAGCCGGTCTCCATGTCGCTCAGCGTCGTGTTGAACAACACCCCCGTCAGCAACGACAAAAACCGATTGCCGACCAGATGCCAGAACATGTACGCGCGCTGCGGCGCCCCACCACTCAACCGCGACCCGTACACCACATCGGCGACGCCCGCCTGAATCGGCGCGATCAACGCGATCACATCCGCCGGGTCGTACTCCATGTCGGCGTCCTGGATGACCGCGATCTCCATCCGCACTTGGCCGGCCGCCAACCGCACCGCCGACCCCTTGCCGCGATTGGCCTGGCGCAACAACTCCACATGCGGATGCCCCGCCGCGACGTAGGCCTGCACGATCGACGCCGTCGCATCCGTCGAACCGTCGTCGACGACGACGATCTGCGCATCCAGCCCCAACGCATCGATCCGCGCCAACACCTCAGCGATCGTCGCCGCCTCGTTATACGCCGGGATCAAGAACGAGACGCCGATGCGGCTATTCAACTGAACCAGACGGCCGCGACACCGCTTGGGTAGATTCGCCCGCAATGGTTGCGGCGCGCGACAACCGCGGCGTCGCGCTCCGGCTGGGCGGCGCCGTCGCCCTCTTCCTCCTGCTCGTCGGACAGGCGCAGGTCACGGTCCTCGACGGCAACTCGATGCTCGCCGTGGCGCAGTCGATCGTGCACGACGGGTCTCTGGCGGTGCGCGAGAACCTCGGCGTGCCCGGACACGACGGCACGGCGTACTACTCGAAGTACGGGCTGCTGCTGCCGCTGCTGTCGATCGTGCCGGTGCTCGTCGCACAGCCGATCGGCGCGCTCACCGGTCGCGTGGATCTCGTCGAGGCCGCCGCGGCGGCCTCGATCATGCCGCTGGTGGGAGGGGCGCTGGCCGGCGCGCTGTTCCTGCTCGGCCGCCGCCTCGGCGCGCCGCGGGCGGCAGCGGCGCTCGTCGGCGCCGGCATCGTGCTCGGCACCTACCTGCTGCCCTACGGCCGCGACTTCTTCACCGAGCCGCTCGTCGCGCTCGGGCTCGTCGTCATGGTCGAGCGCGCACTCGCCGGGCACGAGCAGCAGGCCGCCGTGGCGCTCGCCGCCGCCGTGCTCGCGCGCCCTCAGTCGGCGGCGTTCGCGCCGCTGCTGCTCGGCTTCATGGCGTTGCGCGGAGACGGCGTGCGCGCGATCGCGCGAACGATCCCGCCGCTCGCGATCGCGGCGATCATCACCGTCGCCTACAACGTCTACCGCTTCCACGACCCGCTCGAGTTCGGCTACAGGCCGCCGGTCGACCCGGGCTTCACGACGCCGCTGCTGGAGGGGGCCGGCGGGCTGCTGTTCGACGCGGAGAAGTCGCTGCTGCTGTTCGCGCCCGTGCTCGTGCTCGCGCCGTTCGCGCTCGTCGCGCTGTGGCGCCGTGAGCGGCTGACGGCCGCGCTGCTGCTGGGGCTGTTCGCCGTGACGTTCGTGCTGGCCGCGACATGGCACTCGTGGCAGGGCGGCTGGAGCTGGGGGCCGCGGCTCGTCATTCCCGGCGTGGCGGTGCTGCTCGTCGCGCTGGCGCCCTGGATCGGCGCCGGCCGGCAGCGGATCCGGCTGGCCTGCGCGCTGTTCGCGCTCGGCTTCGCGATCTCGTTCTCCGCGGTGCTCGCGCCGCCGGGGATGCAGCTCATCGACCGCGCGCCCGGCACCGTCGGGCCGCAGATCGTGCGCCAGTACCGCGAGCTGCCGCGCCTGGCGGACAACTCGCTCGACGCGATCGGCGAACGCCGCGCACGCGACGACGACTACCGTCGCTACCTCTCGCTGTGGCAGGCCAACCTCGTCCGTCAGGTCGGCGGCGACGCGGTCGTCCCCGCCCTCCTCGTCACGCTGTTACTGCTCGCGGCGGTGCTGCGCGCCGGCCTCGCGCTGATGGCGCGGCTGCGCGACGGCTGACTTTGTTGCGCAGGCCATGTTGAACGCCACCAAGGCGCTAAGGTTGCGCGCTTCGGCCCGACACGGACAGGGGAGAAGCAACATGGCACGCCCGATCATCCTCGGCGTCGTCGGAGATTCAGCGACGGGAAAGACAACGCTCACCAAGGGGCTTGTCGAGATCCTCGGCACGGAGAACGTCACCCACATCGGGATGGACGACTACCACTGCTATGACCGCGAGGAGCGCAAGGAGCACGCGATCACGCCGCTGAATCCCGAGTGCAACTACATGGACATCATCGAGCAGCACATCGCCCACCTGCGCAAGGGCGAGCCGATCCTCAAGCCGCACTACCGCCACAGCGACGGTACGTTCGGCCGGCCCGACTACGTCGCGCCACAGAGGTTCATCCTCATCGAGGGTCTGCTCGGCTATCACACGAGCGAGCTGGCCTCGCTCTTCGACGTGCGCGTGTACCTCAACCCCCCGGAAGAGCTGCGCAGGGAGTGGAAGGTCAAGCGCGACACGACCAAGCGCGGCTATACCGAGGAGCAGGTGCTCGCCGAGCTGGACGTGCGCGAGCCCGACTCCGAGGCATTCATCCGTCCGCAGCGCTCGCGCGCGGACATCGTCGTCGCCTTCCAGCCCGGCGTGAAGGACGACCCCGACCATCTCGACGCGGTGCTCACCCTGCGCGAAGGCCTGCCGCACCCCGACCTCTCTTCGCTGGAGGGCGGGGCCGATGCGATCGAAGTCGAGCAGCGCGCGTCGGAGCGCCGCATCCGGATCCCGGGCGAGATCGACAGCGAACGCGGCGCCGCCATCGAGGAAGCCATCTGGGAGCAGATGCACTTCGCCCGCCATCTGCGCACCGAGCAACTCGGGCTGTTCGCGGTCGGCACCGACGACGCGCACCGTTCCGAGTCGCTGGCGATCACCCAGGTCCTGATCCTGTACCACCTGGTCACGGCGAAGGCCACGGCCGCCATCGGCGGCGACGACGTCGCCAACGGACGCGACTCGAGCTCGTCCGGCGTGGCCTCTCCGGCCTGACGCCGCAGCTCAGCTAAACGAGAATGATTCTCTGCTAGCGTCAGGCGGGTGCCAGCCCGCCGGACGCTCGCCCTCGCCATCGCCGGCCTGACGTCCGCGCTGCTGGCTGCGTGTGCTTCGGGCGGGGGAGCAGGCGCGGGCGACGCGCGCACCGCGGTCGCGACGACGACGCAGGTCGCCGACCTCGCACGCGCGGTCGCCGGCGAGCGCGCCGAGGTGCGTCAGATCCTGCGCCCCAACTCCGATCCGCACGAGTACGAGCCGCGCCCCAGCGACGTCAAGGCCGTCGCCGGCGCCGCCGTCGTGCTGCGCTCGGGAGGCGGCTTGGACGACTGGCTCGACGGCGTTCTCGACAACGCCGGATCGGATGCGCGCACCACGACGCTGATCGACGCCGTCCGCACCCGCCGCGCCGAGGGCGCGGTCGACCCGCACTGGTGGCAGGACCCGCGCAACGCGATCGCGGCCGTTGGACGCATCCGCGAGGTGCTGATCGCGGCCGATCCCGGCGGGCGCGCGGACTACACCGCCAACGCCGCCGGCTACCTCAGGCGCCTGCGCTCACTCGACGCCGCGATCGCGGCCTGCATGGCCTCGATCCCGACCGCTCGGCGCAGGCTTGTCACCGACCACGACGCCCTCGGCCCCTACGCCGACCGCTACGGCATCGAGGTCGTCGGCACCGTGATCCCCGCGCTCTCCACGCAGGCCCAGGCGTCGGCGGGCGAGGTCGCGCGCCTCGTGCGCAGGATCCGCGCGACCGGCGTGCGGACGATCTTCCCGGAAGGCTCGAGCAGCGCCCGGCTCGCCCGCGCCGTCGCCCGCGACGCGGGGGCGACGGTCGGCCCCGCGCTCTATGCCGACACGCTCGGCGCGCCGGGCAGCCCCGGCGCCACGTACCTCGGCGCTCTGCGCTTCAACACCCGCGCCCTCGCCACCGGCTTCGGCGCTCGCGCGGGCGGATGTCAGCTGTAGGCGTCCCAGGCTTTCAGGAACGGCAGCGGATCGACCGGCGCGCCGCCGGTGGACCAGCCCGGTCCGCTCCACAGCTCGAAGTGCAGGTGGCAGCCCTTCGCGTCGCCGGTCTGGCCGACGTTGCCGATCGGCTGGCCCGTCATCACGCGTGCGCGCTGCGTCAGCGCCGACGGCTCGCGCAGGTGCATGTAGACGTAGTCGACATCCGTGCCGTCGCCGTCGATGACGACGTAGTTGCCGGCGGCGCGCTCGAACCCGCTGCGCCTCACGACGCCCCCGCGTGCGGCGACCATCGGCGTGCCGCAGCGCGCGAAGACGTCGTGGCCCTGATGGATGTGGCCGTTTCGCTGCGTGCCGAACGCCGCCTCACCGGTGCCGTAGCTGTGGTGCCCGCGGACGGGGAAGATGTGGTCGACGAGGTCGAAGCCGCCGCCGGCGAACACCTGCGCCGCGCCTGCCGGTGCCGCGACGGTGCCGGTGCCGTCGGCCGCCTCGGACACGCGGAACTCGTAGCGACCGGCCGGCTGCGGCGCTCCGTCGACGCGGCCGTCCCAGGTGATCGAGCTGACCTCCTCCTCCGCGAGCGCCACCGGCCACGCCATGACGGTGACGCCGTCGATGACGCGTACGAGCGCCACGGTCACCGACATCGCACGGCGGGCCATCAGGTCGATCCGTGCCGGGCGCGCCGCGTCGTAGTACACGCGGCGCCCGATGACCCGGGCGTCGAGCGCGGCCGAGCTCGACGCCGCGCGCTGAACCGACACCGACGCACGGCTGGGCGCGGAGCGCGCTCCGTCGCCGTTGATCGCGCGCAGGCGGCCGCTCGTGGCCTTCTCGGGCACGACGACGTCGACGCTCTTGCGGCGCGCCCGGGTGACCGTCACGGTGGCGTTGTCGGTGTGGCCGCCGCCGCCGAGGAAGACGATCTTCGCGACCTCGCGCATGCTCGTGCCGCGGACGCGCAGCAGGCTGCCGGGCTTCGCCGCGGCGGCGCTGGCGCAGGCCTTCACGCACGACACGGAGGTGATCTTCGCGGGGTCAGACGCATAGGTGCCGCCCGGTGCCGCGGACGCGGTCGCGGGGCCGACGAGCCCTGCTCCGCATACGACCACGACGGCACCGCGCCTCAGCTCGACCAACCCCCAGATATTCGATCGTCCCCCCGCAAGCACCCGTGAACGAGCGCGTTCCGGCGATCTGCTGGGCAGGACCGTACCGGATCGAGGTGACGCGAAGCCACCGGATCCCCCTGCAAACCCGATGTCGTTTCGGATTCTCTACACTGCTGACTCGCCGCGCGGAAGTTCGCGTGGCCTTTTTCACGCCATGAAGACCTACGTCGCCAACGCCAACGATCGCGAGCGCAACTGGCTCGTCGTCGACGCCACCGGGCTGACGCTCGGGCGCCTGGCGACCCAGATCGCCGACACGCTGCGCGGCAAGCGCAAGCCGACCTACACCCCGCACGTCGACACCGGCGACTTCGTGGTCGTGATCAACGCCGAGAAGATCGCGGTGACCGGCAACAAGCGTGCCGACAAGATGTACTACCGCCACTCGGGCTATCCCGGCGGGCTGAAGACGCGCACGCTCAACGACATGCTCGAGCGACGCCCCGAGGAGGTACTGCGCCTCGCGGTCAAGGGCATGCTGCCCCGCAACCGCCTCGCCCGCAAGCAGCTCACGAAGCTCAAGATCTATGCCGGGCCGGAGCATCCTCACCAGGCCCAGAAACCGCAACCGATGGAGCTGAAGTCGTGATCGACGAGAGCGTCGAGCCGCCCGAGGCCGAAGAGGCCGCGGCGCCCACGCCGGAGGCCGAGGCCTCCACTCCCGTTCCCGCCGACGAGCCTGCCGCCCCCGCTGCGCCTGCGCTCGAGACGGACCTCGACGACGAGGACGACGAGCCCGCCGTCCCGCGCGTGAAGCCCGCCATCCCCGGCGCCGACCTCGAGGTCGACATCGTGCTCGAAGGCGCCGATCCGCTTGCCCGCGAGGAAGCCGAAGCAGCCGAGGCGGCCGCAGCCGCCGCCGAGGAGGACCGCGCCGACGAGCAGCCGGTCGCCGCCGTCATCGACCTCGCGGCCGGCGCCCGCTACCGCGCGACCGGCAAGCGCAAGACCGCCGTCGCCCGCGTCATCCTGCGCCCCGGAGCCGGCAACTACCTCGTCAACGGCAAGACGCTCGACGCGTACTTCCCGCGCCCGGCGCTGGGCCGGAACATCCGCCAGCCGCTGGAGGCCGTCGGCTACGAGGACCGCATGGACGTCGTGGTCCGCGTGCACGGCGGTGGCGTCAGCGCCCAGGCCGGCGCCCTGCGCCACGGCATCTCCCGCGCGCTGCTCGAGGCCGATCCCAACCTGCGTGGCGAGCTCAAGCGCCGCGGCTTCCTCACGCGCGACCCGCGCGTCAAGGAGCGCAAGAAGGCCGGGCTGAAGAAGGCCCGCAAGCGGCCGCAGTTCAGCAAGCGCTAGCGGCGCTTCGCCGCGTACAGGTCCGCCCCGATGCGCAAGCTCTTCGGCACCGATGGTGTCCGGGGCGTCGCCGGCGAGGTGCTGACCGCGGAGCTCGCGCTCGCTCTCGGCGGCGCGGCCACCCGTGAGATCGGTGGCGAGCACCCGCGCGTGCTCGTCATCCGCGACACCAGGGAGTCCGGCCCGATGCTCGAGTCCGCGCTGGCCGCAGGGATCGCCTCGGCCGGCGGCGACGTCCTGCTCGGCGGCGTGCTGCCGACGCCCGCAGCGCCGTTGCTGCTCGGGCGCTACGGCTTCGACCTCGCGGCCGTGATCTCGGCGTCGCATAACCCGTTCGAGGACAACGGGATCAAGTTCTTCGGCGCCGATCGCTTCAAGCTCTCCGACGACACCGAGCTGGCGATCGAGGGGCAGCTCGATGCGCCGCCGCGCGCCGTGCCCGCGCGGATGGGCTCGATCACGCCGCTGCGCGGGACCGACGAGGACTACCTGCGCGCGCTGCAGGAGCGATTCGCCGGCCTCTCGTTGAAGGGGGTCGACGTTGTCCTCGACTGCGCCAACGGCTCGACCCACCGCTGTGCGCCGGAGATTTTCCGCCGGCTGGGGGCGACGGTGACCGTGATGGCCGCCGAGCCCGACGGGCGCAACATCAACGACGGGTGCGGCTCGACCCATACCGAGGCGATCGTCGCGGCGGTCACCGGCGGCGGGCATGACCTCGGCTTCGCCTTCGACGGCGACGGCGACCGCCTCCTGGCGATCGACCGCAACGGCGTGATCGTCGACGGCGACGAGCTCGTCGCGCTCGCCACGCTGCACCTGCGAGCCCACGACCGCCTGCCGGGCAACGGCGTCGTCGTCACGGTGATGACGAACTTCGGCTTCCACACCGCGATGCGCGAGGCCGGCGTCGAGGTCGCGACGACCGCCGTCGGCGACCGCTACGTGCTCGAGGAGCTGCGCGCCCGCCGCTGGGGCCTGGGCGGCGAGCAGTCCGGCCACATCATCGACATGGGCTTCGTGCCCTCCGGCGACGGGATCGCCTCGGCGCTGCTGACGCTCGAGGCGCTCGCCGGCCGCGACCTCGCCGACCGCGACGCGATGGACAAGCTGCCCCAGAAGCTCGTCAACGTGCGCGTCGCCGACCGCGACGCGGCGATGGCCGGCGAGGCGCTGCGCGCGGCGGTCGAGCGGGAGTCGACGGCGCTGGAGGGCCGCGGACGCGTGCTCGTGCGTGCGTCGGGAACCGAGCAGCTCGTGCGGGTGATGGTCGAGGCGCCGACGGAGGAGGAGACCGAGGCCGTCTGCGGACGGCTGGTGGAGATCGTCGAGTCCGGCGGCTGAGCGCACCCGCAGGGCGGACGCGGTGCGCCGGGTCACACGCGCGGCCGTGCTACCTGCTGCGGCGGGCGCTCCTGCCGCCGAGCGCGAGAGTGCCGATGACGAGCAGGACGCCCAGGCCCTGGAGGCCGGGGGAATCATCGGCCTCGCCGAGCACGATGGCGCCCACGCCGATCGCGGTGGCAAGGAGGGCGGTGAGGATGAGGAGAAGGGGCTTCATGGGTGTCCTTTGTCAGGCGACTGCACCGGCGTTTGGGTCCGCGCCGGTCTGGCGCATCCTCGAATCCTGCTCGGGCTCTCGCCGCAGGCGGCGATCCCGACGACGATGCTCGCGGCGCTCGCGATGACCGGCAGCCGGTGGGTCATGCGCCGACGCACGGATCTCCGCAGCTCGCGATACCCGTCCGCACCGCCGCCACAGTAAGCGCTCGGTACGCAGATTCTGTGCAGATGTGAAACCCCCACCGGATCCCCGGCCCAAGGGACGGTCGCGCAGCCGGCCCGACCGACCGACCGCAACCGGGGGCGGGCGGTGTTCGTCGTCAGGACAGGACCGTCGCGGAGCAGCCGATGCGCTTGAGCGCGTCGAGCGCCCGGCGCGACGCGACCTCGAGGTACAGGCCCGGTGTCGAGCGGCCGCGGTAGCCCGTCACTTCGTAGTCGTGCGGTCTGACGCGTGCCGGGATGATGTGCGGGCGACGCACGTAGCGCGGACCGTACGCGGGTCTTCCGTGGCGACCGGGCGTCAGTGGGCGCAGGCGCACGCGTACGCGCCCGCTGTCGGGGATTGCGTCGAGCCTGGCGATGAGGTCGGGATCCTCGGGCAGGTCAGCATCGAGCCTGCCGAAGAAGCAGTTGTCCGTGTCGGACTGGGCTCTCGGGGCGAAGTTGAAGATCGAGCGCGTGAAGTCGAAGTCGAGCCCGGCGAGCGAGCAGTTGCCCAGCGGCTCGGCTGCGCCTGGGGGCAGCGGCGCCGGCCCGTCAGGATCCTCTGGGTCCCTCGGCCACTTCGGGTAGGTCCGGTTGAGGCGGAAGATGAGCGCGTAGCGCAGCAGCGGGCGGTGCGTCGCGCCCTCGACGCGGAGCACGATCGGGCCGCCCACGAGCCGCGTCGGGACGCTGCGCGGAGGACTCGGAGGCGGCCGTGTCGTTTCCGCGGACGCTGGTGGCCGGCGGGACGAGCTCGCCGCCGGCACGGCTGGCTCGCGTCCGGGCGGTCGGAGGTCCTCCGCGCTCCCACCACAGCCGCCGACCAACAGCCCACCGATAACCATGAGCCGCAAACGCATGCATGGGCAACGCCGGCGGCGGCACGAGGTTGCGCCGCGAAGTCGAAGCGCGGATGGTCGCACCCCTACATCGCCCTGAAGAACTGCCACGCCGACGCGCAGCCATCCTTGGACCTCGACGGGGAGTTCTCCCTAGCGTCGGTGGTTGCCGACCAGCAGCGCTCGCCGCGCTGTCGGACGCCGATGGCGCCGGCGACTCCGCTCAGCGCATCGAAGGCGTAGGCACACCGCCAGTTGTCGGCGTCGACCTGACGACAGTTCTCGACCTCATAGCCGAAGGCGTCCTCGTCGAGGCCTCGAGGGTCGGGCCGTCAAGATTCCAGAACGTCTCGGGGCGCGCCACGGCGACGAGCACCGCCGCCACCACGAGCGCAAGCAATGCGACGCCGATCAAACGAGCGATCACGACATCGCGAACCCGGACGCCCCAAGGGTGATCAGCAGCGCCGCCAGCCCGCCCAGCACTGCGGTCGCACGCGTCACAGGCGGAGTATCGGCAGGAAGCCCGCTGAGCGCGAGCAGGTCATGCTCGCGGAGCTCGCCGCGCCGGCAGCGGCCGCGCCGGCGAGGTGCGGGTCTCGCCGCCGTCCCGACAGGGCCGTCCGAATCCGAATCCGCAAGGGGGTGCCGTCAGACCCATTGCGGCAGGGACCGGGGCGCGCTCGCCTAATCTCCTTGCATGTGTGGAATCGTCGGATACGTTGGCCAGCGCCCTGCCCAGGAGATCCTCCTCGCCGGCCTGGAGAAACTCGAGTACCGCGGCTATGACTCCGCAGGCGTGTCGGTCCTCACCGGCGGCGAGATCGCCTCGGTGCGCGCGGTCGGAAACCTCAGCAAGCTGAGGGAGGCGGTCGCGCACGGCAGCGGCGGCGCCGATCCGCACGAGAGCGGGGCGCCCGTCGCGGTCGCCGTCGCCGAGGACTACGCGATGAGCGGCATCGGCCACACCCGCTGGGCCACGCACGGTCGCGTGACCGAGTCCAACGCCCATCCGCACTTCGACACGAGCGACCGCGTCCACGTCGTCGTCAACGGGATCGTCGAGAACTACCTGTCGCTCAAGCAGCGCATGACCGACATGGGCGCCGACTACACGTCGGAGACGGACGCAGAGGTCATCGCCCACCTCATCTCCCACCACATGGCGCTGGGCAGCCTCACCGAGGCCGTTTGCGCCGCCTACAACGAGCTCGAGGGCCACTACGCGTTCGTCGCGATGAGCGCCGACGAGCCGGGCACCCTCGTGGGGGCGCGCAAGGAGTGCCCGCTGATCGTCGGCCGCGGCGACGGCGAGCAGTTCCTCGGCTCCGCCGTCCCCGCCTTCCTCGCGCACACGCGCGACGTGCAGTTCATCGAGAACGGCGAGATCGTGGTGCTGCGCGCCGACGGCGTGCAGTTCCTCACGCCCGACGGCACTCCGCTGGAGCGTGAGATCACGCACGTGGACTGGGACGAGGCGACCGCCGAGAAGAGCGGCTACGAGACGTTCATGCTCAAGGAGATCCACGAGCAGGCGGACGCCGTAGCCGAGACCATCGCCGACCGCACGGCGCGCGGGAGCGGCGTCGACCTCGCCGAGGCCGAGCTCGACGAGTCGCTGCTGCAGAACATCGACCGCGATCCTCATCCTCGCCGCCGGCACGTCGTTTCACGCCGGCCTGATCGGCCGCTACGCGATCGAGGAGTGGGCGCGGATCCCGGTCGACATGGACATCGCGTCGGAGTGGCGCTACCGCAATCCGATCGTCAGCGATCGAGAGCTCGTGATCGGCATCACGCAGTCCGGCGAGACCGCGGACACGCTCGCGGCGATGCGCCTGGCCCAGGAGCGCGGCGCGAAGGTGCTGGCGTGCACGAACGTCGTCGGCTCGCAGGCCACGCGCGAGGCCGACGGCGTGCTCTACACCCGGGCAGGACTCGAGGTCTCCGTCGCCGCGACGAAGACGTTCGTCTGCCAGGTCGCCGCGATGTACCTGCTCGCGCTGCGCCTCGCCGAGCTGCGCGGCACGATGGCGCCCGCGCGGATCGCCGAGCTCGTGGGGGAGATCAAGCACCTGCCCAACCGCATCACCGAGCTCATCGACCGTCTCGACGCGCCCGTCAAGGCCGCCGCCGAGCGCCACGCGGACTCCGAGTTCTACCTGTACCTCGGCCGGCACGTCGGCCGCGCCGTGGCGCTCGAGGGCGCGCTGAAGCTCAAGGAGATCTCCTACATCGCGACCGACGCCTACGCCGGCGGCGAGATGAAGCACGGGCCGATCGCGCTGCTCGACGAGTCCACCCCGGTGGTCTGCGTCGCGACCGACATGCCGATCCTCGACAAGATGATCTCCAACATCCAGGAGGTCCGCGCGCGCGGCGCGCACGTCATCGCCATCGCCACCGAGGGCGATGACCGCCTCGAGCCCGTCGCCGAGGAGGTCATCTACATCCCGCGCACCGACTGGATGCTGCAGGCTCTGCTGGCGGTCATCCCGCTGCAGCTGTTCGCCTACTACGTCGCCCGCAAGCGCGGCCTGAACGTCGACCAGCCGCGCAACCTCGCCAAGACGGTCACGGTCGAGTAGCGGCGGGGCGGGCGAGCCGTGGGGATCGGGATCGACCTGCTGGAGATCGAACGCATGGAGCAGGCGCTCCAACGCCGGCCGGGGCTCGCCGATCGCCTGTTCACCGACGGCGAGCGCGCCTACGCGGCGGCGCGCGCGCGACCCGGCCAGCACCTCGCCGCCCGCTTCTGTGCCAAGGAGGCGGTCGCCAAGGCACTACGGCTGGAAGCCTGGAACCCGCGCGACATCGAGGTGGTCGGGGAGGGGGCGCAGACCGGCGTGGCATTGCACGGCGCGCTCGGCGAGCTCGGCGTGCAGGTCGAGATCTCGATGACGCACTCCAAGGCGACGGCGGGCGCCGTCGCGATGGTGCGCCGACCGTGACCACGGCCGGGGCGGACGCGCGGCTTCCCGACTGGCTCGAGCCGCTCTACGGCGCCGAGCAGATGCGGGCGATCGACCGCTGGGCGATCGAGGAGCAGGGGATCCCGTCGCTGGATCTCATGGAGCGCGCCGGCGCCGGCCTCACCGTGCACACCGACCGGCTCGTGCCGCGCGGGCTCGTCGCGATCGTCTGCGGCAAGGGCAACAACGGCGGCGACGGCATCGTGGCGGGGCGCATGTTGCGCGGGTTCGGGCGCAAGGTGCGCGTGCTGCTGCTCGCCGAGCCCGGCGAGTACGCCGGCGACGCGGCCGAGAACCTGCGCCGGCTGGAGGGCGCCCACGAGCCGTTCGACCCGGTCGCGCTCACCGGCGCGAGCGTCGTCATCGACGCGATCCTCGGCACCGGCTTCGAGGGGACACCGCGGGGCGCCGCGGCCGACGCGGTCGAGGCGCTCGCCATCTTCGACGGGCCGATCGTCGCCGCGGACATCGCCAGCGGCGTCGCCGCCTCGACCGGCGAGGCGGCCGGCGTGTCGGTGGTCGCCAGCGCGACCGTGACGTTCGCCGCCGCGAAGCCCGGCCACTGGATCGCTCCGGGCAAGCAGGCCGCCGGCGAGCGCATCGTCGTGGACATCGGGATCCCCGCCGGCGCCCCGGTGGCGGCCGACGCCGGGTTGCTGACCGACCGCGTCCACGCGCTCGTGCCCGCGCGCGAGACCGCCGGCACGAAGTTCAGCTCCGGGCACGTCGTCGTCGCCGGAGGCTCGCGCGGGTTGACCGGCGCACCCTGCCTGGCCGCCGAGGCGGCGATGCGCGCCGGAGCGGGCTACGTGACGGCGATCGTGCCGGCGTCGCTGGAGCCGATCTTCGAGATCCGGCTGCTGGAGGTCATGACCCATGGTCTCGCCGACGATGGCGCGGGCGCGTTCGCGGCGGCCACGGTCGACGACGCGCTGGCGGCGCTGGCGCGGGCGGGCGCGCTCGTGCTCGGCCCCGGCGCGGGCCGCAGCGACGGCGCGTTCGCCTTCCTGCGCGAGCTCGCCGCCCGCGCGGAGGTGCCGCTGCTGCTCGACGCCGACGGCCTCAACGCACACGCCGGCGCGCTCGACACGCTGGCCGCCCGCGCCCGCCCGACGATCCTCACGCCGCACGCCGGCGAGCTCGCACGGCTGCTCGGCATCGCGAGCGAGGAGGTGGCGCGTCGCCGCCTGCACAGTGCTCGCGAGGCGGCGCGGCGCGCGCGGGCGATCGTCGTGCTCAAGGGCGACGACACGATCGTCGCGCGTCCCGACGGCATGGTCGCCGTCAACGACCTCAGCGCCCCGGGCCTGGCCACCGCCGGCACCGGCGACGTCCTGAGCGGCATCATCGGCGCGCATCTGGCGAAGGGCCTCGATCCGTTCGCCGCGGCGTGCGCGGGCGTGCGCCGCCACGCGGCGGCCGGGCGCGTCGCGGCCGCCGAGCACGGCGCCGGCGGCGTGATCGCGCGCGACGTGATCGAGGCGCTGCCGCGGGCCGTGCAGGGCGAGCCGGCGGCCGCCGGCGAGTAGCCTTCGCGCGCGATGGCGGTCCAGCAGGACGTGGGAGTTCGCGCGGTCGCCCGCGTCAACCTCGCGGCGATCGAGCGCAACGCCGCGCGCATGCGGCGCGAGCTCGGCGCGGGCGCGATGGACGGGTTGCCGGGTGCCGCGCTGTGCGCGGTCGTCAAGGCCGACGGCTACGGCCACGGTGCCGTCCCCAGCGCGCGCGCCGCGCTCGCCGGTGGAGCCACGTGGCTCGCCGTGGCGGCGGCCGGCGAGGCGGCCGAGCTGCGCGACGCCGAAATCCACGCGCCGATCCTCGTCATGGGGGCGCTCACCCCATCCGAGCTCGACGTGGCGCTCGGCGCCGACGCCGACGTCGTCGCCTGGGACGAGGCGTTCGTGGCCGCCGTGGCCGCACGCGGCGGCGGATCGGTCCACGTCAAGCTCGACACCGGCATGGGGCGCCTGGGGACGCGCGACGCGGCGGTCGCGACCCGCGTCGCCGAGACGGCGCTGGCGACCGACGGCGTCTACCTCGCCGGCGCGATGACGCACTTCGCGACCGCCGACGAGCGCGGCGACCGGTTCTTCGCCCGCCAGCTGGAGCGCTTCTCGCAATGGGCGCTGCCGCTCAAGGCGGCCCATCCGTCGCTCATCCTGCACGCCGCCAACAGCGCGGGGACGCTGCGCGACCGCGCCTCGCACTTCGACATGGTCCGCGCCGGGGTCGCGCTCTACGGCCTGGATCCCTTCAACCAGGATGCCGCCGCGCGCGAGCTGGAGCCCGCGCTGGAGCTGCTGTCCTACGTAAGCGCGGTCAAGCCGATCGCGCCCGGGGAGAGCGCCGGGTACGGCCGGCGCTTCGTCGCGACGACGCCGACACACACGGCGACCCTGCCGATCGGGTACGGCGACGGCGTGCGCCGCGCGCTGACGAACAACCTCGACGTGCTCGTGCGCGGCGCGCGCCGGCCGCTCGTGGGCACGGTCAGCATGGACAACGTCACGCTCGACGTCGGCAGTCCGCCGGCGGCAGCGGTGGGGGATCCGGCCGTCCTGGTCGGCGCGCAGGGCCACGAGCTGATCGCGGTCGAGGAGATCGCGCAGCGCCTGGACACGATCAACTACGAGATCACGTGCGGGCTGCTGCCGCGGGTGCCGCGCGTCCACCACCACGACGGCGAGCCGGCATGACGGCGACGGCGCGCCCCGGCGGTGAGCTGCGGCGCCGCACGCGATGAGCGACCCGCGCGCGCTGGCGGCCGAGGTGCTGCGCGGCCGGCCGGCCTGGCTCGTCGGCGGCGCGGTCCGCGACGCGATCCTCGGGCGCCCCACGGCGGATCTCGACCTCGCCCTCGACGGCGGCGTCGCCGCGGCCGCACGGGCGCTCGCGAAGGCCGCGCGCGGGCCGGTCTTCGAGCTCTCCGACGCGTTCGGGTCCTGGCGCGTGATCGCGCCCGACCGGACATGGCAGGTGGACCTCAGCCCGGTGCGCGGCGGCTCGCTGGACGCGGACCTCGCGCTGCGCGACTTCACGATCAACGCGATCGCCGAGCCGCTGGCGGGCGGGCCGCGCGTCGATCCGCATGGCGGCGAGCGCGACCTCGCGGCACGGCGGCTGCGCGCGGTCGGCCCGTCGGCGTTCGCCGAGGACCCGCTGCGCGTCGTGCGGCTCGTCCGCCTGGCGGCCGAGCTCGGCCTCGCGGTCGAGCCGGGGACCGCGGCGCTGGCGCGCACGAGCGCCCGCGACGCCGCTGCGGTGGCACAGGAGCGCGTGTTCGCCGAGCTCAAGCGGATCGTCGCGGGCGACGGCGTCGTCGCCTCGCTGGCGCTCATGGACGATCTCGGCCTGACCGCGGCGATCCTGCCCGAGCTGCACGCGCTCCACGGCGTCGAGCAGAACCGCTACCACCACGCCGACGTCTACGTCCACACGATCGAGGTGCTCGAGCAGACCCTTGCCCTGCAGGCCGATCCCGGCGCCATCCTCGGCACGCCGGCCGCAGACGGCGTGCGCGCCGTGCTGGCCGAGCCGCTGGGCGACGGGGTCGACCGCGCGTTCGGGCTGCGCCTGGGCGCCCTGCTGCACGACGTCGCCAAGCCGGTCACGCTCGGGCGCCGCGAGGACGGGTCGCCGACGTTCGTGGGCCACGACAGCGCCGGCGCCGAGCTCTCGCGCGCGGTCCTCACGCGCCTGCGCGCCGGCGAGAGGCTCAAGGCGCACGTGGCCGCGCTCGCGCGCCATCACCTGCGCCTGGGCTTCCTCGTCCACGAGCGGCCGCTGGCGCGGCGTGCGCTGTATCGCTACCTGCTCGCGACCGAGCCCGTCGAGGTCGACGTCACGCTGCTGTCGGTCGCCGACCGCCTCGCGACACGCGGGCGCAAGGCGCAGGAGTCGATCGCCAAGCATCTCGACCTCGCGCGCGAGGTCCTGCCCGCTGCGCTCAAGTGGCGCGCGGAGGGACGCGGCGTGCCGCTCGTCCGCGGCGACGTGCTGGCCGCCGAGCTGCGGCTCGACGACGGCCGCGAGCTGGGGCGGCTGCTCGCCGCGATCGACGAGGCCCGCTTCGCAGGGGAGATCGCGACCACCGAAGAGGCGCTGACGCTGGCCGGCGAGTTGCTCGGCCGGACGCCCGGCGCGGGCGGCTAGGCTTCGCCGCCATGGCGTCCACGCGCGATCCCGACTGCCTGTTCTGCCAGATCGTCGCCGGCGAGGTCCCGGCCACGATCATCGCCGAGCACGAACGCTGCATCGCCTTCATGGACATCAACCCGGCGACGCGCGGCCACGCCCTCGTCATCCCGCGCGCTCACGCGCGCGACGTGCACGACATCGACCCCGGGGACCTCGAGGCCGTCGCGGTGGCGGCGCAGACGGTCGCCGGGCGGGCGGTCGAGCGTCTCGGCGCGGCCGGCGTCAACCTCCTGAACTCCAGCGGCGCGGCCGCGTGGCAGACGGTCTTTCACTTCCACATGCACGTCATCCCGCGCTACGCGGACGACCCGCTGCGGCTGCCCTGGTCGCCCGCGCCGGGGGACATGGACGACATCGTGGCGGCCGCTGCGCAGCTGACCGGCTGAAGACGCATGTGCGCTTGCGCGTTGGTCTCGTGGCGCCGCGTGCGTCATATTGCCTGCATGGCGGCACCACTGCGCAGGATGGCGAAGGGTCGGCGGCTGCTCGCCGCCGGCACCGCTGTCGCGGTGCTCGCCGCGCTCGTCGTCTCCGCCGCGCCTGCGGCCAGCTCCAAGACGATCGTCCTCAGCGACGAGCGCGGCGACGTCAGCGGCGCGCTCGACCTCACGCGCGTGTCGCTGCAGCGCGCCTCCGACGGCCGGCTGCGCGCGGCGCTGTCCTTCGCCGGGAAGCTGACGCCGAAGGATCTTCTCGCGAGCTCCGGCCCGCCCGGTTCGGCGTGCGTCAGGATCTGGACGGCCGAGGACGCCGATCCGGCCGCGATGGCCCCAGACCGGCTCGCCTGCGTGACGGCGCTCTCCGGCGACGAGTTTCGCGGTGGCGTCTACGAATCGGCCGGATTCCCGCTGCCCAAGCGGGTCGCCAACGCCTCGGTCAAGCTCATGGCGGGCGGGTCGAGCGTCGTGCTGCGCTTCACCCAGAGCTCGATCGGCCGCCCGCCGCGCTTTCGCTTCTCCGTCGAGTCGACGCGCCCGGGTTGTGAGCGCGCGTCGTGCATCGACACCGCGACCGCCGCCCGCGGCGCCACGCGAACGTTCCGCCTGCGCTGATAGGTGCTGATGCACGTGCTCGCCTCGCGGCGCGAGGTTTGCTGCCGGTCGGACGCAACAAACAACCGGAAGCTCGTGTTGAATGCGGACATGACCCGCCTACGCGTCGTTCCATGCTCAGCCGTGCTCGCAGCTCTCGCCGCGCTCGCGCTTCCGGCGGCGGCGCCGGCCGCAATCACCGAACTGGGCCTGATGCCCGAGGGCCTGCGCGGATCCTGCCCGCTGGACTGCAACGCGATCAGCCGGACGACCGGCTATCAGGCGAAGGTCGGCCCGGACCGCACGCTCTACCAGGCGCCGGCGAACGGGCGCATCGTGGCGTGGACGATCGCGCTCGGAAAGCCGGGACCGAAGCAGACCGCGTTCTTCGCCGAGCGACTCGGCGGCGATCCGCAAGCGGCGGTCGTCGTCCTCGCCGCGGAGAAGAAGCTCGTGCGGCGCGTCGTCGCCAAGGCGCCATTGCAGCGTCTGACCGAGTATCTCGGGCAGATCGTGCAGTTCCCGCTCGAGCGCAGCCTTCCCGTGAAGAAGGGCCAGTACATCGGGCTGACGGTGCCGTCCTGGGCGCCCGCGCTGCAGATCGGCCTCGGCAGCGACTCGTCGTGGCGCGCCAGCCGGGCCAGGCGCACCTGCAGCGACACGGCCATCACCTCGATCCAGACGGCGCTGCTCGGCGACCGCAGCGCGGCCGAGTTCGGCTGCCTCTACAAGACGACCCGGCTGACCTACAGCGCGACGTTCATCCCGACGCCGACGCCTGCCAAGAGCACGCGCTAGATGATGGATTGCGAATTCACGCACCCGCGGATGACAGGCCAGGATCGGCGCCGGATCGCCACTCGCATGCTCGTAGGTACTACCGGTACCTCCTTCGCATCCGTGCGGCGCCCGGCATGCGCCCTGACCTGCCCCGCAGGCACGGCAATTCGCAATCAACCATCTAGCTTCGCGGCGGCTCTGCGTCCGCGTCGCGCCGCTCAGCAGTCGACGCCCGGGTTCTGCGCGCAGAAGTCGTCGAACTCGCCACCGCCGGCCTGCGTCCCGCCGGTCGTCGACTGGCCGCCGGTCTGCGGCGCTTGACCGCCCGTCTGCGGCGACCCGCCCGTCACCGGGGCGGGCGGCGGGGCGGCCGGCGGGGTCGCGGCGGGCGGCGAAGCCTGCTGCGTCGCGTCAGACGGGTTCGTCGCGGTCGTCGTGGTGCCGGTGGTGTCCGTCCCGGCGTCGTCCTCACGCGCGGGCGTCGTGCCCGTCGGGACAGTGAGGTCCGGCGACGTCTTCGGGATCTGCGTCGAGAGCTCCTCGTCCGATCCGCACGCGCTCAGGCCGGCGCTCAGTGCGACGGCGGCGAGCAGGGCGAGGGAACGCTGACGGCGCATCGCCGGGAGCTTCAGGCGACCGGATCCATGCGCCGGCCGCAGTGCGGGCAGTCGTTGAGGTCGCGTTGGGCCAGCTGATCGCACCAGGGGCAGAACCGCAGGTTCTCGACGGCCCAGGGGAGCCGGGACCTGGAGGGCGCGAGCGGAAGCACCTTGCCGACGATCTCGAGCGGCTCGCCCGTTTCCCGATCGACGTAGACGCGGCCCGGCTCGGCCTCGCGGATGATCTCGCGACCGGATTCTGTCGCGCGCATCCGGTAGCGCTGAGCGGCTGACACGGCGCGAACCCTAGCAAGCCATCGGATCGCAAAGGCGCTGCCCGTGCCCCGCGCGTCGCCGCACGAGCCCGGCGGCGAGACAGCGCCACACCGTCCGGGCCGCTTGATTAGACTCCCGCGCTCGCATGACCCCCACACCCCTCAGAACACGACTTCTGGGCCTTGCTGCCTGCGCCACCCTCGCCGCCGGTCTGACCGCCTGCGAGAACGACAACGTCGCCGCGGACGCCGATCTGATCGCGGGAAAGAAGGCCTTCGCGCAGAAGTGCTCGGCATGCCACGTGCTCGCTCGCGCCAACGCGAAGGGCGTCCAGGGGCCCAACCTCGACGAGGCGTTCCGCCAGTCGCTGAAGGACGGCTTCGGGCGCGACACGCTGCACGGCGTCGTCCACAGCCAGATCATCCATCCGGCCCGCGTGCCGAAGGACAGCCCGGCCTACATGCCGGCCGAGCTCGTCACCGGCAAGCTCGCCGACGACGTCGCGTCATACGTCGCGGCCGTCGTCTCGCGCCCGGGCAAGGACGAGGGCAAGCTGGCGACCGCGGTCCCGGCAGCCGGCGCCGGCAAGCCGATCGCCGCGAAGAGCGGCAAGCTTGCGATCCCCGCCGACCCCAACGGCCAGCTCGCGTACCTCTCCAAGGAGGCGACGGCCCCGGCCGGCGCGCTGGAGATCGACTCGGAGAACGACGCGTCGATCCCGCACGACATCGCCGTCGAGGGCAACGGCGTCAACGAGAAGGGCGAGACGGTGCAGGACGGCGGCGTCTCGAAGGTCAGCGTCACCCTCAAGCCCGGCAAGTACGCGTACTACTGCACCGTCTCGGGACACCGCGAGGGCGGTATGGAAGGCACGCTCACCGTCAAGTAGTGGCGGTCGATCCGACCTGCGCCGCCCGCAGGCCGCCGATCGGCCCGGCGGCTAGAAGATGGCCTTCAGAGCCAGCGAGATCAGCACGACGACGACCGCGCCCGCCAGCACTCGCAGCAACAGCGAGAAGGCGGCGTCCTCCGACTCCCAGGGCGGGCGCACGGCGATGCCCCGCGGTCAGAGGATGTAGATCGTCGTGTACACGACGACCCACATCACGTCGACGAAATGCCAATAGATGCCCGGGATCTCGACGCCGTGATGGTGCTCCGGGGTGAAGTGTCCGCGGAAGGCTCGTACGGTCACGAAGACGAGCAGCGACAGGCCGATGAAGACGTGCGCGCCGTGCAGTCCGGTCAGGCCGTAGAAGATCGTGCCCTGGGCATGGTTCTGCGGCGAGAAGCCGATGTGGACGTACTCGTTGATCTGGATGAAGAGGAACGTCGCGCCCAGCAGGGAGGTCAGCAGCATGCCGGCCTTCAGCCCGAAGCGGTTGCCGTTCTTGATCGAGATCTGCGCCCAGTGCATCGTCAGCGACGAGCTGAGCAGGATCGCCGTGTTCATGCCGGCGATCGCGACCGGCAGCTCGTAGCCGTCGAAGGGGAACCAGCGATGGCCCTCGGCGACGAGCCGGATGAAGAAGTAGGCCGTGAAGAAGGCCCCGAAGACCATGATCTCCGAGATGATGAAAAGCAGCATCCCGAGGACCTCGTGCGAGACGCGCGAGCTGCGGTTCGCGGGCGGCGGTCCGTGGTGGCCGTGGTCGTCGTCGTGGTGGTCGAGCGCGACCCCCGCGCTGATCCCTGCGGCCTCCATCAGCAGCCCCTTCCTCGCCGGAGGGCATCCGTGCGCCTGGAGCGCTGCACTAGCTCGACACCTTCGCGGGCTTCTCGCCCGGCTGCTCGCCGGCCTGCTCGGCGACGATGTGCTCGACCTCGATGTTCGACGCCTTGCGCACCCGCGTGATCAGGTCCGCGCGCAGCCAGCCCGATCGCGTGACGGGAAGGGTCGACACGATGATCCGCGACACCTTGTAGAACTGCAGCGCGTTCATCGTCGCGGTGTAGGGGTCCGGGTCGCCGACCATCCCGGCGACGAGCAGGCCCTCGCGGCGCATCTTGTCGAGGGTGTTGCCCAGGCGCGCGCGGGCCACCGCCGCCGCGCGGCCGTCGCCGTGGGCCTGCAGGGGCACCACGACGATGAAGAGCATGTCCTCGGCCTCGGCCGCGACCTCCTTCATGCGCGCGCGCAGGTCGCCGCGACCGGCCGTCACGTTGGCGACGACGAGCGTGACCCTGAAGGGCAGGCCCTCGGAGTTCAGGTCGGAGATGACGTGCGTGACCGGCACGCCCGTCGCGTCCTGGATGCGCTCGATGAGATCGCGCCGCAGCCAGCCCGACGACGACGAGGGCAGCGTCGAGATGATGACCTCATCGGGCTTGTACTCGTCGATCGCGTCGAGCGTCGCCGTGTAGGGATCCTCGTCGCCGAGCTCGCCGCTGGCGACGACGTCCTCGCCGCGCAGGTAGGACAGCGTGAGGTCCAGGCGCACCTGAGCCGACTCGCGGACGGCGTCGTCGTAGATCACGTAGCCCGAGCGCGGGCGGGTCATCGGCACGACGAGCGTGAAGCTCGTGTCGGGCTCCTTGGCGCGCTCACGAACCAGATCGAGCAGCGTGGCGCCGCCGATCGTCTGGTTTGCGACCACGAGGATGTGCTTGGACACGTGCGGCTACTCCTCGTCCTTGGCGGCGTGCGAGGACGACGAGCCGTGGCCCGCCCCCGAAGCGCTCGCGCCCGCAGGCTGCGGGATCTCCGCGCCCTTCAGCACGCCGTGCACCGCGCCCGGGACGCCGTACTCGTACGGCCCGCCCACGACGGTCGGGATCGCGTCGAAGTTGAAGATCGGCGGCGGCGAGCTGACCTGCCACTCGAGCGTGAGCGCGCGCCACGGGTTGGATTCGGCGCGCGGCCCGCCGCGCCAGGAGGCGATGATGTTGTAGGCGAACACGAGCGCGCTGAGGCCCAGGAAGAAGCTCATGATCGAGATCGCGAGGTTCCAGCCTGCCCACTGCTCGGCGTAGTCGGCGACGCGGCGCGGCATGCCCTGGACGCCGATGACGTGCATGGGGGCGAAGGTCGCGTTGAAGAAGATGAACGTCGTCCAGAAGTGCAGCTTGCCCAGCCGCTCGTCGTACATCCGCCCCGTCATCTTCGGGAACCAGTAGTAGACGCCGGCGAAGATCGTCAAGAGCGACCCGCCGAAGAGCACGTAGTGGATGTGGGCGACGATGAAGTAGGTGTCTGAGACGTGGATCGTCACGGGGATGATCGCCAGCAGCACGCCGGAGATGCCGCCGAGCGTGAACATCGTCAGGAAGCCGAGGGCGAAGAGCATCGGCGTGTCGAGGTGCAGTACCCCCCGCCAGAGCGTCGCCAGCCACGAGAAGATCTTGATCCCGGTGGGCACGGCGATGATCGCCGTCGTGATCATCATCGGGATGCGGATCCAGTCCTGCATGCCCGAGACGAACATGTGGTGCGCCCAGACCGTGAAGCCGAGCACGACGATCGCCAACAACGAGAAGGCCATCATCCGGTAGCCGAAGATCGGCTTTCGGGACTTCACGGCGATGACCTCGGAGATGATCCCGAAGCCGGGCAACATCATGATGTACACCGCCGGGTGCGAGTAGAACCAGAAGATGTGCTGGTACATCAGCACGTCGCCGCCGCCCGCCGGTTCGAAGAAGTTGAAGCCGAGCGACCGGTCGAAGAACACCATGAACTGCGAGACCGCGATGAACGGCGTCGCGATGACGACGAGCAGCGACGTCGAGAAGTTCGCCCACACCAGCAGCGGCATCCGGAAGAAGCTCATCCCGGGCGCACGCATCGTGATGATCGTCACGAGGAAGTTCAGGGCGGTGGCGATCGACGACGCGCCCGCGAACTGCACGCCGATGGTGAAGAACACCTGTCCCTCCGGCGCTGTCACCGACAGCGGCGCGTACGCCGTCCAGCCGCTGGCGAACGAGCCGCCCGGCGCCAGGAAGGACATCAGCATCATGATCCCGGCGAGCGGCAGCATCCAGAACGACAGGGCGTTCAGGCGCGGGAACGCCATGTCCGGCGCGCCGATCATGAGCGGCAGGACGAAGTTCGCCAGGCCCGCGAAGACCGGGATGATGAACAGGAAGATCAGCAGCGAGGCGTGGACGCTGAACAGGCCGTTGAACGTGTTGGCGTCGACGAACTGGCGGCCGGGCTGGGCGAGCTCGGCGCGCATGAGCATCGCGAACAGGCCGCCCACGAAGAAGAAGAAGAACGAGGTCACGACGTACTGGATGCCGATGACCTTGTGGTCGGTGTTGACCTTGAAGTAGTCGCGCCAGGAGTGCGCCCCGTGACCGGAGTGGTCGTCGGGCACGGTCGGCCGGCCGGAGGCCCAGCGGAACCAGTAGTCGAAGGCGCCGAGCCCGACGAGGAAGCCGATCGGCGCGAGGAACAGCGCCAGCTCGAGCACGGCGTAGCCCTTGAACGTGTCGTCCAGGTCGTACCACGTGCGGAAGACGCCGATGATCGCGTACGAGACCACGATGCCGAGGACGGTGCCCCATGCCGCCCTGTACATGCCGGGTCCGCGGAACTTGGCGACCATCTAGCGCTTCGACCTCCTCATCGTGGTCCTCACTTGCCGGCGACCTCGCCGAGGTACTTCACGAGGGCATCGAGCTCCTCGGCAGAAAGGGTATCGCCGTAGTTCTTCGGCATGATCCCTGCCTGGAAGCCCGCCGCGATCTCCTTGTCGGGCGCGGTGATCGACTCCTTGATGAACGCCGCGTCCTTGCCGGCCAGGACCTTGTCCAGCTCGGGTCCCGTCTCTGCGTTCGTGCCGGCGTCCGACAGCGTGTGGCACGAGCCGCAGGCGGTCGCCGTGCCGTTGCCGTCGGTGAAGATGGTCTTGCCGTCGGCCTCCTCGGAGGCGCCGCTGGCGCCGGCGGCCTCGGCGGGCGCCTTCTGCTCGGCGATCCACGTGTTGAAGTCCTCGGGCGTCACGACGTGGGCCGTCGAGCGCATGACCGAGTGGCCGAGGCCGCAGAGCTCCGCGCAGACGACGGGGTAGGTGCCGAGGCGATTGGGCGTGATGCGGTAGCGCGTCTCGATGCCCGGAACGGCGTCGACCTTCATGCGGAAGGCGGGGACCCAGAAGTCGTGGATGACGTCCAGCGCCTTGACGAAGAAGCGCACGGGCCGGTCGTTGGGCAGGTAGAGCTGGTTGGACTTGATCGGCTTGCCATCGGCCTGCGGATACTCGTACGTCCAGGCGAACTGCTGGCCGACGACGTTGACGCGCATCTCCCCGGCCTGCGCCTCCTCGATGTCGACGAGCACGATCCACGCGTAGGAGCACAGGACGACGAGGATGATCGCCGGGATCGCGGTCCAGACGACCTCCAGGCGCGTGTTGCCGTGGATCGGCGGGCCGTCGAGGTTCTCCTCGCCCGGGCGCATCCGGAACTTGATGACGCTGAAGAGGACCACCATCGTGACGAGCACGAAGATCGGAACGGAGGTCCAGATCAGGACGTCGTAGAGATGGTCGACCGGGCCGGCCTGCGTGGAGGCGCCCTCAGGGAACCAGTCGATCGCCAGGCCGGCAGCGATGCCGATCGCAGAGGCGATGAGCCCCACGACGATCATCTGCACGACTGGGATCTTGTCTTCGCGCCGGGAGTCCTCGCTCATGCGGCCCGGCATCCTATGTGGTGCGCGCGACAGACGCGATCTCCAACCGCGGCGCCCGGCGCAGCAACGCTCCGCGACGGCTCGGAGCCGCCGTCAGAGCGTCCGTCCGACCGCCGTCAGGCGGCGAGTACGGCGGCGGCGCGGAAGCGCCGGGTGTCGCGGAACGCCGACGGCGCCAGCCCGTGATGGCGGCGAAACGCCTTGGCGAACTGGGCCGGCTGGCGGTAGCCGACGCGGTGGGCGACCTCGCGGACCGTCAGCCCGCGCGTCGCCAGCAACTCGGCGGCGCGCTCCATGCGGACGGCCGTGAGGTGCTCACGGAACGTCGTCTTGCCGATCTCGGCGTAGGAGCGCTGCAGCTGGCGGCGGGACGATGCGACTCGCCGGGCGATCTCGTCGAGCGAGAGATCGGAGCTGTACTCGGATTCCACGATCGCGACGGCATCGCAGAACAGGCTCGTGCGATGACGAACCGTGGCGGGACGTTGAACCGGTAGTTCCATGATCGGTGTTACGGCGCTGTACCCGGAATGGGATGAGCGCGACGGCCCGCGGATCGACAACTTGGCGCGCCGACGCTCCCTTGTACCAGGCGCGGTGCGGCGCGCGCGTCGGAGGGCTAGATGGTTGATTGCGAATTGCCGTGCCTGCGGGGGCAGGTCAGGGCGGATGCCGGGCGCCGCACGGATGCGAAGGAGGTACCGGTAGTACCTACGAGCATGCGGGTGGCGATCCGGCGCCGATCCTGCCTGTCATCCGCGGGTGCGTGAATTCGGAATCACTCATCTAGTGGCTGCTGAGGTCTTCGGGCAGCGCCGCCATCTCGCGCCGCGTGTCCGCGATCCAGCGGACGATGACCCAGAGCGTCAGGACCAACCCGCTGACGAGCATGAACATGCCCAGCGTCACGCCGACGAGCGCGAGCGTGATCCCGAACGCCAGCAGGATCGGCTGCAGGCTCGGCCCCGGGAGGTGGATGTGCTCGCCCGCCGGCGGCGGGTCTGGCTCGAGCGCGCTCACGGCTACGAGACGTAGATCGACGATGCGACGAACGTCATGCCGAACATGAAGAAGATGACGGTGGCGCAGAGGAGGCCGGAGCGCAGGTTCTTGCGGGCGAGCTTCTGATCCATGACGGCGTCAACCCTACAACTTGACGTCGGCGACCATCGCCACGAAGAGCAACGCGAGGTACGCCAGCGAGAACAGGTACAGCCGCAGCGCGCTGCGGCGGTCCGCGCGGCGTAGCAGCAGGTACGCGCCGCCGATGAACACGGCGCCGAGCACGAGCGAGGAGACGAGGTAGACGGTCCCCAGGCCGCCGGCGCAGAACGGCAGCTGCGTGACGGCGTACAGCAGGAACGAGTAGAGCAGGATCTGCTTGCGCGTCTCCGCCTCGCCGCGCACGACCGGCAGCATCGGCACGCCGACCTTCTCGTACTCCTTCTTCATGAGCAGCGAGAGCGCCCAGAAGTGCGGCGGCGTCCAGAAGAACACGATCGCGAACAGGTAGATCGGCATCCCGGACAGCTCGCCCGTGACCGCGGCCCAGCCGACCAGCGGGGGTATCGCGCCCGCTGCGCCGCCGATGACGATGTTCTGCGGCGTCCGGCGCTTGAGCCAGACGGTGTAGACGAAGACGTAGCCCAGGAAGCCGGAGAAGGCCAGGGAGGCGGCGAGGAGGTTCACGGTCGCCGTCAGCAGCACGAACGACAGCAGCGCCAGCACGACGCCGTAGATCAGCGCCGCGCGGGGAGCGACGCGTCCCGCGGGCACCGGCCGGTTGGCCGTGCGCTCCATGAGCGCGTCGATGTCGCGGTCGTACCAGTGGTTGACCGCGCCCGCGCCGCCGGCCGACAGGTAGCCGCCGGCCACCGTCAGCGCGATCAGCCCGATCGACGGGTCGCCGGCGACCTCCATCGTGCAGACGGTCGTCAGCAGCAGCAGCGACTGGACCTTCGGCTTCGTCAGCTGGACGTAGTCCGCGACGACGGTGCGCCAGCCGCCGGCCGCGTCGGGCGCGACCAGGGTTGCCTGCGAGGCCTCCATCTACGTCCTCGGCGCCGGGCGGGGCACTAGTGCTGGGCCTCCGCGGGCGCAGCGGTGTGCTCGAGCGAGCCCTCGGTCTGGCGCGCCACCTGGCGGCGGATGTCCTTCATCGGCTCGACGGAGCGGATGCGCGGGATCACGTCGAAGTTGTTGACCGGCGGCGGCGAGTCGGTGAACCACTCCAGCGTGTTCGCCTTCCACGGGTCGGGGCCGGCCTTGACGCCCTTCCTGAGCGATCGCACGCAGTTGTAGGCCGTCAGCACCACGCCGGCGGCGAGCATGAACGAGCCCACCGTGGAGATGAGGTTGTAGGTCGCGAGGTGGCCGACGTCGGGGTACTCGTAGACGCGCCGCGGCATGCCGTCCAGCCCGATCGAGTGCTGGATGAGGAACGTCACGTTGATCCCGACGTACATGAGGCCGAAGGACCACTTGCCCAGCGCCTCTGAGAGCATTCGCCCCGTGATCTTCGGATACCAGTAGTAGATCCCCGCGAAGATCGCGAAGACCGAGCCGCCGACGAGCACGTAGTGCAGGTGGGCGACGACGAAGTACGTGTCGGTGAGCTGCCAGTCGACCGGGAAGACCGCGAGGAAGACGCCGGTGATGCCGCCGATGAGGAAGACCGAGATGAAGCCGACCGCGAAGATCAGCGGCGTCTTGAACTCCACGGTCCCGCGCCACAGCGTCGCGATCCAGTTGAAGATCTTCACGCCGGTCGGGATCGCGATCAAGAAGGAGCTGATCATGAAGAAGACGAGCACGATCGTCGCGCTCGGCGTCGCGAACATGTGGTGCGCCCACACGAGCAGCGCGAGGAACGCGATGACGACGGTGGCCGCGGCGATCGCCTTGTAGCCGAAGATCGGCTTTCGCGAGAAGACCGGCAGGATCTCGGAGATCATCCCGAAGCCCGGCAGGATCATGATGTAGACCTCGGGGTGGCCGAAGAACCAGAACAGGTGCTGCCACAGCAGCGGGTCGCCGCCCTGGCTCTGGTCGAAGAAGCCCGTCCCGAAGTGGCGGTCGGTGAGCAGCAGCGTCACCGCGCCGGCGATGACCGGCAGCGCGAGGATGAGCAGGATCGCGTAGACCAGCAGCGACCAGACGAAGAGCGGCAGCCGGCCCCAGCCCATGCCGGGGGCGCGCATGTTGGCGATCGTCGCGTAGAAGTTGATCGCCCCGAGCAGCGAGGAGATGCCGGTGAGGTGGATGAGGAAGATCCACGCGTCGATGCCGCTCGTCTCGGAGTACGTCCGCGCGCTCAGCGGGGCGTAGGACGTCCAGCCGGCCTCCGGCGGCGCGAAGAACAGCGAGACGTAGAAGACGATCCCGCCGAAGAGCAGCAGCCAGTACGACAGCGCGTTGAGCTTCGGGAACGCCATGTCGCGCGCGCCGATCATGAGCGGCAGGAAGTAGTTGCCGAAGCCGGCCATGATCGGCACGACGAACAGGAAGATCATCGTCGTGCCGTGCAGCGTGAAGAGCGCGTTGTACGTCGCCGGCTCGAGGAATGTGTTGTCCGGCGCGCCGAGCTGCACGCGCATGAGCAGCGCCTCGACGCCGCCCATCAGGAAGAAGACGAACGTCGTGACGAGGTAGAGGATCCCGATCCGCTTGTGATCGGTGGTCGTCACCCACGAGACCCAGCCGCGCGGCTCGGGCGTGACCTTGTGGGCGGTGATCTCGGGAACCAGAACCGCGGTGTCGGTGGTGGCCATGGCTCCTACTCGCCTTCGCCTTGGGCCGGAAGCTCTTCCGTGACCGGCGACTGACCCTCTTCGAGTTGCTGGGACTCATCGGCGCGGCGCTTGGCGGCGGCTTCGTCGGCGGCCTTGATCTCGGCCTTCTTGCGCTCCATCCAGGCCTTGAACGCGGCCGGCTCGAGCGCGACGACCTTCGCGGTCATGTCGGCGTGGTTGCGGCCGCACAGCTCGGCGCACTGGCCGCGCCACGTGCCCGGCTCCTGCACCTTGAACCACGTGAAGTTCAGGTGGCCGGGGACGGCGTCGGCCTTGCCGCCGAGGGCGGGGATCCACCATGAGTGGGCGACGTCCTGGGCCTTGATCGTCAGCGTCACCGTCGTCTTCGTCGGGACGTAGAGCGTCTCGTAGTCGAAGACGTTGTTGAGCGTGTTCGTGTCGCCGTCGGGATACGTGTAGCGCCAGGCGTAGCGCTGGCCGTTGACCTCGATGTTCAGCGCGCGGCCGTTGGGCGGCCGCGGCTGGTAGGCGGAGGCGTTCTGGACGTTCGCGATGCGCTGGGTCGGGAAGCCGTCGGCGTCGGAGTTGGGCGGATTGCGGATGTCGTCGAGCATCGCGAAGGTCACGACGGCGAGGATGACGAGGATGACGGCGGCGCCGAGCGTCCAGCCGATCTCCAGGCGCGTGTTGCCGCGGATCTGCGCCGGCACGGCGCCCGGCCGCGTGCGGAACTTGATCATCGAGTACAGCAGGACGCCCTCGACGCCGACGAAGACCACGGCCGCGACGGCGAGGATGATCTTGTAGAGCGTGTCGATGCTCTCGGCGTTCGCCGAGCCACCGCCCGACTCGGGCGTCCAGAAGTCCGCGGAGGCGACGCCGGCGAGCGCGAGGACGCCCACGATCGCCGCGAGCAGCGAGAGCGTGAAGACGCGGCGGCGGGTGCGGATGCGAGCGGGAGCCAAGGCGGCGGGCATTGTATTCATGCTGCGGCGATCTGCTGCGCTCCCATCGCCCGAGTCAGGCGACGGGACGCGATCCCGGCGTTCTCGCAGGTCATCGGCCCGAGAACCTCGGCGCGCGCTTCTCGAGAAACGCGCTGACGCCCTCGCGAAAGTCGGCGGAGGCCGCCATCTCCTGCTGGATGTGCGCCTCGCGTTCGAGCTGCGCGTCCAAGTCGGCGTACAGCCACGCGTTGAGCTGGCGCTTGGAGCCCGCATACGAGTGCGTCGGCCCGGCCGCGAGGGCGTCGAGGCGGGCGCGGAAGCGGGGGCCGAGCTCGTCGTCGGCGACGACCTCGTCGACGAGCCCCGTGCGCAGGAGCTCGGGCGCGCCGATGCGCTCGCCCAGCAGCGCCATCGCGGCCGCGCGCCCCGCGCCCGCGCGCGTGGAGACGAGGGCGAGCGCGCCGCCGTCGGGCACGAGGCCGATGTTCACGAAGGCCAGCAGCATGTACGCCGACTCGGCGGAGAGGATCAGGTCGCACGTCAGCGCCAGCGAGCAGCCGATGCCGACGGCGGGGCCGTTGAGCGCCGCGACGACCGGTTTGGGCATTCGCCGCAACGTCGTGAGGATCGGGTGGTAGACCGTCGTCAGCGTCGTGTAGACGTCGATGTGCCCCTCGGCGGTCATCGGCCGCGCGGCCATGTCGCGCAGGTCGGCGCCGGAGGAGAACGCGCGCCCGCTGCCGGTCACGCCGACCGCGCGCACCGCGTCGTCCTCGGCGACGGTGCGCACCGCGTCGAGCAGCTCGTGCCCGAGCTGGTCGTTCCACGCGTTGAGCGCGGCCGGGCGGTCGAGGCGGATGATCGCCGCCGCGCCCCGGCGTTCGAGCTCGAGCGACTCGTACATGGCCGAGAAGCTACCGTGGCACTGCGATGGCACGGCCGGTGATCGGAATCTGCACGCCGCTGGAGCGCGCGCGCTGGGGCGTGTGGGACCTCGACGCCTTCCTGCTGCCGCGCAACTACGTCGACGCGGTGCACCGCGCGGGCGCGATGGCCCTGCTGCTCGCGCCGGACCCAGCGCACGTCGAGGACCCCGACGAGCTGCTCGACAGGATCGACGGGCTCATGCTCGCGGGCGGCGCCGACCTCGACCCGCACACCTACGGCGCGCGGCCGCATCCGCTGACGATCGGCAGCCGGCCCGAACGCGACGTGTTCGAGGTCGCGCTCATGCGGCGGGCGCTCGAGCGCGACCTGCCGGTGCTCGGTATCTGCCGCGGGGTGCAGGTCATGAACGTCGCCTGCGGGGGCACGCTGCATCAGCACCTGCCCGAGCTGCTCGGCCACGAGGAGCACCGCCGCGTGCTCGGCAGCTTCGACGGCGCCGACCACGACGTGCGCCTGCAACCCGGCTCGCTCGCCGCCCGCGCGGCCGGCGAGGAGCTGCACGCGACGAAGTCCCATCACCATCAGGGCATCGATCGCGTGGGCGAGGGGCTCGAGGTGACGGGCTGGGCGACCCTCGACGAGCTGCCCGAGGCGCTCGAGCTGCCGGGCAACGATTTCGCCCTCGGCGTGCAATGGCATCCCGAGGCCGACGAGCGCAGCCGCCTGATCGGGGCGCTCGTCGAGCACGCCGCCCAGCGCGTTCGCTGAAAAGACGACCGAACGCCCGCGTTTTGCGGGGTCCGAGACCGGACCTATACTCGCCGGGACCGCCCGCGGACGCGCCACCCCCGAATGGATACGAAGGTCCAGCCCCCCGAGGTCGACCCACCCGAGCCGGAAGAGGAGCATGACCCCGACGAGGCGATGCCGCGGGTGGAGGTCACGCGCCGCAGCCTCGTCATCGGTGGGTTCTTCATCGTGTCGGCGATCGCCTTTCTGTACTTCGTGCTGCCGCAGCTGGCGGACCTGAAGGACAGCGGCAAGCGCGTCGGCGAGGGCAACCGGTGGTGGCTGGCGGCGGCGCTCGTCTTCACGCTGGCCTCGTTCGGCGGCTACGTGATGATGTTCCAGGGGATCTTCGTTCGCGCCGGCTCGCGCGTCGACTGGCGGGCGAGCTACCAGATCACGATGGCGGGGCTGGCCGCCACGCGGCTGTTCGCCGCAGGCGGCGCGGGCGGGATCGCCCTGACCGCGTGGGCGCTGCGGCGCTCCGGGATGCCGCGGCGCAAGGTCGCAGACAAGACGCTGGCCTTCCTCATCCTCACCTACGCCGTGTACATGGTGACGCTCGTCGTCTGCGGCTTCGGCCTGTACTTCGGGCTGCTGCCCGGCCCCAGTCCCTTCGGGATCACCGTCGTCCCCGCGCTGTTCGCGCTCCTCGTCATCGCGCTGGCGCTCGGCCTCGCGCGCGTTCCGCCCGATCTGCAGCGCCGCCTCGAGGGCTTCGCACGCCGCGGCGGGCGCCTGGCGCGGGTGGCCCAGCGCCTGGCCAATGCCCCGGCCGCGTTCTCGGCGGGGATGCGCGAGTCGCTGTGCCACGTGCGTGAGCGCGACCCTGCGCTGCTGGGGGCGATCGCCTACTGGGGCTTCAACATCGCGGTGCTGTGGGCGTGCTTTCACGCGTTCGGCGATCCGCCGCCTCTGGCGGTGATCATCATGGGCTACTTCGTCGGCTTCCTCGGCAACCTGCTGCCGCTGCCGGGCGGGATCGGCGGCGTCGACGGCGGCATGATCGGCGCCTTCGCGGCCTTCGGCGTGCCGCTGCACCTCGTGGTCCCCGCGGTGCTGGCCTACCGCATCTTCACGTTCTGGCTGCCGACGATCCCGGGCGCCATCGCGTACTTCCAGCTGCGCCGCACCGTCGCGCGCTGGCGCGAGGAGCGCCAGGGATCCGACGTGCCGGCGGCGGCGAGCGCCTGAGGACATCCGGCGAATCGGCCACTACACTTTGTGAAGTGACCAGCCCCAGCGCAGACAAGATCGAGAACGTCATCATCGTCGGCTCCGGACCGGCCGGCTACACCGCGGCCCTCTACACGTCGCGCGCGAACCTCCACCCGCTCGTCATCGAGGGCTTCATGTGGGGCGGCCTGCTGCAGCAGACGACGGACGTCGAGAACTACCCCGGCTTCCCCGACGGCATCGAGGGCCCGGTCCTCATGCAGAAGTTTCGCGATCAGGCCGAGCGCTTCGGCACGCGATTCATCACCGACGAGGCGACGAAGGTCGAGCTCTCCGACGAGCCCGGCGGCGTGCACAAGGTCTGGGTCGGCAAGGACGAGCACCGCGCGCGCACGCTCATCCTCGCGATGGGCGCCGAGCACAAGAAGCTCGAGGTCCGCGGCGAGGAGGAGCTCAGCGGGCGCGGCGTGTCGTACTGCGCGACGTGCGACGCGGCGTTCTTCAAGGAGAAGCCGACGATGATCGTCGGCGGCGGCGACAGCGCGATGGAGGAGGCGATCTTCCTGTCGAAGTTCGCCTCGAAGGTCGTCGTCGTGCACCGCCGCGAAGAGTTCCGCGCGTCGAAGATCATGCTCGAGCGCGCCCGCTCGATCGAGAACATCGAGTGGCTCACGCCGTACGCGGTCGCCGAGTTCCACGCCGGCGACAAGGGCGGCCTGGAGGTTGCGCGCCTGCGCAACACCGAGAACGACGAGGAGATGGAGGTCGAGATCGCCGGCGCCTTCATCGCGATCGGCCACGAGCCGCAGTCGCATCTCGTCGAGGGCATGGTCGACACCGACGACGAGGGCTACGTCATCACCGAGGGTCGCTCCACCCGCACGCGCCGGCCCGGCGTCTTCGCCGCCGGCGACCTCGTCGACCACACGTACCGCCAGGCGGTCACCGCGGCCGGGTCCGGGACGCAGGCGGCGCTGGACGCGGAGTGGTACCTGCGCGACACGCCCGGCATCCCGACGCCCGACGGCATGCCCGAGGGCGACCTCGCCGAGGCGCAGTGGGCGCAGCCCGCGGAGTGAGCACGGCGCCTTAAATACGCGGACCCGGGACCTCCGGTCCCGGGTCGGTCAGCCTCCATGCGGCTCCGCGTAACAATCGATGCGCTCCGTCCGACGTCCATGCCGGGCGCTTCGACGGACGCTCCGTGTCAGCCGCTACGCTCTTTGTAGAGCCTCGCCCGGCCGAGCACACTAGGGCGGCTCCCCAGTCTTTTGACGAAGCGCGCTCCAGTGGCTGGACGAGACACCGGTTCGGGAGGGCTTCTCGAGCGAGAAGAGGCCTTGCGCGCGATCGACGGGCTGCTGCAGGCCGGTCGCGACGCTGCCGGTGAGCTGCTGCTCGTCGAGGGCCACGCCGGCATCGGCAAGTCGGCGCTGCTCGACGCCGCCGTCGTGCGCGCCCGCGCGGACGGCCTGACCGTGATGCGTGCCCGCGCGTCGGAGCTCGAGCGCGACTTTCAGTTCGGGATCGCGCTGCAGCTCTTCGAGCCGGTCCTCGCCGGCGCCGACGACGAGAGCCGCGACCGGCTGCTGGCGGGGTCGGCGGCGCTCGCCGGGCCGCTGCTCGAGCGGCCGATGAGCTGGGTCGGCGACGAGGCCGACAGCCGTGCCTATCCGATCATGCACGGCCTGTTCTGGCTGCTGGCCAACCTCGCCGAGACGGGGCCGGTGCTGATCGTCGTCGACGACCTGCACGCCGCAGACCGCGCGTCGCTGCGGCTCATCCTGTACCTCCTGCAGCGCCTCGACGAGATGCCCGTCTCGATCATCGCCGCGCGGCGCCTCGGCGAGCCCGGCGCCCCCGACGACCTGCTGGCCCAGATATCGACGCACGGCTCCAGCCGCTCGGTGCGCCCGCTGGCACTGTCGCGCCACGGCGCGCGGCGCATGGTGCGCAGCGCCTTCGCCGACGCCGACGAGGCGTTCGGCGACGCCTGCTGGCGGATGACCGAGGGCAACGTCTTCCTGCTCGGGGAGCTCATCGCGGCGATCCGCCACGAGGGCTGGCCGCCGACGGCGCAGAACGCCGCCCGGATCGGCACCCTCGCCCCGGAGTCGGTGCTGCGCGCGGTCTCGGTGCGGCTCATGCGCCTCTCGGACGAGGCCGCGGCGGTGGCGCGCGCCGTCGCCGTGCTGGGAGACGACGCCGAGCTGCGCCACGTCGTGGCGCTCACGGGCCAGGCCACCGACCGCGTCGCGGCTGCCGCCGACGCGCTCGCGGCGTCGGACATCCTGCGCCCGGTTGGCGCCGGCGCGCTGCGCTTCGCCCATCCGCTCCTGGCCTCAGCCGTCTACGCCGACATCGCGACCGCCGAGCGCGCCACGCTGCATCGGGGCGCGGCGGAGATCCTGCACGGCGAGGAGATCGCGCCCGAGCGCGTCGCCGCGCACCTGCTGCCGAGCGCGGGCAGCGGCGAGGAGTGGGTCGTCGACCTCCTCTGCGCGGTCGCGCGCCGTGCGCGCGCCGCGGGCGCGCCGGAGTCGGCGGCCAGCTACCTGGGGCGGGCGCTGCACGAGCCGCCCAGCGCAGCTCGGCGTCCGGCGGTGCTGCGCGAGCTCGGCAGCGCCGAGGCGGCGACGGGGCTGGCGAGCGCGACCGGCCACCTCGAGGCGGCGGTGGCCGGGACCGACACCGACGCCGATCGCGCGCGAGCGCAGCTCGAGCTCGGACGGGCGCTGGCCGCGGCCGGCCGCCACCACGAGGCGGTCGAGCGCTTCGAAGCGGCGGCCGCCTGCACCGGCGCCGACCCCGCGGTGCTCGGGCAGGCGCTCGCCGAGGCGGGCGCGCTGGGCGTGCTCGACCCGCGGCGCCGTGCGGCGCTGCTGTCAGCCGAGCCCGACCGGGCCGGGGCCTGCGGCCCCGGCGCGCTGAGCGCGATGCGCTGCATGCACGCGGCGCTGGCCGGTGCGCCCCGCGAGGAGGTCCTTGCGCTCGCCCGTGCGGCGAGCGACGACGACGCAGCGCGCACCGGTCAGGCCGCGGGCTCGACGGTGCTCATCGCCACGAGCGTCGCCCTGCAGGCCTGCGACGAGCTGCTGTGGAACGAGCGCGAGATGACCGCGGCGCTCGACGGCGCCCGCACGGCGGGCTCGACCGTCGCGTTCGCCACCGCGAGCCTGGCCCGCGCCGACGCGCGCTGGGCGCAGGGCCGCCTCGCCGAGGCCCTCGCCGACGCCGAGCAGGCGCTCGACGCCGAGCGCTACGGCTGGCGCCACCTGCTGCCGTGCGCCTACGGCGTGGTCGCCGGGCTGCTCGTCGATCGCGGTGAGCTCGCGCCGGCCGCGGCGGTCGCGGCGCGCCTGGACGTCGCCGAGTACGCGGGCTCGGCGATGCTCGCGCCGTGGTACGAGGCGCTTGGCCGCCTGGCGCTCGCCGAGCGCCGCGATGCCGAAGCGCTGGCCTGCTTCGAGTCCTGGCGCGACGTCGTCAGCGGCGCGCCGAACCCCGCCTGCGGGGCCGCATGGCGCTCGGCATCCGCCTACGCGCTCGTCGGCCTGAGCCGCAGCGACGAGGCACGCGCGCTCGCCGCCGAGGAGCTCGCGCTGGCGCGTGCGTTCGGCGCCGCGCGCGCGATCAGCGTCGCGCTGCGTGCGCTCGCTCACGCCGGGGCGCACGGGCCGATCGAGGATCAGATCGCGCTGCTGGAGGAGGCCGCCGGCCTCGTCGCAGGATCCGAGGCGCGCCTGGAGCTCTGCCGAGCGCAGCTCGATCTCGGCACGGTGCTGCGCCGGGCCCGCCGGCGCGCGGAGGCCGGCCGGGTGCTCGGCGACGCACTCGAGCTCGCTCGGGCCTGCGGAGCGCGGCTCGTCGAGGAGCGCGTGCTCGAGGAGCTCGAGGTCGCCGGCGCCCGGATGCAGCGCGCCGCCCGCCGCGGCGCGGACGCGCTCAGCCCGAGCGAGCGCCGCGTCGTCGCGCTCGCCGTCGAGGGGCTGTCCAACCGCCAGATCGCCGAGGCGCTGTTCGTCACGCGCAAGGCCGTCGAGTGGCACCTGGGCAACGCGTATCGCAAGCTCGACGTGCGCTCACGCCACGAGCTGCCCGCGGCGCTGCGCGACGCACCGCGTGACAGCGCCCCCGGCTAGCGCACGCCGGCGGATGGCCCGCAGGCCGCGACGTCGTCGACGAGCCGGTGGCCGCTCTCGGCGGTCCAGCGGTCGGCGTCGACGAGCTGCTGCACGAGGTCCTCCACGGCCGCCAGCTCGTCGTAGCCGTCGCCGTCGAAGAACAGGGCGTCGGCGGCGGTGCGGATGATCTGCGCCTCGTCGACCGTCAGCTTGATGTTCCCCAGTTCGTCGAGCGTCTTCACGACGCGGCCGTAGGCCTGGGAGCGAGCGTTGTCCATGGCTCAAACCTAGCGCGCCTGCAGGGCGTCCTGGCCGACCGCGAGCGCGAGCACGAGGCGCCGGTCGATCGTGCGCGGGTTGTCGGCGCTCATGTCGAGCGTGTAGATGTCGCGGAACTTGCCGATCTGGCGCCGGTTCTCGCCGATGATCTCCTCGCCGCGCTTGAGGACGAAGTGGTAGGGGATCGGCAGCCAGTTGGCGACGTTCTCCACGTACGGGATGAAGCCCACCGCGCGACGGCCCAGCGCCACGCCGAGGCTCTTCTCCGTCGAGACGAACAGCTCCTGGCCGCCGGCGTCGTTGACCCGGAACGTCGATCGCAGCAGGCTCGCGCCGAAGACCTTGCTGATCTCGCCGATCTTCGCCCCGGTCTCGTCGGTGATGTCGTAGGTCGCGCGCGGGTCGAAGCGCTGGCGGGCCTTGATGCGCAACAGCTCCTGCGTCTTGCTCTCGTCGGTGTAGAAGCGGATGTCCTCCTTGAACTTGAAGCGCTTCTGCTCGACGAAGCAGATCGGGTCGCCCGGCGTGCCGTCGGGGGTGGCGAGGAAGAACTCGTAGTGGTTGATGACGAGCTTGATCTTCTGGCGCAGGACGAAGACGTCGTGCTGGTTCGGGTCGACGGTCATACGATCAGGTTAGGTGTTTCGCCTCCGGTCACCGCCGGCCGCCGCGCCGTGTCCGCGTGCGCGTGCCGCCGGCGGCGACGTCACATCAGCTGACCGCCCTCGATCGACAGCAGCATCCGCTTGCGCTCCAGGCCGCCGGTGTAGCCGCCCAGGCCGCCGGAGCTGGCCAGCACGCGGTGGCACGGGACGACGATCGGGATCGGGTTGGATCCGAGCGCCCCGCCCGCGGCGCGGAAGGCGCTCGGCGATCCCGCCGCGATCGCCATGTCCTTGTAGGTGCGCGTCGCCCCGAACGGGATCTGCGCGCACTCCTGCAGCACGCGGCGGCGAAAGCCCGCGCGCGACAACGACCAGTCCAGCGCCAGGCCGAACGCCTGGCGGCGCCCGTCGAAGTACTCCTCGAGCTCGCGCCGGATCGCGTCGAGCCGGGCCGGAGCCTCGACGATCGCCGGCGACAGGCGCAGCGCGACGTCGTCGAGGATCTCGTCGAGACCGCCGTTCTCGAGCTCGTAGGCCAGCCGGGCGAGCCCGCGCGGCGTCCGCACGGCGACGAGCCGGCCGACGGGGCTGTCGACGGTCGCGTAGGCGACCTCGGCGACGCCCTCCTCGGCGGCGCGGGCGGCGGTGCGGGCGGCCAGCGCGGCGGATTCGCCGGGGCGCAGGTCAGGCGGTGGCAGCGACATTCGCAAGCTCCTTGCGTAGGTTCCTCAGGCCGTCGGAGGCCGCGCGGCGCGCGGCCTCCTCGGTGCAGCGCAGCGCGGTTGCGATCTCGGCGTGGGTCAGGTCGGCGGCGTAGCGCAGGGTGAGCACCTCGCGCTGGCGCGGTGGCAGCGCGCGCACGCGCTCCCAGTGGTCGCCGCCGTCGTGCGGTGTGCTCGGCGGCGGCTGCGCGCGTCGAGCGCCGTCATGGATCTCGGCGACGGGCACGGGATTGCGCCCGCGCGCGCGGTGCACGTCGATCGCCTTGCGATGGGCGATCGTCAGCACCCAGCCGCGGAAGTTGGCGTCGGGCTGCAGCCGTGGGTAGGCCCGCAGCGCCGACAGGAACGTCTCCTGAAACGCGTCGTCGGCGTCGTTGCGGCCGACGGCCGCCACGAGAAAGCGCAGCACGTCCTCGGCGTGGGCGTCGAGGAAGCGCTGGAAGGGCGGCAGGCGCGCGGCGGTCTTCGTCATGGGGATAGAACGCTCGCGGGCCGCGGTTCGTGAGGTCTGGCCCGCTACTCGGGCACGAGCGCGTTGATGCCCGTCAGCGCGCGGCCGATGATGAGCTTCTGGATCTGCGACGTGCCCTCGTAGAGCGTCGTCACCCGGACGTCGCGAAACCAGCGCTCGACGGGATGGTCGTCGACGTAGCCCGCGCCGCCGTGGACCTGGATCGCCTCGTTGGCGCACCACTGCGCGGCCTCCGTCGCGAAGAGCTTGGCGATCGAGATCTCCGTGGTGCACGGCCGGCCCTGGTCGCGCAGCACGCCGGCGCGCCAGACGAGCAGGCGGGCGGCGTCGGTGCGCACGCGCATCTCGGCGAGCATCGCCTGCACGAGCTGGAAGCTCGCGATCGGGCGGCCGAACTGCTCGCGCTCCTTGGCGTAGCCGACCGACTCCTCGACGCAGCCCTGGCAGATCCCGACGCAGCCCGCCGCCACCGAGTAGCGCCCGGAGTCCAGCGCGCTCATCGCGATCTTGAACCCGTCGCCGACGGCGCCGAGCAGCCCGTCGTCGGAGACGAAGACGCCGTCGAGCGCGATCGAGCCCGTGTCCGAGCCGTGCAGCCCCATCTTGTGATGGATGGGCTGGGCGGTGAAGCCGGGCGCGCCGGTGTCGACGAGAAAGCAGCCGAGGCCGCGGTGGCGCAGGTCCGGGTCGGTCTGGGCGAAGATCAGCGCGACCTTCGCGTGGTTGGCGAGCGAGATCCACATCTTCGCCCCGTTGAGCTCCCAGCCCCCGTCGACCTTCGTCGCGCGCGTGCGCTGACTCGCGGCGTCCGAGCCGGCCTCGGGCTCGGTCAGCCCGAAGCAGCCCAGCCACTCGCCGGAGCACAGCCGCGGAAGGTGGGCCGCCTTCTGCTCCTCGCTGCCCCATCTGAGGATCGTCGCCGCGACGAGCGACGTCTGGACGGAGACGACGGTTCGCATCGCGCTGTCGCCGCGGCCGATCTCCTCGACGATGAGCGCGTACGTGACGTGGTCGAGGCCCGCGCCGCCGTACTCGCGCGGAACGATCGCGCCGAGATAGCCCTGCTGCGCGAGCATCGCGACGAGCTCGAGGTCGAAGTGCCCGTTGCGCGCGTTCTCCTTCGCGCGCGGGACGATCTCGCGATCGGCGAACTCGCGCGCCGTCGCGCGGATGAGCTCCTGCTCGTCGGTGAGGTCGAAGTCCATGGCGCGACGCTAGCGTGCGGGCCATGCGGGTGCTCCTCATCGGCGGCGGCTGCCGTGGCCTGACCCTGACCCAGGCGCTCGTCGCCGACGGCCATGCGGTGCGCGCGGTCACACGCTCGGAATCGGGGCGCGCCGCCATCGAGGCCGCCGGGGCGGAGTGCTGGATCGGCGATCCCGATGTGGTCGGGACGCTGCGCTACGCGCTGGAGAGCGTGACGATCCTCGTCTGGGCCCTCGGCACCGCCGCCGGGCCGGCCGACGCGGTCGCCGCGCTGCACGGCTCGCGGCTGGAGATGATGCTCTCCAAGTCGATCGACACGACGGTGCGCGGGATCGTCTACGAGGCTTCGGGGACGGTGCCCGCGCAGACGCTCCAGGCCGGCGTCGCCGAGCTGCGGCGGGCGTGCGAGCTCAACGAGATCCCGCACGAGGTGCTGACGGCCGATCCGGCCGACGCGGGAGCGTGGGCCACGGCCGCGCGCACCGCGATCGACCGGCTGCTCGGCCTGCGGTAGGAGTCAGCGCAGCGGGACGAAGCGCACCGCGTTGAGCCGGGTGCGCTCGAGCCCGTCCGGCCCGCGGCGCACGAACACGAGGTGCTCGTCGTCGCCGTGGGAGACCGGCGCGATCAGTCGGCCGCCGGCGGCGAGCTGCTCCTCGAGCGCCGGCGGCACCTCGCCGGCGGCGGCCGCCGCCACGTTGATCGCGTCGAACGGGGAGTGCGCGGGCAGCCCCGCCGCGCCGTCGCCGGCCACGACCGTCACGTTCTCGATCCCGGCGAGCCGCAGCGAGCGGGCGGCCTGCGCCGCGAGCTCGGCGTCGAGCTCGATCCCGTGGACGCGGCGGCACAGCCGCGAAAGGACTGCGGCGTGGTAGCCCGAGCCGCTGCCGACGTCGAGCGCCACGTCGTCCTCTCGCAGCTCGAGCAGCTCGCACATGCGCGCGACGAGCGTCGGCTGGGAGATCGTCTGGCCGGCGCCGATCGGCAGCGGGCGGTCGGCGTAGGCGAACTGCTGCAGCGACGGCGCGACGAACAGCTCGCGCGGAACCGCGGCGACCGCGGCGAGGACGCGCTCGTCGGCGATCTGGGAGCGCATGCTGAGGAGCAGGTCGTCGCGGCTCATCGCGCTTTCGCTCGAGCGCCCGCCTCGTCGAGCAGCGGGTCGACGCGCGCCAGCAGGTCGCCGACGATCCGCGCCGTCGCCCCCCAGATGACCGCCTCCTCGCTGACGTCGTAGACGACGCTGCGAAACGGGATCCCGCGGTGCAACAGGCGCCTGCGGTTGGCGGCGGCGCGGAGGTCGCCGAGGCGCAGCTCGAGCACCTCGTCGACCTCGCGCGGGGAGAGCGTCCACTCGCGGCCGGGCTCGATCAGGCCGACGAACGGATAGACGCCGAAGTTCGTCGCGACGGTCGGCGTGGGGCTGAGCGCACCGAGGATCTGGACGTCGTCGCGCGGCAGGCCGATCTCCTCCTCGGCCTCGCGCAGCGCCGTCGTCAGCAGATCGGGGTCCTCGTCGTCGCGCCGCCCGCCGGGGAAGGAGATCTCGCCGGCGTGGCTGCGCAGGTTGCTCTGGCGGCGGGTGAAGACGGCGTGCAGCGATCCGTCGCGCTCGTAGAGGGGCACGAGCACTGCCGCCTTCGTGCGACCGTGCACCACCACGGTGGTTGCGTCGGCGGGGTCCAGCAGGACCGCGCGCAGCGCTTCAGGCAGCGAGCTGGATGCGCTCGACACGCTCGTCGAACATGACCTCGCCGTCGAGCGTGCGGTGCACCGGGCACTTCGTCGCGATCACCTTCAGGCGCTGCACCTGCTCGTCGGAGAGGTTCGACGGCACCCGCATCGTCAGGGTGAACTTCGTCGGACAGCCGCGCTCGGCCGGGGTGTACTCGCACTCGACCTCGACGGGGCCGAGGTCCCAGCCCTTGCGGTCGGCGTACATCTCCATCGTCACCGCCGTGCACGAGGCGAGGCTTGCCGCCAGCAGCTCCTGTGGCGAAGGGGCGGCGTCGTCACCGCCCTGGTCGATCGGCTCGTCGCAGTTCAGGCGGTGCTGGCGCACCTTGACGACGTGGCGAAAACCGCTGATCCGATGCGCCGACGCGTTCATGGACAAGATGCTACTCCGGGTCACGCAGTGAATTGAAGAGCAGGCCGGTCGGCACCTTCGGAAAGAAGTACGTGGACTTCGGCGGCATGTTGACGCCCGCGGCGGCGATCTCCTGGATCTGCGCGACCGGGATCCCGCGAAGGTAGAACCCCGCGTCGAACGCGCCCGTGTCGACGAGCTCGCGCGCCTCCTCGAACGAACGCGCGTAGCCGAGCCCGTTGAGGTGGGAGATGTCGTCCTCGCTGAGGCCCAGCGGGCCGGTGAGCACGAGCGCCTCGAGCACCGCGGTGTCCAGGCGGCGGTAGGGCTCGGGCATGTCGGCCAGTGCTTCGTCGGCGATCGCCTGGTCCTTCAGCGTCAGGCGAAACGGCCGCTTGAAGTGGCTGTCCATGTAGCCCATCTGGATCGTCCCGTCGCCCTCACCGGGCGGGACGAGGTCGTCGGGGGACTCGAGCAGCTCGATCTCGAAGGCCGCGCGCAAGGTGGCGGTGAGCGCCTCGATCTTCTCGTCGTTGCCCTTCAGGTCGGTCACGAGGCGGTGCGTCGGGAACACCGTGAGGCCCTCGTCCTGCAGCGCGACGAGGCACATGAGCACGTAGCGGTGCGCGCCCTCGCCGCCGATCTCGTCGGCGTACACGCGCGCGGTCTCGTAGCGATGATGGCCGTCGGCGATCAGCAGCTCGGCGTCGGCGATCGCGCCCTGGACCGTCGTGATGGTCTCCGGGTCGACGATCCGCCAGACGCGGTTGTGGGTGCCGTCGGCCTCGGTGATCTCGGCGAAGGGCTCGGCCTGCTGTGTCGCCGGCTCGAGCGCGCGCCAGGCGGCGAGGTCCGGGTCGGAATACAGCGAGAAGATCGGCGACAGGTTGGCCTGCGTCGCGCGCGTGAGACGCAGCCGGTCCTCCTTCGGGCCGGGGTGCGTGCGCTCGTGCGGGCGGATCGTGCCCGCGCCGTAGTCCTCGACGCGCACGCGCGCGAAGAAGCCGTTGCGCGTCAGCGTGCGCCCGTCGGGCCCCGTGTAGTCCTGCACGATCGCCCACAGCGCCGGCTCCTCGTCCTGGACGACCGCGCCCTCGGCACGCCACCGGTCGAGCAGCGCCGCGGCGTGCGCATAGCGATCCGCGCCGTCGGGATCCTCCGGCAGGTCGATCGAGACGACGTTGTGCGGCGAGCGCGAGGCGAGCTCGGCGCGCTGCTCGGGGTCGATGACGTCGTACGGGGGGGCGGCGAGGTTCTGCATCGGGCCCGCCACGGCGGGGTCGTAGTGCAGTGCGCGCAGCGGCTCGATTCGGGCCATCGGGGCTGGAGACTAGAGGGATGATCCGATCCGGCGCCCAGCGGGGCGGTGGAGGCTGCCGCGCGCGCGGGCGCCCCAGGTCGTACCGTTCAGCGCGACGGGATGTAGCTCAGCCTGGTAGAGCACCGCGTTTGGGACGCGGGGGTCGTCGGTTCGAATCCGGCCATCCCGATCGCCGGCGGAGTCCGGCGCGTGCCCCGGTAGCTCAGCTGGATAGAGCAGCGGACTTCTAATCCGCAGGTCGCTGGTTCGAGTCCAGCCCGGGGTGCTCG
>CAVVAG010000009.1:0-52051 GCA_963746165.1 uncultured Actinomycetes bacterium | reverse complement strand
GCCGCGGGCGCGACCGACGACGGTCCGGCCGAGCCCGGTGGCGCGCTGGACCAGCCGGTGCTCGAGGAGCCGACCGACGACTGATCGCCTCGCGCGGACGGCACGTTTGTGATCGAGGGCGGCCTGCGGGCCGCCCTCGGCCGTTCTGGCGAACGGTCGCGGCGGCGACGCAGACCCAGCTACAGCAGCGTGCTGCGCGCGACGTCGAGGTCGACGTGCGACTCCCAGCGCGCGATCCGGCCGTCGCGGATCGTCCAGAGGTGCGCGGCGGCCCAGCGCAGGGGCTGCCGGCTGCCGCGCGGCGTCGCGGTGATCGAGACGAGCGCGAGGGCGTGGTCGTCGCCCATCGGGATGACGCCGTCGGCGGTGATCTGCATCGTCTCGTAGCCGCCGTCCCAGCGCGCGACCCACTGCTGCCAGCCGTCGAGGCCGTGCAGCGCCGTCTCGGCGGGGCGCAGCGCGTCGCAGACGAGCTCGACGTCGGGATGCACGCTGTCGGTGAGCGCCGACAGCCCGTCCTCGTTCCAGCGCGCGTAGAGCTGCTCGGCGACCTCGGCGGCGATCTGGGGCATCGCCACCGGAGGTTACGCAGCCACGAGAAGCCGCTGGCCGGGTGTTCGACCCCGTTCGTGCATGTTCAGCGAACGGTGTTCGTTGCGAGGTCACGCCGAGAGGTCATGGACATCCTCCGGCTCGCGTCGCTGACGTACCTGCAGTCGCTGAGCCTGCGCGAGCTGGGCGCCATCGCCGCGTGCGCCACCGAGGTCACCATCCCCGCCGGTGGCCGCGTGCTGCTCGACGGCCCGTTCGCGCAAGAGCTCGTCCTCGTCGCGACCGGCCGCGGCAGCGTGCGCTGTGCCGGCGAGACGATCGCCGAGCTGGGCCCGGGCGAGGCCTTCGGCCCCCTTGCCGCGCCGCGTGCTGCCTACCCGACGGCGACCGTCACGGCGCTCACCCCCCTCCGGCTCGTCACCTTCAGCACGCGTGAGGTGCGCTACCTGCGATGCACCGCGCCCGATGTGCTGGATGCGCTCGTGGCGGCGTGCGGGCAGGCGCCGTCCCCCGCGGCCGTGCCCGCCGCCGCCGCGTAGTCCGGCCGTGTGCCGGTGGCCGTCCGCACGCCGGGGGCGGGCGTGCACGCCGGCGGAGCAGGAGGGGCGAAGCCGTCGGGGCCGGACCCTAGGGTCCATGACATGGCGCGCCCCACGACCGTCCACGTCTGCTCGCAGTGCGGCCACTGCAGCGTGCGCTGGCACGGCCAGTGTCCCGGCTGCCAGGAGTGGAACACGCTCGTCGAGGAGCGTGCGCCGGCGACCGGGGCGGGCGCCGGCCGGGGCCGCGGGGGCGCCGGAGGCGCGACCGGCAAGGGCGCCCGCGCGGGCACGCCGGTCCGCCTCGCCGACGTCAGCACCGAGCGCGTCCCCCGCCTGCTGACGGCGATCGGCGAGCTCGACCGCGTGCTCGGCGGCGGCCTCGTGCCCGGCTCGCTCGTGCTGCTGGGCGGCTCGCCCGGGATCGGCAAGTCGACGCTGACGAACATGGCGCTGGGCAACCTCGCCGCCGCCGGCCGGCGCACGCTCTACGTCTCCGGGGAGGAGTCGGCGGCGCAGATCCGGCTGCGCGCCGAGCGGCTCGTCGGCGCCACCTCCGGCGCCCTCGACGTCCCGGTGCTCGCCGAGACCGATCTCGACACGATCCTCGCCACGCTGCGCGCCGAGCGCCCGGAGGTCGTGGTCATCGACTCCGTGCAGACGATGCACGCCTCCGATCTCAGCGGCGCGCCCGGCTCGGTGGGTCAGGTGCGCGAGACGGCGGGACGGATCATGCAGGTGGCCAAGGCCGACGGGATCGCCGTGCTCCTGGTCGGGCACGTCACGAAGGAGGGGGCCCTGGCCGGTCCGCGCGTGCTCGAGCATCTCGTCGACTGCGTGCTGCAGTTCGAGGGCGAGCGCGAGCGCACGTACCGCACGCTGCGCGCGCTGAAGAATCGCTTCGGCTCGACGAACGAGGCCGGCGTCTTCGAGATGCGCTCCGGCGGCCTCGTCGAGGTGCTCGACGCCAGCGCGCGCTTCGTCGCCGAGGCGACCGGCAAGCCCGGCTCGGTGATCCTCGCGGCGATGGAGGGCTCGCGCCCGTTGCTCGTCGAGGTCCAGGCGCTCGTCTCGCCGTCCGAGCTGGTGCCGCCGCGCCGCGTCGTCAACGGCCTGGATCGCAACCGCCTCGCGCTCGTGCTCGCCGTGCTCGGCCGCCATGCCGGCATCGGCGCGGGCAGCGCCGACGTGTTCGTCAACGTGGTCGGCGGGGTGCGCGTCGAGGAGCCCGGCGCGGACCTCGCGATCGCCCTCGCCGTCGCCAGCGCGGCGCGCGGCGTGCCGCTCTGCGCCGGCGGCGTCTCCCGCCCCGTCGCATGCTTCGGAGAGCTCGGCCTCACCGGCGAGCTGCGCAGCGTCGGCCACGCCGACCGCCGCGCCGCCGAGGCCGCGAAGTTCGGTCTGCGCCACGTCATCTCGCCGGAGGTTGCGCCGACGCTGCGCGACGCGCTGCGGGCCGTCCTGCCGGCCCGCGCGCCGCAGGCCGCGTAGCCGGCGGCGGCGGCTCGGAAGAGGCCGAACGGAAGAACTTCGGCGTCTGGACCCGAATTCCCTAAGCACCCGCTAAAATCAAGTGAATGGTGCAGCGAGTAGGGGACGAATCACACGAGCTCGAGTCTCGTCAAGAACCCCGACTCGTCAAGGCATTGGAGATGGTCGCGCCCGGCACGACGCTGCGCGAGGGCCTCGACAACATCATGCACGCCCGCACCGGGGGGCTCATCATCGTCGGCGAGGTCGACGACCTGAGCTTTCTCTTCTCGGGCGGCATCAAGCTCGACATCGACTACTCCCCGGCGCTGCTCTACCAGGTCGCCAAGATGGACGGGGCGATCGTCCTGAACGCCAACGCGACGAAGATCGCGATGGTCAACGTCCAGCTCATGCCCGATCCGACGATCCTGTCGGTCGAGACCGGCACGCGCCACCGCACGGCCGAGCGCGTCTCCAAGCAGACCGACGCGCTCGTCATCGCGATCTCCCAGCGACGTGAGGTCGTCTCGCTCTACGTCGACGGCGGCAAGTACATCCTCGAGGACATCCCCGTCGTGCTCGCCAAGGCCAACCAGGCGCTGGCGACGCTCGACAAGTACCGCACGCGCCTGGATCAGGTCGCGACGCGGCTGACCGCGCTGGAATTCGAGGGCGGCGCCACGCTGCACGACGTGCTCACCGTGCTGCAGCGCTCCGAGCTCGTGACGCGCATGGCCGTCGAGATCGAGCGCTACATCGTCGAGCTCGGCACCGAGGGGCGCCTCATCGAGATGCAGCTCGAGGAGACGATGGTCGGCACCGCCGCCGACAAGGCGGCGCTCGTGCACGACTACCTCGCCGACAACACCGACGAGGAGTTCGCCGGGGCGCTCGACCAGATCGGTCGCCTGCCGCACCACGACCTGCTCGACTTCGGCCGCCTCGCCGAGCTGCTCGGCTACGACCGCAAGCTCAACACGCTCGACTATCCCGTCTCGCCGCGCGGCTTTCGCATCCTTGGTCGCATTCCCCGCTTGCCTAAGCTGGTCGTGGCACAGATCGTCCACGACTTCGGGGGGCTCGACGAGCTGCTCGGCGCCACCGACGTCGAGCTCGAGACCGTCGACGGCGTGGGCGAGATACGCGCGAAGGACATCCGCGAGGGCCTTCGCCGTCTACAGGAGATCAACCTCGTGGACCGTTACCTGCAGACGTAGACGCACCGTTCGACCGTCCGGCCGCCGCCGGCATCAATTCGCAAGGAGGGCATCATCCCTGAAGCCGAAGACCAGCTGCTTGAGGACCTCGTCCTGCCGCTCGAGAACATCGAGTTCGAGCTCGGCGACAACGTCGTCTATCCGCATCATGGGGCCGGACAGGTCCTCAAGAAGGAGCGGCGCAAGATGTTCGGTGAGGAGCGCGAGTACCTCACCATCAAGATCCTGCACAACGACATGACCGTCATGGTGCCGTGCGAGAACGCCGCGCTGGCGGGCCTGCGCCGCGTCATCGACGAGGAGACCGTGCAGAAGGTCCTCGCCGTGCTCGCCGACGACGTGTCGGAGATGCCCAAGAACTGGAACCGCCGGTTCAAGCACAACCGCGACAAGATCAAGACCGGCGACATCTACGAGCTCGCCGAGGTCGTGCGCAACCTCGCGATCCGCGAGCACGAGAAGGGCCTGTCGACCGGCGAGAAGCAGATGTTCACGCGCGCGAAGAAGATCCTTGCCTCCGAGCTGATGTACGCGCTCGACAAGGACGAGGAGGAGGCCGAGCAGCACCTCGACAACCTCCTCGCCGACAGCGCCGGCGTGGTGACCAAGTAGCGATCGCGCTTGTCGTAGCGGCGGGACGTGGCGAGCGCCTTGGGTTCGGGGAACCCAAGGCGTTCATCGCTCTCGCCGGGCGCCCGATGCTCGAGTGGAGCATCGACGCGCTGCGGGCCGTCGATGCGGTCGAGTCGATCGTGGTCGCGTTGCCGCCAGGGTGGGAGGGGTCGCTGCCCGCCGGCACCATCGGCGTGCCCGGTGGCGCGCACCGCTCGCTGTCGGTGCTGGCCGCGCTGAACGCGGCGGCGGGCGATCCCGTGATCGTCCACGACGCGGCGCGCCCGCTCGTGCGCGCGCAGGACGTCCAGGCCGCGCTCGACGAGCTCGAGCGCCACGGCTGTGACGCGGTGATCGCCGCGGCGCCGGTCGCCGACACGATCAAGCAGGTGCGATCCGACGGCGTCGTCGCGCGGACCCTCGATCGCTCGGAGCTGTGGGCGGTGCAGACACCTCAGGTCTTTCGCCGAGCGGCGCTCGAGCGCGCGCTCGGCGCGCCCGCCGACGTCCTCGCCGGCGCCACCGACGACGCGTGGCTCGTGGAGCGCGACGGCGGCACGGTGCGCGTGATCGCCTCGCCGCCCGAGAACCTCAAGGTGACGACGCCGGCCGATCTGCAGGTCGCCGAGCTGGCGCTGCGCGAGCGCTCGGGCGTCTGAGCGGCTGCGCCTCGCCGCGGCCGCGACCACTAGCATCCGCCGCGCATGACCGAGTCTCGCTTCCGGCGCGCCCTCGCGCTCGCCATCGCGTTCGTCATCGCCGCCGCGACCGCCGGCGTCGCGTTCGGCCAGGCGGCGGGGCCGCCGACGGGCAACTTCGGCGGAGGCGCGATCGCCGTCCCCGTCCAGGAGACGAGCGTCGCACGGGACATGCTCCTGTCGATCCGCGCTCGCTCCGGCGGGAGGATCGGGGTCGACGGCCAGCTCTACGCCAGCTGCGGCCTGGGGACGATCAGCGGCGACGGCAAGCTCGCCGCCGACGGCAGCTTCACGCTGCGCGGCGACGTGACGCGCCGGCCGTTGGTCGGCGCCCGCAACACCTCGACGTTCGTCGTCCGCGGCACGCTGACTGCCGAGGGCGGCGAGGGCACTGCGAGCGTCAGGCTGCGCGTGCGCACGAAGGGCCGGGCGACGCGCAGCTGCGAGAGCCGCACGGTCACCTGGACGGTCCGCCGCCCGGGCGACGCGGCCGCCGCTGCCCCCGGCCCCGCCGAGGGCACGCTGTTCGGCCTGACGGCGCAGAGCGCCGCGCGGGCGCGGCAGGCCATCGTTCTGCACGCGGCGAGCGGGGGGCGGCGCATCGAGCGGGCCACGTTCGGCTACCGCACGAAGTGCGACCGCGGCCGGATCGTCGAGTCCGACGACGTGAACATCTCGCCGGAGTTCGACGTCGCCGCCGACGGCTCGTTCCGCGAGGTGGAGCGCTTCAAGACGACCTTCGCCGACGTGATCGTGCGTACGACGGTGGTGCTGCGCGGTCAGTTCGACGCGGCCGGCCACGCGGCCGGCAAGCTCTCGGTGACCGAGCGCTACGCGAGCCGCCGCAGCGGCAAGCGCGTCGATGTGTGCGCGACGGGCACGCGCGCGTGGTCGGCGCGCCAGTAGCGGCGGGCGCACCGCCGCGATGCTCACCGACTACCACCTGCACCTGCGCCCCGACTCGGCGGACAGCGAGGCCGAGCAGTACTTCACCGCGGCCAACGCGGAGCGCTACCGCGTCGTGGCCGAGGAGCGCGGGATCGCGGAGCTCGGCTGCTCCGAGCACGTCTATCGCTTCGCCCAGGCGCTGGAGGTGTGGCGGCACCCGCTCTGGCGCGAGAGCGCGGTCGACGATCTCGACGACTATGCCGGCTTCGTCCGCGAGCAGACCGACCTCAAGCTCGGCATCGAGGCCGACTTCGTCGCCGGTCGCGAGGATCGCCTGGCGACGCTGCTGGACGCCCACGACTGGGACTACGTCGTCGGCTCGGTGCACTTCGTCGGCGAGCACGCGGTCGACCACGACGGCTACGAGGTCTGGGATCACCGCTCCCAGCGGCCCGACGAGCTGTGGCGGCGCTACTTCGTGACGCTGGGCGAGGCCGCGCGCACAGGGCTCTTCGACATCCTCGCCCATCCCGACCTCGTGAAGATGTGGGGTCCCGAGCGGCCGGTTCCGGAGGGTGACCTGCGCCGCTTCTACGAGCTGGCGATGGACGGCATCGCCGAGTCCGGCATCGCGGTGGAGGTCTCGACGGCGGGGCTGCGCAAGCCCGTCGGCGAGCTGTATCCGTCGCCGGCGTTCCTGGAGATGTGCCTCGACGCCGGCTGCCCGGTGGCGCTGTCGAGCGATGCTCACGTGCCGGGCGACGTCGGGCGTGACTACGAGGCGGCGCTCGAGCTGCTGGAGTCCCTGGGCGTGGAAGAGCTCGCGGTGTTCGACCGGCGCGAGCGGCGGATGGAGGCGATCGGGTGAGCTCCGATTCGGGCGCCACCGTGCGCACCGGCCTGGGCTGGGATTCGCACCGCTTCAAGGCCGGCCGCGCGCTGATCCTCGGCGGCGTGCAGTTCGAGGACGCCGAGATGGGACTCGACGGTCACTCCGACGCCGACGTGCTCACCCACGCGGTGATGGACGCGCTGCTGGGGGCGGCCGGCCTGGGCGACATCGGCGTCCACTTCCCCGATACCGACGGCGCCTACGAAGATGCCGACTCGATCGAGCTGCTGCGCGAGGTGGTCGCGACGCTCGCTTCCGAGGGTCTGGCGGTGACCCACGTCGACGCGACGATCCTCATGGAGCGCCCGAAGCTCGGCCCCTACCGCGACGCGATGCGGGCGCGGCTGGCCGACGCGCTGGGCCTCGAGCCGAGGGCGGTCAACGTGAAGGCCTCGACCGGGGAGGGCATGGGCTTCGTCGGGCGGCTCGAGGGGGTCGCCGCGCTGGCCGTGGCGACGGTGATGTGATGGCTCTGACCCTCTTCGCGGGGATCCGCGTCAGCGACTTCGCGACCGCGAAGGCGTGGTACGTGCGCCTGCTCGGCGCCGAGCCGTCGTTCCTCCCGCACGCCACCGAGGCCGTCTGGGAGCTTGCGGACGAGCGCTTCGTGTTCATCGTGGAAGGCGAGGGCGCCGGTCATGCGACCCACACGATCTTCGTGGACGACCTCGACGCTGTCGTCGCCGAGATCTCCTCGCGCGGCATCGAACCGGATGAACGCGTGACGTACCCCGGCAAGGCGCGCAAGGCGATCTATCACGACGCGGACGGCAACGAGGTCAGCTACGGCGGCGCGGTCATGTGAGAGGAGCGCAAGCGCCGCCGTTGCGACGGCCCAGCGCCAGCGGATAGGCTCGCGCCGACATGCGGCGGACGAGGGCGTTGACGGTGGGCCTGGCGGTGGCGCTCACGCTGCTCGGCCCCGCCTGCGGCGACGATGACGATGACAAGACCACGGCGCCTGAAGCGGCGAACGGGTCCGATGCCCGGGACCTGCCTCGGTTCCTGATGCGCGCGGGCGAGGAGCCCGGCTTCCGTCCGGTCGGGCGCGTGGACGCCCTCGAGGGCGTCGACGCGTTCGCGGAGGACATGCGCCTGACGCAGGCCGATACGCAGCGACTGCGCGACGAGGGATTCATCTCGTTCGTCGTCCGGCGCATCCGCGGCCCTCGCACGGACGGGGTTACGAACGTCGCCCTGTACGCGACCGCGGAAGGCGCCGAGCACAGCCTGGCGCACGAGTTGCGCCCGAGCGTCATCCGGGCGTTCGGCCCAGTCGCCGGCCTCCGGTTCTTCACCGTCCCCGGCATTCCGGGCGCGCGCGGCTGGACCGCTTCCACGCCGCACGTGGGCAACCTCCAGTGGGTGCAGGGCCGGTGCTTCTTCGTCCTGGGAAATCAGGGCCCCGGTCCCTTCGAGGGCCCTCTGTCGACCGGCGCGCGGGCGATCTACGAGCGAACAAACGGGGAGTGCCCGTAGCGCCGTCGTCGCGGCACCCCGCGTCGACGGCCCGCCCGCCAGAACCGGCCGAGGCTACGCGCCGACGGCGCGCCGATCTGCGCGAGCAGCGAGGCCGTGTCGGCGATCTCCCACTCCTCGGCGATGCAGCCGTCCTCGAAGCGGCTGATGGTGATCATCGCGAACGCGACCTCACGGCCGGTCGGCGCCGTGCCCATGAGCTCGCCGGCGTGGATGCCGCGCAGCGTCGAGACCGTCGCCACGCGATCGCCCGCGGAGAACTGCTGCTCGACGTCGACGCGCAGGTCGCTGAGCGCAGCCCGGTACCCGTCGACCATCTCCTGCAGACCGGCTGCGCCATGCGCCTCCTCGGGATGCACGACGTAGCCGGGCGTGAGGATGGTCTCGAAGACGTCGTAGTTGCCACGTGACGCCTCCGTCAGGCACGTGCGCACGACGTTCTCGTTGGTCTGCTGGCTGGCTGAACTCATGAGGCTCCTCCTTCGGTCGGGTTGACGCGAGGAGGATCGCCGCGCGCCGGCGCGCGGTCATCGGTAGGACTACTCATGCGACCACCCATCTTCGCGGCGGCTCTGGAACGCGTATGCGGCCGCTTCGGCGCGGGTGCGCAGGTCGAGCTTGGAGAGGATGCTGGCGACGTGGTTCTCGGCCGTCCGGCGGCTGATCACGAGCCGCTCGGCGATCTCGGCGTTCGTGCAGCCGTGGGCGAGAAGGGCCAGCACCTCGGCCTCGCGCGCCGTCAACGCGCCGGTTCTGCGAACGCGCGAGCGGCCGGACGCGCCGAGCTCGCGCAGCAGCGCGGCGGCGACGTCCGCCTCCGGGCGGGCGCCGATCCGCTCGAAGCTGTGCAGGGCGAGTTGCGCCTCTGCCACGGCCGCCCGGGGCGTGCCGGTCGCGAGCGCGCGCGCGAGCGCGAGCTGCGCGCGGGCGGCTTCGAGCGGTGACGCGAGGGCGCCGAAGCGGCGCATGGCGGCCTGTAGCGACGCCGTCGCGGGCTCGCCGCACGCCTCCGCGACGAGGCCGGTGGCGAGGTCGGCGTGAGCGCCGGCGCGCTCGTCTGCGCTCGCGGCCGCGATGTCGACCAGTCGATCCAGCGCCTGCGTCGCCGCGGCGATGTCGCCGCGCGCGAGGCGCACCCGCACCTGCAGCTCGATGACCGGAGCGCAGCGCGGGTCCGCGCCGCCTTCGCCCTCGAGGCAGACGTGAACGAGGTCCTCGGCGAGGTCGAGCTCGCCGCGCCCGAGCGCGATTGCGACGAGCACGCGACGGGCGAGCGGGTGTGACTCGTGCCCTTCGATGAGCCGGCGCGCCTCCTCGTAGCGCCCCTGGCGCACACGGAGGTCCGCGAGCTTCACGAGCGGCGACTCCCGCATGAGCCTGTAGCTGCGCTCGAAGGTGCGGATCGCGCTCTCGAGCTCGGTCTCGGCCTCGGCCCAGCGCCCGGCGGCGACGAGAATGCCACCGTAGTGATCGCGGCAGACAGGTGACACCCAGTCCTTCCACGCCTCGAACACCGGCGCCGCCCGCATCCACTCCTCCGCGCGGCGGAGGTCGAGCGCGATCTCGCAGGCCCCCATCATCCGACACACGACGTCGCCGATCGCGACGATCCCGGTGACCTCCTGGCTGGTCACCGCGGCCATCGCCTGATCGAGCAGCTTCATGCCCTGCTCGACACGTCCCTGGGCCACGTACGCCTCGCCGAGCAGGGCGAGCGCGTCGTACTCGAGGTCGGTGTCGCCGAACCGTCGAGCGATGGCCAGCGCGGACGCCGCGAGCTGCTCGCGGCGACGGACCTCCTCGGTGAAGGGAGCGCGATCGAGATACAGCCATCCGTGGGCCGCGCACTCCTCGACACCGTCGAGCGCCGACTCCGCGCGCGCCATCCAGCCACCCGCGACCGACATGTTCGCCCTGACGGCGCCATGCAGGAACGCCAACCAGCGCGCCCGGTCCGCGGCTTCGACGCCACGGCCGGCGCGCAGGTAGGCCGCGAACGCGCGCTCCGTCAGCTCGATCGCGCGGTCGTACTCGCCCTCGAAGTGCAGCGCCCGGCCGAGACCGTCCAGCGCCTCGGCGTGCTGCGCATCCTGCGCAAGCGCGCGCTCGAAGCATTCACGCGCGCGAGGCCATTCCGCGCGCCCCAGCGCGGCCCGTCCCTCCTGCACCATCGCAGGCGTCCGCATCGATGCGCAGCGTCCCACAACGCCGCGCGGCGGTGAAGACGACGCCGCACGACCGGCATCTGGTCAGCGCGCCGAGAGCTTCGCCTTCTCGACGAAATGGGGGTCTCTCTCCGCGCGAGCTACGCCCGCGCCGCCGCTCGCCGTGCCGCCGCCGCCGCGCGCGCCTGCTCGTGCTCGGCCTGGCGGCGCAGCTCCTGCAGCGAGCGGCGCAGGTTCTCGCGCACGGCCGGCGCGGCGACCTGCTCGGCGAGCCAACCGAAGACGCCCGAGCCCGCCACGCCGTACTGCATGCGCAGCTCGACGCGGGTGCGCCCTCCCTGGGCGCGCGCGGGGCCGATCTCCCGCAGGCGCCAGCGGCCGCGCTGGTCGATGCCGGTGACCGAGGTCCAGGCGAGGTCGCGGTGCTCGTCGCACTCGACGATCTCGACGAGGCCGCCGACCTCGGCCGAGCCCACGCGCATGAGCGTGCGGTAGCGCGCGCCGAGGCCGCGGTCCTGTTCGGTCGTGACCTCCCAGCGCGTGATGCCGTTCATGAAGTGCAGGTAGCGCGCCGGGTCGGTGACGAACTCCCAGACCAGCGCGGGCGGCGCCGCGACGTCGATGGCGGCACCGACCCTCATCCGATGATCGGCAGCCGCCGCTCCGCGGCCAGCGCGTCGAGGGTCTCCTGCATCGTGGTCGTGACGTGGTCGTAGACCTCGCCGACGTCGGGCTCGGGGCCGAACTGGTTGCGAAGGTGGATCGCCGGCAGCACCTCGACGGTGATCTTCGCCGGCAGCGGGACGTGGCCGAGGAAGTCTCCGACGTTCAGGCCCCACGGCACCGCGATGGAGAGCGGCAGCACCTTCAGCCGAAAGAGCCGGTCGAGCATCAGCGCGCGTGCCAGCCCCTCGCCGCGGCCGAGGAACAGCGCCGTCTGCTGCCCGCCGATCGCGACCACGGGGACGATCGGGACGTCGTGCTCGAGCGCCAGGCGGACGAATCCCCGGCGGCCGGCGAAGTTCACCGTGTTGCCCTCCCACGAAGGCCGGTGCACCTCGTGGTCGCCACCGGGATAGACGAGCACGGCGGCGCCGGACTGCAGCGCCCGCGCGGCGTTCTCGGGCGAGGCCGCCACCGTCCCGTACTTGCGCAGGAAGCCGAGCCCGGGCATCGACAGCACGAGGTTGTGCGCCAATTGGTGAAAGCGCCGCTCGACGCCGAAGTACGTGCTGAACGCGAGGGTGAATACCAGTGAATCAGGTGAGACATTGCCGCCGGAGTGGTTGCCGACCAGCAGCACCGGGCCCTCCTCGGGGACGTTGCCCAGGCCGCGCACCTCGCCGCGAAACCAGAGGCTCGCCAGCAGCCACTGGGCGGGCAGGCTCTCGCGGATGAAGTCCGGATCGCGCTCGTCGAGATCGGCGCTGGGGACCCGGCCGCGCGCGCCGCGCGCGATCGCGCCGACGAGGCGCTCGAGCGGGCTGCGACCCGGCGCCCGGTCGTCCTCCGCACCATCGCGTTCGCGTTCGCGGTCGTGATCGCGGGCCTCGCGGCCGCCGGGCGCGCCGGCGAACGGATCCGCAGCTGCGTGGTGGCCGTTGCGCGACGGGCGGCTCGCGGTCTCGGTGTCCATGCAACCCGAGTCTACGCGGCGCTTCGCGCGTCGCTGAGCCGTTGCGGCTCCCCGGCGTCAGCCCGCTCGAACAGGTCCTCGAGCAGCTCCGCGGTGCGCTCGGGGCGCTCGACCTGGGGGACGTGGCCGCACCCGTCGAGGACGACCTGCTCCGCTGACGGCAGCCAGCGCTCGACGTGGCGCCCGAAGGCCGGCGGGATCACGCGGTCGTGCGAGCCCCACACGAACAGCGCAGGCGGCTCGAGCCGCGAGAGGCGCCCGTAGAAGCCGTTGCGCCCGTACGGCGCCTCGAGGTAGATGTTGCGCGCGGCCGACAGGAACGCGATCCGGCCGCCCGCGCTCGAGTAGATGCGCTGGAACTCGTCGACGACGACGTCGGCCACGCTCGGGTCGATCCCGTCGGCGTCGGCGAACAGGCCCCAGAAGTGCTCAGCCACCTTCTCGCGCGCGAAGCGGTGCGGCAGCAGGCCGAGCTCGGGGCGCATGAGGCGCACCACCGGGTGATAGGTGCGCTTGACGAACGCCACGGCCGGACACAGCAGTCCCAGCGACCTGACGCGCTCCGGCGACCGCAGGCCCAGCTCGATCGCGATCCGGCCGCCCATCGAGTTGCCGACCACGTGCGCGCGCTCGATGCCGAGCGCGTCCATCGTGTCCAGGACCGTCTCGGCGAACCACCGCGCGGTGTAGGGCGCCGTCGTCGGCTTGGACGAGGCGCCGAAGCCGGGCAGGTCGAGCGCGTGGACGCGGTAGCGCCGCGAGAGCGTCGCGGCCGCGTCGAAGAACGAGCTCTTCGCGCCGCCGAGCCCGTGCAGCAGCAGCACGTCGGGCCCGTCGCCCATCGTCAGCGTCGACACGCGCCGCCCGGGCAGGTGGACGTCGTGGATGCGCAGCAGCGGCCGGCGCCCGTCCTCGAGGCGAAAGAGGCCCTCGAAGGCGATCGCGAGGTCGAGGTTCCCGCGCGCGTAGAGCAGCCGCCGGCTGAAGGCCTCGATGCCCGACAGCTCGCCGCAGCGCAGCGCGATCCAGGTCCTCGCGTCGGTGCCGATGACGACGTCGGGGGCGCGGCTCGTCGCACCCCGGCGCGCGCGCACGCCGTGCTCGGTGCAGCGCACCTCCCAGGTGTGGCCGACGTCGCCCAGCACGATCCGCCACGTCGCGTCGAAGCCGGGATCGGCCCCGAGATAGCGGTCGGCGAGCGAGCGAAAGCCCGACTCGACGGCCGCCAGGAGCGCTGCATGGGGGGCGGGACCGCTCATCGGCACGGCAAAGTACCCCGCGGCGGGGTTGCGGGCACACCTCGCGGGGCCACCACGCCGTCGGCGGGCGCAAGGGCCGGGCGCGGCAACGCTCGCTAGGGTCATCGCATGGCCCCGATCCGCCTGTACGACACCAGCTCGGGCGAGCTGCGCGAGCTCGTCCCGCGCGCCGACGGCCACGTCGGCATCTACGCGTGCGGGCCGACGGTGTACGGCCGCATCCACGTCGGCAACGCTCGGCCGTTCGTCGTCAACTCGCTGCTCAAGCGCTTCCTCGAGCACGAGGGTCACGACGTCACGCTCGTCATCAACATCACCGACGTCAACGACAAGATCTACGACGCGGCCCGCACGGCCGACGTCCCCAGCGCGGACCTCGCCGCCGAGATGGCCGCCCACTACATCGCCGACACCGACGGCTTCGGCCTCGGCCGCCCCGACTCGGAGCCGCTGGCGTCCGAGACGATCGAGCCCATCGTGTCGCTCATCGCCGAGCTCATCGAGCGCGGGCACGCCTACGCCGTCGACGGCGACGTCTACTTCCGGGTTCGCGCGGATTCCGAGTACGGGTCGCTGAGCCACCGCCCGATCGACGAGATGAACCAGGGCGAGGATGATGCCGTCCCGCCCACCCACGCCGCGCGCAAGGAGGACCCGCTCGACTTCGCGCTGTGGAAGGCGCACAAGGACGGCGAGGACACCGTCTGGTTCGCGCCGTGGGGCCGCGGCCGGCCCGGCTGGCACATCGAGTGCTCGGCCATGGCCGAGGAGAAGCTCGGCGTCGGCTTTCAGATCCACGGCGGCGGCAACGACCTCGTGTTCCCGCACCACGAGAACGAGGCGGCGCAGACGCGCATGGCGCGCGATCAGGAGCTCGCGCAGATCTGGATGCACAACGGGATGCTGCAGTTCGGCGACGAGAAGATGGCCAAGAGCGTCGGCAACGTCATGCCGTTGCACGACGTGCTCGACGACGTCGGCCGCAACGCCCTGATCATGCTCTTCATGGGCGCCCACTACCGCCAGCCGATGGCCTTCGACGACATGCGCCTGATGGAGGCGCTCGCGCGCGTGGCGCGGGTGCGCGACGCCGCACGCGGCCTGGTCGACGGCGACTCGCCGCCGGAGCTGCGCCACCTGCGCGACGCGTTCTTCGACGCTCTGCGCCAGGACTTCAACACCCCGCAGGCGCTCGCGGCGATGTTCGACTGGATCAAGGAGGCCAACCGGCGCTCGGGCGAGCCCGTCGGCCGCGCCGATCTCGTCGAGATGCTCTCCGTGCTGGGGCTGCAGAACCTCGCCGAGCACGGCAGCGAGGCCGGGGCCGAGGAGCAGGAGCTGCTCGACCAGCGCGAAGCCGCCCGTCAAGGCAAGGACTACGGCGAGGCCGACCGCCTGCGCGACGAGCTGCGCGCGCGGGGCTGGGAGGTCCGCGACGGGGCGGCCGGGCCGGAGCTCGTGCGCGTCGAGCAGTGATCCTCTACGGCCGCAACCCGGTGCGCGAGGCCCTGCGCGCCGGACGCCGGACGATCTCGCAGGTGTGGGCGACCGAGCGCGTCGTCGCGCGCGAGCCGTGGCTGGGCCAGGCGGGCGCGCGCGTCACGAGCGCCGACGAGATCGAGCGTCGCGCCGACTCACCTGACCACCAGGGGGTCTGCGCGGACGCCGGCGGCTATCCATATGTCTCCGGCGCAGAGCTGCTGATGCGCGACGACCCCTTCATCGTCGCGCTCGACGAGCTGCAGGACCCGCAGAACCTCGGCGCGATCGCCCGCACCGCGGAATGCGCGGGCGTAACGGGACTCGTGATCTGCGAGCGCCGCGCGGCGGCCGTGACGCCGGCCGTGGTCAAGGCGTCGGCGGGCGCCGTCGAGCACCTGCGGATCGCGCGGGTGCGCAACATGGCCGACTTCCTCGGGCAGGCCAAGGAGGCCGGCGCCTGGTGCTACGGCGCTGACGGAGCGGGCGACACCGCCTATGACGCTCCGGACTACAGCGGCGGGGTGGTGCTCGTCATGGGAGCCGAGGGAAGCGGGCTGCGCACGCGGGTGGCGAAGACCTGCGACGCCCTCGTCGCCCTGCCGCTGCACGGGCGCACGGAGTCGCTGAACGCCAGCGCCGCCGCCGCCGTTCTCGTGTACGAGATCTTGCAGCGCCGCTCGGCGGCTTGACAGGACTCCATAACCCGGGGTACTGTGGCTTCGCGTCAGGGTGAACCTGAGGTAGAGCATCGGCAAACGCATCGGCAGTTGGCGCCCTGGGAGGGGACCGCCACTGAGCACATCCGGCCCACGCGGCCGCGAAAGGACTGCTCGTGGCAAGAATCTCCCAGAAGACTCATTCTCAGGTACAGGTCGATGACTACTTCCTCATCGCGCTGGCCAAGCAGGGCGACCGCACGGCGTACGACCGCATCGTGCGCCGCTACTACGGCTTCGTGCGCCTGAAGGCGTCGTCGTACTTCCTCGCCGGCGGCGACTCCGACGACCTCATCCAGGAAGGGCTCGTCGGGCTCTACAAGGCCGTCCGCGACTACCGCACCGACCGCGAGTCGTCGTTTCGCAACTTCGCCGAGCTGTGCATCACGCGCCAGATCATCACCGCGGTGAAGACCGCGACGCGCAACAAGCACACGCCGCTGAACCAGTACGTCTCCTTCTCGGCCACGCCCGCCGGCTCCAGCGGCGACAGCGAGCCGACGCTCGAGGACGTCATCCCCGGCTCGACGGTGCACGACCCGGTCAACCAGGTCATCTCCTCGGAGGAGCTGCACTCGCTCGTGGGCTGCCTGTCGACGGCGCTGTCGGACCTCGAGGGGCGTGTCCTGGCGCTCTATCTCGACGGACGGCCCTACGAGGAGGTCGCCGATCGGCTCGGCTGCGACGCGAAGACCGTCGACAACGCGCTGCAGCGCGTCAAGCGCAAGGTCGGGTCGCATCTCACGCAGCGCGCCGTCCTGAACTGAGATGCAACGCCGGCGGGCTTGACCGGAAGCCGCGGCCTATAGCATCGACAACATGACCGTCGTCGCCATCTCCACGCTGGGCCTGATCCTCATCATCCTGCTCGTCGTCGTCATCATCCTGGCGGCCGGCGGCTACACGGCCATGACGCGGCGCACGCGCGGGCGCGACGCCGCCCTGCGGCGCGAGCTCGCGCAGGCCGAGGACGCGCTCGCGCAGGCGCACGCGCTCGACAAGGGCTGGGATCGCGCCACGCTCGAGGCGGCCGCACGCGCGTGCGCGGCTGACCGCTTCGGCGACGACGTCGTCGGCACGCCGCAGCTCGTGCAGGTCATCGACCGGCCCGGCGTCGACGCCGACGAGGCCGTCTTCCGCGTCGAGAGCACGGACGGCCGGGAGCACCGCATCACGCTCGGCCGCGCCGGTGGCGAGTGGGGCCCGGCCTGAGGCATCGCCGGGGCCCGCCTCGCCTGAGGCTGCACCCTGTTCCTACGCCGCGGTCCGCTTGACCAGGTCGACGACGAAGATCAGCGTCGCGTTCGGCGGGATGTTGCCCTGGCCGTCCGGCCCGTAGGCGAGATCGGGCGGGATGACGAGCAGCCGCCGGCCGCCGGCCTTCATGCCCACGATGCCCTGGTCCCAGCCGGGGATGACGCTGCCCTGGCCCAGGGCGAAGTCATAGGGCTTGCCCGAGTCCCACGAGGCCTCGAACTGCTCGCCGTCGAACAGCGCGCCGAGGTAGTGCATCGAGAGGTTGTCGCCGGCCTTCGCCGCGGCGCCCTTGCCGGTCACGATGTCCTTCGTGACGAGCTCTGCGGGCGGATCGCCGGAGGGCTTGGTGATCGTCGGCTTCTTCGACGTGTCCTTGGCGACCTTGATGCTCGCCAGGTCGAACGGTGAGCCTGTGGTCGAGGTCGAAGGCGTCGTCTCGGTCGGCGTGTTGGACGGGATCGCGGGCTCCAGGGCGGCGTCGCCGCCCTCGTCCTCGCCACATGCGCCGATGCCCAGCGCCGCCGTCGCCAGCAGCGCGATGACGCGGCCGCGCACCCCTACCCGACCTTTACGAGGTCGACGATGAAGACGAGCGTCTCGTTGGGCCCGATCGGCCCGACGCCGCGCGCGCCGTACGCCAGCTCGGGCGGGATGACGAGCGTGCGCCGGCCGCCCTCGCGCATCCCCGTGACGCCGAAGTCCCAGCCCTGGATGACGCGCCCGCCGCCGAGCGGGAAGTCGAACGGCTGCATGCGATCCCACGAGGAGTCGAACTGCTTGCCGGTGGCGAAGGACACGCCGACGTAGTGCACGGTGACGTGATCGCCGGGCTTGGCTGCCGCGCCCTCGCCGACGACGACGTCGTCGGTCTCGAGCTCTGTGGGGGGCTCACCGGTCGGCTTCGGGACCTCGGGCTTCGTGTCGAGGTCGTCTGAGATTTCGAGCTTGGTCATGGGATGAAGCCTAATCGGCGCTGACGGGCACGAGGTCTGGCAGGATCGCGCGGCCGATGCACCGCCCCGCCGTCACCACCCTGAGCGCGCTCGCCGCGGCGCTCGCCGCGGCGCTCGTCGCCGCCGCGCCGGCGAGCGCGCGGGTGCGTCCCTACACGCCGTGCGAGAAGACCGGCGGCGCGATCCTCGTCGAGGTCAGCGGCACGACCTGCGACGACGCCCGCGCCGTCGCCGACGCGCTGGCGGGCGTGCCGGCGGAGCGCGTGGAGACGGTGCTCATCGCGCAGGGCTGGACACCGCTGCGCGCGAGCGCCACGGGCTTCGACGACTCCTACGAGCTCTTCGCACTGCGCGGTCGAGCCGCGCTGTGGATCCGCGAGCGCGGCCCCGCACCGGATCTCGACGGCTGGATGGCGGGGCGCGAGCTGCTGTTCTCGCGCGATCCGCTCGTCGGCGGCGCGCCGCCGCCCAGCGGGACCGCGGTGTGCACGTCGTCGTTCCTCGTCCGGCTGCGCGGCCACCTGGCCGGCCTGACGTCGGGTCACTGCGCCGGCCTCACACGCAGCCGCAGGACGCTGCGCCGCCACGCGGCGCTGCGCACGTCGACGCCGGTCGGGCTCGTGCTCGGCGGCGTGCGGCGCAACCTCTGGCGCAAGCGAGCGACGTCGCGCTCGCGCCGGATCGACGTGCTCGCGCTGCCCGCGCCGTCCGGCCCGCGGCGCACCTCGGCGCCTGTCATCGACCGCGGCATCCTCGGCGCGCCGCTGTTCGTCGTCGGCACCGCGCAGGCCCGCCTCGGCCGCGAGGTCTGCTTCGCGGGACGCACCAGCGGCACCGATCTGTGCGGCGAGATCATCCAGTCCTATCCCGGCACGGGCGGCCTGCCGTGCACGACGATCACCGCCGACCTCGGCGACAGCGGCTCGCCCGTCTACACGCCGCCGGCGGCCGACGGCACCGTGCGGGCCGTCGGCATCGCCACGCTCGTCTTCGGCCCGTTTCAGAGCATGTGCTTCACGCCGATCGGCCCGGTGCTCGACGGCCTGGACGCCAAGCTCGTCACCGCTCCCGGCGGCTGAGCGCACGATCAGCGGCCCGCTCGTTCGACCCAGGCGTCGAGCGTCCGCCACCAGCCGAACAGCCAGTCGATCCGCTCGTCGTGCCCGGCGGGAACCTCGCCGGCGCGAGCGAGCCAGAGTCGCATCTGCACGCGCTGGCCGGTCGCCATCCCGCGCCAGAGCTGGCGTACGCCCACCGGCGCGCCGGCGTGACCGATGAAGACGACGTCGGCGTGCGGCGCCGCCGCCATGGCCGCGAGCGTGCCGCCTGGCCGCGGCGCGCTGACATGGCGCATCGCGCTCGCCCAGCCGGCCTCCTGCGCGTGGCCGGCCCGACGCAGGCGGTCGATCGCGCGGCGCCGCCGGGAAGGTGAGAAGTTGCCGCCCTCGGGGAAGATCAGCAGCGCGTCCTCCGCGCCGAGATCGGCGGCGAGCGCGGCGATCTCGCCCTCCGTGTCGCCCCCGCGCGGGTCGACGAAGCGGTTGGGCAGGCGGCTGCCGAGGATGTCGATGAGCGGCTCGAGCCGCAACGCCTCATGGAGGACCACGCGCGGCCGGCGCCGGTGACGGACGAGCAGCTCGTGCAGCACCAGCAGCGAGTCGCCCTCGCCGGCGTGCCGGCTCAGCACGATCACCGGGCCGCTCCGTGACGAGAGCACGCGCTCGGCCTCGGCGGAGTCCGTGATCTGCACGTCGGCGCGCATCAGCCGGGTCATCGTGCGATGGATCCCGCCGACGAACCAGCGAACGAGCGCGTAGTGCGCACGGCGCATGCGCGGCGAGTCCATCCGGCGCCCGAAGCCGCCGGCGACCCACAGCCCGCCGCACGCCGCCGTGCACGCGAGGTGGCGCAGCGAGTAGTCGACCATGATCGCCGCCGTCCTGACGACGCGCGAGCCGGCGGCGACCGGCGAGACGAGGGCGGCGATCAGCGCGAGCACGGGCGAGAGCAGGACGAGCGACGCCTCGAAGAGGAGCACGAGCGGAGCCACGACGAGGCGGCGGACCAGGAATGGGACGGCCTTCACGGGCGCGTCCCCAGCCCGTGCTCGTCGAGGTAGCCCGCCGACGCCTCGTGCGCGCGGCCGATCCGCTCGGCGATGTTCCTCGTGTCGCGGTAGGCGAACTGCGAGCGGTCGGTGAACCGTGGCGGGTCCTGCTGCCCGGTCGGGAGAACGTGCACCTCGACATCGCTCGGCACCGTCGCCAGATCGCCGACGAACCGGTGGCGGCGGGCGATCTCGAAGGCCACGAGCGCAACCTCCCACGGCGAGCGCGGCGGCTCCAGCGGTCGGTCCAGCCGCCCGACGTGCAGGACGTACACCTGCTCCGCGCCCAGCGCGATCGCACGGCTCAGCGGAATGCTGTTGACGACGCCACCGTCGATGAAGTGCTCGCCGTCGATGTGCACCGGCGCAAGCAGCCCGGGCACGGCGGCCGAGGCCACGACCGCGGGCACGATCGGGCCGTCCGCGAACCAGTGCTCGCCGGCGCGCTCGATGCTCGCCGCCACGCACTGAAATCGCACCGCTAGGTCCTCGATGCGGCTCACCGGCAGCAGGTCGGCGAGCATCCGGCACAGCGACGCGTTGCCGTGCAGGTGCGTGCGCGTGCGCGCGAGGGTCGCCAGCTGCCGGACCACCGAGGCGTCGAACACCCTGCTGCGAGCGATGTCGGTCCACGCCGCGCTGAGCTGCTCGACGCCGGCCGCCGTGGGGTCGGCCGCGATCGCGACGCCGTTGATCGCCCCGACGGAGGTCCCGAGCACGAGGTCGGGCACGATCGCGCGCTCGATCAGCGCGCGCAGCATGCCCACCTCGTGGGCGCCGAAGGGCCCGCCGCCGCCCCCCAGCACGAAGGCAACTCGGTTCGCGGGCGCCAACGCGCTAGAGGTCGACGACGCCGAGGATGAGCAGCAGCAGCAGCGTCCCGACGAGCGACACGAGAAGCGAGCCGCCGCAGCCGAGGCGATTGGAGAAGAAGAACATCACGGGCGCCGCTGCGCCTACCCGATGCGCCACGCCGTCACTCGGCATCGAGCGCGCTGGCCGCGCACTAGACTCGTCGCAGGGGTCAAAGCGCCCCCGTCGCTCCCGTCCGCGCGTGCAGCTGCCCTGGCGCCGCGCCACCGACGGCTCAGTAATCACAACGAGGGAGCACCGCATGGCCTCAAGCGGCAAGAAGAAGACCACGATGGCAAAGCTCAACCGCGAGGCCAAGATGCGCGAGCGCCGTATGGACAAGGCCGCCCGCCGGGATGCCCGCAAGCAGCTCGCCGCCGACGTGCGCGACGGCATCGTGCCGGCTCCGGATACCGATCACACCCTGATCGGCGACGAGTCCGATTCCGCCGCGGTCGTCACCGCGCCGGCCGACCGCGCCTGATCGTCGCTCGCCCAGACGGCGCGCGCCCGGCGCTACGAGCCGGCCGCGACGGGCGATGCAGGCCGGAACGGCGGCGGGCCGAGCAGCTCGATGCAGTCCGAGCCCTCCGCCACCGCGCGCAGCCGTGCCCAGTCGGCGGGCCGCGCAGCGTCAGCCGCTGAGCTGACCGGCTCCCCGGCCTCGCGGTAGAAGGACTCGCCCGTTCCCGGCGTCTGCAGCGCGAGGACGTGCGCACGTTCGGAGGTGACCATGAAGGCGTGGGCGACACCACGCGGCGCGAAGAAGAAGCCACCCGGGCCGACGCGGTGCTGTTCGTCCTCGACATGCACGAGCAGCTCGCCGTCGAGGACGTAGATCGCCTCGTCCTGGTTGGGGTGCGAGTGCAGCGGCGTGACCTTGCCGCCCTCCATCCGGTCCTCCATCAGCAGGAACGAGCCGCCGGTCTCGGCGGAGGTCGCCTTCCAGGTGAACGCGCCGCCGCCGGCGAACCACATCTGCTGCCCTTCGCCGCCTTGGAGGATGATCGGCATTGCGCTGCTCATCGGAGCTCCTCGCCGCGCAGACGTGGCTGCGCCTAAGATGGGACTTCAGTACCATGGACAGTACAGTCCCATGATGGACATGACAACCCCATATGAGGCGACAGGACGAACGCGGCAGAAGGCCCGCACGCGCGCGGCGATGGTCGCCGCCACCCGCGAGCTGATCGCCGGGGGCGTCACGCCCACGGTCGAGCAGGCCGCCGAGCGCGCGGCCATCTCACGCACCACCGCCTACCGCTACTTCCCCAATCAGCGCGCGCTGCTCCTCGCCGGCTACCCCGAGCTCGATGCACCGTCCCTGCTCGAGGGCGATGCCCCAGCCGACCCCGCCGCACGGCTCGAGCTCGTCACCCGGAGCGTCGCCCGCCAGATCCTCGAGCACGAGGCCGAGCTGCGCACGATGCTTCGCCTGTCGCTCGAGACGCCGGCTCCGAGGTCGCACCAGCTGCCGTTTCGCCAAGGGCGCGTGATCGGCTGGATCGAGGACGCGTTGTCACCATTGCGAAGCGAGATGACCGAACCCGACCTGCGACGCCTCGCGCTGGCGATCCGCGCGACGCTGGGCATCGAGGCGCTCGTGTGGCTCACGGACATCGGCGGGCTCTCCCGCGAGGAGGCCGCCGACCTCATGCGCTCCTCGGCGCGCACGCTCCTGCAGGCCGAGCTCACACGCTCACGTGGTTGACGTAGAGGTGCGGTAGCCGGGAGGGGTCCTTCGCACGGGACGTCCTGCGGCCCCTCGCAGGGTCCGTGCCAGCACGGACGGCGGCCTTGACGCCCGGTGAGATGATCGCGTGGGCCATGGAAGCGCACCGCTGGTTGGATCGCTACGTCGTGCCGGCCGCCGCGGCGATCACCGTGGTCGCCTGGCTGGCGCTCGTCGGTCTCTTCGTGGCGCATCTCGGCGGAGGCGGCGACGCGCTGCAGCTGGTCATCGCCGCCACCGCGATCGCGCCGGCGCTGCTGGGCTGGCGCATCGTCGCCCTGGATCCGGGCAACGTCGTCGGCCGGCGGCTCGTGTGGCTCGGGCTCGCGCTGACATGGGTATGGGTGCCGATCGGCCTCATCGAGCTCGGCGCCGTGAAGCTCGACCAGCCGGATGCGTTGTGGGTCCGCGTGCTCGCGATCCTCAACTACAACCATCACGTCACGCTGTTTCTCACCCTGCTGGCGGTGGTGCTCGTGTTCCCGGACGGTCGTGCGCCGTCGGAGGCCTGGCGGCGGCGCGCGGTCGCCTGGAACTGGTTCTTCGTCGCGGCCGTCGTCTTCTCGCTGCTCGACGGCGGTGACCTCACGATCATCGGGCATCCGGACGAGCCCCCGATCGACAGCCCGCTGCCCGTGTGGGAGCCGGCGGTCTATGCCGGGGGCCTGTTCATGATCATCCTGCTCGGCGTCATCGTGGCGACCGCGATCGCCGTGCGCGGCCGCTTCAAGCGGGCGACCGGCATCGAGCGATTGCAGCTCTCGTGGCTGAGCTACGCGGCGGCGCTCGTGCCGCTCGAGATCCTCGTCTGCATCGCCGAGATCCTCATCACCGGATCCATCGGGATGGCGACGTTCGCGATGGGCGTGCTCGTCACCACCGCCGTGCCGGCCGCCATCGCGATCGCCGTCAGGCGCTACCGCCTGTACGACATCGAGCGGCTCGTCAACCGCACGCTCGTCTACGTCGCGCTGACCGGGACGCTCGGCGCCGCGTATGCGGCCGTCGCGATCGTCGTCGGCGTCGCGCTCGGCGGAGGAACCTCGTGGGGGACGGCCATCGCGGCGGTGGTGGTCGTCATGGCGTTCCGCCCGGCGCGCGACCGGGTGCAGCAGGTCGTCGACCGCCGCTTCGCCCGCCGGCGGTTCGAAGGCCTCAAGCTCGTCGAAGGCTTCCTCGACGACGTCCGCGCCGGGCGGGAGGAGCCCGAGCGGATCGACGAGGTCCTCGCGCAGGCGCTGGGCGACCGCGGTCTGGAGGTCTTCTTCCGGCTGCCCGCGAGCGGTGGATACGCCCACGCGAGCGGGCGGTTGGCCGAGCTGCCGCAGGACCGGATCCGCGTCGCCACGCCGGTGCGCCGCAACGACCTGGAGCTCGGCGTCATCCTGCACGCGCCGGAGCTGGCGCTGCGCGCCGACACGTTCGAGAGCATCGTGCGCGCGGCCGGGCTTCCGATCGAGATCGCCCGCCTGCGCGTCGAGGTCCGGGTGCAGCTCACGGAGGTCCAGGCGTCACGCGCGCGGATCGTCGCGGCGGCCGATGCCGAGCGCCGCAAGCTCGAGCGCGACCTGCATGACGGGGCACAGCAGCGGCTGGTGGCGCTCGGCATGGCGCTGCGCAGCGCGCAGGGCCAGCTCGAGAGCGAGCCGGAGGGTGCGCATCAGACCCTCGAGCGGGCTGTCGGTCAGGTGACGACCGCCGTGGCCGAGCTGCGCGAGATCGCCCGCGGGCTGCGCCCCGGCGTGCTCGAGAACGGGCTCGCCGGAGCGTTGACCGACGTCGCGGCCCGGTCGCCGGTGCCGATGGCGCTCGAGATCACGCGCGAGCCGCTGCCGCCGCGGATCGAGGCGACCGTCTTCTTCCTGGCCTGCGAGGCGGTGACGAACGCCATCAAGCACGGCGGCGCGCGTCACATCCGCGTCCGCGTCGACTGCCGGGGCGAGCAGCTGCGCCTCGAGGTCGCCGACGACGGCGTCGGTGGCGCGGCGCTGTGCGCCGGCGGCGGGCTGGCGGGGATGTCGCAGCGCGCGCTGGCCGGCGGCGGCGTGCTCGACGTCGACAGCCCGCCGGGCGGCGGAACCCGGATCTCCGTCGAGCTCCCCGTGGGGCTCCTGTGAGGGTGATCGTGGCGGAGGACTCCGCGCTCGTGCGCGAGGGCCTCGTGCGACTGCTGAGCGAAGCCGGCGAGGACGTGGTCGCCGCCGTGCCCGACGGCCGCAGCCTGATCGCGGCCGCGGCCGAGCATCGGCCCGATCTCGTGATCGTCGATGTTCGGATGCCGCCCACCTTCACCGACGAGGGCGCGCGCGCGGCCGCACGGCTGCGCTCCGAGATGCCGGGCCTCGGCGTGCTGATCGTCTCCCAGGACATCGAGCCGTCGTTGCTGGCGCTCAGCCGCGGCGCGGGGGGCTTCGGCTACCTCCTCAAAGATCGCGTGCTGGACATCGCGGCGTTTCTCGGTGCCGCTCGGCGCGTCGCCCGGGGTGGCCGGGCCATCGACCCCGACGTCGTGGCGGCCCTCGTCGCCGCGCAGCGCCACGAGGCCGTGCTGGCGGAGCTCACCGACCGCGAGCGCCAGATCCTCGGGCTTATGGCGGAGGGCCTGACGAACGCCGGGATCGCGCGGCGCCTCGTGCTCGGGGAGCGCACGGTCGAGAGCCATGTCACGAGCGTCATGCGCAAGCTCGGCCTGCGCAGCACCACCGACGACCATCGCCGCGTCCAGGCGGTCGTCGCGTTCCTGCGCGCCGCTCGCTGACGACAGGTTCCGTGCTGGTACGGGCGACGGCCGCGCCCGTGGGCGACAAGGTCATGTCCATGGCTACCACCACCACACACACCACTCGCGCCGGCGTCGATCTGGCGCCCACCACCACCAGCCGCCTGCCGCTCTGGCTCGCGCTGCTGGCCATCCCCGGTGTCAGCATCTCGTGGGAGATCATCCCGATGGGCGGGTTCGTCGTCGGCGTTCCCGCCGCCGTCGCGTCCATCGTGCTCGCGAGGCGCTCGCGCCGTGAACGCGGCGGATCGCCGATGACGACGGCGGCGATCGTGATCGCCTCCGCGTGCCTGCTCTTCATCGCCGTCTGCGCGGCCTTCGTGGAGGCCTGAAACCGCCGGGTGACACGGGCCGGCGCGCGGAGCGCCGGCCCGGCGGGCCTCATCCCTCGATCGGCCGGAAGTCCCCGAAGGTCCAGTGCACGTTGTAGCCGCCGTACGTCCCGGCGGGCCCTCCGCGCAGCCCGGGCAGCACCTCCTCGAGCATGAGCTCCTCGATGAGCGCCGAGCGCAGGGCGAAGTCCTCGATCTCGGGCAGGTACTCCTCCTGGTTTGACGGCACGAGCAGCGTGTCGAGCGTCTCGCGCACGACGATCTCGTGCGTCTGCGTCGTCACCTCGCCGGTGAAGTGACCGCGCAGCGCGTTGCCGACCTCCTCGCCCGTGTGCGGCGTGGGCAGGATGCGCTTGTCGGCGCGCGCGTCGTCGATGAGCGGCGCGCCGTTCTGCGCGCGCAGCCGCGCCGCGGCGATCGCGTCGCGCTGGACGGGGCTGGCCGGCTCGGCCTCGCCGAGCAGCAGCTTCTTCCAGTGCGCGCGCACGAGCCGGTTGGGGTGGTGAAACGGCACCGCGTAGGGACCGGGCATGCCGAGGTCCGGCGCGTTCCACAGCAGCCGGCCGCCGGGCGCGGTGATCCCGGCCAGCGACTCGGCGACGCGCTCGAGGGCCTTGGGCGGGATGAGATGGAACACCATGCTCGACATGACCACGTCCATCTGGACGCCGCCGGTGACCTCGTTGAGTGGGCGAAAACGGCCGTCGGCGCCGATCAGCGAGTGGCACTGCGTCCACGAGGACTCCTGCACGAGCGCGTGGCCCTGCGCGAACCAGCTGGACGGGATGTCGACGAGGTGCAGCTCGAAGCCGACGCCGCGGCGCGCGAGGCGCTGCTCGAAGCCGCGCTCGCGGCAGGCCTTGAGCGTCTCGATCGCCGCCAGCGCCGTGCCCGTGCCGTAGTCGAGCACGCGCAGCACCGCGCCGCGCGGCAGCGTCTCGACGCGCTCCTCGAGCGTGTCCATCGTCTGCGTGACGAGCTGGCTCGTCGACGCCGACGCCCACAGGCGCGGGTGGCGCAGGTCCCCGTGGTCGAAGACGAGCTCGTGCAGGCCGCGCCCGTCGCGCAGGTCGGTGCCGGGCCTGGGGCTCCAGGTGTCGCGCCGCGGCGCGTCGATGTCGCCGCGCGCGATCATCGGCCCGGAGCGGTCGCCGAGCATGTGGTTGAGGCTGACGGCGACGAACGGCCGCGTCGTCGGGTAGCGCCGCTCGCCGGTCGCCGCCTGGCGCAGGCCGGCGCGGCGGGCGGCCGCGATGAACGCCGGGCGCTCGACCGGGTACTGGCCGGTGTAGCCGTTGTAGGCGTCGAACGCGAGGCTGTGCAGCGCGCCGAGGTGGCGGGCGGTGATCGGCGGCGAGACGCAGTGCGCCTCGAGCACGAGCATGCCGTGGCGCGCGACGTGCGGCGCCCAGCGGGCGAAGTGGGCGCTGAGGTCCGCCTCGACGTCGGCCCCGGTCAGCGCGCTGCCGGCATCGTCGATGTACGCGCCGCTCGACATCCCCGCGCCGCCGTCCGGCGCGTGCCCGCCGCTGTAGCGGCGCTCGTGGTCGACGAAGGCGTGGACGTGCAGCGCGTTCTCGATCGGCAGGCCGTGGGCGTGCAGCGCGTCGCGGACCGCGGTGGGGTCGCCGGTGTCGCCGCGCAGGACGAGCCCGTCCTCGACGCCGGCCGCCGCCAGCGCCTCGGTGGCACGGGCCACCGCGGCCTCGCTGCGGTCGATGCCGACCATCCGCAGCGGGTGCTGGGCGAGATGGCGGCCGCGCAGCGTGCGGCCGCGGATGAGCTCGTCGATGTGCACGAGCCAGCGCCCGTCGTCGCAGCCGGTCAGGACGACGAAGCGCGGCTGGTCGACGAGCGGCTCGCGGTCGAAGATGCTCGCGACGATCGGATCGGCGTCGGCGAAGTAGCGCCCGTGCGCCACCGAGCTGGCGCGCAGGTTCATCTCGTGCTGGAGGTGCCAGCCGCGGGCGTCGTCGGCGCTTGAGCGATCGGCGGCGTGGGTGGCCGTCAGCTCGCCGCGGTAGAGGTCGGGCAGCCGGGCGAAGAGCGGCAGGTAGGAGCCGACGAGGCCGAGATGGGCGACGAAGTCCAGGCCGTGGCGGCCCGCGCCGGTCCAGGCGCCGGCCTCGTCGATCCAGCCGAGCGTCGCCAGCAGGCGGCCGGCCTGGGCGCCGGTGTCGCCGGGTGCAAGCTCGGGGCCGTCACCGGCGAGGCCGCCGGCGGCGTCGAGCCACAGCAGCACGGGGGAGGCGAGCGCGCCGTCGAGCTGCGCGGCCGTCTGGTCGCGCAGCGCGGGCTCGAGGTCGTCGAGCTCCCAGCGCGCGGCGGCAGCGTCCACGAGCTCGGCGAGCCGCGCGGCCCGCTCGCCCTCCCACGGCTCGGTCCATCCGCTCGGCTCGCCGGCGGTGAACGTGGCGAGGTAGTCGCCGAGCGCGATGAAGTGGGCGTGGTGGCGCGCGACGGCGCGGCCGGCGTCGGTCCAGCGGATCGTCGAGTGCTCGGGCGCGAGCTCCGGTCCGGCGGCCGTCCAGCCGGCCTGGGCGAGCGTGCGCAGGCCGACGCGGAGCTGGCCGAACGCGGGCTTCGTCATGCCGGGACTCAGCTGCGCGACGGTCGCCTCACGCTCGAGCGAGGCCTTCAGCAGCCCGGTCGCGTCGAGCCCGCGCAGGGTCGCCGAGAGCACCATCCCGTCCTGAAACAGGAAGCTCAACCGCCGCAGGGCCTCCCTGCCGAGGGCAAGATCCGTGAGCGCCACGGTGACATCCTCCCCGATCGGGGCGACGGACGCGACGGTGCGCGTCAGCGCCGCTGTGCGGGCCGGGCGCCGAGGTCCGGTGCCAGCGGACGGATCTCGCGCGCGGGCGAGCCCGCGTAGAGGAAGCCGCCGGGGTACTCGCCGCCGCGCACCAGCGACGAGCCGCCGAGCATCGCGTTCGGGCCCATACGCACGTCGCGCAGCAGCAGCGAGTTCGCGCCGAGGAAGGTGTTCGTCCGGATGATCACGGGGGCGATCGCCACCGGCTGCGCGTAGTTCGTCATGTCGCCGCCGTCGTGGCGATGGTCGGAGTCGAAGATGCTCACGCGCTCGCCGGCGGCGGAGTCGTCGCCCATCTCGACGAGCTCGAGCGCGTGCAGCGCGACCTGGGCGCCGAACTGGACGCGCTCGCCGAGCGCGATGACGCCGCCGTCCATCGCGTCGAGCAGGCAGTAGTCGCGGATCGTGCTGTCGTGGCCGATGCGCACCGTGCCGCCACGCAGCTGGATCCGGGTGCCGGCGCGGAACGTGACGCGGTCGCCGAGGTCCAGCGTGTTCTCCGCCGCGGCCCAGACGTCGAGGATCTGGCGGCGGCCGAGCTGGACGTGCTCGCCGAGGCGGATCGTCAGCGTGCCGGCCTTCCCGCCGTAGGGGTGGATCTCGACGTCCGGCAGCTCGTAGAAGTGCGCGCCGTGCGGCGCCTCCAGCACCAGTCGGCCCCCGGCGCGGCGCAGGCGGGCGTCCAGGCGCCTGGCCCACAGCTCGAAGCGGGCGCGCTCGGTCCTCAGGCGGGCGGCGCGGGCGGCGGATCGCAGGGCGGACGTGATCACGGGCGCATCATGGCAACGCGCGCTCGGGCTGCGGCGCCTCGGCGGGCGTGCCGTCGCCACCGTCGTCGGGATCGACGCCCGGCTGCACCGACGCGTGGGCCTCGCCCGGCGGCCGCGTGCCGGGTCCCGGCACCGGCTCCCCGGCCGCCCAGCGCACCCGGCGCTGCAGGAACGGCTGCTCGACGAAGCGCCAGGACAGCTGGCTGAGCCCGAGCGTGATCGGCAGCCCCAAGGCGATCATCGCGATCGCCAGCGTCGTCGTGCTCGTGCCCGTGCCGACGATGGCGATCACCTCGAAGAGGACCCAGACGTGCAGCAGGTAGATCGCGTACGAGCGCTCGCCGAGCCAGCGGATCGTGCGGGTCGCCAGCCAGCGCGGCGAGCGCTCCGTGCCGAGCTGCCAGGCCATGACGGCGGCGAGCACGGCGCCGGAGAAGACGATCGCCATGAGCGCGCGGCGGCCGAGCGCGTGGTGCAGCGCCGTCGTCTGGGCCGCGTAGTCCCAGCTCGAGTAGAGGACCCACGCGAGCGCGGCCGTGGCGAACAGCGCCCATGCCAGCCGGGTGGCGCGCCTCGGGTTTCCGCGCAGGTACGGCGCGGCGAGCGGCTCGAGCGCGGCCAGGAAGATGCCGGGAACGAACGCGTAGAGGATGAGCGGCGGGCTCGTGAGCACCGAGAACGACTTCCCGTCGCCCTGGCGCAGGAAGATGCTCACGAGGCCGAGGCCGGCGATCACGACGAGCGCCGCCCGGGCGCGCGCGGGGGCGGTCTTGATCCGGCCGCCCAGGCGGTAGGCGATGGCGGCGGCGACGGGGATCGCGATGTAGTAGGCCGCCTCGGCATCCAGCGACCACGCCTGGCCGAGCGGCAGGGTCGCCGATCCGCCCGTGTAGCTCTGGGTGAACGTGAAGACCGAGAGGATCTGCCACCACTCCGACGCCGGCCCCGTGCCCGACGGGTTGTCCGGCGTCGGGCTGATCGCGCCGTCGAGGCCGAAGCGCAGCAGGACGATCGCCGCGACGACGTAGAAGGCGGGCACGATCCGCAGCACGCGGTTGCGGGCGAAGCGGCGGACGTCGGGGCGCCTCGTGGCCAGGATGAACGAGCGCAGGAACGGGCGCGTGATGAGGTAGCCCGACAGCGCGAAGAACAGGCCGAGGCCGAGGTCCAGCCGGCCGACGACGTCCTTCGCCCAGCCGTAGTTCTCGAACGCCTGGCCGGGATCGGCGTTCACGAAGACGTGGCCGAAGAAGATCATCAGCGCCGCGATCGCCCGCAGGCCGTCGCCTCCGAGCAGGACGCCGATCAGCCCGTCGCCGAAGGCGGGCCGCTCCTCGATGCGGTCATCCGTGGCCGTGTCGTCGGGCGCCATCCGGCTTCAAGCCTGCCAGATCCTGTACTAGCCTCAAGCCGCGGCTGCGCCGCGCGCCCGCCTAGCTCAATTGGCAGAGCACTTGATTTGTAATCAAGAGGTTCTCGGTTCGATTCCGGGGGCGGGCTCTGACGGATCCGGCCGGCGTCTGCGGGCGATTACGCATCGAGCGAGCGAAGCAAGCAGACCCCGTATCGCCCTGCAGGTGCACCGCCTTGCATGCCCACCTTTGAAGCCCACTCCCCGATATCGGTACCACGAGCGGCTCGTAGCGGGTTCCAGAATCGCAGCGAGTCTGGCTTTCCCTCGCAGCTGGTCATCCCGCAACTCGTGTTCGAATCGCGGTAGCGGCACTCGCGCGGCCTGCTTGCCTGCAGCCCTCCGCCAGGGGTATAGAGTCGCCGCTCGAACAGCGATCGCTCGGCGGACCGGGCACTGGAGGTCAGCATGGAGGGCCGCGAACGCATCGGGGGCGATCGCCGGCGCACCGAGAGCCATCGCGCGCCGTCCGCACCCGCGCCGTTTCCGCGGTCCACGGACCGGGTGCTCGCGCTGCAGCGCCACGCGGGGAACGCCGCCGTAGCACGCGTTGCGACCGCGCACGCCGGGGGCGCGCGACGGATCCAGCGCGTGGTCCATCCCGAGTACAAGGGCCACTGGACCGACGGACTCGAGCTCGGTCTGCTCACGCCGGCTCACGTCCGCACGGCACGGGAGACCGTCGGCGCGCTGACGGCGGACGATCGTAAGGACACCGAGGTCCGCGCGTTCGTGACCGACCCGCCGGAGAAGGGCGCGCTCAAAGGCCTGCGCCGTCTCGTGTCCGGCCCGAAGCAGACAGACCACAGCGCCCGGGCATGGCGGGCGCTCACCGACGCGGGCTTCGAACTGGCGGCGGCGCGCGCGACGCTCGAGGCCGATCCGCCCCGAGTCCTGCCCAGCGAAAGCAAGCGCCGCGAGCTGACCCAGGCCTACGCGGCGGCGCTGCGCGCCCGTTTCGGGCTGACGCCGAAAACGGCGGAGGCCTTCGACCGGTTCTGGGCGACGGCGGACCCCAAGCTGCGCTGGTCGGTGCTGGTGCGCGTGCTGCCCGAGGTCGCGGGCGTCGGCCTCAAGCCCATGACGAGCCTCTTCTACGTCCTCGAGAGCGTCGATCCCAAGCGGCGCCACAACAGCTTCTGGGAGCTCGCGGGAGGGGGCCGGGGAGTGCTCCGCGAGTGGCTGGAGGACGCGCAACCCGGCGAGTCGCTGTTCGACTACGCCGATCGTCACGCCGAGAGCAGGACCGCCGGAACCACCGAACGCGAGGACAAGACGGGGCGCAGCCGGTTCCGCATGTCCTTCCCCGGCGGCGTCATGTCCGATGCCGCCGGCGCGGTCGCGGACGGCGAGTACCTGTTCGTCGTCGACGAAGGGCAGCGCTTCTACGCCGCCCCGGGCAAGTCTGGGGACATCAGCCGCCACCACAGCAGCTTCCTCGGCGGCCGGGGAGTCCGTTCGGCCGGCAGCCTCGAGGTCGAGCGCGGGCGGATCAAGCTCCTCTCCGACCAGAGCGGCCACTACAAGCCGACCAAGCACGAGGTTCTGCTCGCGCTGCAGACGCTGCAGAGGCTAGGCGCGAACTTGGCGAGCTTCGCAGTCAGCCTGCATGGTGAGCCCAAGCCGGTCCCCGCCCACATGTATCTGCTGGCGGAGACGAGCGCACCGGGCCGGCGGCACCGGCCGTCGCGCATGCACAGTAACGCCGGCGCGCCCGAGCCAGGCCTCCAGGTCCTGACCGGGCTGAGCGCCGTCGGCTGGTGACGGCACGGTCCCGACCGGCACGGCCGGCACGTCGGGAAACGCCACCCGCTCATCACATCAATGGCAGAAGGTCGACGTGTTCAGGCGTGAGCGGCGGCGCTGCCGCTCACGGACACCTCATGGACCGCCTGATATGCACATCGGAGTCCGGAGAACCCGACGCTGCCCGGCGAACCCCTGTGTGCTCCGCAGATCTTCGGGTCGCGAGGCGGAGGCCCGAACAGGCAGCACGGCGCCAAAGGTTCTGCGTAGACTTGCTTGTCCGCTTGCGTGATCGGGAGGATTCATGGCCGAACGTCGTCGGGATCAGGACCGCGAGCCCGAGCAGAATGGGCGGGGTCAGCGTCGAGAGCCCGGCGCTCCGCACCGGAACCTCCACACAGGCGTGGGATTACGGCGACGCAACCGCCGGTGACGGCTGGACTTCGTCGTCGATTTCCCGTTCCGAGCAGCAGGACCTCTCCGAGGCTGCGATCCGCAACTGCTCGGTCGCCGCGGCGTTCCAGCCCGCCGAGGAGCCGCACGGCGATCGGCATTGACAACGTCGTGCGTGCGGTGGCGCTGCCGCACGGCAAGCTCGGCCGCCTCACCCTCGAGGCCGACTTCGGGCGCTACCACGAGCTGCTGCGGGAGCGGACATCGAGCGGCGGTGGAGGACCGTCCCACGCCAGCCCCGGCTCAGTGGAGGCGGACAGGCGCTGACTGGACCGCGGTCGGACAAGTGGGTAAGGTGCGGTGATGGATCGGGTCCGCGTCCAGGCCGACCCCGGGCGGACAGCGGCTTGGCCTGCTCGCCCGCCCGCCCGTGATCCGCGCGCGACACGCGCCTTTGTGCTACAGCGCTCGGCCGGCAACGCGGCGACGTCGCGGCTCGTGCAGGCACGCATGCTCGTCGGCGACGTCGACGACCCCGCCGAGCGCGAGGCCGAGCACGTCGCCCGCCGGGTCGGGCGAGCGGAGCGGATCTCGGGCATCCGCGCGCCGGCGAGCACCGGCGTCGCAGTGTCGCCCCGCCTCGAGCGACGCATCGACGCCGCACAGGGCGCCGGCGCGCCGCTGAGCGGCGGAGTGCGCCACGCAATGGAGCGAAGCCTGGGGGCGGATCTCGGTGCGGTTCGGATCCACGCCGACGGCGAGTCGGCGCAGCTGAGCCGCGCGCTGCAGGCGAAGGCGTTCACGACCGGCAGCGACGTGTTCATGGCAGAGGGGCGCTACGCGCCCGGCACATCCGAGGGACGCGAGCTGCTCGCGCACGAGCTCGCCCACGTTGTCCAGCAGACCGGCGCGATCCAGCGTGTCCCGTCGCTCATCCAGCGCGTGCCGGACCCGAGCACCGTGAACTGGGGCTCGGCGGGCAACCTCGTGCCGTCAGGCAGCGGCGCACTGGGCGGCGTGGTGTTCATGACCGTCGGCAACGACCACGTGGCGATCAAGCCCGGTAAGGGCTCGGCGGCGTCCGCGCTGTTCGCCGAGGACGTGCTTGGCACGGTAGGCGACACCCAGACGACCGAGAGCGCGGCCGTGAGGAAGGCGGACCCGGCGTTCGCCCCGATCCTCAACCGCATCCGGAGCGAGGCGGCCAGCGCGGCGACCCCGGGGACACCCGCTGCCCGCTTCGCCCAGCGGTGGGGCGAGCCCGACTTCATCAAGCACTACGTGGGAGCGGACTACTTCCTCGTCCAGAAGTCGATGCTCAGTCCGGACTTGGGCACGGCGCAGAAGCCGGCCGCCCAGAACCAGGAGTTCTCCGACACCTACAAGACCGATCCGCTGAAGATCCTCCAAGACGTCGCCTTTTTGGAGAGTGTCGGGCGGACGCTCGTCGCCGACATCCTCATCGGCAACGCCGACCGCCTTGAGAGCATCAACGGCGGCAACTTCTTCGTCCTCGGCACGAGCAAGGTCGGCGCGATCGACAACGAGTCCTTCTTCCCGAGCCAGAAGCTCCTCGCGGACTACTTTGCCTCGCAGCGAGGAAGCGCGTTCGCGGAGGCCACGGACGACAACTCCCAGCGCCGCTTCCCCAAGGGCGAGCCGATGCACCGCCACTGGGTCGAGTACCTCGTTGGCGGCGGCCCGGGGCTCGAGACGGCGGCCCCGGTCTCGAACGTCCGGGAGATGTACGACCGGCTGGATCGGTGGATCCAGTACAGCTTCATGTCGGTGTTTACGAAGATGGCCCACGTTACGAAGGAGCCAGCCGCATACGCGGTGGACCAGCAGCGTCTCGCGACCATGAACGCCGCAGGCCTCCCCGTCCGGGCGCAGGAGAACGTGCAGGCGCAGGACATCGCCGCGAGCGCGCAGTGGATCGCCGTGCGCGACGCGATCCGCCGCGGCTTCGCCGACGGCATGCAGCGCCTGCACCACAACCTCACGGGCACCCGCGGTCGCCAGATGCGCCTGCGCTTCCTAGCCCTCCAGCATCAGTACGGGGAGTCCGAGAACATGGACTTCGGCGCCTTCGAGGTCCGGGCCGCGTACCTCACCGCGCGACACGCGGGCAAGAGCGACAAGGAGGCCTTCGAGCTCGCCGCGCGCAAGGCCGAGGTCAAGGTCACCGACAAGGTGGCGCGCGTGATCGCCGCCACGGTGACCTACGGCTACCTGACCCGGCAGGGCGCGTCGCGGCTGAGCGTCGCCCTCAGCGAGCTGACCGTCCCCGAGCAGGAGAGCCTCGTCCACGTCCGCCCGGGCGTGCGCAAGACGTTTGCCAAGCTCCCGCTGCTCGGTTCGGGCAACAAGTGGGACGACAACTACGAGCGCCTCCGCGGCCGGCTTTTGAGGCGGCTCCTGGACGCCCTCGACGCCGAGGATTTGACGAACAAGACGGTGCGCACGAGCGCGGCGTTCAAGCAGTGCCTGGACGACGCCAACTGGGCCCGGGGCGTGTTGACGAAACACGGCGCGGACGGCGGCGCACGCTCCGTCGCCGTGTGGACGCACTTCAACGTCCCGTAGGCGGACGTGCGTCGCGCGGCGGATCGGTTGTCTGCCCGCCGGGGGCAGCCGGAAGGCGCTCCCGCGTGCCGCCCCTGCGCGGTCGCGTCGCGCCGTGGCACCCGAGGTCGCGCAGGAGCGACAGCGCCGACCGGGTGCGACGGATGCGGCAGACGCCAAGCAGCAACCCGCCCTTCAGCTGCCGCCGGCATCGCATGTGCAGCGGATGGTGAGCACCTCGAGTAGGACGCTCGCGCGCTTCCACCAGAAGGACCGCCCGTCAAGCTCGCACCGCAGATCCAGAAGGTCGAAGCAGCCATCTCGGGCATCAACGGCGCCCCCAAAGAACGCACTGATGAGTGTGGCGAACGCTGGCCGGCCTGGAACGAACCGCTACCGGTACGCCGGCTGCGGGCGGGCGCACCGGTTTGAACAGCGATGTTCGCGCTTGCTGGCATGAACCAGGCTGAGAGACACGAGCCGCGTGCACCTCGAACTTCAAGCCCGGACGGTGGCGGCAGCGGTGGCCCTGGCCCAGCTGGATGACAGCACGGCCGCCTCGCTCCTGTTGGAAATACGGGACCAACTCGTCGTGATGAGCCATACGCTCGACATCCTCGGCGTACAGGCACTGCCGCGTGCGCCTGGTGGCGCGAGTAGCGAGTCGCCTTTGCGACGACGCGTAACGCCGGTGATGCGTGGGTCGGCTCGGGTGTCTGTGGAGCGAACGCGCGCACCCCGATCCGCGCTCCATTAGACGCTCCGCAACCCATTGCACCAGCTAGTCCTCCGCCGCGCCGTCTACGGCGGTCATGGAGCCCTCTCGGCTCAGGGTCCTCGTTACCGCGCACCGCGCGCAGAGCAGTCGCGTGTGTGCGTGTGGCGTCGGGCCCGCCGAGACGCTGACCCGTGTGCGCTGGCTCAACCTCCGACAAGACCACCGTGCTGGTCGATTGTGGGCGGTACGCCTGCGTCGAACTTGGGCGTTGGCGACCGCAAGCCGCCTGCCATGCCGGATCTCGGTGGCGGGCACCTGGAAGCTTGCTCGTGATGACGCCCTCGACGACGCCTGAGCGAAGACGGGGCTAAGCCGGATTCGGGTCACTTGGCTGAGGTTGGACGCCCACAGCCGCGTGCCGCAGCACGATGCCGTCGACGCTGGGCACGCTGATCCCTGCGATGGTGCGCTTTCAGGTGCGGGTGTCGAAAGGTGCAGCCTGCCGTTGGCCGGCACGATCACGGCCTTTCCGCCGGCCATGGCCCGAATGCCGTTGAGGTTGAGTTCTGCGCCTGTCCGCCACCGGACCGCTAAGCGCAACGGGTCCTAAACGGCCTCAGCTTGCCGCCCGGCTCATGGGGACGAAGAAGAGCTTGGCTTGTTTGAGGTCGGTGAACCAGGCGCCATGCGCGGTGACAGCCACGTCGCTAATCACGTTCGGCTGCGCAACACCGAACTGGCAGTGGCCACGGTCCGTCGCGTGCGGGCGTCGTAGATGTATGCCTATCCCGTCTTTAGTAAGCCAGCGATGCCACGCCGTTGATCGGCGTCGACTGGGGCGCCGTCTTCACGGCGCCGCGGCGTGCGACTGACGTGGCGCTTGATCGGCGCGCCGTCTGCTCTTCGTTGCGGGTGGCGTGCGCGCGGCCGATTCCGCCTCGACAATCATGCCCCTCTGAAGCTGCGGTCACGTCTGTAGCGTGGTGTAGGAGCGCGTCGGACGGACGTAGTTCCGGCCACCGCGGCACTCATCATCTCGGACTTCTTCAAGGTTTGGCCGATAGGCCGACGCGATCAGCCAGCTCGAGCCGCGGCTGCCGAAGATCGCGCGGCGCGTGCTGGCGTCTACGCCTTTCCGGCCGAGCGCTGGCCCAAGCTGCGGTCGACGAACCCGCTGGATCGCTTCAACCGCGAGATCGGCCGGCGCACCGATGTCGTCGGGATCTTCCCCGACGACGCGTCGGTGATCCGGCTGGTCTCGAAGCTCGCCATCGCGAGCCAACGACGAGTGGCTCGTGGGTCGCAGCTACATCAGCCAAGGCTCAATGGCGACTCTAGGAGACACGGACCGATCGACGGACCTCTCTCTCCGAGATCTGAAGAGGAGGTCGCCGAGCTGCCGCGGCATGAGCACCAACGTCTTCACCGACGAGATGAGCCTCGCGCTTCTACGTCCGGGACTTGACTACGGCGGCCGCCGAGCTGGCCAAAGTCAGCCTGAGGTTGCGCTCGAGATCCTCATTCGTGCTCGGGCAGAGGGGAGACCCATCTGTTCGAGCGGCCCGCGGCGCGATGGGTGAGGCCGGTAAAGGTGAAGCACGGACCCGTCCGCGGCACGTGTGAACCGGATCCGCAAGCGGCCGCGAACAGCCTGTCGATGTTCTGATGCAGATGCGCGCTCAGGGCACGCGCACGTGCGCTTCGATGGAGCCGACCTCCAAGTCGAGCTTGAGAAGCGAACGCTCCCTCGGGGTGAGGCTGCCGGGACCACCCGTGCCGGGACCACCCGTTCCCGGGCCTCCGGTGCCGGGGCCTGCGGTGCCGGAGCCTGCGTTGGCGTTGGACCCACTGGTGCCCGCGGCGCCGTCTCTGCCGCTTAGCCCGGCGCTCCCGGCCCCGACCCCACCCGCACGCCCGGCGCTTCCGGGGGTGCCGTCCCGACCGTCACGCCCGTTGCGTCCGTCGCGAGCGCCGCCGGTCACGCGGGCGTCGCGCTCGGAACCGCCGTCACGATCACGGCTGCTGGTTGCGCTCCCGCGCCCCGCGTCCGAGATGCTCATGCGAGAGCCTGGCGTTCCCTGTGTCGCGGCCCCAGGCGCCCCTTTGCGCACCACCGCGTCACGACGATCCCCATTCCCGGTCGAGCTCGCGACGGCGAACGTTCCGGCCGTACCGACGGCCACGGCGCCCGCCGTCGCCGCGGCCACACGCGCCCCGTTCCAGAAGCGGTCGGCGCCCTTCGCCATGCCTTGAGCGGATGCGGCCATGGGGGGCCGCATCTGCGCTCCGTGCTTGGCGGCGTCTGCGCCGCCGGTTCTCGCGATTGTGGGCAAGAGCGCGGCCACGGCCTGACCCGCCGCCTGGTCCACCGCCAGGGCACTCAGGAACCCGGGCGCCGACCGCCCAAGCTGGCTCACCAGCCCGAAAAGCGCGGGCCGGCTGCCCGCGAGGCTCATGAGCGAGACCAGCTCGGCCTGCGGGAGAGCGCCGAGCATGAGCGCCGCGCCACGCTGCTGTTCATGCGGCTCGCCCTGCCCCAGCACAGCGCCCCCTTGGCGCCCATCGTCCAACCGTGCAACGCAGCGCTCGAAGGCCAGCGCGTACAGCCACGGCCGCAGCTCGACCTGCGGATCCTTGGCGGACAGCTCGCGCCGTGCCGCGGCGAATGTCTCCGCCGCCACCCCCGGCGCCTCCGCATGGCGGTCCTCGAGCATCCTCGAACAGAACTCGGTCACCGCCGGCTCATGGTGGGTGCGCAGCTGATCGAACGCAGTCGTGTCCCCACCGCTCGCGGCCGCGACCAGTCGGGCTTCGGGGTCGGCCGCAGCTCCCCGCCGGCGCAGGAGGCTCATCGCGCGCGCCCGCGCCGCTCCGCGCAACTCTCAAGGTGTCGGTGACGTCCGTGCATCCTGGGTTCCCGTCGAGTCGACAATAGCCTCCGGTATCCACTTCGGCAACGGCTCGAGGGGGTTGTGGCCCGGCGGCTGCCTCCGTAAGCTGGCCGCGTGGCAAGTGACAGGGTGGTCGCCGACCAAGAGCGCCTCGAGCAGCGCGATGCGCAGACGATCCCGGCGCCCCCGCCGGCAGCCGCCCGGCTGGCCTCCACTGCCGGCAATCGGGCTTTCGCCCAGCTGGCCCGGAGCGGCGGCGGCATCCTCCCGTCGGGCCGGGTGCATCCCGACGTCCAAGCGTCGATCGATGGCCGTCGCGGAGGCGGGGCGGCGCTGGACGCGACCACCCGCGGCGAGATGGCCGCCGTGCTCGGCGACAGCCTCGCCGACGTGCGCGTCCACGCGGACACCGAGGCAGGCACGCTCGCGCGGGCGGTGGACGCGCGCGCGTTCACCACCGGCAGCGACATCTTCTTCGGCCCGCGGGAGTACAGCCCGCACGAGGCGGCCGGCAGGCATCTCCTCGCCCACGAACTCACCCACGTCGTCCAGCAGCGCGGGGCTCCGGTCACCGGACCGATGGAGGTGACCCAGCCGGGCGACGCGCACGAGCTCGACGCCGACGCGGTCGCCGACGGGCTTCGCCGATAGCGCGTCGACGGAATGGAGCCGCCGGCCGAGCAGCTCGAGGGCACCGGGCTGTTCGGCGCCATCGTCGCATCGATCCGTGGCGCGGTGGGGGTCATGGCGGGCGGGGAGGCAGAGCCTGCCGATCCCTTCCGCGGCCTGTACATCACCGATGATGAGGCCCTTGCGCTCGCGCACGCGGCGCCGTCCGGCGCCGCGTTCGAAGATCGCCTCGTCAGCCTGGCAGCGCTGATCGGCCTGTCTCATCTCGAGACGGCCGTGCTCGCGCTCTGCATCGCGCCCGAGCTCAGCCCGCACTACGGTCGCCTGTACGGCTATCTGCACGACGACGTGACGCGCCGCTGGCCTTCCCCGCGGTTGGCGGCAAGGCTCGTCGCAGGCCGCCCCGACGAAGAGGTCGCCGTCCTGCAGTGCTTCGATCGCGATCGGCGGCTGCGCTCCAGCGGCGTTCTGCGGATGCTCGACGACGACGTGACGCTGGCGCTGGGCGACCGGCCCGTCCGTGTCGCGGAGCGCGTGGTGGCTCAGCTGCTCGGATCCGACCTGAGATCACCGGCGAAGGATCCGGGGCGGGTGGTGCGGCCACCCGTGTGCCCGGCGGGACGGGAAGACACCGTCGATCGACTGCGCGGCGTGCTGGCTGGGGCTGGCGACCTGCCCGTCCTGATCACCGGCCCGGACGCCGAGTTGCTCTTGGCCGTGGCGCTCGATGCGCCCATCCTGCTCATCCCGGTCTGCATGATCGACGACCCCGCGGTCCGGACGGACGCCAACCTGCGCTGCCTCCTCGACGGCTGTCACATCGCCTTCGACGGCGTCGCGGATCTTGAGCCGGGACGCGCCGCCGCCGTGATTGCCGCGCTGCGCGCATGGCCGGCGCGGCCGTTGCTGTGCGCCCCCACGATCGGTACAGCCACGACGATGGGCGAGCTGACGGTCGCCGGCATCGAGGCGCCGCCTCCGCGCCTGGACGAGCGTCGCCGGGCGTGGTCGCTGCTCACCGGCAGCGATGACGTCGAGGACGTGGCCGCGAAGTTCCGGCTGTCGATTACCGGCATCGGCGAGGCGGCGGCGGTGGCGCGTCTGCTGGCCGCGCCGCGCGGCCGCCCGCCCGACGCCGCTGAGCTGGACGAGGGAGCGCGGCGGGCGTCCGGCATGGGCCTGCACAGGCTGGCCAAGCGGCTCGACGCACCGGCCGTCTGGGACGACCTCGTGCTGCCACTTCGCCAACGCGACCTGCTGCGATCCATCTGCTCTTATCTGCGCCATCGCGACCGGGTGCTGACCGACTGGGGCTACGAGCGCAGCGTCGCCCGCGACCAGGGCCTCAAGGTGCTGTTCGCCGGCGACTCCGGGACCGGCAAGACCCTGGCCGGCCGCGTACTGGCGCGAGAGCTCGGCCTGGAGCTCTTCCGCATCGATCTGGCCACTGTCGTCTCGAAGTACATCGGGGAGACGGAGAAGAATCTCGACCGCATCTTCACGGCGGCCGAGGATTCAAACGCCATCCTCTTCTTCGATGAGGCGGACGCGCTGCTGGGCAAGCGCTCCGAGGTCGCCGACGCCCACGACCGCCACGCGAACATTGAGGTGGCCTACCTCCTGCAGCGCATCGAGAGTTATCCCGGAGCGGTCATCCTCGCCACGAACTTCCGTCAGAACATTGACGCGGCGTTCACGCGGAGGCTGGACTTCATCATCGACTTTCCCTTCCCCGAGCAGGTCGACCGGGTCCGGCTCTGGCGGATGCTGTTGCCCGACGCAGCACCCGTCGCCGAGGACGTCGACGTCGACTTCCTCGGGGCGCGCTTCAAGCTCTCCGGAGGCGCGATCCGCAACTGCTCGGTCGCCGCCGCGTTCATGGCGGCGGAGGAGGGGGCCGCGATCGGCATGGATCACCTCGTGCGTGCCGTCGCGTTGGAGTACGGAAAGCTCGGACGGCTGACGCTGGAGGCGGACTTCGAGCGGTTCCACGCCCTCGTGCGCCATCCGTAGGCCTGACCGTTCGTGCCCGTTTGTCTGCCCGATCGGCGGCACGGGCACCCTGCGCAGTGCGGCCGCCGCACGCTAGCTTCGCGGCGATGGCGCCCACGATCAGCGTGCCGGTCAACACGATGCTCGCCGATCTCGACGAGTCACTGCGCACGCTGCTGCGGCGAGAGCTCCGCGCGCAGGGCTTCGACGGCGTCGACGTGAGCTTCGAGGCTCCGAGCCGGGAATGGGCAGCGACGCTGTCGACGCCCACGGTCGCCGTGTTCCTCTACGACCTGCGGGAGGCGGCACAGCTGCGCCGCATGGAGTGGGCCGAGCAGCGCGCGGACGGGCGCGCATGGCGAGAGCGCCCGCCGCTCATCGTGGATTGCTCCTACTCCGTCACGGCCTGGACACGTGCGGTGGAGGATGAGCACCGGCTGCTGTCCCAGGTGCTCGGGATCCTGCTGGCGTTCTCCGAGCTTCCGACGGACCTCCTGGCCGGGGGACTGGCCGACGTCGCCCTGCAGCCGTTCCCGGTCCGGGGGCGGATCGGCGACCCGAAGGACGGCAGCCGCGCCGACTTCTGGACCGCGCTGGGCGGGCAGTACAAGGTCTCGGTGGAATACGTCGCCACGCTGGCGTGCCCTACGGGCACTCGTTCGGAGGGCGGCCCGCCTGTCCGCTCGCATGAGCTGAGAACGTCGCTGACCGATCTTCCCAGCGTGAGCGAGTCGCACTTCGCCGTGGGCGGAACGATCAGCGATCAGGCCGGATCGCCGGTCGAAGCGGCATGGATCGTGCTGCCCGAGCTCGGCCGTTGGGGCTCGAGCGATCGGCAGGGCCGGTTCTCGCTCGACAGGGTGCCGGCGGGCCGCCATCGCTGCAGCGCGCGCGCCAGCGACGGCCAGACCGCGGAGGGCGAGCTGCTGGTGCCCGGGTCGGGCATCGACCTCGTGCTCGGGTCAACGGGCTGAGCCGGATCTGCCCGAAGATCTGCCCGTGTCCCTCTGGCAATCTGGCACGGGGCCATGAGGGGATTGAACGGTGCCGCTCACCCCTGAGTCCCCGCCGCGCGTCCTGCTGGGCGCCGTGGGTCCCGTCGCGGTCGTGGGCCTCCGCGAGCTGGTCGTGGAGCAGGGCGCCGCCGTCGTCGGCGAGCAGCATCTCGCCGAGACGCTTGTGGCCGAGGCCGCGCGACTGCAGCCCGACGCGGTCGTGCTTCCGCTCGACGTCGAGTCCGGTCGCCTACTGGCCGCCCGCGTCGCCCACGCGGCGCCGGACGCACGTCTCATCTTCTGGCCGACAACCGAGGACGTCGTGGAGGTGCAGGAGCACGGATCCCGAGTGCGCCGGCGCATCGCCACCGAAGCCGCTGACGCACTACTCAGAGCACTGACTGGAGAACCTACAAGCGCGAGCGAGGGAGAGCGATGCCCAGTTATCTGACCCCCGGGGTCTATGTCGAGGAGGTCCCGAGCCAATCCAAACCGATCGAGGGAGTAGGCACCGCCATCGCCGCGTTTGTGGGCCTCGCGCCGGGGGGCCCGCTGAATGAGCCGATCCGCTGCTCCAACTGGGGTCAGTTCGCGCGGGAGTTCGCCGACGTGGAGAACTCCGACAACGGGCCCTTCATGGAGGGCTCGTACCTCGCGCACTCTGTCTACGGCTACTTCAACAACGGGGGCGGCATCTGCTGGGTCGTCCGCGTCGGCAACGAGCGCCGCGCGGCGCCGACCGCCGCGCTTCCGGCGGCCGGGACCACGGGCGCCGACGGCCCCGTCGAGTGCTACCGCGCCACCGCTCAGGCGGGAATCACCGGACCAGTGGAGGTGGAGCTAAGCGAGGAGCCGTCGCCCGAGAGCAAGGGCGACGGTAAGGCCGGGCCGACGTACCGCGTCGTGGTCTCCGCCGGCGGCGAGGTCGAGGAGTTCAAGGGCCTGACCGTGAAGAAGGGGCGCACCAACATCGCCACGAAGGTCAATGCCTCCTCCAAGCTCATCAAGATCGAGGAGACGAGTGGGGCTCTGCCCGACGCGCAGCGTGCTCCCGCGCTCGGCAAGTTCGCGCTCACCGCGCCGCCCGCGGCCGCCAACCGTCTGTCGGCGGCGGACTTCGAAGGCGATGTCGCCCGGCGTGTCGGCATGGGCGGCCTGGCCGCCGTGGACGAGATCACGATGGTCTGCATGCCCGACATCATGACCCTGCCCAACGGCGACGATGCGATGGTCCGCGACCTGCAAGGCAAGATGATCGCCCACTGCGAGAACGCGATGGATCGCATGGCGATCCTCGACAGCCCGCCGGATCTGCGGCCGCAGGACGTCCTCGAGTGGCGCATGGAGACGGCTGGCTACGACTCGAAGTTCGCCGCGCTGTACTACCCGTGGCTGGAGGTGATGGATCCGCTGTCCAAGCGGCCGATCATGGTCCCGCCCAGCGGGCACATGGCGGGCGTGTGGGCACGGACCGACGGCACGCGGGGCGTCCACAAGGCGCCGGCCAACGAGGTCGCCCTCGGTGTGAACGGGCTCGGCTTCCAGGTCACACACGAGGAGCAGGGCGGTCTGAACCGCGTCGGCATCAACTGCATCCGCGCCTTCCCGGGCCGCGGGATACGCGTGTGGGGGGCGCGAACGCTGAGCAGCGACCCCGAATGGCGCTATCTCAACGTCCGTCGCCTGTTCAATTTCATCTCAGAGTCGATCATGGAGGGCACGCAGTGGGCGGTGTTCGAGCCCAACGACGAGCGCCTCTGGATCGCGCTGCGCGTCGCCGCGACGAACTTCCTCACGCGGATATGGCGGGACGGCGCGCTCTTCGGCGCGACGCCGGATCAGGCGTTCTTCGTCAAGTGCGACGCGGAAACCAATCCCCCCGACCTCGTGGAGGCCGGGCAGGTGAGCGTGACGATCGGGATTGCGCCGGTCAAGCCGGCGGAGTTCGTCGTCTTCCAGATCAGCCAGTTCCAGCCGGGGTCCGAGGCCGCCGCCTAGGCCCTCAGATCAACGTGAACACCAACCGATGAGGAGTGCAGATGCCTGGACCCGGAACTGACCCGACCCCCGGGGGGACCTACTTCTTCACGCTGACCCTTGGGGGCGCGGAGTCTGCTGGCTTCTTCAGGGAGTGCTCCGGCTTCTCGAGCGAGAACGACGTCGTGGAGCATCAGTGGGCCGACAAGCAGGGCAAGAGCAACGTCACGAAGCTGCCCGGCCAGAACAAGTGGTCGAACATCACGCTCAAGCGCGGAGTCGACAAGGACTCCGTGCTGTGGAAGTGGCGCAAGGACATCGTCGACGGCAAGATCGACGCGTCGCGCAAGGACGGGACGATCACCATCGTCGACTGGGAGGGCAAACCGGTGGTGACCTACAAGTTCATCCGCGGCTGGCCGTGCAAGTACACGTCTCCGGGCCTGAACGCGAGCGCCAACGAGGTTCTGCTCGAGGAGATCGAGATCGTCCACGAGGGCTTCGAGCGCGAGTGAGCCTGTGTCTCCCGTTGCGCTTCAGACGGAGTTCGCCTTCACCCTGCCGCGCGGGTACGTCGGGGCAGATGGCACTGTGCATCGCGACGGCGTCATGCGCCTCGCGACGGCGCGTGACGAAATCGAGCCGTTGCGCGATCCGAGCGTGCGCCAGAACGAGGCGCGGCTGACGGTGCTGCTGCTGTCGCGGGTCATCGTGCGGATCGGCGAGGTCGAGGAGGTGACCCCGGAGCTGGTGGAGGAACTGTTCGCGGGCGACTTCGACCATCTACAGCGCCTCTACGAGCGTCTGAACACCAGCGAGGAGTCGGTCGGCGTCGTCTCGTGCCCCGAATGCCGGCACGAGTTCGAGATCGACCTCAGCCAGATAGAGGACGGCCACCCGGGATGACGCGGCCATCTCCGCCCCAGCTGTTCGCGGAGATGGCCGACCTCGCACATCGGTTCCACTGGCCGCTTGACACCCTGCTCAACCTGGAGCACGCCGATCGTCGGCGCTTTATCGCCGAGGCTCGCGCGCTCGAGGGTTAGATGGCGCGGCAGGAGGACAGCTCGGCAAGCCTGGGCGTCGTCGGCGTCCTCGGCCGGCGCCTGCTTGCGCGGCACGCGGTGGCCGAGCCCGGCGTGCCTAGCGGCTTGGGCCCGCGCGTGGCCGCGCGTCGCCGGCCAAAGCGCTTGGCGGCGACGACCCGGTTGCTGCCGCGCCGGGCTGCGCCCGCTGCCGCGCCGCCGGGCGGGCCGGGCCGTGAGCTCCCCCCGCTGTCGCTTCCGGGCAGGATCAGCCCGGAGTCCGCCGCATGGATGATGGGGTACACGACGTTCGAGGACGGCGGCTTCGTGCCGCTGCCCTTCGGCGCCGAGGCCGGAGCCGGGCTCCCCGCTTCGGCTGTGTCGTCATCGCCCCCGAGCGCAGCCGATTCTGGCCCCGCCTTCCCGCCGGCCGCGTTTGCGCGGCGCGCGAAGCTGCAGCGCACCGGCCCGGTGCGACGCGGTCGCATCTCGGAGGCCGACGCGGAGACGGAAGGGCGCTCGTCGCCGGTTGGGCGTACGGAGACCACGGGAGACGGGCCGCCGCCGACGGGACGAGCCGTGGACCGGGCCGCGGTGCCGCCGGAGGCCGAGCCGCCGCCGCCCGACGTCGCGCCGCAGCCGACCGGTGTGCCGCCTGCGGACGAGCCCCGGCTCGCCAGGGCCGCGCCAGCCGAGTCGCACGCCTCATCGTCGCGGGATGACGCGAGGCCTGCCGCGACGCGGCCGCCGGCCGCTGCTGCGCCACGGGGGACCGGCGCCTCCGCCTCCGAGGCGCCCGTTCGCAGGCGGCTCGTGCGACGCCCCCTCGCCGACCCCGGGGCGCCGGCGCCGCGCCCGCGAGCGCGCGTGGCAGAGTCCGGTGCCGCCGCGCCTTCAACGGCGGCGGAGCCTCCGGCGCATGACGCTGCCGCGGCGCCTTCAATTGCGGCGAAGGCTGCGGCGCGAGCCCGCCGCGCCCGGCGCGGGCTCGGCGGCGCGTAGCTCCGAAGCGGTGGCATCCGAGTCACGCGATGCAGCCGCAGCGTCCGCGCCGACGTTGCTCGAACCGGCCGCGCCGCGGGCGCTGCAACGCGTCTCGCTCCCGCCGGCCTCGGGGCAGGCTGAGGCAGACCTCGGCGTCGCCGCATCGCCACGAGCTTCGGAGCCTGGGCCGCCCGCGGCGGCCGATTTCCGCGCAAGGCCGGGGCAGCTGTCCGCGCGGTCGGCAGGTCAGGCGGAGACGCGGGTCTTGGGCGAGTCCAGCGCGGATCCGCAGCCGGCGACCCCGGCGGCGCCCGCTCCGCAGCGGCATGCCGCCCCGGGGCCCGGCGCGACCGCTGCTCCGCGGCCGGCGGAGCCGTCGGCGGGGATACCCGGTGATCCGGCCGCGCGGGTGCTGCAACGCGCGTCGCCGGCTCCTGCCGGCTCAAAGGAGTCGGACGGCGATGCGGGCCGGGTCGCTGCGGCTGGGTCTGCGGGGCCCGCTGCGCGCCACGGGAGCGACTCGCGGGTACAGCCGGTGCAGTCCGCCGTGCCGACCGTGCCGGCGGGTCCGGCGCAGCCGGACGTGCCGGCGGGTCCGACGGGGGGCGAGCCGTCCACGACGGTGGCCGATCCTCCGGCCGCGTCGCGGGTGGTGCAGCGCGCGTCGTCGGCACCCGAAGCGTAGAGTAGGCAATATTATCGGCAAAAAAAGCATCCGAGTCATTTTCGGGGGCTTCGAGCGCCGACGTTCGGTTAACTGCGCCTGGATCCGGCGACCGCGCGGCGCCTGCGGCGGACGATCCGCCCGTACGGCCAGCGCCGCCGGCGGCGCCGGCGGGCGAGGAGCCATCGGCCGGGTCGCCCGATGGTCCGCTCGCGCCGCGCCTGCTGCAGCGTGCAGCGCCGGCTGCTGCGCCCCGTGGTTCCGACGCCGACGGAGGGTCGGTCTCCTCCGCTCGACCCGAGCCGGTGATGCCCCGCACGACCGATTCGCGCGTTGCGGCCGCGCCGGCCCTCGGCGCGTCATCGGCGGGGCCGGCCGCTGGTCCCGTCGTTGCGCGTGTGGCGCAGCGTGCGCCGGTGGCGCCGACGTCCGGTGGTTCGGACGGCGATACGGGCGTGGCCGCTTCGGCGGGATCTCAGGCGCCGACGACGTCATCGGTCGACGATCCGGGTGTTCCGCCGTCGCGCCCTTCGAACGCTCCGCCGGTCGCACCCGCCGATCGCTCAACGGGCGAAGGTCGGCGCGCGGAACCAAGACCGCTGTCGCGGGCAGTCGCGGCGGAGGGCGAGCCGGTGCGGCCGGCGGCACCGCAGCCGCGGCCGGAGAGCCCGCCCGCGGCGGACCCGGCAGGGGCAGCGGACATGGCGGCCGTGCACCTCCCGGCGCAGCCCGTGCCGACGCCGCCGCCGGGCTCGGATGCTGCGGCCAGCCGTCCGCCGCCCCAGCGCCCAACGGTCGAGCGCCCGGCGGTCGAGGGTCCGCCGGTCCAGCGCCCGCCGGTCGCGCGCCCGCCGATCGATCCTGGCCCCGCGCAGACCCCTGGCCCCGCGCCGACCGCTCGCACCGTTGCCCGCGCGGCCACCGAGCCTCCGGCGCGCGACTCGTCACCTTTCGCAGGTCGTCCCGCCAAGGCAACGGCCGGGCTCGCGGGCGGCGACGGTAGGGGAACATTCCAGCACGCCGGCGGCGGGAGTACCCCGCCTGCCCGATCCCGCCGCTCGGGCGACCGCGCCGCCGCGCGCTGCGAACGGTCCCACCCGAGCGGAGCCGGACGCGTCGCCCGGCCGCCCTGATTCGGCAGTCCCCCGCGCCGAGACGGGCCCCGTGCTCGCGCGCCGAGTGGCCGGCGATCCGCGCCCCTCCGCCGGCGACGCGGCCGCCGCGCCCGTGCCCGCGCCACGACGACGCCGACGCCAAGCCCGCCGCGCCAGGCGCCGGCGCCGGCGCGGCGTACCTCAGCGCCTCCAGTCCCGCTCGGCCACAGCAATACAGCGCAACCGGGCTCGCTGCGCCGCGAGACCTTCCGGCAAGCGACGCGACCGCCGCGGCCGGGCCCGGCTGGATCGTCCGGCGGCTGGGGCGACCGCGCCACCGCCCCACCGGCAACCTAGCGGTCGCGCCGACGCCGGCGCGACACCCGCGCTGGCCCGCCGCCAGGATCGCACGGTCATGCGCGCGAAGCGCAAGGCCGCGGCCGGCACCGGCCCGGAAGCCGCGCGGCCGGCCTCGGTGGAAGCGATCGGCCAGCCCGCCACGGCGGCCTCCCACCGGGACAATTAGCCGGGCCCGTGCCGTCGCCGCGCCGAGCGCCGCCCCGGCAGTGTCCGAGGACAGCGGGGCGGCGCGCCCTTCGCTGCGGCTGGCCGCGCCGAGACGCATCGCCGCGGCGGCGGCGGCGGGGGACCGGCACCCGCCATCGGTCAGACCTGCCGCGCCGCCCGCCATGGACGGTCGGCGCCTTGCAGCGATGACCGCCTCTGAATTCGCCGTGGAGCCCGACGGTCGCACCACCGTCACCTTCGCGAGCCCGGTCGTGCCGCTCCAGCGGACGCCCGCTCCGACGGTCAGCGCCCCCGCCTCGGTGCCACCGGCGCTCGCGCCCGCCCCCGCGCCGACCGCGACCGCGTCCGAGCCGGATTCCCTGACCGGCACGCCCGCCGCCGATGCGCCCCCAGGGCGCCGCGGGCCGGCGCACGAGCAGGAGGAGCTCGACCACATCTACGAGCAGATGCTCGAACGCCTGCGCCGCGACCTCGTGGTGGAGCGCGAGCGGGCAGGACACCTGCTCGGCGGCCTGAGCTGGGGGAGCTGACCGATGCCGCCGAACACCGTCGCCGGTAACGGCGCCTCTGCCGCTCCTGGTGCGCCGCACGACCCCACGGCGGAGCTGCTCTTCCGCGCCGAAGTCGACGGGCTGGTCCTGGGCCGCTTCTCGCGGTGCTCGGGGCTGTCGATGGAGTGGGAGACGATCCAGTACGCCGAAGGCGGCAACAACGGCTACGTCCACGGGCTGCGCGGGCGCATGCGCCACACCAACGTCGTGCTGTCGCGCGGCGTCACGAGCGAGGACGCGCTGCTGCGCTGGTTCTACGACTTCCAGGCCGCGGCCAAGCGCCCGACGCTGACGGTGGCGCTGCTCGCGCCTTCGGGCAAGGACGTGCGGCGCTTTGCCTTCGCGGCCGCCTATCCCGTGCGCTGGTCGGGCCCGGACCTGCGCAGCGACTCCGCTGGAGGCGGCAACGAGACGCTTGAGATCGGCCATGAAGGGCTGGTGCCCTAGCGATGCCTGCGCCCAGCGGGTTTCAGAAGGCCAAGCTCGAAAGCGAGGGGGGCGTCTCGCTGCCGTGTTGGTTTAACCCCTCGGAGTACTCGATCAGCAAGGCCAACGACTGGACGATGACGCCGATCGTCGGCCGCAGCCTGCCCACGATGCAGTTCGCCGGCGGCCACGCCCGCGAGCTCACGCTCGAGCTGCTCTTCGACGCCGCACCCGACGGCAACATCAGCAGTCCCACCGACGTGCTCTTCAAGATGATGGAGACCGACCCACAGCTCGCCCGGCCGGGGCGCAACCAGGGCCGACCGCCGAAGGTCCGGTTTGTCTGGGGGACCTTCCTCAGCTTCAGCGCCGTATGCAGCGACCTGTCGGTCCGCTTCGTCCTGTTCCGACCCGACGGGACCCCGACGCGCGCGATCAGCCGCCTGACTCTGCTGCAGGCTGAAAAGGACGCCGGACCGGCGGCGGCGCCCCCGCGGCCCCGCAGAACCCGACGACCCGCGCCCACGCCGGACAGCGCTCGCACACGGCCCGGGCGGGCGAGACCCTGCAGTCCATCGCATACGCCAACTACGGAGATGCCGCGCGGTGGCGCGCCATCGCGCGCGCCAACGCGATCGACGACCCGATGCGCCTGCCGGTCGACCAAACATGACGATCCCGCCGCAGGAGTCGTGACATGAGCGCCCGTCCCTCATGCCAGGCCTGAAGATCATGCTGGCCGGGACGGATCTCCTGCTCGATGACGTGCGTGAGCTGCGCATCGATCAGCATCTTTCATGCCGACGGTTCTCCTTCCGCTCGGCCGATCCAATGCTCGCCTACGTCGACGACCGCGCTTCGTACCGGGGGCCGACGTACAGATCAGTGTGGCCGGCAAGAACAGCAGTCGCTGGTGGATCTCATCACCGGCGAGGTCGCCGCCGTCGAGCCCGAGTTCGGGCGCGGAGGGCGGCGCTGGCCGTCCGCGGCTACAACCTTTCTCATGCGCTCACGGACGCCGGAGGCCCGCGCCTTCCAGAACATGACGGTGGGCGACATCGCGCGCAAGGTCGTGCAGGAGGCCGGCTTGAAGCTCGGAGCGGTCGGCGCGGCCGGCGCAGCGGTCGACTTCGTCCAGCAGAGCAACGAGACCGATTCGCACTTCCTGTCGCGGCTCGCCAGCGATGTCGACTTCATCCTCATGGTCGACGGCGACACGTTGCAGTTCCAGAGAGGCCGGTCGCGCCGCACCGGTCCCGCGATCGCGCTGACGTAGGGGGAGACGCTCAGACGGCTGCGCCCTGGGTCACAGGCGCCAGCAGGTCGACAGCGTGAAGGTCCAGTCGTGGGACCCGCGACCACCAAGGCGATCACGCCAGCGTCGCGGTCGATGCCGTCGATGCGGACGTCCCCTGACACGTGCGCCGCAGCCACCGGCCTCGGCGGAGGAGAGGTGATTGTCGTCGGGCGCCCGTGGCGAGCATGGCGGACACGCGCCGTCGGCGCCCGCACCGCCCGCGGCTCGGCAACGCCTACCTCGAGGCCGAGGGCGTCGCCGACGGCGACCCACAGATCCGTGCGGCGCGCGCCTGACCGTGGACGGATCGGGTCAGCGCTTCGGCGGCACGTACATGTTGACTTCGGCGCGACATGTCTACCGCGGCGCGTGGGCTAGAACACTTCGCAGTAGCGGCGGTTCGGCCGCACGCTCCTGGACCTCATGTCGAGCCAAGCGACCCCGGCCTGTCCACTGGGCTCATCGTCGGCGTCGTCACCAACGACCAGGACCTAGACAGCTTGGGCCGCGTGCGGGTCCGCTGCCGCGCTGAGCGACACCATCGAGAGCTGGAGGGCGGCGCGTCGCAGCCGGCCGCGGTGCGGGTCAAGGGGTGCTGATGATGCCCGTCGCCGGGACGAGGTGATCATGGGCTCGGACACGCCGACCCGCGCCGCCCCTACGTGCTCGGCGCAGTCTCGATCGGAGCCGCCGAGCCGCAGACGCTCATGCCTCCGGACAGATCGCTGCACGTGCGCTCCGACAAGGAGATCCTCCACGAGTCCACCGGCAACATCGTGGACACCCAGGCCGACCTGAGCGTGACCGTTAAGGGCCGCAAGACCGAGAAGGTGTGGGGCGTCGCGTCGCTGACGTACGACTGGAGGATGGACCTCCAGGTCGACGGCCGCTCACGATGAGGGCAAGGGCGTCACGACCGTCAAGGCGGGCCCGAACATGACCGTGGAGTCGCAGGGCGC
>CAVVAG010000008.1:0-20765 GCA_963746165.1 uncultured Actinomycetes bacterium | reverse complement strand
TGCGGCCGGATCGTTCCGTCGGCGCCGACGCGGGTCGGCGAGACGAACTCGTCGGTCTCGCCGCGCTCGTAGGCGGCGGCGGCCGCGGCGGCCGCGGTCGGCGCCTCGTGCTCGGCGATCCCGTGCACGAAGAGGTCGTAGGCGCGCTGCACGCGATCCCAGCGGTTGTCGCGGTCCATCGCGAAGAAGCGCCCGACGACGCTTGCGACACGACCCACGCCGGTCTCGGCGCACCAGCCCTCGAGCCGTCCCAGGAACTCGGCCCCGCTGTGCGGCAGCGTGTCGCGCCCGTCGGTGAACGCATGGATCACGACGTCCTCGACGCCCGCCTGCGCAGCGGTGTGCAGCAGCGCGTGGAGGTGGTCGATGCTCGAGTGCACGCCACCGTCGGAGACGAGCGTGAGCACGTGCACGCGCGGCGAGGCCTGCAACGCCTCGAGCAGGACCGGGTTGCCGCCGAACGCCGGCAGCCGCGCCGCCTCGTCGATGAGCGTCAGGTCCTGCTTGACGACCGCGCCGGCGCCGAGGTTGAGGTGGCCGACCTCCGAGTTGCCCATCTGCCCGTCGGGCAGCCCGACGGCGGGCCCGGATGCTGTCAGCGTGGTGTGCGGGTGTGCTCCCAGAGCCTGTCGAACACGGGCGTGCGGGCCAGCGACACGGCGTTGCCGGATCGTCCGGCGCCAGCCCCCAGCCATCGAGGACGACGAGGCAGACCGAGGTCGGCGCAGGCACGAAGCTACGAGGCCGCGGCGACCTGCACCGCGGCATCCACGATGCGCGCGAACGACTCGGGCTCCAGCGAGGCGCCGCCGACGAGGGCGCCGTCGACGTCGGGCAGCGCCAGCAGCTCGGGCGCGCTGTCGGGCGATACGGAGCCGCCGTACAGCACGCGCGCCAGGGGGGCCGCAGCGGGCGCCTTGTCGGCGATGAGCGCGCGGATGAACGCGATCGCGTCCTGCGCCTGCTCGGGCGTCGCGACCTTGCCCGTGCCGATCGCCCAGATCGGCTCGTAGGCGACCGTGACCTCGGCGATCTGGTCGTCGCTCAGGCGCTCGAGACCCTCCTGGACCTGATGGCGAAACTTGTGCTTGGTGTCGCCGCGCTCGCGCTCCTCCTTGGTCTCACCCACGCAGAGGATCGGCTTGAGGCCCACCTCCAGCGCCTTGAGCACCTTCGCCGCCAGCGCCTTGTCGGTCTCGTTGTAATGCTCGCGCCGCTCCGAGTGGCCGAGCACGACGCCGTGGATGTCGATCTCGGTCAGCATCGGCGCGGAGATCTCGCCGGTGTACGCGCCGTGGTCGGCCTCGTGCATGTTCTGCGCGAAGATCTCCACGCGCGAGCCGCGGGTGGATTCGACCATCGCTTGCAGGTCGGTGTACGGGACACACAGCGCGACATCGACACCGTCGGCGCTGTACACGCGCGGGAGCAGGCCCTGGATGTAGTCCTCGGCCTCCTGCACCGTCTTGTGCATCTTCCAGTTGCCGGCGATGAACGGGACGCGGGCCACTACTGCAAGACCTCGAGGCCAGGGAGCGTCTTGCCCTCCAGCAGCTGCAGCGAGGCGCCGCCGCCGGTCGACATGTGCGTGATCTGGTCGTCGAGGCCGAACTGGGCGAGGGCGGCGGCGGAGTCTCCCCCGCCGACGACGGTGACCGCGTCCGTCGCCGCGACCGCCTCGGCGACCGCCCGCGTGCCGGCGGCGAACGGCGCCAGCTCGAAGGCGCCCATCGGCCCGTTCCAGAACACGGTGGCGGCGGAGGCGATCTCGGCGGCGTAGAGCTCGGCGGTCTTCGGGCCGATGTCGAGGCCCATGAGGCCGTCCGGCACGTCGATCTCGTCGTGCGCGATCGCCTCGGTATCGGCCGAGAACTCCGCGCCGAGCACATGGTCGACCGGCAGGCGCAGCTTGTCGCCGCCCTGCTCGAGCGCACGGGCGGCGGGCTCCACGCCCTCGGCCTCGCACAGCGACGAGCCGACCTCGTGGCCCTGTGACTGAAAGAACGGGTAGCTCATCGCGCCGCCGATGAGGATCGTGTCGGCGACCTTCAGGAAGGCGTCGATGACGCCGATCTTGTCGGTCACCTTCGCGCCGCCGACGATCGCGACGAGGGGGCGGCCGGGGTCGGCGAGGATCCCCGTCAGGGTCTCGACCTCGCGCTGCAGCAGGCGTCCCGCGGCGGAGTTGCCGACGTGCTCGACGACGCCGACCGTGGAGGCGTGCGCCCGGTGCGCGGCGCCGAACGCGTCGTTGACGTAGAAGTCGGCCAGGGCCCCGAGGCGCGCCGCCAGCTCCGGGTCGTTCTTCGTCTCGCCCTGCTCGAAGCGGATGTTCTCGAGCATCACGACCTCGCCGCCGGGGACGTCGTCGAGATCCGGCGCGAGCGCGACCTCGGTGCCGAGCAGGCCCGCGAGGTGGTCTGCGACCGGCGCAAGCGAGAACTCCGGCTCGCGGTCCTTCGGCCGGCCGAGGTGCGAGACGAGCAGCAGCCGCGCACCCTTCTCGCGCAGCTCCTCGATCGTCGGCAGCGCGGCACGGATCCGAGCGTCGTCGGAGACCGCCCCGTCCGACAGCGGGACGTTGAAGTCGACGCGGACCAGGCCGCGCTGACCGGAGACGTCGCCGAGGTCGTCGAGCGTTCTCACGGCGACCTAGAGGACCTTCTGCAGGACGTCGACGCAGCGGTTGGAGTAGCCCCACTCGTTGTCGTACCAGGAGACGACCTTGACGAGCGTGTCCTCCATGACCGACGTGAGCAGGCCGTCGACGATCGACGAGTGCGGGTTGCCGACGATGTCGCTGGAGACGATCGGGTCCTCGGTGTACTGCAGGATCCCGGACAGGTCGCCCTCGGCGGCCTCGGCGAACGCGGCGTTGACCTCCTCCTTGGTCGTCGGCTTGCTGGCGACGAACGTGAGGTCGACCATCGAGCCGGTCGGAACGGGCGCGCGGACCGCGAAGCCGTGCAGCCTGCCGTTGAGCTCCGGGAGCACGAGGCCGACGGCCTTCGCCGCGCCGGTCGACGTCGGCACGAGGTTCATCGCGGCGGCGCGGGCGCGGCGCAGGTCGCCGTGCGGGCCGTCCTGGAGGTTCTGATCGGCCGTGTAGGCGTGGATCGTCGTCATCAGGCCATGCTCGATGCCGACCGCGTTGTGGATGACCTTGGCGAACGGGGCGAGGCAGTTCGTCGTGCACGAGGCGTTGGAGATGACGTCGTGCGAGTCGGGGTTGTACAGCTCGAAGTTCACGCCGAGGACGACGGTGATGTCCTCGCCGCTGGCGGGGGCGGAGATGACGACCTTCTTCGCACCGGCGTCGAGGTGCTTGGCCGCGCCCTCGCGCTTGGTGAAGAAGCCCGTGGACTCGAGCACGACGTCGACGCCCAGATCGCCCCAGCCCAGAGCCGCGGGATCCGTCTCGTGGAGGACGAGGATCTCGTTGCCGTCGACGACGAAGCCGTCGTCGGAGAGCTCGACGGTGCCGGGGTACGGCCCGAGGATCGAGTCGTAGCGCAGCAGGTGCGCCAGCGTCTCGTTGTCGGTGAGGTCGTTGACGGCGACCCACTCGATGTCTGCTTGTGCCGCCTGAGCGGCGCGGAACACGTTGCGGCCGATGCGGCCGAAGCCGTTGATTCCAACACGTACGGGCATTCGGAGTGACTGTCCTTCCTGGGGATTCTTGAACGCTTCGGTGCCGATGAAGGTCCTTCCGCCTTGGCGCGGGAGCGGAACCCTACCGTTCCCGCGCCGAGAATCCCGGGCCGGCGAGGTGACGGGTCGACCCCGTCCGCACTACGGTGAGACCATGCCAGAGAGCGTTCGCAGCATCGGCGCCACCGCGTCGCTGAACCACGAGGCGTCGGAGGACGACACCTTCGCCGTCGTCGACCTGCGCCTGTACGCCCTCCTCGACGGCGGCGAGCAGGTCGACGACCCGCAGCCGGCGTCGCTCAGCGTGCGCTGCGCGCGCGACAAGCTCGCCGCGCTCGAGCTTTCGGTGCTCATGACGATGCGCCTCACGCGGCCGCCGACCGGGCCGCGGCTGGAGGCCTGGCAGCGCATCGGGGAGCTGCTCGCCGCCCGTGGGATCGAGACCGACCCGGCGACGCTGCACGCGCTGAAGTTCGCGCTCACGCCTGACGGCGAGCTGCGCGCGGCGCAGCAGGCTGTCTGGCCGACCTGAATCCGGGCGGAGGAGGCGGACGCGGCGCGTCACGACGCGTCCCACCAGCGGCGCAGCTCGTCCCGCCGCACCTTGCCGATCGCACTGCGCGGCAGCGCCCCGATGAACACCACGTCGCGCGGGTGCTTGTACTCGGCGAGCTGTTCGTCGAAGCGGCCCTTGACGTCCTCGGCGCTCAACGACTCCTCCTCCTTCAGCACCACGAAGGCCACCGGCACCTCGCCGAGCTCGTCGTCCGGCCGCCCGACCACGGCAGCCTCCGCGATCTCGGGGCAGGCATCGAGCACGGCCTCCACGTCCTGCGGGTAGACGTTGCAGCTGCCGACGATGATGACCTCCTTGATGCGGCCGACGATCGACAGCATCCCCTCGTCGTCGAGCCGGCCCACGTCGCCGGTGCGCAGCCAGCCGTCGTCGTGGAACGTCGCGCTCGTCGCATCGGGGTTTCGCCAGTACCCGGGCATGACGGTCGGGCCCTGCACGAGCACCTCGCCCTCCTCCCCCGGCGCCGCCGTCGATCCGTCGGCCGCGGCGATCCGCACCCGGCAGTGCGGGACCGGCCTGCCCGCGGTGGCCCGCAGGCGGTGGGCATCGTCGAGCGGGGTGATCGTCACGACGGGCATCGCCTCGGTGAGCCCGTAGTCCTGCAGCACCGTCACGCCTCGTTCGAACCACGGCGCGAGCACGTCCTCGCGAACCGTCGCGGAGCCGGTGATCACGCAGCGCAGGCTCGACAGATCGGTCGTCTCCCAGCGCGGGTCGGAGATGAGCGCCTTCGTCATCGCGGGCGCCGAGATCGCGAGCGTGATCCGCCGCCGCTCGATCTCCTCCAGCATCGCGCCGGCGTCGAACTCGCGCTGGATCGTCACCGTCGCGCCCGCGGCGAGCGCGGGGGTCGTGAGGATGTTCATCGGGCCGGTGTTGAACAACGGCCCGTTGGCCAGGACCTCGTCGCCGGGGCCGAGGCCGACGGCGGCCTCGACGTTCAGCGCGTTGAAGCGCAGCATCTCGTGGGTCAGCACCGCGCCCTTGGTCGGTCCCGTCGTGCCCGACGTGTTGATGATCGCCAGCGGCGCCCCGGGCGCGCGATCGGGATCGCAGCGCAGCTCCGGCGCCTCGTGCAGCAGCGCCGGGAGGGCATCGAACGGGATGACCGTCAGCCCCAGCGCCTCGCCGGCCTCGCGCGCCGTCGCGGCGAGCTCGTCGTCGGCGAGCAGCGCCACGGGCTCGGTGTTGGCGAGGACGACCTCGAGCTCTGGCGCCGGCATCCGCGCGCTCAGCGGGACGAGGATCGCTCCGAGGCGCGCGCACGCGAACAGCAGGTCCAGGAGGATCGGCGAGTTGGGTCCGAGGAACGCGATGCGGTCGCCCGCGGCGATCCCTGTGCGGCCGGCCAGCGCGCCGGCGAGCCGTCCCACCCGCTGCTCGAACGCCGCGCAGCTGATCTCCTGGTCCTCGAAGCGGATCGCGATCCTGTCTGGGGTGCGCTGCGCCCAACCGTGTACCCAGCTCGAGACCTCCCCCGCCATGGCGCCCACTCGCCAAGCGTATGCGGCGGCGCGGCGTCGAGAACCAGCCGCCTACGGCTTCCCGACCTTCTGCTTCTCCACAGGCGGCTCGTCGGCGGCCTCGGACTCAGCCGACCCCGACCCCGACGCCGACGCCGACGCCGACGCCGGCTTGGAGACGGAGCTGGAACTGGAGCCAGAGGCGGTCCGCGGCGCGCGGCGCAGCCGCGCGACACCGCGGAGCCTCCGCTGGCGGCCGAGCACGGTGCCGACGACGGAGGCGCCGCCGACGCTGAGGCTGCGAAGCGCTTCCCGCACACGGTCGACGTTGGTGCGCCCTGCCTCGACGACCATCAACGTCCCGTCGGCCGAGCGCCCCCAGAACAACGCTGCCGGAGACTGATGAACGGGCGCGCCGCTGATGATGATGATGTCGGCGGCGGAGCGGAAGCGCAGCAGGATCCGCTCCACGAGGTCCTCGTCGATCCTGTCGGCCATCGGCGTCGCGCCGCGGGCCATCACGGCGAGCGTGGGGAACCGCTCGACGCGCGAGTACTCGATCGTGTTGAGGAGCATCGTGTCGCGCAGGCCCGCGGTCAGCTCTCCGTAGCCGGGCTCTCCGTCGAGTCCCAGCGCTGTCGTCGCGCGGCCGGCGAGCTCGTCGGCATCGATGAGCAGCACGGATCGCTGCGTGTCGGCCAGGCGAGCCGCCAGGTTGGCCGCGACGACGCCGGCCAGCCTGCCCTCCGCGGCATCGACGACCAGGAGGGTCTTCACGCGCATGTGGTTGTCGAGGAACCCGATCCTGGCCGCGAGGGCGCGATAGCCCTCGGCCGTCGCATCCGAGTCGGCCGCGGCAAGCGATGCGCCATCGCGTGAGGCCGGCACATCCAACGTCCCCAGCCAGGGAGCCGCCTCGAGCGCGCCGAGCGTCCGCTCGTCGCTGACGCCACGCCGCAGGGACTCTCGCAGCACGATGAGGATCGCGATCGCGAGCATGCTCATGAGTGCTGCGAGCACCGCGATGAGAATCGTGTTCGGCGAGACCGGCTCCGTCGGCGTCTCGGCCGGCTGGATGATCTCGACGCGACCCGACAGCGAGCTCGTGCCCAGGACACGGCGCACCGCTTCGGCCACCGCGTCCTGATCAGGACCCGACAACTGCGAGATCTCGTCCTGGGTTAGAAGCTGACGCATCGACGCCGTGTCCTGCCGCGGCGTGATCGACGCGAGGGTGCCGATCCGACGGGCGATCGCATTGGCGATCCTCGCGGCGCTCATCGCATCCTCGAGCTCCACCTCGATCGTGACGATGCGCGTGATGTCGTTGGACTGCGCCCGCACCGCCTCGTCCTCCTGAAGCTCGATCGCGGTGGTGCGCACACCGGTCTCCTCGATCGCGTGGCTGAGGACGCGGCGGCTCGTGGCGAGCTCCGCGTACGTCCGGGCCAACTGCCCGGAGGCTCGCAGCATGTCGTCGAAGTCGGCGCTGATCGGGCCGACGAGGAGCTTGACGTCGGCGGAGTAGGTCGGCGTTGCCGCCGACGAGACCATCGCCCCCGCGCCGCCGCCGATCACGGCGGCGCACAGCAGCCACAGCCACCACTGCCGCAGCATCGCCAGAAGGTTGATGTTCTCGGGCATCAGGTCGCACCGCCACAGGAAGGCATGCAGCACACAGTAACCTCGGGCCGACGATGCCGAGACTTCTGGCGGGATCGCTGGGTCTCGTGACGTACGTCTTCGTGGGCTACCCGGCGCTGATGGCACTGCTCGCCCGCGTCAGGCCTCGGCCGGTGCACCACGATCCGCGCCACCGGCCGACGGTCAGCCTCATGGTCGTCGCCCACAACGAGGCAGCTGTGATCGAGCAGAAGCTGCACAACTGCGCGCAGCTGGACTATCCCACTGAGCGGCTCGAGGTCATCGTCGTCGCCGACGGGTCTGACGACGGCTCGCCCGACCGTGTGCGCGACACGCCCGGCGTGAGGCTGCTCTTCGAGCCTGAGCGACGCGGGAAGCTGATGGCGATGAACCGCGCCGCCCGTCACGCGAAGCACGAGATCCTCGTCTTCTCCGACGCGAACAACCTCTACTCGCGAGACGCGCTGCTCGAGCTGGTCGCGCCGTTCGGCGATCCTGCGGTGGGTGTCGTGACGGGTCGCAAGGCGATCGCGAGCGACACCGGCCGTCCGCTGGACGAGACCGAAGGTCTCTATTGGCGCTATGAGTCGCAGATCAAGGCCTGGGAGAACGCAACGGGCTCAGTGACCGGCGTCGCCGGCGAGATTCTGGCATTTCGCCGGGCTGCCTACCCCGAACTTCAGGCGGGCACTCTCAACGACGACTTCGTCCAGGCGATGACCGCCGCCGCGAGCGGATGGCGCGTCGCCTACGCGCCGCGCGCGGTTTCGCTCGAACGTGCCTCGGCGACGATCGAGGACGAGGCGCTGCGCCGGGCGCGCCTGGTGACAGGACGTCTGCAGGCGCTCGGCCAGGTCCTCGGGCCGCTGGCCGCCCGCGATCCACAGCTCGCGTGGCAGGTCATCTCGCACAAGGGCATGCGCCCCCTCGTGCCCGGTCTGCTGCTCGTCGCGCTGCTCAGCAGCGCAGCGCTCGGCCGGCGCCGCCCGTGGGGCCGGATGATCGTCGCGGGTCAAGCCGCGTTCGCGGCTGCGGCCGTGGCCGGCTGGCGCGCAGAGCGCACCGGCCGCCGCCACCGCTTCACCCACCTGCCCTACTACTTCGTGCGCATGAACGTCGCGACCGTGCTCGGCATCCGCGACTTCATAGCCGGGCGGCGCGAGGCGGTCTGGCAACGCGTCGATCGCGGCTGACCGCCCCCCGCGGCTTCCGGCGATCACGGCGCGACGATGTCGACCCTCCGCAGTCGGTCCAGCGGGATGCAGCTGGGCGTGCTGCGCCCGACGCCGAGGGAGCCCCAGTCGGCCGTGCCGTTGTACTCGAGCATGATCTTGTCCGACCCGGACTGGTCGATGACGTACATGCCGTACTCCTGCATGGCGCGCGCGATCGTGACCGCGGCGGGGCTGCACCCGCGGTTGCGAAGCTCGGTCTCGGTCATGCTCGGATCGAGCTGCAGACGGGCGCCCTCGGGCAGCGAGTTCGGATCGGTGCTGCTGCCGTCGGACTTGGCGGCCGGATAGACGCGCTGCGTGCTCGGCCAGCTCGTGCCGCCGAACGCGAACGCCAGCGCGTGGTTGATGCGACCGCTGCGGATCTCCCAGGGCCGGATCAGGCCGGAGAAGTAGGTCACGCCGGCTCCGCGTGAGCCAAACGGCCGATCGCCGCCGTCGCGCGGGGGATGCCCGTCCCAGTAGACGTTGTAGTGGTAACCGTTCGTCGCGTTCCACGCGCCCGAGGCGTCCTTGTCCAGTGACCAGAAGCCCCACTCGTCGCCGGTCACGGGGTTGACGATGATGATCTGCGAGTCGCTGCCGTCGGCCGGGCTGAACTCGCTGCGCAGCGGAACCTGAACGGTGGCGCCCGTCGTCCGGGTGAGCGTCGTGTCTGCCGTCGCGGTGCCGGTGACGTTCGAGTACAGGCCCGAGAGCTTGACGTTCGTCAGCGGGGTCGAGCTGTCGACGAGGTACAGCGGATACGTGTACTGCGAGGGATCGCTCGTGATCGGCCCGCCGATCAGCGACACCCCGGCCGCGGAGGTCGGATGCACCGTCGGGAAGGCTCCGATCGGCGCGTTCCACGGCGAGGCGTTGCTGTACGGGCGCTGCTCGAAGCGCGCCGTCGGAGGCGGCGGCGGAGGCGGCGGCGGAGGCGGCGGAGGCGGAGGCGGCGGTGACGTCGTCGTGGAGTACTCGAGGACGAGCTGCGGCGCGCGCAGCGTGCCGGCCTCACGACTGGCGATGAGCGCGTCCACGGTCGAGGGCGTGGTGAGCTCGAGCGTCAGCCCGACGCCGGCGGTGACGGCCGCCGTCACGTTCAGCGAGAGCCACTGGCCCGCGCCGAACGCTCCCGACCGCGTGAGGATCGGCGTCGGCGCCCACGGGCGATTGTCGTGGGTGATCGTGGACTCGCTCCAGGTGACGTTGCCGAGCGAGCGAACGTCGACGCCGGCGGTGCTCGCCTTGTTCGTATAGACGCGCAGCGTGGCCTTCGTGATCGTGCCGGTCACGGTGGGCTGAAAACGGATGTAGGACACCTTGAGCGCATCGGCGTCGACCTTCATCGAGCTGTTGCCCCCGAAGTTGCCGGCCGGCGCCGAGGCGTCGGTGTGGGCGTCGGCGGTGGTCTTCTGCGTGACCGTGTCGGCGGACGCGGGCGACGCGCCCGCGAGACAGGCGAGAACGACGACGCAGGCGCCGGCGACCGCTCGCCACGAGCGCGCGAGCCCGCGCTCCGACCCGGCTGCGTAGCGGGCGTGAGACGTGGGAAGAACTCGGTTCTCGGGGAGGATCCGGGAGTCGAGGACCTTGCGACGTGACACGCGGGAACTCCATTCGTGGACGATCAATGGACGGCTCTCGGCACGTACTATCGCGTTCGAGCCCGACGCGAGGAGTCCCCACGGCCGCCATCTGGACCAATGACGTAGGCGACTGGCGCACGACGATCGCGGGAAGAAACTCTCCGGACGCGTGTTCGCCCCCGGATCTCTGGGGTCTAAAACCGCTGAGGCACGACCGCCAGAGCCCTGCTTCGGCGACAAGGAAGAGGCCAACATGAGCAATACGGCGGGCAAGCCGAAGTCGGCTGAGATGTACCCGGGGCCGGGCTTTCGTCTCCGCCAGCGGTTCGAGCGACCGCCCGCCGAGGTCGTCGCGGGCTTCGGAGAGTTCGCGACGCCCGACGTCTCGGACCTGATGAACCGGCTCTACACGATGACCGCGACGATCCACAACCTGACCGCGGACAGCCTCAGGATCCTCGGTCCCGCGTGCACGGTGAAGGTCTATCCGGGCGACAACCTCGCGGTGCACAAGAGCCTGGACGTCGCGCAGCCGGGCGACGTCATCGTGGTCGACGCCGGCGCTTCGACGATGAACGCTGTGCTGGGTGACCTGGTCTCCAACAAGGCGCGGCACCGCGGCGTGCAGGGGTTCGTCGTCGATGGACTCGTCCGCGACATCGAGGAGATCCGCGAGATCCCCGACTTTCCCGTCTTCGCCCGGGGCGTCACGCCGATCGGGCCCCTCCACCGCGGCCCGGGCGAGGTCAACTTCCCGATCTCGGCCGGCGGCATCGTCGTCCATCCGGGCGACATCATCGTCGGCGATCTCAACGGCGTCGTGGTGGTGCCGCGTGAGATGGCCATGAGCCTGCTCGAGCGCCTGCGCGTGCGCAGGGCGCTCGAGGCCGAGTACAAGGAGTCCGTCCGCCGCGGCGAGTTCTCCAACGCCTGGGTCGACCGGCTCCTCGCAGAGGCCGGGGTGGAGGCCGAGGACGGCTTCGACGCCGCGGCGTCGGCACCCGCTGCCAACGGCGACAGCGCCGTATAGCGGGCTCAGCGGCGCGATGGCGGACATCCCCCGGCGCGCCGGCGACCGCCCGCCCGCGATCGTGCTGGGCGGTGACGTCAACGCCGCGTCGGTGGCGCGCAGCCTCGGCGCGGCGGGCGTCGAGGTGCACGCGCTGGGCACCGGCGCGGCCGACCCAGTTCGCGACTCGCGCTTCTGCACGAGCTACATCCGGTTCGAGCGCGGCGCGGACCTGCAGCGGCGCTGGCTGGACTGGCTGCAGGACCACGCGTCGCGGTACGCGGGGGCCGTGCTGCTGCCGTGCAACGACGACGCGCTCGAGCTCATCGCCGGCTCGCGGGCCGCGCTGGAGGAGCTTGCCTATCGCCCGTTCGAGGCCGACGACGAGGTCCTCGCGACCATGCTCGACAAGCGACGCACGGCAGAGCTGGCCGCCCGGATCGGCGTTCCCGCCCCTCGCAGCATGGTGCTCGAGGGCCCCGGATCCCTGGAGCAGGCGGCCGCCAGGATCGGCTTTCCCTGCGGGTTGAAGCCGCTGCACGCCCACGTGCTGGCGCGCCACCGGGGGTGGGGAAAGCTCATCCTCGCGCGCGATGCGGCCCATCTGCGCGAGTTGTTCGAGCAACTCGACGACCTTGGCGTGGGCCTCCTGGCCACGGAGATCATCCCGGGCGAGGACGACTGCTATCGGTCCTACTACAGCTACATCGACGCCGATGGCCGGCCGCTGCTGGATTTCACGAAGCAGAAGCTGCGCGGCTACCCGCCGCGCAGGGGGCTCTGGAGCTACCACCTGACCACGCGCGACCCCGATGTGATCGATATGGGGCGACGCTTCTTCCAGCGTGCCGGCGTGCGCGGGCTGGCGAATGTCGAGTTCAAGCTCGATCCCCGCGACGGCGTGCTGAAGTTGATCGAGTGCAATCACCGATTCACGGCCGCGAACGAGATCGTGCGGCTCGCCGGGTTGGACCTGGCGCTGCTCACGTACGAGCGCGCCATCGGGCGCCTCGGGCCCGACGTCAGCAGCTACCGAACGGGCAAGCGCCTGCTCAACCCGATCGAGGACGTGCGTGCCTACCGGGCGCTGCGCGCCGAGGGCAAGCTCTCCACAGCCGGGTGGTTGCGCAGCCTGGCCCATCCGCTGCACACCCCGCTGCTGCGCTGGAACGATCCGTTGCCCGGACTGCTCTCGGTGGCGCGGCGCGGCCGGCGGGCCGCGGCCAAGCGGCGCGCCGGGCCGAGCATCGTCGTGAGCGGGCGGCGGTGAGCCGTCCATGACCGTCGCGGCCGCGCTGCCGCTGCGCGTGCGCGCCGCCGGCCAGCTCGCCTGGCTGCTGGCGCGCAGCACCGTCTCGCCGAGTCGCCGTGCCGCTCGCCGGCACCACACGGAGTACTACCGGCGGCTCTGGGCGCGCGCGGCGACGACGGTCGGCGTCGCCGTCCGAGACCTCGGCGACGGCCGCATGGAGATCGACCTCGGCGCAGAGCGCCTGGAGGTGAAGGGCACGCGCTGCTCGATCGACGACCGGGCCACGCTCGATCGAGCCGGCGACAAGGTGCTCGTCCACCGACTGCTGGCCGAGCGCGGGGTGCCGATGCCGGCGTACGAGGTGTTCACCCTCGACGATCTCGGGCCGGCGCGGCGCTTCCTCGCGACCGCACCGGGTGCCTGCGTGGTCAAGCCGGGGGTCGACGGTGCGGTCGGCCGCGGCGTCGTCACCGGGCTGCGCGACCAGGCCGATCTCGCGCCGGCCGCCGTGGCCGCGGCCGCCGCCGGGGGACGGGCGAGCCGGCGCAGCCGCAGCGGCCCGGTCGTCGCGCGGCTGGCCCGGATGGTGACCGACGTGCACCGCGTCCCGCTGCTCATCGAACATCAGGTGGCGGGCGAGAACTACCGCCTGCTGTACCTCGACGGGGTGCTGATCGACGCGATCCGGCGCGGCAGCCCGACGCTGGCCGGCGACGGACGTCATCGCATCGGCGAGCTCGTGGCGCAGATGAACGCCCAGCGCCTGAAGGGCGGCGGGCAGCGCGCGCAGATGCTCGTCAGCACCGATCTGGACTACGAGCGCACCGTCGCCGCGCAGGGCCTCACCCCGGACTCGGTGCCGGCTTCGGGCGCCGTCGTGCGGCTGAAGACGACGATCAACGAGAGCGCACCCGAGGACAGCCAGCCCGCCCGCGATGCGCTGTGCGAGGCGGTGATCGAGCACGCCGCTCTGGCCGCCACCACGGTGGGCGCTCGCTGGGCGGGGGTCGACGTCATCACGGTGGATCCGGGCGTGCCCCTCGAGCAGACCGGCGGGGTGGTCGTGGAGGTCAACACCACCCCGGGGCTGTCCATGCACCTGCACGGCCGGCCGGGCGAGGTCGACCCCGCCGTGGCTCTGCTCGCGATCCTGGCCGGTCGCTCCCGGTGACGCCGCTCTCGCGCGGCGGCGCGCCGCTCCAAGGACCTGCGTGACCACCGAGGCCGGCGTCGTCGCGCCCGGGTTCGCGCGTGCGGCCGCGTCGACGCTCGGCTACCGCCTGTCGACGGCGATCATGTCGTTCGTCAGCGTGCTCATCACGGCGCGCGCCCTCGGCCCCACCGAGCGCGGCCAGCTCGCCCTGCTCATCGCGATCGCCGCGATCAGCGCGCAGCTCGGCCGCTTCGCGGTCGAGGAGGCCAACGCGAACCTCGCGGCGGGCGAGCCCGCGACGCGCCGTGGGCTGGCGACGAACTCGCTCGTGTTCTCCTGCGTCTTCGGCGCCGTCTGCGCGCTGGTCATCGTGCTGCTCTTCGAGTTCGTGCCCGCGGCCCACGGCGACACGCCACCCACGACATGGTGGCTGGCGATCGGGACGATCCCGGTGCTCATGCTCCAGGCGTACCTGACGTACCTGGTGCGAGCGGACTACGCCTTCCGGGTGACGAACGTGTCCTGGCTGATGGGCCCGGCGATAGCGATGGCCGGCAACGCGATCCTGTGGGCGGCCGGCGAGCTGACGGTGACCACCGCGTTCGCGAGCTGGATCGTCGCCCACTCGGCGGCCTGCCTGCTGCTGGTCGGGTATGTCATACGGCGCTCGGTCGGCTTCGGTCGGCCCGATCGCAGGCTCGCCCGTCGTACCATGCGCTTCGGGCTGAAGGCCTACGTCGGGCGCGTCCTGCTGGTCGGCAACTACCGCCTGGACCAGTGGATCCTGGCCGGCATCGCCGGGCCGCGCGAGCTCGGCCTCTACAGCATCGCGGTCGCCTGGGCCGAGGTCCTCTTCTACCTGCCGACCGTCCTCATGATCGTGCAGCGCCCGTATCTCGTGCGCGCGTCGGAGGGCGATGCGGCGCGCCGCTCGGCGATCGCCTTCCGCGTGGGGGTGCTGTGCACCGTGCCCGCCGCGCTGGCCATGATCGTCGCGGCGCCGCTGCTGTGCACGACCGTCTTCGGCGACGATTTCAGCGGCGCCATCGGCGATCTGCGCCTGCTGGCGCTGGGCGCCTTCGGCATCGTCGCGCTGCAGCAGCTCGGGGACGCGCTGACCGCGCGGGGTGCGCCGCTGCGCTCCTCGGCCGCCATCGGGATCGCGTTCGTGACGACGATCGGCCTCGACCTGCTGCTCATCCCCGAGCTCGGCGGCGCGGGCGCGGCGCTGGCCTCGACGCTGGCGTACACCGCGGGTGGCGTGGCGGTCATCGTGCTCTACCTGCGCTACTTCGACGTCTCGGCTCGCGAGCTGGTCCCGCGACCGGCGGAGGTTGCCGCCTACGCCCGCGGCCTCGGGCGCGCATCGAAGGAGAAGGGTCCCTAGTAGTGGGTCGTTCAGGAACGTTGTGACCGAAACCCCGGGATGCCGGCGCCGGCTGACAAGGACGCAGTACCGAAGGTGTGCCCCCGGCACATCGAGCGTCCGAGGACGCCGTCAGGCGGTGATCGGCGCCCGGGGTTTCGGGTGCAACGTTTGTGGACGGCCCACTGATGCTTGACTCTTGCGCCCGCAGAGCCACCACCGACGGGACGCGACGTTGAGCCACCGGGTCACCCTCATACCAGGAGACGGCATCGGCCCTGAGGTCGTCGAGGCGGCGCGGCGCGCCATGGAGGCGACCGGCGTGCGACTCGCGTGGGATGCTCACGAGGTCGGTGCGGCAGCGATCGAGCGGTGCGGCAGCCCGCTGCCCGCGGAGGTGCTCGAGTCGATCGCCGACCGCCGCGTGGCGCTCAAGGGGCCGGTGGCCACCTCCTCGCGCGCCGGCGTTCGCTCCGTCAACCTGACGCTGCGCGAGGCGCTGGGCCTGCAGGCCGGGATCCGCCCGTCGCGCACGTGGCCGGGCGTCCGTGCGCCGGTCGAGAAGCTCGACGTGGTGATCGTGCGGATGCTCGCCGGCGACCTGTACGCCGGCATCGAGTTCGCTTCCGGTGGCGAGGCCGTCGCGCGCCTGCGCGATCTCGTCGCCGACGCCTGCGGTCGCGAGCTGCCGGCCGACGCCGGCGTCTCGCTGAAGCCGATCTCGCCGAGCGAGGTCGAGGCGGCCACCCGCGTCGCGCTGGCCTACGCGCGAGCGCACGGGCGCCGCAAGGTCACGATCGTCCACAAGGCGACCGTGATGCGGGCGACGGACGGAGCCTTCCTGGCGGCGGCGCGCGCCGTCGCAGATGAGCAGCCGACGGACCTGGTCGTCGACGACCGGCTCGTCGACACCATCTGCCACGACCTCGCGGCGCGCCCCGGCCGCTGCGACGTCCTGCTCACGTCGATGCTCTACGGGGATCTTCTGGCCGACCTCTGCGCCGGCCTCAGCGGCGGCCTCGGGCTGGCGCCCGGGGCGAACGTCGGCCCGTCGTGCGCCGTCTTCGAGGCGGTCCACGGAACGGTCGCCCATCAGGCGGGGCGTGACAGCGCCAACCCGATCGCGGTCATCCTGTCGGGCGCGATGCTGCTTCGCCACGTCGGCGAGACGACCGCCGCGGAGCGTCTGGAGGGCGCCGTGGCCGCCGTGCTCGCAGACGGCCGCACGGTGACCTACGACCTGGCGGGCGGGCGCGAGCCCGCCGGCACGACCGCCGTCGCCGACGCCGTGATCGCGGCGCTGTAGGCACGATGCGGCCGCAGCTTCCCCCCACGCCGATGCGCCGCGCTCTGGTGCTCGGCTACCACGCGATCAGCGCCCGCTGGCCGTGCACGCTCGCGGTCTCGCCGCAGGCCCTGGAGGAGCAGCTCGAGCGCGTCGTGCGCCGCGGCTACCGCGGCGTCACCCTGACGGAGATGATCACCGGGCGCCAGCGGGGGCCGGTCGTCGTCATCACCTTCGACGACGCGTACCGCTCGGTGCTGGAGCTCGCCTTCCCGATCCTCGAACGGCTCGGCCTGCCCGGCACCGTCTTCGCGGCGACGGGTCATATCGACGGGACGCCGATGAGCTGGCCGGGGATCGACGGCTGGCTCGACACCGAGCACCGAGCCGAGCTCACCGGCTGCACCTGGGGCGAGCTGTCGGCGCTGGCGCAGGCGGGCTGGGAGATCGGCTCGCACACCCGCACGCACGCGCGGCTGCCGGCGCTCCCCGACGACGCGCTCGCCGACGAGCTGGGCCGCTCGCGGCAGGACTGCGAGCGGCGCCTGGGCGCCCCGTGCCTGACGCTCGCCTATCCCTACGGCGACAGCGACGCGCGGGTCGCCGCGGCCGCGCGCGCGGCGGGCTATGTCGCGACCGTCGGCGGACCGCCCTCGCCTGGCGGGCCGGCGCATCCGCTGCGCGCGGACATCTACCGCAAGGACGACGCCTGGCGCTTCGCATTGAAGACCTCCGTGCTGCACGGCGCGCTGAGCCGCCTGGCTCAGCTCCGCGCGCGCCCCGCCGCGGATGCCGATCGACCGGCTGCGGCCGATCGGCGCCCGACGTAGCCGTCGAGCGACGCGCGAAGGAAGACCGCCAGCCGATCGAGCTGCGCCTCCGTCGTCTGCTGCGCGACCTCCTGCAGCGCGTTCGCGACGAGCCGCTCGCGCAGCACGCGGTCGTCGGAGGCCCGGCGCACGGCGTCGATCGCCGCGGCGGCGTCGCGCGGCGCGATCAGCAGACCGGTGCGTCCGTCGCTGATCGCCGCCGGCACGCCGCCCACGGCAGTCGCCACGACCGGCAGCCCCGCGGCCTGGGCCTCGAACAGCACCTGCGGCAGGCCCTCGGTGAGCGACACGTGCAAGAACACGTCGGCGGCGCGGTAGAGCTCCCACAGCGCGGGACCGTTCGTCACCTCACCGACAAGGGTCACGGCATCCTGCAGGCCGAGGGCGCCGGCGCGGGCGGCCAGCTGAGCGCGCAGCGGGCCGTCGCCCGCGATCGTGAGGCGCCAGCGCGGGTCCTCCCGATGCAGCTCGGAGATGACGTCCAGCAGCAGGAGCGGGTTCTTCTCGGGGTCCAGGCGGGTCACGGTCAGCAGTTGTCGCCGGCCGCCGTCGCGCGTACGACTCAGCGCCTCCTCGAGCGAGACGACGTCCGCCTGCCCCACCAGCGAGAACCCGGTCATCAGCACCGGAGCGCGACCCCCGGCGTAGCGCGCCGCCAGCTCGGCGCCGACCGCGACCGTCGGCGCCCGGCGGGCCAGCCGGCGGAAGGCCAGGTCCAGCATCCGGGCGACCGGGACGGCCCATCGCCAGCGGGGGCCCGGCAGCCGGTGGGCGATGTACTGCGCGTAGTCCTGGCGCACGCCGAGAAAGAGCGGCACGCCGCGCCGGCGGGCGATCAGCGCCAGGACGAACGCGACGGGATGGGGCCCGAAGATCCACACGGCGTCGAGCCGCTCCAGCTCGGCCGCGAAGCGCCGGCAGGAGCCGCCGATCGCCCGCAGCATCCCGAGCACGTGCGTGACGCGCGGGTAGTACGGCAGCTCGACCACTCGGACGGGTCCTCCCGGCAGCTCGTAGGGGCCGCGGCCCGGGTCGGGCGCGATCCGCGCGAAGACGACGACCTCGTCGACGCGCGGTGGAAGCTGCGTCGGAAAGCGGATGAACGCGCGAAACGTCGACACCCCCCCGTCGTCGCGTCGATAGGCCATGTCCGTGTAGACGCCCAGCCGCAGCGGGCGCTCGGGCCGATCTGCGCTCATCTCGGTGGGACGCCGCGCGGCGAGCTCAGCGTCGCTCGGCCTCGAAGATGCTCGACAGGGACGTCCAGCCCGCGGTCGACCGTCGCCGTGTCGCTGCCGGGCCCGCCGTCGACCGTGTCGCGCTCGCCGTCGTCGGCGCCGAGGACGTCGTGGTCCTCCTCGCCCGACAGCACGTCGCGGCCTGGGCCGCCCACGATCCGGTCACGCCCGCCCTCGCCGAGGAGCCGGTCCGCGCCCGGCCCGCCTGACAGCACATCGGCGCCCGCGCCCCCGAGCAGCAGGTCATCGCCGGCGCCGCCGGCGAGGCGGTCGTCGCCGTCGAGGCCGCAGATCACGTCGTCGCCGCCGGTTCCCGTCAGCCGATCGTCACCCGACGTGCCGACGATCGTGCAGCGCCGTCCCGGTGCACCATCGGACGCCGCGTCGGAGGCGACGCGGGGCCGTGGCCCCTCGAGCACCTTGAAGGCCGACAGCGGGATCGGGCTGACCGTTCTCGCATCCACGATGCCGTTCCAGCGGGCGGTGTCCTCGTACTCCAGCATGACCTTCGAGCGGCCTGAGTTGTCGATCGTGTACATGCCGTACCTCTGCAGCGCGCGTGCGATCGTCAGGCAGGGCCCGTCGCAGCCGTAGCGCTCGATGCGCTCGACGGTCAGCTTCGGATCGAGCTGCAGCCGGGTACCCTCAGGAACGTCCAGCGACGCGCTGCCCACGCCGTCGGACTTCGTCGCGGGATAGACGTGCGAAGGTGCCGGCGCGTCGTACGCGAAGGCGAGCGCGTGATCGACCCGGCCGCGCGCCAGCTCGCACGGCCGCACGAGCCCGGCCAGGTACGGCACCCCCGCCCCGCGCGAGCCGAACGGCCTGCCCTCACCGTCGCGCGGCGGGACGCCGCTCCAGCGCGTGGAGTAGTGGTAGCCGTTGCTGACCTGCCAGCCGCCACCGGCGCGTCGCAGCCTCCACGCGCCCCACTCGTCGCCCGTCGCCGGGTTGACCAGCACGATCTGCGCGTCGCTGCCCGCGGCTGCGGCCGCGCCCTCGGGGATCGGCAGCCGGATCGTGACCGAGCGCCGGATCGTCAGCGTTCGTTCGTCTGAGACATCGGAGAACACGCCGGTGACCCGCACCGGCTGCAGCGGAGCATCGGGCGCGACCGAGTAGACGGGATAGGTGTACTGGGTGGGATCGGAGGTCAGCGGCGATCGCATGCGACCCACGAAGCTCGCGCTGCGCGGGTGGTAGGCCGGCTTGGCGGCGATCGGCGTGTTCCACGGACTGGTGTCGGAGTATGGGCGCTTGCAGCCGGTGTCCGCCGCGCCGCCCCGGGAGCTGGGCGCAGACGGCGCGCGATCGTCGGACGACCGCGAGACGACCACGATCGCCGTCACGACGACGATCGCGAGCAGGAGCAGCGTCGCGATCACCCTGCGCCGCGATCCCCTCCGTGGCGCGGGCGCTGCCGGCACGCCTCGGCGCCGACTGCTCAAGGAGCGCTCGGCCGGCGGGACCCCGCAGCGGGGGGCTGATGCTCGCGTAGCGCGAGCGATGTCGCAGCGCCGGCAAGGCCGAGCAGCATCCAGAAGTAGGTCTGGAAGGCCAGCGTGAGAAACATCCCGGTCAGCAGGTACCCGACCACCGCGAGCAGGAGCGCCGTCGCGAGGTCGGCGCTTCCACGCCGCCCATGGCGGAGGTTGGCGGCGCGAACGCGAATGAGCCCTCCCAGCGTGAGCGCGATCAGACCGCAGAAGGCCAGCAGGCCGGGCAGGCCGAGGTCCGCGGCCTGCGCGACGAGGATGTTGTGCGCTTCGCGCTTGGCCTCCAGGCCCTTGTCAGGGCCCGTGGGCGTCGCGTCGTGCAGATAGCCGCCGACCTGTTGGGCGTACTCGCGGTAGTGCAGCGGGAACACGCCCGGGCCGACGCCGAGCGCCGGATGGTCGACAAAGGCCGCGATGCCCGCCTTGAGCTCCGTCGATCGGCCTTGCGCCGACTGGTCGGCGGAGGGATCGGAGCCGGTGGCGGCGTTCGCGCTGGTCAGGTTCGACAGCGTCGCGACCCTGTCCGCGTACGAGGGAACGGCGACGAGCAGCGCCACCACGGCCGCGACCATGGCAAGCACCTGCCATGCCCTGAAGTAGCGCATCGCGGCCATCAGGATGAGCAGCACCAACAGCGCGACCGCGGTGCCACGGGAATACGTCGAGTGCGATGGCGTAGGCGCTGAGCGCGGTGGCGGCGCCCGCCAGCAGGCGCTGCAGCGGCGTGGCGGCGCGCCACGTGAACACGAGACCGATGGCGGCGGCCACGATCAGGATCTGGCCGAAGTAGTTGGGTCCCCAGCGGTCCCGAGGCACGGGCCGCGCTCTTGCCGATCAAGAACGAGGGGTCGGGCTTGGCGAAGCCACCGTAGTCCCGGTAGTAGGTGTGCGTCGAAGCCTGCAGGATGGTGAGGAGCGCGAGGCCGGCGCCGCCCGCGAGCAGCGCCCACATCGCCCGCCTGAGCGTGGCCGGGGTTCGGATCACGTTGCTGATCAGG
>CAVVAG010000007.1:0-83009 GCA_963746165.1 uncultured Actinomycetes bacterium | reverse complement strand
AGCTGCGGCCGGTGGCGCGGCGGTAGCGATCCGCCGAGGACGACCGGATGCGACCATCCCGCCCGTGCCGACGATCGACGAAGCCCGGGAGCAGTGGTCGCCCGCCGGCGTCTACCTCAACACGGCCAGCTACGGCCTGCCACCGCGCGACGGCTTCGACGCGATGCAGCAGGCGCTCGCCGACTGGCGCGGCGGGCGCACGAGCTGGGAGCACTGGGGCGAGAGCACCGAGGGCGCGCGCGCGGCCTGGGCGCGCATGGTCGGCGTCGCGCCGCAGCGGGTCGCGATCGGCGCGACCGTCTCCGCGTTCGCGGGCCTGATCGCCGCGTCGCTGCCCGCCGGCGCGCGCGTGCTCGTGCCCGACGTCGAGTTCACCTCCAACCTCTTTCCCTACCTCGTCCAGGAGGCACGGGGCGTGACGGTCACGACCGTCCCGCCCGACCGGGTCGCCGAGGCGATCGACGCGCGCACCGACGTCGTCGCGTTCAGCGCGGTGCAGATGAGCACCGGCGAGGTCGCAGACCTCGAGGCGATCGCCGAGGCCGCGCGCCATCACGGCGCCCGGACGCTGGTCGACGCGACCCAGGCGTGTGGGTGGCTGCCGCTCGACGCGACGCGCTTCGACGCCGTCGTCTGCGGTGGCTACAAGTGGCTGACGGCGCCGCGAGGCACGGCCTGGATGGCGATCGGCGACGAGTGGCTCGAGCAGATCGTGCCCAACGCGGCGGGCTGGTACGCCGGCGCCGACGTCCATTCGAGCTACTTCGGCGCGCCGCTGCGCCTGGCGGCCGACGCGCGGCGCTTCGACACGTCGCCGGCGTGGTTCTCGTGGGTTGGCGCGCAGCCCGCCCTCGAGCTGCTCAACCGGATCGGCATCGGCGCCGTATACGAGCACGATGTCGCGCTTGCCAACCGCTTCCGCGCCGGCCTCGGCCTCGAGCCGTCCGACAGCGCGATCGTGTCGGTCGAGCTCGCCGGCGGCGCCGAGCGGCTCGAGCGCGCGGGCATCGTCGCGGCGCTGCGCGGCGGGCGCCTGCGGGCGTCGTGGCACCTCTACAACACCGACGCCGACGTCGACGCCGCACTGGCCGCGCTGGCGGGCTGAGCGGCTTGCGGACACGAGCAACCGAGCGCCGGCCCGCCAGGACTGCGGCGCATGATTGCCCTCGAGGACGCTGGGTACGCTCAGCCTTCGATGGCGATCGCGGCCCATCCTGAGCTCGGCGTCGCCCTGCGCGCCGTGCGCGCCCGGACCCTCGCGCTCATCGCGCCGCTGGCGCCGGAGGAGCTCGAGCGCGTCCACCACCCGCTCATGAGCCCGCTGGACTGGGACCTCGGCCACATCGCCGCCTACGAGGACCTGTGGATCGTGCACCGTCTCGGTGGCGGCGCGCTGCTGCGACCCGACCTCGCCGACCTCTACGACGCCTTCGAGACGCCGCGCGCGGTGCGCGGGGACATCCCGTTCCTGCGCGGCCAGGACGTCCTGGACTACATCGCGGCGGTGCGCCGCCGCGCGCTCGAGGTGCTCGACAGCGTCGGGCCCGGCGACGGCACGCTGTTCGAGCTCGTCGTGCGCCACGAGGCCCAGCACAACGAGACGATGCGCCAGACGCTCTTCCTCGCCGGCCTGCCCGGCGGGCGGCCGGACGACGGCCGGCGCCCGCGCGGCGCGGCCGCCGGGGGCTGGATCGACGTGCCCGCCGGCGCATTGGAGATGGGCGCCGGCTCCGACGGGTTCGCCTTCGACAACGAGCGCCCGCGTCACCGCGTCGACGTGCCGGCCTTCCGGATCGCCCGGCGCCCGGTCACCAACGCCACCTGGCTGAGCTTCTGCGAGGGCGGCGGCTACGAGCGGCGCGAGTGGTGGTCTGACGAGGGCTGGGCATGGAAGGAGGAGTACGACATCACGCACCCCGAGGGCTGGAGCGCGGACGGGCCGATCCGCCTGGACCGACCCGTCATGCACGTCTCCTGGTTCGAGGCCGACGCATTCGCCCGTTCGCAAGGCGCCCGCCTTCCCACCGAAGCCGAGTGGGAGAAGGCGTCGACCTGGACCCGGGAGCCGCTCGAGCAGATCGGCGAGGCATGGGAGTGGACGGCCTCGCCCTTCACGGGCTACCCCGGCTTCGTCGCGCACCCCTACCGCGAGTACTCCGAGGTCTTCTTCGGCGATCGGTACCGCGTGCTGCGCGGCTGGTCGTGGGCCACGGAGCACCGGGTTCGCACCCCCACCTTCCGCAACTGGGACCTCCCCGAGCGCCGGCAGATCTTCGCCGGCGTGCGACTCGCAAAGGACGTGACCTGATGGAGCCGATCCTCGAGGGTGCCGTCGAGGTGCGTTCGCACCTCGGTGTCGACGACGAGCGCACGCTCGCCGACGACGTGCTCGACGGCCTGACCCGCCCGCTGAAGGAGCTGCCGCCCAAGCACTTCTACGACGCCCGCGGATCGGAGCTGTTCGACGCGATCTGCGAGCTGCCCGAGTACTACCAGACGCGCACCGAGCGCTCGATCCTGCAGGCCCATGCCGATGACATCGTCGCGCGGACCGGCGCCGTCGAGCTCGTCGAGCTCGGGTCGGGCTCGGCGACGAAGACGCGCGTGCTGCTCGACGCGATGGCGGCAGCGGGCACGCTCGCGCGCTACGTCCCGGTCGACGTCAGCGCATCGACGGTCCACAGCGTGGCGCAGCTGTTCGCCGAGGAGTACCGGGGCATGTCCGTGTACGGCCTCGTGGCCGACTTCGAGCGCCACCTCGAGCGCCTGCCCGAGCCGATCGGTCCGCGCCTCGTGCCGTTTCTCGGCGGCACGATCGGCAACTTCCCGCCCGGCAGCCGGCGGCGCTTCCTGCGCTCCGTGGGCAAGGTGCTCGGGCCCGACGGGCATCTGCTGCTCGGCACCGATCTCGTCAAGGACCCGCACGTCCTCGAGGCCGCCTACAACGACAGCGCCGGCGTGACCGCGCAGTTCAACCTCAACGTGCTGCACGTCGTCAACCGCGAGCTGAGGGCGAACTTCGACGTCGAGGCGTTCGAGCACGTGGCCTTCTTCGACCGCGAGCGGGAGTGGATCGAAATGCGCCTGCGCGCGACCACGCCGCAGCACGTCCGCGTCGAGGCGCTCGACCTCGAGGTCGACTTCGCTGCGCGCGAGGAGATGCGCACCGAGATCAGCGCGAAGTTCACGGCCGAACGCGTCCGCGGCGACCTGGCCGCCGCCGGGATGGAGCTCGTCGAGCGGTTCACGGATCCCGACGAGCTGTTCGCGGTGACCCTCGCGCGGGTTGCCTGAGCGTCAGGCGCCGTCCTCCTCGGCGTCGTCACCGACGAGCTGCGCCGCCCAGCCGTCGAACGCGCACGGGCCCTCGGCGGCGCCCGCGGCGATCATCCACTCACACCACTCGTCGACCAGCTCGAGCGTGACGGGGGTGGGCTGCGTGGTGCCGATGACGAGCCAGTCGGGGTCGGCGCCGTCCTCGTCGCCCGGCCGCAGGCGGGCGCTCATCTCGTAGTCGGTCTGCTCCCGCAGGAAGGCGACGAGCTGATCGGCCTCGGCCACGCCCGGGGCGACGTAGATGAACCCCAGCCGCAGCTCGTCGTCGTCGCTGACCCCCTGCTCGCGCAGCTCCGCCCAGACCTCGCGGTTGCGCTCCAGCTGGTGATCGAGGAGCTCGTCGTACCACTCTGCCATGGGCAGCCACGTTATTGGGTGCGGCGATCGGACTAGGGTTCGCCGCCGATGCGCATCGATCGATCGGGAGCGCTTGTCGTGGGCGGGGCCTCGGGCCTGGGAGAGGCCTCGGCGCGTGCGCTGCACGCCCGCGGCGCCCACGTCGTCGTCGCCGACCTCGATGCCGCCCGCGGCGAGGCGCTGGTCGCAGAGCTCGGCGAGCGCGCGCGGTTCGCCGCCGCCGACGTCACGCAGCCCGAGCAGCTCGAGTCGGCCGTCGCGCTCGCCGCGGCGCAGGTGCCGGGGGGCCTGCGGATCTCGATCCATTGCGCCGGCGTCGGCCACGCCGAGCGGCTCGCACGCCCGCGCGGCGCACACGCGGCCGAGAGCTTCGAGCGCGTGCTGGCGGTGAACCTCGTCGGCACCTTCCACGCGCTGCGCCTCGCGAGCCTGGCGATGCTCGCCAACGAGCCCGACGCGGAGAGCGGCGAGCGCGGCGTGATCGTCAACACCGCCTCGATCGCCGCCTACGACGGCCAGATCGGCCAGGTCGCCTATGCGGCGTCCAAGGGCGGCGTGGTCGCGCTGACGCTGCCGGCGGCGCGCGACCTGGCGGCATCCCGGATACGCGTGTGCGCCATCGCGCCGGGCCTCTTCGACACGCCGCTGCTCGCCGGCCTGCCCGAGGAGGCGCGCACGCAGCTCGCCGCGTCGATCCCCTCGCCGCCGCGCCTGGGCCGGCCGGGCGAGTTCGCGCAGCTCGCCTGTCACATCGTCGAGAACGAGATGCTCAACGGCGAGGTCATCCGCCTCGACGGCGCGCTGCGGATGGCCCCGCGCTGACCGGCTCAGCCGGCGGGCTCGGCGTACATCAGCGAGCCCGGCGTCGTGAGCCGCTCGCCGGTCTCCAGCAGCGTCTTCAGGCCGGAGAGGATCATCGGCCAGCCGCCGTAGATCTCGTCGCTGACGTGCTCGGGCAGCTGATCGTGGATCACGGTGAGCCGACAGGAATCGGCGATCGGCTCGATCTCCCACGTCACGCGCGAGGTTCCCGCCCGCTCGACCTCCTCGCTCCACAGCGCCTGGAAGCTCTGCACGAGCCGGCGCGGCGGATCGACCTCGAGGACCTCGCCATGCGAGATCGGGCCCGGCGCGTTGGGGGTGACCCCCTTCCACGGTGAGCCGACCGCCCAGTCGGTCTCGACGCCCACGCCGAAGGTGTACTTCGCGCGCATCTCGCTGCTGGTGATCGCCTCCCAGAGACGCTCCGGGGTCGTCTTGATGTAGATCTCGAACACCTTTTCCATCGTCGCTGCCTCCTCGATGCTTGTCTTGAGCTCGCTGAGCGTGGCCGCCCAGGGCTCGGCGAACTTGCTCACCCACCGGTCGTGGACGAGCCGGATGGGGACGGCGTTGAGGAAGTGCAGCTTCTCGCGCCCGCGCCTGCGCGCGACGACGAGACCCGCCTCCTCGAGCACCTTGAGGTGCTTCATCACGCCGAAGCGCGTCATCGGCAGCCGTTCCTCGAGCGCGCTCAGCGTCTGCCCGTCCTGCGTGAAGAGCTCGTCGAGCAGGCTGCGGCGCGTCGGATCGGCGAGGGCCTTGAACACGGCGTCCATGCCGGACAGCATAGGTGACCATTTAGTCACCTGTCAAGCGGCGGGGCCCGGATAGGGTCGCCGGGATGGCCTCGTCGTCGCTCTCCCCCGCCGACCGCTCCTCGCTGGCGGCCGAGATCGGCACCGTCAACATGGCCGTCGGCGGGCTGCTCGTCCTCGAGGCCGGGCCCGGCCTGGCCTACGACGCGGTCCTCGCGCGCGTCGCCGGCCGCCTGCATCTCGTGCCGCGCTACCGCCAGCGCCTGCACAGCACCGCCGCCGGCCTGGCCAACCCCGTCTGGGTCGACGACGAGAACTTCGACCTGGGCTGGCACGTGCGCGGCGCGACACTGCGTCCCGCGAGCGGCGACGACGGGCTGGCGGCACTGGTCGGGCGCGAGATGTCGCGCCGCCTGGACCGCTCGCGCCCGCTGTGGGAGCTGACGGTGATCGACGGGCTGACCGGTGGGCGCTGCGCGCTGCTGGCGAAGATGCACCACGCGCTCGTCGACGGCGTCGCGGCGGTCGACATCGGCACGGTCCTGCTGGACCCGACCCCCGATCCGATCGACGTTCCCGCCCCCGACGAGCCGTGGGAGCCGCGAGCCCACGACCCGAAGCGCCACCTCGCGCGGCTGGCCGCGACGCCGGTCGTGCGCGCGCAGAAGCTCCTGCTCGACAGCGCCACGCGCGCGCTGCAGCCCAGCCCGCGTCGCGCCGCGGGGGATCTCAAGAGCGCCACCGAGCTGCTCGTGCAGCTCGCCAGGACGCGGCCGTCGGCGCCGATGACGCCGCTCAACGCGGGCCAGGGCCCGAACCGCCGCTTCGCGTTCGCGCGCGCGCCGCTGGCCGACCTCAAGCGCGCCGGCAAGGCACGGGGGGCGACGGTCAACGACGCGCTCCTGGCGGCCGTGGCCGGCATGCTGCGCCACTACCTCGAGGCGGCCGGCGAGCCGACGGTCACGCCGCTCGTCGCGCTCGTGCCCGTCAGCGTGCGGCGCCCCGGCGAGCAGGGCGGCAACGCGATCTCGACGGTGCTCGTCGATCTGCCGGTCGACGAGCCCGACGCCGCGCGGCGGATCATGCGCGTCCATGCGGCGATGACCGAGATCAAGCAGTCCGCCGCGATTCGCGCCGGCGCGCTGCTGGCCGGCGCCGGCGGCTGGGCGCCGCCGCTCGTCTCCTCGACGCTGGCCCGCGCCACCGGCGGACTGCGCGCGTTCAACCTCGTCGTCTCCAACGTGCCCGGCCCGCAGCAGCCGTTCTGGCTCAACGGCTGCCGGCTGCTCGCCGTCCACCCCGCGGTCCCGTTGAACCCGGCCACGCAGAGCCTGACCGTCGGGATCGTCTCCTACGACGGCACGGTCTGCTTCGGGCTGCTCGCCGATCGCGACCTCGACCCGCCGCTGGCGGTCGCGGCGGACGGGCTGGGTGCGGCGCTGGCCGAGCTGACCGCGCCGTGAGCGACCGTCGCACTCGTCGCAGCGGCGGGGGCACGACGCGCGTCATGCTCGCCGAGCTCGAGTCGGTCGGTGCGGCTGGCGACCGTGCTGGGCGCGCGGCCCGCCTGACCGCGGTCAGGCAGCGCGCCGGCGTGTCGCGAAAGCGCCGGCGGCGCTCGAAGGCGACAGCGAACGTCTCCGCGAGCAGGTCGGCGGCGACCTCCGCGTCGAGCACGCGACGGTAGAAGTAGGCCAGCAGGCGCTCGGCCCACCGGTCGTAGAGCTCGCGGAACATCGACGGGTCGTCGCGTGAGGCGACGATCAGCTCGGCGTCCGTCGCCGGCGATCCCGTCCGTGCAATCTTGCAGCGCTCATCAGCACCCTTACGCCGCGAGAGCACCCGCGTGTTACGCGACGCTACAGCCGCACGCGCATCCGGCGAAGCCGAGCAGGCGCCGCCACCTTCGCCCCCGCCTACAGTTCGCGAGGGATGAGACAACGCTGCGCGCCCGCCTGGATCATCACGGCCGTCCTCTGCGCGGTGCTCGTCGCCGCGCAGAGCTGTGCCGGCTCGCGGTCCGCGTCCACCGCCGCCGCGACGGTGCCGGCCGGCGCGGGCGGCGCGCCCAAGCCGCCGGCCACGCCCCTGCATCGCACGCCCCGCGAGCCCGTGCCGATCCTCATGTACCACGTCATCGGCGACACCCCGGCCGACGCGCGGCTGCCGGCGCTGTTCGTCAGCCCGGCGGACTTCGCCGCGCAGATCGCGGGGCTGCGCGAGGCCGGCTACCACGGCGTGACGATGCAGCAGGTCCACGATGCCTGGCGCCGCGGCGGCGGGCTGCCGCGGCGGCCGGTGGTGCTCTCCTTCGACGACGGCTCGGAGGGGCAGGTGCGCCACGCGCTGGCGGTCCTGCGCGAGCTGGGCTGGCCGGGGGTGCTGAACCTCGCGTGGCGCTTCCTGCCGGACATCGGCGGGTCGAGCGCCGTGCGCGCGCTCGTGCGGGCGGGGTGGGAGATCGACTCGCACTCGCTGAACCACCCCGACCTCACGCGGCTCTCCGCGCGCGAGCTGCGCCGGGAGCTGAGCGGATCGCGCACGAAGATCAAGCGCGCGTTCGGGCATCGCGCGGCGAACTTCTTCGCCTATCCGTCGGGCCGCTACGACGGCCGCGTCAAGCGCGCGGTGCGCGCCGCCGGCTACCTCGCCGCGACCACCGTCGAACGCCGCTTCGCCACGCCCACCGCCGACCCGTACGCGCTCGGGCGCATCCAGGTCAGCGGGGGCATGAGCGCGACGGCGCTGCTGCGCCGGCTGCGCGACCTGCGTCCGTAGCTACGCGGCGAGGCGCTCGACGAGCATCGCCTGGCCCATGCCGCCGGCCACGCACATCGTCTCGATCCCGTAGCGGCCGTCGACGGCGTCCAGGCCGTTGAGCAGCGTCGTCATGATCCGCGCGCCGGTCATGCCGAACGGGTGGCCAAGGGCGATCGCGCCGCCGAACGGGTTGAGCTTCTCCTCGGGGATCTCGAGATCGTGCATGCACGGCACGATCTGCGCCGCGAAGGCCTCGTTGATCTCGACGATGTCGATGTCGTCCATCGTCAGCCCCGTCTGCGCGAGCAGCGCCTGGACCGCCGGGATCGGGCCGAGGCCCATCATCTCCGGACGGATCGCCGCCACCGAGGACGCGATGATCCGCGCCCGCGGCGCCAGGCCGAGCGACTCGGCCCGCTCGGCCGACATCACGAGCACCGCGGCGGCGCCGTCGTTGAGCGGACAGGCGTTGCCGGCGGTGACCGTGCCGTTCTCGGGATCGAACACCGGGTTCAGAGCGGCGAGCTTCTCGAGCGTGGTGGTCGGCCGCGGCCCGTCGTCCTTGGTCAGCACGCCGCCGTCGGGCAGCGCGACCGGCACGATCTCGCGGTCGAAGTGTCCCGACTCCTGCGCCGCGACCGCGCGCATCTGCGACTCGAGCGCCCATTCGTCCTGGGCCTCGCGCGAGACCTTGCAGCGCGCGGCGACGTTCTCGGCGGTGAGACCCATCGGGATGTAGACGTCGTAGGCCGAGCCCTCGGAGCCGTCGAGCTGGGGGTGCTTGGCCTCGTCGGGGATGCCCGCGCCGAGACCCGCACGCGAGACGGCCTCGACACCGGCGGCGATGTACTGCTGACCCTCGCCGGCCCTGATGGCGTGGAAGGCCATGCGCAGCGTCTGCAGCGACGAGGCGCAGAAGCGGTTCACGGTGCAGGCGGGCACGTGGTAGTCGATGCCGGCCACGAGCGACGCGTTGCGGCCGATGTTGTACGCCTGCTCGCCGACGGCGGAGGCCGCGCCCATCATGACGTCGTCGGTCTGGGCGAAGTCGACCTCGGGGTTGCGCTCGATGAGGGCGCGCAGCGGGGTCGCGGCGAGCTCGTCGGCGCGCACGCCTACGAGCGAGCCCTTGAACGCGCGGCCGATCGGGGTGCGGACGGCGTCCACGATCACTGCTTCGGGCATGGGGTACTCCTTGTGGTGGTCGGTTGTGCCCCCGGCGGTCGCACTCCACGGGGACGTCTTTCACACCGGCGTCGCACTCGCCGGAGCCTTCCGTAAGCAAGGAGTCTACTCAGATGAACGCGTGCGGCCGGTCGAGCGCCCCGCGGGGCGCGCGCTCACGGGACACGCTCGCGGCGTACCGGGCCGATGCGATCCAGCAACCAGGTGGGCGGCATGTCGGCGCCGAGGCGCTCGGCCTCGAAGCGCAGCTCACGCAGCTCGCGGAAGCGGTTGGTGCCGTCGAAGGACTCGGTGCCGGTGGGCAGGACCATCGTCGCACGGTCCGGACCGGCGCGCTTGGCGGGACGCAGCTCACCGGCGGACCGCAGCACCGACGTGGCCTGGCTGCGGGCGATGCGCCCGTGCGGGCAGATCGAGCGCCGCAGGCGTACGGTGAGCGACTGGCAGAACAGGCTCGGATCACCGGTCCCGACCGTGTCTCTGAGCGCGTCGAGCGCCCGCGCGAGCTGCTCTTGGAAGCGCGCCTCTTCGAGGCCGGCCGCATCGGCCTTCAGCGGCTGCACGCGAGGCGTGGCCACGCGTCGCGCGGAGAACGACACGCGACCTGTGTCGCAGACGCTGTCCACATCGCGCAGCTGGCCATTCCAAAGACGGCTGCGAATGCGAAAGTTGCCGCTGATGCCGTCGCCGTCGCGGCGCACGTCGATCTGACGCACGTACGTCGTGGCGTCGCCGTCGTCGCCCTCTTGCGTCCAGGTGTCGCGCGACCGCCCGGGCGCGGCATCGAGGTCGAAGCGCGCCTCGCGCAGCGGCTGGTGGTGGCCCCGGCCGCCGGCGGGCAGGCAGCTGCCGCGCCAGCCGAGCACGACGGTGAGCCGCTCGAGGTCGGGCTGCTCGGCGCTGACGCCGAGGTCCTGCGCGGTCCGGCCGCTGTAGACGGGAATCGGCGCGGCGGCGTTCAGCGGGCTGGCCAGGGTCTGCGGAACCGTCCCGGCGCCGGTAGCACCCGGGCCCCCGTCGCCCCCGCCGCAGCCCGCCAGGATTCCCGTCAGAACCAGCGCGACGAGCCCCATCGACCGCATCGGAGCAGTCTGGCGCACTCCTGAGCTCCCCGAGCCACCCCGGAACGACTGCGGGCGGGAACGCTGTCCCGCCCGCCCTGCCTCGCTGCGTGCCTAGTTCAGGACGTTGGCGTAATGGCCGGTCTCCGGCAGGAGCGCCATCGCCGCGATCACCGCGAGCATGGCGATGAACGCCAAGAGCGCGAGCATGAACTTCGCAGGGGTCACCATAAGGTTGTGCCTCCTCCAGTTGAGAGCATCGAGATGGACGGCCCGAAATCCGTCCGCCCGCGAATTTACAGCGCCGACGCGCCAACTGCTACCTGACCCCCTACCAGGCGTTCGGCGCCGGCCCGCTCAGAGACCGAGGTCGCGCACGCCAAGCTCGTCCGCACCGAGGTGGTGTGCGAGCTCGTGGCGGACGGTGCGCGTGACCTCGTGGCGCAGAAGACCCGGGTCGTGGCCGAAATCGCGGCGCAGCGTGTCGCGGTAGATCACGATCCGGTCGGGCACGTCGTCGCGCGCGACGCCGTCGCCGTGGTAGAGGCCGTAGGCACCCGCCTTGCGCCCGCCGTTGGAGATCACGACCGCGACGTTGCGCTCCAGCGCGCGCTGCAGGATGTCGGGCAGCTCGTCCATCGCCTCCCGCACGAGCTCGGCGAAGTCCTCGTCGTCGTACGGATCGAGGTCCATGAAGTGCAGCTCGTCGGGCTCGGGCGAGATCCCCTCGCGCGCCAGCCGCTCGCTCTCGACGACGATGCGCTCGAACTCGGCCTCGGACTCCGGCTCGCTCCAGCCTGCGAGCCTCAGGCCCAGCGACATCATCAGCGCCCCGATCACGAGGATCGCCAGCACGACGAGCACGCCGCCCTGCATGATCCGGACCGGCGTCGACACGCTGAAGCCGCCGAGCAGGCCGACCGCGCCAAGCCCCACGGCGAGCGCCACGAGCGCCGCCAGCATGACCCGTCGCGGCGTGGGCTGTCGCATCGCTACCGCATCGAGCGGGCGATGACGACCCGCTGGATCTCGTTGGTGCCCTCGTAGATCTGCGTGATCTTCGCGTCGCGCATCATGCGCTCGACCGGGTACTCGTTGACGTAGCCGTAGCCGCCGAGCACCTGGATCGCCTCGATCGTCACGGCCATCGCCGTATCGGAGGCGAAGAGCTTCGCCATCGAGGAGTACTTGCCGAGATCGGGTTCGTTGCGATCGGCTTTGGCGCAGGCCTTGTACAGCAGCTCGCGCGCCGCGGCGGTGCGCGTCTCCATGTCGGCGAGCTTGAACTGGATGCCCTGCAGCTGGTTGATCGGCTTGCCGAACGCGATCCGCTCGCGGGCATAGCCGGCCGCATGGTCGGTCGCGCCCTGCGCGATGCCGACGGCCTGGGCGGCGGCGCCCAGCCGCGTGCGCTCGAGGGTGGCGAGGGCGACCGACAGGCCCTTGCCCTCGGCCCCGACGAGGTTGGCGGCCGGCACGCGGACGTCGGTGAACGACGGCGAGCCCGTGGGCGAGCCCTTGATGCCGAGCTTGTGCTCCAGTGCGCCGGGCTCGAAGCCCTCGCGATCGGCCTCGACGACGAACGCCGAGCTGCGGTTGTTCTCGCGGTCGGTCTTGGCGAAGACGATGTAGAAGTCCGCCACGCCGGCGTTCGTGATCCAGTTCTTCTGGCCGTTGATGACCCACTCGTCGCCGTCGCGCACGGCGCTCGTGCGCAGCGCGGAGGGGTCCGAGCCGGCCTCGGGCTCGGAGAGCGCGAAGGCCGGCGACCACTCGCCGCTCGCACAGCGCGGCAGCAAGCGCTCCTTCTGCTCGTCGGTCCCGAAGAGCTGGATCGGCAGCGTGCCGAGCTCCTGGACCATGAGGATCAGCGCCGACGAGGCACAGGCCTTGGCGATCTCCTCGACCGCCATCTGCAGCATCAGCGTGCCGGTGCCGGTGCCGCCGTACTGCTCGTCGAACGGCAGGCCGAGAACGTCGTGCTCGGCGAGCAGCTCGCGGATGTCCCGCGGGTACTGCGCCGTGCGGTCGATCTCGGCCGCGCGCGGCGCGATCCGCTCCTGCGCGAGCTGGCGGATCATGTCGCGCAGATCGGCCAGTTCCTGCGGGATGGCGTAGGCGTCCGTGGTCGCGGTCGTCATGTGGTTGATGGTACAAGCGGCCACGCCCGGCTTGAGAAGCGGGGCGGGCGGGAATACACGGCCTATGGGCATAGGCACATCGATATTCCTCATCGCGCTGGGCGCGATCCTGAAGTTCGCCGTGACGACAACGGTCTCGGGCATCGAGATCGCGACGGTCGGGGTCATCCTGATGATCGTCGGAGCGATCGGCCTCGCGGTGTCGCTGATGTTCCTCTTGCAGGCGAGGCGCCCCGTGGCCGGCGGCCACGTCGTCGAGCGCGACCGCGTGGTCGAGCGCGACCCGTACGCGTAGCGCCGGCCGGCCGGACCTCAGACGATCGCGCCGGGCTCCGGCGGGGCGTGGGGCTGCGCCGGGACCGCGTCGCCCGGGTCGTCGGGCAACCGGTACCAGCCGGTGATCTTGCCGTTGCGCACGCGGATCGCCGTCCGCGCGGTGTGCCCCGTGCCGCTGCCGCAGGCTCCGCCCGGCCGCTTCGTGAGCTTGAAGACGGCGAGGGTGAAGCCGTGCGGGGCACGAAGCGCGGAGACGAGCCGCGACCCGCATGAGAGCGAGTCGTTGAAGAGGCGCACCGCGGCGGCCGATCGCAGCGTGATCACCGGCGTGCCGTTCTGCACCTTCGACGGGGTGGCCCACAGCGAGGACGCCAGGGTCACGTCGTTTCGCCGCAGCGCATCGGACCACTGCCGGATGACCTTGACCGCCCCCGGATCGGCCGTGGCCGTGTCGGCCGCCGGCGGTCGTGTCGTAGTCTCAGTGCCCGCCTCCGATTCGCCGCCACCGCAGGCGGCGAGGAGGAGGACGCAGAGCAGGGCAGGCACGGCGATGACCGGAGCGCGGGGAGCGATGCCATCCAGGATCGCACGCCGCCGTAGCCCGCCAGAGCGGCTGCGCGCCGAGCCCCGGTGTTTGGTCCGGCGGATCACGGGGGAGTCACGGCCCTAGGGGAAATTCGATGGAAGGACGCGTATGACGACGGTCGACACACAGCGATTCTCGCTGTACCTGCCGCCCAGCCACACCGGCGAGGGGCTGGATCAGCACGAGGAATGGTGTGAGATCGAGCGTGATGGCACGCGCGAGCGGATCCGCCTGCACGACTACGCGGCGATCTTCAGCGTCCCGGGGCTCTACGAGCAGCTCTTCGCCGAGATGCTCGAGTGCGACTCCCCGGAGGTCGTCTGCCGGCTGCTCGCCGCCGAGCTGATCGCCGCCGATGTCGACCCCGCGGACCTGAAGGCACTGGACTTCGGCGCGGGCAACGGGATGGTCGGCGAGCAGCTCGCCGCCGTCGGCGTCGACTCGATCGTCGGCCTGGACCTCCTGCCCGAGGCGCGCGACGCGGCACAGCGTGATCGGCCCGGCCTCTACGAGGACTACTACGCCGGCGACGTCACCGACCTCGACCATGGCGATCGGCGCGAGCTCGAGGCGCACGACTTCAACGCGATGACCTGCGTCGCGGCGCTCGGCTTCGGCGACATCCCGCCCGCGGCGTTCGCCGAGGCGTTCAACCTCGTCGACGCGCCGGGCTGGATCGCCTTCAACCTGCGCGATCGCTTCATCGAGGACCAGGATCCCGCCGGCTTCGGCGCGTTCATCGCCAGGATGCGCGACGAGGGCGTGCTCGAGGAGCAGGCGCGGGTGAGCTACACGCACCGCGTGTCGGTGGCGGGCGAGCCGCTGGAGTACCACGCCATCGTCGCGAGCAAACGCGACGACGTGCCGCTGGACTGGACGCAGCCGAGCTAGTGTCGTGAGTCAGATGTTCGCATGCATCTGACGGCGCCGGGACGGCATCCCTCAGCTGCACACGAACTTCCGCCTCACGACACGAGGCGACCTCAGCTCCGCAGGACCTCGGTCGGCAGGGCTCCGCTCGCGCCGGAGGCGACGAGCGCTCCGGCGAACGCGCCGAGCAACATGCCATGCAGCTCCTCGCGGCTGAGGTCGTCGTGGGCGATCCAGTCGAGGATCGCCCCGTCGAGGAAGCCGAGCCAGCCGTGCACGGCGGCCCGGGTGGCGGGACGCTCTCCGTCCGCGCCGAGCCCGGTGAGGATCCGCGACGCGGTCGTCTGGTGCACCTCCGCCACGATCTCGCGCACCTCCGCGGCGCCGCTCTGCAGCAGCGTCGCGTAGGCCGCAGGGCGCTCCTGCACCCACCGCAGGAACGCGTCGAGCGTCGTCGCGAGCTGCTCGGCGGGCGGTCGCCCGGGATCGGGCTCCGTCCGCGCGCGCAGCTCCTCCGCGCCGTCTGCCAGCGCCGCCTCGAACAGCCGGCGCTTGCTCGGGAAATAGTGGTACAGCAGGGCCTTGGAGATCTGCGCCTCGCGCGCGAGCTGCGACATCGAGAGGCCCTCGTAGCCCTGCTTGGCGAACAGCTCGGTCGCTCGGGCGAGCAGCAGCTCACGGCGCTGGTCACGCTGCAGGCGGCGGTAGGCGGGCTCGCTCATGACCAAAGTCTACCTGCTCTCTTGACCGCTGGTCGATAACTCGCTACCGTCGTTGTTGACCGATGGTTGACAAAGGTGGTGACGAAATGGGCCGCGTCAGCGAGGAGCGAGTGCTCACACTCGAACGCAGGACCTCGGACCTGCAGGTTCGCCTGAGCGCCCTCGAGGCGCAGCTCGCCGGCGCGCACGCGACGGCCGGGCGTGCGGGCGCCGTCCCGGCCGCCCCTGCGCGCCCCGCAACCGAGCGACCGGCGACGGATCCGGCCGCCGCCACGTGGCCGCCCCCGAACACCGCACGGCCGCCGTCGCCCGACGCCGCTCAGCGCGAGCGCCTGGACCTCGAGGAGCTGCTCGGCGGCCGCGTCCTCGCCTGGACCGGCGGCGTCGCCGTCCTCGCCGGCATCGCCTTCCTGCTCGCGATCGCCGTGTCGCGCGGCTGGATCGGCCCCGCCGGGCGCACGATCGTCGCCGGCACGCTCTCGCTCGCGCTGATCGGCGCCGGCGCCTGGCTCTACGAGCGTCGCCGCCGGACGGACGCCGCCCTCGCGGCGCTGTCGGCCGGCCTCGGCGGTCTGTTCGTCACCGTCACCGTCGGCGGACCGGTCTACGGCGTGCTGCCCGCGATGGTCGCGCTCACGCTGGCGCTCGCCACCGGCGCGCTGGCGACCGCGTTCGCCGTCCGCTGGCGGTCACGCGGCATCGGCGCGCTGGGCATCGTCGGCGCGCTGCTGGCGCCGGTCCTGGCGGGAGCGCCGTCGAACGCCACGACGCTCGCGCTGCTGTGGCTGGCGGCCGCCTCCGGCGCCGGCGTCCTCGTCTGGCAGCGCTGGAACTGGCTCGCGCTCGCGGTCTACGCCATCCCGCTGGCGCAGTGGCTCTGGTGGATCGGCGACGCCCAGCCGCCGGCCGGCGCCATCGTCCTCGCGCTGGTCCTGTTCGGCGCCGTGAACGTCGCCGCCGCGATCGGCTTCGAGCTGCGCGTGCCCGCCGCGCGGCTGCGTACCGCCTCCGCGCTGCTGCTGACGCTCAACGCGACCACGCTCGCGCTCGCCGGCTGGTACGCGCTCGGCGATGCCGGCGCGACGACCGCCGGCCGGCTGTGGATCGGCGGCCTCGCGCTGGCGCACCTCGCCGTCGGCGTGGCCACCCGGGCGACGCCGATCAACCGCGACGTGCGGCTGCTCGCGCTCCTGCTCGGCGTCGTGCTCGCCGACGTCGGCGCTGGGCTGATGCTCGAGGGCGCGATCCTCGCCGCCGCCTTCGCCGTCACGACCGCCGGCTTCGCGTGGCTCGCCCGGCGCGTTCTCGCCGCCACCGAGCGGCCCGGCGACGAGGGCCACGACGAGCTCCTGCTCGGCCTCGGGCTCGGCGGGCACCTGCTGCTGACGACGATCCAGGCGCTCACGCAGGCGCCGCCCGACGCCCTCGCCGGTGGCGGCGCGTTCGCCATCGGCGGCTACGGCGCGATCGCGGCGACGGCGTGCGCCGCGTTCGTCGCCGGCCGCTTCGTCGACGACGTTCGCCGGGAGTGGCGCGTCGGCCTGGACGTCGTCGCGCTGGCCGGCGCGGCGTACCTCACCGCCGGTGCGCTCGACGGTCCGCTGCTCGCCGCCGCCTTCGCCGCCAAGGCCTTCACGCTGGGCACGATCGCGTGGCGCAGCCGCGACCTCGTCGCGGCGTGGGGCGCAGCGGCGTGCCTCGGCCTCGCGCTTGGCCACGCGCTCGTGTTCGAGGTCCCGCCGGACGCGCTCGTCGACGGCGTCGCCGACCTCGTCGGCGCCGCGCTCGCGCTGGGCGCGGCGGGCGCCGCCGCGCTGGCGGGCATGCACCTGCTGGGCAGGGCGCGGGTCGCGTCCGCTGCCACGGAGGAGCCGTCGCCGCTGACGCAGGCGCACGCCACGCTCGGCGCGACCGGCGCGATCACGCTGCTCTACCTCGCCTCGGTCGCCGTCGTGACGGCCGCCGGCCCGGGTGACACGGCCCAGCTGCTGCTCAGCGGGCTGTGGGCGATCGGCGGGCTGACGGCGCTGGTCGTCGGCCTGCGCCGCGACGACCGCGCCCTGCGGCGCGGCGCGCTTGCACTGCTGCTCGTGGCGATCGGCAAGGTCTTCCTCTACGACCTCTCGGCGCTGACCTCGCTGTACCGGGTCGGCTCGTTCATCGGGCTCGGGTTGCTGCTGCTGGTCGCCGCCGGGATCTGGCAGCGGATGCGCCCGCCCGCGCTGCCCGACCTGCGCGACGTTCCGCCCGCCGTACGCTGAGCGGGCGGGCGGGCCGGCGCGTCAGTCGACGTGCTTGGCGAACCAGTTGAGGACCTGGTGCCAGGCCTCCTCGGCGGCAGGGACGTTGAAGCGCTCGCCGGTGTCGTTGAAGAACGCGTGGTCAGCTTCGGTGAACGTCTGGATCCGGTAGTCCAGATCGGCCCGCTCGAGCGCCGCGCGTGCCGCGTCGCGCGTGCCGTTGACGCGGGTGTCCAGACCGCCGTAGACGCCGAGCACGGCCGCACGCGACCGGCGCAGGTCGCCGCCCTGGGGGAACGGCCCGTAGAACGGCGCCGCCGCCTGCAGCCGCCGCTCGCCGGCGGCGAGCAGGCGCCAGACCATGCCGCCGCCGAAGCAGAAGCCGATCGCCGCGATTGCCGTCCGCGGCGCGCGCCGGCGCAGCTCCGTGACCGCCGCCTTCATGTCGGCGTCGAAGCGCTCGGGCGGCGCAGCGCTCAGCGCGGCGCCGACCTCGGCCTCGCCGGGGAACGCGCCGGTGCCGCCCTCCTCGGAGAGCAGGTCGAGCGCCAGCGCCGAGTACCCGCTGGCGGCCAGGCGCCCGGCGACGTTGCGGATGTGGTCGGTCAGGCCGCGGTTCTCGTGGATGACGAGGACGGCCCCGGTGCGCTTGCCGACCGCGGGCGCCCACGCCGCCCTGAGCGTCCCGCGGGGTCCGGCGAACGTGATCGGCGCCGTCGCGGCGGGCGCCCACCCCGCGGCCCTGCCGCTGCCGCCGCGCCGGCGGCCGGGAGCTCCGCTCTTGGCCGGAGCGCGCGGCTTCGCCGCCTCGGCGGCGGCGGCGCCGAGCAGCGTGATCGCCGCGCTGCCCGTCACCCCCAGCAGTCCCAGCCTCCGGACGGCCTCGCGTCGCGTGATGATGCCGTCGGCATGGTCCTCGGCGACCTCCTCGGCCAGGTACCGCTGCAGCTCGGTCATGGTGGGTCTACCTCCCGTCGGAGCGTGGATCTGCGGCCATGTCTACCCCGCTGCGCATCGCGGCGCGCCGGTTCTCGACGGCGCCGCCCGGGTTGGCGGGGCGGCGCGGCGCGGTACCCTCGCGCGCATGCCATCGATCTTCGATTCCAACAATCTCGAGGTCACGCCCGAGCAGACGCAGACCGCGCTGGCCGAGGGGGACGCGCAGGTCGTCGACGTGCGCGAGCCCGACGAGTGGGACGCCGGCCGCATCGACGGCGCGCTGCACGTCGAGCTCAACGAGCTGGGCAACAACGCGGCCAAGATCGACACCGATCGCCCGGTGATCTTCTATTGCCTCTCCGGGTCGCGCTCGGCGATGGCGGCGCAGGCCTTTCGCGGCATCGGCGTCGACGCGTACTCGATGGCCGGCGGCATGACGCGCTGGCAGGACGAGCGGCGCCCGATCGCCCCCGAGGGCGGGACCGTCGCCGGCCACTGACAGACGTCCACGTTCGCTTGAGCGCGAAGGCGCCGGGGTAGAGGGATCTCACTGACCAAAAAGGAGACCCATGTACATCGGACTCGGCACGCTGATCCTGATCATCATCCTCTTGATCCTCATCTTCTGAGCCCAAAGGCCCGCTTCCGAGCGGGCCTTTGGCGTGAGAGGGACCGCCTCTCCTACGATCCGCGGGCACCCTGTGAGCGAGAGGAGACCGCGAGATGGCCGAGGACGAAGCACACGAGGTCGTGACCGGCGAGGGCTATGCCGTCGGCAACATCGACGCGCTTGGCGGCGGCGGCGGCTTTCGCAAGATCCGCCCGGCGCTGAGCGTGCAGTCGCTCGGCATCAACGCGATCGTCATGCCGGCGACGTTCGCCGGCCGCCGCCACTACCACTACGAGCAGGAGGAGACGTACTTCATCCATCAGGGCCACGCCGAGCTCGAGTTCGGCGACGGCTCGGTGCACCGCCTCGGCCCGGGCGGGATCGCGCGCATCGACGCGGCCACCGTCCGCCGGATCCGCAACGTCGGCGACGACGACCTCATCTACGTCGCGGTCGGCGCCAAGGAAGGCTACGTGGAGAACGACGGCCACCTGCTGCCGTCCGAGGAGACCGGCTGAGGTGAGCCTCCGCGCGGCGGCCGTGGGGCTCGCGCTCGTGCTCGGCCTGCGCCGCCGCGCTCGGCGGATGCGGCGAGGAGGACGACGAGCCGGCCGCTCCGCGCACGTCCTCCACGCCGGCCGGCGAGATCGAGCTGTCGATCCGCTACGACGGTGGCGCCGGCGAGGAGAAGACGGCGATGCTGACCTGCCGCGCGGGTCTCGAGCGCGCCGGCGGCTTTCTCGACGGCAAGGCCCCGGCGAGCGAGCTGTGCGCGCAGGCGCGCACGCTGCGGCGATTGCTGACCACGCAGCCCGACGAGGGGCGCGTCTGCACCCAGATCTACGGCGGGCCGCAGGCGGCCCGCGTGCGCGGTGCGATCGACGGCGAGAGGGTCGACCGGCGCTTCACGCGGACGAACGGCTGCGAGATCGCGGACTTCGCCGCGGCGTCCGCATTGCTGCAGCCGTAGCGAGCGCGCTGCACGCCGCGCCACCGGTGACGAGGCCGTCGGCGAGGCGGCGCCGGCCGCTGCCCGCCGCGACGAGGCCGGCCACGCGCAACGGCGTCGCGGCGCGCGCGGCGTGCAGGACACGCGCCTCCGGCGCCCGCGCCCGGCCGAGCCAGATCGCCCGCCGCATAGCCGATGCCGACGGCGATGCGGGCGAGCTCGGCGCGGGCGGCGCCGCGGCCGAGCCAGCCTTGACGAACGGCGCCGCGCAGCGCCGCGATCGCGAAGGCGACGTCGGCGAGGCCCTCGAGGTCGCGGCCGAGCCGCGTCGGGCCGGTACGGCGGGCGAGCGCCCCGTCGAGGCCGTCGCTGGCCAGCGCCAGCGCGCAGATCCACGGCCGCGGGGCGGCGGCCGCCGGCGGCACGAGCCACACGCGCAGCAGCGTGCAGGCGTCCGCCGCGCCGAGGTTGCGCGGCGCGCCGTCCTCGGTCTCGATCATGCCGATGTGCCAGTCCAGCATGAGCCACGTCAGCGCCCACCAGATCGCGAACGAGCGGGTGCGGCCGGCGAACGGCTCCCGGCGGGCGAGCGCGAGCGCGGCGTGGGCGGCCGCGCCGGCGGCGATCCAGGCGCGCATCCGGCGCGCGGTGGCCGGCCGAGCGGCGCGCTGCTCGCGCGCACGGGTCTGGCTGGCGGCGAGGAAGCGGACGGTCGCGCGCGGCGTGTAGCCGCCGTCGCGCAGCAGCGCGAGCTGCTCGCGCGCCCACAGCTCGCCGTCGGTGAGCGCGCTCAGATCAGCGTCCCGAAGACGTCGTCGACCTGGCGCCAGCCGGCCTGCAGCAGGAAGCGGCTCATGCGCCCGTAGGACTTCGCGCCGAGGATGAAGAAGCCGGGCTCGGGCGTGCGCAGCGTCTGCGGCCCATGGGGCGCGACGCGAAGGCAGTCGCCGCCGGCCTCGCCCAGCAGCGCGGCGGCGAGGTTCATCGGTCCGGTCGTGGCGTAGCACTCGTGCACCTGCAGCTGGCGGTAGAGGGCGTGCTCGCCGACGCCGCCGTGGAGCGCGAGGATGCGGTCGGCCTCGATCTCCTCGCCACCGCCGTTTCGCAGCGTCACGGCGATGCGCCCGCCGCGTGCGTGCAGCGCCTCCGTGACGCAGCCCGCGCGAACGGTCACCGCCGGGCTGGCGCCGGCCGTGAGGCCGGCGGCGGTCGCGGCGAGCGCGGCGCGCTCGGGCAGCGGGTCCGCGTCGACCGCGCCCCAGTCCGGCGCCGGGTCGCGCACGGCCCACACGATCTTCGTGGACGGCGCGTCGCGGGCGAGGGCGGCGAGCTGCGCGGCGGCGGTCTGCGCGGAGTGGCCCGCGCCGGTCAGCAGGATCGTGCGGCCGGCCCAGCCGGCGGCCTGGCCGGGGTCCTGCAGATCGGGCAGGAAGCGCTCGATGCGGTCGTCGAAGGCGCGCTCGTTGACGGCATCGATGCCGCCATCGCCGAGCCGGTTGGGGTTCGCGTACGTCCCGCCGGCGTCGATGACGACGTCGGCACGGACGATCGCCTCGCTGCCGTCGGGCCCGGTGACGAGCAGGCGAAACGGCCGGGCCGCGCGGCGCGCGGCGCCGATCGCCTCGTGCTTGAGCAGGCCCTCACGACCGATCGCCCGCACGCGCGTGCTGCACCGGATGCGTCCGCGCAGCGCCGGCAGGGCGGCGATCGGCTCGAGCAGCTCGGCGGCGAGCTGCGCGCCGGTCGGCAGCTCCGGACCCGCGGGTGCGGCCGGCAGCGCCGCGCGCATCCGCTCGGACACGTTCATCGACCATGGCGTGAACGTCCGCACGTGGCCCCAGGCCCGCACGTTGCCGCCGACGCGGGGCGCGGCCTCGAAGACCACGAACTCGTCGCCTCGCTCGGCTGCCGCAAGCGCCGCCTCGAGGCCGATCGGCCCGGCCCCGACGATGGCGATGCGCGTCATCTGAATCCTTGCGTTGATCTCGGCCCGGCCCGCGAACGCACGATACTCAGACGATGCCGAGGATCGCCGCTTTCGGCGGGGTGTACGCCAATCCCTACGCGCTGCGCGCGCTGCTGGACGACGCGGAGCAGCGCGGCTGCGACGAGCTGTACTGCCTCGGCGATCTCGGCGGCTTCGGCGCGGAGTGCGACGCGGTCTGGCCGCTGCTGCTCGGGCACGACGTGACGACGATCGCCGGCAACTACGACGTCGCGATCGGCCGCGGCGACGACGACTGCGGCTGCGGCTACGCCGACGAGCGCGACACTTTCTACGCGCAGCTCATGTACGACTACACGCGCGCCCATACGTCCTCATCGTTCGCCGACTGGATGGCGGAGCTGCCGGGCGAGCTGCGCGCGCCGATCGGCGGCGTCGACGTGCACATGGTCCACGGCTCGCCGCTGGCGATCAACGACTTCATGTGGGAGTCGCTTCCCGACGACGAGCTCGCATCGCGGGTCGCCGCGAGCGGCGCCGAGCTGCTGCTGTGCACGCACACCGGGATCGCGTGGTCGCGCGTCGTCGGCGGGACGCGGATCGTCAACGTCGGCGCGATCGGCCGGCCCGCCAACGACGGGCGACCGGAGGTGTGGTACGCGGTGATCGATCTGGCCGGCGGCGTGGTGCGGTCGGTCGAGCTCGTCGCGCTGGCGTACGACTGGCGCGCGCAGGCGGCGTCGATGCGGCGTGCGGGGCTGCCCGAGCCGTTCGCGGAGACGATCGAGAGCGGCTGGTGGACGACGTGCCTGGAGGTCGTGCCCCCGCGCGAGCGTGCGCGCGGACGCTTTCAGCTCTACCGCGACGCGCTGCCTGAGCTCGCCGGCGCGGACGCCGGCGGGCCGGCCGTCTCGCTGTTCGGCACAGCGCTGTTTCCGGCGCGACTGTGGATCTACTCGAACTTCCACTGCAACCTCGCCTGCGACTACTGCGTCGTCGCGAGCTCCCCGCGCGCCCGCACACGCGAGCTCGCCGGCGAGCGCTTCCGCGCGCTCGTCGACGAAGCCGTGCGCGAGGGCTTCGCCGAGATCTACGTCACGGGGGGCGAGCCGTTCGTCCATCCGGAGATCGTGTCGCTCCTCGCGTACGCCGCCGACCGCCTCCCGACGGTGGTGCTGACCAACGCGATGCTGTTCACCGGCCGCCGCCGCGAGGAGCTCGCGCGGCTCGCCGGCCGCCCCGGCCTCGTGCTGCAGTCCTCGATCGACGGCGCCTGCGCGGCCACCCACGACCGCTGGCGCGGCGCCGGCTCGTGGGCGCGCGCGATGGACGGGCTGCGGTTCGCCGCTTCGCTCGGCCTCCCGCTACGGGTCGCGCTGACCCAGACGCCCGACAACGCGGGCGAGGTCGAGGCGCTCCGCGCGCTGCTCGCGCCGCTCGGGATCCGCGGCGAGGACTTCGCGGTGCGGCCGCTCGTCGCCCGCGGCTTCGCGGCGGGCGCGGCGGGCACGGACGCCGGAGCGATCGCGGTCTCCGACGCCGTGATGGCCCCCGAGCTGACGATCACCGCCGACGGCGCGCACTGGCATCCGGTCGGCGCCGACCTCGACTCGAGCCCGGACTTCCTCGTCGCCCGCGGCGCCGACGTCACGCTCGCCGACGCGAAGCGGGCCGTCGTCGAGCGCTTCCTCGCGCTGCGCCAGGCCGACGGCTCGCTGCCGGCCGCGTTTCGCTGCGCGGTATGAGCGGCGCCGACCGCACCCCCCTCGTCTCCGTCCTCGTCCCCACGCTCGACGAGGCCGGCGAGCTGCCGCGCCTGCTCGACCACCTCGCCGCGCTGCACGGCCACTGGGAGCCGATCGTCGCCGACGGCGGCTCGCGCGACGACACGCGACGGATCGCGCGCGACCACCCGCTGAAGCCGCGCGTGATCGAGCACGCCGGCGGGCGCGCCGCCCAGCTCAACGCCGCCGCCCGCATCGCGACGGGCGACATCCTGCTGTTCCTGCACGCCGACAGCCGCCTGCCCCGCGACGCCTACGCCTCGCTCGCCGACGCCTACCGCAGCGCGCCCCACGTGCACGGCGGCAACTTCGCCCTGCGCTTCGGCGACGACGGCGGCCGCCGCATCTTCGAGCGCGTCCTCGGCGCCATCTACCGCGTCCAGCGCCGCAACGGCCTCTACTACGGCGACTCCTCGATCTGGGCCCGCGCGAGCGCGTTCGCACATCCTCGGCGGCTTTCGCGAGATCCCGATCATGGACGACTACGACTTCGTGCGGCGCCTCGAGGCGCGCGGTGAGACGCGGTGCCTGCCCGGCCCGGCGACGACCTCTTCGCGGCGCTGGCGCCGCTGCGGCATCGCGCGCACGGTGCTCGCGTGGCTCGTCATCCGGCGGCTCTACGTCGCCGGCGTCGACCCCCACCGCCTCGCCCACCTGTACCGGGTCGTGCGTTAGCGTGGCGCCGATGGCCCGGCTCCTCACGCGGCTGCGCGAGCTCGAGGTCGCGACGCGCCCCGAGCACCCGGACCTGACCGCCGCGCTCGCCGCCCGCTGGGCCGAGCTGCCCGCCCACGTCAAGCAGCCCAACCAGATGCTCGGCCGGCGCATGACCGGCTGCGAGGGAACGCATGGCGTCTTTCCGCGCTGCAACCTCGCCTGCACCCCGTGCTATCACTCCAAGCAGGCCAACCGCGTGCCGACCGACGGCGACCACACCGAGCGCGAGGTCGACCGCCAGATGGCGCTGCTGCGAGCGCTGCGCGGACCCGGCCAGCACGCCCAGCTCATCGGCGGCGAGGTCACGCTGCTCGGCGCCGAGGACCACGCCCGCGCGCTGAAGGCGATGCTGCGCCACGGCCGCAAGCCGATGTCGATGACGCACGGGGACTTCGACTACGACTACCTCCAACGGCTCGCGCTCGACCCGCAGACCGGGACGCCGCGCTTCGCGCACCTCGCCTTCGCCGGCCACTTCGACTCGCTCATGTTCGGCCGTCGCGGCCTCAGGACGCCGCGCAGCGAGGCCGATCTGGATCCCTACCGCCGCCGCTTCTGCGACATGTTCGCCCGCCTGCACGAGGAGCACGGCATCACGAGCTACCTCGCCCACAACATGACCGTCACGCCGCGCAACATCGAGCAGATCCCCGCCGTGCTGACCGCCACGCGCGACATGGGCTTTCGCATGTTCTCCTTTCAGCCGGCGGCGTACATCGGCAACGAGGCGCGCTGGAAGGACGACCTGCGCGCCTTCTCCACCGACGACGTGTGGCGGCGCATCGAGCGCGGCGCCGGCGGGCGCCTGCACTTCAACGCCGAGCAGGTCGGCGACGTGCGCTGCAACCGCACCGCCCACGGGCTGAACGTCGGCGACCGCTACGCGACGCTGCTCGACGAGGACGACCCGCGCGACGCGCGGGCGCTGCACGACTTCGTCGAGGCCTTCGGCGGCATGGACTTCGAGGACGGCAGCGGCGGGCTGCGCGCGATCCGTACCGCCCGGGCGGTCGCCCGCCACCCCGCCGTCCTGCGCAGCGGCGCGCCCTGGGCGCTGCGTCTGCTGCGCCGCGTCGGCGGCGTGCGCGCGATCCGCCGCACCGCGCCGAAGCCGGTCACCTACGTCATGCACGCCTTCATGGACGCCCGCGACGTCACGCCCGCCTGGGAGCTGCTCCAGCGCGGCGAGACCTCGGAGGACCCGAGGATCCGCGCCACGCAGGAGCGCCTGCGGGCCTGCTCGTACGCGATGGCGCACCCCGACTCGAACACGCTCGTGCCCGCGTGCGCCCAGCACGCCGTGCTCGACCCGCCCGAGAACCTGCGCCTTCAGGCGCTGCTGGCGCTCACGCGCTCCAGCTGAGAGAGAAAGAGGTCGGCGAAGCGGCGGACCGCGGACGGGCCGAAGAGGGCGTGCGGATAGCGGAACGTGAGGTACAGCCGTCCCTCGAGCGTCACCGTCCCCACGCAGAGGCAGCGCGGCGACCGGCTCGGCGGGGAGAACCACAGCTCGGTGACCGCGCCGGCATCGCCGCCGAAGCGCGGGGCGGCGGGAAACGACCCGAGGTCGCAGAGCATCGCGGCGTCGGCGCGGCGGTTGTCGACCAGCGGGTGCAGCACGATGCTCGACTGCTTCGCCCACAGCGCCAGCATCCCGGCGCGCTGCAGCGCGGCGATGAGCGAGATCCCGGTGCGCGTCGCCTCGTCGCGTTCGCTGTGCCACCGGATCGCCCGCAGCGCCGCGGAAGGCGTGGCGCGCTCGCGCGGCGTCGTCGACAGGCGCGTGTTGACCGAGAGGTTGGCGACCACGTGCTCGGGCAGGTCGGCGGGACGCAGGTCGACCGGCACGAGGACGCCGATCCGCCGGCCCTCGATCCCGTGCCGCTGGTTCCAGCGCGCGACGGTGAGGTGCAGCGCGGCGATCAGCGCATCACGGGTCGCACCCCCGCCGCCGGCGGTCGCGTCGCGCGTTGCCTGGCCCGACAGACCGTGAAGGTGAAAGCCGAAGCCGGGACGATCGTCGCCCTCCTCGACCGCCAGCCGCGGGGGCTTGGACAGCGCGTCGCGGACGCGCTCGATGCCCTTGCGGCCCAGGCGCACGAGCCGCGACGAGGGCGGCGGCGCCGGCTGCACGGGGAGGTCCGCGCAAGCCAGGAAGTCGAGCGCGTCCTGCGGGCCGGCGGTACCGGCGTAGGCGCGAGCGAGCCGCTCGAGCACCCGCATCGCGCCGAAGCCGTCCACCGCGGCGTGGTTGAGGTTGAGCATGAGCACGTCGCCGCCGGGGTGATGTGCGAGCACGACGCGAAACGGCGGCAGGACGGTGAGCGGGGGCCCCGCGGCGTGCAGCCGGCGGCGAGCCGCGTCGAGCGCCTCGGGGCCCTCGCAGTCGACGGTGCTCAGGCACTTCTCGCCCGCGCCCTGCACCTCGGCGAGCATGTCCAGGGCGCCTTGCAGCCGCCCCTCGTCGAGCGTTCCCGCAACCCGCGCGTCGAGCTGCACGCCCCACGCGGACGTCTTCGGGTCCAGCAGCGGGACGATGCGCGGCGTCGCGCCCACCTCCGGCGAGACCCACTCGCAGTCCAGCTTGCACGCGTGGTCGCCCTGGCGGCCGCGCACGATCGTCAGCGCGTCGTGGGCCATCCCCAGGATGTTGTGCAGCACCGCACGCGGAACGGAGTAGCGCGATCTCCCCTCGGTCTCGACGAGCGGCGACGCATGGTCGACGTGCGCCTTGAGGCGGTTGCCGTCGACCGAGACGTGCAGGCTGTCGGTGGGCACGTTCTCGCGCAGCGACACCATGCCCGGGTGGTACATCCGCCCCGCGCGGCTGTCGCGATGGAAATGGCCGCTGTCGTCGAGGTGCTGCAGCAGCGCCGCCGGGTCGGCGACGGGCGGCTCGCCCGCCGCCACGGGCTCGGCCAGGTCGGCGTCGCCCTCCTCCAGCCGCGTCTGCACCGTCGAGGGTTCGTCTGCTGATGCCACCGGGTGAGGATAGGCCGTGCTCAGGCGGCGACCGCGGGCGCGGATCGCCCGGAGCTCAGGGGCGCTGCAGATCCACGCCGGGACCGCCGAAGAGCCGGTCGCGCCCGGCGCCCCCGCGCAGGACGTCGCGCCCCACGCCGCCGCGCAGCGTGTCGCGCCCGGCGCCGCCGCCGAGGCGATCGGTCCCCGCCTCGCCGAGCAGCGTGTCGCCGCCGGCCCCGCCCTCCACGCGGTCGTTGCCGGCGCCGGCGCAGACGAGGTCGTTGCCGCCCAGGCCATGGACGACGTCGTTGCCGCCCAAGGCCACGATCACGTCGCGCCGCCGCGTGCCGCGGATCGTGTCGCGCCGGCTCGTGCCCACGCGCGTCGCCCGCCGGCCCGCGCACGTCCAGCCGCCGCCCGCGCGCGCCGCGGTGCCGGCCGTCTCGCCCGCCGCGGCCCCGCCCGCCCCCGGCCCGCCGCCCGGCGCCGTGCCGGGCGCGCCCGGGGTGACCGTGCCCGGAGCAACCGGGTCGCCGCGCATCCGGTAGACGAGCGCGTTCGTCGAGCTGCGCCCGGCGGCGACGATCTGCCCGTCGGCCTGCACCGCGATCGCGTAGAGCTCCTCGGAGATCGGCGTGCCGGTGAACATCCCGCCGACCGCGAACGTCGTGTCGGGCAGCCCGCCCGGCGTGAGGCGGTTGACGGTCGCGTAGACGTCGTAGGGGACGTTGCGCCCGACAACGACGACGCGGCCGTTGGCCTGCAGCGCCACCGCGTTGGCGATCATGCTCCCGGTGTCGTTGAGCGCAAGCCGTCCGCTCGTCGCGAAGTCGCCGTCGGCCGAGCCGTCGGCGTTGAGGCGGTGCACGAAGGCGTACTGGTTGAAGTTGTTGATCGCCCGCCCCACGACGACGATTCGCCCGTCGGCCTGCACCTTGACGTCGGTCGCGGAGTCCACGCTGCCGCGGTCCGAGACGAGGATGCCGTCGCCGTCGAACGAGGCGTCGAGGCCTCCGGCGGCGGTCAGCCGGATCACGAGGATGTCGTTGTTGACGTTGGTGAAGCCGGCAACGACGATCCGGCCGTCGGGCTGGACGGCGATCGCAGCGGCGGACTCCAACCCGCCGAGGTCGAGCTTGAAGAGGCCGTCGCCGTCGAAGGTCGTGTCCGGCGAGCCGTCGGCGTTGAGGCGATAGACGAGCAGGTCACCGCCCGCGACGGTGCCGCCCGCGACGAGGATCTTGCCGTCCGGCTGCACGGCGAGCTCGTTGACCGTCTCGTCGTTCGTGCCGAGTGCCAGCCGGCCGTCGCCGTCGAAGGTCGTGTCGGGCGCGCCGCCGGCGGTCAGCCGGTGCACGAAGGCGTAGAACAGGCCGCCCGCTGCCGACGTGCCGCCGACGAGGATCCGGCCATTGGGCTGCACCGCAAGGCCTTCGGCCGACTCGGCGCCACCGCGGTTGATCAGGAGCTCCCCGTCGCCGGCGAAGCTCGCGTCCGGTGCCCCGCCGGCGAGCAGGCGGTAGACGACGGCGTCGGCGTTGTCGCTCGTCACGCCGGCGAGGACGATCCGCCCGTCGGCCTGCAGCGCCACCTCGTTGGCGACCTCGTAACCGGCGCCCGCGATCGTCGCACGCCCGTTGGTCCCAAACCCCGGATCGAGGTCGGCCGGCGCGGCCGCGGCCGGCGTCGCGCAGAGCCCGAACGCGACGAGCACGATCACAACGGAGGCTGACTGCGCTCGGCGGGCGATGTCCAGGGGCAGGCGCCGACCGTATCATCGCGCCGGCGCGGCGACAGTAAACTTCTTCGCCCGCGCGAGGCTCAGCGGCGGGCGGCGGCGACCTCGACGTCGACGAGCGCGCGGAGCCGCTCGGGCTCGACGTCCAGCCGCGCCAGCACCCGAGCCAGCGTCGGGCTCGGAGCGTGCAGGGCACCGAGCAGCACGTGCTCCGGTCCCAGGCGCCGCTCCTTGCGGCTGACCGCCTCGCGCAGCGCCTGCTCGAGCGCACGCTTGGCGTGGATCCCGAAGTCCGGACGCTCGACGCGCGGCGCCGCCGGGGTCGCGTCGACGACCGACGCCGGCACACCAACGACCTCGAGCATCGCGACGAGGTCGCCCTCGATCGCCGCGGTGATCGCCTCGCTGTCCATGCCGGCCTCGGCGATCGCGCGGCCGGCCGCGGAGCTGCCCTCGGCGAGGGCGAGCAGCAGGTGCTCGGGCTCGACCTGCTCGGCGCCCAGCCGCTGCGTCGCTCCCATGGCGGCGAGGACGACGTACCTGGCCTCGCGGGTGAACCGCTCAAGCATCGCGTCTCCCTGTCTTCATGCCGAGCGCGCGCAGGCGCTTGGCGTGCTTCTTGTGAACCGCCTGGCGGCTGACGCCGAGCGCCGCCGCGATGTCGCTGTACGACCAGCCCTCGCGAACGGCCCGCTCGACCTGGCCGGCCTCGAGCCGGTCGGCGAGCCTGCGCAGGGCCAGGACGGCGGCGAAACCCTCGGCCGGATCGCGCGGGATCGCCTCTTCCTCGGTGGGTACGAATGCCATTCGTCAACTGTAGTTGACACACGTGACGTTGTCAACCTCGGTTGCGCCGGTGGCTGCGGTCCCGCGCGTCCGCTGCCACGCCGGCGCGCTCGATCGCATTAACCGGATATGCCGGCCGGCGAGATCTCCGTACGTGTCGTTGTACTGAAAGTTTCTCCTGAACGCCACGCCGCCGCTATAGGCTCGCCGTCGCACCATGCGTCGATCGCTTCTCATCGCGGTAGTCGTCCTCTGCTGGCTCATACCGGCGGCGGGTGCCTCCGCGGCCGACGGCGACGACCAGTACGTCCTCGTCGGATCGGTGCTCGTCGATCGCGACGAAACGGCGGGCGACATCGTGGTCCTTGACGGCGATGTCACGGTCCGAGGGCAGGTGTCCGGCGACATCGTTGTCGTGGACGGCGATGTGACGATCCGCGGCACGGTCTCCGGAGACGTGCTCGCGGTCGCCGGTCTCGTCACGCTGGGCCGACGCGGCAGCGTCGGCGGCGACATCGACTACGGCGACGACGACCCGGTCATCACCCCTGGCGCGCGCGTCGGCGGCGACGTGGAGAAGTTCGACGCCGGCGACGCCGGCATCCTCGGAGCGATCGGCGCGTTCGTCGCGATCACGATCTCGATGTTCCTGCTCGGCCTCCTCCTGCTGCTGCTCGCGCCCAGGGCCGCCGACGCCGTCGCCCGCACGGCGAAGACCAGGGCGCTCGTCTCGGCGGGCGTCGGTCTGCTCGGGTTCGTCCTGATCCCGGTCATCGCGCTGGCCGCGTTCTTCACGCTGGTCGGGATCCCCCTGGCCCTCGTGCTGCTGTTGCTGTTCGTGCCGCTGCTGGCGATCTCCTACGTCACCACGGCGTTCGTCGTCGGGCGGCTCGTCCTCAAGAAGGGCGCGCGGATCCTCGCCTTCCTCGCCGGCCTCGTGATCCTCGGGCTGCTCACGCTGATCCCGATCGCGGGCGCCATCATCGGCTTCCTCGCGGTGGTGTTCGGTCTCGGCGTGCTGCTCGTCTCGCTGTTCCGCGCGCGCAGCTGACACACCTGCAAGTTCGCGTGCAGCGTGCAGGGCTTCAGACGCCGATCACGGGGTCGTTGCTAGCGTCGCGGTCCGCCCGCGAATGACCTTCCACCGCCTCGCTCTCATCTGTGCTCTCGCCGCGTGCGTCGCGGTCGCTGGGACCGTTCTCGGCACGGCCGGAGCGGGCGGACAGAGCCTGACCGGCCGGATCGACTCCAAGGCCGACCGTGCCGAGTACCTGCGCTCGGTCGTCGCCGCCGAGACGGCGAAGATCCGCGCCTCGAGCGCCGGTCTGGCCCGGGCGCAGCGGCGCCTGCGCAGGCTGCAGGCCGACGCCGCCGCGCAGCGGGCGCAGCTGCAGGCGGTGCGCGAGCAGTTCGTCAGGGCGCGCGACCGCCTCACGCGCCTGGTCAACCTGCAGCGCAACGCGACGCGCGCGCTCGAGCAGAACCTGCAGGCCGCCTATCGCAACGGCGAGCCGGACATCGTCTCGGTCGTCATCACGGCGCGCGGCTTCACCGACCTGCTCGAGAAGGCGGAGTTCCTCAAGCGCATCGCCAAGCGCAACGCGACGATCATGGACGTCGCGCGCACGTCGCGCGCGCAGGTCACGCGCCAGACCGAGCGCCTCGCCGCGATGCAGAAGCGCGAACAGGCGGTCGCCCGGCGCCTGAACGGCAAGCGCGAGGAGGCGCAGGCCGTCGAGACCGCGCTGCTGCGCGAACGCGAGAGGCACCTCGCACGCTCGAACTTCCGCCGCGCCGAGCTGCGCGACGTGCAGGGCCAGCTCGCGGCGCTGCGCGAGAAGCTCGCCCGCACCGCGCGCGCGGGCATCGCGACGAACGCCGGCGGGCAGGTGCAGCCGCCGTCCGGCGCGCCCAACGCGGTCGGGCTCGTCATGGCCGCCGGCAATGCGATCGCCGGCCTTCCCTACCTCTACGGCGGCGGCCACGGCGGCTTCAAGGATTCCGCCTACGACTGCTCGGGCTCGATCAGCTACGCGCTCGCCGCCGCCGGCCTGGTCACGTCGCCGATGGCCTCCGGCCCGTTCATGAGCTGGGGCGAGGCCGGGCCGGGCAGATGGATCACCGTCTACGCCAACGCCGGCCATGCCTACATGGTCGTCGCCGGGTGGCGCTTCGACACGTCGGCGCTGCGCGGCGGCACGCGCTGGACGCGCGAGATGCGGCCCTCGGGCGGGTTCGTCGCGCGCCACCCGCCCGGCCTGTAGGTCCGGTCGTCAGGCGCGCGTGCGGACGAAGCGCCGGTAGCGCTGCGCCTTGGCGTAGCTCGCCTGGGCGGCGATCTGCTGGATCGCCACCGCGATCGTCGGATAGACGTGCACGACGCCGGCCAGGTCGCTGAGCTGCAGGCCCCGATCGATCGCCAGCGTCAGCTCCCCGATCAGCTCACCCGCGCCCGCGGCCAGGACGTGGGCGCCCACGATGCGCCCCTTCGCCGTCACGATCCGCAGCTCGCCCTCGGGCGCAGACTCCGTGCGCGCACGGTCGGAGTGCGCGAGGTCCTGGCGCCAGACCCGGACCGCACCCTCGCCGTGCTGCGCGCGAGCCTGCGCCTCGGTGAGCCCGGCGTGCGCGAGCTCGGGATCGGTGAACGTGCACCACGGCACGAGGTAGGCGCCACGCGCGCGGCCGGGGAAGAACATGTTGCGCACCGCTCGCGCGGCCTCGTACCCGGCGGCGTGGGTGAAGTGATGGCGGCCCGCGACATCGCCGGCGGCGTAGATCGACTTGACGCTCGTGCGCAGCGAGGCGTCGACCGCGACGCCCTGTGCGCCGACCTTCACCCCGGCATCCTCGAGCCCGAGACCCTCCACGTTCGGCGTGCGCCCGGTGCCCACGAAGATCGCCTCGGCCCGCCACGAGCGCTCACCGGCGTGGACGGCCCTCATCCCGGTCGCCCCGTCGATCGAGACGCGATCGGCCTCGACGCCGGTGACGATCTCGACGCGCTCGGCCCGCAGCACGTCGGCCAGCCGCGCGGCCAGATCCGGCTCCTCGCGCGGCAGCAGGCCCGGGCCTCGCTGCAGGAGCGTGACGCGCGCGCCCAGACGGGTGAGGGCCTGCGCGAGCTCGACGCAGATCGGGCCACCGCCGATCATCACGACGCTCTTCGGCGCGCGATCGAGCGTGAAGATCGTCTCGCTCGTCAGCGGCGCGGCGTCCGCGAGCCCCTCGATCGGCGGCAGCGCCGGCCGGCTGCCGGTGGCGAGCAGGATGAAGCGCGCGGCATGCGAGTCGCCGACGCGCACCGTCGTCGGCGAGGTGATGCGGGCGGCGCCGCTCAGGACATCCACGCCCAGCGCCGTGAAGCGCTCCGGGTCATCGTCGGTCGCTGCGATCTGCCCCTGGATCGCCTTCATCCGAGCCCAGACGCGGCTCGTGTCGCCCATCGGCCCGACGGCCTCCAAGCCGTACGCGTCCGCATGGCGGGTCGTGTGCGCCACCCTCGCGGAGGCGAGCAGCGCCTTGGACGGCACGCAGCCCGTCCAGAGGCAGTCGCCGCCGGGGCGGTCGCGCTCGGCGACGGCGACCTTCACGCCCAGCGTCGAGGCGAACTCGGCCGCGACCATGCCGGCGGAGCCCATGCCGATGATGAGGAGGTCATAGCCCATGCGGCGGAGACCGTATCGGCTTGATGTATCGATATCTATCGTTTTCCGATCTCACGTATCGATATGGAGGTGGCCCCAGTGGAGCCTCGCGAACCGTCCTACGCCGCGACCGTGGTACACCGCTTGACGACGTTGCTGCTCATCCTCTCCGTCGTGTTCGGCGCGATCATCGTCATCCAGGCGGTGCGCGGCCCGGAGGGTGACGTCGTCGTCGAGGCGACCGCACCGCTCGACGGCGACCTGCTTCCCAAGGGCGTGTATGCGACCAGCGACCAGCGCACGGACATCGCGATCACAACGCGACGAGCCGCGAGCGCCGGCTGTCGTCCGCGATCCAGCTGGCGGGCCTGGCGCTGTGGATCGGCGTGCTCTGGCTGCTGCGCGGCATCACCCGCACGGTGATCGGCGGCGACCCGTTCACCAGCGCCAACGTGCGGCGACTCCAGGCCATCGGTGGTCTGCTGATCGTCGGCGTCACCGCCGTCCACTTCGCGCAGGGGGCGCTGGAGGGGGCGCTGCTCGAGCCGTATCTCCGACCGGCAGCGGACCTCGACGCGGCCGGCCTGCGACCGCCCGACCGGGACTTCCCGGAGATCCCGCTGGCGTGCGGCCTCGGCCTGCTGGTCCTCGCGCAGGTGTTCGCCCACGGCACCCGGCTGCGCGACGACGTCGCCGCGACGATCTGACGGCCGTGCCGCCCGGACCCGCCGAGGATCGCATCGCGGTCCACCTCGACCGCCTCCTCGAGCGCCGGGGCATGACGCTCACCCAGCTCGCCGAGCGCGTCGGGGTGACCGTCGTGAACCTCTCGATCCTCAAGAACGGCCGCGCGCGCGCGATCCGCTTCTCGACGCTCGCCGCGATCTGCGAGGCGCTGGACTGCCAGCCCGGCGACCTGCTCAGCCATGACCCCGACGCGGGAGGGCGGGAGGCTAGGTGGTTGATTCCGCGGCCGGTGCCGCCAGATGTGCGTGGATCGCGAGACCGCCCACCCACCCGCGCCGCGCGCAGAAGGTGCACAGTGCCAGCGGCACGGGCGCCTTCGGTCCGTGGCGATCCTGCGCCGCGAGACGCGTGCAGATGGCGGTGGCGGTCGTGGAATCAGGCATCTAGGTGCCCGGCGCCTCGATCTCGCGCTTGAGGATCTTGCCCGTCGGCCCCTTCGGCAGCTCGTCGACGAACCAGATCCGGCGCGGGTACTTGTAGGCCGCGAGCTGACCCTTGACGAAGTCGCGCAGCTCCTCCGCCTCGGCCGACGCGCCCTCCTTCAGGGCGATCGCGGCGCCGATCTCCTCGCCGAGCTCCTCGTGGGGCACGCCCACGACCGCCGCCTCGCGCACCGCCGGATGCTCGTAGAGCACCTCCTCGACCTCGCGCGGATAGACGTTGTAGCCGCCGCGGATGATGAGGTCCTTCTTGCGGTCGACGATGAAGAAATAGCCGTCCTCGTCGACGCGCGCCATGTCACCGGTCGCAAACCAGCCGTCCCTGATCGACTCCGCCGTCGCGTCGGGGTGGCGCCAGTAGCCCTTCATGACGTTGTCGCCCTTGATGAGGATCTCCCCGATCTCCCCCTGCGCGACCTCCTTGCGGTCGTCGTCGACGAGCTTCATCTCGCAGCCCTTGATCGGCGTGCCGATCGAGCCGGGCTTGCGCTCGCGGTCGGGATGGTTGAACGACGCGATGGGGGACGTCTCGCTGAGACCGTAGCCCTCGAGGACCTTGCAGCCGAAGCACTCCTCGAAGCCGCGCAGGACCTCGACGGGCAGCGAGGCGCCGCCGGAGGCGCAGACGCGCAGCGTGGAGACGTCGCTCTTCTTGCGGTCGGGGTGGTTCAGCAGCGCGCCATACATCGTCGGCACGCCCTCGAAGACCGTGCACCGGTCGCGCTCGATGATCTCCAGCGCCTTGCCGGGATCGAAGCGCGGTAGCAGCGTGACGCACGCACCGCAGCGGATCGCCGCGTTCATCGTGCACGTCTGGCCGAAGGAGTGAAACAACGGCAGGCCGCCGAAGATGACGTCGCCGACGCCCATGTCGAAGAGGGCGACAGCCACCGCGACGTTGCTGCGCAGGTTGTCGTGCGTGAGCTCCGCGCCCTTCGGCTTGCCCGTCGTGCCGGACGTGTAGAGGATGACAGCGGTGTCGTCGCCGTCGACCTCGGCCATCGCCTCGTCGGGCTCGTGGGCGAAGATCAGACCCTCGATCTCCCCCGGCTTGACCTCGACGATCTCGATGTCGCCGGCCTCCCGGGCACCGGCCTGGGCAGCCTCCATGAAGCCGTGCCAGGCGAACAGCAGCTTCGCCTGGGAGTCCGCGAGGTAGTAGGCGACCTCGCGCCCCTTGAGCAGCACGTTCATCGGCACCACCACGGCGCCGGCGCGCAGCACGCCGTAGTAGACCGCCGGGAAGTACGGGACGTTGGGCAGCATGATCCCGACGCTGTCGCCGGGCCCGACGCCCTTGCTCTTGAGCATCGCCGCGACGCGCTGGCCGGCGTTGTCGAGCAGGCCGTAGTTGAAGGCGGCGTCGTCGAGCTTGACCGCGATCGCGTCGGGATGCTCGGCGGCCGTGCGCGTGAGGTTGAGTGCGAGGTTGGCTGACATAGATGGGACCCTATTGGCACCATGCCCGATCTGCTGCCGGTCAATCGCCATCTGTCGCTGCCGCTCGACGAGATCGTCGTCCGCGCCAGCCGCTCGTCCGGGCCCGGCGGCCAGCACGCCAACGTGACGTCGTCGCGGATCGAGGCGAGCTTCGACGTGGCGGCCTCGAACACGCTCGACGACGCGCAGAAGGCGCGGATATCCGCGCGCTGCGGCCCGGTCGTCCGCGCCGTGGCGCAGGACGCCCGCAGCCAGGCGCGCAACCGCGCGCTCGCGCTCGAGCGCCTCGCCGCCCGGGTCGCGCGGGCGCTCGAGGTCCAGCGTCCGCGCCGCCCGACGAAGCCGACCCGCGCATCGCGCACGCGCCGCCTGGACGCCAAGCGGCGCGCGTCGGAGCGAAAGAGCGCGCGGCGGCGGCCGGCGGGCGACGACTGAATGTCATGAAGGAGGCCTTTCTCGGTGCCACGCTCCGGCGTGTCACCGAAGGAGCGAGCTCGAAGGAGGCCCGTCTTCATGTTGCACGCTGGATTGGATCTCAGTCGCAAGCGGCTGGACTACTGCCTGCTCGATGAGCAGGGCGATCGCGTCGAGGTCGGCGCTGCGCCGCCGGATGGCGATGGGCTGCGCGGGTTCGCGCGCGGCGTCGAGGATCGTCACGGCGCCGGTGGTTGTGCGCGCGGCGATCGAGTCGATGAACGGCGCGCGGTTTGTGCATGACACGCTGGAGCGCTGCGGGTGGGAGGTCGAGGTCGCCGACGCGCAGAAGGTCAAGGGCCTCGCGCCGTTGGCATGCAAGACCGACCGCATCGATGCGTGGGTGCTCGCCGAGCTCTCGCGTCGCGATCTGGTGCCGGCGATCTGGCTGCCGGATTTCGAGCAGCGCCAAGAGCGCGAGCGGGCGCGCTGGCGACTGTTCTTGGTGCGCAAGCGCAGCTCGTTGAAGCATCGCGTGCACGCGCAGCTGCTGGCGTTCGGGCACACGTGTCCGGTCAGCGACCTGTTCGGCACCCACGGCCGCGAGCTGCTCGATCGCCTGGATTTCCCCGAGCCGTGGCGCGGCGGGGTGCTGGCGTGCGTCGCGATGATCGATGACCTCGAGCGCAACATCACGATGATCGATCGCGAGCTCAAGGCGCTCGGCTGCGAGCACCGCTACATCCCGCTGCTGCAGACCGTGCCTGGGATCGCGTGGGTCCTGGGCTACACGATCGCGGCGGAGATCGGCGACATCGAGCGCTTCGCGAGCCCGAAGAAGCTGACGGGCTATACCGGCCTGTGCCCACGCGTCTACCAATCCGGCTCAACGGACCGCCGCGGCCACCTGACGCACGCCGGCCCGAAGTACCTGCGCTGGGCACTGATGGAAGCCGCCCTGCACGCCTGCCGCCATGAGGTCTATCGCGATCGCTACCAGCGCAACAAGCAGCGCCTGGGCAAGCAGCGCGGCGCGAAGGTCGCCCAAGTCGACATCGCACGCCGGCTCGCCGAGGCGATCTGGCACATGCTCACCCGCAATCAGCCCTTCGCTCCGGCAGGCGCCACGCCGGCTCTGGCCGCCTAGACGGCCCTGACTGAGATGCGCCACCGGAGCGAGACACCCATACAACCTGGTCCTCCCCCGAGGAGGCGATAGAGAGTTGCGTCACGTTCGCCACCACCGCACCCACCGGAGCACAACGACGATCAACCCCACTTGACAACCAAGCCTCCTTCATAGAGAGCCGTCTGCGTCTCGTGTTGCGCCGGCGCTTCGCGCCGGAACTGCATCTCAGACGGGTGCGAGTTGGCGGGCGCGACGTGTCGGCCGGGGCCGGCGGGGCGTTCGGGGGTGGATTCGGGAGTCTGGTCGCCTTATGCATGTCCCGCATGCAAAAGGCGCCCAGACCTCCCCTCGCAGCGTCGTTGCCGAGGCTGGTCGAGTTAGGCCCCCTCTGAGGTGCACAAACCGACCAGAACCCGCCGAACCCGGCGAAACCGCCGTCACCCGCAGGCGTCACCATCTCAGCGATGTCGTTCGACCACGCGGGCGCGCCGCGAACGCCCCGCGAAGCGCACCAACGCGGCGTCGACGCGGCGCCGACGCCGGCCCCTACCCGCCGTGCGCGCCCTCGTTGAGCGCGTCCGCGAACCCGCGGTAGTCATAGATCGGCCACGCCTCGGTCTTCACGCCCGGCCCCATCTCGCGGATGATCGGCAGGCCGCCGAGCGCGCCGTCGAGATCCTCGGCGGTCGGGACGTCGACGACCCCGAGCACGACCCGCTGACCGGACACCTTCCACAGGTGCGGGACGGCGCCGGCGTCCATCGCGCCGATCGCGGCCTCGGCCTCGCGCCTCCACGTCGCGATGAGGTCCTTGTTGCTGACGTTGGCCGGCTGGGTCACGTCGAAGCGCACGAAGAACAGCATGGCTCTCTCCTCTCGGCAGGACTGATCGGATCTGCCGCGTCTCTACCCCGTCAGCTCAGCGCCGCACGTCCTCGCAGTCGACGTTGACGACGTCGCCCGCCGAGGCGAACACCGTGTCCTTGCCCGGGCCGCACGTCACGACGTCGACGTCGCCGGCGACGACGTTGATGCGATCGTCGCCGGCGCCCCCCTCGACGAGATCGGGGTCGATGTTGCCGAAGATCTCGTCGTTGCCGTCGTCGCCGTAGATCCGGTCGTTGCCGCGGTCGCCGGTGATGCGGTCGTTGCCGGCGTCGCCGTGGATCTCGTCGTTGCCGTCGCGGCCGGCCATGATGTCGTTGCCCGGGCCGCCGTGCAGCTCGTCGTCGCCGTCCTCGCCGTCGACGTAGTCGTCGCCGTCGCGGCCGAGGAGGCGGTCGTCGCCGAGCTTGCCGAAGATCGAGTCGTCGTCGACCGTGCCCTGCAGCACGTCGTCGCTGAGCGTGCCCTGGATGATCGACGGAAGCTCGGTGTCGTTGGCTCCCTCGGCCGGCGTGCGCACGACGAGCTCACACTCGCTCAGGCGATCGCGCTGCGGAGCATCGTCCTCGACGTAGACGGTGTCGCTGCCGGCCCCGCACTCGACGATGTCGGCGCTGTCGTCGGCGGCGCGGATCGAGTCGTCGCCGGTGCCGCCGCGCAGCGTGTCGGCGCCGGGGCCGCCGACGAGCTCGTCGTTGTCGTCGCCGCCCTGGAGCGCGTCGTTGCCCGAGCTGCCGTCGAGGCGATCCTGTCCCGCGCCGCCGTCGAGGCGGTCGTTGCCGCGGCCGCCGCGCAGGATGTCGTTGCCCTCGTCGCCGAGCATGTTGTCGCCCCCCGCGCCGCCGTCGACGGTGTCGTCGCCGCGCCCGCCGCTCATCGCCTCCGAGCCGGACTCGCCGAAGAGCTCGTCGTTGCCGTCGTCGCCGAGCATCCGGCGCTCCGAGCCGCGACCTCCGCGGATGACGTCGTCGCCAGGCCCGCCGGACAGCAGCAGGTCGTTGCCGAAGCCCTTCTCGATGATCTCGTCGTCGCCCTCGCCGGCGCGGATCGTGTCGTCGCCGTCGCCGCCGTCGAGGCGGTCGTCGCCCTCCTCGGCGTCGATGGTGTCGTTGCCGGTGCCACCGTCGACGCCGTCGTCGCCGCTGCCGCCGTGGATCGTGTCGTTGCCGGTGCCGGACGTCAGGAAGTCGCTGCCCTCGCCGCCGGACATGCGATCGCTGAGCGCGCCGCCGGACATGCTGTCGTTGCCGGGACCGCCCTCCAGCACGTCGCGATCGCGGCCGCCGCGCAGCAGGTCGTTGCCCGCGAGGCCCTCGATGCGATCGCGCGAGCGCGTGCCGACGAGCGTGTCGTCGCCCGGCGTGCCGCGGATGAGCGCGAGGCCGGGCTGCACGACGATCCCGCGCGGCGACGACCCCGCGAGGGCGACCGTGTCGAGCAGCTTGCGCGAGAACGGGCTGACCAGCGTCAGCGTGCCGCTCGCGCGGTTGGAGAAGAACAGCCGGTTGGCGTCGGGGGTCCAGGCCGGTGTGCCGAGGCCACGGCCGCCGGCGGCCAGGCGCCGCACCCGGCCGCCGCGCAGCACGACGAGCGCCCCGCTGCGCCCCCCGCGCCGCGGCCCGACCGCCAGCCGCGTGCGACCCGGCGAGAGCGCCAGGTGGCCGCCGGCCCCCCGCGGCAGGCGGATGCGGCGCCCCGTCGGCCGGTGTGCGCCGCGCGGGACCGTCCGCAGGCTGCCGCGCGCGGAGACGATCGTCCGCCCGTCGGGCGCCACCGCGACACCCGTCGCGCCCGGCAGCGAGACACGCCGCAGCAGACGCCGGCCGCGCGGATCGACGATCGCGACGCGGCCGCGGTCGAGCACGACGGCGGCCAGCCGATCGTCTCGCCCGAGTGCGACGGCCGAGCCGCGGCCGCGCAGGGCGATGGAGCCGACGGACGCCAGCGTGCTCGCCCGCAGGACGCGCAGGCGGTCGCCCTGGACGGCGTAGAGGCGGCGGCCGTCGCGCGAGAGCACCATGCCGGTGATCGTCGCGCTGCCGTGCGCGCGGCGCGTGATCTCGGTGCGCTCGTTGACGTCGAGCGCGACGATCGTCGCGCCGGCGGCGACGAAGCCACGCGCGCCATCGCCGTCGACCGCCACCGCCGTGCTCGCGGACGGCAGCGCGATCCGCGCGACGACGCGGTCGGAGGAGACGTCGAGCAGCGCCAGCTCAGGCGTCCCGGTGGCGACGAGCGCGACGCGCGCCTGCGCCGACGACGACGGCGCCAGCACGACGAGGAGCGCCAGCAGCAGGAACGTGCGCGGAGACGGCAAGCGCCAGAACCTAGACGAGCGGCGACGCTGCAGCGCCACCGGGGCGAGCCGTCGCCGGGCGCAACGAGCGAGGCCCGTGAGACTCGGGTGCGGCCGTCAGGCGCGCCGAGCGCCGCGAAGGGAGTGCTAGAAGCCGACGGGGTGCACGACGGTGTACCCCTTGCCGTCGCGCTCGCTGGCGGCCTGCCAGCGGGTGCCGCTCGACTTCGCCCCGCTCGTGTCGAAGCGCAGGCCGGCGACGACCATGTAGATGTGGCCGCCGTTGGCGTAGAGGGTGATCCACTGACCCGGTCCCGGCTCGCCCCACTTCATGAAACCGCCGGACGGCATCGACGCCTCGAGCAGTCCGCCGCCGTGCAGCGCGTAGGAGACGGAGCCGGAGCAGTCGTAGCCCTCGTCCTCCCACTTGCCGTGACCGCCGCCGTAGATGTACGGCGTCTTGGCGATCTTGTTGCCGGCCTCGATGACCGCCTGGATCTCGGGTGGCGCGAGAGCGGGGGCGACGGCGAGACCGTCGGGGCCGACGGTCGCCTCCATGCCCGGGCCGAGCACGAGCGGCGGCGGCGGCGCGGGCTTGGGCACGACCATCTTCACGTTCTTGGGCAGCGCGCCGCCGGTGACCGAGGCCGAGGCGACGGCGCCGCCGTTGACGGCGACGTCCTTGATGACCTTCGCGTCGGTGCGGGTGACCTTGCCGTCGATCTTGCGGCGCTGGGCCTCCTCGAAGAGGCGGACCCCGGCCTTCGTCCCGCCGCCGAACACGCCGTCGGCGCTCATCTCGATGCCGACGCGCGACAGGTACCGCTGCAGCGTCTTGACGTCGCCGCCCTTGTGTCCCTGCTTCAGGGTCCGCTCGCCGAACGACCAACTTTTCTTTTTGGCCGACGCCTGACCGGGTACGAGCAATACGACAGCCAGTAGGCAGATGGCGATACGGAACGACGTCTTCACGCGGGCCTGACCCCTTCTCCTTCGGGTGCCTGCGGGGTTAGCTGACGGGCTCGCGCAGAAAGAGCTAGCGCTACGCCGTTTTCATAACGGCGATTCGCCCCCGGGACGCTTCCTCAAACGCCCCAATGGTTCCCCCGCCCCACGCCGTAGTACGGCGCGAGTTCGGCTGATCACTGACCCGCGGAACCCTAGCGCACGTTCAAGACGAATGCACGCCTGGTGTTCATAACTTCTGGACGCATCGTGGATGCTGTGACGATTGGCACAAAAGTTGCTCGATCTTGCGGGTTCGGCGGCGCGTAAGCGCTGCTATTGGTCCAATACTGCGGCGGCGATCGCCAGGGCGACCTCCGCGCGCGAGCGCAGCGAAGCGGCGACGATGTACTCGTCCGCCGTATGCGCGCCGCCACCGCACGGTCCGAGCCCGTCGATCGTGATCGGGATGTGCGGCGCCATGTAGCTCGCGTCGCTCGCCCCCCCGCGCGAGACGCCGATGATCGGCCGCTCCAGGCGCCGGGCGGCGGCCGCCAGCAGGCCCGCGGTCTGCGCGCGCGAGTCCATGCTCGGCCAGCGGCGCAGCAGCGCGCTCTCCAGGCGCACCCCGTCGACGTGCAGGGGCAGCCCTGCCAGGACGTCGTCGAAGACGTTGACGTCGTCGGAGCGCAGGTCGCACAGCAGCTCCCCCGCGCCGGGCACGACGTTGAACGCCTCGCCGCAGTTGACGACCGTCGGCACGGCCGTCAGGTGGTCGGCGCCGCCGGGGTCGTGGCGGCTCGCCACGGCCTGCGCGGCGCTGGCCAGCGCCAGCAACGCGTTGGCGCCCTTGTCGGGCGCGGAGCCCGAGTGGGCCTTGCGCCCGTGCGCGCGGACCTGCAGCGTCCCGGCGGCCTTGCGCTTGACGACGACCGCCTCGTCGCCGCCGGCGGTCATCTCGCCGCCCTCGAAGCACAGGCACGCGTCCCAGCCCGCAAACCGCGCGATGTGCGCGAAGTCCCCGGCGCGCCACTCCTCGTCGCACACGAGCAGCAGCGCCACCTCCGCGAAGAGCTCGGGCCGGGCCGCGAGCTCGCGCAGCACGCCGAGCGCGAGGACGTCGCCGGCCTTCATGTCGACCGAGCCCGACCCCACGAGCGTCGCGCCGTGGTCCTCCATCGCGCGATGGTCCTCGTGCGAGTGGACCGTGTCGACGTGGCCGAGCAGCATGATCCGCCCGCCGGCGGCGCTGCCCTGGAGCGTCAGGATGAGATCGTCGGCGTGGCCGGCCGAGGAGCACGCAGCCCGCTGCGCGCGCGCCCCCGCAGGCGCGAGTGACGCAGCGACGGCGAAGGCGTCCTCGGCGCCGCTCACGTCGCCGGACGGCGACGAGACCGCGACGAGCCGTTCGAGCTCCTGCGGCGCGCGCGCGGCGATGCGCGCGGCGGCGTCGGCGATCCAGGGATCCATTAATGCGTCGTTCTACCGAAACGGCCGCGGCCCAACCATCGCGGCCCCGGACGCGGCGCCGCCGGGCGGCGCCTGCGCCCGCAGCGGCGCTATGCGCCGAGCACGGCCTCCAGGCGCCGCTGGAGGGCGCCCGCGACGGCCTCGCGCACGAAGCCGGGCTGGAAGCGCTCGACCGTCGCTTCGAGGAAGCCCTCGATGACGAGCCGCTTGGCCTGCTCGAGCTGCAGCCCGCGCGAGCGCAGGTAGTACAGCTGCTCGGGATCGATCTGGGCGATCGCCGCCGCGTGCGTGCAGCGCACGTCGTTGGCGAGGATCTCCAGGCCGGGAATCGAGTCGGCGTGCGCGGTCTTCGTGAGCAGCAGGTTGCGCGACTCCTGGAAGGCGTCGATCTGCTGCGCGCCGGGATCGACCTTGATCATGCCCGACCAGACCGTGCTCGAGCGTCCGTCGAGGATCCCGCGGAAGGCGAGGTCCGACGTCGTGTTCGGCGCCGCGTGCTCCTGCGTCGTGGCGTAGTCGAGGTGCTGGCGGCCGTGCGTGGCGTAGGCACCGGTGACCTTCGCGTCCGAGCCCGGGCCCGCGAGCTGCGTGTCCATCGCCACGCGGCCGTTGCCGGCGCCGAAGCCCAGCGCGATCCAGTCCAGCGCACCGTCGCGCTCGACGACCGCGCGCTGCGCGCCGAAGATCCAGGACTTCTCGCTGAGGCCCTGCGCGCAGACGTAGCGCAGCCGGGCGTTCTGGCCGACGGAGAGCTCCGTGACCGTGCTGAAGAGGCCTCCGGCGCCCGAGTCCGCCGTGGAGACGTACTGCTCGAAGACCTCGGCCTGAGCGCCCTCTTCGAGGACGACGAGCGTGCGCCAGTGCAGCGCGGTCTGCGCCTGCGACTGCACGACGGTCACGACGACCGGCACCTGCAGGTGCACGCCCCGCGGGACGTAGACGAACGCGCCGCCCTGCCAGGCGGCCTCGTTGCGGGCGACGAACGGATCCTCGCCGGAGACGATCGTCCCGAAGTGCTTCTCGACGAGCTCGGGGTGCTGCGCCACGGCCGCCGACAGCGACATGACGATCGCGCCGTCGGGCGCGGGCTCCAGCGGATCGGCGAAGACGTGATCGACCTGCTCGAGCAGCACCGCGCCGTCCGGCGGCTCGATCAGGCCCAGGCCGCTCGCGTCGACGTCGGTGGTCTCGGGGCTGCCGAAGCTGTCGAGGTCGACGTTCTTCAGCGATGTGAACTCCCACCCCGGGGTCCCGCGATACGACGGCAGCGGCAGGGACCCGGTCAGCTCGGCGGCGCGCTCGCGGCGCGCCGCCAGCCACGCCGGTTCGGTCGCCGCGGATGCCGTTGTGGAACTAGCCAATTGAGCCCTCCATCTGAAGCTCGATGAGGCGGTTCATCTCGACCGCGTACTCCATCGGGAGCTCCTTGACGATCGGCTCGATGAAGCCGTTGACGATCAGCTTGGACGCCTCCTCCTCGTTGAGCCCGTGGCTGCAGAGGTAGAAGAGCTGCTCCTCGCCGACCTTGGAGACGGTCGCCTCGTGGCCGACGTTGACGTCGTCCTCGCCGATGCGGATCGTCGGGTAGGTGTCCGAGCGCGACTTGTCGTCGAGCAGCAGGGCGTCGCAGACGACCTTGGACTTCGAGCCGTGCGCGCCCTTGGCGACCTCGAGCAGGCCGCGGTAGGAGCCGCGCCCGCCGTCCTTGGAGATCGACTTGGCGAAGATGTTCGACGTCGTGTTCGGCGCGGCGTGGACGATCTTGCCGCCGGCGTCCTGGTGCTGCCCGGCGCCCGCGAAGGCGATCGAGAGGATCTCGCCGTGGGCGCGTTCGCCGGTCAGGTACACCGACGGGTACTTCATCGTCAGCTTCGAGCCGAGGTTGCAGTCGACCCACTCCACGGTCGCGTCGCGCTCGGCGATCGCCCGCTTCGTGACGAGGTTGAAGACGTTCGTCGACCAGTTCTGCACGGTCGTGTAGCGGATCCTCGCGCCCGGCTTGGCGATGAGCTCGACGACGGCCGAGTGCAGCGAGTCCGACGAGTACGTCGGCGCCGTGCAGCCCTCGACGTAATGCACGTAGGAGCCCTCGTCGGCGATGATCAGCGTGCGCTCGAACTGGCCCATGTTCTCGGTGTTGATGCGGAAGTAGGCCTGCAGCGGCATCTCGATGTGCACGCCGGGCGGGACGTAGACGAACGAGCCGCCCGACCAGACCGCGCTGTTGAGCGCGGCGAGCTTGTTGTCGTTGGGCGGGATGATCGTCGCGAAGTACTCCCGGACGAGGTCCTCGTGCTCGCGCAGGCCCGTGTCCATGTCCATGAAGATGACGCCCTGCGCCGCGAGCTTCTCGTTGATCTGGTGGTAGACGACCTCGGACTCGTACTGCGCGCCGACGCCGGCGAGGAACTTGCGCTCCGCCTCGGGGATGCCGAGGCGGTCGAAGGTCTTCTTGACGTCGTCGGGGACGTCGTCCCACGAGCGCTCGGCCTTCTCGGAGGCGCGCACGAAGTAGTGGATGTTGTCGAAGTCGACCTCGGCCAGATGCGGCGAGCCCCACGTCGGCATCGGCCGGGCGAGGAAGTACTCGAGCGCCTTCAGGCGGAAGTCGAGCATCCACTCGGGCTCTGACTTGAACTCCGAGATCTTGCGCACGAGCTCCTCGGAGAGACCCTTCGGGGCCTTGTAGAGATAGTTCTCGGCGTCGTGGAAGCCGTACTTCTCGGTGTAGTCGGAGTTGATTCCCTGCAGGCTTGCCTGCTCGGCGATGGTCTCGGGAGTTGCCATATCGGTTACTCAACCTCCAGCTTGATCATGTCGTCCTCGACGCGGACTGGGAACGTCTCTATGGGCACGTACGCCGGCAGCGTGATCGGCTTGCCGGTATGCAGATCGAACAGCGCCCCGTGGCGCGGGCACTCGACGGTGCACCTCTCGGGGTCGAACTCGCCCTCGGCGAGGTTCCCGTCGTCGTGCGAGCAGCGATCCTCGATCGCCAGCAGTTCGCCGTTGCAATTGAAGACCCCGATCTCGAGATCCTCCCATTCGACCGTGCGCGAGGCCCCGGGCGGAAGCTCGGAAAGCAGGCAGATGTCGAGGGTCTCGCTCATGGGAAACAGCCGGCGCTCCAATCCCGTCCTGGGCGCTCGGATTTGCTTCTGTGGAGTGTAGCCACCTTGGGCTTGGGACGGTAGGGCGGGCTGGGACGCCAATCCGGACCTTTGCCGCGAGAGCCGTGACGCGTTACGTCACTTGCCTGAGGGTGATGTAGCCTTGTTCCCGTGAAGCGGCTGCAGATCATGATCGACGAAGATCTCGACGCTGAGCTCGGACGCCGCGCGAGCCGGGAGCACACGTCCAAGGCCGCCCTGATCCGTACGTATGTCCGCGAGCGACTGCACCCCCTGCCACCGATCGAGAAGGATTCGCTCTGGGAGATGGTCGGCGCAGACGGTGATATTGAGCCGGCCGCCGTCGACGACATCGTCTATCCACGTTGATCTTCGTCGATACGTCGTTCTGGATCGCGGTGCGAACGCGGCGCGACACGCACCACGACGCTGCGACGTCGCTGCTGCGTAGCCACGGCGACCGGCCGCTGGTAACGACAAATCATGTTCGTGGCGAGACGTGGACGTTCGTGCGCCGGCGCGCGGGGCACGCTGCGGCAGTCAAGTTTCTCGACGCCTTGGAGCGCTCGAAGCGCATCGCAGTGATGCGAGTCGACGACGCCCACGAGCGCGAGGCACTGCGCTGGCTACGGCGCCACGACGAGCGCGAGTACTCGTTCGTCGATGCGACGAGCTTTGCCGTCATGCGCGAGAAGGGAATCGCCGAGGCGCTGGCGTTCGACGGGGACTTCGCCGCGGCGGGATTCGTGGAGCTGCGGGCGTAGCGCTGCCGGCTGTGCCAACCGAGTTCCGGCCAGGGCGAATATCCTCGGCGGGTGTAGCGCGGTAGACGCACCACCTACAGCTGGTCGGCCCCCGTCGGGTGGCGCTCCAGCCCACCCTCCGCCTCACTGGGCGGGGTCTCGGGCTCCCAGTCGACCGGCGCGCCGAGCGCGGCGCCCTTGAGCACCTTCAGCGTCAGCAGCGCGCACTTCATCCGCGTCGCCGAGATCTGGATGCCGAGCAGGTCCAGGACGTACTGGCGATCGAGCTTGATGAGCTCGTCGATCGTCATGCCCTTGATCTCGTCGGAGGTCATCGACGCCGACGCCTGGCTGATCGCGCAGCCGTGGCCGGAGAAGCGCAGGTCCTCGATCCTGCCGTCGTCGGTCGTGCGGATCTCGACCGTCAGCTCGTCGCCGCAGAGCGGGTTGGAGTCCTTGAAGGTGAGGTCGTACGGATCGAGGTGCCCCCAGTTGTGGGGGCGCTTGTAGTGCTCGAGGATCTCTTCGCGGTAGATGGAGTCCATGCTCAGCGCGCTTCCTGGTCCGGGGCGGTCATCCGAAGATCTTGCGTACGTCGTTGAGGCCGTCGATGAGCGCGTCGACGTCGGCGCGCGTGTTGTGGACGGCGAACGAGGCCCGGGTGGTCGCCGCGACGCCGAAGCGCTGCATGAGCGGCTGCGCGCAGTGATGGCCGGCGCGGACGCAGACGCCGCTGGATCCGAGGATCTCGGCGATGTCGTGCGGGTGGGCGATGTCCAGGGTGAAGGCCACGAGCGCGCCGCGGCGGCCGGCGTCGAGCGGGCCCATGACCGTGACGTCGGGTACATCGGCCAGGCGCTCCAGCGCGTAGGCGCACAGGTCGCGCTCGTGCTCGCGGATGCTCTCCATGCCGATGCCGGACACGAAGTCCACGGCGGCGCCGAGGCCGATCGCCTCGGCGATGTTCGACGTGCCCGCCTCGAACTTCGCCGGCAGCTGGCCGAAGCGGATCTCGTCGATCGAGACCGACGCGATCATGTGGCCGCCGCCGAGAAACGGCGGCATCGCGTCGAGCAGGGGCTTGCGCCCGTGCAGGATGCCGACGCCGGTCGGGCCGTAGAGCTTGTGGCCGGTCCAGGCGTAGAAGTCGGCGTCGATCTCGGCGAGGTCGACGGGCATCTGCGGCACGGCCTGCGAGCCGTCGACGACGACGACCGCACCCGCCTCGTGGGCGCGGCGCACGATGTCGGCCACCGGGTTGATCGTCCCGGCGGCGTTGGAGACGTGGCCGACGGCGACGAGCTTGACGGAGCCGGTGGCGAGCAGCTCGTCGAGCCGCCCCATGTCGAGCATGCACTCGTCGTCGACCTCGACCATCTCGAACGTCGCGCCGGTCTGCTGGCAGAGCAGGTGCCACGGCACGAAGTTGGAGTGATGCTCCAGCTGCGTGACGACGACCGTGTCGCCGGGGCCGAGGTTGGCGCGCCCCCACGAGTAGGCGACGAGGTTCAGGGCCTCGGTCGCGTTCTTCGTGAAGATCGTCGTCTCGGGCGTGCCGTTCATGAACGCCGCGATGCGGTCGCGAGCGCCCTCGAACAGCTCGGTCGCCTCCGCCGCGAGGGCGTACACGCTGCGGTGCACGGTGCCGCGATGGTGCTCGTAGTAGTCGGCCATCGCGTCGATGACCGGCTGCGGCGTCTGCGACGTCGCAGCCGCGTCCATGTAGACGATCCCCTCGCGCTGCAGGCTGGGAAAGTCCGTGGCCAGCGGCGTGTCGGCCAGCGTGCTCACGACTGCGCTGCCGCGCCGACCTCTTCGCGGATGCCGGCGTAGCCCTCGGCCTCGAGGCGGTCGACGAGCTCGGGGCCGCCCTCGGTGGCGATCCGGCCGTCGAACATGATCGACACGCGCGTGGGCGTGACCATGTGCAGGATCCGCTGGTAGTGGGTGATGATGAGGATCCCCATGTCCTGGCCGGACGCGACCGTGTTGACGCCGTGGGCGACGACGTTGAGCGCGTCGATGTCCAGGCCGGAGTCCGTCTCGTCGAGGACCGCGAGCTTGGGCTTCTGCAGCGCGAGCTGGAGGATCTCCAGGCGCTTCTTCTCCCCGCCGGAGAAGCCCTCGTTGAGGTAGCGCGAGCTGAACTCGCGCGGCACGTCGACGAGCTCCATCGCGGCCTCGACGGTCTTGCGGAACTCCTTGAGGGAGACGTCGGCCTCGCCGCGGGCCTCGCGGTGGGCGTTCATGACCATCCGCAGGTACTTCGTGATCGTCACGCCCGGGATCGCGACGGGGTACTGGAAGGCCATGAAGAGGCCCATCCGGGCGCGCTCATCGGTATCGGCCTCGGTGATGTCCTCGCCGCCGAAGAGGATCTGGCCCTCGGTGACCTCGAGGCTGGGGTGGCCCATGATCGCGTTGGCGAGCGTGGACTTGCCGGAGCCGTTGGGGCCCATCAGCGCATGGATTTCTCCGGGCTTGACCGTGAGGTCGACGCCCTTGAGGATCTGCTTGTCCTCCGCCTGGACGTGGAGGTTGCGAATCTCAAGCTCGGGCATGGTTTCCTTGACTGCTCCTTCGTACCGGGTGGCCTGACGGATCAGGCGTGAGTTGGGGTTCGTTCGTCCGGCGCGGCTCGTTCGCCGACGCGCGGCAGCTGGCGGGTCTGAAAGTCGATGAGCTCGGCGAGCGAGGTCTGCGCGAGCGTATGGGTGACGCCGACCTGCACGCGCGTCCACAGCAGCTTCGTGGCGCAGCCGCGGCCGGAGTCGTCGTGGTGCGAGCACAGCACGCGGCCGCTGCCGTCGTCGGCGCGGTCGTCGACGAAGCACTCCATCGGCGCGAGCGAGCCCTCGAGCGCGAGCACGACCGCGTCCATGCGGATGTCCTCGGGCTTGCGCGCGAGGACGTACCCGCCATGGGCTCCGCGGGTGCTCTGCACGAGCCCCGCGCGCTTGAGCAGCGCCACGATCCGCTCGAGATACGCGAGCGGCAGGTTCTCGGCGTCGGCGATCGCCTTCAGCGAGACGGGCTGGTCGTGACCCTGCCGGCCGACCTCGATGAGCAGGCGCACGCCGTACTCGGCCTTCGTCGTGAAGAACACGCCTAAAGCCTACCATCGGGGTCGGGATAGCGAAGGACGCAGGCATCGCCGGCGCTCGCGGCACGGGTTGCGCGCCGGCCGGACTCTCGCGCGCGACACAGGGTCCGCGCGAACTCGCTAGAAGAGGGGTGACATGCCGGAGTTCAGGCCAGGCGACGTCTTCGTCGACTACCGCATCGAGGGCCTAGCCGGGCGCGGCGGAATGGGCGTCGTCTACCGCGCGACGCAGCTCAGCCTCGAGCGCACCGTCGCCCTGAAGGTCATCGCCCCCGCGCTCGCCGACGACGAGGACTTCCGCAGGCGCTTCGTGGCCGAGTCCAAGTCCGCGGCGTCCGTCGAGCATCCCAACGTCATCCCGGTCTACTACGCGGGCGAGCGCGAGGGCGTGCTGTTCATCGTCATGCGCTACGTCGACGGGCCCGACCTGCGCGCGCTCGTGCGCGCCGAGGAGCAGCTCGAGCCCGAGCGCGCCGCGCACATCGTCGCGCAGCTCGGCGGGGCGCTGGACGCCGCGCACCGCCACGGCCTCGTGCACCGCGACGTCAAGCCGGCCAACGTCCTGCTCGGCGAGGACGACCACGCCTACCTGACGGACTTCGGGCTGACCAAGCGGGCCGCCACGAGCACCGGCGGCGGCTTGAGCCGCGCCGGCGGCTGGGTCGGAACGCTGGGCTACGTCGCGCCGGAGCAGATTCGCGGCGAGCGCATCGACGCGCGCACCGACGTCTATGCGCTCGGCTGCGTGCTCGTCTACGCGCTCACCGGCAAGGCGCCCTACTCCGGCGACAGCGACGAGGCGACGCTGTGGGCGCATCTCAACGCGCCGCCGCCGAGCGAGTCCGTGCCGCCGGACTTCGAGGGGGTCATCGCCCGCGCGCTCGCGAAGGACCCGTCGGACCGCTACCTCTCGGCGGGCGATCTCGGGCGGGCGGCGCTGCGGGCGGCCGGCCGCAGCGCGACCTCGGTCCCCGAGCGAAACGTCGGACGGGGCCCCGCGGCGCCCGCCACCGACGACACCGCTGCGACCGCGCTGCAGGGCGCGGCGGCGGCCGCGGCGGCCGATCCCGACGGTGAGACGCGCCTTTCACCGGCCGAGCGCGGCGCGGCCGGACAGACCGCACGCCGGCCGGCTCCGCGGTGGAGCCCGCCGGCCGGCGGCTCGCGGCGGGTGGTCCTCGGCGCGACGCTCGTCGCCGTGCTCGCCGTCGCCGCTGCGCTGGCGCTGCTCGGCGGCGGCGGCGGCGACGGCGACGGCGAGGACGAAGGCGCCGACACCGTGACCGCAACCGAGGACCTGCGCCCCGCCGTCGCCGAGCCCGCGATGACCGGGATCCTCACGCGGCCCAACGCGCTCACGATCGCCGCCGGCCACGTCTGGGCGATGAGCTTCCAGGACGGCGCGATCGCGCTGCGCGACGCCGACACCAGCGAGTCCGTCGGGCCACGCTCGCGCATCAACGTCGGCCCCGGCGGCAGCTCGCTCGCGTCCGGGTTCAACTCCGTGTGGGTCGCCAAGCAGTCGACGCCGACGGTGCTGCGGATCAACGCCAAGACGCGCCGCCGCGTGGCGGGCGGCTCCGTCGAGGTCGCGCGTCCCGGGCGCAACATGGCGATCGCCACCGGCGCCGGCGCGGTCTGGGTGGCCGTTCGCAACCCGTCCGACGACGATCACAGCCCCGAGTCGATCGTCCGCATCGACCCGAGCACGCGCACGCAGCAGCCGATCGAGGTCACGCGCGGCGTGCAGGATCTCGCGGTGGGCGAGGGCGCCGTCTGGGTGACGAACCGCTTCACGTCGACGGTCACCCGCATCCGGGTCCGCGACGGTGAGCAGACGGCGATCGCCGTCGGCGACGACCCGAAGGGGATCGCGGTCGGCGAGGGCGCGGTCTGGGTCGCGTCGGCGGCCGACGACGAGATCACCCGGATCAACCCGCGCAGCCTGCAGATCCGCCACATCCCGATCCGGGCCATCCCCGAGCGCGTCACGGTGGGCGGGGGCTCGGTCTGGGCGACGGCCAAGGAGGCGGGACGCCTCATCCGCATCGACGCAGGGTCGCGCGAGGTGCTCGAGCGCATCGACACCGGGCCGCGGCCGTTCGCGCTGGACGTCACGCGCGGGCGCGCGGTCTGGCTGACGCTGATCGACGAGGGCGGCCTGCAGCGCGTGCGCTTCTCGCGCCCGCCGCGCGGCTAGAGGTCGCGGCGCGAGACGACCCCGTCCTGCAGCGCGCGCATCGCCAGGTAGGAGCGCTTCTGGTTCTGCGGCAGGTGCTGGACGCCGAAGTAGCCGAACAGCGTGCGCAGGTGCGCCTTGACCGCGTCGACCGAGAGAAAGAGCTCCTCGGCGATCTGCTGGTTGGTCGCGGGCGTCGCGAGCTCGGTGTCCTTGTAGGGCCGGCACAGCGCGGCCAGCACCGCACGCTGCGTGGCACTCAGCTCGGGCAGCTCCGGCCGGCTGCCGGCGGCGACGGTCGGGCTGTCCTCGGCCGTCTCGGGCACGCGGTAGGCGATGCTCGTGCGGCCGACGCGCAGCACGTCGCCGTCGCGCAGGCGCTGGCGGCCGGAGATCCGCTGTCCGTTGAGAAACGAGCCGTTGCGCGACAGGCCGTCGTCGGCGACGGTCCACTCGCCGCCGAGGCACTCGAGCTCGGCGTGCAGGCGCGAGACCTCGGTGTCCCATTCCAGGGCGACGTCGTTGGCCGTGCCCCGGCCGATCGTCACGCGCTTGGTCGCCGGCTCGAGCACGAGCAGGCGCTGGTCGCCGGCGCCGTCGCGCAGGACGAGAAACGGCGTGCCCTCGCGCTCGGCCTCGATGCGCTCGCGCAGCTCGGCGGGGGTGGCGGCGTGAGCCGCGAGCGGTGACTGATCGGCCTGCCGTGTCACAGCGCTGAGCTTGGCACATCCTCAGCCTGCACCCACCGAGGATCGGTGGTTCAGGCGCAGGTCAACTCCCCCTGGGTGCAGCAGCCTCACACCTGAGGGTGCGAGGTGTGACCCCGGGGGTGCCCGCCACGGACGCGCGCGGCGTGATCTTGCTCACAACGCCCATTGGCAAGGAGCCCCCCGATGACCGCCGCCCCCCTCCGCACCCTCACCGACGACGAGCTCGTCGCCCGCTTTCGCTCCGGCGACGACGCCCCGTTCGGCGAGATCCATCGCCGCTACGCCGCCGCGCTGAACGCCTTCGCGCGGCGGATGCTCCATGCCACCGGTCACGACGCCGAGGACGTCGTGCAGGACGCGTTCGTCCGCGCCTACCGCGGGCTGCGCGTCACCGATCGCCCGATGGCGCTGCGCCCGTGGCTGTACATGATCGTGCGCAACCGCGCCCTCGACGAGCTGCGCTCACCGCAGCGTGCGGGCCTCTTCGACGACGAGTTCGTCCTCAACGCGGTCCCGACCGCCGACGCCGCCGAGCGCCTCGAGCAGCGCGACGAGGTGCGCCAGCTCGTCGCCGAGATCGGGCGCCTGCCCGAGCGCCAGCGGATGGCGCTCGTGCTGCGCGAGTTCGACGGCTGCTCGCACGTGGAGACCGCGCAGCGGCTGCGCACGACGGTGCCCGCGACGAAGTCGCTGATCATCCGCGCGCGGTCGAACCTGCACGCCGCCGTCGATGCGGCGTGACGCCACCAGCGGATAGGCTCGCCGCACGATGGACGTGACCTCGATCGAAGAAGCGCTCACGCGGCTGGAAGAGGGCATCGCGGAGGCGCGCATGGCCACCGAGGTGATGCGCGAGGGCGACATCACCGCCGTCGGCGACCTCAATGCCGTCATCGACGCGATGGCGCTCGAGGTCGCCGAGCTGAAGGGTCGCACGAGCGGCGGGATCGGGTAGCCCGTTTAGGGAGCAGCCATTTTCGGCCGCTAGGGTGAGACGACTCGGAGAGCTGCGGACGCCACGGGACAGGCAGCCGCACGACACGAAAGGACCAAGATGCAGAGCGCCGTGTGCGCGCAGGACATCGAGCCGTGCGCGAACGAGCGCCTCGATCGCATCGTGACGGGGATCGTCACCATCGTCCCGTTCCTCCTGCTGGGCGTCGTCGCCTGGCAGGCGTGGCAGAGCCTCCTGCACTGGCACGACCTCGTCGTCTTCGGCGTGCTCTACGTGCTGACCGGCCTCGGCATCACGGTCGGCTTTCACCGCCACTTCACCCACCGCGCGTTCGCGACGAGCACGCCGGTGCGCGCGACGCTCGCCGTCCTCGGCACGGCGGCGATCGAGGGCCCGATCACGGCGTGGGTCGCCGATCATCGCAAGCACCACGCCTTCTCGGACCAGTTCGGCGATCCGCACAGCCCCCACGTCGACCACGGCAAGGGCCTGCGCGGCGCGCTGCGGGGCCTGTTCCACGCGCACGTCGGGTGGCTGTTCCTGCACACCCAGCGCGGCAACAAGGAGCGCTACGCGCCCGACCTGGTCGCCGATCCGCTCATCCGCTTCATCGACCGCACGACGCTGCTGTGGATCGGGCTCGGCCTGGCCGCGCCGTTCGGCCTCGGCTACGCGCTCGGCGGCACGCTGACGGCCGCGCTGACCGGGCTGCTGTGGGGCGGCGCGGTGCGCATCCTGCTGCTGCACCACGTGACCTACTCGATCAACTCGCTGTGTCACTTCTTCGGCCGCAGGCGCTTCGACAGCGGCGACGAGTCGCGCAACCTCGCGTGGCTGGCGCCGCTGACCTTCGGCGAGGCGTGGCACAACAACCACCACGCCTTTCCGACGTCGGCCGCGCACGGGCTGCGCTGGTATGAGCGCATGCTCGATCCCAGCGCGATCGTCATCGCGACGATGGAGCGCCTCGGGCTGGTCTGGAACGTCGTGAAGATCAGCAAGGAGCGCCAGGCGGCGAAGATGGCGGCGGCGTAGTCACGCCACCGACCACACCACGACCGGCTCGTCCTTGCCGCGCACGCGCATCGCGTCCACGCGCACGAGGTCGGCGCGGGCGCTCGTGAGCATCTGCCTGACCGAGTCGGCCAGGAAGATCGTGTGCTCGCTGCCCTTCGTCATCGACTCCAGGCGCGACGCGGTGTTCGTCGTGTCGCCGATCGTCGTGTACTCCATCCGCCGTTCGCTGCCGACGTTGCCCGCCATCACCGGGCCCGAGTTCAGCCCGATGCCGATCTTGAAGTTCGCGCCGCCGCGCGCGCGCAGCCACGCGTTGACCTCCTCCAGCGCCGGACCGGCCATCGCCTGGGCCGCCGCCAGCGCGCGGTCGGCGTGGTCGACCTGCTCGGTCGGGGCCCCGAAGGTCGCCATGATCCCGTCGCCCATGTAGGCGATCAGCGTGCCGCCGTGGTCGAGGATGACGTCGCTCATCACCGTCAGGTAGCGGTTGAGGACCTCGATCACCTCCTCCGGGGTGCGCTCCTCCGAATAGCTCGTGAAGCCGCGGAGGTCGCTGAAGAGGACCGTCACGACGCGCCGCTCACCGCCGAGGCGCAGCTCGTCGTCGACGCGTGCGAGGACGTCGTCGACGACGGCCTCGGGCACGAAGCGGGCGAACATGTCGCGCACCCGCTCGCGCTCGAACGCGCCGACGGCGACCGACACGCCGAGCGCGCCGACGACGCCGAGCAGCAACGCCGCCAGCGGATAGAGCACCGAGACGATCAGCCCGGCGCCGAACGCGAGCTGCGCCGCGACGAGGAACAGCGCGGCGGCGACCAGGCCGACGATCGCGCCGCGCAACGGGCTCAGACGCGCGGTCGCGAGCGCGCCCGCGAGACCGAGGACCGCGATCAGCAGCCCGTCGAGCCAGCCGGGCGCCGCGCGGAGCGGGACGTCGTCGAGCACCGTCTGGATCGCGGCAGCGTGCACCTCGGGCCCGGCCATCAGGTCCTCGCTCGCGGTCGAGGTCGGCAAGACGTCCTTCAGCACCGGCGCCGTCGCGCCGACGACGACGACCTTGTCGCGCAGCGTCGCTGCGGGCACGCGACCCTGCAGGACGTCGCCGAAGGAGACGGTGCGGATCGTGCGCGGCGGCCCGGGAAAGTCGATCCACGCGGTGTCGTCGTCCGTGAACCGCGCGCGGGAGACCGGGCGCCCGAGGGCGAGCTCGGCGGCCACGACGGGCAGCGCGCGCAGCCCGAGGTCGTCGTGGAAGAAGCGCCGCACGACCCCCGCCGGGTCGTTGGGCAGGTTGCCGCTGCCGGCCCGGGCGCCGATGTCGCGCAGCACCTCGTCGCCGCCGAAGATGTTCGCCGCGCCGCCCTCGCCGATCTCGGTCGTGCTCAGGACGATCCGCGGCGCCCGGTCGACCGCCCGGATGAGCGCGTTGTCGGCGGCGACGTCGCCGCTCTGCGCCGTGAACTCGACGTCGTAGACGATCACCCTCGCGCCGGCGCGGCGCAGGCGATCGATGACCTGCGCGTGCAGCGTGCGCCGGAACGGAAACCGCGCGACGGTGGCGTTCGTGCGCGCATCGATCCCGACCACGACGACATCGGGCGCGGCGTGCTCGCCGCGGATCGAGAAGCGCGCATCGACGGTCTCCAGGTCGGTCGATCGCAGCACGTCGGCCGACCACAGCCCGAGGACCGCTCCTGTCGTCGCGAGCGCGACCGACGCGTAGAGCGTGACGACGAGCCTCCTGCGGCGTCTGCGCACGCGGCGAAGTCTGGCGGCTGACGGACGTTGCCGCCGGGCCGCGGGCGATTAGAGTGCGGCCATGCGACGCGGCCGATGCGCGTGGACCCTGGTGTACGCCGCGCTCCTGATCGCGATCGCTGCGACGCCGGCGCAGGCGATCACCGGCGTCTACGCGCCGCAGGCCACGATCGCGACCCCCGGCGGATCGCTCGCGCAGTACACGGTCGGGCCCGGCGGGACGCTCGCTGCGTCCGCTCCCGACATCACGCTCGCGGCCAGCCCGCGGGACATCGCGATCACCCCCGACGGGCGCTTCGCCTACGTCCTGACGGTCGATCCGGCCGGCTCGACGGTGATCGCCCAATTCGCGCGTGTGGCCGCCAACGGGCGGCTCGAGCCCAACGCGCCCGCGACCGTCTCGAGCATCGGCGCCGCCAGCGCGATCATCGTCGACCCGCAGGGCACGCGCGTGCTCTACGGGCAGAACGGCAACATCGTCGCGCGCCCGATCAACGCCGACGGCACCCTCGGGGCGCCGGTCGCGACGCCGATCCCCACCGGTCCCACACCGGCCGACGTCCGGTCGCTGGCGACGACCGCCGACGGGCGCAACCTCTACGCGAGCGACACGAGCGCCGGGAGCGTGCGGATCTGGCAGTTCGACGTCGACCCCGCGTCCGGCGCGCTCGGGGTCAAGAGCCCATCGTTCGTCGCATGGCCCGGCACGCCGGGAGGGCCGACGGCCGGCGCCGGTCGCATGGCGATCACGCCGTCGGGCGGCCACCTCTACCTCGCGACGGACACGCCGGGGCTGGGCATCGGCCAGTGGGCGATCGACGCGCCGACCGGCACGCTGACCGGCGGCAGCGTCCAGGCGCCATCCCCTGACACCTACGCGGAGGCCGCCGTCGCCACGTCGGCGGCGGGCGACGCGCTGTGGGCGCCGAGCGGCGGCGGCACCTCGGGCGCCGCCCAGCGCATCCGCCAGCTCTCGATCGGCGGGACCGGAGCGCTCACGCCGCTCGCGCCGGCCACGGTCGGCTACGTCGTGGCGAGCCCGGCGCGCGACCTCGTCCCCGGTCCCGACGGCCTGACGCTCTACCTGGGCCAGCGCGGGACCGTCGGCGAGTGGCTCGTCGGGCGCGGGCGGCACGCTGAGCCACCGCGCCAACGTGCCTGCGTCGCCGAACGGCGGGGTCGAGAACGCGGGCATCGCGTTGTCGCCGTCGCAGGCACCGGTGGCCGCGTTCTCGGTGAGCCCCGCGCCCGCCGGCCAGGCGACGAGCTTCGACGCGAGCGGCTCCGCCGATCCCGACGGCACCATCGTGCGCTACGACTGGGACTTCGGCGACGGAACCACCGCCCTGAACGCAGGCCCGGCGCCACGCCACGTCTACGCCACCGCCGGCGCCCGCAGCGCGACGCTCGCCGTGACCGACGCCGACGGCACCTCGACGGCGTCCGCTCTGGACCGGCACGCGCACGCTGCGAAACGGCGGCGTCTCCGCGCTCACGGCGCGCAGCTTCACGGTGCCGGCGGCGGCCGCGCCGTCCGGCACGCCCGCGCGCCCGCACAAGGGCCGCTCGGTCACGGTCGTCGCCGAGCGCGGCACGATCCTCGTCCGCGTACCGGGCAGCCGCCGCTACGTGCCGATCGGCAGCCTCACCGAGATCCCGCTGGGGTCGATCATCGACGCGCGCAAGGGCCGCGCGCGGATCACCGCCGAGGTCGACGCGAAGACCGGCCGCACGCAGACCTCGCTCTTCTACGACTGGTTCTTCCGCGTCCTGCAGACGAAGGGCGCCAAGCCCATCACCGAGGCGCGCCTCGTGAAGGGCTCCTTCCGCAACTGCCTGGCGCCGCGCCCGCGCGCCGCGTCGAGCCCGGTGTCCGCGATCGCGACGGTCGCCGCCGCCGCGCTGGAGCTGCGGGCACAGTCGGCGGCCACGCGCAAGAAGAGCAAGCGCAAGGTGCGCCAGCTCTGGGGCCACGGCAACGGCAGCTTCCGGACGGGCGGCAAGCGCTCGGCGGCCACCGTTCGCGGCACGTGGTGGCTCGTCCAGGACCGTTGCGACGCCACGCTGACACGGGTGAAGGTCGGCCGCGTCGACGTGCGTGACTTCCGCCTGCGCAAGACGATCCGCCTGCGCGCCAAGACCAAGCGCCAGAGCTACCTCGCCAAGGCGCCCTGACCGCACGCCGGCGGCCGGCCTGGCAGGGCGCAAAAAAGGGGCGGTCGCTCGCGCGACCGCCCCGATGGTTCAGAAAGCGCGTTCGCCTAGATCGGCTGGACGTTGACCGCCTTCGGACCCTTGTCGCCGGCCTCGGCGTCGTAGCTCACCTTCGAGCCCTCGGCGAGCGAGCGATAGCCCTCGCCGACGATGCCGGTGTGATGGACGAACAGGTCCTTCTGACCGTCGTCGGGGCTGATGAAGCCAAACCCCTTGTCATCGCTGAACCACTTCACGGTGCCAGTAGGCATACCGATTCTCCTCGGATGTCGTGCTGCATACCCCGAGGATGCTGTTCAGGCAACGACACTGGGCGCTGGCACTTCTTGCGCCGGATCCTTCTGGTTCCGGCCTTTCAAATCGGGAATGTAGCGGGTCACTACCCTCTGGCGCCATGCCCGAGCTCAGAGAAGACCTACGCAACGTCGCGATCGTCGCCCATGTCGACCATGGCAAGACGACCCTCGTCGACGCGATGCTCTGGCAGTCGGGGGCGTTTCGCGTCGGTCAGGACGTCAACGATCGGGTCATGGACTCGATGGATCTCGAGCGCGAGAAGGGCATCACGATCCTCGCGAAGAACACCTCGGTGCGCCACAAGCCGACGGGCTCCGCGACCGACGTCAAGCTCAACATCATCGACACGCCCGGCCACGCGGACTTCGGCGGCGAGGTCGAGCGCGGGCTGTTCATGGTCGACGGGATCCTCCTGCTCGTCGACGCCAGCGAGGGCCCGCTGCCGCAGACGCGCTTCGTGCTGCGCAAGGCGCTCGAGGCGCGCCTGCCGGTGATCCTCGTCGTCAACAAGGTCGACCGCCCCGACGCGCGCATCTCCGAGGTCGTCGACGAGGTCTACGAGCTGTTCCTCGACCTCGACGCCGACGAGGAGCAGATCGAGTTTCCGATCGTCTACTGCAATGCGAAGGCCGGCCACGCCTCGCTCGACGATCCCGACGACCTCAGCGACAGCCTGCGCCCGCTCATGGACCTCCTCGTCGAGCGGATTCCCGCGCCCGCGCACGAGCCGGGCCATCCGCTGCAGGCGCAGGTCACGAACCTCGACGCGTCGCCGTACGTCGGGCGCCTCGCGCTGTGCCGCGTGCGCCAGGGCACGATCAAGCGCGGCCAGACGGTCGCCTGGTGTCGCGCGAACGGCACGATCGAGCCGGCGAAGATCTCCGAGCTGTACGTCACCGACAACCTCGACCGCGTCGAGACCGACGAGGCCGGGCCCGGCGAGATCATCGCCATCTCCGGCATCCCGGAGATCACGATCGGCGAGACGCTCGCCGATCCCGACGACCCGCGCCCGCTGCCGGTGATCTCCGTCGACGAGCCGTCGCTCTCCGTCACGATCGGCATCAACACGTCGCCGCTCTCGGGCCAGGACGGCTCGAAGGTCACCGCGCGCCAGCTGCGCAACCGTCTCGACGCCGAGCTCATCGGCAACGTCTCCCTGCGCGTGCTCGACACCGAGCGTCCCGACACCTGGGAGGTGCAGGGCCGCGGCGAGCTGCAGCTCGCGGTGCTCGTCGAGATCATGCGCCGCGAGGGCTACGAGCTGACGGTCGGCAAGCCGCAGGTCCTCACCCAGGAGATCGTCGGCAGGCTGCACGAGCCCGTCGAGCGCGTCGCGATCGACGTCCCCGAGGAGTACGTCGGCGTCGTCACGCAGCTGCTGGCCCTGCGCAAGGGCCGGATGGAATCGCTCGTCAACCACGGCACGGGCTGGGTGCGGATGGAGCAGATCGTCCCCGCGCGCGGGCTGATCGGCTTTCGCACCGAGTTTCTCACCGAGACCCGCGGCACCGGCCTGCTGCACCACGTCTTCGAGGGCTGGGAGCCGTGGTTCGGCGAGCTGCGCACCCGCCCCACCGGCGCCCTCGTCGCCGACCGCCGCGGCAGGGTCGCCTCGTTCGCGCTGTTTAACCTGCAGGAGCGCGGGACGATGTTCGTCGCTCCCGGCGAAGAGGTCTACGAGGGCATGATCGTCGGCGAGAACGCGCGTGCCGACGACCTCGACGTCAACGCCGTCAAGGAGAAGCACCTCACCAACCACCGGTCGTCGACGGCCGACGAGCTCGTCCGGCTCGTCCCGCCGCGCAAGCTGTCGCTCGACCAGGCGCTGGAGTTCCTGCGCGAGGACGAGTGCATCGAGGTCACGCCGAACGTCGTCCGCCTGCGCAAGGTCGCGCTGGACCAGACGAGCCGCGTGAAGGCCGCGCGGGCGGCCAAGCGGGAGGCCGTGGCGTAGCCGCGGCGAGCGGGAGGCGCCGCTCGCCGCCGCATCCTGTCGCCTCAGACGTCGCCGCTGACGTCCTCGTCGTCGTCGGGGTCGTCGATCTCCTCGTCGTCGTCGGTCTCACCGGTGTCCGCACCGGCGACGTCGTCGTCTTCCAGGGACGCGAGCACGACGCACGCCGCCGCCTCGTTGGCGTCGTCGTCGGTCTCGTCGCTGAACCAGATGCCCTGCGCCGGCAGGTCGATCGGCTCGAACGGCAGCTCGATCTTCTGCAGGGCGATCGGGTCGTGCGCGAGCAGCTCGTCGGAAGGGGTCCACAGCTGGGTCATCGTCGTCGCCTCTCAGCCCGGGTAGTTCATGGTCGCCACGCCGTGGATCTCCGCGGCCGAGCGCGTGCGCGCTGCGATGCAGCCGCCGTTTGACTGCGAGCCGCCGGGGCCGAACGAGGTGTTGCCCTCGACCGTCTGCGCCGCACCGCCGCTGAGCGGCTTGACGAGCATCCCGACGTGCGTGCCGGGCCCGCCGATGATCACGAAGGCGCCCGCCAGCGCCCCGGCGGGGCTCTTCTGGAACCTGCCGTAGGGCGAATGCCCAGCGTGGGCGTGGGTGGTGATCGCCTGCACGGAGGCGACGTCGGAGCGCAGGCCCTTCACGCCGCCGAACTTCGCGGCGTGATAGCCCGCCGAGATGCCGCACCACGGCACGCGGCCGAAGCCCCAGAAGGTCTCCATCTGGGTGATGAGCCCGCCGCCGTTGGAGTTCATCGGCTGCTCGCGCGTGCCGACCTTCGCGAGGAAGGCGTTCACCGCGCGCCGCCGGGCCGACCTCGGGTGCTTGGCCTGCTCCTTGCGCTGTGCGCGCATGCGCGACATGCGCGCCTTGCCGCGGCTCTTCTGCGCGTCGGTGCGCCGCCCGGGGTTGCGGATCATCCGCTGCACGCCGATCGAGATCACGCCGTCGTCGGTGATCGCCTCGTATGTCTCCTGGCGCGCGCCGAGCGCCCACGCGGCCTTGCGGACCGCCGTGAGCGTCTTGGCGTTCACGATGCCGTTCTCCGTCACCGCGAGCGCCTCGAGCCCGCGTGACGCCAGCCGGCGGTTGCACGCGGCCTGCAGCGAGCGAGCGAGGTCGCCCTTGTCGCCGTGGTGGAGCACCTGCATCCGGGGCAGCTGCTGAGTAGCCATTGGTCCTCCGATACTGGGGGGCAAAGCGCCCGCCATCGGCTCGCGTGGCGACGCTTCCGTCCGACGCCGCGCTCACTGCCGCGGCGTTTGCTCTTCTGCTGTGAAGAGGCGCTGCGATCGTCTCAGATACGACGGCGTCGCGGGCTCGAATGCGACGGGCGGTCAGCCCGCGTGGCGCAGCTCCTCGCGCGTGCGATGACGCGTCTCGCCGTAGCTGTGGGTCTCGACCACGATGAGCGCCACCAGCGCGGCGGCGAGTGCCGTGATCGTGGCCAGCGCCGTGATCTCGACGGCGACCGGGATGAACGCGACGAGCAGGACCGACAGCGCCAGGCGGCGGGTGTTGAACGTCCGAATGTGGCGGTAGCGAAAGGCGACGTGGGCGAGCAGGTACATCGCGGTGCCGCCCAGCAGCGCGGTCGCCGGGACGAGCTTGAGCGGGTCCTCGACGTGACCGAGCGTCTTTTTCATCCCGAGCGCCACGAGCACGATCCCGGCGACCATCGGCAGGTGCAGGATCGAGTACGAGTCACGCGCCATCTCGTTCTGCTCACGCCCGACCTCGGCCCGCGAGAGCCGTCGCGCGGCGACGAGCGCGACGACGTCGAAGTACAGCCACCACAGCGCCGCCGCGATGCCCGTCCCGACGACCGCGGCGACGACGATGCCGAGGTCGACCGTCTCCTCGGCCCCGACGCCGATGGCGACGATCGACTCGCCGAGCGCGATGATCACGATCAGCCCGTGACGCTCGCTGAAGTGGTGCGCGACGAGCTTCCAGCCTGCGGCGCCGAAGAAGTAGGGGCCCGCGATGTCGAGCGCGAGCGCGAGCGCCCACAGGCCGCCCTGCAGGGCGTCGTCGGCGAACGAGGCGCCGACGAGCAGCCCGCTGGCGATCGCCGTCGAGATCCCGAGGCCGATCACCGAGGAGCGCAGGCCCGGCTCGTCGCGGCTGGCGAGCATGAACAGCGCGATGTGGGCGATCCGCACGACGGCGTAGGCGAGCGCGAAGATCAGCCCGGCCTCGCCGAAGGCCTCGGGCACGCAGAGACCGGCCACGAGCAGCGCGGCCATCGCGACGAAGATCGTGAGCCGGACGGCGTCGTCCTCGGGATCGACGACGCTCGTCAGCCAGGCGTAGCCGACCCAGGCCCACCACAGCACGCCGAGCACGAGCAGGCCCTTCGCCAGGCCCTCCCAGGTCGGCTCGTCGGCCATGAGCGCCGTGCATTGCGTCAGCGCGAGCACGAAGACGAGGTCGAAGAACAGCTCGAGCGGCGTGACCGTCTCGTCCTCGCGCTTGACCGGCGTCAGGCGCCGCGCGCGTTCGGGTACGGCCTCGCTGCTCATCGCGCAGATGCTCGCAGCTCAGCCGACGGCCGCCGTTGTCAGCCCGCGACGAGCAGGCCCAGCTCGCCGGCGCGGTGCGTCGCCTCGAGGCGCGACCGGCAGCCGAGCTTGCCCAGGATGTTGCGGACGTGCATGTCGACGGTGCGGCGGCTGAGAAACAGCTCCTGCGCGATCTCGCGGTTGGTGCGCCCGACCGCCACCAGGCGCATCACCTCGAGCTCGCGGCGCGAGAGGCCGGCGCCCTCGGCATCGGCGGCGGCACGCGTGCCGAGCCGCCGCGCGATCGACTCGCCGAGCAGGGCGACCTCGCGCGCAGCCTCGGTCGCCAACGGGCGGGCGCCGAGCTTGCGCGCCGTGCGATACGCGCTCGACAGCCGCTCGAGCGCCGGCTCGCGCTCTCCCGCCGCCGCAAGCGCGACGCCGGCCCGCAGCTCGATCTGGGCGCGCTCGAAGGGCATGTCCAGACCGCGATGCAGCTCCACGGCGCGGGCGCCCTGCTCGGCGGCCGTGTCCGTGTCGCCGTCGAGCAGCGCCGTCTCGGCGATCGCACAGCCGAGCGCCGCCAGTGCCTCCGCGTGCCCGGTCTGCGACGCGATCCGGCTCAGGGCCTCGGCGCATGCGTGCGCGCCTCGCGCATCGCCGCGGCTCGCGTAGAAGGTCGCCCCCCAGCGCAGCGGGGCGAGCGCGTAGTGGTGATCGTCGCTGTCCTCCCAGCGCACGAGGATCGAGCGGCAGTGCTCGGCGGCCTCGTCGTGGGCGCCCTCTGCGGCGGCGATGCGCGCGAGGCACGCGGTGGAGTCGACGGCCATGTTGTAGTGCTGCACGCTCGTGGCGACCGCGAGCGACGAGGTGAGCAGTCGCCGGGCCGAGCTGAGGCGTCCCCCCCAGCAGTGGATCGCGCCGAGCAGTCCCTCGGCGACCCATGCGGCGGTGTCGCTCGCGATCAGCTCCCGGCTCATCTGCGCGGCGCGCTCCCATTCGCCGCGTTCGCGCAGCACGTAGGCCATGCACGTGACGCAGGCCACCTCCACCCCGCTCTCGCCGGCGGTCTGGCAGAGATCGAGCGCCGTGTCCAGCGCCTGCTCGGCACGGGGGAAGTCGGCGGAGTCGTAGAGCGCCACGCTCAGGCGCTGGTACAGGTCGGCGGCGACCGCGGTCAGGTCATGCTCGAGCGCGAGCGCCAGCGCGGCCTGAACGGTCGCGAGGCCGGCCTCGTACTCGCCGTGCTTGGCCCGCGCCATGCCCTCGAGGCCGTCGGCGCGCAGCCGCAGGTCCAGCCGATCCGCGCGGTCGGCCTCCTCGCGTGACAGGCGGGCCAGCGCGATCGCCTCCCCGTGCTGCGCCGCCATACGTCGCTGGTTGGCCATCGCGAGGTGCTCGACGGCGGCCTCGGCCGGCGCACCGTGGGCCGCGAGCATCTCGGCGGCCAGACCGCGCGCCGCGAACGCGGCCTCGCGGTCGCCGCGCAGCTCGAGCACGGCGGCGAGACGGCGCTGCGCGCGGGCATGCGCGAGCCCGCCCATGACGAGGGCCAGCTCGCGCCACGCGCGCGCCGCCTCCGCGAGCTGTCCCGACAGCTCGGCGCACCCGGCGTAGCGCTCGAGCGTCTGCAGCCGCAGGGCGTCGTCCTCGCCGTCGGGCCAGAGGTCCAGCGCCTGGCGATCGGCGTCCGCCGCGTCGCGGAAGGCGTGCACCCGCTCGGACTCGCCGGCGGCGCGCAGGAGCGCCATGCGCGCCCGGGCGCCGTCGCGAGCGCCGAGCCAGTGCACCGCGATGACGCGGCTGGGCGCGCCGGCCGCCTCGCACGCCTCGGCCAGCGCGCGGTGCAGCGCTCGCCGCCGCATCCACGGGACGTCGGCGTAGAGCGCGTCGCGCGCCAGCCCATGCCGGAACACTCCGGTGCCTGGGTCCTGCTCGCGTGCCAGGCCTCGCTCGAGCAGCTCCGCGACCCCGTGCGAGCTCGACAGCGACGCGACCAGATCGAGATCGAAGAGCTCACCCGCGACCGCGGCGGCATCGGCGGCCGCGCGGCCCTCGCCCGACAGCTCCGACGCGCTGATGAGCACCGCGTCGCGGACGGTGTCCGGCAGCGGGATCTCGCCATGGCGAGCGAGCTCCAGGCCGCCGCGGCCCTGCTCGAGGGCCCCGCTGACCCGCAGCGCGGCCGCCAGCTCCTCGACGAAGAAGGGCGTTCCCTGCGTCGAGGCGTGGACCGAGCGCACGAGCGACGGCGACGGCGGGCTGTCGAGCGCGTCGGCGAGCAGCTGCGCCACCCCGTCGGGCTCGAGCGGCCCGAGCGTGAGCTCGTCGAGCCGGCGCGCGCGGCGCAGCTCGTGGCGCAGGCGCCGCAGCCCGTGATCGCGCGCCAGGCCGTCGCTGCGATACGCCGCGACGACGAGGACGGACAGCTCGCCGAGCCGATCGGCGACGGCCGACAGCAGCTCGAGCGTCGCCTCGTCGGACCAATGCAGGTCGTCGAGCAGCATCAGCACCGGCTGGCTCTCGGCGAGCTTGGCCAGCGCGCAGCAGATCGCCTCGAACAACGTCAGGCGGTCCGTCGCGGGGGCGCTCTCGCCCAGCTCGGGCAGGATCATCGCGAGGTGCGACGCCAGCGGCCCGCAGTCGGTGAGCGCGCGCGGGTCGCGGCGCAGGTGCCCGCGCAGCGCGGCGACGACCGGTCCGTAGGGGACGGTGCCGCTGTGGCTGGCCGCGCCGCTGAGCACGAGCACGTCGCCGCACCGGCGGGCGACCTCGCCGGCCAGCCGCGTCTTGCCCATGCCCGCCTCCCCGGCGAGGAGCACGAGACCGCCGCTGCCCGTCCGCGCCCGGTCGACCGCCTCCACGAGCCGATCCAGCTCCGCGCCGCGCCCGATCAACGCCGTCATGGCCTGATCCTAAGCCGGATCCACCGCGGACGTACGATCGTTCGCGCCGGCGCGGAGGCCGGCGTGAACAGCCGGCGCACCGTCCTCGTCGCCGAACGCCTAGATTCGTCGGCGTGACCCGTCGCAGCCGCACCCCGGACATCGGCCGCCTGCTCGTCTCCTGCCCGGATCGGCCGGGGATCGTCGCCGCCGTCTCGCGCTTTCTCTTCGATCTCGGCGCGAACATCGCAGAGTCCGGCCAGTACTCGACCGATCTCGAGGGTGGGCGCTTCTTCCTGCGCGTCGTCTTTCACCGCGCCGGGCTGCAGGCGATGCGCAACGAGCTCGAGCAGCGCTTCGCGGCCGAGGTCGGACGCCCGTTCGGCATGCAGTGGTCCTTCGCCGACGCCGGGGTGCCCAAGCGCGCGGCGATCATGGTCAGCCGCTACGACCACTGCCTGCTCGACCTGCTCTGGCGCGCGCGGCGCGAGGAGCTCGACCTCGACGTCGGCCTCGTCATCTCCAACCATCCCGATCTCGCCGACGACGTTCGCGCCTTTGGCGTGCCCTACGTCCACATCCCGGTCAGCCGGGAGACGAAGGCCGAGGCCGAGCACCGCCAGGTCGAGCTGCTGGCGGGCAACTTCGACCTCATCGTCCTCGCGCGCTACATGCAGATCCTCTCGGCCGACTTCCTGTCGGGCGTCGGCGTGCCGGTCATCAACATCCACCACTCGTTCCTGCCGTCCTTCGCCGGCGCCGGTCCCCACACACGCGCGCACAGCCGCGGCGTGAAGCTGATCGGCGCAACCGCGCACTACGCCACCGAGGACCTCGACGAGGGGCCGATCATCGAGCAGGACGTCGTCCGCGTCACGCACCGCGACAGCCCCGAGGAGCTCGAGCGCCGCGGCGCCGACGTCGAGCGCACGGTCCTCGCGCGGGCCGTGCAGTGGCATTGCGAGGACCGCATCGTGCGCGACGGAGAGCGCACGGTCGTCTTCTAGCCCTCGCCACCGCGCAGCCGCTTCTCCGCGAAGTAGTCGGCGATGTGGTTGTCGTTGTAGCGCTCGATCTCGACATAGCCTGCGGTCGCGAACAGCGCGCGGCTGTGGCGCTGCTGCGGGCCCCGCGTCGAGCGCGGACGCGCTCGTAGCCGATGGCACGCGCCGCATCCTCGAGCGCGGCCAGCAGCGCCCTCCCGGCCCCGCGCGAGCGCGCGGCCGGCACGACGTACATCCGCTTGATCTCGCAGACCTCGTTCTCCTCGATCGGCCGCAGGCCGCCGATGGCGATCGGGTCGCCGTTCTCGTAGCCGACGAGGAACACGCCGTGCGGCGCCACCATCTCGTCGGGTGCCGTGACCGAGCCCGGCCGCGCGGCTCGGCCCGGGTAGATCTCGTTGAAGTAGGCGATCAGCTCGGCGAGCAGCTCGCGGCCGGGAGACTCGTCGGAGCGGCCGGGCCGGAACGCGAAGGCCATGCCGTCATCTTCGCCCATCGCTGCCACTCGCGACCGGTTCGATCCGTGCCGCGGAGACGCGCACGAGCGCCCGCACCCGCGGCAGCAGCGGCCCGGCGGCGATCGTCGTGACGAGGCCGATCAGCGTGAGCGTGGCGTGCATCCGCGCGCCGATGAGGTGGGCGTCGAGCACGTCGAGGGAAACCGCGATCGTCATGACGCCGCCGCATTGCATGAGGGCCCCCATCGCGCGCGCGTCGGCGGAGCCGAGTCCCGCGGCGCGCGCGGCCGCGTAGGCGACGGCGACCTTGATCGCGATCACAGCGGCGAGCAGCGCCACGACCGGGGCGAGGACGCCGGAGTGCAGCTCGTGCAGGTCGGTGTGCAGCGCCGCCACCCCGAGGAAGATCGGCAGGCCGACGCGCCGCACCGCGACCCCGAGGCAGCGCTCGAGCGCGACTGCGGTCCCGCCGCCCTTGTTGACGGCGATGCCCACGATGAGCGGCCCGAGGATCAGGCTCGAGAGGAGCTGGTCGCCGGCGAGCGCAGCGCCCACCGCGAGCACGACCACGGCGGCGACCGCGACAGGGCGCGCCAACCGCGAACCAGCGCCGCCGCGCGACCACGAGCACGAGCGCGAGCAGGACGAGCCCCGCGCCCATGCGCGCCACCGCGCGCCCGCCGGCCGGGACGTCGCCGCCGCCGATGGCGACCGCCGCCGCGAGCACCGCGAGCGCCGTTGCGCCGGTCCCGGCGACGATGGCGATCGAGCCGACCGCGCCATGTGACATCTGCGCGGTCCTCGAGGATCCGGGCGACGATCGGCAGGCCGACGGCGCCGAGCGCCGCGGCGACGGCCAGCACGAACGCGCCGTCCGCGACGCCCGCCGGCTTCCACCCGCCGGCCTCGATGAGCAGCGGCCCGGCGACGAGCGCCAGCGCCAGCATGGCGCCGGCCGAAGCGATCGCCAGCAACACGATCGCGCCGGCGCGCTCGCGCATCGGCGCGGGGTCGATCGTGATCCCCACGAGCAGCATGTACAGCACGAGCCCGGCGCCGCCCACGACCGTGACGAGCGTGAGCGCCGTCTCCGGAAACAGCGCGGCGATCCTGCCGCCCGCCTGCTGACCGGGCACGACGTCCGCGATCTGCCCGCCGACCAGCAGTGCCGTCGCGAAGACCGCCGTCATCTCACCCGCGATGCGCGGCTGGCTCAGCCGCTGCGCGACGATGCCGCCGACCCACGCAACCGCCACGATCGCGGCCATGTCCAACAGCGCGAGCAGCCCGTCAGCCGGCACGCGGAGATTCCACGCTCCCGGCCTTCACCGGGAGGACGCCGCGGCGTCTCACGCCGGCGTTCGCTCGCCGACGCTTCGCTGCAGAAAGTCGATGATGTCCTGCAGAACGGCTCCCGGGGTGAAGACCGCGGCAACACCGAGCCGCTCGAGCTCGGGGATGTCGTGGCTCGGGGATCGTGCCGCCTACCGTAACGATCACGTCGCCGACGCCCTGCTCTCGCAGCAACGTCACGATGCGCGGAACGAGCGTCATGTGGGCCCCGGACAGAATCGACAGGCCGATGGCGTCGGCGTCCTCCTGGATGACGGTCTCGACGATCTGCTCGGGGGTCTGGTGCAGGCCCGGTGTAGATGACCTCCATGCCGGCGTCGCGCAGAGCGCGGGCGATGATCTTCGCACCGCGGTCGTGACCGTCGAGGCCGGGCTTGGCGACGACGACGCGCAGCTTGCGAGCGGCCGTGGCCGGCATCTCAGTAGACCGGTGTCTCGAGGTAGCCGCCCCAGACGTCCTGCAGTGCGGCGATGATCTCGCCCTCGCTGGCGTGGACGCGCGCGCACCGCAGCAGCGCCGGCATGAGGTTCGCGTCCGGCGCGCGCCGCGTCGTCGCGCAGGTCGGCGAGGGTGGCCTCGACGGCGCGGCCGTCGCGCCGGGCGCGCACGCCCTGCAGGCGGTCGAGCTGCTTGCGCTCGAGCGCCGGGTCGATCCGCAGCGTCTGGATGTCGGCATCGCCCTCGGCTCTGGAAGCGGTTGACGCCGACGACGATGCGCTCGCCGGCGTCGATCGCGGTCTGCAGCTCATAGGCGGCGTCGGCGATCTCGCGCTGCGGGAAGTTCTGCTTGACGGCCTCGACCATCCCGCCGAGCTCGTCGATCCTGCGGAAGTAGTCGTACGCGAGCTCCTCGAGCCGGTCGGTCAGCGCCTCGACGAAGTACGAGCCGCCGAGCGGATCGATCGTGTTCGTCACGCCGGTCTCGTGCGCGATGACCTGCTGCGTGCGCAGCGCGATCTGGACGGCCTCCTCCGTCGGCAGCGCGAGCGCCTCGTCGTAGGAGTTCGTGTGCAGCGACTGCGTCCCGCCCAGCACGCCGGCCAGCGCCTCGATCGCCGTGCGCGTGATGTTGTTCAGCGGCTGCTGGGCCGTCAGCGAGACGCCCGCCGTCTGCGTGTGAAAGCGCATGAGCCACGACTTGGGGTTGACCGCGCCGAAGGTCTCGCGCAGCTCGCGCGCCCAGATCCGCCGGGCGGCGCGGTACTTGGCGATCTCCTCGAAGAAGTCGATCTGCGCGTTGAAGAAGAAGCTCAGACGCGGCGCGAAGGCATCGACGTCCAAGCCGCGCTCGATCGGCCTGCTCGACGTAGGTCAGGCCGTCCTTGAGGGTGAAGGCGAGCTCCTGCGCCGCCGTCGATCCGGCCTCGCGGATGTGGTAGCCGGAGATCGACACCGGATGCCAGCGCGGCATGTCCGTCGTGCACCACTCGATCATGTCGCCGCACAGCCGCATCGCCGGGTCGACCGGGAAGCACCACTCCTTCTGGGCGATGTACTCCTTGAGGATGTCGGCCTGGATCGTGCCGCTCAGCCGGTCGGCGGGCACGCCGCCGCGCTCCGCCGCGACGACGTAGAAGGCGAGCATGATCGCCGCCGGCGCGTTGATCGTCATCGACACGCTGACCTCGCCGACGTCGATGCCGGCGAACAGCGTCTGCATGTCGTCGAGCGTGTCGACGGCGACGCCCTCGCGGCCGACCTCGCCGAGCGACAGCGCATGGTCGGAGTCGTGACCCATCAGCGACGGCATGTCGAACGCCGTCGACAGCCCCTGCTGGCCGTGGTCGAGCAGGTAGCGGAAGCGCTCGTTGGTCTCCTCGGCGGTGCCGAACCCGGCGAACTGGCGCACGGTCCACAGCCGCCCGCGGTACATCGACGGGTAGACGCCGCGGGTGAACGGATAGACGCCCGGCAGGCCGATCGCCTCGTCGTCGGGCAGGTCGGCCTGCGTGTAGAGCGCCTTGACCGGCTCGCCGCTGAGCGTCGTGAAACGGGCCGCCGCTCTCCGGGGAGAGGCGGTAGGCGGCCTGCCATTCCTCGTGCGTCGTCGGCACCGCCGCCGCGGCCGGCGGATGCGTCGTCATCCGCGCAGCGCCCGGGCGATGACGACGCGCTGGATCTCGTTCGTGCCCTCGTAGATCTGCGTGAGCTTCGCGTCGCGCATCATGCGCTCGACGGGGTACTCGGTGACGTAGCCGTAGCCGCCGAGCACCTGCACGGCCTCGACGGTGACCTCCATCGCGACGTCGGAGCAGAAGAGCTTGGCCATCGCCGAGTACTTGCCGAGGTCGCGCTCGCCGCGCTCGGCCTTGGCCGCGGCGCGGTAGAGCAGCTCGCGCGCCGCCGCGCAGCGCGTCTCCATGTCGGCGAGCTTGAACTGGATGCCCTGCAGGTCGATGAGCGGCTGCCCGAACGCGATCCGCTCGCGCGCGTAGGCGACGGCGTAGTCGGTCGCGCCCTGGGCGATGCCGAGCGCCTGCGCGGCGATCCCCAGGCGCGAGTGGTCCAGCGTGCGCATCGCGATCTTGAAGCCCTCGCCCTCCTCGCCGATGAGGTTCGCGGCGGGGACCCGCACGCCGTCGAACACCGGCTGGCCGGTCGGTGAGCCGCGCATCCCCATCTTGTGCTCGAGGCGGCCGACCGAGAAGCCGGGCCGGTCGGCCTCGACGACGAAGGCCGAGATCCCGCGCGAGCCCGGCGCGTCGCGGATCGGTGACCGCGAAGACGACGTAGACGTCGGCGACGCCGGCGTTCGTGATCCAGTTCTTGGCGCCGTCGATGACCCACTCGTCGCCGTCGCGCCGCGCGCGCGTGCGCATCGCGCGCGGATCCGAGCCGGCCTCGGGCTCCGACAGCGCGAACGCCGCCAGCCACTCGCCGCTGGCCAGGCGCGGCAGCACGCGCGCCTTGAGCTCCTCCGAGCCGGCCAGGCGGATCGGCAGCGAGCCGAGGTCCTGGACGGCGAGCAGCAGCGACGAGGAGGCGCACGCCTTGGCGACCTCCTCGATCGCGACGCACAGCATGAGCGCGCCGGTGCCGGTGCCGCCGTGGGCCTCGTCGAACGGCAGCCCGAACAGGTCGTGGTCGGCGAACAGCCGCCGCACGTCCTCGGGGAACTCGCCGCTGGCGTCGATCGCCGCCGCGCGCGGCGCCACGCGCGCGGCGACGATCTCGCGGATGACGTCGCGAAACGCGAGGTGATCCTCGGTCAGCCCGTACAGCGGGACGAGGTCCGGCGCGGTCGTCGTCATCGGCTCGCCAGCGCGACGGGGCGCGCGGGCGCGTACTCGTAGAAGCCGTGGCCGGCCTTGCGGCCCAGGGCGCCGGCGGCGACCATGCGGCGCAGCAGCGGCGGCGCGGCGAACTCCTCGCGCCCGTACTCCTCGTACAGGCACGCGCAGATGCCGTCGATGACGTCCAGGCCGATGAAGTCGCACAGCGCGAGCGGCCCCATCGGGTGGCCGCAGCCGAGCGTCATCGCCTCGTCGATGTTCTCGCGCGTCGCGTAGCCGGCGTCGAAGAGATGGATGGCGCCGACGAGGTACGGGATCAGCAGGAGGTTCACGACGAAGCCGGCGCGATCCTTGGAGCGGATCGCGTGCTTGCCGAGCCGGCGCGCGAAGCCCTCGGCCGCCTCGACGGCCTCCGCGCTCGTCGCGTAGCCGGGGACGATCTCGACGAGCGCCATGACCGGGACCGGCGAGAAGAAGTGCAGCCCCAGCACGCGGCTCGGGCGGGAGGTCGCCTGCGCGAGGGTGGTGATCGGGATCGACGAGGTGTTCGAGGCGAGGATGACGTCGGGCGGCAGCCGCTCGTCGAGGCGGCGGAAGACGTCGCACTTGATCTGGCGGTCCTCCGTCACCGCCTCGACGACGAGCTCGCACTCGGCGAGATCGTCGAGCCGCGTCGTGTAGACGATCCGCTCGGCGCCTCGGCGGCGGCGTCCGGCATCGAGCTTGCCGCGGTCGACCGCCTTCGCCAGCGAGGCCGCGATGCGCGCCTCGGAGGCGTCGCAGCGGGCGCGGCTCGCGGCTCGTGGACGATCGCGCGCAGGCCCGCGACCGCGACCACCTCGGCGATGCCCGAGCCCATCTGGCCCGCGCCGACGATTCCGACGGTGTCCATGGCTCAGGCCGCGGCGCCCGCGGTGAGGCCGGCGGCGTCGCGCAGCAGGTCGGCCTTGCCGGTCTGCTCCCACGTGAAGTCCGGATCGTCGCGGCCGAAATGGCCGTACGCGGCGGTCTTCTGATAGATCGGGCGATGCAGGTCGAGCTCGCTGGCGAAACGCGCCCGGACGCAGGTCGAAGTGCTCGTCGACGAGCGCCGCGATCCGCTCGCGCTCGATCTTCTCGGTGCCGAACGTCTCGACCATCACGCTGACCCGGATGCGCGACGCCGATCGCGTAGGCGACCTGCACCTCGCAGCGATCGGCGAGCCCCGCCGCGACGATGTTCTTGGCCACCCAGCGCGCGGCATACGCCGCCGAGCGATCGACCTTCGACGGATCCTTGCCGCTGAACGCGCCGCCGCCGTGGCGGGCCATCCCGCCGTAGGTGTCGACGATGATCTTGCGGCCCGTCAGCCCGCAGTCGCCGACCGGCCCACCGATCACGAAGCGGCCCGTCGGATTGACGAGAAACTCCTGGCGCAGCGCCGTTCGCGTCGTACATGTCGGCCGGCAGGACCGGCAGGACGACGTGCTCCCACAGGTCGTCGAGGATCTGCTCGCGCGCCGCGCTGTCGTGCGTGCTGCGTGGAGATCAGCAGCTTCTCGATCGCGGCCGGCACCCCGTCGACGTAGCGCACCGACACCTGCGTCTTGCCGTCCGGGCGCAGGTAGCCCAGCGTCCCCTCGTGGCGGACGACGCGCGAGCCGCTGGGCGAGCCGGTGCGCCAGCGAGATCGGCAGCGGCATGAGCTCCGGCGTCTCGTTCGTCGCGTAGCCGAACATCATCCCCTGGTCGCCCGCACCCGCGATGTCGAGCTCGTCGTCGTCGGACGGATCGGTCTGCGTCTCGTAGGACCGATCGACGCCCTGCGCGATGTCCGGCGACTGCTTGTCGATCGCGTTCAGCACCGCGCACGAGTCCGCCGAGAACCCCAGATCGGCGTCGATGTAGCCGATCCCGCGGATCGTGTCGCGCGCGACCTGCCTGGATATCGACGTACGTCTGCGTCGAGATCTCGCCCGACACGACCACCAGACCGGTGTTCACCAGCGTCTCGCAGGCCACGCGACCCGTCGGATCGTCGCGCATGACGGCATCCAGCACGCCATCGGAGATCTGATCGGCGACCTTGTCGGGATGCCCCTCCGTCACCGACTCGGACGTGAACAGGTACTCGTGTGGGCGAAGCTCGTCATCGGCTGCAACTCCTCCTCGCGGGTGGGTTCGAGACTCGTCATCTGCTGCAGGTCGGCCACGCGCTCGTGCAGCTCGTCGGCCTCGAGGCGCGCGACGCGATCGGTGCCGAACTCCTCGACGTTGAACGACGCCAGCGCCGTCCCGTAGGCCATCGCGCGGCGCAGCGTGGCCGTCGTCGTCGAGCTCGTCGAGGTGGCGCGCGAGGTAGCCGACGAAGCCGCCGGCGAACGTGTCGCCGGCGCCGGTCGGGTCGACGACGGTCTCCAGCGGATAGGCCGGCAGGGCGAAGAAGCCGTCGGCGGTGAGCAGGGCGGCGCCGTATTCGCCCTGCTTGGCCACGACCGCCGACGGCCCCCACGACGAGCGCCTCGCGGGCCGCGCCGACGAGGCTCGGCTTGCCCGTCAGCTGGCGCAGCTCGGCGTCGTTGAGGACGAGGCAGTCGACGCGGCGGATCACGTCGACGAGGTCCGCGCGCGCGATGTCGATCCAGAGGTTCATCGAGTCCAGCGCGACGAACCGCGCGCGCTCGCACTGGTCGAGCACGTCGCGCTGCAGTCCGGGCTGGATGTTCGCGAGAAACAGCACGTCGGCCTGGCGCGACGCGGCGCTCAGCTTCGGCTGGAAGGTCTCGAAGACGCCGAGCTGCGTGTCGAGCGTCTCGCGCGAGTTGAGGTCCCAGCCGTACTCGCCGGCCCAGAAGAAGCTCTTGCCGCCCGCGACCCGCTCGACGTCCTCGGTGTTCGTGTCGCGCGTCGAAGCAGCGCGAGGGCGTCGTCGTCGAAGTCGTCGCCGACCGGGCCGACGACGCGGACCTCGTCGAAGAACGACGCGGCGAGCGCGAAGTGCGTCGCGGCGCCGCCGACCATCCGCTCGCGGCGGCCGAACGGCGTCGCGACGGTGTCGAAGGCGATCGAGCCGACTACCGTGATGGCCATCGGCCGCAGCATGCTGCGGGCGGCTGCCGCGCACACCTCCCGTGGGGGAGGTCTTGCCCTACCGAAGGGTGGGAGTCTCGACCGGCGACGCCGTCGTTCAGCGTCAGGCGCAGATACCGCGCGCTGGCATCGGCGCGATTGGACGCCTGCATCTTGCGCAGGATGTTCTTGACGTGGAACTTGACCGTGCCCTCCGAGACGAACAGCACGCGGGCGATGTCGCCGTTGGTCTTGCCCTCGGCCATGAGGCGCAGGACGTCGATCTCCCGGCTCGTCAGGTGCGTGGTCAGGCCGTCCTCGGTGAGCAGCTCCGGGGCACCGGCGCGACGGTCCTGCTCCTCGGAGACGTTGCTCGACAAGTCGATCGCGCGGTCGCTCAGCTCGCCGCTGCGGGCCTCGGCCCAGGACGAGATGCGGCGGATCTCGCGACGCTGGTCGCGCAGCCGGCGGCGCAGCACGGCGCGTTCGAACACCACGGCGAACCACGCCGCGAAGTGCTCCAGCGCATCGGCGTCCAGCTGCGCCAGCGCTCGCCGGTCCGGCGCGCGGTCGCCGTGCAGGAACCCCACGGCGACGCCGTCCACGAGGATCGGCGTGGCGACGTACGCGCGCCAGCGCATCGTGTCCAGAAACGCGTAGCGCGCCGGCTGCGAGTGGTCGATGTCGGTCACGAGCCGCGCCTGCCGGCGGCGCAGCAGCTCGCATTCCAGCAGTGGATAGGACAGGCGCAGCGGCGGCCTGACCCAGGGGCTCGTCGCCGCCGTTGCGCCGGTCGCCGCCCGTGTGAACGCGCTCGACGACGAGCGTGCCCTCTCGATCCGGCTCAAGACGACCCGGTCGAGATCGGCCGCGGCGGCGGCCGCGGCGGCGCAGCGATCGACGATCTGGCTGGCCGGCCCGAGCTGCGCGAGCGTGTCGACCGCCCGGCGAACGTGTTCGAAGGCAGCCAGCCGCAGCGCGTCGTCGCCGGACGTCACAGCTCCCCGAGCCCCGCAGCCCAGCCGAGTCGGCCGGGCGCCGGCGGATCTCGAGCAGGTACGCCACGAGCAGGTCGCGATCGCCGGCGCGCATGTGGCTGGCATCGCTCAGGCGCTCCACGCGCGTGACCTGGGCGCGGTGCTTTTCGAGCTCGGCCGGGAACGGGAACACCCCGTACTCGACGACGCGCACCTCCATGCCGGCGGCCGCGAGCAGCTCGGCCGTGCGCCGCTGCGACAGGATCGACAGCTGCACGACGTAGGCGACGCCCTCCGGCGCGAGCGCGTCGGCCAGCTTCGCGAGCACCGGGTCCAGCGGCGTCCGGCCCCAGTAGTCGATCGGCCGGTGTCCGGTGGCGTGCGACTCGGGATCGACGGGCGTCTGCTCGACGCACGCCACGATGACCTCGTAGCGCTCCTCGGGCACCCACGGGAAGATGTCGATCTGCGCGGCGGTCATGCGGTCGCCGACGCCGTTTCGATGCGCGTTGGTCTCGGTGTTGCGCACGGCGCGCTCGTCGATGTCGATGGCGCGCACGTGCGACGCGCCGTTGAGCGCAAGCTGGATGCCGAGGATGCCGGTGCCGCATCCGATGTCCAGGCAGCGCTGATGCGCTCCGATGGCCTGGTCGTAGAGGTAGCGCCAGACCATGAGGCTGGCGCTGGACGGAGTCACGACGCCGGGGTCGACGGCGAGGTCCGGAAACGCCAGCGGATGCAGCGGGCGGCCGCGGTGATCGGTCCAGGCGGGAGCCGGCGCCGGCTCGCTCCTCGCGGAGCCCGTCCGCGGCCGGCGCCGCGCGCCGCCGGCGGACGCCGCCGAGCCGACGGGTGCGCCTGCTCGAGCTGCTCGCGCGCGGCCGCGACGTGGTCGGGGCCGACGCCGCAGCAGCCGCCGATGATCTGCGCCCCCTCCGCCCGCCAGCGCAGGGCCATCGCCGCGTACTCGGCGCTGCCGACGCCGGGCTCGAAGCGCCAGCCCTCGTCGGTGTAGTAGCCCAGGTTGGGGTAGACGCCGAGCGGCAGGTCGGTGAAGTCGCGCAGATAGGACAGCATCCCGTCGACGTGGTCGGGCGGGATGCAGTTGATCATCAGCGCGTCGATGCCCATCTGCTCGAAGCGCGCCGCCGCGCGGCCGAAGCTGTCGCCCTCCGGCCCGCCCCAGTGCTGGCCGTAGACGCTGCACAGGCCGTGTCGGCAGCGGCGGAACGACAGCCAGACCGGAAGCCCCGTGTCGAGCAGCGCCTGGACCGTGGCGAAGAGCGACGGCCGGATCACCGTCAGCGTCTCGAGGAGGATCAGATCGGGCGGCTCGTGGGCGAACAGCCGCGCGAGCAGCCTGATCGTGCTCTCGCCCTCGTCGGAGTCGACGTCGCCGTTGATCGAGAACGCGACGGCACAGCTCTCGCCGCGGTCGCCCTCGGCGACCGCCTGCCGGGCGAGACGCAGCCCGCGGCGCGCGAGGTCCATCCAGTGCACCGGCTGCGTCGAGCTCCACTGGGGGCCGCGCCCGTGCAGGAGCGCGCTCGGCAGCCCCCACGTGTTCGTCGAGATGACGTCGCAGCCGGCGGCGACGTACCCGCGGTGCACGTCGCGCACCGCGGCCGCCTCCTCGACGAGCGCGCGCGTACCCCACAGGCGCTCGTCGACGGCGTGCTCGGCGTCGCTGAGGTGCGGGAGCTCCGTCGCCGTCGCGCCGTCGAGGACCACGCAGTGGCCCGCGCCGATCTTGTCGAGAACTCGACCATAGGGCGCTGAGTGCGTGAGCGGCACTACTGACACGGTGATACGAGAGACCGACCGGTCTCCCCCCGGAGCGGACCCTACGCTCGCGCGCAGGACCCGTCAAACCGGCGACGACCTGGGGAGATCTCGCCTCACCCCCCGTTCGTGGCCGTGATGTACGTCCAGCAGGCGTTGAACGAGTCGCGCCCGCCGAAGATCGTGTCGATCGCGTGGCGCATGATCTGCAGCCGATCGCGCACCGCGTCCTCGGAAGGCTCCTCGCCCTCGATGCGCTTCGTGCCGCCGACCCAGCCGAGGACGGCCTCGTGGTACGCCGTCATGAGCTCGAACCACTCGGTGACGTTCGCGACGATCGTCGCCTGGCTGACGTCGGTCACCGTCAGGCCGTTGCGCTCGAGCGCCTCGGTGTAGTGCTCCAGCGGGCGCGGATGCATGAACACGCGGTCGCGGTGGGCGTGATGGGCCTGCAGGCGCTTGGTGTCGTCGAGCACGTCGCGGTACTGCGCGTACTCGGGATCGCTGCGCACGAGGCTCTCGGCGAGGTCGTTGATGACCCACACCGTCTCGTCGAGGATCCATTCCCCGGGCTTGGCGCTCGGGTTGCGCAGGTTGCCGGAGTTGATGAACACCTTTCCGCCCGGCTTCAGCGCCCGCACCCACGCCGACGTCACCTCGTCGAGGTCGGGATAGAGGTGGATCGCGTTGACCGCCGCGATCGCGTCGACGCCGCGCTCCAGCAGCTCGGGCCCGAGCACCTCGTCGAGGGACTGCAGCCGCTTCTCCTCCTTGATGAAGCGCAGCAGCCGCGCCGCGAAGCGCGGGTCGTCCTTGTACTTCTCGTGCGCGACGCGCAGGAACTTCGCCGACGCGTCGACGACGATAGTGCCGACGGCGCGATCGAAGATCCGCAGGCGCAGGCGGTCGAGCAGGATGCCGGTCCCGCCGGAGTAGTCGACGAGGATGTCGCCGTCCTTCAGGTGCGCCGCGAGCTGCGTGACGCTCGGGTTGAGGTTGTCGTACCAGCCGTGCTCGTCGACGTGGTCGTACGCCAGGCCCGCCTCGCTGAGCGGCGCGCGCGTCCATTCCTCATCGGGGATGCGGTCGAAGCCGGCCGGCCACTCGAACGCCGGCTTCGCCCGCGGCACGTCGAGGCGTCGCAGGTCGCTCGGTGCAGCTCGAACAGCTCGTCGACGACGGCGGATCCGCCGCGTCCCCACCCGCAGTCGGTGGCCACGCCGAAGCTCTGTACGTAGCGGCTCGCGCAGCTGATCCGCCGGCGCGCCCCGACCTTGCCGTCCTGCAGGTGCAGCACGCCGAGATACAGCTCGGTCGTGCGATCGAGGCGCAGCTCCCGCAACGGCGCGAAGTACTCGTCCTCGGCCTGCGCCGGGACCGGCACGTGGATCCAGTTCAGCGGCCGGTAGATCGCCGTTGCGAGCGCGTTGGCGACCTCGACGAGCTTGCGCGTGTCGTCGGGCACGGTGAAGTGCCCGTGGTAGTCGTCGCCGTAGCAGAGATGAAAGCCCAGCTCGACGGCCGCGGGCACGCCCCGGCTGACGCGCAGCAGGCGCTCGAGCACCCCGGCCCGCGTGCCCTAAACCAGGCCGGGCTGATGCCCTCGAGGATCGCGAACTCCAGCCGCGTGTCCCACTGCAGCGCGAGCTGGTCGTGTGGCACCGCGGCGAAGATCTCGTCGAGCTCGCGCAGGACCCGCGCCTCGTAGACCGGCTCGACCTGCGCCTGGTGCTCGGGATCGATGAACGCGCTGACCGGCGCGAGCGGCGTCGGCAACGAGACCTGGAAGCGCACGTGCGACGGGATCACGCCGTCGCGCTTGAGCTTGGCGAAGATCGCGAACGACGAGAGCGCCGCGTCGGCGAAGCCGAGGTTGTCGAGGACGATGTCCTCGCCGCGCTCCCCCTCGCGAAACCGCAGCTTGGGCAGCGTGCGGTAGGTGTTCGGGCCGGGCGGGCCGACCTCGAACTGCGGCAGGGCGCTGAAGACCGGGTACTGCCAGAGGATCCAGTCAGACCGCGGCCGGGCTCGCCGTCGGGCAGCCGGCGCAGGCGGTCGCCGAGCGCCTCGGCGGTACGGCGAAAGACCTCCTCGACCGTCCCAGCGGCACGCTGCCGACGAGATGGGCGCCCACGGGCGCAGACGGCGCCAGCGCGTCGGCTTCCGCGGCCCCTTGGTCGGTACGCGTTGCCGCCGTCGCGATCGTCGCCTGCTCGGTCATCGTCGCTCATCACCTCTCGCTCGGGTCCGGCTGCCACACGGGCCACGTCGTTGTCTCTCGGACCGGCCCGGCGACGATATGTCGGGTCCGGGAGCGCAACAACGCGCCGGAAGGGGTGAATCACCTGCTCTATGGGGGAGTCATGCGTGTCATCGCGCCCGCGTGCTGATAGAGAGCGACCATGGCCAGCATCACGAGCGAGGCCGCGTGACCGGCGCCCACATCATCGGCTCGGCGGCCACGCGGTGCGGCCGATTTCCGGACGCCACGGTCGCGGGCCTGGCCATCGAGGCGCTCGATGGCGCGCTGGCCGACGCCGGCCCCGACACGGGCCGCATCGAAGCGATCTTCTTCTCCAACGCGCTGTCGGGCCTGCTGACCGGTCAGGAGTGCGTGCGCGGACAGGTCGCCCTGCGCCACTCGCGCTACGGGGGGATCCCGACGGTCAACGTGGAGAACGCGTGTGCGAGCGGATCGACGGCGGTGCACCTCGCCTGCATGGCGATCGATGCGGGCCTGTACGAGACCGTCGCGGTCGTCGGCTCGGAGAAGATGTCGCACCCCGACAAGCGGCGGTCGATCCAGGCGCTCGCCGGCGCAGCCGACGTCGACCTGCTCGCGGACGCTCCGGAGGATCACAGCGTGTTCATGGACAGCTACGCCGAGCGCGCCCGCGGGCGGATCGAGCGCAACGGCTGGAGCCCCGCCGACTTCGCCCGCGTCGTCGTCAAGAACCGCCGCCACGCCGTCCACAACCCGGCCGCGCAGTTTCGAACCACCATGACGGTCGAGGAGGTACTGTCGAGCCGGATGATCACGGCGCCGCTGACGCTCCCGATGTGCTCGCCGATCGGCGACGGAGCAGCCGCCTTGATCGTGACCGGCACCCCGAACGGAGCCGCCGCACCGATCCGCATCCGCGCCAGCGCCCTGAGCGCGACCGGCGGCCCGGCGCCGGGTTCGGTCGTACAGCGCGCCAGCGCGACGGCACGCGAGCAGAGCGGGCTGAGCGCCGAGGACGTCGACGTCCTCGAGGTGCACGACGCCACGGCGTCCGCCGAGCTCGAGGCGTATGAGCATCTCGGGCTGGCGGCGCCGGGCGAGGGCAACCGCCTGATCGTGGAGGACCGGACCGTGCTGGGCGGCGCGCTGCCGGTCAACACCGGCGGCGGCCTGCTCTCGCGCGGGCACCCGGTCGGCGCGACCGGAGTCCTTCAGCTCGTCGAGCTCGTCGCGCAGCTGAGAGGCCGCGCGGGCGACCGCCAGGTCGATCTCGATCCCCGGCTGGCGCTCGCGCAGAATGCCGGTGGCTTCGTCGAGGGCGATAATGCGGTCGCCGTGATCACGGTGCTGGAGCGCGAGGCAAGCGCGTAGGCCCGACGCGACACGTGGGGCCATGGGTGGCGAGAGGGGGCTGCGTCACAGGAGCGGTGCTGCAGCGGCACCGGTGGGGCAGCAGGAGAGCAGGTTGGCGCTGGCAGGAGAGAGACCAACGAGGAGGAGAGCTGCATGACCGAGTACGACCCGAGGACCGATACGGGCATTCCGACCGAGCCGGTCGGTTCCCTTCCGCGACCGGCGAAGCTGCAGGCCGCCTACGCGGAGTACGACGAGGGCAAGATCTCCAAGGAGGACCTCGAGGCGCTGCAGGACGAGGCCTGCAAGGACTCGATCGAGCGCGGCGAGGCGACCGGCGCGCCGATCATCTCCGACGGCGAGCAGCGCTGGTCGTCGTTTGCGACCTACCCGATCGCCGACACGCTCGCCGGCACCGGTCTCGCCGAAGGCCTTGCGCCGGGCGGCCAGTTCTTCGCGATCTTCGCCGACGGTCACGGGCGCCAGCTGCCCAAGCTCGAGGCGGCCCGCTGAAGTACAACTTCTACGCGGCCGACACGCTGAAGAAGTCGTTTCCGTACGCGTCCAAGCCGATGAAGCAGGCCGTCATCGCGCCGTCGATGCTCGCGCTGCTGTATCCGCTGAAGGACCCGGTGGACGGCTACTCGCGCGAGGATTTCGAGGAGGACATCGTGCAGGAGTGCACGACGGACATCCGCAAGGCCTTCGAGGCCGGCGCCGCGCGCGTCTCGATCGACTTCACGGAGGGCCGGCTGGCCACGCGCGAGGATCCGCGCAACCCGTGGACCGGCGCGGGCCTGCTGCCGCACTTCATCGAGCTCAACAACCGCGTGCTGGCGAACTTCTCCGACGAGGAGCGCACGAAGATCGGCATCCACACCTGCCCCGGCGGCGATCGCGATTCGGTGCACTCCGCCGACGTGCCCTACAACAACCTCCTGCCGGAGATGTTCAAGATCAACGCCGGCTACTTCCTCATCCAGCTCGCCTCCGAGCGCGACAAGGACCCGATCTACGAGTCGATCAGACAGAACAGCCGCGACGATCAGATGTGCTACATCGGCGTGACGGTGACGCAGTCGCCGCGGCCGGAGAGTGCCGAGGAGATCTGCGACGCGATCGTCCGCGCCGCGGACTTCATCCCCAAGGAGCGCCTCGGCACGACC
>CAVVAG010000006.1:0-113887 GCA_963746165.1 uncultured Actinomycetes bacterium | reverse complement strand
CGAACATCTGTTCGTATGACGATCGTCTGCATCCTGCTCGAGCGCTTCGAGCTCGCCGTCGCGGCGGGCGGCCGAGCGGGGCTGCTGGGCGAGCCCGCGGCGCTGGCGCCGGAGCCCGGCCGCGAGCTGTTCATCGGCGACGTCTCCCAGGCTGCCGAGACGTTCGGGATCCACGCCGGGATGCGGATGGGGGAGGCCCTGTCGCGCTGCCCGCGCCTCGCGCTCGTGCCGCCGGATCCGATGGGCGTCGCCGAGGCGTGGGAGCGCGGGCTGGCCCGGCTGGAGAGCCTCGGCGCGGCGGTCGAGTCGCTGCGCCCCGGCGAGGTCTGCTTCGACGCGCGCGGCCTGGAGCGCCTGCACGCCGGCCGCGTCGTGCGGATGCTCGCCGACGGCTACCTCGCCGCGCTGGGCGACGAGCGCCTGCGCCGGGTGCTCGCCGGCCCGCGCGTCGGGCAGGGGCCGACGCGCTTCTGCGCGATGGTCGCGGCCTCCGCGGCGCGCGTGCGGCGGCCCGCGAAGGTCGCGGGCGCGGCCGACCTCGCGCCGCATCCCGTCGCGCTGCTGCGCCGCCGCGCCGAGACGGCGGCGCTCGTCGAGCCGTTCGAGCGGCTGGGGATCGCGACGCTCGGCGCCCTCGCGGCGCTGCCGCGCAGCGCGATCGCCGATCGCTTCGGCCGCGCCGGGCTGCTGGCCCACGACCTCGCCCGCGGCCAGGACACGCCGCTGGCGCCGCGCCTGCCCGGCGAGCTGCTGCGCGAGGAGCTCGAGCTGCCCGAGTCGGGCTCGGGCGAGCAGCTGGGCCGCGCGCTGGGGCTGCTCGTCGACCGCCTGCTCGCGCGCCGCGAACGGCGCGGGCGCACGCTGCGCGCCGTCGTGCTCGCGGCGCGGCTCGTCGAGGGCGGCACGTGGCGCGAGCGCGTCGTCTTCCGCGAGGCGCTCGCCGACGCGCAGCGGATGCGGATGGTGCTCGGCAACCGCCTCGCGCTGCTGCCCGCCCCCGCCGAGGTGCTCGAGCTCACCGTGGAGCGCTTCGGCCCGCCGCACTCCGGCGATCGCGCGCTCTTCGACGACGGCGCCGCGCGGCGCGACGAACGCCTGCGCGAGGCCGTCCGCCAGGCTCGCGCCGCGGCCGGCCCCGACGCCGCGCTGCGCGTGCTGGAGATCGATCCGGACTCGCGCGTGCCCGAGCGGCGCGTCGTGCTGACCCCCTTTCATCCGTCTTCGCCCAGCGCGGGCGGGAGCGAACCATGAGCCCGGGCCCGCGCCGGATCGGCGAGCCGCGCCCGGCCCGGGTGCAGGCCGACGACCACGGCGTCCCGACTGCGGTCGACGGGCGCGCCGTCGACGCCGTCCGCGAGAGCTGGCTCATCGAGGACCGCTGGTGGACCGACCGGCCGCTGCGCCGGCGCTACTGGGAGGTCGTCACGACGTGCGGGCGCAACGTCGTCGTCTTCCGCGAGCTCGAGGAGCGCCGGTGGTATCGCCAGCGTTGACACGTCCGATCCCGGACTTGAGCGCAAACCGCCACATTGGACTAAAGGTCCATCCCGACGCTGCCGATAGAGAAGGACAATGTGCGTGCCCTCGATCGGGAGGTGATGCGATGACCGCGTCTTCGTCTTCGCCGGTGCAGCCGTTTCAGGTCGACGTCGTCGTCGCTCACGACGAGGTCGTCCTCGCGCTCGCGGGCGAGCTGGACCTCGAGTCCGCCGACGTGCTGGAGCGCGAGGTCGCCGCACTGCACGCCGACGGACGCGATCGCGTCGTCATCGACCTGCGCGACGTCGGGTTCATCGACTCCACCGGCCTGCGCGTGCTGATCGGGCTGCACAGGGCCGCCGAGCACGAGGGTCGCCTGATCGGCCTCGTGCGCGGACCGCACCCGGTCCAGCGGATCTTCGAGCTGACGGCGACCGCGCCGCTCTTTCACTGGCGCGACTGATCGCGACCCGGCCGCGGCTTCAGCGCGTGCGCAGGGCGGCGCGGTAGGTGCGGCGGTCCCTCCCGGTGCCCGCCTGGATGTAGACGAAGCGGCGCGTGAGCGCGATCAGCCGCACGCTACGCGGCGCGGTGCGCCGGACGGTCCGGCGCGCGGCCGTCGATCTGACCCGCAGGAGCCGACCGGTGGCCCAGCTCAGGTGATCGTCGCTCAGCGCTGCCAGGATCGCGCCGCGCGGGACGGCGGGCGCGCCGGTGCACCGCCGCAGGCGGCCCGAGCCGACGAGCGCGTAGGGTCGGTGGTAGTCGACGACACCGAACGGCAGCTCCCCGAGCTCGGAGAAGCCGATCGGACGGCGGATGCCCGCGCACAGGCGTCGCGTCCCGGTCGCGCGGTCCGGGTCGACCGTGATGTCGGCGGCGTTCGCCGGTGCGGGCGCGAGCTGCTCGCCGGACAGCGCGACGAGGACGTCGTCGGCGAAGTGGTAGCCGTGTCGGGTGAGGTAGATCCAGTGGCGGCCGACCGACACCACGTGAAACCGTGAGCCGTCGTGGCTTGAGTTGTCGAGCGCATGAAACCGGGGGAAGGCGGCGGGAACGAAGCGCCGGCACCGGTCTGTGAGCGCGTCACGACGAAGCGCTCGCCGTCGGTGAGCAGCGCGCGCTCCGCGCCGCTGACCGGGCGCCAGCCCCCGATCGTCAGATCGCCCGCGGCGGCCCCGGCCGCCGCCGGGGCGAGCAGCCCGGCCAGGACGGCGAGGAGGACCAGCGAGGTGCGGACCATGTCCGGTCAACCCCGCGCGCGCGACCAGGTTCCGCCGGCGGCGCCTTCGGGCGGCCCCACGCCCCACACTGTGCGACCGATGCCCGACGATCAGCTCGCCTCCGACGCCGACGGCCACGCCGGCCTCGCCCACGTCGCGACCGCGTCCTTCCTCGCGTCGCGCGTGGTGCCGACCGGCGGCTACGCGGTCGCGCTCGCCGGCGGCGTGGCGCTCGCGCGGGCGGCGCAGGTCGCCGGCGCGCGGATGGGCTACGGCGCGAGCATCGCCGCGATGCTGCAGTCGATCGCGGTGCTCGGCCCGTCGCGCCTGAGCATCCCGCTGACGCAGGCCGCGTCGGCGCCGCTGCTCGGGCGCCTGCACCGTCGCGGCGCGCATCTCGCGACGCAGATCGGCGTCTGCGCGGCAATCCGAGCGGCCGACCAGACGCTGTTCACGCTCTTCTACATCTGGATCGTCGGCGGCCTCGAGGCGTACACCGAGACGTACGACGCGCTGCTCGGCCGGATCCCCGGCGTGCCGGACGGGGCCGCGGCCGCCGTGGGCGCCACGGTGCTGGGCCTCGCCCTGTGGACGGTGTCCGCCAGCATCGTCCAGGTGCTCACGTACCGCGCGGCGCTGCGCGCCTGGCCCGCTGCGCCATCGCCGCCGGCGCCGGCCGATGCGACAGCGGCGGCCGCCTCACCCGCCGCACCGGTCTCGGCCGTCGCGCACGAGGAGCGGCCCGCGCCGCCCCGGCGTTATGACCCGCGCGCGCTCGCGGTCGCCGCGCTCGTCGCCTGCTGCGTGCTGCTGGCCACCACCGACTGGTACGTGCTCGGCGCGGTGTCGGTCTGGCTGGGGCTGGCGTGGCTGACGGCCCGCGCCGACGCCGCTCCCGTGCGCGCCGGCCTTGCGCTCGCCGCGGCGTTGGGCGGCGGCGCGCTCGTCTTCGGCCTCGTCGGCGGCGTCGCGGTCGAGCTGACGCTGCAGCGCGCGTTGCGGGCGACCCTGCTCGTGCTCGTCGCGACGTGGCTGCGTGCCGCCGCGGGCGAGCAGGGGGTGCGCGAGATCGCGCGCCGGTCGCTGCATACGGTGCGCCGCGCGCCCGCGATGACCGAGGCGGCGCAACTGCTCGACCGGCTGGGCGCAGGCGGCGCGCTCGGCGCGTCGGGCCGCGCGCTCGTCACCCAGGTGCGCGGCGTCCCGCGGCGGCCGAGGGCGCTCGCCAGCGCGGTGCTGCAATGGATCGTCACCGAAGCGCGGCGGTTCGAGGCACCGGCGCCGGCGCCCGCGCCGGCACTGCGCGCGGGCTGGCACGACCGGGCGCTGGTGGTGGCCGTGATCGCGCTCGTCGGCGGCGCCGTACTGGTCTGAGATGCCGACGACGTCGCCGCCGACATACCGTCAGCGCCTGCGCCTGGAGGGCGCGGTGCTCGCCGCCTCCGGGGCGCTCGCCGGCGTGCTGCTGCTCACGTTCGCCGACGGGGCGACCGAGCGCGCCGCCAGCACGGCGCTGCAGATCACCTTCGTCGCGCTCGCGCTCGCCGTGGCGGGCCCGATCTACGTGCGCCGCTGGCTGGCGGCGGCGCAGCCGATCGCGCCCGGAGCGCAGCTCACCGGCCAGCCGACGGCGCTGTGGAAGCCGCCGCTCGTCGTCGTCGTGCTGACGGCGCTCTTCGTCGTCCCCGGCGAGCTCGGGCTCGGCGCGGTGGGCTGGGATGCCGGCCTGCGCATCACGCTCGGCTGCATGCTCGTCGGGCTCGCCCAAGCGCTGCTCGTCGAGCGTCTCGTGGCGTCCGACGAGGCCCGCCACGGCCGCCGCTACGTGCGGCTGCCCGGCTCGCGCGCGACCTCCGGCACGAACCTGGGCTTCTTCTTGAGCAAACACGCGTAGATCCGTCACGCGCCGCCCGGCAGCCTCGCTGCCATGCGGTCGCAGAGCGGGCAGGCGACGATCGACTACGTGGCGCTCGTCGCCGTGGTGGCGATCGTGCTCGGGCTGGCGGTGGGCGCCGCACCGGTGGGGGCGGCGGGGATCGTCAACGCGGTCACCGGGCAGATCCGCCATGCACTGTGCGTCGTGAGCGGGGGACCGTGCGCCGAGCCGCGCTCCAAGCCCTGCGTCGTGGCCAGCACCCGCGACCTGCGCCACTTCGCGATAAGCCTGCTCGTCGTTCGCGTCGACCACGACCGCTACGTGCTGCGCGAGGCGATGTCCGACGGCACGGTTCGCCTGACGGTGGCGCGCAGCGGCGCGGCAGGCCTGGGGGGCGGCGCCGGCGCCGTCGCGCGCGCGTCGGTGAGGGGTCGCAGGGTCGGCGCGGGCGACGAGGTGCGCGCCGCCGCGCAGCTGACGCTCGGCCGCGGAACGGTGTACGTCGCGCGTGACGAGCGCGAGGCCAAGGCGTTCATGGCCGCGATCCGCGCCGGCCGCGCCCCCGCAGCCGCGCGCGAGGTGTTCTACGACGGCGGCGTGCGCGCACTGGCACAGGCCGGGATCGGCAGCGGCTGGCTCGAGGGGCTGGCCGCCGGCACGCTCGGGGCGCGGCGCGACCGGCGCACGGGCGACATCACCGTCGGGCTGAGCGCCGGCGGCGGCGGGTGGGGAGGACTGACCGCCGCGCTCTTCGGCCCGGCCGGAGCGGCGGAGAGCGCGACGACGCTCGCGTTGACGCTGGACCGCCGCCGGCGGCCGATCGAGCTGTCGCTGTCGGCCGGCGCCACGATGTCCGGCGGGGTCCTCCCGCTGGCCGTCCAGCGCGCGCTCGGCCGGGCGAACGGGGGGCAGTCGACCACGGAGATGACCGGCCGGCGCTGGGAGCTCGGAGCGCGCCTGGATCTGCGCGATCCCCGAGTGCGCGCGACCTGGGCGCGCTTTCGCGCCGACCCGGCGAGCGCCGGCGCGATCCGGGAGCTCGCCGCCACGGTCCGCGACCGCGCGTACCTCGACGCGCGCGTCTACGCCACCGACGCCAGCGCCGACGGGCTCGCCGCCGGCGTCGCGGCCGGCATCCGGGTCGGCGGCGAGTACGACCACGCGATCGATCGAGCGCGCCTCCTCGCCGCCTCCTCGCGCCCGCCCGCCGGGTTGTGGGAGAAGCGGCTGGACTGCGTTCAGGCGTGACGGCGATGCGGCGGTCAGTCAGATCGCGTCGGGGACTCCCAGGCCAGGTTCGCCGGCATCGGGCTGGAGTCCTCGAACGCGAGGTTCGGGGTCCACCAGGCCCAGCGGCCGGCCAGGTGCAGGGCGGCGGGCAGCAGCACGAGCCGCACGAGCGTCGCGTCGATGACGATCGCGATCGCGAGGCCGACGCCGAACTGGCGCAGGCTGGCGATGTCGGCCAGGCCGAAGGCGAGGAACACGCCGAGCATGCTGAGCGCCGCGCCGGTGACGACCCGCGCGGTGCGGGCCAGCCCGACCTGCACGGCCTGCGCGGCGTCGCCGCAGCGCAGCCACTCCTCGCGCACACGGCTGACGATGAAGACCTGGTAGTCGATCGACAGCGCGAACATGACGCCGAAGATCGCCGTCAGCGCGACGGCGTCGATCTCACCCGGGCCGCCGAGCGGCGGCGCGTCGCCCTGGAAGAGCAGCGCCAGCAGGCCGAGCGTCGCGCCTACGGCAAGGAGGTTCAGCGCGACGCCGATGCACGCGACGACGATCGAGCGCAGCAGCGCCGCCAGCAGCAGCGCGGTGACGAGCGTGAGGACGAGCACGATGAGCGGCAGGCGGTTGCCAGCTGCGACGTCGTAGTCCGACAGGACCGCGGCGGGCCCGCCGACCGCGGCGTCGGCGCCGAGCTTCTTGCCGAGCCGGTTCGACATCGCCTGCAGGCGCTCGTACAGCGCCTGCGTGCGCGGGTCGGAGGCGGGGTGGCGCGGCACGACGACGATCCGCGCGCCCTGGCCGCCCTTGTCGACGTTGACGCCGAACGGGCTGCCGCCGCTGCCGCTCTCCAGCGCGGCGAGCAGGAAGTAGCCGGAGTCGAAGAAGCTCGCGGTCGATTTCTGCGGCTGCGCGCTGCTGCCGCCGCCGCCGTCGGAGTCGCTCAGCCCGCGGACCGCGCTGCTGGCGTCGTTGAGGCCGCTGGCCAGCGCGCCGCTGCGCTGCTCGCCCGCCCGCACGCCGCTGGCAAGCCCGTTGACGCCGTTGCTGACCGCGCTGACCGCCTCGCCGATCCTGTCGGCGCCGCCGTCGAGCTGGTCGAGCGCCTCGACGAGCGAGTCGCCGCCCTCGGCAAGCGAGCCGACGGTGCCGCCGAGCCCCTTGACCTTGCGGGCGATCGCCTCGGCGCTCTCGGCGAGGCTGCCGACGGCGGTGGCGAGGCGGCCGGCGTCGCTGGCGGGGGTCGCCGCGGCGATCGCACCGGCGTACTGCGCGTCGAGGCCGAGCTGGCGCACGGGATCGTCGAGCGCGGCGCCGCCGTCGGCGACGAGCGCCTGACGGGCCTGGCGCAGCGCGGCGCGGGCGCGGATCCCGGCGGTGGTCGTGGCCGGGATCGCGCGTTCGGCGGAAGCGAGCGCGTCGTCGGCCTGGCGGCGCTGGGCGCGCACGCCGGACTGGACGCGGCCGAGGGCGTCGGCGCGGGCGCGCAGACGGCTCTGCAGGTCACGGGCGCTGCTGGCCAGCGTGCTCAGCGCGGCGCCGAGCCGGCGGGCGCCGTCGCGCACGTCGCGGGCGCCGCCGCTCGCGGCGGAGGACTGCGCGGCCAGGCCGCTCGTGCCGCGGCCGGCGTCGGCGAGCCTGTCGGCGAGCTTGCGCGCGCCGCTGCCGGCGCCGCTGAGGCCGGTCTTGAGGGAGCCGACGCCACCGTTCACGTCGCGCGAGCCCGCCTTCAGGCGGGAGGCCGCGGCGTTGGCGCTCGACAGGGAGTCGCGCAGCGACTCGACGCCGTCGGCGGCGCTGGAGACGTTCTTGTCCAGGCTGGTGAGCTTGGCGCCCGTCTTGCGCGGCACCCCGCGCTGGGCGGCGACGGCGCGGCGGCCGGCGTTGCGCAACCGGGCGGCCGAGCGCGCGATCGTGCCAGGGCCGAGCACGGCGCGCACGGCGGGATCGCGGGCGATCTTGCGCTGGGCGCGCTCGAGCGTGGCCAGGCGCGCCGCCGTCGTCACGGCGCCCTTGTGCGTCACGGCGATGATCTCGAAGGGCTCCGCCCAGCCCGGGCCCATCGCCTTCGCGACGGTGTCGTACTGGACGCGTGCCTCGCTGCCGGTGGGCAGCGACTGGGCCGCCGGCGCACCGGTGCGCAGCCCGAGGACGGGGATGCAGGCGACGAGCAGGAGGAGCGCGGCGCCGATCGCCGGCGCCGGGCTGCGAGTGGCGGCGCGGGCGAGGGCGGCGCTCGCGCCGCCGTGCGAATCGGAGCGGACCGCGCTCGCGCTGAGCCAGGGGCCGGCGACGACGAGCATCGCCGGCACGGCGAGGATCGCCGTCCCGGCCGCGAGCACGGCCACGACGCTGACGCCGAGCGCCGCCGCGAGCAGGGCGGTGCCCGGGGACATCGCCGCGGCGACGGCCATCGCGACGAGGATCGCCGCTGCGGCGGCGCCGACCGTTCGCGTCGTCGGGGCGGCGGCGGCGCCGACGGCCGATTCGATGTCGTCATGGCGGCCGTCGGCGAGCTCCTCGCGCAGCCGGGAGACGAACAGCAGCGAGTAGTCGACGGCGAGCGCGAGGCCGACCATGCAGGAGACGGCGAGCGCGAAGGCGTCCAGGCGCACGGCGGCGGCGAGCAGCGCCAGCGCGCCGGTCGACGCGGCGATCGTGGCGGCGCCGAAGACCGCGGGGATCGCCGCGGCCAGAGGAGAGCGGAAGACGAGCAGGAGCGCGAGCAGCAGCAGGGGCAGCGCGATCAGCTCGGCGCGGTGCACGGTCGCCAGCGACGAGCGGGTGGCGTCCCGGGCCAGCAGCGGCAGGCCGGTGACGGTGGCGCGGACGGGGGACGACATCACGTCGTCGACGAGCCGCTGGGCGGCCTCGCTGCGGTCGGCGATCTGCTCGTGGGTGCCGCTGACCGACAGCAGCAGCATCGCGCGGTCGCTGGACGGGCGCAGCGCGGAGTGGCCCGCGGAGGTCGACCAGGGGCTGATGACGCGCACGCCGGGGCGCTTGGAGAGCCGGGTGACGAGGGCCTTGCCCTGTGACTTGACGTCGGCGCGCGGGCCGCGCAGCAGGACGGGGATGGTCGCCGAGTCGCCGAAGTTGCCGCCGATGAGGGCACGGGCCTTCGAGGACTCCGAGCCGGCGACCTGCAGGCCGCTGGCCGACAGGCGGCCGTCGATGCCCAGGCCGATGATGCCGAGCACGAGGACGGCGGTGACCCACGCCGTCAGCACGGCCCACGGGTACGTCACGGCGAAGCGCGTCAGCGCAGGTGTCGGCCTGTCGCTTGCGCTCGATAGCGGCTGCATGTAATGCCCCCTTGAAGCTTGTGAAGGCAGCTGCCCTGCCGCCGAGGGCTCTATCGGCTGGACGGGTGTTGCACTTGAGGGGTGTTTGCCTCACGCCCCTGCGATCTCGCGCAGGGTGCTGAGGTGGTTGTCGAATGCGGTGCGGCCCTCGGGGGTGAGCTTCAGCCAGGTGCGGGGCCATTTGCCGACATGGCCCTTGCGGATGGCGACGTAGCCGGCTTGCTCGAGCATCGATGCCTGGCGGGAGAGCACGGAGTCGCTCACGCCGAGGGTGTCACGCAGGAATCGGAACTCGAGCTCGTCGGCCTTGGCGAGGCCCGCGAGAAGCGAGAATCGCACGGGCTGATGGATGAGATCATCGAGCCGGGCACGGGGGTGCGTCGTCATGAGCTCGTGCGCAGATGCTGACCCCAGACGAGCAGCGGCACGGCGCTGAGCAGGCCGCCGATGACATAGGAGAACGCGATCGCGTCGTCGAGGCTCTCCGCGACGACGCCTCCGACGCAGATCCCGACGGTCATCGCGACCCACGTCCACGACGGCGAGCGGTCTGTGACGCGCACGTCGCGCGACCGCACGGCGTAGTACAGCGCGGTCGCCAGGAAGAGGGCGAGCGCCACCGCGAGCGTGGCCCACCCCCAGGTCGTTCGGTCGAAGAAAGGGACAGAGCGCCAGGAACGCTCCCCACGCCAGGAACGGGTGCTCTTTCGGAAGGCGGGCGTGCACCGCCTCGCCCGTGCCCGGCCGCTGCCAGCATCGCCTCCCTCCTCTTCGTCGGTTCCATCCGTGCCTCCCTGTGTTTGGAAAGTAGTTTCCGCATATGAAACTACTTGCTGTAAGGATGTCAAGGGCACGTCCACCGCATATGCGAACATGCGTTCGTATGTCGCCGTACACCGAGCTGCACTGCCACTCCGCCTACTCGTTCCTCGACGGGGCGTCGCAGCCCGAGGAGCTCGTGGCGGCGGCGATCGACCGCGGCCATGCGGTGCTGGCGCTCACCGACCACGACTCGCTGTCGGGGTCGATGGAGTTCGCGCAGGCGGCGAAGTCGCTGGGCCTGCGGGCGATCCATGGGGCCGAGGTCACGCTCGACGACGGGCGCCATCTCACGCTGCTCGTCCGCGACGCGACGGGCTGGCACAGCCTCTGCCGGCTGTTGACCCGCGCCCATGCCCATACGCGCGACGGCCCGCAGCGCGACCGCTCGGAGCCGGCCGTGTCACTCGACGACGTCGAGGCGCACCACGCCGGTCTCGTCTGCCTCAGCGGCTGCGCGCGCAGCGGCGTGCGCGACGAGCCGACGATGCGCCGCCTGTTGAGCGCCTTCGGTCGCGACAGCTTCCGTGTCGAGCTGCAGCGCCCGCTGGCGCGCCATGACCGGGCGCTGAATCGGGGGCTGACCGGTCTCGCCGACCGGCTCGGCGTCGCGACCGTCGCGACCGGCAACGTCCACGCGCACTCGCGCGACCGCGCCTACCTGCAGGACGCCTTCGTGGCGATCCGCGAGCACACGACGCTCGACGCCTCCGAGCCGCTGCGGCGCGGCAACCACGCGCACGTGCTCACGAGCCCGGAGGCGATGGCAGCCCGCTTCGCCGACCATCCCGAAGCGGTCGCCGAGTCGGGGCGGCTGGCGGCGACGCTGCGCTTCGATCTCACGAGCGACCTCGGCTACCGCTACCCCGGCGCCGAGGATCGCCTGGCCGGTCGCGCGCTGGCCGAGGTCTGCCAGGCGCGCTTCGACGAGCGCTACCCGCGCGGGAGCACGCACCACGAGGAGGCCAAGGCGCGCCTGGAGGAGGAGCTGCGCGTCATCGAGGAGCTCGGCCTCGCGGGCTTCTTTCTCCTGCATCGCGACCTGCTCGAGCTCGCGCGGGAGGTCGCCGACGAGGTGCGGGGAACCGGCAATGCCCGCTCGCTGCTGCCGCCCGGCCGCGGGCGCGGCTCGAGCGTCTCGTCGATCGTCTGCCATCTCACCGGCCTCAGCCACGTCGACCCGATCTCCAACAAGCTCCTGCTCGGGCGCTTCCTCAACGAGGAGCTCACCGCGCTGCCCGACATCGACCTCGACTTCCCGCGCGACGTGCGCGAGAAGCTCATCCCGCGCGTGCACGAGCGCTACGGCACGGAGCGCTCGGCGCTCGTCGCGGCCTTCCCGACCTATCGCGCGCGCGGCGCGATCCGCGAGCTCGGCAAGGCGCTCGGGCTGCCGCCGGGCGAGATCGAGCGCGTCGCGCGCGGCAGCGAGGGCTGGTCGTCCTTCGAGGTCGACCGCGACATCGACCTCGCGCTCGGGGAGGGACGGCGGACCGGGCGCTGGCAGTGGCTCGTCAAGCTCGCCTACGAGGCCTACGGGCTGCCGCGCCATCTCTCCCAGCACTCGGGCGGGATGATCGTCGCGACGCGCCCGCTCGTGGACTGCGTCCCGCTCGTGCCGGCGGCGATGGAGGGCCGCCAGCTCGCGCAGTGGGACAAGGACTCCTGCGCCGACGCGGGCTTTCTGAAGATCGACCTGCTCGGGCTGGGGATGCTCTCGGCGGTCGAGCGCTGCGTCGATCACATCGCGGCACGCCGCGGCGAGCGGATCGACCTCAGCCGGATCCCCTACGACGATCCGGCGACGTACGAGTGCATCCAGAACGCCGACACGACCGGGGTCTTCCAGATCGAGTCGCGCGCGCAGATGGGCTCGCTGCGGCGCACGCGGCCGGAGAACCTCGACGACATCACGATCCAGGTGGCGATCGTCCGCCCGGGACCGATCGTCGGGGGGGCGGTGAACCCGTACATCGAGCGCCGCCAGCGGCTGCGCGCCGACCCCACGTACGAGATCCCCTATCTGCACCCGTCGCTCGAGCCGCCGCTGCGCGACACGCTCGGCACGATCATCTTCCAAGACCAGGTGCTCGAGGTCGCGCAGGCGTTCGCCGGCTTCAGCGTGGGGGAGGCCGAGGGCCTGCGCCGGGCGATGAGCCGCAAGCGCTCGGCCGAGGCGATCGAGGCCCACCACCAGCGCTTCGTCGAGGGCGCGATGGCCAAGCACCCCGACGTCACGCCGGAGCAGGCCGAGGCGGTCTTCACGATGGTCTCGGGCTTCTCGGGCTTCGGCTTTCCCAAGGCCCACGGCGCCGCCTTCGGCCTGCTCGCCTACCAGTCGACGTGGCTGCGCGTGCACTACGGGCCGGAGTTCCTCTGCGCGCTGCTCGACGAGCAGCCGATGGGCTTCTACCCGCCCGACGCGCTCGTCCACGAGGCGCAGCGGCGCGGTATCGCCGTGCTCGCCCCGGACGTCAACGCCAGCGAGGTCGGCTGCACGGTGGCGAACTCTTCCCACCCGCCCGCCCCCGACCAGCCCGCCGTCCAGGTCGGCCTGGGCTATGTGCTCGGCGTGCGCGCCGACGAGATCGCCGCGCTCGTCGCCGCGCGCCACGAGGGCGGCGACTTCACCTCGCTGGCGGACCTCGCGTCGCGCGCCGGCGCGGGCCGCGCGGCGCTCGAGCGTCTCGCCTGGTCGGGCGCCTGCGACGCGCTGGCCGGTGGCGACCGGCGGGTGGCGCTGTGGCAGCTGGGGGTGACGGCGCCCGGCGTGCGCACGGCCGGTCGCGAAGGAGTGCAGCTCGCCCTCGCGCTCGACCTGCCGGCCCCGCCGGCGCTGCAGCCGCTGTCGGCCTGGGACGAGATGGTCGCCGACTACGCGACGACCGGGTTGACCGCCTCGACGCACCCGATCGGCCTGCTGCGCCCGCGCCTGCAGGCCGGGGGGGCGGTCGACATCGGCGCGCTGGAGCGGTGGGAGCACGGCTCGCCCGTGCGCATCGGCGGGCTCGTCGTCGCGCGCCAGCGGCCGGGAACCGCGAAGGGGATCACGTTCCTCCTGCTCGAGGACGAGCACGGGACCGTCAACGTCATCGTCTCGCCGCAGATCTACGAGCGCGAGCGGCTGACGGTGCGCACGGAGCCGCTCGTCGTCGTCGAGGGGCGCCTGGAGCGTCACGCGTCGGCGGGCGGGGCGATCAACATCGTCGCGCGGGCCGTGACGCGCCTGGAGGTCGGCGACCGCGTGGCGGCGCAGGTCAAGGACTTCTCGCTGCTGGACGCGATCGAGCTCGCGCGCCAGGAGGCGATGCACGAGGAGCTCGCGGTGGCCGGCGGAGGCGGTGGTGCGCCCGGGGATCTCGCCGCGACGGGCACCGACGACTTCCGTGCCGTCGCGCCGCCGGTCATGAACTTCGGCGCCGGACGCAGCCGATGAGGCGCACCATCCGCGGCCGGGGTGACGGCGAGGCGCGTTCCGGGCGGCCGGTCGAGTAGATTGCCCGCCGCATGGCAGCACTCATCTTCGTCTCGGTCTTCGTCGCTCTCGGCCTCGGCGTCGTTCTCGTGGCGATGCGCGGCGGCCCGCGCGGGGTGCGCGACACGCTCGAGCGCGGGCGCACCCAGCGCATGCACGTCGCGGAGTTCGCGGTCGCTGCCGCGATCGCCCTGTTCGGGCTCGTGGTGCCCGCGGTCGTCCTGCTCGGCGACCAGGCCTCGGCCGGCCCCGGCGGGGAGAAGCTCAGCGCCGACCTCAAGGAAGGGCGCGAGCTCTTCACGCAGCGCTGTGCGACCTGCCACACCCTGTCCGACGCCAACGCCGTCGGCCGCGTCGGCCCGGATCTCGACGTCCTGGCTCCGACCAAGGGGCTGACGCTGAACGCGATCGAAGAGGGCCGTGCGCGCGGGACGGGCCAGATGCCCGCCCAGCTGTTCGACGGCGAAGAGGCCGAGCACGTGGCCGAGTACATCGCCGAAGTCGCCGGGCGCTGAGCAGCCCGCGCCCACGCACTTCGCGGCGCCGCACGCTCCTCGCCCGGACATCGCCTCCTGAAAGCGACCGCTGCGCCAAGACATGGTCGTCGAGCGATGACCGGCGCGCGTGAACCCGCAAACTGCGTGATTCCGTCCGCAGTCTCCATAACACTGCGTATATGCAGGGAAATCGAGCGGTGCTACGATGCCGCCGTCAGCACGCCGAATCCGCGGGTCCGTTGGGCGCGCAGAGCGGGGGAACCATTCGTTGGGGCGAATCGCCGGCATGTCTGGCGTAGCGCGACTCTTTCAGCGCGAGCCCGTCAGCTCACCCCGTAGGCCTCGAGGGAAAGAGGGTCAAGACCACATGGGACACACAGAGGCCCCAGCATGGTGGGCCGACGTAGAGCATCTCCGTGACGTGTACGAGCGCACCGACGAGGCGCGCCGCCGTGCGGACGTGGCCGATCTCGCCCAGCGTCGTGCCGTGCTCGAGAGCCGTGCGCCCGAGGTCTCCGACCGTCTCCAGCCCGACGCCGCCAGGCCTGCGCCCTCGGTGCGCCGCGGTCCGCACGCCCGCGGCACCGCCGTCCCCGCTCGCCGCACCGTCGAGATCCGCGGGCGCACCGTGCCCGCGCCCGCGGTGCCGCGCATCGAGGTCGACCGCCGGCGCCCGCCGCGACGCCCGATCGAACGCGTCGGCCCGCGCCCGGACCGGCTCGCCCTGTGGGCGCTGCTGATGGGCCTGATGCTGATCCTCGTCGCCGTCGGCACCGCCGACGCGTCGGTCCTCGCGCACTAGCGGCGCCGAGCGGCCCGGGTCACCGGGCACAGCGCATCGGCGGCGCCCCGTCACCGAGCACGGCGCTGACCGCATCCGCGACATTGCGCCGAGTTTCACCGAATGATTCCCCGCGCTGCGGGCATTCTTCGCAGGATCCACACATCCGCCTGAGCCGCGGTTTAGCCGCGTGCGTAGAACTGGACGTGTCCGCTTGCGCGGGCGGCCGAAGCGGCCTACACTTACGACTAGTAAGCGAAGCACCGGCACGGACGCTGTCCCCAGCCATCTCCCCCCAGAAGGCTCCCCCATGAAGACATCGATGAGCAGGTTCCAGATCCACGACGACCTCACCGCGCCCGAGGGCTCGGTTCCCGTCCTGCGCGGCGCCCTCGCCACCGGCGGCCAGCTGCCGAACTTCCTCGGCGCCCTCGCCGGCTCGCCCGCCGCCCTGCGCGGCTACGCGCGCTTTCGCTCCGAGCTGCGCCGCGGCGAGCTCGACGTGCCGATGCTCGAGCGCATCTCGCTGGCCATCGCCGAGCACCACGGCTCGCGGCCGGGCATCGCGCTGCACACGCGCACGGCGCGCCAGGCCGGGCTCGCGCTCGACGAGGTCTCGCTCGCGCGCAAGTTCGACTCCAAGGACAAGCGCGCCGCGGCCCTGCTGCACTACCTCAAGGCCGTGGTGGAGAACCCGGGCCGCCCGCCCGTGCACCTGCACGAGGAGGCGCGCGAGGAGGGCTGGACCGACGAGCAGATCCTCGAGGCCATCGCCTACGTGGCGCTCGAGCGCTTCACCGCGATGGTGAACGTCGCCGGCGATGTGCCCGTCGACGGCTCCGTGGAAGACACCCGCACACTGCGCGCCGCCTAGACGGCCGCAGCACCATGGCTTCTCACGAGGGCGTTCCGCAGCCGGATCCGCGCCATCGCGGCCCGGTCAAGCGGACCCTCGTCGCGACCGAGGACCGGCAGTGCTGCTGCCCGTACTACCACGAGGCGGTCGAGCTCATCGGCCGGCGCTGGACGGGCGCCATCGTCAGCGTGCTCATCCACCGCGAGACGCTGCGCTTCGGAGAGATCGCCGACGCGGTGCCGCAGCTCTCCGACCGGCTGCTGTCGGAGCGCATGAAGGAGCTCGAGGCGCGTGGCGTCGTGCGGCGCACCGAGCACCCGGGCCGCCCCGTGCGCGTCGAGTACGAGCTCACCGAGATGGGGCGCGCGCTGGCACCCGCGGTGCGTGAGCTCGAGCGCTGGGCGCAGCGCTGGCTGGCCTGAGCGCGCGTAACACGAAAGCAACAAAGCCGCTGCGAGCGCCACGCTCTAGGCTCCAGCGATGACTGACGACCGTCCCCAGACGCCCGCCGACGTCAAGGCGATCGTGGCCGAGCGCGACATCCGCTTCATCCGGCTGTGGTTCACCGACATCCTCGGCCAGCTGAAGTCGTTCTCGATCAATCGTGCCGAGCTCGACGACGCCTTCGAGGGCGGCATGGGCTTCGACGGCTCGTCGATCACGGGCTTCAACGCGATCGAGGAATCCGACATGCTCGCGATGCCCGATCCGTCGACCTTCGCGGTGCTGCCGTGGCGCCCGGAGGAGCAGGGCGTCGGGCGCCTGTTCTGCGACGTGCTGACGCCCGAGCGCACGCCCTACGAGGGCGACCCGCGCCATGTCCTGCGCCGCGCTCTGCAGCGCGCCGGGTCGATGGGCTTTGACACCTTCAACGTCGGACCCGAGCTCGAGTACTTCCTGTTTCGCGACGCGAAGGGCACCGAGGTCCTCGACAACGGCGGCTACTTCGACCTGACGACGCTCGACGCCGGCTCCGACGTGCGCCGCGAGACCGTCCTCGCGCTCGAGCAGCTCGGCATCCACGTCGAGTACACCCACCACGAGGTCGGGCCCAGCCAGCACGAGATCGACATGCGCTACGCCGACGCGATGAAGATGGCCGACGACTGCATGACCTACCGCATCACGGTCAAGGAATACGCGATGAAGTACGGCTGGCACGCGACGTTCATGCCCAAGCCGCTGTTCGGCGAGAACGGCTCGGGCATGCACACCCACATGAGCCTGTTCCAGGGCGGGAAGAACGCCTTCTTCGACGCCGACGACCCGTACTTCCTGTCGGACATCGGCAAGGCCTTCATCGCCGGCCAGCTCAAGCACGCGCGGGAGATCTCCTCGATCTTCGCCCAGTGGGTGAACTCCTACAAGCGCCTCGTGCCGGGGTTCGAGGCGCCCGTGTACGTCGCGTGGAGCCGCCGCAACCGCTCCGCGCTCGTGCGCGTCCCGCTCTACCACCCGGGCAAGGAGAACGCCACGCGGATGGAGCTGCGCTGCCCGGACCCCGCCTGCAACCCGTACCTGACGTTCGCGGCGCTGCTGCAGGCCGGCCTGGAGGGCATCGAGAAGGGCTACGAGCTGCCCGAGCCGATGGAGAAGAACCTCTACCACCTGTCGCCCGACGACCGTCGCCGCCTCGGCATCGAGCAGCTGCCCGAGACGCTCGGCGAGGCGATCGAGCTCACCGCGGAATCCGAGCTCGTGCTGCGGACGCTGGGCGAGCACATGTTCAATCGCTTCGTGGAGATCAAGCGCCGCGAGTGGGAGGACTACCGCGTGCAGGTCAGCCAGTGGGAGCTCGACCGCTACCTGCCGGTCCTGTAGTTCGATGGGCATGCGTTGAGCGGCGTCGCCGCGAGCGGCAGCCTGACGATCGGCGGCGACCTCGAGGTCCACCGCCTCGGCTTCGGCGCGATGCGCATCGTCGGCCCCGGCGTCTGGGGCCCGCCGCAGGACCGCGACGCCATGATCGACGTCCTGCGCCGCGTCATCTCGCTGGGCATCAACCTCATCGACACCGCCGACAGCTACGGCCCCCACTTCAGCGAGCAGCTCATCCACGATGCGCTGTATCCCTACCCCGAGGGCCTGCTGATCGCCACGAAGGGCGGCCTGACGCGCAGCGGTCCGGGCCAGTGGGCGCGCAACGGCCGCCCCGAGCATCTGCGCGAGGCCTGCGAGCGCTCGCTGCGCGACCTGCGCGTGGAGCGCATCGACCTCTACCAGCTGCACGCGCCCGACCCGGACGTGCCCTTCGAGGAGTCCGTCGGCGCGCTCGCCGAGCTGCAGGGCGACGGCCTGATCCGCCACATCGGCGTCTCCAACGTCTCGCTGGAGCAGCTCGAGGAGGCCCGCTCGATCGTCGAGGTCGTCACGGTCCAGAACCGCTTCAACCTCACCGACCGTGCGTCGCAGGACGTGCTCGAGGTCTGCGAGCGCGACCACCTGGGCTTCCTTCCCTGGTTTCCGCTCGCCGCGGGCGCGCTCGCGCGGCCCGCCGGCCTCGTCGCCGAGATCGCCCGCAACCACGACGCCACGCCCGGCCAGGTGGCGCTGGCGTGGCTGCTGGCGCGTTCGCCGGTGATGCTGCCGATCCCGGGCACCGGCTCGCTCGCCCACCTCCAGGAGAACGTCGACGCCGCCGAGCTCGTCCTCGACGAGCCGGACCTGCAGAAGCTCGACGAAGCCGCGTAGCGGGCCGCCGATGGCGCCTACGTGACGGAGGCCAGAAGCGCGGCGAGCGCCTGGGGATCGGTGATCGGCGCCTGGCATGTGAAGCGCTCGCAGACGTAGGCGGTCGCGGCCCCGTCGCGGGCACCCCGGCCGGCGAGCAGCGGGACGCCGGCGTCGTCCTCGCCGTCGCCGCCGGCCAGCACGACGTTCGGACGGTACGCGTCGCGCACGACGCGCTCGAGCGCGCGGAAATCCGCCCCGCCCGCCCCGACGAGCGCCACCTCGCGGACGGCGGAGAGGTGGAAGTCCAGCGCCTGCAGCAGATGGCCGAAGGCGAGCGGCGAGCGGCGCAGCAGGTCCCCGAAGAGCCGCAGCACGCCGAGCGCGGCTTCCTCGTAGCGCGCCTCACCGGTCAGCGCCGAGAGCCGGAGCAGCCCGTACGCGGCGCTCGACTGCCCCGACGGGATCGGCGAGTCGTCGATCTCCTTGCGCCGCGCGACGAGCTGTTCGTGGTCGCTGGAGGTCTGAAAGAAGCCGCCGCGCCCGGGGTCGCCGAAGCGCTCGATCATGTCGTCGGCGAGCTCACGCGCGGCATGGAACCAGCGCGGCTCGAAGGTCGCCTCGTAGAGCGTCAGCAGCGCCTCGAGCAGGAAGGCGTGGTCCTCCAGGTAGGCGTTGAGCTTCGCCTCGCCGGCGTTGTACGTACGCAGCAGCCGGCCGTCGGCGTCGCGCATCTCGCCGAGCACGAAGGCAGCGGCGCGACGAGCGGCGTCGAGGTAGTCGGCGCGCTCGAGCGCGGCGCCGGCCTCGGCCAGGGCACTGATCATGAGCGCGTTCCAGGCGGTCAGGCGCTTGTCGTCGAGGCCCGGCCGGATGCGCTCGCCGCGCGCGGCCAGCAGCGCGGCGCGAATGCGCTCGCGCACCTCCGGCTCGGGCTCGGGCCCGCGCGACTCGAGGATGTTCGCGCCCTCGAAGTTGCCACCCTCGCTGGCCCCGAACCAGGTGATCGCCGCGCCGGCGTCGTCGCCCAGCACGCTGCGCAGCTCCGCGAGGCCCCACACGTAGAACCTGCCCTCGACGCCCTCGGAGTCGGCGTCGAGAGCGCTGAAGAACGCGCCCTCTGGACCGGTCATCTCGTGCAGCGCCCAGTCGAGCGTCTCCTCGGCGGTGCGGCGCAGGATCGGATCGCGGTCCTCGTCGCCCGTGCCGCTGACCTGCCAGCCGTGCAGATACGCGCGGGCGAGCATCGCGTTGTCGTAGAGCATCTTCTCGAAGTGCGGGACGGTCCAGCTCTCGTCGGTGGAGTAGCGCGCGAAGCCGCCGCCGATCTGGTCGTTGATGCCGCCCGACGCCATCGACCGCAGCGTGTAGAGGCTCATCCGCGTCTCCCCGCGGCGCAGCAGGAACTCGATCGTCGATGCTGCCGGGAACTTCGGCGCGCGGCCCCAGCCGCCGTTGAGCGAGTCGTACTGGCCCGCCAGCTGGGCGAGCGCGTCGTCGAGGATCTGCGCGCCGAGCGGCCCCTCGGCGGCCTGCAGCCGCGCGGCGCCGCTCAGCCGTGCCGCCATCGCGTCGTTCTGCGCGCGAATCTCCTCGCGCTGCGTGTCCCAGGCCTGCGCGACCGCCTCCAGGACGACCGGCCAGCTCGGCATCCCGTGGCGCGGCTGCGGCGGGTAGTACGTACCCGCGTAGAACGGCACCTGCTCGGGGGTGGTGAAGACGTTCAGGGGCCAGCCGCCGCTGCCGGTCATCGCCTGCACGGCCTCCATGTAGATCGCGTCGACGTCCGGGCGCTCCTCGCGATCGACCTTGATGCAGACGAAGTGCTCGTTCATCAACGCCGCGATCTCATCGTCCTCGAAGCACTCGCGCTCCATGACGTGACACCAGTGACACGCCGAGTAGCCGATCGAGACGAGCATCGGCCGATCGAGCTCGCGCGCGCGCTCGATCGCCTCCGGCCCCCACGGCAGCCAGTCGACGGGATTGTCCTTGTGCTGCAGCAGGTAGGGCGAGGTCTCGCCTGCGAGCGCGTTGGCCATGGATTTCCACGCTACCGTCCTGCGTCGCCGTGCAAACCCGAGACGAGGAGCAGACGCCGACGTGTCCCAGCACCGTGAGCCCGTCACCGCGATCGGCGCGCCCGCCGCCGTCGGTCCCTACAGCCACGCCGTCCGCGCGGGCGGGCTGCTGTTCTGCTCGGGCCAGATCCCGCTCGACGCCGACACGGGCAAGCTCGTCGGCGACACGCCCGGCGAGCAGACGACGCAATGCCTGAAGAACCTCGAGGCGGTCTGCGCCGCCGCCGGCGGGTCGCTCGGCGACGCCGTTCGCTGCACGGTCTACCTGACGGATCTCGCGAGCGCGTTCGCCGAGGTCAACGAGGCCTACGGCGAGTTCTTCGCCGCCGACCCGCCGGCGCGGGTCGCGATCGGCGTCGCCGCCCTGCCGAAGGGCGCGCAGGTCGAGATCGACGCGATCATCGCGCTGCCGAGCTGAGCGGTCTCACGAGCGCAGGTGCTCGCCACTTCAGGTGGGCTACCCCTGCTCGCGCAGCAGCGCCCGCCGCACCTTCCCGCTCGCCGTCTTCGGCAGCTCGGCGGCGAAGTCCACCCGGCGCGGGTACTTGTAGGGCGCGGTCTGCTTCTTGACGTGGTCCTGCAGCTCGCGGGCGAGCGCGTCGGACGCCACGAACTGCTCGCGCAGCACCACGACCGCGCGCACGATCGAGCCGCGCTCGTCGTCGGGCGCGGCGACGACCGCGGCCTCGGCGACCGCTTGGTGCTCGACGAGCGCGGACTCGACCTCGAACGGGCCGATCCGGTAGCCGGCGGAGATGATCACGTCGTCGGTGCGGCCCTCGAAGAACAGGTAGCCGTCCTCGTCGCGGGTGACCCGGTCGCCGGTCCGCCACGGGCCGGCCGCCGGCGGCGCGATCGCGTTCTCGCCCCGGTAGCCGAGAAAGAACGTCGGCACGGTGCCCGGGTCGGCGACGAGCTCGCCGTCGTCGATCGACAGGGCCACGCCCGGCAGCGCGCGCCCCATCGATCCGGGCCGCACCTCCTCGCCCGGCGGCATCCCGGTCAGCTGACCCGTCTCGGTCTGGCCGTAGCCGTCGCGGATCTGCAGCCCGGTCGCCTCCTCCCACGCGCGCAGCACCTCCGGGTTGAGCGCCTCGCCCGCCGCGACGAGCCCGCGCAGCGACGCGATCGGGCGCAGCGCGGCGCGCTTGGCGATGACCCGGTACTCCGTCGGCGCCATGCAGAGCACGTTGACGCCCTCGCGCTCGAGCAGGTCCAGCCGCTCGGCGGGATCGAAGCGCGCGTCGTGCAGCAGCGCCGCGGCGCCGCGGATCCACGGCGCGATGAACGCGTTGCGCGCCGACTTGCTCCAGCCGGACGCCGCCGTGCACCAGACGAGGTCGCCGGGCTGCGGCGCCAGCCAGTGCTCGGCCTGCACCCGCTGGCCCGACAGGTAGCGCTGGCCGTGCACGACGGCCTTCGGCTCACCCGCCGTGCCGCTCGTGAACGTGATGAGGCACGGATCGAGCGGGGCGAGGTCCGCGGCGGGCGGCGGTGAGGCGGCCGGCCGGTCGAGCACGCCGGGAACCCAGATGGTCGGCCCGACCCAGCCGGCATCCCGCAGCACGCGCTCGTTGCGCCCGTCGCAGACGACCGCCGCCGGTGGGCAGGCGGCCAGGCGCAGCGCGAGGTCCTTCGCCCGCAGCTGCTCGTTGCAGGGCAGCACGACGTGACCCTGGCGAAAGCAGGCCACCATCGCCGCCACCCAGTCGGGCTGGTTTCCCACGAGCGTCAGCACCGTCTCGCCGCGGCGCACCCCGCGCTCGTGCAGGTGCGCGGCCAGCGTCCGCGCGGCCTGCGCCACCGCGCCGAACGTCCACTCGCGGCGTGCCCCGTCGCGCGCGAGCTCGACGATCGCCAGCCGATCGGGCGGCGCGGCTTCGACGACATCGACGGCGAAGTTGCTCATCGCGGCGGGCAGTCTTTCAGGCGCGCGCCGCATGTCCGCTCACGGGTAAGCTGACCCGCGAGTCACCCGCGCGATTCCGAGACCCTGGGAGAACCTCAAGCCATGGCCGTAGCCCCCGCGTACAGCGAGTACACCGACGAGCAGAAGGACATCATCGCGATGGTCCGCCAGTTCGCCGACGAGCAGATCCTGCCCAAGGCCGAGCACTACGATCACGAGGACGAGTTCCCGCAGGACATCGTCGACCAGATGAAGGAGCTCGGCCTCTTCGGGGTGACGATCCCCGAGGAGTACGGCGGGATGGGCCTGGATCTGACGACGTACTGCATGATCGTCGAGGAACTCTCGCGCGGCTGGATCTCGATCTCCGGGATCATCAACACCCACTTCATCGGCTCCTACCTGCTGATGAAGTTCGGCACCGAGGAGCAGAAGCAGAAGTTCCTGCCCGAGATGGCGACCGGCGAGTGCCGCGCGGCGTTCAGCCTCTCCGAGCCCGAGATGGGCTCCGACGTGCAGGCGCTGAAGTCGACCGCGAAGAAGCTCGACGACGGCAACTACGAGATCAACGGCCAGAAGATGTGGGTCACCAACGGCCTGCGTTCGACGATCGTCTTCACGCTCGTGCGCACCGACCCCAAGGCCGACCCGCCCTACAAGGGCATGTCGTGCTTCATCTGCGAGAAGGAGCCGGGCGTCTCGGAGAACACCGGCGAGTACGCGGGCTTCACCGTTCCCGCCGCCGCTGAAGAAGATGGGCTACAAGGGCGTCGAGTCGACCGAGCTGGTCTTCGACGGCTACAAGTGCCCGGCCGAGAACATCCTCGGCGGCGAGGAGGCGGGCCTCAACCGCGGCTTTCAGCAGATGATGGACGCGCTCGAGGTCGGCCGCGCGAATGTCGCCGCGCGCGGCGTCGGCATCGCCCAGCGCGCGCTCGAGCTGGCGCTGCGCTACTCGCAGGAGCGGCGCGCGTTCGGCAAGCCGATCGCCCAGCACCAGGTGATCATGTTCAAGCTCGCCGACATGGCGACGCAGATCGAGGCCGCCCGGCTGCTCACGCGCAAGGCGGCGCGCCTGAAGGACGCGGGCGAGAGCTCGGAGCTCGAGGCCGGGATGGCCAAGCTCTTCGCGTCGGAGGCCGGCCGGTTCTGCGTCGAGGAGTGTTTCCGCATCCATGGCGGCTACGGCTACTCGAAGGAGTACGAGATCGAGCGGCTGTACCGCGACGCCCCGCTGCTGCTCATCGGCGAGGGCACGTCGGAGATCCAGAAGATGGTCATCGGGCGAAAGCTGCTGCAGCGCCACAAGATCTAGCCACAGGAGTCACGGATGACCCGTTCTCGGATGATCGTCTTCGCCATGCTCGTCGCCGCCGGCCTCCTTGGCGCGACCGTCGCCGGCGGCCAGACCGGCGCCAAGACGTCGCACAAGTACTGGCCGACGATCGACGGCGTGCTGAAGAAGGCCAAGGAGGGCGACGTGACGTACGTCGGCACGAGTCGCTCCGACGAGCTGCTCGGCCACCACGGCTCCGACGACCTGCGTGGCGGCGACGCCTCCGACGTGCTCTGGGGCGATTGGGATCCCGCCGGCCAGCCGACGACGCAGAAGGACGTCATCTACGGCGCCAACGCCACGGACTTCATCTACGGCTCGCACGGCAGCAACGAGATCTACGCCGGCAACGGCAACGACGTCATCTCCGTGCACTACGGCCGCGGCCGCGTCGACTGCGGCCCGGGCCGCGACATCTACCACGTCGCCCGCTCGCGCAGGAGCAAGTACAGGTTCCTCAACTGCGAGAAGGTCGACTACCGCGCCGAATCCGCGCGTGGCGGGCCGCTCAAGCCGCTCTCATAGCCGCTGAGCTAGGGTCTGCGCGATGGCCGAGGACGCGAAGACCCTCATCGAGATCGCCATCCGGCGGTTCATCGAGGACGTGCCGGCGCTCGCCCCGCTGAAGCTCATCTTCGCGGTGGAGCTGCGCGGCCGCGGCGACGTGCAGATGTACCGCGTCGAGCTGCGCGGGCGCGACGACTTCGACGTGACGAAGGGCATCGCCGAGGACGCGCGCGTCCGCGTCGAGATGCCCCGGTCGTTCTTCAACGTCATGGCCAAGGAGGCGCACATCGCCGACTGGCGCGAGGCCTTCACGTACGGCCAGGCGAAGGCGACCGGGGTCGAGCAGATCCTCAAGCTCATCGCCCACGTCGTCGAGAAGCAGGAAGAGCGCCAGCGCACGCGCCGAGCGCGGCAGTAGGCTCCTGCGGCGCGCGCGAAACCGCTGCCGCCGGCGCGCGGTCGTCCGGTCAGGCCGAGCAGGCGCACCGGGCGTCAGGTAGAACAGGCAGCATGGATCCCGCGCGTTCCCTCGCGGCGCTGGACGAGCTGCCGGAGGCGACCGTCGTGATCTCGCCCGTCCGCGACCGGGCCGGGCACGTCGTGGACTTCGTCTTCGACTACGCCAACCGGGTCGCGGGAAGGGTCGCGCGGGTGCCGTCCGGCGAGCTCGTGGGCCGCAGCGTGCTCGAGGCGCTGCCGGCGTTTCCGCGCGACCGCTTCGAGAGCTTCGTCGGCGTGCTGGACAGCGGCGTCGCGCTGCGCACCCAGATCGAGCTCGCGGCCGAGCGCGCCGGCGACGGCGACCTTGCCACCCGCTATCGAGGTCTCGGTCTCGCGGATCGGGGACGGGCTCCTCGTCGTCTACGAGGACATCGGCCGGCGCGAGCGCGCGCAGGCGACCGCACGCCGCTACGAGGCCGTCCTCGAGGCGACGTCGGACTGGGTCTCGATCGCCGACCGCGACAACAACCTCGTCTACATCAATCCGGCCGGCCGCCGGATGGTCGGGATCGGGCTCGACGAGGACATCACGGGACGCCGCATCGGCGACTTCTCGCCCGCGTGGGCCCGCCGGCGCGTGCAGAGCGAGGGACTCGCCGCCGCGCGGCGCGACGGCGCGTGGCGCGGCGACCTGGCGCGGCTGCACCGCGACGGGTACGAGATCCCGGTCTCGCAGGTGATCATCGCGCACCTCGCGGCCGACGGCGCCGTCGACTTCTACGCCACGATCGCTCGCGACATGACGCGCGAGCGCGCCGCCGAGGCGGCGCTTCGCGAGAGCGAAGAGCGCTTCCGCGTGACGTTCGAGCAGGCGCCGATCGGCGTGTCGCTGATCGACCTCGAGGGCCGCTTCCTGCAGGTCAACGACGCGTACTGCCGGACCGTCGGCCGCTCGCGCGAGGAGCTGCTGCAGCTGGGGCCCGAGGCGATCACCCACCCCGACGACGTCGCGGCGACGCGCCACGCGTTTGCGGTGCTCGCCGATGGCACGGCCCCGATGGTGCGCTTCGAGAAGCGCTACGTCGACGCCCGCGGGGACTTCGTCTGGGTCGAGCTGAGCGGCAGCGCACTGCGCGACGACAGCGGGCGCACCCAGTACTTCATGGGCATGGTGCAGGACCTCGGGGAGCGGCGCGTCGCGCACACGCTGCAGCGCAGCATGCTCACGACGCAGCTGCCCGCCGTGGACGGCGTGGAGCTGGCCGCCCGCTACCTGCCCGGGATGCGCCGGACCGAGATCAGCGGGGACTGGTACGACGTGATCCCCCTGCCCGACGGGCGGGTCGGTGTCGTCATCGGCGATGTCGTCGGCCGCGGCATCGAGGCCGCGGCCACCATGAGCCAGCTGCGCACCGCGCTGCGCGCCTACGCGATCGAGGGCCTGGAGCCGGCCGAGGTGGTGGCGAAGCTGCACCGGCTCGTCGACCACCTGCACGTGGGGCTGAGCACGACGCTCGTCTACCTGGACTACGACCCGTTCACCCGGGAGATCCGCTACGTGAGCGCCGGGCACCTGCCGGTGCTGCACATTCCCGCCGACGGGCCGTCGCGCTTCCTGCCCGGGGCGCGCTCGACGCCGCTCGGCGCCGCGCCGGCCGGCGTGCCGATTCCGCAGGAGCGGATGATGCTCGAGGCCGGCGACGGCGTCCTGCTGTACACCGACGGCCTCGTCGAGCGCCGTGACGACGGCATCGACAGCCGCCTGCAGCAGCTGCGCGCCGCCGTGGCCGAGGCGCCTGGCGAGCTGCCGGCCGCGCTCGAGCACCTCACGCTGACGCTCGTCGGCGACGACACGCTGCGCCAGGACGACGTCGCGCTGCTGGCGCTGCGCGTCGTCGACCGTGTCGCGGAGAGCTTCGTGGCCGTGATCGAGCCGCGCGCGGAGCGGCTCGCCGCGCTGCGCGGGGATCTGCGCGCCTGGCTGGCCCACGTCGGCGCGACCCCGGGGGAGGCCGGCGACGTGCTGATCGCGGTGGGGGAGGCCTGTGCGAACGCGATCGAGCATGCCGGCGCCGAGCCCGGCAGCACGATCGAGGTGCGCGCGCAGATCGTCGGCCGCGAGGTCGTGCTGCGCATCCTCGACCACGGGCACTGGCGCTCGGCCGCGGCGCGTTCCGAGCGCGGGCACGGGCTGCGGCTCATGCGGGTGCTCATGGACCGCATCCACATCGCCAGCGTGGGCGAGGGAACGCGGGTGGAGCTGAGGCGCCTGCTGGCAGCGCGCGAAGACGCGCCCGCGGCGGCTTCCGCCGGCGGCGACCCCGAGGCGACCGCGGCCGCCGACGCGACCGGCGGGGCCGGGGCCAGCATCGCGTTCGAGCGTGCGCGCGAGGTCACCGTCGCCCGGCTGCAGGGCGAGGTCGACGTCGTCGGCGCCGGCGAGCTCGGCCGCGTCCTCGCGCACGCGACACGCGCCGGCGACCGCGGGCTCGTCCTCGACGTCAACGGCGTCGGCTACCTCGACAGCGCCGGCCTGCACCTGCTGCACGACACGTCGCGCACGCTCGCCGCGCGCGGCCAGGCGCTGCGCGTGGTCGTCGCCCCCGATGCGGAGATCGCGCGCCTGCTCGAGCTCGTGGACATCGTCCAGACCGTCCCGGTCGACGGCTCGGTCGACGAGGCCGTCGACGCGCTGGCGTCACCGCCGGTGCTGTAGATCGCGCTCACGCGGGGCATCGCCGGTCGACGAGACTGCGACGGTAGTCTCAGGACCATGGGGAAGATCACCGTCACGCAGGAGGGCGCGGTCGGCGCGCCCGCGGAGCTCACCTATCGCCTGATCGCCGACGACGAGCACCACCGTCACATCCTGCCCGAGGGCTTCTCGGACTTCGAGGTCCTCGAGGGAGGCGTGGGCGCCGGGACCGTGCACCGCTTCAAGATCGCCGCCGGCGGCAAGCTGCGCGAGTACGTCATGCGCGTCGACGAGCCCGAGCCCGGCCGCGTCATCACCGAGACCGACCAGAACTCGTCGCTCGTGACGACGTTCACCGTCACGCCGGCTGGCGACGCCGCCTGCGCGGTGAAGATCGAGACGCAGTGGAACGGCGCCGGCGGCATCGGCGGGTTCTTCGAGCGCACCTTCGCGCCGAAGGTGATGCGCAAGATGTACGCCGAGGAGCTGGCCAAGCTCGACGCCTACGCGCGCGAGCAGGCCGCTGCCGCGACCTGACGGCGGGGCGCGGCCGCGCTATTCGAGGATCGCGCCGCCGTCGTAGAGCTTGATGACGCGCACCGCGTCCTCGCCGACGTCGAGGTGCGCCGTGTCGAGGCACAGCTTGCACAGGACGCACTCGTCGACGTTGCGCTCGACGATCTCCAGGCCGCCGTCGCCGACCTCCTTGTAGATGTCGACGGGGCAGACCGTGTCGAGATGCTTGGCGAGGTCCGGCGCGCTCTTGAGCGCCTCGTCGTCGACCTCGATGCCGATGAAGATGCCGTCGGTCCTCATGACGCGCCGTGGGTCCAGGAGGGGACGCTGACGCCGGGCGGCTTGAGGTGCTCGACGTGTGCGGGCAGCTTGGACTTCATGATGTCCGGGATCTCGGAGATCTCCTCGGCGACGACGATGCCCGCGTCGGCGAGGCGGGCGATCTTCTCGGCCGCCGTGTCCTCCTTGCCCTCGACGATCGTGCCGGCGTGGCCGAAGCTCATGCCCGGCATCTCGTCCATGAAGCGCCCCGCCATGAAGGCGACGATCGGCATCCGGCAGTCGTTGTCGATGACCCACTTGGCGAGCTCGGCCTCCATGCGCCCACCGGGCTCGGTGTAGATGACGATGCCCTCCGTCTGCTTGTCGGCCTGGAAGAACGGCATCAGCTCGGCGTAGGAGGAGCCGATGATGGCGTCGCCGCCGATCGAGACCGCGGTCGACTGCCCGAGCGACGCCGCCGACAGCGTCGAGGACATCTCCGTCGTCATCCCGCCGGAGCGGCTGATGACGCCGATCGGGCCGGGCGTATAGGCCTGCCCCGCGTTCTTCGCGGGGCCGCCGATGCCGCCCATCTTGACGACGTCGGGGACGATGATCCCGAGGCAGTTGGGCCCGATGATCCGCGCGCCGCGCATGTCGGCGAGCTCGACCATCTGCGCCACGTCGCGCCGGGGAATGCGCTCCGTCACGATCACGATGAGCTTGACGTCGTTCTCGAGCGCCTCGAACACCGCGTCCTTCGTGAACGCCGGGGGAACGGTGACGACCGAGCCGTCGATCGGGCTGCCGTGCGCCTCGACGGCCTGGGCGACCGTGTCGTAGACCGGCACCCCGTGCACGTCGCGGCCCTTGCGGCCGGGCGTGACGCCGCCGACGATCTTCGCGCCGGCGCCGTAGTCCAGGCACTCGCGCGTGAGGTTGACGGCCTCGCGGCCGGTGATGCCCTGCACGATGAACGTCGTGTCGGCGCCGACGAGGATGCTCATGACGTCACCGCCTCGGGACCCGCGATCTTGGCGACGGCGCGGCGGGCGGCCTCGTGCATGGAGACCGAGCGGTCGGCGTACTCGATGCCGTATTTGTCGAGGATCTTGAAGCCCTCCTCCTCCCACGCTCCGGGGATGCGGAAGATCGCGATCTTCTCGGCCGGGTCGTAGCCGAGCTCGAGGCAGGCCTTGATGACGCCGCGCGCGACGATGTCCACGCGGGTGTTGGAGACGATCGACATCATCACCGCGATCTTGTCGACGCCCGGCTTCGTGAGCACGAGCTTGGCCAGGCCGCAGGCCTTCTGGACCGACGGGTTGCCGCCGATCTCGCAGTAGTTCGCCGGCTCGCCGCCGTGCGCGCGGACGGCGTCGAAGAGCGTCAGCGAGCCGCCGCCGGCCCCGATGACGAGGCCGATGTTGCCGTCGAACTCCGTCACGTTGCCCGCGACGCCGCGATGGTCGGAGCCGTCGACCTCCTCGCCGGCGAGCTCGAAGGGGGTGGGCTCGCGGGCCAGGCGCGTCTCGTCGTCGCCGACGCCGAGGTCGGCGAGCAGCTGCTTGTGGCGCCCGCGCGCCTCGCTCTCCATGTCCATGTGCGCGTCGAGCGCGACGAACGTGCCGTCCTTCATCTCGCACAGCGGGTTGATCTCGGCGAGCACCATGTCGTGGTCGACGAAGAGCTGGGCGAGGCGGCGCACGATCGGCGTCAGGCGCTGCAGCGCCTTGCCCGTCACGCCGGTCTGCGCGATGCACTCCTTCGCCTTGTGGTCGGAGATCGGCATGAGGTTGGAGATGTGCACGCGGCCGACGTGGTCGGGGTGCTGCTCGGCGACCTCCTCGATGTCGATGCCGCCCATGTCGCTGAAGAGGATCACCGGCTTCTTCGCGGTGCCGTCCCAGACCACGCCCGCGTAGTACTCCTGCTTGACGTCGGCCCTGGGATCGACGAGCACGCCGCGCGGCATGTGCCCGTTGATCTCCAGCGCGAGGATGTCGGCCGCGTGCTGCTCGGCCTCCTCGGGCGTGTCGGCGAACTTCACGCCGCCGGCCTTCATGCGGCCGCCGGTCAGCACCTGCGACTTGATGACCGTCGGGCCGCCGATCCGCTCGGCGATCGCGCGCGCCTCGGTGGCGTCGGTCGTGAAGCCGAAGTCGGTGACCGGAATGCCCGCGCGCTTGACGATCTCGCGGGCCTCGTACTCGAAGAAGCGCATAGCGCGGGACCCTATAAGACGAGGGCCTAGCACCTCTCGCGGGCGGTCAGCGGGGTCGGGCGCTTGCCGCGTCCGCGCCGTCAGCGCTGCTTGGCCTTCCTCCTCGCGCACCTGCCGATGCGCGGCAGGCGCGCATCGCGCCGGGTGGCGCTGCTCGAGGTGTTCAGCGGCACCTGACCGGTGGCGATGACGAGCAGGCGGACGCTTCGCGGCGACCGGCAGGCCAGCGCGCGGCCGCGTGCGGTGAGCGGGAGGCCGATGCGGCGCTGCTCGGGTTGCACGAGGCCGTGAACGCTGGCCGCGCGGCGATCGACGCCGGCCGCGCCGCAGCGCGGATCTCGGCGCGTCCCGGATGTCGTCGCCCGCGCCGGCCTCGACGCGGTCGATGCCACCGCCGGCGGCCCGCAGCGTGTCGTCGCCGTCCTCGCCGGCGAGGAAGTCGGCGCCGGCACGGCCGCTGATCTCGTTGCCCGCGGCGTTGCCGGTGAGGGCGTCGGCGCCGTCGCCGCCGACGACGGAGCCGGTCGCCGCGTTGTCGTGCTCGCCGAGCACCCCGTCGTTGGCGACGCCGTCGAGCGTGACCGTCACGCCGGCTGTGCGCGAGACGTACGAGGCGGAGGCGCGATCGCCCTGCAGCACGTCGGCGCCCTCCCCGCCGTCGAGCTCGGAGAGCCCGTCCGCCCGCAGCGTGTCGTTGCCCGGCCCGCCGCGCACGATCGCGTTGGCGTCGCCGCGGATCTGCACGAGGTCGTCGCCGGCCCCGGCGTCGACGAGGAACGGGCCCTTCACCGGCGTGCCGCTGAGGATGATCGTGTCGCTCGGCGTCGCCGAGGTCGATCGTGGCGGCGCAGGGGTGGCACTGCTGCGCGAGCAGGTACTCGCACACGACCTGGCGGGGCGTGCCGATGCAGCCCGGCCCCGGCCGCAGGCCGTCTGCGTCGTCGCGCACGGTGGCCCGGCTGTTGTCGTCGGCCTGGACCGTGAGTCGGCTGCCCTCGCCGGGCGCGCCGGTGATCGTCAGGCCTCCGCCGGTGAAGCTGACGTCGGCCGCGGATGCCGGCGCGACGCCGACCGCGAGCCCGATCACCAGCGCCAGGAGCACCGGCCGCAGCACGTGCGGCACATTACGGTAAGTGTCTAGGCAGGCGCGCCCTGCATCTCGTAGGCCTCGGCGAGCTCCGGATCCTTGCGCGCGAGCATCTCCGCCAGGTCGACCATGACCTTGCACTGCTTCCACGTCGCGTCGTCCTGCATCTTGCCGTCGATCATGTGCACGCCGCGGCCGTCGGGGATCGCCTCGATGACGCGCTTGGCGAAGCGCACCTCGTCGGGATCGGGCGAGAAGACCTTCTTGGCGATGTCGATCTGCGCCGGGTGCAGCGACCACGCGCCGACGCAGCCCATGATGAAGGCCGCGCGGAACTGCGTCTCGCAGCCGGCGACGTCCTTGATGTCGCCGAACGGGCCGTAGAACGGCAGCAGGTCGGCGGCCGCGCAGGCGTCCACCATGCGCCCGAACGAGAAGTGCCACAGGTCCTGCTGCGCGCTCTCGCGCGGCGCGTCGGGGCTCTCGGGATCGGGGTCGGAGAGGACGCGGTAGCCGGGGTGCCCGCCACCGACGCGCGTCGTCTTCATCCGCCGGCTGGCGGCGAGGTCGGCGGGACCGAGGCTCATGCCCTGCATCCGCGGGCTGGCGGTGGCGATCTCGTCGAGGTTGGAGACGCCGAGCGCGGTCTCCAGCAGCGCGTGCAGCTGGATCGGTCGCTCGATGCCGGCCTTCGCCTCGAGCTGCGCGAGCAGCCGGTCCATGTAGTGGATGTCCCACGCGCCCTCGACCTTGGGAACCATGATCACGTCGAGCTTGTGGCCGATCTCGCCCACGATCCGCGTGAGGTCGTCGAGCACCCACGGCGACTCGAGCGAGTTGATCCGCGTCCACAGCTTCGTGTCACCGAGGTCCATCTCGCGGCCGACGGTGATGAGGCCCTCGCGCGCGGCCTCCTTGCGCTCGACCGGCACGGCGTCCTCGAGGTTGCCGAGCAGGATGTCGACCTTCTTGGCGATGTCGGGCGCCTTGGCGACCATCTTCTCGTTGGAGAAGTCGAGGAAGTGGATCATCCGCGACGGCGTCACGGGGTTCTCGAGCGGCGGGTCGGGCGCGCCGATGGCAAGCGGCTTGAAGAAGGCTCGGGGGTTCTTCACAGGGCGGCTCTCCGGAGGTCGTCGGGCGGCTTCGGTCGAGGACGGAACCTATCGAGTCGGGTGCGACGGGGTCGATCCGGGCGTTTGCTAACCTGACGCTTACGTAAGATGTCAGTTACTGCCGACAATCGAGGCCGCCGCCGTCCCGGCGTCGCCGCCGACCACGCCGACTACAAATGGTGGGCGCTGTCGTGCACGAGCCTCGGGATGCTCCTCGCGACCGTCAACTCGGGCACGCTCATCATCGCCCTGCCGGAACTCGGGCGCAGCCTGCACACGAGCGTCCTGCAGCTCGTCTGGGTGATCCTCGCCTACATGATCGCCTCGACGGTGCTGGTCCTCAGCGCCGGTCGCCTGTCGGACCTCTTCGGCCGCAAGCAGGCGTACATCGGCGGCTTCGTCGTCTTCGCGCTCGCCTCGCTCGGCGCCGGCTTCTCCGACACCGCGACGCAGCTCATCCTGTGGCGCATCGTGCAGGGGATCGGGGCGGCGTTCCTCTTCGCCAATGCCGCGGCGCTCGTCACCGACGCGTTCCCGCGCGAGCAGCTCGGCGTGGCGATGGGGACGAACACGATGGTGGCGGCGATCGGCCTCGTGCTCGGCCCCGTGCTCGGTGGCGCGCTCGTGGCGATCGACTGGCCGTGGGTGTTCTGGTTCAACGTGCCGCTCGGCCTGATCGGCGCGGCGTGGGGCGCGCTGATCCTGCGCGAGCTGGCCAGGCCCGACACCGTGCGCGGCCTCGATCTCCCCGGCACGGCCACGTTCGTGCTCGGCCTCACCGGCCTCGTGCTCGGCGTCTCGCGCGGCGGGCTGACCGGCTGGGGCGACCCGCTCGTGCTCGGCGGGCTGGCGACGTCCGCGATCCTGCTGCCGGCCTTCGTGCTCATCGAGGCGCGATCGAAGGCGCCGATGCTCGACCTCGACATCTTCCGCAACCGCATGTTCGCCGCCGCGACCGGCGCGGCGTTCATCAACGGCCTGTCGCGCTTCGCGCTGATGTTCGTCTTCGTCTTCTACTACCAGGGCGCCCAGGGCGACGACGCGATCACGGCGGGCGTCAAGCTCGCGCCGCTGGCGCTCGGGATGCTCGTCGCCTCGCCCCTGGCCGGCATGTGGGCCGACCGCCACGGCTCGCGCACGCTGGCCGCATCGGGGATGGTCGTCAGCGCGATCGGCCTGGCGCTCATGACGACGCTCGAGCAGCACACGCCGTACTGGCAGGGCATGATCTGGCTGACGATCGTGGGGATCGGCTCGGGCATGTTCAACTCGCCGAACACGGCGGCGATGATGGGCACGGTGGCGCCGCAGCGGCGCGGCGTCGCGGCCGGCGCGCGGATGATGCTGCAGAACACCGGCGCGGTGCTGTCGATCGCCTTCGTGCTCGCGGTCGTGACGAACGCCGTGCCGACCGACGTGCTGCTGAAGATCTTCTCCGGCGTCGCCTCGGGGTTGTCGGACGCGCGGCTGGCGCCGTTCATCCACAACATGCACGTCGCGCTGTGGGTGCTGGCCGCCACCTCACTGCTCGGGGCCCTCGTGTCGCTCCTGCGCCCGCGCGGCGACGCCTCGCGCACGGCGCCGGGGCCGGTGGCCGCCACGGCGCAGCGAGGCGCGATGTGAGCGCTGCGACCGCCGCCGGCGCGCTGCGGATCGGCGATCTCGCCCGGCGCACCGGGACGACGCCGCGCACGATCCGCTACTACGAGGAGCTCGGCCTGCTCGCCTCGCGCGCCGGCCGCGACGCGGGCCGGCACCGGGCCTACACCGACGCCGACGCCGAGCGGCTGGAGCAGCTGCTGCGCCTGAAGGATCTGCTGGGGCTGACGCTCGACGAGCTGCGCGACGTCGTCGAGGCCGAGGAGGCGCGCAGCGCGCTGCGCGCCGAGTGGCGCGAGGGGACGCCGTCGCGCGCGCGCCGCAGGGAGATCCTCGACGAGGCGCTGGAGCACGTCGGACACCAGCTCGAGCTCGTCGCGCGGCGGCGCGAGAAGCTCGACGCGCTGCAGGCCGAGCTCGACGACACGCGCAAGCGGTTGCGTGCGCGCATGCGCGAGCTGGAGGCGGACGCCGCGGCCGGCTGAGCGGGCCTCACGGCGCGGCGGGCGCGCTCTGCGCCATCATGCGCGGCCCGCGACGAATCGAAGGAGAGCCCCCGGATGACCGACGGATTCACGACGGACCAGCGCGAGCGCGAAGCGTCCGGAGCGCACCCCTACGGCCGCTACCTCGAGGAGTTCGAGGTCGGCGCCGTCTACAAGCACTGGCCGGCCAAGACCGTGACGGAGACCGAGGACCACCTCTTCTGCCTGCTGACGATGAACCACCATCCGCTGCACGTCAACGACGTCTACGCCGCCCAGTCGCAGCAGGGCCGCAACGTCGTCGTGGGGCCGATGGTCTACTCGCTCGCCCTCGGCATGAGCGTCTCCGACGTCAGCGGCAAGGCGATCGCCAACCTCGCCACCGAGGAGCTCAAGCACCCCGCGCCGGTGTTCCACGGCGACACGCTGTTCTGCGAGTCGGAGGTGCTCGAGAAGCGCGAGTCCAAGACCAAGGTCGATCGCGGGACCGTGCGCGTGCACACGCGCGTGCTCAACCAGGACGGCGTGCTGGTGGCGGAGTTCAAGCGGCTCGTGCTGGTGCCGCGCCGGGAGCACGGGACGCCGGCGTAGACGCCGAGGGGGCGCCGCAGCGCCCCCTCGTACGTCATCTCGTCGCCGATCAGCAGTTGGCGCTGAGGTGGAACCCGCGATCGGCGGCGGTCCCTGCGCCGTTGAACGTGCGGACGTCGACCGAGGTCGTCGCCTTGTTTGCTGCCACGGTCGGCGTGACGGCGATCTGACCGGGGTCGTCGCCGGTGATGGTGGCCGCCATCGCACACGTCGAGAGGTCGCCGGTGAACACGACCGTGTACGTGCCCAGGCCGGCCGGGTTGTTGGACACGCCGTTGGTCTCGACGCCGCGCGTCTGGCCCGCGGCGCCCGCGAGTGTCACCTGGGCGAACGGCTTCAGCGCCTGCGACGCGTTGACCGCGTCCTTCGCGATGTCGTCGGCGCTCTTGCCGTCGACGCGGTCGGCGTTCAGGCCGGTCGCGACGCCGGTGGCGTTCGTGATGAACGGCTTCTTCGTGTCGCCGCCGATGCCGGCCGAGATCAGGCCGGCGACCGGGCCGTCGGAGGCGTTGAACTCGAACGCGTAGCCGGTGTTGAGGTTGTTCGCGCGGACGCACGGGTTCTGTGGCCGCGGCGTCGCGGCCGAGCCGCCGGCCGCCGAGCGACAGCCGTAGACGGCGCCGCCGCCGGAGGGCGAGAGGTTGGACTGCCGCGTCGAGTATCCGCCCGTCGGCCCGGTCGACGAGCCGATGTTCGAGATGACCTGCGTCTCGGCGGTGGTGGTGCCGTTGCGCACGCCCTCGCGCAGCGGGCCGCCCGTCCGGGCGGCGGCGAACGGCGCGACGCAGATGACGAGCACGCCGGTGGCCGCCAGGACCGAGCGGGTGCGGGGCGCGCGGCTGAAGAAGCGGCGCGTGTCGGAGATCGCCGGCTGGGCGGGATCGCGGTCGTCGTGCATGGGTTCCTCCAATGGTTGTGCGGACACGGGGCGGCCGCGTCCCGCGCGTCGGCGTGGGTCGCGGGCCGATCTCGGCTCGTCCGCTGATGACCGTTTTGCGCGGGCTCGATCGCCCGTGGCGCCGCGGCGCGGCGCCTCCCTGCGGTGTGTTCAACGTCCGTTACGAGTCTCGACCCGCCATTTCCCGCGAAGTTGCGCGACAATCGTGTGGGAACGATGAGAAGAGAGACCGAGGAGAGAGCGTGAGCGACACGACAACCGTGCCGACGAAGAACCAGCGGCTGATCGAGTGGGTCGACGAGATCGCGGCCCTGACCAGGCCGAAGGACATCCACTGGTGCGACGGCTCGGAGGAGGAATACGACCGGCTGGCTCAGCAGCTCGTCGACGCAGGGACCTTCACGAGGCTCGCCGATGCCAAGCGACCGAACTCCTACCTCGCGCGCTCCGATCCGGGTGACGTCGCGCGCGTCGAGGACCGCACGTTCATCTGCACGAAGACGCCCGAGGGCGCGGGGCCGACGAACAACTGGACCGATCCGGAGGAGATGCGCGAGAAGCTCAAGGGCCTCTTCGACGGCTGCATGGAGGGACGCACGATGTACGTCGTGCCGTTCTCGATGGGCCCGCTCGGATCGCCGATCGCCCACATCGGCGTCGAGCTGACCGACTCCGCCTGCGTGGCGGTGAACATGATGATCATGACGCGCGTCGGTGCCAAGACGCTCGACGTGCTCGGCGAGGACGGCGAGTTCGTCCCGTGCGTGCATTCCGTCGGCGCGCCGCTGGCCGAGGGCGAGCAGGACGTCGCCTGGCCCTGCAACGCCGAGAACAAGTACATCGTCCACTACCCCGAGACGCGCGAGATCTGGTCCTTCGGCTCGGGCTACGGCGGCAACGCGCTGCTCGGCAAGAAGTGCTTCGCGCTGCGGATCGCCTCGAAGATGGCCCGCGACGAGGGCTGGATGGCCGAGCACATGCTCATCCTCAAGCTCACCTCGCCCGAGGGCGAGGTCAAGGTCGTCACCGGAGCGTTCCCGAGCGCGTGCGGCAAGACGAACCTCGCCATGCTGATCCCGACGCTCGAGGGCTGGACCGTCGAGACGATCGGCGACGACATCGCCTGGATGAAGTTCGGCGACGACGGCAGGCTCTACGCGATCAACCCGGAGTCGGGCTTCTTCGGCGTCGCGCCGGGCACCAGCGAGAGCACGAACAAGAACGCGATGGCGACGGTCGAGCGCAACACGCTGTTCGCCAACGTCGGCCTGACCGACGACGGCGACGTGTGGTGGGAGGGCATGACGGAGGACAAGCCCGATCACCTCATCGACTGGAAGGGCAACGACTGGACGCCCGATTCCGAGACGCCGGCCGCGCATCCCAACGGTCGCTTCACGACGCCCGCGTCGCAGGATCCGGCGATCGCTCCCGAGTGGGAGGACCCCAAGGGCGTCGCCGTCGACGCGATGATCTTCGGTGGGCGGCGCGCGACGGTCGTGCCGCTCGTGACCGAGGCGTTCGACTGGAATCACGGCGTCTTCATGGGCTCGACGATGAGCTCGGAGATGACCGCGGCCGCCGCCGGCGGCGTCGGTCAGCTGCGCTTCGACCCGTTCGCGATGCTGCCGTTCTGTGGCTACAACATGGCCGAGTACTTCCAGAACTGGCTCGACATCGGCGCCCGCGAGGGTGCGCAGCTGCCGAAGCTGTTCTACGTCAACTGGTTTCGCAAGGACCCGGACACCGGCAGGTTCCTGTGGCCCGGATTCGGCGAGAACTCGCGCGTGCTGAAGTGGGTCTTCGAGCGCTGCGCGGGCACCGTTGAGGGCGTGCAGACGGCCGTCGGGATCGTGCCGGGGCCGGGCGAGCTCGACGTGTCCGGTCTGGACATCTCCGACGAGGATCTCGAGCAGGTCGTGACCGTCGATCCCGAGGCGTTCAAGGCGCAGCTGCCGCAGGTGCACGAGTTCCTCGCGAAGTTCGGCGACGACCTGCCCGCCGAGATCTCGAACCAGCTCAAGGCATTCGAAGAGCGACTGGAGGCTGCCTGATGCTCGCGCTGCTCAAGCGCTGGCTGCGCATCCGCAAGCGCAACAAGGCTCGCGGACGCTAGACGCCAGATCGCAGGATTCGCGCTCGTGCGCTCGCCGGCGGCCGTTCAGGTCGCCGGCGTGGGCACGAGCCGGTGCGCGAGGAAGAGCAGCGCCAGGAGCCCCGCGACGAGCGCCCAGAGGCGCCAGTCGGACAGGCTGACGGTCTGCAGCCGGCTGCCGAGATACGTCACGACGGCACAGAACGGCGCGATGCCGACGAGCGTCGTCCAGGCGTAGCGCGGCCGCGCGACGCCGGTGATGCCGGCCGCGTAACACGTCGCGTTGAACGGGATCAGCGGGAGGAATCGCGCGGCGATCAGGCCCGTGGCCCCGCCGCGCGCGACGAAGCGCTCGGCGGCGGCAAGGCGCTTGGCTCCGATGACGCGGCGCGTGAGCCGCCGCCCGGGGCCGCGCGCGAGCTCGTAGGCGAGCAGCGCGGTGAGAAACCAGCTGAGCATCATCAGCCCCAGGCCCAGCCCGAAGCCGTACACGTAGCCGGCGGCGGCCGTCGTGATCTCCGCCGGGTAGGGGATGACCGCGTGCGCGAGCACGAGCGCGAGCAGCACGAGCGCGCCTGCCGCCCCGAGCGCGTGGGTGCGTGAGCGCACGAGCGCGCCGTCGCCGTCGATCGCGGCGGTCGCCACGTCGCGCAGCGAGTCGACGAGCAGGAAGGCGAGCACGAGCGCCGCGAGCAGCGCGGCCGTGGCGACGAGCAGCGGCCACGCGGAGCTCTTGGCGGGGGTGGCGGCGGTCATGTGGCGAAGGATGGCGATCGCGCGCGGCTGGCGCGCGCGGGTGTGGCGAACGAGGCACGTCGGGCGATGCGGATTCGCCGCACCGGCCTTGCGGGCCCGCACCCCGGCCCCGGCCGGGCGGGGGTGTGGCGAATGAGGCTCGTGGAGCGATGCGGATTCGCCACACCGCGCCCACGGCGAGCGGCGTGGCGCCGCGCTCGTCAGCCGGAGGGGCGGTCGCGGCTCGGCCGCACCGCCGCGCCCAGCGCGGCGAGCCGCTCGTCCCACTGCGCGCCGACGGCGGTCATCCACTCGATCGCGTCGCCCAGCGGCGCGGGAGTCGCCTGAAAGCGCGTCTCGCGACCGACGCGCTCGCCGTCGACGAGCCGGGCGCCCTCGAGCTGCGTGAGGTGCTTCTGCACCGCCTGGCGGCTGACCGGCAGGCGCGCGGCGAGCTCGGTGGCCGTCCTGGCCTCGCCGCTGGCGATCGAGCGCAGCACCGCACGCCGCGTGGGATCGGCGAGCGCGGCGAAGATCGCCTGCTCGCGCTCGGCGGCGCCGGGCACGCCGCTACGCCGCGACGAGATCCGCCGACCGCCGCAGGCGCGCCAGGGCCGGTTCCCAGTCCAGCGTCGTGAGCACGTGCGCATGGCCGAGCGGGAAGCTCGGCGACGCCGTCGCGGCCGCGGCGCTGCTCGCGCGCGGACCGTGGCTCGCGCCGCCCGACCACGGCGACCCGCAGACCGGCGAGCCGGCGTAGCCGCTCTCGACGACGACGACGCGCGTCCCGTCGTCGACGGCGACGAGGTCGACCGCGACGAGCGTCGCCAGCGCGTCCGGCGCGTGCCACCAGAACGACAGGTGCTCGCCGTCGCGGACGTCGGCGACGGTGGCCCAGCGCGTCTCGCCGTCGCGCAGCGTCAGCTCACCGGCGGCGCCGGGCTGAAGCTCGAGCGAGCCGGCGTCCGTCAGCCAGCGCTCGAGGTCGGTGACGGCATCCCACGCGTCCTGAGGATCGACAGGGAGGGTGATCTCGCGGGTGACGTCCACGGCGGCGGCTCCTTCGGTCGTGCAACTGATGGGTTGCATGCTACCGTGCCGTCAATCCCACATGCAACCTATGGGTTGCACGACTCGTCGAGAGAGAGGACGGTCAGCATGCCCCTTGTCCCCATGGTCGTTCAGCAGGACGGGCGTGGCGAGCGCTCGTTCGACATCTACAGCCGGCTGCTCAACGAGCGCATCGTCTTCCTCGGCCAGCCGATCGACGACGAGATCGCCAACCTCGTCGTCGCCCAGCTGCTGCACCTCGAGGCAGCGGACCCCGACCGCGACATATCGCTGTACGTCAACTCGCCCGGCGGCCAGGTCTACGCGGGGCTGGCGATCTACGACACGATGCAGTCGATCGGCTGCGACGTGCAGACGATCTGCTGCGGCATCGCGATGTCGATGGCCGCGCTCATCCTCACCGCGGGCGCGCCCGGCAAGCGCCTGACGCTCCCCAACGGTCGGATGCTCATCCACCAGCCGACCGGCGGATATCAGGGACAGTCGTCGGACATCGCGATCCATGCCCGCGAGACGATCGCGCTGCGCGCCCAGCTCGATGCGCTGTACGCCAAGCACACCGGCCAGAGCGCCGAGCAGATCAACGCCGACTCCGAGCGCGACCGCTACATGACGCCCGAGGAGGGGGTCGCCTACGGGCTCGTCGATCGGATCGTCAAGCCGCGATGACCGTTGGCTCATGGGCGGGGTCGAGCTCCGGCCGGTACGTTGCCCACCATGGCCACGCACGCGCAGGATCGCGACGACGTCGCCGCGGGCGACGAGTGGGGCTCCGAGCTCTACCGCATCGCGGCCAACCAGTTCGACCGCGCGGGGGCGCTGCTCGAGCTCGACCCGGAGTTCGTCACCCGGCTGGGCCAGCCGCGCCGCTCGCTCGTCGTGAACTTCCCGGTGCGCTTGGACTCCGGCGAGGTGCTCGGGCTGACGGGCTACCGCGTGCAGCACACGCTGACGATGGGGCCGACGAAGGGCGGCTTTCGCTACGGCGCCGACGTCTCGCTCGGCGAATGCGCCGCGCTGGCGATGTGGATGACGTGGAAGTGCGCGCTGCTCGGCCTGCCCTACGGCGGCGCGAAGGGCGGCGTGCGCTGCACGCCCGGCGACCACAGCGTCGCCGAGCTCGAGCGGCTCACCCGCCGCTACGCCGCCGAGCTGATCCCCGTGATCGGGCCCGACAAGGACATCCCGGCGCCGGACATGGGCACCGGCGAGCGCGAGATGGCGTGGTTCATGGACACGTACTCGCAGATGATGGGCCACTCCGTCTTCGAGATCGTCACCGGCAAGCCCGTGGTGCTGGGCGGCACGGTCGGGCGGCGGGAGGCGACAGGCCTGGGCGTGGTCTACGTCACCGAGGCCGTCTGCGAGCGCATCGGCATGGACATCCGCGAATCGCGGGTCGCGATCCAGGGCTTCGGCAACGTCGGCGCGGTCGCGGCCGCTGAGCTCTACGCGATCGGCGCGCGCGTCGTCGCCGTCTCCGACGTGACGACCGGCCTCGTCGATCCCGGTGGCCTCGACGTCGCCGCGGTCGCCCGCTGGAGCAGCGAGCACGGCACGCTGGCCGGCTATCCCGACGCCAAGCACGTCGGTCCCACCGATGTGCTCGAGGCGCCGTGCGAGATCGTCGTCCCGGCCGCGCGCGAGCAGCAGGTGACGATCGAGAACGCCGGACGGCTGCAGTGCGAGGTCGTCGTCGAGGCGGCCAACGGCCCGACGACGCCCGAGGCCGAGACGATCCTGCGCGAGCGCGGCATCCTCGTGGTCCCGGACGTGCTCGCCAACGCCGGCGGCGTCACGGTCTCCTACTTCGAGTGGGTCCAGGACCACCAGCGCTACACGTGGGACGAGCTCGACGTCCAGGAGCGTCTGCGCCGCCAGCTGCGCGCCGCGTTCGGCCGCGTCATCGACGCCGCCGACCGGCTGGGCTGCGACTGGCGCATGGCGGCGCTGTCGGTGGCGATCGAGCGCGTGGCGGAGGCCGCGCGGTTGCGCGGCATCTACCCCTAGGCTCGCCGCTCCTTCACGGACGCGCCCGCCGATGTAACGCGCCGGGCCCACCGCGGACGACACGAGCGTGCGTCGCCTGCTGTCTCTCACGTGCCTCGCCCTGTGCGTCCAGCCGGCTGGGCAGGCCGGCGCCGCCAACGTCGAGCTCCTGCACGGCAACGTCAAGGCGGTCGGGCACGACGCCCGCGGCAACGCCGCCGTCGTGCGCACGAGCGACGGGCGCCGCGTCCTGACGCTGCGCAGCTTCCGCATCGATCCCGGGCCGCAGGTGCGCGTCTGGCTCGTCCCGCGCAACGCCAAGGGCGACGGCGCGGTCGACGACGACTACAAGGACCTCGGCCGGCTCAAGGGCAACCGGGGCAATCAGCAGTACCGCATCCCCCGCAGCGTCGATCTGCGCAGGTACAGCAGCGTGGTCTTCTGGTGCGTGCCCTTCACGCAGACCCTCGCCCGCGCGAACCTCGTCCGCTCGTGACCCGCGCCGCCAAGCTGTTCGCGCCGCTGTTCGTCGTCGTCACGCTCGTCGCCGGGCTGTGGTTCTGGTCGGGCGTCGTGGCCCCCGGCTATTGGAGCACGATCGTCCTGGGCGTGCTGTGGTTCGTCGCCTGCAGCATGGTCTTCGGGCGGGTCGGCAAGGCCAGGCCGGCGCTGAAGCCGTGGATCCGCGGGACGTTCCTGGCGTGCTGCGTCGCGGCCGTGTTCGCCTTCTACTGGACGTCGGTGCGCGACACGGTCGTCGACGAGGACATCGTGACGGGTGTTCCCGCAAGCCAGGCGCCGCCGGCGGCGGGTGACCTCGATCCGCTCGCGCCCCAGCCGCAGCCGGCCGAGATGAAGCGCCAGAACGTCGTGCAGCTGAGAGGACGCGTGAAGCCGGAGTCGCACAGCGCTTCGGGCACGGCCCGCGTCGTCGAGCTCGCCGGGGGCGGCCGGCGCCTGACGCTCTCCGACGGCTTCGAGATCGACCCCGGCCCGCAGGTGCGCGTCTACCTCGCCACCGACGCCGGCGGCGACACCTACGAGGACGTCGGCGCGCTGAAGGGCAGCAAGGGCACGCAGCAGTACGCGATCGACCCCGGCGTCGATCTCGGGCGCTACGACACGGTCGTCTTCTGGTGCGTGCCGTTCTCGCAGTCGCTCGCCAGTGCGGCGCTGACGCCGGCCTGACGACGCGTCAGTGGCGTTCCTCGCCGGTCGCCGCCGGCGGGCGCGACTCCTCGGCGAGGGAGGTGATCGCCAGCGCGCCGCGCGCGGCCTCCTCGAGCACCCCCGTCGCCTCGTCGAGCGAGCGGGCGTAGAGCTCCACGAGCAGGTGGACGACGATCTTGTCGCCGTCGTGCTTGTGAAAGCGCACGTGCGTGAAGAACTCGCGCGTGCCGTAGTCGCCGAAGGCGGCATAGGAGAGGGCGTCGCCGGCCTCGGGGCCCGAGCACGTCTCGACATCGTCGGCGTCGACGGTCACGGTGCACGAGGCCACCCACGGGGTGCCGGCGATCATCCGCTCCCAGCGATCCTCGATCGGCTCGACGCGGCCGTTGTGAAAGCCGAGGTGCGGCTGGTCGTGCATGCACTCCAGGCACTGCACGACGGCCTCCTGCAGCTCGTCGACCGGCTCGGCGCGCTCGCCGGACTCGGGGTCGATCTTGTGGATGCCCTCGTAGTGAACCTGCACCTCGAGGTCTGTCGACCAGCAGCGATAGCAGCGCAGCCACGAGCGGGCTTCGTTTGCCTCCATGCGCGGCCATGGTAGTAGCCCGGGTCCGCTCCTCGGGATCGCTCCGAGGCGGTTTCAGCCGAACGTGAACGCGAAGCCGCTCACGCCCGCGTCGAAGCGCAGCGTCAGCACGTGCTCGCCCGGCGAATCGAGCTTGACGAGCCTGTAGAGGCGCTGGCGGCGCACGGTGACGACCCCGCCGTGCACGTCGGCGCCGGCGGCGGCGGGTGAGATCGAGCGCCCGTCGAGCTCGATGCGGACGCGGCGCGGGCGATCGCCCGCGGAGGACAGCACGAGGTAGACGGCGCCGCCGACGACGCGGGCGGTGATCGTCGCGCCGGTCACGGCGCGCGCCGACTCGCGATCGACGTGCCAGCGTCCGCCGAGGCTGAAGACGCTCTGCTCGAGCTCGCCCGGCTTGGCCGCGGTGTAGTCGTGCGTGCCGTCCTTCGGCCCGACCGGGGAGAAGCTCTGCGCGCGGGCGCTGCCGAGGTAGGTCTCGGGCGTCGCGCTCTGGCCGACGGTCTCGATCTGCCCGCGCGGCGTGGCGGCGGCGCCGAGCCGGCGGTCGCCGGCCTCGGCGAGCAGCGCGCGGATGGCCGCCTCCGTCTCGTCGTACTTGCCCTCGCCGAAGTGCACGTAGCGCACGCGTCCGCGTGCGTCGATGAGGTACTTCGCGGGCCAGTACCGGTTTCCGAAGGCGTTCCAGGTGCCGAACTCGTTGTCCTGGACGACCGGGTAGCGGATGCCCTGGCGGCTGATCGCGCCGCGGACGTTGGAGGTCTTGCGCTCGAAGGCGAACTCCGGCGTGTGGACGCCGACGATCGTCAGGCCCTGGGCGCGGTAGCGGTCGTCCCACGCCTTGATGTAGGGCAGCGTGCGCAGGCAGTTGATGCAGGTGTACGTCCAGAAGTCGACGAGCACGACGCGGCCGCGCAGCCCCGCCATCGTCAGCGGCGGCGAGTTCAGCCACCGCGGCTGGGCGGGCGCGAGCTCGGGCGCCTCGCCGAGGACCGCCAGCTCCGGCGTCTTGACCCCGGGCAGCCCGGCATGGCCCTTGGCGGCCGCACGGGCGAGCGCCTGCACGACCTCGTCGTCGTCGTCGCCGCCGTGCTCGCCGCCGAACTTCGACGTGCCGCGCAACCCAACGAGCTCCTTCTCGACCGCGGAGGACTTCTCGAGGCCTCCGGTCGGGTTGGTCAGAAACGACGGGAAGTGGCTGGCGAGCGCCTCCTGGAAGCGCAGGTCGACGCTCGTGAACATGAGCACGGCGGTGAGCAGCATGACCGCGCCGAAGCCGCGCTGCAGAGCGCCGCCGCGGCCGGTCCTTCGCACCCGGTCGATGACCCGGCGCCCGCCCAGCGCGAGGCCGAGCAGGACGGCCGCCGAGCCGAGGCCGTAGGCGATCGCGACGGCGACGATCTTCGCCGTCGTGCCCGACGACGCGCTGACGGAGATGACCGCGGCGAGGATCGGCCCCGCGCACGGCGCGTAGACGAAGCCCAGCGCGCCACCGACCGGCAGGCCCGACCAGAAGCCGTCGGCGTCGTTGCGCGGCGCCAGGCGCTGCAGGAAGGACAGGCGCAGCGTGAGCCACTCCGCCGCGCGCGGGACGAGCAGCGCGATCCCGAACAGCGCCAGGACGACGATCGCGGCGGTCCGCAACGCGCCGTCGCCCACGCCGACGCCGTCGACCACCGAGGCGACCCCGACGATCGTGATCACGTGCGTGAGCGTCAGCCCGGACACGATCCCGATCGGCCGGCGGCGGCCGCCCGTGCCGCTCGCCGACAGCAGCGCGGGCAGGACCGGCAGCACGCAGGGCGTGATCGCGGTGGCCGCGCCGGCGAGGAACGCGAAGGTGAGCAGGAGGATCATGGTCTGAGGGTCTGTACTAGGCTGCCGCGCGAATGAAGAAGGTCGTCTCCACTGTCGGCAAACCGTTTCGCGCCATCGGCAGATTGCTGGTGCGGGTCCTGCGTTCGGTGCGCTTGCTGGGCAGGCCGTTCGCCCGCCTGGGCAGGCTGCGCGGCCGGGCACGCATCATCGCGTTCGCGATCCTCGCCGTGGTCGTAGTTGGCGCCGTCCTGCTCCTCAAGCCGGGGCCGAACGACAACGAGGCCGTCGCCGACACGCTCGACGACTACGCCGCCGCGACGCGCGACAAGGACTACCAGACGATCTGCGACGACCTGTACGCCACGGATCTCGTCGACCGCGTGCGGGCCGCGGGCCTGCCGTGCGAGGTCGCGTTGCGCACCGGCCTGGAGGACCGCCAGAACCCGCGCCTGGAGGTGCTCGGCGTCGAGGTCAACGGCGACCAGGCCCTGGCGCGGGTGCGCTCCACCGCCGGCGGCGAAGTCCCCTCGACGGACCTCGTGCGGCTCGTCAAGGAGGACGGCGACTGGCGCGTGGCCTCGCTGTCGGAGCCCGGCGCGACGCTGAAGACCCCGTAGCGCCGGCGCGTCGCCGCGTCAGCGCTTGACGACGACATAGACGGCGGCCAGCGCGAAGCCGATCTGGCCGAAGCTCATGGCGACACCCAGGCTTTCGGCGCCCGCGGCCTCCGCGATCAGCGTCGCGGCGGCGAAGGCCGCGATCATCACGACGAGGTCGAGCAGCAGGCGGCGGCGGGCGTCGCTCATGCGGTCGCCTGCGCCTCGAGCGCACGCGTGAGCGCCGGAACGTCCAGCGCCGCGTCCTGGTCGCCGAGCCACTTCAGCGCGTTGCGCGGCCCGCCGATGGCCCGCAGGCCCCGTTCGCCGTGCTCCGCGACGAAATCCGCCAGCGCGCCCGCGCGGCGCGCGGCGAGCCGCCGGGCCGGCACGTCGAGCCGCGCGCGATGGTCGTCGAGCGCGTCGACGAGATCGTCGAAGCCGGCCGGCGGCGCCAGCGAGCTGACGGCGACGACCTTCGTGTCCCTGACGCCCAGCGAGCGCAGCGCCGCGGTGAGGTCGCGGCGCGAGCGCATGGCGATCGGCCCGAGGTCGGCCTTCGTCACGACGAGGACGTCGGGGATCTCCATGATCCCCGACTTCAGGAACTGCAGCACGTCGCCACCGCCGGGTTGCACCACGACCGCGACGGTATCGACCACCTCGGCCACCTCCGTCTCGGACTGACCGACGCCGACGGTCTCGACGACCACGACGTCAAACGCCGCGGCCAGCGCGTGCGCCGCCGCGCGTGTGGCGGGGGCGAGTCCGCCGAGGCGCCCGCCGGCGGCCATCGAGCGGATGAAGACCTGGTCGTCGTGGGGGTCGACGACGATCCGCGCGCGGTCGCCCAGCAGCGCGCCGCCCGAGCGCTTGGACGAGGGGTCGACGGCGAGCACGGCGACGCTGCGCCCGCGCGCGCGCCAGGCCGCGACGAGGTGCGAGAGCAGCGATGACTTGCCGGCGCCCGGGGGGCCGGTCACGCCGACGACGTGCGCGGCCGCCTCGCCGCCGAGGGCGGCGGGGGAGACGGCGTGCAGCAGCGCGTCGATCTCGTGACGCTGCGCCGCCGCGCGGTTCTCGACGAGGTTGAGCACCGCGGGGGCAGCCGAGCGATCGCCGTCGCGCAGGCGCCGGCCGAGCTCTTCGCCGTTGGTGGACATCCGCGGCGGACGCTAGTACACGGCCGCGCGTTCGGTGGGAACCAGGCGCGGTTCGTTCGCATCCGCACGAACTGTGGGTCTTTGCGCCGCCACCTCTGGGTAACACCGCGCCTGGCGCCGTCGGGCCGGCCAGTCGTGGGACCGGTCCGCAGCGCCACGAGCGAGGAGGAGGACATGGAGACCGATTCGGCGCCCGCGGGCGCGCGCCCGCGATCCCGTCGCGGATTCCTACGCCAGCTGTGGTTCTGGGTGCTGATCGCGATCGTCGCCGGCACGGCGTTCGGGCTTGTCGCGCCCGACACCGCGAAGGACGCCAAGTGGCTCGCCGACGCGTTCCTGCAGCTCGTCAAGACGATCACCGCCCCGGTGATCTTCCTCACCGTCGTCGTCGGCATCGCCTCCCTCGGGAGCCTGGCCCGCGCCGGCGGCCTCGCCGCGCGGGCGCTCGGCTACTTCCTCGCGGCGACGATCATCGCGCTGGCGCTCGGGCTGCTGGCGGCGAACATCGTCCAGCCCGGATCGGGCTTCTCCGGCTCGCCGTCCGACAGCGCCGCCGGCGACGCCAAGGAGAGCATCGCCGAGGCGGGCGAGGCCGGGACCGGCGTCGTCGGCTTCATCACCAACGACCTGCTGCCGACGAGCTTCGTGCAGCCCTTCGTCGACAACGAGGTGCTCAAGGTCCTCGTGCTGGCGATCCTCGTGGCGGCCGCGATCTCCGGGCTGGCGCCCGAGCTGCGCAAGCGGGTGGTCGGCGGCTTCGAGACGGCGAGCAGGATCATCTTCGGCGTCATCCGCATGATCATGTGGACCGCGCCGCTCGGCGCGTTCGGCGGCATGGCGTTCACCGTCGCGCAGTTCGGCGGCGGCGCGCTGGAGAACCTGGGCCTGCTGATGGTCACGTTCTGGGGCACGGCGGCCGTGTTCGTGTTCGGCGTGCTCGGCCTCGTCGCGCGGCTGAACGGCTTCTCGATCCTGAAGTTCATCCGGCTGCTGAAGGACGAGCTGCTGATCATCGTCGGCACGTCCTCCTCGGAGACCGTCCTGCCGCGCCTGCTCGTCAAGCTCGAGCGCGCCGGCGCGTCGCGCCAGAGCGTGGGCGTGATCCTGCCGACGGGCTACTCCTTCAACCTCGACGGCACCTGCATCTACCTGACGCTGGGCGCGCTGTTCATCGTGCAGGCCTCCGGCCAGGACATGGCGATCGGCGAGCAGATCGCGCTGGCGGCGCTGATGGTCCTGACGTCGAAGGGCGCGGCCGGCATCACGGGCGCGGGCCTCGTCACGCTGACCGCCTCGCTGCAGGCCTTCGGCGGGACGTTCTTCTCCGCCGAGTCGATCGCCGTCGGCATCGCGCTCGTCGTCGGGATCGACCGGATGATGTCCGAGGGCCGCGCTCTGACGAACTGCATCGGCAACGGGGTCGCGACGATGGTCGTCGCGCGGTGGCACGGCGAGCTCGACGAGGAGCGCTTCCACGCGGTGCTGAACGAGCCGAGGCTGGCCGATCCCGACGCCGCGCCCGCCGAGGACGTCGCCGCGCCCGAGGAGGGCCCGGCGGCCGAGACCGGCTCGCACCGGGCCGCCGAGCCGGTCACCGCATGACGTAGTGGCGCTCGCACAGACGTTGCTCGCGACATCCTCTGGAGGAATCCCGGCGCGGCACCGGAACTTCGGAGGGTGGCCGACGAGACGCCGACGGAGGATGACGAGCCGGAGGGCGATCGCCCGGCGGTCGTGCTGATCGGCGACGGCGATCTCAGCCACGAGACCGCGCGGGCGCTCGAAGCGGGCGGCGCGCGGGTGATCCGCCTCTGCGAGCCCGACGACGACGACGTCCGCAACGCGCTCGCGGACGGGCACGTCGACTCGGTGGCGGTCGTCGAGCGCGAGGACGCGATCGTACTGCGCTTCGCGCTCATGGTCCGCGCCGCGTCGGCGGACGTGCCGCTGCTGCTGACGATCTTCGACGACACGATGACCGAGCAGCTCGCGGATGTCGTGCCGAACATGCGCACGACGTCGCTCGCGGACATCGTCGCGCCCTCGCTGGCGGGGCCGTGCATCGACGAGCGCTTCACCGCCGTGGCGCTCAAGGACGGCAGGCCGGTCGGCCTCGTCGAGCGCGACGACGACGTCGTCGAGGTGCCGATCGAGTCACCGCGTCCGCACCGGGTCGAGGCGCTCGCGCGGGCCCTGTTCACGCCGTACGACAAGAGCGCCGGGATGCTCCTGTTCGGGGCGATCGGATTGGCCGCGATCTTCGCGCTCGAGACCGTGACCGCGATGTTCACGCTGGACGAGAGCGCGGTCGACGCCATCTACGGCTCGGCGAAGACGCTCGTCACCGTCGACCCGAACCCGGCGATCGCCGACGGGCCCGCCTGGTACAAGCTCTTCACGTCGGTCACGATGATCGTGGCGCTGCTGCTCGCCGCCGCGTTCACGGCGGGCCTCGTCAACCGGGTCGTGGAGCGGCGCTTGACCGGCCTGCTCGGCCGCAACGCGGTGCCGCGCCGCGACCACGTCGTCGTCGTCGGCCTCGGTCAGGTCGGGATGCGCCTGTGCCTGCTGCTGCGCGCCTGCCGGATCCCGCTCGTCGCCGTGGAGTCCGACGAGGACGGCGAGCGCGTGGGGATCGCCAAGGAGCTCGGCCTGCCCGTCGTGATCGGCCGCGCCGCCGATCCCTCGCTCATGCGCCGGCTCTCGCTGCACCGCGCGCGGGCCGTGGCCGCGGTGACCGCCGACGATCTGGAGAACATCTCCGTCGCGATGACCGCGCGCGGCATCCACCGCGACATCCGCACCGTGCTGCGCGTCGGCGACGGCGACGTCGCCAACGAGACCCGCTCGCTGCTCGCGCTCGGCCTCGTGCGCGACGTGCACCGGCTCGCCGCCACGATGCTCGCCGCGCAGATCCTCGGCGGCGGCGCCGAGAGCGTCGTGTGCATCGGCGACGACGCGCACCTGCGCTTCCCGGACGGCCGGCTCGAGCGAGCCGAGCTCGACGCGCTGGCCTGAGCCGACGGCGACACGAGATCCCCCGTAGCGAGGCGAAGGGCGCCGTGCACGTCTTCGACGCATGACCCGGGTCGGGTCATGCGCCCACCACGTGCGTCAGCCGCGCGCCGCCACCCCGTTGCGCTCCGCCACCAGCGCCACGATGTCGCGCATGATGCCCGTCAGGTCGAAGTCCTTGGGCGTGTACACCGCCGCCACACCGGCCGCCTTCAACGCCGGCACGTCGGCCTCCGGGATGATCCCTCCGACGACCACCGGCGCCTCGACACCCGCCTCGCTCAACCCCGCCACGATCCCGGGGATGAGCTCGCGGTGCGAGCCCGACAGGATCGACAGGCCGATGACGTGCACGCCCTCCTGCAGCGCCGACGTCACGATCTGCGCCGGGGTGAGCCGGATGCCCTCGTACACGACCTCCATGCCGACGTCACGCGCGCGCACGGCGATCTGCTCGGCGCCGTTGGAGTGCCCGTCCAGCCCCGGCTTGCCGACGAGGATCTTGATCCGCCTTCCCAGCGCCTCGCCGACGCGCGCGACCTCGTCGCGCAGCTCCTCGAGCTCGGGGTGGGCGGGGTCGGAGTCCACCGGCCCCGCCGACGCCGCGCCGACGCCGGTCGGCGCGCGGTAGTCGCCGAAGGAGTCGCGCAGCGCCTGCGCCCACTCGCCGGTCGTCGCGCCGGCACGGGCGGCGGCGATCGTCGCGGGCATGATGTTCACGCTGTCGTCCGCGGCCGCGGCACGCAGGTCGTCGAGGGCGGCCTCGACGGCGCCGGCGTCGCGCGCGGCGCGCCACTCCTGCAGGGACGCGACCGCCTCGGCCTCGACGCCCGCATCGACGGTCATGATCCCGCCGTCCTCGCCCTCGGCGAGCGGCGAGGGCGCCGTCTCGCGGTACTTGTTGTGGCCGACGACGATCAGCTCGCCGGCCTCGATGCGGCGGATCCGCTCGCGATGGGAGTCCACCAGGGCGGACTTCATGTACGGCACCGCCTCGACGGCGCCGCCGTGCTCCTCGACGATCGCCATCTCGGCCTTCGCGCCCTCCACGAGCTCGGCGACGAGCCCCTCCATCACCACCGAGCCCTCGAAGATGTCGGGGTACTCGAGCAGGTCGGTCTCGAAGGCGAGGATCTGCTGGATGCGCAGCGACCACTGCTGGTCCCACGGTCGCGGCAGCCCCAGCGCCTCGTTCCACGCGGGCAGCTGGATCGCCCGCGCGCGGGCGTTGCGCCCGAGCGTGACGCCGAGCGCCTCCAGCACGATCCGCTGGACGTTGTTCTCCGGCTGCGATTCGGTCAGGCCCAGCGAGTTGACCTGCACCCCGTAGCGGAAGCGCAGGTGCTTGGGGTCCTTCACGCCGTAGCGATTGCGGCCGATCCACTCCCACATCTCGCCCATCGCGCGCAGCTTGGCGTGCTCCTCGACGAACCGCACGCCGGCGTTGACGAAGAACGAGATGCGCGAGAAGACCTTGCCCATGAGCTCCTCGTCGACGCGTGCACGGACGGCGTCGAGCACCGCGATCGCGTTGCACAGCGCGTACGCGATCTCCTGCACGGGCGTCGCGCCCGCCTCCTGCAGGTGGTAGGAGCAGATGTTGATCGGGTTCCAGCGCGGGACCTCGGTGACCGTGTAGGCGACGAGGTCGGCGATGAGCCGCATCGAGGGCGCCGGCGGGAAGGCGTACGTCCCGCGTGCGAGGAACTCCTTGATGATGTCGTTCTGCGTCGTGCCCTGCAGGACCTGCGGATCGACCGGGTGGGTGGGATGAGACTCGGCCGTGACGATGTAGAGCGCCAGCAGCCATGCGGCCGTGGCGTTGATCGTCATCGACGTGTTCATCGTCTCCAGCGGGATGCCGTCCATGAGCTCCGCCATGGCCCCGCGGTGCGCGATCGGGACGCCGACCTTGCCCACCTCGCCGCGCGCCAGCTCGTGATCGGCGTCATAGCCGGTCTGGGTCGGCAGGTCGAAGGCGATCGACAGCCCCGTCTGACCCTTGGCGAGGTTTGCGCGGTACAGCTCGTTGGACTTGCGCGCGGTCGAATGGCCTGCGTAGGTGCGCATCATCCACGGCCGGTCGGGCTCGGGCAGCCGGTGAGCGGGCGTCTGGCTCATCGCCGCGGATCGTACCGGCGGCGCCGGTACGCGCGCGGCTCGATCGGGTACGAGCCGAGAAACATCAACCCATTGGAGGAGGACCCATGGCAGACGAGTCCCAGGACGTCCCCGGCCACGTCCCGCCCGAGACCGGTGTGGAGAGCCCGCCCGAGAGCGATATCCCGGTCGGCGTCGACGCGCTGACCGACGAGCAGATCGCCAAGGCCGAGGAGGCCGGACCGGCCGGCGGCGGCGAGGACGGCGACGACGATGCGCTCGACGTCTCCGCGCTGATGGACGACTCCGGTGACGCGGGCGATGCAGCCCAGGACGACGATGCGGGCGATGCGGGCGATGCCGCCGACCAGCCGACCCCCGACGACGACACCGACGGGGCGGACGCCGCCACCGAAGAGGCGTAGGGCCGCCCACCGCAACCTCGCACGCTCCCCGCCGTTTGCCTGTCATGGGCGAACGGCACACGCGGCGCCAGTTCGTGCGCCGCGGGAGCGCCGCGGCCCTCGCTGTAGCGGCCGCGCCCGCGCTGCTCACGGCGGCGGCGCCGGCCGCGACCACCGCCGAGCTGCGCCGGCGCCTGCACGGCACGCTGGTCACCCCACGCGACCCGGGCTGGCCCCTGGCGCGCGCGCTCTACAACCCGCGCCTCGACGTCACGCCCCGGGCGATCGCGTTCTGCGCGAGCAGCGCCGACGTCAGCCAGGTCGTGCGCTTCGCCCGCTCGCGCGGCTGGCCGGTGGCGGCGCGTGGCGGACGGCACTCGTTCGCGGGCTATTCGAACGCCCCCGGCGGGATCGTCGCCGACCTCTCGCGGCTCGATGCCGTCGAGCTCGACCGCGACCGCCGCGTCGTGCGCGTGGGCGGCGGAGCGAACGTGCTCGACGTCTTCCGCGACCTCGTCGTCGCGCACGGGCTCGTGCTGCCGGTCGGCACCTGCCCGACGGTCGGCATCGCCGGGCTCACGCTCGGCGGTGGCTTCGGCCGCCTCATGCGGCGCGCCGGCGTGACCGCCGACAGCCTGCGCGCCGCGACCGTCGTGCTCGCCGACGGGCGCGTGGTGCGCTGCTCGGAAAAGACACGCCCCGATCTGTTCTGGGCGTTGCGGGGCGGCGGCGCCGGCTACGCGATCATCACCCAGATGCGCTTCGCCGCCGTCGCCGCGGCAGAGCCGATCGCGTTCACGCTCTCCTACCCCTGGGCGCAGGCGGCCGCCGCGATCGAGGCCTGGCAGCGCACGGTGCCGACCGCCTCCGCGACGCTCGCCTACGGCCGGCTGCGCGCGCTGCGCCGCCCCGACGGCGCGCTCACGCTGACCGCTTCGGGCCACTGGTACGGCAGCGAGCGCACGCTGCGCGAGCGGCTCGCCGCGCTCGTGGCGGCCGGTCCCGCGCGGCAGACGCTGCGCAGGCGCACCGTCGTGGAGGCGGCGCTGCCCGACGGCGTCAGCCTCCATGAGGGCGGGCCGGTGGTCGTCGACGCGCCGCGGTATCCCAACTACCAGCGGTCGGCGTTCTTCGACGGGCTGCTGGCGCCGGAGGCGATCGGCGCGCTCGTCGCCCGGATCGAGCGCTGGCCGGGGGTCGGCGGCAGCGGCCACGAGGGCGGCGTCCAGCTCGACGCGCTCGGCGGCGCCGTCAACCGGCCGCGGCCGGGAGCGACCGCGTTCGTCCATCGCCGCCGGCGGATGCACTGCGCCTACCTGAGCTTCTGGGGAGCGAAGGACCCCGCGGCGATGGCCGCCGCGTGTGCGCAGTGGACGCGCGACACCGAGGCCACGCTGCGGCCCTACGCGTCGGGCTTCGCCTTCCAGAACTACATCGATCCCGAGCTCGCGGACTGGGAGCACGCCTACTACGACACCAACCTCGCCCGCCTGCAGGCGGTCAAGGGCCGCTACGACCCGGCCGGCCGCTTCGCCTTCGCCCAGGGAGTCAGTCGCTAGCGTCAGGGGCGATGCGAGCGATCGACGTCTTCCACGAAGGGCTCGAGCACGTCATCTGCGCCTGGCAGGTCGACGACGTCATCGTCGATCCCGGTCCCGAATCGACCTCGGACACGCTGCTGGACGCGCTCGGCGACGAGGAGCCGCGCGCGCTGCTGCTGACGCACATCCACTTCGACCACGCGGGCGCGGCCGGCGCGCTCGTGCGGCGCTGGCCGGACCTCGAGGTCTGGGTCCACGAGCGCGGCGCGCGCCATCTCGCCGACCCGACGCGGCTCGTCGCCTCGGCGAAGCGGCTGTACGGCGACGACTTCGACCGCCTCTGGGGCGAGGTCGTCCCGATCCCGGCCGCGAACCTGCGCGTGCTGCGAGGCGGCGAGCGCCGCGACGGCTGGGAGGTCGCGTACACGCCCGGGCACGCGTCGCACCACGTCTCGTACCGCCATGCGGATTCCGGATGGGTGTTCCCCGGCGACACCGCCGGCGTGCGCATGCCGCCGGGCGAGCTGCTGCTCGCCCCCACGCCGCCGCCGGACTTCGATCTGCGCGCGTGGCGCGCGTCGCTGGACACGATCGAGGCATGGGAGCCGCAGACGCTCGCGATCACGCACTTCGGCGACCACCGCGACGTCGCCGAGCACCTCGACCGCCTGCGCGAGGCGCTCACGTACTGGAGCGAGCTCGCGGGGCGCACCGATCGCGCCGGCTATGCCGCCGCCCTGCGCGCCGAGCTCGCTGCCCGGCTCGACGCGTCAGCCGCGGCCTCGTTCGCCCAGGCGATGCCGCCGGAGGACCAGTGGCTCGGCATCGACCGCTACCTCGAGGGCCTGCGCCGGGCTGGCGCGAGCGGCTGAGCCTTCGTATCCTCAGGGTGCCATGAGCCAGACGATCGAGAAGCCGCGCACCGGGCTGCCGGGCAGCGGGCTGGGCGGGCATTGGCGCGTCATCGTCCGCAACGACGACCACAACACGTTCGACCACGTCGCCCACACGCTGGCGCGGTACATCCCCGGCGTCAGCGTCGACCAGGGCTTCCGGATCGCCGACACGATCCACCGCAGCGGCCTTGCGATCGTCTGGACCGGGCACCGCGAGGCCGCCGAGCTGTACTGGGATCAGCTGCAGGGCGCGGGCCTCACGATGGCGCCGCTCGAGCAGGGCTGACGCCCGCCGCCGGATGGCCGCCGATCGCGGGACGCCGGGCGCGGATGCCGTATGGAAGGGTGTAGGCCGGTGACCGAGGGCGCCACCACCAACGCCGGCCGCGCCGACCGCGAGCGCACGCTGCTGCGGGCGTATCACGTGCGGGGCGACACCCGTGCCCGCGACGCGCTGGCCGAGGAGATGGTGCCGCTGGCCCGGGCGCTGGCGGGTCGCTACAGCGGCCGCGGCGAACCCATCGACGACCTCGTGCAGGTGGCGTGCGTCGGGATCATGAAGGCGATCGAGGGCTTCGACCTGTCGCGCGACGTGCGCTTCTCCTCGTACGCCACGCCGACCGTCCTGGGCGAGATCAAGCGCCACTTCCGCGACAAGACGTGGGCGATGCGCGTGCCGCGCGGGATGCAGGAGCTGCAGATCCGCCTCGCCAAGGCGCGCGACGAGCTGACGACCCAGCTGGGCCGCTCGCCGACGGTGCAGGAGCTCGCCGACGCGGTCGGGGAGCCGTTCGAGGAGGTGCTCCTGACGATCCAGAGCCAGGAGGCGCGGCGTACGCGCTCGCTCGACGAGCCGACGGGCGACGACGTCACGCTGGCCGATTCGATCGGCGCCCGCGACCCCGAGATCGGCCGCGCCGAGATGCGCGTCCTCCTCGACGACGCCTTCGACGTCCTGTCCGAGCGCGATCGCGAGGTGCTGCGGCTGCGCTTCGCGGAGGACCTCACGCAGACCGAGATCTCGCGGCTGGTCGGCGTCTCGCAGATGCAGGTCTCGCGGATCATCCGCCAGGCGCTGCGCACGCTGCGGGCGGACATCGAGCGCGACGACGAGCGCAGCGACGCGGCGTAGGGCGGGGCGGCTGCGGCCACGGCATCGCCGGCCGCGGTCACAGGATCGGGTGGGGCTCTAACTACGGTCATGGACCCGGTGGCCGGCGAACGCAGCGACGAGGAGCTCCTGAAGGCTGCCCGCGCCGAGCCCGAGGCGTTCGCGCTGTTCTACCGCCGCCACGTGTTCTACGGACAGCTCGAGCGCCAGCTCGTGGACGCCGGGCGCCGGCGAAGCGCGCACGGTCGCGTGCGGCGCACGACGGCGGGGCGCGGGCGCATGCTGGCCGCCGTCGCCGCGGCGATGCTGGTGCTCGGCGGGGGCGGCGCGCTGGCATCGGCGCTCCGCTCGGGTTCAGGAGTCGGGCACGACTCCGGTACGCCCGCGACACCGCCGCCGGCGACCACCGGGCCGGCGCCAAGCCGGGTGCGGTCGACCGCGCTGCGGGGCGTCGAGATCGCGGTGCTCAACGCGACGACGCGTCCTGGCGCCGCCCGCGCGGTCGCCGAACTGCTCGAGCGGCACCGCGCGACGATCACTACCGTTGGCACGTACGTCGATCAGGCCCTGGAGCGGACCACCATCCGTTACCGCCGCAGCGAGTCGCTCGCACGGCGGGTTGCGGGGATCATCGGCGCCGGCGACGTGCGATCGCTGAGCGGCGCTCCAGCGGTGTCCCCAGGGGGCGCCGAGATCGTCGTCGTCGTCGGGTACGACGGGCTCCGTCCCTGAGGCCATTCCCGCATGGCTCGCCGCCAGGTGTGCCACCTCGCCACCCAGGGTCCCCTCACGGCCGCGCGCCACGGCCCAAGATGACGGTGGAGGACCGATCCAGCCGCAGAACGGAGTCGTCATGTCGTCGTCAGCCATCCAGCGCCGCGCCGGGCGCGCCGCGCCTCTTGCCATCGCCGCACTCGTCGCCTCGCCGGCGGGGTCGCGTTCGCCGCCGACGGCGGGCCGACGACGATCTCCGTCTCGCCGCGGGTGCTGATCGCCGCGCCGCAGAAGAGCCCGGTGGACTTTCCCGGCGTCGCGAAGGCGCGCGCCGGCACCCCGCTGACCAGGGGCTACGTGGCCGTCGGACGCGACGTGCGGCTCACGCGCGGCGGCGAGCCGGCCTACGCCGCGCTGCGGATGACCTGCCCGCGCGCCAAGACGTGGCGCACGGCCACGGCCACGGGCGACATCGGCCTGACCGTGCTCGACCGCGTCGTGTCCAAGAAGCGCTCGGTCCTCGTCATGGCGAGCTACGACACGCGCACGACCGCGCTCGGCCAGACGGCGGCGGGAACGCTCTACGCGCTCTGCCGTTGATCCGGGGCGCGACGAGGCGCGTGCTCAGCGCCGCGCGCGGCGGTCGAACCACTCGCCGAAGGTGCCGATCGCCTGGGCGGCGCCGTGACCGATGCGGCCGGCGACGCCGGGCGCGCAGTTCAGCACGGCCCGGTCGGGGTCGTGGCCCAGCTGCGCCGCGGCGGTGCGGACCGCCGCCTCCTGCGCGCGCATCCGCTGCGCCCATCGCTCGAGAAATCGCTGCAGCTCGGCGTCGCCGTCCTCGGCGGCGGCGCAGGCGAGGTAGTCCAGCAGCGTGACGACGTGCACGACGTCGAGCACGGCGAATCGCAGGGCCTGGCCGACCTCGAGCGCCGTGTCGAGCAGCGCGCTGTGCACGCCGGCGAGGCGCGCGCCGAGGCCCTGCGCCATCGGGCGGCCGTAGAGGTCGCGCGCGGCGGTGACGTCCGCCAGCTCGGCGATCAGCGCACCGGCCTCGTCGGCGCCCGCACGCAGGATCTGCGCCTCGCCCGGCGCGTGGGACTCGATGCGCCCGGCGAGCGTGCGCCAGTGGTTGCGCAGCTGGCGGGCCATCGCGAAGAGCTCGCGCAGGCCGCGGTGCTCGGTCGGGTGCATACGATCAGCCTACGACCCGAACCCCGGCCCAGGCACCGCGCCCGGCGAACCGGCGCCGCCGGGTCCGATAGCGTGCGCTACCGGCTGCGGAGTCCCGCGGTCCGTATCGCGATGCGAGGACCTCTGACCGAGTCCCCAACACCGCCCAGTCGCAACCCTCGGCGGCTTGCCACGATCCTCGCACTCGGCGTGGGCATCGCCGGCGTGCCCGGGGCCACAGCGGTTCTCGCGCAGGAGCCCCCGGCCGACCCCGAGACGCCCACGACGACGACCCCGGCGCCCGACCCGGCACCGGGCGCGAGCCCGTCGCCGGCGCCGGATCCGCCGGCGTCCCCGTCGCCGGCCCCGCCGCCCGCACCGCCACCGGCGTCGCGGCTGTACACCCCGCCCGTCGGCGGCCCGCTGGACTTCGCGCGCGAGACGCTGCCGGCGTTCGACGTGCCCGAGGAGCGCCGCCGCGAGCGCGTTCCCGCGCCGCCGCGGGAGACCACGCCCGGCCGCGTGAGCGAGAGCCGCGCGGCCGACGGCAGCGACGACGAGGAGCAGGCGCGCGCCGCCGCCGCGGCAGAGGCGACCGGCGCCGGCGCGATGGGCAGCCCGCTGGCGCTTCCGGCGACGCCCGCGCAGATCCCCAACTTCTTCATCGGGCACTTCGCGATCCCGCCCTTCCTGCTGTCGATCTACCAGGCGGCCGGAATCCAGTACGGGGTGCCGTGGGAGGTCCTGGCGGCGATCAACGAGATCGAGACCGACTACGGCCGCAACCTGAACGTCTCGAGCGCCGGAGCGACGGGGTGGATGCAGTTCATGCCGTCCAGCTGGCAGACGTACGGCGTCGACGCCAACGAGGACGGCCGCAAGGACCCCTACAACCCGGTCGACGCGATCTTCGCGGCAGCCCGCTACCTGAAGGCCGCCGGTGCCGAGGAGGACCTGCGCAAGGCGATCTTCGCCTACAACCACGCCGCCTGGTACGTCGACTCCGTGCTCGCGCGTGCGCGCTTCGTCGCCGGCCTGCCGACCGACCTCGTCGGCTCGCTGACCGGCCTGACGCAGGGCCGCTCGCCGATCGCGGCGCGCATGACCTACACGCATCGCGCCGCCACGGCGCCGGCGCGCCGCGAGCTGCGCATCGACGCACCCTCCGGCGCGGCCGTGGTCGCCGTGCAGGACGGGCGGATCATGCGCGTCGGCCGCAACGACCGGCTGGGGCGCTTCGTCATGCTGCGCGACGCCTACGGCAACACCTACACCTACGGGCATCTCGGCACGCTCGCCCGCAACGTGCTCGTCGCGAAGGAGCAGCCGCCCGCGCGCAGCCGGCCGGTGGCGCCGCTCGCCGCGCCGGCCGTCGACCCCGTGCCCCTAGCGCCGGCCAGCGAGGGCTCCAACCGCGCGGATCGCACCGCGTCCGCGGGCGCCGGGAAGGGCGAGGCGGCGGCGCGCGCCGTCGCCGCCTCTGATCGCCACCAAGGCGGGTGATGTCAAGGAACGCCTCTTCGCCAACCCCGCGCGAACGCGCTCGCTGGCCTCCGGCGGTCGCCGCCAGATCCTCGACGCGACGTTCGCCCTGCCCGCGTCGGCGAGCCTGCGCTCGTACTTCGCCGGCGACGTCGGCCTCGAGCGCGACGAGCTCGAGCTCAAGCGGCTCCTCACCGGCCGCCGGGTCATCGCGGGAACGATCCTCGGACGCGTGGGCGCCACGCCGGCGAGCTCGACGGCCGGCGAGCCGCACGTCCTCTTCTCGATCCGCCCGCCGGGCACGGGCGCGCCGCGCATCGACCCCGAGCCGTTCATCGAGGGCTGGCGCCTGCTCGAGTCGACCAACATCTTCCGCGCCCGCGGCGCCGGCGCCCTGGCCGGCGGCTCGGTCGGCCAGATCCTGCTCATGAGCAAGGACACGCTCGCCAAGCGGGTCCTCGCCAACCCGGCCATCGAGATCTACGAATGCGGGCGGCGCGACATCCTCGCCGGGGCCGTCGACCGGCGGGTCCTCGCGACGCTCGAGTTCCTCGCCGCCAACGGCCTCGAGCCGACGGTGTCGTCGATCCGCTGCGGCCACAGCTTCTACACCGAGACCGGCAACGTCTCCCAGCACTCCTCGGGCAACGGCGTCGACATCTCGAAGATCAACGGTCAGGCGATCCTCGGCAGCCAGGGCCCGGGCTCGATCACCGACGCCACGGTCCGGCGTCTGCTGACGCTGCAGGGCACGATGGCGCCGGCGCAGATCATCAGCCTCATGAGCTATCCGGGGGCGGCATCGGCGCTGGCGATGCCCGACCACGCCGACCACATCCACGTGGGCTTCCGCCCGCTCGGCGGCGGCACGAGCGCCGGCGGCAGCCGCGCCCTCGGCCTTCAGCCCAAGCAGTGGCTGCGGCTCGTCGACCGCCTCGGGCGGATCGCCAACCCGCTCGTCAGCCGGCTGCGCCGGCCCTAGTGTCGTGAGTCAGATGTTCGCACACGAACTTCCGCCTCACGGCCCTGGCGTCTAGACGGCGCCGGCCGACTCGCGGACCTCGCCGACCGTCACGAGGTCGTTCCAGACGTACAGCAGCGGCACCTGGTACCAGCCGCTGCAGGCGGCCCGCATCTCGGTGAACTCCGGGCCGTACCAGTAGGCGTCCCAGCCCCGCTTGTCCTCGAACTCGACCGACAGCAGGAACTTGTAGCGATCGTCGCGGGAGCGAAAGACCTCGTAGCGCGAGGCGCCGTACTTCGTCGAGAGCGGCGCGATCAGCTCGAGCGCGGCCTGCAGGTCGTCGCCGCGAAAGCCCGTGGCGTAGAACGGGAGGTGGACGACGTTGCCGGCCATCAGCTGCCCACCTCGGCACGGATCGCTCCCGCGCCCTCGGCGGTCTTGCCCTGGCCGGTCTCCGTCGCGCCGACCAGGATCGCGATCTTGCCGGAGTGCTTGTTCTCGTACATGAGCTGGTGGGCCTCCGCGACCCCCTCGAAGGGCATGGTCTTCCACAGGACGGGACGGATCTTCGACTCACGGATGAGGTCGTTGGCCTTCGTGCACTCCCAGGCGTTGGCGAAATGCGAGCCGATGATCTGCTTCTGGCGCATCCACAGGTAGCGCACGTCGAAGTCGAGATCGAAGCCGGACGTCGCGCCGCAGATCACGACCTTGCCGAACGGCTTGACGACGAAGACGCTCGTCGGGAAGGTCGCCTTGCCGACGTGCTCGAAGACGATGTCGGGCGGGCCGCCGAGGATCTCCTTGACGCGCTTGCCGAAGCGGCGCGACTCCGCGAAGCGCGCCTTCTCCTCGTCGGGCGTCTCGTCGCCGGTGCGCATCATCCCGGCGAACTCGTTGCGGTTGATGAAGCCCTTGGCGCCGAGCTGCTCGACGAGCTCGCCCTTCTCGTCGGAGGAGACGACGCCGACGCAGTCCGCGCCGGTCAGGGCGCACAGCTGCGTCGCGAAGACGCCGAGGCCGCCGGCGGCGCCCCAGATGAGCACCTTGTGGCCGGCCTGCAGGTCGCACTGGTCCATGAGCATCCGGTAGGCGGTGAAATAGGTCAGGCCGTAGGAGGCGGCCTCCTCCCAGGTGAGGTGCTCCGGTTTGGCCAGCAGCTGCTGGGCCTGGACCTTGCAGAACTGGGCAAACGAGCCCCAGCTCGTCTCGTAGCCCCAGATCTGCTGGCTCGGCGCGGCGAGCGGGTCGAGGCCGTGGACCTCGACGTCCTCGTAGGAGGCCTGGTTGCAGTGGATGACGACCTCGTCGCCGACCTTCCAGCGCGTGACGCCGGGGCCGACCTTCCAGACGATCCCCGACGCGTCGGAGCCGCCGATGTGGTGGTCGTCGTCGGGGTGGTAGCGGAAGACCGAGACCGGCTTGCCGAGCGAGGCCCAGACGTTGTTGAAGTTCACGCCCGCGGCCATGACGCGCACGACGACCTCGAAGGCCTGCGGGTCGGGGACCTCGATCTCCTCGATCTGGAAGGCGTCCTTGGGCTCGCCCTCGCGTTCCTGGCGGATCACCCAGGCGGTCATCGTCGCGGGCAGCTCGCCCGGCTCGGCATCCACGGTTGCGACTTGGCTGAGATCGACTGACATGGGCGCAGATCCTACGCGCCGACGGTCTCGCGCGTGGCCTCCGCCGGCGGCGCCGCCAGCTCGCCCGCCGGCGGAGCCGGCTCGGCCGCTCCGCCGGCGAGCTCCGGTGAGATGAGCTTCCATGCCACGACGGCGCCCGCCGCCGCGATGAACGCGCCGATCAGCAGGCCCTGGCCGAGGGAGTCGACGAAGTCCGTCCGCGAGCTCGTCTGGCCGATGAACGTGCCGAGCACGGCGATCCCGAGCGTTCCGCCGATCATCCGGCTCATCGAGAGGATCCCCGACGCGACGCCCGCCTTCGTGCGGTCGACGGCGTTCATCGCCGCGGTGCTCATCGGCGACATCGTCAGCGCGATCCCGATGCCCATCAGCACGAAGCCCGGCAGCAGGAAGCCGAAGCCCGACGTGGGGGTGAGAAACGACTGCCACGCCAGCGAGATCGCCACCAGCGACAGGCCGGCGGTGATCAGCGGCCGCGGCCCGACGCGGTCGGTCTGACGCCCGGCGATCGGGGCGACGAGGATGACCATGAGCGTCGAGGGCAGGAAGCGGATGCCGGCCTCCAGTGGCGAGTAGCGCAGGATGTTCTGCATGTAGAGCGTGAGGAAGAAGAACATCGCGAGCATCGCGAAGGAGACGACGAACGCGACGATGTTCGCGCCGAGGAACGTCTGCGAGCGAAAGAAGGCGAAGTCGACCATGGGCACCCGGACGCGCCGCTCGATCACCGCGAAGGACGTCAGCGCGACGGCCGCCAGGGCGAACAGGCCGAGCACGCGCGCCGAGTCCCAGCCCCAGTCGCCGGCCTCGACGAGCGCGAGCGTCAGCGCCGTCATGCCGACCGTGAACACGATCACGCCGGCGTAGTCGACGGTCGGCAGGACGGTCTCGTCGCGCGACTCGCGGGTGGCGAACAGCGTCACGACGACCGCGCCGGCGGCGACCGGCAGGTTGATGAAGAAGATCGACTGCCAGGAGACGTGCTCGACGAGCACGCCGCCGAGCACCGGCCCGATCGCGAGCGCCAGCGCCGAGACGCCGGCCCATGTGCCGATCGCGCGGCCGCGCTCGTGCGGCGGGAAGACGTTCGTGATGATCGACAGCGTCGCGGGCATCATGAGCGCAGCCCCGACGCCCTGGGCGGCGCGGCCGCCGATGAGCCACGCCGAGCTCTGCGAGAAGCCGATGAACAGGCTCGACGCGGCGAAGAGGACGACGCCCGTGAGAAAGACGCGGCGGCGGCCGAAGATGTCGCCGAGCCGTCCGCCGGTGACGAGCAGCACGCCGAACGCCAGCGTGTAGGCGTTGACCGTCCACTGCAGGCCGGCGATCGACGTGTGCAGGTCGTTCTGGATCGACGGCAGCGCGACGTTGACGACCGTGTTGTCGAGCATGACCATGAACAGCGCGAAGCACATGGCGGCGAGCGTCCACCAGCGCCGGTTGTCGTCGTTGAGGGCGATGCGCTTGGTCATGCCTGCTCCTTTCCCGGCTGCGAGAGGTCGTCGAGGATCGGCCGCAGGGCGCCGGACAGGCGTTTGCGCTGGGCGGCCGGCAGCGCGGCGGTGAAGCGCGTCACGCCCGCCATGCGCGCCTCGTCGAGACGCTCGAGCGCCTCGTGGCCGGCATCGGTGCAGCGCAGGCGCTTCATGCGCCGGTCCGCGGTATCCTCGCGGCGGCCGAGCAGACCGCGCTCCACGAGGGCGTCGACGGCGCGGCTGGTGCCCGGCAGCGACATGCCCAGGCGCCCGGCCAGGTCCTTGACGGTGAGCTCGGCCATCGAGACCGCGGTGAGCGCCTTGACCTGCGTGAGCGTGAGGTCGAGCTCCTCGAAGATCGCGTACGTGCCCACGCCGCGCGGAGCGAGCGCCGCCCGCCAGAGGGCGAGCAGCTGCTCGGCGAGCTCGTCGGCGGTGGGCGCCCCCGCGGCGGCGGTGGCCTCGGACGAAGAAGATGCGTGCATGCACGCAAGTATTGCACACGCGCACATTCGACCGCGCCCGATCGACGCCTAGGATGGCGGCATCGCACGGGATCTCGTCAGCGGGGGCGCAGGCCGCAAGCGCGGGGTGAGCCTTGCGCGCGACGTTCGCGACCGGCTGCTGGACGGCATGCGCGCGGGCGTGTATCGGGAGGGGCGCCTGCCGCCGAGGCCGACCTCGCGCGCGAGCTCGGCGTGAGCCGCACGACGGTGCGCGCGGCGCTGCAGACCCTGGAGGAGGATGGAATCGTCTCGCGCCGGCGACGCCACGGGACGCTCGTCAACGAGCACATGCTGCGCGGCAGCCTGCCGCTGAACCGGCTGCTGTCCTTCCGCGAGCTGGTGGAGCAGTCCGGCCACGCCGCCACGGTCGATCCGCTCGTACGACGGGTCGAGGCGGCCGCGCCGGAGGTCGCCGCCGCGCTCGGCCTCGCCGATGACGAGGCGTGTCTCGTCATCGAGCGGCTGCTGCGCGCCGACGGGGTCCCGGCGATCACGGTGTCCGACGTGCTGCCGGTCCGCCGGCTGCTGATGGATCCTGCCGACGTGCCCGACAGCGACACGACCTTCAGCCTCATCGCCGCGAGCACGAACGCGCGGGTCGATCACTCGGTCGTCGAGATCCTGCCGCGGGTCGCGACCGACGCCGCGCCGGCCCATCTCGGCCTCGCCGCGGGCACGGCGTACGCCGAGCTGCGCGAGGTGATCTTCTCGCCGCTGCAGGAGCCGGTGGCGTTCTCCGCGATCGCCGTCGACTGCCGTCGCGTGCCGATGACCATCGTCCGCCGGGGGGTCTGATGGACCGCGGCTGGACCAGGTGGAAGGGCAGGTTTGGACGGTCGTCCAAAGACGCAGGGGGTCTGAGCGCAAAGGTCAGACCTATGGCTACCGTCACCGCCGCACCACCATCGGCCGACGAGCTCAAGCGGGAGTTCACGTTCCGCTCGACGTTCTCGCTGGCCTTCGCGTTCATCTCGCCGATCATCGGCCTGTACACGATCTTCGCCCTCGCGCTGGGCGCCGCCGGGCCCGGCTTCTGGATGGGCTTCGCGATCGTGCTCGCAGGCCAGCTGCTCGTCGCGCTGGTCCTCGCCGAGCTGGCCTCTGTCTGGCCGCTCGCGGGCGGCCTGTACAAGTGGACCCAGAAGCTCGCCGGCAAGAAGGTCGGCTGGGCGGCGGGGTGGGCCTACATCTGGACGCTCATCGTGCTGGTCACCGCGCAGTCCTACGCGGCGGCGCCGTTCGTGACCGGCCTCTTCGGCATCGAGGACGCGAGCAAGGGGCTGCTGCTGCTCATCGCGCTCCTCGTGCTCGTCGCGGCATCGGCGGTCAACTGGCTCGGGCCGCGTGCGCTGAAGATCTTCGTCGGCATCTCGATCACCGCCGAGTTCCTGGGCAGCATCGTGATCGGCACGATCCTGCTGCTGTTCTTTCGCGAGCAGCCGGTCTCCGCGGTCTTCGGCGGGCAGTCCGAGTTCAGCATCGGCGTCGCGCCGATGCTCGCCGCGGTCGCGCTCATCGGGTGGAGCTTCATCGGCTTCGAGAGCGCGGGCGACATCGCGGAGGAGGTCGAGGACCCGCGCCGCCAGGTCCCGAAGGCGCTGGTCCTCTCGCTCATCGTGGTGGCGCTGATCGTGATGTACGCCGCGCTCGGGCTGATCCTCGCGATACCGGACCTTGGTGCGGCCGTCAGCGGCGCCACCGCCGACCCGATCTCGGCGACGATCACCGCCGCGCTCGGCGCCGGCATCGCCAAGCCGCTGTTCGCCATGGTCGTCCTGGCGTTCATCGCCGGGACCGCCGCGGTGCAGGCAGCCGTGTCGCGGGTCGTCTTCTCGCTGGCTCGCGACCGTGAGCTGCCGGCCGCCGGCTGGTTCGGCGAGCTGTCCGGTGACGACCGGCTTCCGCGCAACGCGATCGTCGCCTCGGCGCTGGCGGCATCGGCGTGCCTGCTCGTCGTCCTGAGCGACGACGCCTACGCGACGCTGCTGTCGATGGCGACGGTCGGCTTCTACATCTCGTTCGCGTTCCCGGTGATGACGGCGCTCGTCAGCCGCATGCGCGGCCGGTGGACGCGGGGGGTCTGGAACATCGGCCGCTTCGGCCTCGTCGTCAACGTGGCGGCCGCCGCCTGGCTCACGTTCGAGATCGTCAACATCGCGTGGCCGCGCCTGCCGGGCACGCCGTGGTACGTCAACTACGGCGCGCTGTGCATCGTCGCGCTCGTCGCGATCGCCGGCATCGCCGTTCGCAGCGTGCTGCGGCCGGAGTCTGAGCGGGGACGCAGCGCCGAGCCCGCGGCGGCCGCCGTGGCCGAGCCCGGCGCGACGCAATGATCGAGAGCCTCACCGCCCGCGAGGTGCTGCCGGGCGCGGCCACGTGGTCGGGGGTGCTGCGCCGCGGCAGCGCGCTCGAGCTGCAGGACGTCGAGGGCGGCGCGAACGTCGCGCTGCTGCTGCTCGACGCTCACCGCCCCAGCGAGCGGCTGAACGTCCCGGACACGCTGAAGGCGCAGCACGTCGCGCGCATCACCGCCGGCATCGCGCTGTACTCCGACATGGGGCGGGTGATGGCCTCGATCGTCGAGGACACCTGCGGCTGGCACGACCCGCTGTGCGGCGCCGGCCGCCACGCCGACCTGGAAGCGCGCTACGGGCCGACGAGCTACGCGATCGAGCGCAACGCGGCGCGGCGCGGCGCCCGCGAGGAGCTCGTCCTCGAGCTGGCCAAGCACGGGCTCGGCGCCCGCGACCTCGGCGGCACGATCAACCTGTTCAGCAAGGTGACCGTCGACGCCGGCGGGCGGCTGTGCTTCCATGCCGGCAGCTCGGCGGCCGGCAGCCGCGTCGTCCTGCGCGCCGACACCGACCTGCTCGTGCTGCTGAACTCGGCGCCGCACCCGCTCGAGCCGTCGCCCGCGTGGACGCCGCGACCGGTGGCAATCGCCGTTCGCGTGGTCGGCGTCGCCGGGCCGGACGACCCGGTGCGGCTGGCGTGCGCCGAGAACGAGCGCGGCTTCGCCGCCACCGACCGTGCCCAGCGCGAGGACGGGTCATGACCGCGGTCCTCGTCAGCAGCGAGCTCGACCCCGCCACCGCGGCTCTCGACGAGATCGTCGAGCCGGGGGACGGCTGGATGCGCGTGCTGCGACCGGTCAGACGCTGCGGATCGTCGATCTGCACGGAAACCAGGCCGTCGACACGCTGTTCTACGACGCCCATGACACCGCGGAGCGCTACAGCGCCGCAGGACACGATCCGCGAGCAGGGCGCGATCTACCTCACGACCGGCTCGCGGCTGCTGACCGGCTCGGGCCGCACGCTGGTGACGATCGTCGCCGACACCTGCGGGCGCCACGACACGCTCGGCGGCGCCTGCTCGCAGGAGAGCAACGTCGTGCGCTACGGCGAGCACACGCGCCACATGCACGCCTGCCGGCAGACGTTCCTCGCGCAGGCGCTGGCCTGGGGCCTGGACAAGCGCGACATCACCCACAACGTCAACTTCTTCATGAACGTGCCGGTCACGCCCGAGGGCGTCGTTGACGTTCGAGGACGGGGTGTCGGCGCCGGGCAAGTACGTCGAGATGCGCGCCGAGCGCGACGTGATCGTGCTCATCAGCAACTGCCCGCAGCTCAACAACCCGTGCAACGCCTACAACCCGACGGCCGGTGCGCCTGCTGGTCTCGGACGGGCCGGAGCGCGCGTAGAGTGACGATCGACGTCCTCGCCGCCGGGCCGATGACGAAGCTTCAGGTCTACCCCGGGCGCCTCGGGCTGTGGCCCGTCGGCGTGCCGCCGTCGGGCCCGATGGACGCGCTGTCGTTTCGCCTCGCCAACCGCCTGGCGGGCAATCCGTCGCGCGCGGCGGCGCTGGAGATCACCGTCGGCGGCCTCCGTGCTGCGCTTCGGCTGCGACGCGACGATCGTGCTCGGCGGTGCGCAGATGGGCGCCACGCTGGACGGCGAGCCGGTCGGTGCTGTGGGAGCCCGTCGCGGTCCGCGACGGGCAGGAGCTCATGCTCGGCTGGACGCGCGGCGCCGGCCTGCGCGGCTACCTCGCGGTCACGGGCGGGATCGACGTGCCCGAGGTGCTGGGCAGCCGCGCACGTTTCCGCTCGGCCGCTTCGGCGGCCACGAGGGACGGGCGCTGCGGCCCGGCGACACGCTGACGATCGACCCCGGCGCCCGCGGACCGAGCCGCGCGCTCGTCGCTCGCGCTGCGACCGGTCATCCGCCTACGCCTGGACGCTGCGGGTCACCTCGGGCCCGCACGACGACGAGGAGTACCTCACCGCCCGCGACCTCGCCGAGATCCTCTCTCGCCTACCTGGAACGTCGGCGCCCAGTCCGACCGCACCGGCGTGCGGCTCGGGGCCCGGTGCCGGCCTGGTCGCGTGGCGACGGCGGCGACGCCGGCCTGCACCCGTCGCAACCTGCACGACAACGCCTACGTCGTCGGCTCGCTCATTCTTCACCGGCGACGCGCCCGTTCCTCGATCGGGCCCGACGGCCCCTCGCTCGGCGGCTTCGTCTCGCCGTGCGGTCGTGATCCGCGCCGACCTGTGGAAGCTCGGGCAGCTGCGCCCCGGCGACGCGCGTGCGCCTCCAGGTCGGTCGACGCCGCCTGTCGCGGCTGCCTCTCGACGGCGCTCAGGAGCGCTGCCTGGAGCCGCGTGCGCGGCCGTGGAGGGCGGCCGCGGCCGCGCCGGCCGCCCCGACCGCGCCGCTGCCGCGGCGCCGGACGACGTCGCCGTGCGGACGTGCGGCGACAGCGCGTTGCTCGTCGAGTTCGGCCAGACACGCTCGACCTTCGCCTGCGGCTGCGCGCCCACGCCGCTCGCAGGCGCGCTTGGAGGACGAGCCGCTGCCGGGCGTCGGCTACCTGACCGCCGGCATCCGCTCGCTGCAGGTCCAGTTCGACTCCGCGCGAGTGTCGCCGCGTGACGAGCTGCGCCGCACGCTGAGCGCGCTCGCGGCAGTACCTCGGCGAGGTCGACGACCTCGAGATCCAGGGCCGCGTGGTGCACTCTGCCGCTCTCGTCGGACGACCCGTCGGCGCGCGAGGCGATGGAGCGCTACCATGCGCCTCGTCCGCGCCGGACGCACCGTCGTGTCCGGACAACATCGAGTTCATCCGCCGCGTCTACGGCCTGCGAGGACCGCGAGCAGGTCCGCGAGGTCGTGTTCTCGTCGAACTACCTCGTGCTGGGCCTCGGCGACGTCTACCTCGGCGCGCCGGTCGCGTGCCGCTCGATCACCGCCCGAAGCGGCGCTCGCAGGTTTGCTGCGCCGCCCGTGCGCGCGTCGCCCCGGCCAGCCGCGTCGCGCTGCGCGTGCACGCGGCGAACTTGCGCCCGCGCGTGCTGCCCGGCCGCTTCGGCTTGGCCAGCTTGGCGCCCGCCGCGAAGACGGCGCGGATGCCGTCGACCGACGGCGGTGGGCCGATCGGCCCGCCGCCCGGCGACGGGGCCGGCAGCCTGCGCCCGCCCGCCAGCGTCGTCGCGCCGGCGCCGCAGCCGAGGTTGAGCGTCACGTCCTGGCCGCGCGCGATCGTCAGCGTGCGCCGCTCGAGCACCGCGCCGGCCGCGTCCTCGCACGTCAGCTCGTACGCCTCGACGCCGCCGGCGGCCGCCACGAACGGCCGCGTGGACTGGTTGACGTGCCAGGCGTACCGCTTGCCGGCGGGAACCGTCGTCGAGGCGTCGAGGACGTCGTCGAGGACGAGTGGCGGCTTCTGGCCGGTCAGGCAGATCGGCGGCAGGCCGACGTTCAGCACGGGGTCGATGCCCTTCTCGCAATACGGGCTCGTGCGCGTCTGGAAGGCTCGCTTCAGGCGCAGCACCCTGCCGGCGGGGGCCTTGCCGCGCAGGATCGCGTGGTCGGCCGGGGTGGCCGCCGCCTCGGCGGCGAGCAGCATGCCCTCGCGCAACCCGCCGCGGTCGGCGGCGTGCGGGTTCTCCCCGGTCCACTCGGCGATGACGCCGGTGGCGTAGGGCATGTGGAAGGTGCCGTCGGGCGGGCCCATCTCGACGGTGTAGCCGTAGCCGCCGGTCGCGGCATAGCTGTCGTCCTCGGTCGTGCCGGCGGTGTCGTAGAGCTCGTAGCCGAACTGCGACGTGTAGCCCGCGGCGTTGCCGATCGCGTCGCCGATCGCCTTCAGGCGAGCCTCGTCGGGCGCGAGGCCGGAGCCGCTCACGCCCGGCGGGCGCAGGACCAGCGCCGCGACGTTGTGGATCGACACGAGCGTCGTGACCTCGTGGGTGCGCACGTAGTTCCAGACCGCCTGCGTCTCGGCCTCGGAGCGCGGCCCCGGGCCGTGGTAGCTCTGCGACGTGACGTCCGAGGAGCTGCCCGGGCCGCCCCAGAGGTTGCCGTAGTTGCGGTTGTTGTCGACGCCCCAGGCCAGCTCGCAGGGCAGCTGCGGCCCGAGGATCTCGCCGTTGCAGTTCTTGCGGCGGTAGGCGAAGACGCCGCCGGGCGGGACGATCGACTCCACGAGGGTGGCCGTGGCGTCCTGGCCGAGCAGCGCGTCGGCGGGGTCGAAGGCGTTGCGCGACGACACGTAGCCGTCGGGGTTGACGAGCGGCAGGATCACGACGCGCTCGTTGCGCAGGATGTTCGCGATGCGCGGCGTCGCCTGCTCCTGCACGAGCATCTGCGCGAACTCCATCGCCGCCTCGGCCGACGGCCACTCGCGGGCATGATGGACGCCCATGGTGAAGAACACCGGGCGCCCGTCGGCGGCGTCGACGTCGCGGGCGATCTCGACGCCGGACAGCTCACGGCCCTGGAAGGACCTGCCGAAGACGACCTTGCGCACGAGCCCCGGATGCTGGGCGACGAGCTGCTTGAGCTCGGCCTGGATCTCGTCGTACGTGCGATAGGTCGTGCGACCGGAGGGCAGCGCCGATCCGGCGGCGCCCGCGCGGACCGTGGCGCGGGCGTCGGCCGCGCGCGCCTGCGCATAGGACGTCGCGAGGTCGGCGTCGCGGGTCTGGAAGCGCAATCCGGAGAGCTGCAGCTGCGTGAGCTGGACGGCGCCCGAGACGATCACGTCGGCCCAGCCGCGGCCACGCGCGTGGGTGACGTCGAAGCCGGCGCGCTCGAGGCCCGCGAGCTGCTCGTCGCTCGCGCTCACGCGGACCAGCCTGACGGCGCTGCCGCCGGCGAGCGTGGGCAGCGCCGACGCGACGGTCCGCAGCGTGACCCGCGCACGCGGCCCGGCACCGGCCCGGCGGCATCCTTCGGCGATGAGCGACCGGCCGCCGCGAACCCAGCCCTGGACGACCTCGCTGCCGCCGAACCCGCGCGAGCTCGCAATGCGATGGCCGTCGGCATCGCGGACGACGAGGTCCCAGTCGCCGCTGCCGCGCAGGCGCACGTCGATCATCCCGGTGACGGAGGAGCGGTACGTCGTCGCGGCGCAGCGCTGGCCGCCCGCCGGCTCGAGCGTGCGCAGCGTCGGCGCCAGCAGCCGCGGCGCCAGGTCGGCGGCCTGCGCCGGCGCGGCGAACGTCAGCGTCGCCGCCACCGCCCAAAGGATCTTCACCATCCGTGACATGCAGCCCTCCCTACGACAACCGTGCGCGAGCCGTCACCTTACCGCCGAGCCATCAGCGTGATCTGACGCCGTCGCGAGATGGCGCCGCCGGCGATGCGCGGCCCGCGGACCGTGGCCCGCAGGGCGACCTGCAGGCGGCCGCGGCGACGCAGCGCCGCCCTGCCGCGGGCATCGAGCGTGATGGCGAACGTGCGGCGTCCGGTCGCGTCGAGCGCGCGGCGCGTGCGGCTCAGGCGGATCGTGCCGGGCGGCCTGCGGCGCGCGGTGCCCATGTCGCGCCGCGCGCGCTGATCTCGATCGTCGCGGTCGCGCCCGCACCGGCGTTGGCGATCGTGCCGCGCACGATGCTGCCGCGCTGCGTGCGCGCGAAGACGAAGACCGGCGCGAGGAGGATCGGCGCAGTCGCCGCCGCCTGCGGTGCCCCCGGCGCCGCGCCGGCGCCCGGATCGGCCGGGGCGCCCGGCGCCCCGTCCGGCGGGGGCGACCCGCCCGGCAGGGTCCCGTCGGCGCCCGCGACCCTGACCTCGCCGGTCATCCCGTCGTGCACCGTGCAGACGAACGCGATCGTGCCCGGCCGGCTGAAGCTGCAGCTGCCGCTCCAGGTGCCGGACGGCGTGCTGGGGATGCGCGTCGCGGGCGGCCCGCCGCCGGCGCTGCAGGCGACGCCCGACGACGCGGGGAAGCTCGCGTCGTGCGGCTCGCTCGTGGCGACGTCGAAGGTGACCGTCCCGCCGAGGGCGATCGTCACGCTGTTGGCGCCCCCGCCACCGGAGGCGTTCCAGCGGTCGGGCGAGTCGCTGGCGATGAAGCTCGCGGTGGTGGGCAGGGGAGCTTGTGCCACCGCCGCCGCGGGACCCAACGCCGCCGCGAAGACGACGATGACCGGCAGGAGGCCGCGCATAGGGCGACCTTACATCAGGCGTCAGCCCGCCCTGACGAGGGTCGGCGTCAGCTCGTCGGGCCGTCGTACTGCCGGGTGACACGGGGGCGCAGCGTCTTGCTGGCGTCGCTCCACGCGTACGTGCGCTGGACGATCTTCGCCGGGCAGCAGACGTCGTCGCCCGCGCCGAAGCGCGGGGTGCGCACGATCAGCTCGGCGCCGGCGACCTCCGTGCTCGCGCGATACAGGCGCTGAGAGCGATACACGACGCGCAGGTCGCTGTCCTCCGCCTCGCCGTCGGTGCTGAAGACGTAGAGCGCCACGGCGCCCGCGATGCCGCCGGTGTCGACGACCACGATCGCGTCGCTGCGCCCGTCGCCGGTCAGGTCGGCGAACGTGATGTCGGGCAGGACGAAGCCGCTGCCCTCGAGCAGCCGCTTGACGTCGGCCGTCGTCTTCTCGTCGGCGAGCAGCGTCTTCTCGAAGAGCGCCTGCGACTTCGTCGGCGCGGCGCTCGAGCCGCCGGTCACCAGCAGGGTCGCGGCGACCGCGGCGAGCAGCGCCGCGAGGACGGCGAGAAGGGTCCGGTGCCGCCGCATGCGCGCATTGTCGCAACCCCGCGCCCGCGGCGCCAGTGGTAGGGCACTACGGCTGCAAGAGCTGAGCCGAAGCGCCGGAGCGCTCGGGCCCGACGCGGATCGTCGCCCACGGGGTCCGGCCCGAACCGGTCGTGACGCGGTAGCTGCCCTGGACGAGGTCGGCCGTGAGCGACGCCGTGTCGCCCGGGTTGATCGGCCCCGTGCGCTGCTGCAGCGGCGCCGTGCCTGCCGACAGCGTCTCGCTGCGCAGTGTGATCTGCTGCGAGGTCGAGGTGAGATTGCTTGCGATCAGCTCGACGGGACCGGCACCGATGCGCGAAGGCGAGACGGTGATGTCACGCGGCGTGAGCGCGACGCTCAGGGTGATCGTCGTCGGCGCGCGCTCGCGGTTGGCGAACCCGTCGTCGTCGCCGCAGCCGCTTGCGGTCAGCATGAGCGCCAGCGCGATCGCCGCAGCCGGCCACGTCCTCGAGCGCATCGCGTCTGTTGTCACCAAGCCCTTGGAACCATCCGGGGCGCCGAACGATGCGCCCGCTGTCCGGTCAGTCGCCCGAACGCTCCTGCAGCTCCGCGCGGTCGTTCTCGACCTCGCGCAGCGTCGCCTGCAGCTGATCCCATTCGGCCGCCTCGGCGGCATCGTAGGCCGCGCCCTCGAGTGTGGTGAGCGCGTCGCGATACGTCGTCCAGGCGACGCGCGTGCGTGCGTCGAGCTCGGCCAGCAACCGCGCGGTGTCCGGCGTGGCGAAGGTCGTCATCTCGGTGCTCCATCGGCCTGTGCATACATGGCCGACAGGCTACCCCCGGGGGCGGTCGACGAATGATGCAACCGCGCATGCACTCCGTCCTGCCCGTTCGCGAGCCTTCGGTGATGGACCTCCTCGCCCAGCCGCTGGCGACCACGGAGTTCGTCGTCGTCGACACCGAGACCAACGGGCGCGCCGGGGACGACTGCGAGCTGACGGAGATCGGCGCGGTGCTCGTCGGCGGGGGCGAGCTGCACGACCGCTGGGAGACGCTGGTGGGCGGGGCGGCGCCGTTGTCGCGCTCGATCCAGCGCTTCACGCAGATCACGCAGGCGATGGTCGACGAGGCGCCCGCCGCCGATGCGATCCTGCCCGACCTCGCCGACCTCATCGGCGCGCCGCCGGTCCGCGTGCTCGTCGCGCACAACGCGGCCTTCGATCGTCGCGTCCTGCGCCAGGCCTTCGAGCGCTCGGGCCTGACGTGGCCGGATCCGCCGACGCTGTGCACGGTCGCGCTGGCGCGCCGCTACGCGCCGCTCGTGCGCCAGCGCCGGCTCGCCGCGCTGGCCGACTCGCTCGGCATCGAGGTCCACACGACGCACCGCGCGCTCGCCGACGCGGAAACCTGCGCGCGCGTGTTCTGCGCGCTCTTCGGCCGCCTGTGCGCCAACGCCGCGACGGTCGGCGATGCGCTGGCGGTCCTCGCGCCGCCGCGGCGGCCGCGCACCGCGCGCGCCCGGCGCACCGTCGAGGGCGGCGTGATCAAACGCCACGTGCCCGACAGCCTGGACTTCAAGGCGCTGCCCGACGAGCCGGGCGTCTACATCTTCCGCAACGCCGCCGGGCAGGTGCTCTACGTCGGCAAGTCGGTCGCGCTGCGGGCCCGCGCCCGAGCGCACTTCCAGTCCGCCGCGCGCGCCGACGGCTGGACGGCGCAGGCGGCGCTCGTCGACCACCGCACGACGAACTCCGAGCTCGGCGCGCTCGTGCTCGAGAATCGCCTGATCCGCGAGCTGCGCCCGCCCGGCAACGTGGTCCACAAGCACGACGACGCGTTCGTCTACCTGCGCTGCCGTCTGGACATCGCCTATCCGGTGCTCGAGGTCGCGCGCGAGCCGGCGTCGGGGCACTCCGTGACGATCGGCCCGCTGCGCAGCCGGGCGGCGGCGGTCGAGCTCAAGGAGCAGCTCGACTCGCTCTTCGGGCTGCGCCATTGCGGGCGCAAGCTGCGGCTGCGCCCGTGGCCGTCGGCGTACGGGCAGATGGGGCGCTGCATGTCGCCCTGCCTCAACGATCTCGATCCCAACCTCTACCGCCGCAAGCTCGACGAGGCGCTGGCGCTGTTCGGTGGCGCTGGCGACGGCGGCGCCGCGCTGCTCGCGCACCTCGATGCGCAGATGCGCGCGGCCGCCGCCGAGGAGCGCTTCGAGCGCGCGGCATGGCTGCGGCGGCGCCGCGAGCGCATCGCGGCGCTCGTGCGCGCGCTCGACGGGACGCTGCAGGCGACGCACACGCGGCCGCGCCTCGTGCTCGCGCCGCATCCGCGCGACGCGCGGCGCGGCGACCCGTTCTGGCTCGTGGAGGGGCGCGTCGTGGACTGGGGCCCGCCCGCTGCGCCGGACGGGACGGACGGCGACCTCCTCGAGCGCACGCGCAGCGCGGTCGCGCGGCGGGCGCAGGCGACGGCGCACCTGCCCGCGGTCGAGGTCGCCGAGGCGCGCATCGTGCAGACCTGGCTGGCGTCGCACGCCGCGCGATCGCTCGACCTCGATCCGCTGCCCGGCCCGGCCGTGCTGCGGGCGTTCGTCAGTCGCTGACGGCGAACGGCAGCTCGACGACCTCGGCGGTCGCCCCGCCGGCGACCTCCAGCGTGTCGCCGGGCGCGGCCTCGCGACGCACGAGCGCCAGGCCGATCGGGCCGAACGTCGGGGAGACGAGCGAGCTCGTCAGCGTGCCGACGACGCGCTCGCCGAGACGCAGCTCGGACCCGTCGGCGAGTCCGGGCTCCGAGAGCCTCAGGCCGCGCAGGTGGCGGTTGGGCTTGCCCCGGTAGAACAGGCGCGCGACGGTCTCCTGACCGACGTAGCAGCCCTTCGTGAAGCTCACGGCGCGGGCGTTGAGCCCGGCCTCCTGAGGGATGGTCGCGTCGTCGACGTCGACGCCGTAGCGCGGTCGGCCCGTCTCGACGCGCACGATGTCGGCCGCGTCCTCGGAGACGGGCGTCGCGCCGGCCGCGAGCAGTGCGGCGCGCACGTCCTCGGTGGCGTCGGCCTCGCAGAGGACGTCGATGCCGACGTCGGTCGCGATCAGCCGGACGGGGTGGCCGGCGATCTCGCCCGGCCGGTGGGCGTGCTCGTCGACCGGCACCGCCTCGGCGCCGGCGACGGCGCGCGCCCCCGGGCCGACGAGCGACAGCAGCCCGCGCTGCACCGTGCGCTTGTGGAGCTCGACGTCGTAGCCGATCTTGAAGCGCCGGACGAGGTCGAACAGCGCCTGCAGGTTGGCGCGGTCGGTATCGAGCAGCAGCTCGGGATCGCCGTCGCCGTCCTCGGCGGCGAGCACGCGCAGGTCGCCGAGCATCTTGCCCTTGTGCGTCAAAAACGCGGCGTAGCAGCCGCTGCCCGGCGTCAGGCCCTCGATGTCGTTGGTCACCTGGCCGGCGAGGAAGGCCTTGCGCTCCGTCCCGGTCAGCGCGAGCTTGCCGCGCTCGGAGCGGTCGATGAGGCCGCAATCGCGTGTGATCGTCCGGTACTCGCCGGCGAGCTCGTCGGTCAGCGTGGCCATGTGGCGAGGATAGCCGCCCGACCGGGTCGGGATTTGCGGGCTCCGTCCGCCACGCCGCCAATCCCGTAGATTGCGAAGCGATGGCGCTCGCAGACACCTTCCGGCAGATCGTCGAGTCGCTGCCCGACGACTGGACTGACATGGAGCTCGACCTGCGCATCAAGGACGAGTCGCGCTACATCGACGCGGCGACGTACCTCACGACGTGCAACGCCCAGCCCTACTCCCGCCACGACTGGCACTGGCGGCTGCTCGTCGCGCACCGCTTCGGCCACGCCGCTGCGGCGGAGGCGGTGCACGGCACGCTGAACCTCCTCGACGAGGCCGGCATCGAGGGCGAGCTCGTCCTGCGCGAGCTGCGCTCCGGCCGCGTCGAGGTGCAGCAGATGTGGGGCCGTCCGCAGTCCGTGCGCGACGAGTTCCGCAAGCTCCGGGCGCAGTAGGTGGTCGTCTACTGATGGCACGCGTCGTCGCGCATCTGCCCGACCTGCTCTTCGGCTCGAAGGTCCACGGCATGCTCACCGCGGGCGGTCACGACGTGCTGCGCGCCCGCCCGGAGGGCTCGGCGCCGGACGTGCCCGGCGCCGAGCTGCTGGTGCTCGACCTGTGCGAGGACTCGGCCGCGCGGCTGGCCCGGTTCGCTGCGGCGATCGCCACGATGCGAACGCTCGCCTTCTACCGGCACACGGACGTCGACACGCGCAGCGCGGCGCTCGCCGCCGGCTGCGATCTCGTCGTGCCGCGCTCGCGGATGGCGCGCGAGGGCGCTTCGCTCGTCGAGGGCCTCCTCGCCGCCGACGTCAGCGCGTAGCTCCCGCGAGCGGGACCCCGTGGCCGAGCGGGCGCAGCTCCTCGGCGTAGGAGACCGAGTGGCGCCGCAGCTCGCCGCTGGGCATCGTCTCGTACGCCCCCATCCGCCACAGCGGCGGCGAGTAGGCGTGGATCGTCACGGCCGGACGGTCGCCGGCGTAGGCGACGCGGTGGATGTCCGATGCGCCGAAGTCGAGCGCCTCGCCGACACCGATGCGCCGGCGCAGCGGCGGCCCGCCCACCGCGAGGCGCTCCTCGACGACCTCCCCGTCGGCGACGGCGAGCGCACCGCAGGAGATGTCGTGGTCGTGAAAGCCGGTGTCGTGATCGTCCATCCAGCAGATGAGCCAGACCGCCACGTGCTCGTCGCGGCGCAGCTGCTCGTACGTCCGCGCGGCCGGGTCGTGGGCGACCAGGTGACGCCACTCGTCGGGGCGGGCCGCGAGCTCGGCGACGAGCTCGCGCAGCTCGGCGCGCGTCAGGTTGCGGCGCAGCGTGGCCGGCGTCATGCCGCCACCGCCTCGGGAGCCGCCGTCAGGAGGCGGGCGACGTTCGCGCCGACCATCGCATCGGCGGCCGCGGCCCCGAGCGGGCAGCTCGGCGGCGGCGCGACGACGGGGCGGTCGGAGCCGTAGACGAGCTGATCGACGCCGACGCAGCGCACGATGGCGTCGATCGCACGCTCGCCGTAGGAGGAGGTGTCGTAGTACGCGCGCTCGTCGCCGAGCGCACCGGCCGGGCCGCCGCGAACGGCGAGCCGCTCGGCGTGCAGCGGCGCGCCGCCGGCGAGCATCGCGAAGACGACCCGCAGCTCGGGGTGCTGCGGGCGCCCGAACGCCATGAACGCGTGCCAGGCCGTGTTCATGTCGGCGACGTAGCGGGTCAGCGCCGGCCACCAGCCCGGCGTGGCCGCCTCCCCCGCCGGTGAGGAGCTCCACGGCGCGGGGCCGGGATGGACGAGCAATGGCGCGCCACGGCGCTCGAGGCGCTCGAGCAGCGGCCCGCAGCGATCCATGCCGTAGGGCCCGCTCAGCGCGCCGGCCGGCAGCGACAGCCCGATGACGCCGGCGTCGAGCAGCCGGTCGACCGCCGCCGGATCCGGCGGTCGCAGTGACACCGCGCCCCAGACGGCGAACGGCGATCCGAGCGCCAGAAGTCCGTCGTTGTGCGCCTGCAGCAGGGGCTCGGCCTCGTCGGGAGCCAGCGACTCGATCCCCAGCGGGCTGGAGATCGCCAGCACCGCGCGCTGCACGCCGTCCTCTGCGAGCTGCCGCGCACGGGCGGCGGGGTCGTGATGGGCGGCGACGAAGGGGTGGTCGGGCTCGTCGCGCAGACACAGGGCCCAGCCCGTGCCGGAGCGGCGGATGTACGGCGGCTCGCGCCGCCAGGTGAGCGCCGAGACGAGCTGCTCGGGCCAGAGGTGCTGATGCACGTCGGTACGGGGTGGGGCGAATGGGCGATTGGACATGGCGCGAACACCATACCAGGTAAAGTCGACCAGTTTTGTCTAGATTATCTCGGTGGAGTATCGAATGGACGAACGGCTCCTGGGCGCGGAGGGGGGTTGGACGGATGGACGAACCGTCGATCGCGCGCGGTCCGCGCTGCGGCGTCGTGAAGGTGCCGGCGCTGGTCAACGGCATCTATGAGTGCCCAGCCGGGAATGCGGCGACGTCCGTTCCGGGTGGTGCGAGAGGGCGCGCCAGTAATGCCTGCAGGGCATGCATGACGCAACCAGGCCCGCCGGTGGCGAGGTGACCCCCTCACGGCGGCAAGGCGACACGCTGGCCAGCCTGCGCGGATGCGCGTCCGCCGTGCCAGCGGCGAGGATGCCGAGGCGTTCGTCGGCGTGCTGGCGACGGTCGCCGAGGAGCGGCGCTGGATCGGGACCGAGCCGGGCTTCGACGTCGAGCAGCGCACCGCGCGGTGCGCGCGGAGATCGAGGCGGGCGAGGAGCGCTGGATGCTCGACGACGACGACGGCGCCGTCATCGGGATCCTCGGGCTGCATCCGACGCACGCACGCGGGGTCCGGTCGCTCGGCATGGCGATCGTCGCGTCGGCGCGCGGTCGCGGCGGTGGGCGGGTGCTGATGGACACCGTCCTGCGCCAGCTCGGCACGACCGACGTGCACAAGCTCGAGCTCGAGGTCTGGCCCGACAACGGCCGCGCGATCTCGCGCTACGCCAGCTACGGCTTCGCGGTCGAAGGCCTGCGCCGCGACCACTACCGTCGGCGCGACGGCTCGTTGCGCTCGTCGCTGATCATGGCGCGCCTGCCGGCGCAGGCGTGACGAGGCTCAGTCGCGCCCGGGCGCGGGCACGTAGCGCCCGTCGAACGCCAGGCTCACGTCGGGCTCGCGCTTGGTGATCCCGAAGCGCTTCTCCCAGCTCGCCCAGTCCTCCAGGCGGCCGCGGTTGAGCTCGCCGAAGCCGCGCGCGCCGGCCGTGAACGACGGTGAGACCGCGTCGAGCTCGCGACCGAGCTGCGTGCGGTCGCGCCCGCCGACCGCCTGCATGAGCGCCGTGACGCCGTTCTCCGGATCGCTGAGCACCTCCTCGTAGCCGCGCGCGAGCGCGGCCACCGTCGCGCGCACGAGCGCGGGCTGGTCCTGCAGCGTCTCGCGGGTCACGGCGAGGACCAGCTCGGGGTAGGCCGGGGCGCCGAAGTCGTCGACGCGAAACTCGCGCAGCTTCGGCCGGCGCTCGCGCAGCGCGACGCCCTCGACGTTCCAGAAGCCGGTCGCCGCGGCGACGCGCCCCGTCAGGACGCTGCGCACGGCCGTGAAACCGATCGTCGTGGTGACCACCTTGCCCGGATCGCCGCCGGCGCCGCGGACGATCGACCGCAGCACGGCGTCGTCGCTGGGCAGGCCCGTCACGCCGACGCGCCGCCCCTCGAGCTCGCGCGGCGTTCGGACCGACGGCGAGGCGAGGATCGCGGCCAGCGGCGTCTGGACGAGCGCCATCACGCCGACGAGGTCGCGGCCGCGCTCGCGCGCCAGCGCGAGGTCGTGGATGTCGAGCACCGCGAACTCGGCCGTCCGCGCGACGAGCAGCTTGACGGCGTCGGTCGAGTCGGTCGGGACGCGGATCTTCAGCGCGACCCCGAGCGCCGAGTCATAGCCGCGGCCGACAGCCGAGTAGATCCCGGTGTGCACGGCGTTGGGCTGGAAGTCCAGCAGCAGCGTGGCGTCCTCGTTGGGCGCGCGACCGCTCTCGTCCGCGCCGCAGCCGCCGAGCACGAGCGCGCCGAGCAGCAGGGCGCAGAGAAGCCGGTGGCGGAACATCGCGGCGAGCATACGGGGGTGCCTGCCTAGACTCCCTGCGGTGCGCCGGCGCGTCACCTTCAGCCGCAACCTCACGCTCTCGCTGTCGCGCACGTGCCGCTGCTATTGCAAGTACTGCGCCTTCGCGACGCACCGGACGCACCTGCACGCACCTGACGCGGTGCTCGAGCTGCTCGACGGCGCCGCGCGGCGCCGCGTCAAGGAGCTGCTCGTGCTGACGGGCGAGCGGCCGGAGGTCGACGCCGGCGTGCGGGCGCGGCTGCTCGAGTACGGCCACGAGGACTTCGTCGCGTACGTCGTGTGGGTCTGCGAGCAGGCGCTCGAGCGCGGGCTGCTGCCGCACACGAACCTCGGCGTGCTGCCGGCCGGCGACCTCGCGCGCCTGCGCGAGGTGACCGCGTCGCAGGGGCTCATGCTCGAGTCCGTCAACCCCGATCTCGTCGCCCATCAGGGCTCGCCGACGAAGCATCCCGATCAGCGCCTGGCGACGATCCGCGCCGCCGGCGAGCTGCGCATCCCGTTCACGAGCGGCATCCTCGTCGGCATCGGCGAGAGCGAGGAGGAGCGGATGGCGGCGCTCGGCGCGCTCGCCGCCGTGCACGCCGAGCACGGCCACCTGCAGGAGGTCATCCTGCAGAACTTCGTCCCGCACGACAGCTACCACGGGCAGGAGCCCGCGCAGATCGCCGACGCCGCCGCGCGGCGACGCTGGAGCACCGGCATCGCCGAGGCGCCGCACAACGATCTTCCCGCCTGGGCCACGCCGGTCACGATCGGCGACATGCGCCGGCTCGTCGCCGAGTGCCGCCGGCTCATGCCCGACATCGGCATCCAGGTCCCCCCGAACCTCGCGGACTGGTGGCCCGAGCTCGTTGCCGCCGGGGCCACCGACCTCGGCGGGCTGAGCGCCAACGGCGACCACATCTCGCCAGAGCACCCGTTTCCGTCGCCGCACGAGGCGCGCAAGCGGCTCTCGGCGGAGGGCTTCGCGCTCACCGAGCGCCTCTGCGTCTACCCGCGCTACATCGACGCCGAGTGGATGGCGCAGGGCGTGCTCGACGTCGTCAAGGCGCGCTACTGGAGCTTCATCCCGCGCTCGGGCAGCGGCCGGACGAAGCCGCCGCGCCCGCTGCGTCCCGACCTCACCGCGGGCGCGATCGGCCGGGGCCGCGACGGCGCCGCGCTGACGCCGGACGAGCTGACCGCGCTGTTCGCCGAGACCCGCCCGGAGGCGATCGAGGACATCCGCCAGGCCGCCGACGAGCTGCGCGCCGAGCTCTGCGGCGAGGACGTCACGTTCGTCGTCAACCGCAACATCAACGTCTCGAACGTGTGCGTCGTCGGCTGCGCGTTCTGCGGCTTCGGCCAGGGCCGCCGCTCGCCCGACGCCTATGAGCTCGGGCGCGCCGACTTCGTCGACCCGTGTAGAGGAGGCCGTGGCGTTCGGCGCCACGGAGCTGTGTATGCAATCGGGCATCCATCCCGACTGGACGATCGAGGACTACGAGAGCTGGCTGGCGCTCGCCCGGCAGACGGCGCCCCAGCTTCACCTGCACGCCTACTCGGCGATGGAGGTCGCGCACATGTGCGACACGAGCGGCCTCGCGCCGGCGGCCGTGTTCGAGCGCCTGCGCGCGGCCGGCCTGGACTCGACGCCCGGCACGGCGGCGGAGGTGCTGCACGACGGGGTGCGCGAGCGCATCAGCCCCAACAAGCTGCCGGTCGGCCGATGGGTGCAGATCATCGAGGCCTCTCACCGCGCCGGCCTGCGCTCCACCGTGACAGTGATGTTCGGTCACATCGAGGAGCCGTGGGAGCTCGCCGAGCACATGCGCGTGGTGCGTGGACTGCAGGAGCGCACCGGTGGATTCACCGAGTTCGTCCCGCTCAGCTTCATCCCGTTTCACACGCTGCTGGGGCGCACGCACGGCGTTCAGGAGATCTCGCGCGAGGAGAACCTCAAGCACACGGCGGTGTTTCGCCTGGCGCTCGGGCGCACCGTGCGAAACCTCCAGGCCAGTTGGGTGAAGATGGGCCTCGACGCGGCGACGGAAGCCCTGCGCTGGGGCGTCAACGACCTCGGCGGAACGCTCATGGAGGAGAACATCAGCCGCCTGGCGGGCAGCTCTCACGGCGTCATGCTGGAGCCCGCGGACCTCGTCGCGGCAGCGCACCGGGCAGGCCGCCCGGCGGCGGAGCGCACGACGCTGTACGAGATCCGCCGCCGCCACCCGCTGCGTGCGGCGGCCGCCTGAGCACTGGCGAAAATCGTGCGGTGAACCGCGTTGCACCACCCGCGGTCTCGAGGTTCGTGTCGCTACTCTGCGCGGATGCTAGAGCCGGAGCAGATCACTGCCGAGGGCCTCGTCGCACTGCGTGCCGAGATCGAGCAGCTCGAGACCGAGGGGCGCGCGGCGATGGCCGTGCGCATCAAGGCGGCGCGGGAGCTCGGCGATCTCAAGGAGAACGCGGAGTACCACATCGCCAAGGAGGATCAGGCGCACCTCGAGACGAAGATCAAGCGTCTCAACCAGCGCCTGCGCGCCGCGCGCGTCGTCGAGCGGGTGGAGGACGCCGACGTGGTCGCGTTCGGCTCGACGGTGTCGGTCGTCGACGAGGCGTCGGGCCGCGCGATGGACCTGACGCTCGTCGGAGCGACCGAGGCGGACCTCAAGAGCGGGCGAATCTCGTTCGAGTCGCCGGTCGCCCAGGGACTCGTCGGAGCCCGTGCCGGCCAGACCGTCGCGGTGCAGACGCCGGCCGGCGAACGGCGCTACCGCGTCGACCGCGTGAGCTGACCGGCCGAGGGCCGCCGCGACGAGCTTTGCCCCGGACCGGCATAGTTCCCGTCCGATGAGACCACTGGCCATCGTCCCCGCCTGCCTGCTGGCGGCCGTTGTCGCCGCAGGCTGCGGCTCCGGCGCGACGACGAACTGCAAGACGCCGAGCGACCGGGCGCTGCTGGTCGCCGTCCGCGCACACGCCGAGTCGATCAAGCTTCCCAACGGTCCGGACAAGGGCAACGCGGCCCGCCTCACCATCACCGCCTGCCAGACGTCGTCGAGCGAGGCGACGGCCACGATGACCGTCTTCGGGCTGAAGGACGCCTCGACGCTCGACATCCGCCACGGGATGCGCCTGGAGTTCAAGAACGCCAAGTGGATCGTCTCCGGCGACTCGCACACGCGCCGCTGCCAGCCCGGCCATGGCAGCCAGGAGTTCTCGAGCGCCCGCTGCCGTTAGAGGAAGAGGTCCTCGTCACGAGCGCGGATCAGCGCGAGCGCGCCGGGACCGTCGTCCTCGCCGACGTGGCGCTCGAGACCGCGCACGAGCACGGCCGGCTCGCCCGAGTCCTTGCGCCGGGCGAGGTCGGCGGCGGCGGCAGCCTCGTCGGCCACGGCGATCACCGTCGCCTCCAGCGTGCGGCCTGTGGCGTCGGCACGCCCGCGCCAGTCCTCGACCGGGGCCAGGCCGGCGATCCCGATCGCCACGTCGCACTGGCCGACCCGCCAGGCGCGCCCGAACGAGTCGGCGATCACGATCGCCGGGGCGACGCCGGTGAGCTCGCGCAGGCGGGCGCGCAGGGCGCGTGCCGAGGCGTCGGGATCGAGCGGCAGCAGGACGAGCTCTCCGCCGCTGGCGTTGGACGCGTCGACGCCGGCGTTGGCACAGACGAAGCCGTGGGGCGTGCGGCAGATCAGCACCCCCGGCCGGGAGCGCACGATCGCCTCGCTCTCGCCGAGGATGACCTCGATCAGGCGCGGGTCCTTGCCGTGCTCGGCGGCCAGGGCGTGCGCGCGCTCCCCGGGCGTGACGCTCGCGAGCGTCACGGTGCGTCCCTCGGCCTTGGAGACGACCTTGTGCGCGACCACGAGCACGTCGCCCGCGCCGATCATCACCCCGGAGGTCCGCGTGGCCGGAGGCCGGGACAGCGGCGGCGGCGAGGATCGCCGCGAGGTCGTCACCGGCACGGACGTCCGCGACGCCGTCCAGCGCGACCGCGACGATCACGAGCCGGGAGCGGACCCGCGTTCGCGGCCGGCGAGGCGGCTGAGCATGCCGCGCGTGTGCGCGGCGCCGCCACGGCGATGCGCGAGCGCATCGCGCAGCGCCTCGAGGTCCTCGGCGGTGTCGACGTCGATCGCCAGCGTCTCGACGTGCTCGACCTCGAACGGGACGCCCGCGGCCTCCGCGAGCTGCTGGTGGCGGGCGCGGCTGTCGGGCCCGAACGCGGGCGCGATGACGTCCGGCGGCGTGAGCACGAGCGCGTTGGTGCCCGTCCCGTGGCGGTCGGGGACGATCGTCACCGACGGATCGAGGACGGGGCGCTCGAGCAGCAGGCCGAGCTCGGCCGGGTCCAGCGCCGGGCAGTCGCCGGGCACGAGCAGCACGCGGCCGGCGCCCCGCTCGATCGCATGCTCGATGCCGATCAGCGTCGCCGCGCTCTGGCCGTCCTCGACGTCGTCGACGAGGACCGTCGCGCCGTAGCCGCGCCCGATCGCATCGGCGGTGGGCTCGGAGGTCACGACGAAGACGCCGTCGACGGCGTCGGTGCGGCGCAGCGCCATGAGCACGTCGGTGACCATCGACTCGGCGAGGGCGCGGCGCGTCCCCGACGAGATCTCGCTGCCGAGGCGCGCCTTGGCTACGGCGAAGCGCTTGACCGGCAGGATCGCGAAGGTCAGGGGACGGCGCGGAGCGCTCATGCCGCGAGCCCCGCGGCGAAGGCCAGCGTCTCGGTGGCGAGGCGCCGGCGGCTCGCGGCGTCGCTCATCAGGGTGTCCGTCTGCAGGACCGGCAGCCCGTCGACCGGCTCGTCGGCCACGAGCCCGTCGATCAGCCCGGCGTAGCACTCCGCGATGCCGGCGGTGCTCGTCGCGTGGCCGGCCCAGTCGAGGAAGGCCTCGGTCGGTCCCTTGAGCACGGCGCCGCCGACGAGGGGGGAGACGGCGACGATCGGGGCGGAGCTGTCGAGCAGGGCTTGGCGCATGTCCGGAACCTGGAGTATCGGGCCAATCGAGATCACGGGGTTGGACGGGCCGATCACGATCGCGCTCGCCGAGGCCAGCGCAGCGAGGATCTCCGGCGTCGGACGCGCCGCGCCGATCCCCCGAAACTGCGTCTCCTCGACGGGCCCCGCGGCGCCGTCGCGAATCATGAACTCCTGAAACGGAGTCCAGCGCGCGCGGCGCCGCACCCACGTGCGGACGGGCTCGTCGCTCATCGGCAGCACGCGCGCGCTGATCCCGAGCGCCGCGGTGAGCTCGGCGAGCGCATCGGTCGGCCGCGCGCCGTCGGCGAGGCGCCGCGCGCGCTGGATGCCGATCGCCAGGTCGCGGTCGCCGAGCGAGAACCAGATCTCGACGCCGAGCTCGCGCAGCCCGTCCATCACCGCGAACGTGTCGTCGCGCAGGCCCCAGCCGCGCTCGTCGATGCGGTCGGCCAGCCAGAACGCGACGAGGTCGGGGTCCGGGCTGACGTAGGCGCCGTAGATCTCGATGTCGTCGCCCGTGTTGGCGATGACCGTGAGGCTTGCTCCTGCGATGTCGAGCATGCCGCGCGCGAGCTTCGCCCCGCCGGTACCGCCGGCGAGGACGACCGGGCCGCTCACGACGGCCACAGGTCGTCGGGCAGTGCGGTGATCTTCACGCCGGCATGCGTCCTGTAGCGGGCGTTGATGGAGATCATGAGGGCGGTCGTCGACTCGACGATCCGGGCCATCTCCAGCCGCCCGGCATCGACGCAGCGCAGCCCGTCGATGGCGTCGATGACGGCGGCCACGCGGCGTTTGTCGGCACGCTTGTCGCCGCAGATCAGGACGTCCTCGTCGAGGACGTGCCCGAGGTCTCGCAGCAGCGCCGCGCTCACCGTGTGCAGCGCGCTCAACACGGTCACGCCGTCGGGCACCATCTCCTGCGCCTGCTGTGCGGCGGAGCCCTGCCAGACGCCGACCGTGCGCACCGCCCTGCCCCCGACGGCCGCCGCGAGCGGCACGGTGCAGTCCACGAGCAGCTGGCCGGGACGCAGCGCGTCGCGCAGGTTGTGCAGGGTCTCGGACTGGTTGCGAAACGGCACGCAGAGGATCACGAGCTCGTTGCGCGCGGCCGCCTGCTCGTTGGCCAAGCCGGAGACGACGCTGCCGGGAACGGCCTCGCGAGCGCGGATCGCCGTCTGCTCGGCGCGCTCGGCGTCGCGCGAGCCGAGGGTGACGGCGCAGCCGGCGCGGGCGAGGCGCACGGCCAAGCCGAAGCCGAGCGCGCCGGACGCGCCGATGATGGAGACCGGCTCGGGCAAGGCGCGATCGAGCATATCCGGCCGCCCGTCCGGGCCCGGCGGCGCTGCACGCGGCACGTCAGCGTCCGCTGAAGTGCGGCGCGCGCTTCTCGGCGAAGGCCCGCGTGCCCTCCCGGAAGTCCTCGCTCGTCGCGCACAGCTCCTGCGCGGCGACCTCCTGCTCGAGCGTGCCGGCCAGCCCGGGCCGGCCGGCGGCGTTCAACACGCCCTTGGCGAGGCCGGCCGCGAGCGGCGCGCAGGCCAGCAGCTCGTCGCAGAGCTGTGCGGTCGCTGCGTCGAGCGCATCGGCCGCCGCCACCCGGTTGACGAGCCCGATCCGCTCGGCCTCGGTGCCGTCGACGATCTTGGAGGCCATGATCAGCTCCTTCGCGCGGCCCAGGCCGACGAGCGCGGGCAGCCGCGAGCAGCCGCCGACGTCCGGGACGAGGCCGATCCGCGTCTCGACGAGGCCGATCACCGCGTCGGCGGCCATGACGCGCATGTCGCAGGCCAGCGCGAGCTCGGCGGCGCCGCCGAGGCAGGCGCCGTGGATCTGGGCGATCGTCGGCTTGGCCATGTCCTCGCAGAGGTTCCAGATCGCCAGGATCGACTCGCGCCATTCGCGCAGCGGCCCGGGGTTCGCGGCGAGAGCGCCGAGATCGGCGATGTCCATCCCGCTGGAGAACATCGGCCCCGCCCCGCGCAGCACGACGACGCGCACGGACGGGTCGGCGGCGGCCCCGCGCAGGACCTCGCCGAGCTCCTCGATGAGCGCCGAGCTGAGGGCGTTGCGCTTCTCCGGGCGGTCCAGCACGACATGGCGGACCGCGTCGCGGTCCTCGACGAGGACGAGGCTCATGGAGGGGACTCTAGGCTGGTGGCGCCGACTACCCTAGGCAGCCGATGGGCGCCCCCGCTGCCACCGATCGCCGCGAGCTCGCGTTTGCGGGCGTCGCACGCCAGGCCGCGCTGGTGCGCGCCGGCGAGGTCTCCCCGCGCGAGCTCGTCGAGACCGCCCTCGAGCGAATCGAGTCGCTCGACCCGAAGCTCAACTGCTTTCGGATCGTGTTCGCCGAGCGCGCCCTGCGCGAGGCCGACGACGCCGGCCGCCGCGTTGGCGCCGGCGAGGACCTGCCGCTGCTGGGCGTCCCGATCGCGGTCAAGGACGACACGCCGGTCGGCGGGGAGGCGAAGGTCTGCGGGTCCAACGCGCACGGCGAGCCGGAACCCGACGACGCCGAGTTCGTGCGGCTGCTGCGCGCCGCCGGCGCGATCGTCGTGGGGATCACGCGCACGCCCGAGCTGGCCGCCTTCCCGTTCTGCGAGACCGCGCACGGCGGGATCACGCGCAACCCCTGGAACCCGCAGCGCACGTCGGGCGGCTCGAGCGGTGGGGCGGCCACCGCCGTCGCCGCGGCGCTCGTCCCGGCCGCGACGGGCTCCGACGGCGCCGGCTCGATCCGCATCCCGGCCGCCTGCTGCGGCCTGTTCGGGCTGAAGATGAGCCGCGGCGCGATCACGAGCGCCCCGTCCCAGGAGCTCTTCGGCGGCCTCTCCGTCTATGGCTTTCTCACCCGCGACGTCGCCGACGCCGCGCTGCTGTACGAGGTCGCGACCGGCAGGCCGTTCGTCGCCGCCGCGCAGCAGGACCCGCCGCGGCTGCGCATCGCGCTCTCGACCCGGATCCCGCCCGGAAGCAGCGCGCGGCTGAGCCCGGAGTGGCGCGGGGCCGCCGAGTCGACTGCCGAGCTGCTGCGCTCCCTGGGCCACGAGGTCGTCGAGCGCGAGCCGTCGATCGGGCCGGTCGGGCTGAACGTCGTCGCGCGCTATCTGGCGGGCATCGACGCGGAGGCCAGGGCGGTGGCGCACCCCGAGCGGCTGGAGAAGCGAACCCGCAACCTCGCGCGGCTCGGCCGTGCCGCGGCCCGTCCGGCGGCGCGGGCGCGCCGACTGGAGAGCGCGGACGCCGCGCGCGTCAACGCGATCTTCGACGACGTCGACATCGTCCTCGGCCCGACGCTGTCGCGCTCCCCGCTGCCGGTCGGCAAGTACGAGAAGCGCGGCGCCATGTACACGCTCAACGGCGCCCTGCGCTTCGTGCCGTTCAACGGCGTGTGGAACCACGTCGGCAACCCGGCGGCGGCCGTCCCCGCCGGGTTCGACGCCGAGGGCCTGCCGCTGTCGATCCAGCTCGTCGCGCGCCACGGCGCCGAGGAGACGCTGCTGTCGCTCGCGCACGAGCTCGAGGTCGCACGGCCCTGGGCCGACGCGCGGCCGCCGGTCTCTTGACGTCGCCCGCCGAGCTGCTGGCGCTGGCCGAGCACGCCGCGCGCGCTGCGGGAGAGCTGCTGCTCGAGCGCTTCGAGGCCGGGGGCGAGCGGGCGACGGGCTCGAAGTCGACGCCGACCGACCTCGTCTCCGAGGCCGACCTCTCCGCCGAGCGGGCGATTCGCGACATCATCACCGCGGCCCGCCCCGGCGACGCGATCCTCGGCGAGGAGGGAGGCGAGACGCAGGAGGGCGCCGGGCTGCGCTGGATCGTCGACCCGCTGGACGGCACGGTGAACTTCCTCTTCGGCGTGCCGCAGTGGTGCGTGAGCGTCGCCGTCCACGACGACGACGGCGGGGTGGCGGGTGTCGTCCTGGACCCCGTGCGCGGCGAGCTCTTCGCCGGCACGCGCGGCGGCGGGCTGCCGACCGTCAACGGCGTGGAGGTGCGCGGCTCAAAGCAGGCCGAGCTCGCCCCGGCCCTGATCGGGACCGGCTTCGCGTACGACGCGGGCGTGCGCGAGGCGCAGGCGCAGGTCGTCGGCCGCCTGCTGCCGCGCGTGCGCGACGTGCGCAGGATGGGCAGCGCCGCCCTGGACCTCGCCTGGACCGCCGCCGGGCGCTTCGACGCGTTCTACGAGCGCGGCGTGCAGATCTGGGACATCGCGGCGGGCGTCGTGCTGTGCGAGGCGGCGGGGCTGTCGGTGTGCCCGCTTGTCGCGGACGGCGCGCTGCCCGGCGGCGTCGTGGTGGCGCCCGCCGGGCTGCTCGACGAGCTCACGGCGCTCGTGACGTAGATCGGTGCCGTAGGCTGTGGCAGCACCCGGACCCGACTCCCAAGGGCGCTCGGGAACCGCCGCTGCGGCCTGAACCGATCGGCAGTGGGAGCCTTTGAGAAGCCACCTTAGGCGTGCGCCACGACCTCACGCACCTCCACGCCCTCGAGCGTCACGGTTTCAGGGACGGTCGAAGGGATCCGCTCGCTCACGGCGGTGGCGGCTTCCTCGGACTCGAACACCATCATGGACATCCCGGAGCTGCCGCTGCGGGTCCAGTACCCGGCCACGAACCCCGGGGCCTGCGCCACCTGCGGTACGACGTTCTCCCGCAGGTCGGTCAGGGAGGGCTCGACGTCCCCGATGGTGACCTTCACGACGACTGCGTGCATGCCTGACCTCCTTCTGAAAAGCGGGATAGCCAAACGTATCCAGGGGCGCGCTGATCGCGGGAAAACTTGTCGTGGCCGCCGCCCTGGACCCGCTCACGATGATCTGCCTGGTGCCCTTGGTGCCTTGCGGCATGCTCAGGCCCGCGGTTCATCCACTCAGCGGCGATACCCGGGGTGGGATTCGAACCCACAATCCCTCACGGGCAATCGGTTTTGAGCCGATCCTGTATTCCAGTTCCAGCACCCGGGCTCGTGCTTGGTCTCATACCACCAGTGGGCGATTGTACGGTCAGCCCGGCTGGGCCACGTACGCCTGGCCGCCGCCGGACCTGCGCTCGACCTCCACGCTCCACTTCTGTGAGAACCCGCGCGCGGCGGCGGCGATGAGCAGCAGCTGCAGCGGCACGAGCACGAGCACGAGGACGCCGACGATGCTCGCGCCCAGCAGCGGGTCGTCGAACCCGGCCTTGTCGCGCGAGAACCACTGCGGGCCGCTGATCGCGCAGAAGATGAGCAGGATGATCGCGAACGAGGCCGCGACGGGCAGCAGGCCGCTGCGCCAGCGCGCGATGTAGAACGCCAGCAGCAGGTAGACGAGCACGTAGGCGACATGGATCGGCTTGGCGCCCTGGATCTTCTCCCACCCGCCGACCGTCGCGATCGTGAGGATCGCCGCGCTGATGAGCAGCAGCGCGACGACGAGCGCGCGCGTGGCCTTCGACTCGGGCCTGTCGCGGTTGGGGTGCTCGATGATGAGGTTGCCCTCGGCCATCGTCGCCAACATACAATCACCCTCGGCGGGGGGCACGCGCGGGCGTGGTGGAATTGGTAGACACGCCGGCTTTAGGTGCCGGTGGCGCAAGCCTTGGGGGTTCGAGTCCCTCCGCCCGCATGGATGGTTCGTGCGTACGTCGTCGCCCCGAACCCCGTCGCGCCTCGTCGCCATCCGGGCGCGCGTGGCTGCGTGCCAGGCCGCGCCGGCGCCTGAACCGCTGGGCCATTCCGCGCGCAACAGGGTCAGGCCGGCACACAGGTGGTCGCTTCCGGCGGGATTCGTTCTCGGCCGGACCCTCGGCGTCCTCGCTTCCTGCACGGCGAACCACGACCGCAAGGAGTCACGGAGTGAAGCGCATCAACCTGTCCGGCATCTCGGCCGGCATCGCCGTCACGTCGCTGTTCATCGCCCTGGGCGGGCCGGCGCAGGCCGCGTCGCTCTTTACGGGCAAGAACATCCGCAACAACTCGCTCACCGGCAGCGACGTCAGGAACAGCTCGCTCACGGGCTCGGACGTCAGGAACAGCTCGCTCACGGGCTCGGACGTCAGGAACAACTCGCTCACGGGCCTGGACATCAAGAACCTGCGCCGCGGAGACTTCGCGGCCGGGCAGCTCCCGGCCGGCCCGCGCGGCGAGAAGGGCGACATCGGGCCGGAGGGTCCGTCGCGCTGGGTACTCGTCAACCGTGCCGGCGCGATCGAGGCGCAGTCCGGCGGCTTTCGCATCGCCAACGCGTATCCGGCCGGTGGGGCGGGCGAGGGGAACGTCTACATCGACTCGGGTGACGCGAACCTCGCCAACAACGGCATCGTCGCGTCGATCGCGCTGGAGAACCAGTACTCGCTGAAGGGCGCCGGCGGCCCGGCGGTCAACAACGACGTCGATGGCGCCCGCGTCAGCGGGCGCAACACGGCCGCCGACGCCAACCCGGAGTTCTCGGGCGAGATCAGCGCGACGAGGTGCGCGATCGGGACCGGTCCGAACGCGGTCGCCGACACCCCGGGCGTCGTCGCCTGCGCTCCACCGGACACGACCGCCAATGGCGGCGACAACCTCTCCACGAACCGCGACCGCTACTTCGTCGTAAGCCCGCGGACGAGCAACGGCGGCCTGACCGTGAACGACAGCGCTCCCGGAGCGGGCGACAACACCCACAAGCGCTTCTACGTGATCCTCTCGGGTCCGCGGGACTGATCTCGCGGGGTCTGTTCAGGGCCGGCCGATCCCCGTGGGTCAGCCGGCCCTGAACGCGACCGCGGTCTCCCACGGGTCGCGCACGAGGAATCCTCCCGCGTGGGAGTGGACCCCGACGCCCGCGGCGGCGACACGGGCATGCACGGCCGCGATCTCGTCGCGCGAGGCGAGCAGCACGGTCCATTCGCGCAGGCCCGCGGTCCGCGGCGGGCGCGGCGCGACGTCGCGGCCGAGCCAGGTGTTGATGGCGAGGTGGTGGTGATAGCCGCCCGCGGCGACGAGGGCCGCGCCGCCGAGCATCGCCATGACCTCGAAGCCGAGCACGTCGCGGTAGAAGGCGAGTCCCTGCTCCACGTCGCCGACGTGGAGGTGCACGTGACCCACCACGAGCCCGCCGGCCGCCTGCGCGCGCGGCTCCTCGCCGTCGATCTCGCGCATGAGGTCCGCCATGTCCAGTGCGATCGTGAAGATCTCCACGCGCTCCCCGGGGGTGCTCGGCGGCGGCCACTGGTCGCGCGGCCGGTCGGCGTACAGCTCGATCCCGTTGTCGTCGGGATCGCGCAGGTAGATCGACTCGCACGGACCATGATCGGAGGCGGCCTCGATCCGCGTCTGCGTGCCGGCCAGGCGCTTGACGGCGCGGGCGAGCTCGCGCCGGGTCTCGAACAGCAGTGCGTAGTGGAAGAGGCCCGCGTGGCGCCCGCCGAGCGCGGCCCCCGGCTCCTCGACGAGCACCAGCAGGTCCTCGGCGCCGACCCCCATGGTCGCCACCTGGCCGTCGCGGTCGTGCAGCGTCAGGCCGAGCGCGCGGGTGTAGAACGCGATCGAGCCGTCGAGGGTGGAGACGGTCAGGTGGACCGGGCCGAGGCGGAGGGTGGCGGGTAGCGCCCGGCCGCGTGTGGCGTCAGCCGCCGACATTCGCCCGATGGTAGGTCTCGGGAACGCGCGCGGAGGGTGGTAGAGGCGCCCGACAACTACAGTTCAGAGCTCGCGAGGGGGACTAGTGTATCGGCAAACACGGCGGTCTCCAAAACCGCAGCGCCAGGTTCGACTCCTGGGTCCCCCGCTATTTGCAGGCGATTACCGGTTCCGTCCGAGAGCTTCACGGACATATGTTCGTGGCCCGAGGTTTGGAGGATCATGACGCCGTCCGAGCTCTTCTGAACGAGGGTTACGCTGATCGCGAGGTCGCCGAGTTCACCGGTGTGCCGAAGAGCACCGTTGGCCGATGGCGCCGGTCGGGCGCGCCGATCAGCGTGATTTGGGAACCCGCGCACGAGCCCTCCTATGCCTACCTTCTCGGCCTTAGCTCGGCGACGGCTGTCTCTCGGTGAACCGTGGGCGCGTGCTGCTGAGGATTGCCTGCGACGCGCGCTACCCGGACGTCATCGAGAACTGCTGGGCCGCGATGGTGCTCACGATGCCTCGTCATCGCCCTGGATTTCTTCCGTTCGTCCAAAGCCGCATGCGTGTATGTGTGGGCGTGCGGCAAGCTCTGGCTGCACGCGTTCCCGCAGCACGGACCGGGGCGCAAGCACGAGCGTCCGATCGCGCTCGAGCCATGGCAACAGCACCTCGTCGATCGGTATCCGGGCGAGTTCATCCGGGGCCTCATCCACTCCGACGGCTGTCGCACGATCAATCGCTTCAAGACGACGCTCCCGAGCGGGCGCGTCGCCGAGTACGCCTACGCGCGCTACTTCTTCTCGAACCTCTCGGCCGACATCCGCGAGCTGTTCTGCGCGACCTGCGACGCGCTCGGCGTGCGCTGGACGCTGTCCAATCCGCGCAACGTCTCCGTCGCGCACCGTACGAGCGTCGCCGTCCTGGACGCGCTCGGGTGCGCGAAGGAGTAGGGCCTCAGCCCTTGCCGCGGTACAGCCGCACGGTCAGCGGTGCGAAGATCGCCGTCAGCACCGCGGCCTCCGCGAGCACGAGGCCGATGTCCTCGGCGGAGGCGTCGCCGCCCATCAGCCCGCGGGCAGCCGTCACGAGGCTCGAGACGGGGTTGACGTTCACGAATGCCTCAAGCGCGGACGGCAGCGTGGTCGGGTCGACGAGCGTGTTGCTCAGGAAGACGAGCGGAAACAGCGCCATGAAGCCCGTGTTCATCACCGCGCTGGGGGAGCGCAGCAGCAGCCCGATGGTCGTGAAGACCCAGGACAGCGCGAACGAGAAGACGATCACGAGCAACATCGCGCCCAGCACGCCGCCGATGCCGCCGCCGGCGTGGAAACCGAGCGCGAAGCCCAGCGCGACGACGATCGTGGACGCGATCGCGAAGCGCACGCAGTCGCCGATGACCGCTCCGACGAGCGGCGCGGGCGCCCAGATCGGCAGCGAGCGGAAGCGGTCGACGACGCCCTTCGTCATGTCGGTGTTGAGCGCCACGCCCGAGTACACGGACGTGAAGAGCACCGACTGGACGAGGATGCCGGGCAGGATGAACTGGAGGTACTCGCTCGTCGAGCCGCTCATCGCGCCGCCGAAGAGGTAGGTGAACATCACGAGGAACAGCACCGGTGTGAGCGTCACGTCGATGAGCTGCTCGGGCACGTGCTTGATCTTCAGCATGCCGCGCCACCCGAACGTCCTGGCGGCCGCGAACGCGCCGGCGCGCGGCGGCCGCGCGCTCGAGGCGAGCGCGGCGTGCAGGGTGGCGTCGGCGTCGGCACCGGCGGGCGGGCGCGTCGCTTCGGGTGTCGTGCTCATGCCGCCTCCTCCTGCGTGTCGTCGTCTTCGGCCAGGTGGCCCGTGAGCGCGAGAAAGACCTCGTCGAGGCTCGGCTGCGCCAGCGAGAAGCCGGCGAGGCCCAGTCCGGCGCCCGACAGTGCGGCCACCGCCTCGGCGGCCCGCTCGGGATCGTCGATGCGCACCGAGATCGCCGCCGGATCGGCTTCGAGGTTCGCCTCGGCGTCGAGCGCGCGCGCGAGCAGTCGAGCCGCCTCGCCACGCTGTTGCGGATCGAGCAGTCGCACGCGGAGGGCGCCTCCGCCGACGGAGGCCTTCAGGCTCGTCGGGGTTCCCTCGGCGATCACCTTGCCGCGATCGATCACCGCGATGCGGTCGGCAAGCTGGTCGGCCTCGTCGAGGTACTGCGTGCACAGCAGCACGGTGGTGCCGAGGCCGGCGAGCGCGCGGATGATGTCCCACACCTGGTTGCGCGATCGCGGATCGAGGCCCGTCGTCGGCTCGTCGAGGAACATGAGCTCCGGCGTCACGACGATGCTCGCGGCGAGGTCGAGCCGGCGGCGCATGCCGCCCGAGTAGTTCTTGACGAGCCGCCCGCCGGCCTCCTCGAGGCCGAACGCCGCCAGCAGCTCGTCGGCGCGACCCCGCGCCGGCTTCGTCGGGTATCCGAGCAGGCGCCCGAGCAGGATGAGGTTCTCGCGCCCGGTCAGGTCGTCGTCGACGGAGGCGAGCTGACCGGTCAGGCTGACGAGCCCGCGGACGGCGTCCGCCTCCGTGACCGTGTCGTGGCCGAGCACCCGCGCGCTGCCCGCGTCGGGCCGCAGGAGGGTGGCGAGCATGCGGATCGTCGTGGTCTTGCCGGCGCCGTTGGGCCCGAGCACGCCGTAGACGGCGCCGCGCTGCACCGCCAGGTCGACGCCGTCGACGGCGCGCGTCGTGCCGAAGCTCTTGACGAGCCCGGTCGCTTCGATGGCGAGGTTGGAGGTCATGGCACTACGACCGGCGGGGGTGGAGAAACTCATCGGTGGGAATCGACGAGGTAGTGCCGGGCAGCGTACATCCCGCCGGCGGGCGCCCGCGAGCCCGCCACGCGCTGTGTCAGACCGAGCGCGCCGCGCCGACGAGCTCGTCGCGACCGGCGCCGCGATGCGCGTCGTGGTCGACGATCGAGCCGAGGATCTCGCCCGCCCGCACGGCGGTGTTCGACAGCAGCGTCGAGCCGATCCCGTGGCTGTGCTCCGTCGCGCCCTGCAGATAGATGCCGCAATCGCGCAGCGCGCAGCCCGTCGCGACGCGGTAGTCGCGGCCGACGCAGACCATTCCGTCCTCGCTCGTCGTGCAGAGCGCATGCGCTGCGCCGAGCAGGCCGAGCGGGCAGACCGGGCGGTAGCCGGTGGCGAACACGACGGCGTCGCACGACAGCGCGCTGCGCTCGCCGCTGGAGAGGCACTCCAGGGCGACGTGCACCGGCTCGCCGGCGGCTGCGTCGCCGTCGACGGCGAGGACGCGGCAGGCCTGCAGGATCCGCAGCCGTTCGCGGCCGGTCACCTTCTCCTGGTAGACCCGGCGGTACAGGTCCTCGATCAGCTCGGCGTCGACGACGGAGTAGTTGGTGTTGCTGTGATAGTCGAGCAGCATCTGCTTGACCGCCGGTGGCGCGTCGTAGTAGGCGTCGACGGCCGCCGGGTCGAAGATCCGGTTGGCGAACGGGCTGTCGTCGGCCGGCGAGTAGCCGTAGCGCGCAAAGATCGCGCAGACCTCGGCCTGCGGGAACGCGCGGTGCAGGTAACTCGTGATCTCGGCCGCGCTCTGGCCGGCGCCGACGACCGCGAAGCGGGTGGGAGCGTGATCGTCGGCGAGTGCCTCGACGCGACGCAGGAAGTCGCGGTTGTGCCAGACGCGCTCCGATCGCCGGATGTCGGGTGGCATGCGCAGCTCCAGCCCCGCGGCGAGGACGAGGTTGCGCGCGCGACGGATGACCCGCTCGCCTCCCTCGCGCCCGTCACCGCCGCCGAACGCGACGTCGAACCCGCACACCGCGCCGTCCGCGCGCACGGGCCGCACGTCGACCACCTCGGCGTCGTACTCGACCAGGTGGGACATCTGCCGCGCCGCCCACTCGAGGTAGTCGTGAAACTCGATCCGCAGCGCAAAGAGCGTCTTGTGGTTCATGAAGTCGACGAGCCGGCCGCGCTCGTGGAGGTAGGCGACGAAGCTGTAAGCGCTCGTCGGGTTGCGCATCGTCACCAGGTCCTTGAGGAACGAGACCTGCATCGTCGCATCGTCGCGTCGTCGAGCAGAGGGCTGGGGCGACTTCCTGCTCCTGCTGCCCGCGGTGGCGGTGGGCGGCGCCATCGCCTGGTTCGCCGCCCGGCGCCTGGACGCGCTCAGCGCCGGCGACGACATGGCGATCTCGCTCGGCGTGCGCGCGGCGCGCACGCGCGCCGTGCTGCTGGCGGCGAGTGCGCTGCTGGCCTCTGCGGCGGTGGCGATCGTCGGCGCGATCGTCTTCGTCGGCCTGATGGCGCCGCACGCGGCGCGCATCCTCGTCGGGCCCCAGCACCGTCGCGTGCTGCCGGTCGCGGCCGCGTTGGGCGCAGCGTTCCTGCTCGTCGCCGACCTGCTCGGCCGCGGGGTGCTGGCCGGCTCCTACGAGCTGCCCTCGGGCCTGGTCACGGCGATCGTGGGAGGACCGCTGCTGCTGGTTCTGCTGCGGCGTGCGTGAGGCCGCGCCACCTCGCCGTCGTCCGTGCGCACCTGCTCGAGGACGAGCCCGTGGTTGCGCCCGCGGCGCGCGTCGGCGCCGCACACGACGATCACGCCGTCGCCCTGGCGGGCGAAGATCCGGCCCGGCGTGCCGCCCGCGCGCCCCGCCGAGACCGTCGCCGCACGGACCTCGATGCGGCGCTCGCCATGGAAGCAGTACGCGTTGGGGTACGGATCGGCCTGGGCGCGCACGAGGTTGGCGATGTCCTGCGCCGGCCAGGTCCAATCGATGCGGTTGTCCTCGTCGGCGCGCTTGTGGAAGAACGTGGCCTGCGTGAGGTCCTGCGCTCGCCGCTCGCCGGTCGCGTGCTCCATGTGGTCCAGCCCCGCGATCGTCGTCGGCCCGAACAGGACGAGCGTCTTGGCGAACAGGTCGCCGATCGTGTCGGCCGGCTCGACGGGGACGCGCGGCTGCAGGATGATCGAGCCGCGGTCGAGCTGCTCGTCCATCACGTGCGCGGTGATCCCGACCTCCGGCTCGCCGTTGATCAGTGCCCAGTTCAGCGGCGCGAAGCCGGCGTAGGCGGGCAGCAGCGAGTCGTGGACGTTGAGCGTGCCCAGGCGCGGCGCGTTGAAGATCTCCGGCGGGATCCACGTGCGCCAGTTGCACGCCACCATGACATCGGCGTTCGCGGCTTCGACGCGCGCCCGCGCCTCCTCGTCGGGCAGCGACTCGACGAGCGCCTGCAGCAGCCGGTGCCCCCACGTCTGGTAGGCGAACAGCACGACGTCCATGGACTTCCCTCCTGGAGTTGCGCGGCGGCGCGGGCGGCGCGCAGCGCCGGCCGGGTGAAACGACTGCGGGACGCGCGCTCCGCGCCCCGCTGTATTAGGGAACCCTAACACGCAATAAAGCTCGCTGCCTCATGACCGTCACGAGCGACCGTCTGACCATGCCGACCACAGCAGGGAGTAGGGCCCGCCGCCGTCGACGAGCTCCGTGTGCGTGCCCTGTTCGACGACCCTGCCCTCCTCGAGCACGACGATGCGGTCGGCGGCCGCAGCCTGCGTCAGGCGGTGCGCGACGACCAGCGCCGTCCGGCCCTCGAGCGCCGCCGCGGCCGCGCGTTCCAGTGCTCGCGCGCCGCTGCTGCCCGATTCGGCGGTCGCCTCGTCGAGGATCACGATCGGATGGTCGGCGAGCACGATGCGCGCGAGCGCGAGCTGCTGCGCGCGCTCCGCCGTGAGCGCGACCGCGCCCTCGCCGACGACCGTGGCCAGCCCGTCGGGCAGCGCGCGCACCCACGCCAGGGCGCCGACGCGGTCCAGCGCCGCGGCGAGCGCGTCGTCGTCGGCCGCCGGTCGTGCCATGCGCAGGTCCTCGGCCAGCGTGCCGGCGAAGACATGCACCTCCTGGCTGACCAGCCCGACGGTGCGCGCCGTCGCCGCTCGGCCGAGGCGGGCGAGCTCGACGCCGCCGAGCAGCACGCGCCCGCCGGTCGGCGCCTGGATCCCGGCGACGACGCGCGCGAGCGTCGTCTTGCCCGCGCCGCTGGCGCCGATCAGAGCGACGCGCTCGCCCGGGGCGATCGCCAGGTCGATGCCCGCGAGGACGTCGTGACCCGCCACGTAGGCGTGACGCACGCCCTCGAGCACGACCGAGCCGTCGACCGGCCGCGGGGGGTCGGCCGGCTCCTGCGCCACGGACATCGCGACGATCCCGACGAGCCGGCTGAGGCTGGCGCCGGCCCGCTGCGCGTCGTCGACGAGCACGAGCAGGATGTTGATCGGGTCGAAGAGGCGGATGAAGTACAGCGCCGCTGCGGTGGCGGCGCCGACGCTGATCTCGTCGGCACGCACGAGCAGGAAGCCGGTCGTCAGGATCGCGGTCAGGCCGACCAGCTCGGCGAGGTTCAGCCGAGCGAAGAAGCGCGTGATGAGGTTGACGGCCTGCATCGTGAGGCCGAGCGCGTCCAGCGAGCGGCGCTCGACGCGCGCGAGGTGGGCCGGACCGAGGCCGAACGCGCGCACGGTGCCCGCCCCGGAGACCGAGTCCAGCAGCTGCTGCGCGCGTGCCGCGGCCGCGCGGCGCTCGGCCGCGTAGACCGGCGACGAGCGCCCCAGGTACCAGCGCAGCGTGTGCGCCTGGATCGGGACCGCGAGCAGGCCCGCGAGCGCCAGGCGCCAGTCGAGCGCCGCCAGCCCGACGACGGTGAGCGCGACGATCAGCGCCGCGCTGGCCATCCGCGGCAGCGCCTGGCGCACGGCCTCGGCGATCTCGGCGACGTCGTCGCTGACGCGCGAGACGAGGTCGCCGCTGCCGGCGCGCTCGATGCGCTCCAGCGGCAGCGTCAGGACGCGCTCAACGACCCGCTCGCGCAGATCCGCGAGCGCGCTCTCGCCCAGGCGGGCGACGAGCGCCTGGCCGACCGCCGTCAGGACGCCCTGGACCACCGCCGCCCCGAGCAGCAGCAGCGCGATGCCGGTGAGCTGCGCGTCGGCGCCATCGTCGGTCACGCGGTCGACGATGTGGCCGAGCAGCGCGGGCACGGCGAGTCCGGCCGCGGTCGCCAGCAGCAGCGTGGCGCCGGCGCCGAGCGCCAGGCGCCGGCGCGGGCGCACGAGCGCCAGCGTCGCCCGCCGGGTCTCCGCGGCCGGCGCGATCGGCAGCGGCTCGTAGGCGGCGCTCATGCGAGGATCACCGCGCGGTAGGCGGGTTCGCTGTGCAGCAGCTCGGCGTGCGAGCCGGTCGCCGCGACCCGGCCGCCGGCGACGAGCACGACGCGGTCGGCCGCGGCGAGCAGCGCCGGGCTGCTCGTGACCACGATCGTCGTGCGCCCCGCGCGCAGGCGGCGCAGGCCGGCGGCGATGCGCGCCTCGGTGACCGCGTCGACGGCGGTCGTGGGGTCATGCAGGACGAGCACGGCGGGGTCGGCCGCCAGTGCGCGCGCGAGCGCGACCCGCTGGCGCTGGCCGCCGGACAGCGAGCGCCCGCGCTCACCGAGCGTGCCGTCCAGGCCGCCGGGCAGCGCAGCGGCGACGTCGGCGACGTCCGCGGCCTCCAGCGCGGCGTGGACGCGCTCCGGCGAAGAGTCGCCGGCGGCCGCCCGCACGTTGTCACCCAGGCTGCCGTCGAACAGCTCCGCCTCGTGCGCGGAGACGCGGACGGCCTCCCGCAGCGGCTCGGGGTCGAGCTCGAGATAGGCGATGCCGTCCAGCGCGATGCTCCCTGCGCGGGGATCGCTGTCGCGCACGAGCAGCTCGACGAGCGCCGCGCTGTCGGCGCCGTCGGCGACGGCGATCGCGACGTGCTCGCCGGCGGCGACCTCGAGGCCGAGCCCGTCGAGGCCGGCGTGGCGGACCCCGCGCAGCGCGATCGCTCCCGCCGGCGCGGGCGCTGGCCGGCGCGACCCGCCGGTGACGGCGAGCGGCGTGTCGAGCAGCGCGGCGACGCGGCCGGCCGAGGCGCGCGCACGGGCCAGCCCCGAGACGACGTAGGAGCTCAGCGAGAAGGGACCGGTCAGGTATCCCGTCAGCCCGACCGCCGCGATGAACTCGCCCAGGCTGATCGTCCCGTCGGCGACGAGCCCGCCGCCGATCAGCGCGACCAGCGCGAGGAAGGCGCCGGTCAGCACGATCCCGACGCCCGCGACCGCCGCGTCCGCGTTCGCCGCGCGCAGCGTCGCGTGCAGCGAGCGCCGGCTCGAGCTGCGGTAGCGCTCGATCGCCGGCTGCTCGGCGCCGATCCCCTTCAGCACGCGCAGCCCGGCGACGAGGTCGGCGGCCACTCCCGTCGCGCCGGCGGCCTCGGCCTGCTCGTTGGCCGCGCGCTTGACGAGCGGCCGCCCGATCAGCTCGATCAGGACGAGCAGCGGCGGCAGGCCGGCCAGGACGAGCGCACCGAGCACGAGCGAGATCCCGAGCAGCGCGGCCGCCGCGACGCCGACGCCGGCGACCGCCGCCAGGCCGACGCCGATCACCAGCGCGACCTCGCCGACGCGCGAGGCGTCCGAGGTCGCGATGCTCAGCAGCCCGCCCGCCAGCCGTCCCTCGGTCGCGCCGCCGCGCGGATGCAGGATGCGCTGCGTGAGCGCGAGCCGCAGCTCGTGGGCCGCGGTCTCCGACGCCCGCTCGAGCTGGCGGTCGCCGAAGCGGTAGGAGAACGACAGCGCCGCGAAGGTCGCGGCGAGCAGCGCGAGCCACAGCGCCAGCGCGGCTTCGTCGCCGGTGACGACCGCGCGGTCGATCGTGGCGCCGACGACGATCGGCACCATCGCCTCGCCCGCCTGGTGGGAGACGAGCAGCGCCGAGCCGAGCGCGACGCGGCGGCGCTGTCCGGCGACGGCGCCGCGCAGCACGGTGCGCCGCGTGGCGCCCGCCCCGGCGCCCGTCATCGGTCTCGGGATCGCTCGGCGAGGCGCGCGCAGGCGTCCGCGTCTGCGACCGCGTCCGCGGCGGCCTCGGCTCTCGACTGCAGGTAGAAGTGGCCGCCCGGCACCTCGCGTGCGATGAACGCAGCCTCGCAGACCTCGCCCCAGGTGCGAACGGCGGCGATGTCCACCGTGGGGTCGGCGGCGCCGACGAGCGCGGTGATCGGGATGTCGAGCGGCGGTTGCCAGCGCGGCTCGTAGCCGGCGAGCAGGGTGTAGTCGGCGCGCATCGGCGGCAGCAGCAGCTCGAGCATGTCGGGTGAGTCGAGGATCTCCGGCGGGGTGCCGCCGAGCGCGCGCAGCGCGTCGACGAGCTCGGCGTCGGTCGGCGGCGCCGGTTCGCTCGATGCGCTCGCGCGGCCCGTCCGCGGCCCGGCGCGCCCGGAGACGATGAGGTGCGTGACGCTGCCCGGCCGCTCCCGCCGCAGCTCGCGTGCGACCTCGAAGGCGACCGACGCGCCCATGCTGTGGCCGAGCAGGATCGCCGGCGCGTCGAGCGCCGGGGCGAGCGCCGCCACGATCGCGTCGACGAGCTGGGCCATGTCGGTGAGCGCCGGCTCGGCGATCCGCACCTCGCGACCAGGAAGCGCGAGCGCCCACGGGTCGACCTGTCCCGGCGCGCGGCCGGCGAGCTCGAGGAAGAAGCTCGCGGCGGCGCCCGCGGGCGGAAAGCTGCGAACCGCGTACGCTGCGACGCCATGGAGCCGGGCGCGCAGCCGTCGGATGTGTTCGCCGAAGGCCTGCTTCGGGGGCACGTCGCGATCGTCACCGGAGGCGGCACGAACCTCGGAAAGGCCGCGGCCGCGGAGCTCATCCGCTGTGGTGCGAAGGTGGTCGTCGCGGGCCGCCGCGCGGAGGTGCTCGAGCAGGCGTGCAGCGAGCTCGGCCCGCGCTGCACGGCGGTGAGCGGGGACATCCGCGTCGTCGCCGAGTGCGAGCGGATCGTCGACTCCGCGCTCGAGCGCCACGGCCGCGTCGACACGCTGCTCAACAACGCCGGCGGGCAGTACTTCGCGCCGGCCGAGGCGATCACGAAGAAGGGCTGGGCGGCGGTGATGGCGCTCAACGTCGACGGGACGCTGCAGATGACGCAGGCGTGCGTGCAACGGGCGTTTCGGCCCGGCGGCGGCGGCATGATCGCGAGCGTCACGGTGTCGCCGCACCAGGGCTTCCCCGCGATGGCCCACAGCGGGGCGGCGCGCGCGGCGGTGGAGGCGATGACGCGAGATTGGGCGGAGCGCTGGGAGGCCGACGGGATCAGCGCCGTCGCGCTCGCGCTCGGCCGCTTCGACACCGAGTCGCTGCGCAAGTACCCCGAGGAGCTCACCCGCGGAGCCGCGCGGTCGGTGCCGCTCGGCCGGCTCGGCGAGCCGCGCGAGTTCGGCTGGCTGGCGGCGCTCGTCGCGTCTCCGATCGGCCGCGCGCTGAGCGGCAGCACCATCACGCTCGACGGCGCCGCGGACAACTGGTGGGGCCCATGGCCGCCGCCCGCGCTGACCGCGGCGGACGGCAGCGTCCCGACCGAGGAGCGCCGGGCCTCCTAGCCTGCGCGGTATCCTGCGCGCAAGGGCGTGCGGGCGAAGTGTTGTGGCTGCACAGAAGCCTTCCAAGCTTCTAGGGCGGGTTCGATTCCCGTCGCCCGCTTGTCAGCCACGGGGAGTGGCGCAGTCTGGTAGCGCACCCGGCTGGGGGCCGGGCGGTCGCAGGTTCAAATCCTGTCTCCCCGACTCACCGGAACCGGCCAAGCGAGAACGCGGCCGCGGTCCGGTCGCTGAGTGAGCACGACGGCGCTCACGCGCGCCCGAGGTCCGGGCGCCGTGACCCTTGGGTGTCTATCGGCTGAGACCGGCGGCAAGCAGGATGGATCCATCAGCCAATCCGCTCGCCGAGGAGTCGCCATGAACACCGTCAAGCTCCGCTCCGCCGCACTCGCCGCCGCCGTCTCGATCGCTGCCACCGCTGCACTGCCGGCCGCGTCGCAGGCTCTTTCCCGTTCCCCCGCCCCCAAGGCGACCGCGACGCTCAGCATCAGCAAGGAGTGCAGCGACCTGCAGAGCGCCCACGGCCGGTACACGAGCTCGGCCACGGAGGCACGGAACGCCGGCGTTCCGGAGATCGCTCAGGCCTTCGACGAGGGCGCCGCCAACGTCAAGGCGACGGCGAAGGCGAAGGACTGCGCCTGGGCCGCGTAGCCGCCACGGCCACCGCCGACGCAACGCTCGCGGCGGTGGCGCCCGAAGGCCGGGGTACACTGACCAGGCAGCACTTCTTCGCCTGGGTCTCGTCCCTTCTGCTCGCGCGAACCACACGTTCCGGAGGGGGCACGGAAGGCGGACATGGCGCAACCAGGGTCGAGCACATGAGCGCAACCGGTAGGTCCAGCCGGCTGGCGCAGGTGGAATCGCAGGTCAACTACCACCGCCAGCGCCTCGCGCTCTACGTGAAGCTGCACACCGACAAGCCGTGCCAGCGCCTGACGCAGCTCGAAGAAGCCGTTCGCGGCGCCGAGGAGCGCCTCGCGACGCACGCCAAGGCCGAAGCGGCCGCGGCCGAGAGCTGATCTCCGCACGCATCGCGGTGGCGCCGCAACGCGGTTGCCAGACCAGCGCCTAACGCCCGCGTACGCTACGCTTTGTGGCGATCATGTCGAGCGATCTCTCGCCCGGCCACACCCGTGTTACGCGCCGCAGTCGTTAGCAATGGCAGACCTCCGCGCCCGTAGTGCACATACGTAGTGGAGGAACAGCATGCCTACAGGAACCGTGAAGTGGTTCAACGACGACAAGGGCTTCGGCTTCATCACCCCGGACGACAACAGCAAGGATCTGTTCGTCCATCACAGCGGCATCAACTCCAGCGGCTTCAAGTCGCTCGCTGAGGGTGCCAAGGTCTCCTACGACGCCGAGGCCGGCGACAAGGGGCCCAAGGCTGTCAACGTCACCACGCTCTAGCAGCAGACGCGCGGCCACCGGCCGCGCGAGGGCGCGCAAGATGACTGCCGAGAAGCGCGAACGCCAGCAACCGGGCTTTCGCGAACGCGAACGGCAGGCTGCGCTTCAGCTCGAGCGTCTCGAAGCCGAAGCGCAGCACCATCGCAACCGTCTCGCGCTCTACAACGCGCGGGTCCTCACCGGCAAGCCCTCCGACCGCATGCGGCTGGAGGAGCTCCGGCGGATCTCCGCGGGAGCGGACGCGCGGCTCGCGCACGCCAGGACCGAGCAGTAGGAGACTGCGCAGCGCGCAAGCGCAGCGCTACAGAGCAGGACCGTTCGGGCCGCCCTCACGAGCGGCCCGTTCTCTGTCCTCGGAGCGGCCGACGGCGTAGAACACCATCGCCAGCACGAGCACGAACGCCGTTCCGCCCAGGACGATCGCCGCCGCCGTCATCATCTTCGAGCCCTGCAGCGCGAGCAGCAGCGCGCACGCGGCGATGCAGACCACCGTCGCGGCGACGAGGCCGCGCATGGTCGTGTCCGGGGGATGGGCCGGGGCTATTGGCCCGGCGGCACCGGGTCCGGGATCGGATCCGGGATCGGCTCGTCCGGGCCGGGGATCGGCGGCGCCGGGTCCGGAAGCGGGGGGGCGGGGATTTCGCCTGCGGAAGTGGTCATCGCGCATGTCCTTCACGTCAGATGGTGGAGCATCGGGTGCCCCGGCATCCAGCCGGGCAAACGACCAACCCCGTCCCAGCCGCACCCGGCTCGCGATCGCGAGGCCTGCGACGTATGCTCGCGACCATGCAGGAAGGAGAGCATCGCGAGCTGATGATCGCGGCGATCGCGGCCGAGGGAGTGGCGCACGCGGCGCTCGTCGAGGGCGACCTCGAGGCGGCCCGCGCGGCCTACGCCGACGCCGTCGAGAAGTACCGCGCCTCCTGGGCGCTCGCGCCGCCGAAGAGCTACGGCCGCCTCGTGGGGCTGCTGAAGGCAGCGGTGCTCGGCGGCGACTCAGAACCCGCGGCCGAGGAGGTGCGCGAGGCGCTCGCCGGCGACGAGGACGCCGCGGGCTCGCCCGTCGCGTCCTACGTGCTCGCGGTCGCGGCGCTCATCCTCGGCGACGACGACGCCGTCGGTCCGCTCGCCGACGTCATGGATCCCCGCGGCGGCGCCTTCGAGCGCACCGCGACGGCGCTCAGGGCGCTCGCCGCCGGCGACGGCCCGGCCTATGCCGAGGCCGTCGCGGCGATCGAAGCCGATTTCGCCGAGCGCGAGGAGCACCTGACCGGCGTGCCGATCGCCGACACCGCCGTCATGCTGGAGCTCATCGCGGCGGGGCGCGGACTGGGCGCCGACCTCGACAGCCCGCTCGTCCCGATCCCCTGACGGCCGCGCCTACCTCACGCGCGCCTCGCCGCAGTAGACGTTGACGCTGTCGCCGCGCGCGAAGCCGGCGAGCGTCATGCCGCGATCGGCGGCGAGCTCGACGGCCAGCGACGTGGGCGCGCCCACGCCCACGAGGATCGGCGCGCCGGCCATGGCCGCCTTCTGGACGAGCTCGAACGACAGCCTGCCGCTGACGCAGAGGATGTGCCGGTGCAGCGCCAGCAGCCCGTCGACCAGCGCACGCCCGACGACCTTGTCCATCGCGTTGTGGCGGCCGACGTCCTCGCGCATGAGCAGCGCCTCGCCGCCGGCGTCGAAGAGCCCGGTGGCGTGCATCCCGCCGGTGCGGCCGAAGGCGGGCTGGCGCAGCCCGCCCGGCAGTGCGGCGAGCAGCGCACGCGACACGCGCGGGCCCTCGGGCAGGCGCGGCGCGTAGACCGCGACCTCCTCGAGCGAGCCCTTGCCGCAGACGCCGCACGACGACGTCGTATAGAAGCGCCGGGCCCCCGGGTCGCGCAGCAGCGGGCCGCGCACGTCGACGACGTTCGCCGCGAGGTCGTCGGTCGGACCGCAGCGGTGGGGGCGGTCGATCAGGCCCTCGCCGTACAGGAAGCCGAGCGCGAGCTCCTCGTCGTGACCCGGCGTGCGCATCGTGACGGTGAGCGGCGCGCCGTCGACGCGGATCTCCAGCGGCTCCTCGACCGCCACCTCGTCGCGCTCGCCGTCGCGCTGCACCACGGCGGTCATGCGGCCGGCGACCGGGGGACCATCGACCATCTCGGCGTCCTCGCGTGACATGCTCACCACAACGATGCCCCTTGCGAGACGCAGAGTCCAACCCGTCCTGACGGCCGTGGCGCTGGCGGCGCTGGCCGTGTTCGCCGGCTGCGGTGACGACCGCCCCGAGATGGGCGACGTCCGCGACGCTCAGAAGACCGCCACCCAGCCGCTGTACTGGGCGGGCGACGAGGTGGCCGACCAGAAGCTCACCGGGATCACGCGCAACGGCGGCGTGGTGACGTTCCTGTACGGCTCGTGCAAGAACGAGGATCGAGAGGGCGGGTGCGCCGTGCCGATCTCCGTCCAGACGGCCCCGATCTGCGCGGTCGAGGCGCTCGTCCTCGACGTCCGCCCGACGCGCAGCCGGCAGGTGCGGGGGATCACCGCGCGAGTGCGCGGCGCCACCACGCTCGACCTCGCGACGGGGACGTCGAACGTCACCGTCCGCGTGGACCGCGCGCAGCGCCTCGCGCCCGTGCTGAAGGCGCTGCGGCGCGTCGAGGGCGACAACGCGCGGGGCGAGCTGCCACCGCCGCGCTATCCGCAGGAGTACATCGAGGAGCTGCGCCGCACGCGTGACGCCTTCGTGCGCACCGGCAGCCTCCGCGCGACCCGCGACGAGCTGCGCATCTCCCAGCGCGCGATCCGCTTCCGGCTGCGGCTGGCAGAGCGGCTGGGTTCCGAGCGGCTGCGCCGGCCGGCAAGGGAGTTCGCCGGTGAGCCCTGCCCGGTCGAGCCCGCCGGCTGAACTACGCCGGTCCCGCCAGCCAGGCGACGACCAGCGTGAACCCGACACAGAACAGGAAGCCGTAGAGCGCGAAGACCCACGAGGCCATCGGCTCGTCCTTCTCGACGCCCGCGAGCGTCTTGAACACGCGCACGGTCGCCTCCCCGATCCGCTGCATTCCGCGTCCTACGCGCGGACGCGCCGCGCGGTTCAGCGCGATGAAATCCCTGGCGCGCCGCCACCCCTCTCACGCCACGCGGACGCGCTCCCCGTCGACCTCCACGACGTCGCCGCTGTGCAGCTGGCGCCCGCGCCGCGTCTCGATCTCGCCGTTGACGCGCACGACGCCGTCCGTCACCAGCTCACGGGCCTCGCCGCCGGATTGCGCGAGACCGGAGAGCTTGAGCAGCTGACCGAGGCGGATCACGTCGCCGTCGATCACCACGTCCCGCGGTGCATCGGTCATGCGGCCGTCGACCAGCAGCCGCGCAGCCGCCCCAGCCCCTCGGCGATCTCCGCCGGAACGTGCGTCGTGAACGACAGGCGCAGCGTGCGCGGGTCGGGATCGCCGGCGAAGAAGGGATGCCCCGGGACGAACGCGACGTCGTGCTCGAGCGCCGCGTGCAGGAGCTGCTCCGCATCCCATCCCTCGGGCAGACGCGCCCAGACGAACATCCCGCCCTGCGGCCGGTTGAACGTCGATCCGGGCGGCAGGGCGTCCGCCAGGCCGCCGAGCAGCGCGTCGCGCCGGCGCCGGTACTCGCGGCAGAGGTTGGCGATGTGCAGGTCGAGGTCGGCGGCCTGCAGCGACGTGCGCGCCGCCATCTGGTCGACCGTCGAGGTGTGCAGGTCCGCTGCCTGCTTGGCGATCGTCAGCGGCCCGAGGATCGGCGCCGGCGCGCGCAGCCAGCCGATCCGCAGCCCGGGCGCGAGGACCTTCGACAGCGAGGAGATCGTCACCGTGCGGTCCGCGGCGCCGGCGTGAGCGCCGATCGGCGCCAGCGGCTCGCCGTCGTAGCGCAGCTCGCCGTACGGGTCGTCCTCGACGATCCACAGCCCATGCTCGGCGGCCAGCTGCGCCAGCCGCGCGCGGCGCGCCGCGGGCAGCGTGCGCCCGGTCGGGTTCTGGAAGGTCGGGACGATGTAGAGGAACTTCGGCGCGTGCTGGGCGATCAGCGCCGGCAGCGCCTCGGGATCGAGCCCGTCCTCGTCACATTCCACCGCCACGAGCCGCGCGCCCGCGAAGCCGAAGGACTGCAACGCGGCGAGGTACGAGGGGTTCTCCACGAGGACCACGTCCCCCGGGTCGAGCAGGACCGCCGAGAGCAGGCCCAGCGCCTGCTGCGAGCCGGTGGTGACGAGCAGCTCGTCCGCGTCGCACTCCAGGCCGCGCGCACAGAAGCGATCGGCGAGCAGCGCCCGCAGCGCCGGGTCGCCCTCGGTCGAGGAGTACTGCAGCGCCCGCGCCGCCGCGGTCGGCGCGAGGGTGCGCGCGAACGCGTCGGCGATGAGCTCGGCGGGAAACAGCTCGGGAGCCGGCAGCCCGCCCGCGAAGGAGATCACCTCGTCACGCTGGGTCAGCTCGAGGATGTCGCGAACGGGGGAGGAGCGCACGTCGCCCAGGCGCGAGGAGAGCGGCGGCGGGGGCGTCGGCATCACGTTCATGATGGCGGCTGCCCGCGCCGGCGCGAGGAGTCCCTGCGTACGACGTCAATCACGACATTGCTACCGTCTAGGCCATGGGCAGCGCCGCTGCCCGTGAGGTTCTTGTTCTGAGGGTGCGCTCCATCGCGTGATTTCGGGCCAGTCGAATCTCCCGAAATCGCAGGTCATACGTAGGAGCCATATGCCTCAGCCCGCCTTCGCCGACATCGGCGTATCCAAAGTCGTGTGCGACGTGCTCTCGGAGCGCGGCATCACCGACACCTTCGCCATCCAGTCGCTCGTCGTCCCCGACGTGCTCGCCGGCCATGACGTCCTCGCCAAGTCGCCCACCGGCTCGGGCAAGACGCTCGCGTTCGCGGTCCCGATCGTCGAGCGCATCCAGGCGACCGACCGTCGCCCCGCCGTGCTGATCCTCGCCCCGACGCGCGAGCTCGCGCTGCAGATCGTCGACGACATGTACGACATCGCCCACGCCCGCGCGCTCTCCGTCGCCGCCGTCTACGGCGGCGCCGGCATCCAGCGCCAGATGGAGAAGGCCCGCCGCTCGCACATCATCGTCGCGACGCCCGGCCGCCTGGAGGACATCATCCAGCGCCGCGCGATCTCGCTGGCGCACATCAAGATCCTCGTCCTCGACGAGGCCGACCGCATGCTCGACATGGGCTTCCGCCCGGCCGTCGACCGCATCGTCGCGCTGACGCCGCGAACGCGCCAGACGCTCTTCTTCTCCGCGACGCTCGAGGGCGCCGCCGGCCAGATCGCCACGGCGTACACGAGCGACGCGCGCCGCCACGAGCACGTGCCGGCCGTCGATCACAAGGCCGAGACCGTCCACCGCTTCGTGCGCGTCCAGCACGAGGCCAAGGTCGACGCGCTCGTCGCCGAGCTCAAGGACGCCGAGCGCGGCCTGACGATCGTCTTCGTGCGCACCAAGCGCGGCGCGGACCGCCTCGTCAAGCGCCTGAAGGACAACTACGTCACCGCCGTCGCCATGCACGGCGACAAGTCGCAGTCCCAGCGCGAGAAGGCGCTGGCCCGCTTCGAGCGCGGCGAGGTCGACATCCTCGTGGCGACCGACGTCGCGGCGCGCGGCATCGACGTGCGCGACGTCACCCACGTCATCAACTACGACATGCCCGAGGATCGCGACGGCTACGTGCACCGCACCGGCCGCACGGGCCGCGCGGGCCGCGCCGGCATCGGCGTGACCTTCGTCCTCGGCGACCAGGCGCGCGACATGAGCCGCATCGCCTCCGACCTCGGCCTGCACAAGGAGTTCTCGCTGAGCGGGCTGCCGACGTCGACCTCCGGCGGCGGCGGTGGCGGCGCGCGGCCCCGCAACGGCGGCGGTGGCGCCGGCCCGCGGGGCGGCCGCCCGCAGCAGCGTCCGGGGCGGCGCGAGCGCGCGGCGTCGGCGGGTCGCACGGCCTCGGCCGGGCGCTCCGGCGGCAACGGCCGCTCGGCTCGGTAGATCGCAGCACCCGTGGTGGGTCGACCCCGTATCCGGGGTCGACTCAGCACGATGCGTGGATAGGGTGGCGCCGATGACGTCCATCGCGCAGCCCGCCGCGCTCTTCGCGCCGGCCGGCGCCGGCTTTCGCGCGTCCCCGCTGACGCGCGGACCGTGGGATGAGCGCATGATGCACGGCGGCGCCCCCGCGGCGCTGCTGGCGCATGCGATCGAGCAGACGCAGCCGGGCGCAGACCTCGTGGTCACGCGGTTGACGCTCGAGCTGCTCGGCGGCGTGCCCGTCGGCGATGTCGAGATCGCGACCACGCTGGCCAAGCCCGGCCGGCGCTTTCAGATCGTCGACGCGACGCTCGACGCCGGCGCCCGCAGGGCGTGCCTTGCACGCGCCGTGCGCGTGCGGCGGGCCGAACTGCCCGCCGCCGCCGCGCTTCCCCCCTCCATGCGTGGCGCGCCGGCGCTGCCCGCGCCGCAGACGGGCGAGCCGTGGCCGGCGTTCATCGAGGGCGACGAGCTCTTCTATCCCGGCGCGACCGAGATCCGCATCGTCGGCGGCGCCACCGGCTCGGGCCACGCGACCGCCTGGATCCGGCTGCGCGGCGAGCTGCTGCCGGGCGTCGCGCCGTCACCGCTCGTGCGGGCGTGCGCGGCCGCGGACTTCTCCAACGGGCTCAGCGCGGTCCTGCCGTTCGACGAGTGGCTGTTCGTCAACACGGAGCTGACCGTCCATCTGCATCGCGAGCCCGAGGGCGAATGGATCGGCGTCGACGCGCAGACGATCTCGGATGCTTCGGGCGTCGGCCTCGCGAGCGCCGTGCTGCACGACCGCCACGGCCCGTTCGGCATCTGCGCACAGTCGCTGTTCGTGCAGCCGCGGTAGGCCGGGCGCGGCGGCGCGGGCCACGCGGCACGCGGGCGTTCTGTCCGATTGTCCGTTTGCGGACACGCGTCCAGCGGAGAAGATGGCCTCACGCATGGCCGCCGACCCCAGATCCGGCAAGCCCAAGCTCAAGCGCAAGGAGTTCGACAAGGAGCTCGCCCGCCTGCAGCACGAGCTCGTCGTGCTGCAGGAGTACATCAAGGCCGAGGGGCTGAAGGTCGTCGTGATCTTCGAGGGTCGCGACGCGGCCGGCAAGGGCGGCGTCATCAAGCGCATCACGGAGCGCACGAGTCCGCGCTCGTGGCGCATCGCGGCGCTCGCGGCGCCGACCGAGCGCGAGCGCACGCAGTGGTACTTCCAGCGCTACGTCGCGCACCTGCCGGCGGCCGGGGAGGTCGTCCTGTTCGACCGCTCCTGGTACAACCGGGCCGGCGTCGAGCGTGTCATGGGCTTCAGCACCGAGGAGGAGTACCAGGAGTTCATGCGCTCCTGCCCGGAGTTCGAGCGCATGCTCGTCCGCTCGGGGATCATCCTCATCAAGTACTGGTTCTCCGTCTCGGACGCCGAGCAGGAGAAGCGCTTCCAGGCGCGCCTCGACGACCCGATGAAGCGCTGGAAGCTCAGCCCGATGGACCTCCAGGCGCGTGAGCGCTGGGTCGACTACTCGCGCGCGAAGGACGCGATGTTCATCCACACGGACATCAAGCAGGCGCCGTGGTGGGTCGTGGACGCCGACGACAAGAAGCGCGCGCGGCTGAACTGCATCACGCACCTGCTGTCGCAGATCCCGTACAGAGACGTCATCCCGCCGCCGCTGGAGCTGCCACCGCGCCAGAGCGACGAGGGCTACGTGCGGCCGCCGATCGGCGACCAGACGTTCGTGCCCGAGGTCTTCTAGAGGCGATACACGAGAAGGCGGTACCGGTCAGCGCGGTTGCATAGATCTCGGCAACGTGCTCCCGGCCTGCGACGCCCGTAGCCGGTCAGGACACGGTCCGGCTGTGGAACACGCGGCGGGCAGTGAGATGATCATCGCGCGACGGCGACAACGAAGGAGCAACAGCATGGCGGAACGGACGAAGGCCGACCGGCAGGCGGCGGCGAAGAAAGGTGCAGCCACGAGGCGGCGCAACGCGGCGGAGCAGAGCGGGGCTGACGCGGCCGAGTCTGCGAAGTCCGCCGGCAAGGCGGGGATCTCGGCGGCAAAGTCCCTCGCAGAGGCAGCCAGGCAGGGAGCCAAGTCGCTGGCCGGCCGTATTGGGGCGAGCCGCAAGGAGCGCTGACCGTGAACAATTCACGCACCCACCGGCGACTCGATCGCTGACGGACGAGCGGACCGAGAAGCGGCCCATGTCCAGCAACGGCGGCCCACGAAGGGCCGCCGATGCGGATGAGAGGACTCGAACCTCCACGAGCTTGCACTCACGGCGACCTGAACGCCGCGCGTCTACCAATTCCGCCACATCCGCTGGTGCGCCTGCAACCTTAGCGACGCGTCCCGCGCCTGGGTGTCGTGGCCTTCTGCACGCCCGCGCCGGCGCCGCCGTCGCGCGGATGAGCCGCACCCTTCGCTACCCTTCACCCCGTCCCGCGCCGCTATCGTCTAGGGGACTAGGACGCCGCCCTCTCACGGCGGAAACCGGGGTTCGAATCCCCGTAGCGGTACT
>CAVVAG010000005.1:0-293170 GCA_963746165.1 uncultured Actinomycetes bacterium | reverse complement strand
GTCCAAGAAGCAGGTCATCGACGTGCCCGACAGCATCGAGAAGTTCACGGTCAACAACTACGACGACGCGTACTCCGGCGTCACCACCCTGGCGCGCGCGACGACGTTCTCCGACAACTCCGTGTACGCCCAGGTCGGCATCAAGGCAGGCACGAAGCGCATCGCCCACACCGCCGAGCGGATGGGGATCCGGACGCCGGTGTCCAGCAACTACGCGATCACGCTGGGCGGCCTCCAGCACGGCGTCACGCCGCTGGACATGGCCCACGCCTACCAGACGTTCGCGACCGGCGGCCTGCTCGTGACCGGCAGCCTCGGCGCCGGCAGGCGCGGCCCCGTTGGCATCCGCAAGGTGACCCTGCGCGACCATCGCGACCGCGTCCTGCGCCGCAACCGCCCGATCCGCAAGCGGGTCATCACGAAGAACATCGCGGACACCACGACGTCGATCCTCGAGTCGGTGGTCAAGGCCGGCACCGCAAAGGTCGCGGCCCTGGGCAAGGTCCGCGTGTGGGGCAAGACCGGCACGACGGAGAACTACGGCGACGCCTGGTTCGTCGGCGGGACCGACAAGTACACCGTTGCCGTCTGGGTCGGCTATCCCAACGGCCTCAAGCCGATGACGACGGAGTACCGCGGCGAGCCTGTCGCCGGCGGCACGTTCCCGGCGCAGATCTGGCACGACTTCATGGTGTTTGTCCTGCAGGCTGAGCAGGATCGCCTCAAGCGCCAGTGCGACGCCGAGGCCGACAAGCGCAAGCCGGAGGAGCCGCCGTCGAAGAAGTGCATCGAGGCCGGTCTCGCCGCCGATCCGAGCGCACCTGACCCGGAGACCGCCACGGAGGCGCCGACGACGACCACGCCGGCGACCGGCGAGAACGACGCCGACGGCGGCGCGCCCGCCGCCGACGCCGACGCCGGGGCCGGCGGCGGCGCGACCGGCGGCGGCGGCGCCCCCGCCCCGCAGGCCCAGCAGCAGCCGGCGCCGCCGGCGCCCGTCACGCCGGTGCCCCCGCCCGCGCCCGCCACGCCGCCCCCGGGACCACCGGCGCCGCCCGCCGACCCCTCCGGGGGCGTCACGCCCCAGCCGTAGCAGGACAGGAAGCGCCACCGCCGGGCGCGCGGCCGGCGCGGCCATCGCGGCCGGCGCGGCCGGCGCGGCGGCACGTCAGCCGAGCAGGCCGGGCGGCCAGGGCCGCGACACGTTGCGGTTGCCGGCCGCGCAGAAGCGCCAGGGCAGCTCGACCGCGCGGGTGATCCCGATCCTCGGACCGGCGACCAGTGCGAGTGGCTCGGTGACATCGGGCGGCGGCGGCCCGAGCTCGATCGGCCCGCCGAGCAGCGCCGTGGCGTTGAGGTCCAGGCCGATCGCCAGCGCCTGCGTGAGCTTGCCGGGGCCCGAGCACAGATCGGTCAGCGCCTCGCGGCCGCGGCGCTCGACCATGCGGTGGACGCCCGCGAGCGGCTCGAGCGCGCGGATCAGCACGGCAGCGCCGACGCCGGCCGGCTCGACGACGACGTTCAGCAGCGCGTGGATGCCGTAGGAGCGGTAGACGTAGGCGATGCCCGGCGCCTCGAACAGCGGGCGCGTGCGCGGGGTGAGGCCGGCGAACGCGTGGCAGGCGGGCTCGGACTCGTGGTAGGCCTCGGTCTCGACGATCACCCCGCTGCACTCGCCGCGGGTGATCGTGCAGCCGACGAGCGCCGCCGCGGCCTCGACGACCGGCAGCTCGAGCGCGCGCAGGTGACGGTCGGCGAGCGACGTCACCCCGCGCCGGCGCTCAGCGCCGCGCGGGCGGCGGCGAGCTGCTCGCGCACGCGGGCCAGCGACGTGCCCCCCTCGCTGACCTTGGACTCCAGCCACGAGCTCTGTGCCAGCAGCGCGCGAAAGGCGGCCGGGTCGAGCCGGTCGGACGCGGCCGCGAGCTCCTCGTCGCGCAGATCGGCGAGCGAGCGGCCGGAGTCGACGGCGACCCGCACGAGGCCCGCGACGATGCCATGGCACCGGCGAAACGGGACGCCCTGCTTGACGAGGTGGTCGGCGACGTCGGTCGCGGCGATGAGGTCGTCGGAGGCGGCGGCCGACATGCGATCGCGGTCGAAGCGGGCGCCGGCGATCATGCCGGTGGCCGAGGCGAGGCAGAGGTCGAGCGTGTCGACGGTGTCGAAGAGGTGCTCCTTGTCCTCCTGCATGTCCTTGTTGTAGGTCAGCGGCAGGGCGTGCATCACGCCGTGCAGCGCCCCGAGGTGCGCCACGATCCGAGGCGCCTTGGCGCGCAGCAGCTCGGCGGCGTCGGGGTTCTTCTTCTGCGGCATGATCGAGGAGCCCGAGGTCCAGGCGTCCGACAGGGTGACGAAGCCGAACTCCTGGCTGGACCAGAGCACGAGCTCGGCGCCGAGCCGGCTGAGGTGCGTCGCGCACGTCGCCGCGGCGGCGAGGTAGTCGAGCACGAAGTCGCGGTTGGAGACCGCGTCGATCGAGTTTGGCGCGACCCGCTCGAAGCCGAGCGCGGCCGCGACGGCGGCGCGGTCGGTATCGAAGTTCACGCCGGCCAGCGCGCCCGCGCCGAGCGGCAGCGCGGCCGTCTGCGCGGCGGCGAACACGAAGCGCTCTCGGTCGCGCAGGAGCATCCAGACGTAGGCGAGCAGGTGGTGGGAGAGGTAGACCGGCTGCGCGCGCTGCAGGTGCGTGTAGCCGGGCAGCGGCCAGTCCAGGTGCGCCTCGGCCGCCTCGACGAGAGCGGCGGCGAGGGCATCGATGGCGCGCGTCGCGTGGCCGGCGGCGTCGCGCGTGAAGAGCGAGACGTCGGTGGCGACCTGGTCGTTGCGCGAGCGCGCCGTGTGCAGCTTGCCGCCGACCGGGCCGGCGATCTCGGTCACGCGCCGCTCGACCGCCATGTGGATGTCCTCGTCGTTCTCCTCGAATAGGAAGCTGCCGCCGGCGAGCTCGGCCTCGACGGCGTCCAGGCCCCCGAGCAGCGCGTCGCGGTCGTCGTCGCCGATGATCGACTGCGCGGCGAGCATGCGCGCGTGCGCCCGTGACTGCTCGACGTCGTAGGGCCACAGCCGCCGGTCGAAGGCGAGCGAGGTGTTCAGGCGCCGGAAGGTCGGGTGCTGCGGTTCGGAGAAGCGCGACATTGGCGGCGAGTCTAGGTCGCTTGCGCAACCTTTTGTGGCGCAACGGCCGCCGGGAAGCCCCACTACCCTCCCCGCCGGTGGCAGCGAAGGAGTACCCCCAGGAGGACTACTCGCGCCCGGCCGGCTCGATCGAGGTCATCCTCGTGCGCCACGGGGCGTCGCAGGCGGCCGTCGAGGACCAGCCGTTCGAGCTGCTCGAGGGTCAGGCCGATCCGGCGCTCTCCCCCGCCGGCGAGCGCCAGGCGCAGGCCGTCGCCGCGCACCTGGAGCACGAGCCGCTGGCCGCGCTCTACGTCACGCCCCTGCGCCGCACCGCGCAGACCGCCGCTCCGCTCGCCGCGCTGACGGGGCTCGAGCCGGTCGTGGTGCCCGAGCTGCGCGAGGTCCACCTCGGCGAGCTCGACGGCGGCGCCTTCAGGATCGCCGTCCGCCGCCGCGACCCGATCGTCGCCGACGTCTTCCGGCAGCAGCGCTGGGACATCATCCCCGGCGCCGAGACGATGGAGGCCTTCGGGGCCCGCACCCGGGCCGGCCTCGCCCGGATGGTCGAGGGGCTCCAGCCGGGCGCGACGATCGTGGCCGTCGTGCACGGCGGCGTCATCGGCGAGCTCTGCCGCCAGGCGAGCGACAGCCGCCCGTTCGCCTTCGTGCACGCCGACAACGGCTCGCTGACGCGGCTCGTGCTGCTGCCCGAGGGGGTCTGGTGGGTGCGCAGCTTCAACGAGGGTGCGCACGTCAGGGCGCAGGCGTCAGCGCTGCAGGACGGCGCGTAGCGCCGTCGCGACGCGCTCGATCTGGCCGTCGCTCAGCCCCGGGAAGAACGGCAGCGCCACCGACCGCGCGGCGACGTCCTCGCACACCGGGAACTCACCCTCGCGATGACCGAACGTCTCGCGGTAGTACGTCATGAGGTGGATCGCGGGCAGGTAGGGCTTGGACTGCACGCCGCGCTCGCGCAGCGCGCGGATCGTCGCGTCGCGGTCGACGCCGCGCGGGAGCTGCACGACGAAGACGAACCAGCCGCGCCGATCACCGCCCGGCGGATCCGCGCACGGCAGCTCGAGGCCCTCGATCCCGGCCAGCGCCTCGCGGTAGCGCGCAGCGGCGCCGGCACGGCCGGCGAGCATCCCGTCGAGGCGCTCGAGCTGGGCGAGGCCGATCGCGCTGGCGACGTCGCTCAGGCGGTAGTTGAAGCCGAGGCGGTCGTGGTCCAGCCAGCCCATGTCGGGTGCGCGGCCCTGGTTTCGCTCGGAGTCGATGCGCGCCTTCACGGCCGGGTCGGCGGTCGTGACCATGCCGCCCTCGCCGGTGGTGAGCTGCTTGTTGGCGTAGAAGCCGAACACGGCCGGGTGGCCGCGCCCGCCGACCGGCGTGCCGTCGCCGTGGACGGCGCCCAGCGCCTCGCAGGCGTCCTCGACGATCGGCAGGCCCATGCGCTCGAACGCCGGCAGGTCGGCGGGATAGCCGAAGATGTGGACCGGCAGCAGCGCGGTGGTGCGCGGCGTGATCGCCGCCGCGGCGGCCTGCGGATCGAGGTTCAGCGTGCGCGGGTCGATATCGGCGAAGACCGGCCGCGCGCGCTCGAAGATCGCGGCGTTCGCGCTGGCGACGAACGAGAACGGCGACGTGACGACCTCGTCGCCGTCGCGCACGCCGGCGGCGCGCAGCGCGAGGTGCAGCCCCGCCGTCCCGCTGGAGACCGCGCACGCGTGTGCGACGCCGAGCCGGGCCGCGAAGGCCTGCTCGAAGGCGGGCACGCGCGGGCCCAGCGACAGCTGGCCGGAGCGCAGGACGTCGATCACCGCGGCCTCCTCGGCGTCGCCGAGCACGGGACGCGCGAGCGGGACCTCCTCCTGCGCCTTCTCCTGCTCCTGCTCCTGCGAGGGCACGTCCGGCGCCCCTAGGGCGCCGCGGCGCCGTGCACCCGGCTGGGCTGCTCGGCGTACTCCAGCGAGTCGACGAGCGCGACCCATGAGGCCGCGATGAGGTTCGTGGAGACGCCGATCGAGCCCCACGTCTCGTCGCCGTCCGTGGCGTCGATGAGCACTCTGATCGACGCGTCCGAGCCCTTCGTCTCGTCGAGGATGCGCACCTTGAAGTTCGTCAGCCACGTGTCGGCGAGGTGCGGATGGGCCTCGGTGAGCACCGCCCGCAGCGCCTTGTCGAGCGCGTGCACGGGCCCGTTGCCCTCGGCGTAGCTGACGAAGCGCTCGCCCTCGACCCAGATCTTGATCGTCGCCTCGGTCTTGACCTCGCCGTCGGCGTGCTGCTCGGCCGTCACCCGCCAGGACTCGAGTGCGAACAGCGGCTGGTAGTCGCCGGACTCCTTGCGCAGGAGCAGTTCGAACGAGCCGTCGGCGGCCTCGAACTGGTAGCCGTCGTGCTCGAGGGACTTCATCCGCTCGAGCACGAGCGCGGTCGTGTGGTCGTCGAGCTCGAGCCCCGCGCGCTCGGCCTTGTCGGCGACCGTGCCGCGCCCCGACAGCTCGGAGATGAGCAGGTCCCGGTGGTTGCCGACGAGCGCCGGGTCGATGTGCTCGAAGGTCGTCACGTCGGCGCGGATGCCCGCCGCATGCAGGCCGGCCTTGTGCGCGAAGGCGTTCTTTCCGACGTACGGCTGGTGCGCATCGGGCTGGCGGTTGAGCAGCTCGTCGGTGAAGTGCGCGACGTCGGTCAGCAGGCGCAGCTGCTCGTCGGAGACGACGCGCCGGCCCATCTTCAGCTGCAGGTTGGCGATGATCGTGATGAGGTTCGCGTTACCGGTGCGCTCGCCGATGCCGTTGATGGTGCCCTGCACCTGGGTGGCGCCGGCCTCGACGGCCATGAGCGTGTTGGCGACGGCGCAGCCGCCGTCGTTGTGGCAGTGGATGCCGAGCGCGACGCCGGGCAGCGCCTCGCGCACGCCGGCGACCGCGTGCGCGACGTCGCTCGGGAGCGACGGCCCGTTCGTGTCGCAGAGCGCGAGCCGCTCGGCGCCCGCGCTCGCGGCGGCGCGCAGGCACGCGATCGCGTAGTCGCGATCCTCGCGCAGCCCGTCGAAGACGTGCTCGGCGTCGAAGATCACGCGCTTGCCCCGGGCGACCAGGAACGCGACGGACTCCGCGATCATCGCGAGGTTCTCCTCGCGTGAGACGCGCACGACCTTCTCGACGTGGTTGATCGAGGTCTTGCCGACGATCGTGCAGATCGGGGCAAACGACGCGGCGAGCACGCGCAGGCCGGCGTCCTCGGCGGCGGCCACGCCGCGCCGGCGGGTCATGCCGAAGGCGGCGATCGCGGCGTGGGCGAGCACCTCGCGCTCGAGCAGCGCGAACAGCTCGGCCTCCTTGGGGTTGGAGGCCGGAAAGCCGGCTTCGATGATGTCGACGCCGAGATCGTCCAGGCGGTGGACGAGGCGCACCTTCTCGCTCGCGGTGAGCGACATGCCGCCGCCGCCCATGCCGTCGCGCAGGGTGGCGTCGTAGAGCTCGATCTGTGTCATGGCGTTCGGTGGGTCCTTTCGAGGTCGAGGGCGAGATTCCGTGTGGGCGAGGCGATCCCGGACGCGCGCGTGCGCCCCGGGCCGCCTACGGAATTCGCCTCCCGGCCACGATCATGCGACCTTCAGCGCCGGGACGGGGTCCAGCCACTCGCGGTAGCGCTCGTCGCGCCCGTGCAGCGCGTCCTCGAACGCCGTCTGGACAGCCCGCGTCAGCTCGCCGGGCGCGCCGTCGCCGACCCTGTGGTCGTCGATCTCGCGCACGGGGACGAGCTCGGCCGCGGTACCGGTCATGAAGACCTCGTCGGCGAGGTACAGCTCGGCGCGCGCGATGTCGCGCTCGATGACCTCGATGCCGAGGTCGCGGGCGATCTGCACCGCCGACTTGCGCGTGATGCCGTCGAGGATCGAGGCGGCCGGCGGCGGCGTGATGATGCGGCCCTCCCAGACGACGAAGATGTTCTCGCCCGAGCCCTCGCAGACGTGGTCGTGATCGTCGAGCAGGATCGCCTCCTCGTAGCCGGCCTTGACCGACTCGATCTTCGCGAGCACGCTGTTGAGGTACTGGCCCGACGCCTTCGCGGCCGGGATCAGCGACGCCGGGCTGATGCGGCGCCAGCTGGAGACCTTCGCGCGTATGCCGTTGCGCTTGCCCTCCTCGCCGAGGTAGGCGCCCCATTCCCATACGGCGATCGTCACGTCGACCGGCGCCTCGAGCGGGTTGAGCCCCATCTGACCGTAGCCGCGGTACGCGAGCGGGCGGATGTAGCAGGAGCGCAGCCCGTTGCGTGCGATGAGCTCGTGCGTCGCCGTCCGCATCGCCGCGAGGTCGTAGGGCATCGGCATGTAGTAGAGCTCGGCTGACCGGGCCAGCCGCCGGTAGTGGTCCTCGTGGCGGAAGACGGCCGGGCCGACCTCGGTGTCGTAGCAGCGGATGCCCTCGAAGACGCCCGTGCCGTAGTGCAGGCCGTGGGTGAGCACGTGGACCTTGGCGTCCTCCCAGGCGACGAACTCCCCGTTCATCCAGATGAGGTCCGCTTGCTTCACTGAAGGCTCCTAGAGGTTGTCGAGAACGGCACGCGTGGCCTCGGCAGTGGTCGCGTCGCCGCCGAGATCGCGGGTCCGCAGACCGGCGTCGAGTGCGCGGTCCACGGCCGATTCTACGGCGGCGGCCTCCGATTCCCAACCCAGTCCGTTGCGCAGCATGAGCGCGACCGAGAGGAACATCGCCAGCGGGTTGGCCGCGCCCGTCCCGGCGATGTCGGGTGCCGAGCCGTGGACCGGCTCGAACAGGCCGGGGGTGCCGGCCTCGCCGAGGCTCGCCGAGGGCAGCATCCCGATCGAGCCGGTGATCATCGCCGCCTCGTCGCTGAGGATGTCGCCGAAGAGGTTCTCGGTGACGATCACGTCGAAGTCCGACGGCCGCGCGACGAGCTGCATCGCGCAGTTGTCGACGAGCACGTCGGTCAGCTCGATGTCGTTGTACTTCGCCCTGTGGACGACGTGGACGACCTCGCGCCACTGCCGCGAGGTCTCCAGCACGTTGGCCTTGTCGACGCTGGCGACCTTCCCGCGCCGCGTGCGGGCGGCGTCGAAGGCCACCCGCGCGATGCGGTCGACCTCGTCGACGGAGTACTCGCACAGGTCGCTCGCGCTGCGCGCGGTGCGCGTCTTCTCGCCGAAGTAGATGCCACCGGTCAGCTCGCGTACGACGAGCAGGTCGGTGCCCTCGATCCGCTCGCGCTTGAGCGGGCTCGCGTCGTAGAGCGCGGGCACGGGGCGCACCGGGCGCAGGTTCGCGAACAGGCCCAGGCCCTTGCGCAGGCCGAGCAGGCCCTGCTCCGGACGCGGCGCGCCGGGATCGGTCGTGTCCCACTTCGGCCCGCCGACCGCCGCGAGCAGCACAGCGTCGGCCCGCTTGCAGGCGGCGAGCGTGTCCTCGGTGAGGGCGATGCCGTGCGCGTCGATCGCGGCGCCGCCGAAGGCGTGCTCGTCGAAGGAGAAGTCCTCGCTGATCGTGCGCAGCAGCTCGAGCGCCGGCGCCATGATCTCCGGGCCGATGCCGTCGCCGGGCAGGGTGACGATGGTGGGCATGGCGGCGCAGGCTATCCGAGCGCCGGCGGCGTCAGCCGCGCCGGGCGACGATGTTCAGGCGCACGTAGTCGAGCGCGGGGCGCTCCCCGAGACGCGCCATGACGGCGTCGAGGAAGCGCTCGTGCTCGTCGGGCGCCAGGCGCTCGAGATGCGGCCCGAGGCAGACCGTCTGCAGGTACGCGCGTGGCTCCTCGGGTTCGACGGGCCAGGTCTGCAGCCAGCAGCGGGCGCCGTCGAAGCCCGCCCCCGCGAGCCGCTGCTCGGTCTCCTGCACCCCCGCGAAGTTCCACGGCCCGTCCCAGTCGGCGAAGCGGTCCGCCAGGCCCGCGTCGGCGGCGGCCAGCAGCGCCTGCTCGTGCACCGCGGCGACGTTGCCCTCGCCGCCGCACTGCGCGCTGAGCGCGGCCCCCGGCCGCATCGCGCCCGCCAGCGCGGCGAACAGGGCGTCGTGGTCGGAGATCCAGTGAAAGACGGCGTTGGAGAAGGCGGCGTCGACGAGCTCGCCGTCGCCGAGGCGCAGCGCGGTGAGATCGCCCTCGCGGACGTCGACGGCGGCGCCGAGCTCCTCGCGCGCGCGGGCCACCATCCGGGGCGAGGCGTCGACCGCGATCACCCTGCCGCGCGGCACGCGGTCGGCCAGCAGGCGGGTCGTGCGTCCCGACCCGCACCCGGCGTCGAGGACCGTCTCGTCGCCGCGCAGGTCGAGCCGGTCGAGCACGGCCTCGGCCCACGCGACGTGCGGGCTCGAGACGCGGTGGTAGGTGTCCGCGTCCCAGTTCGTGCGCGCCGTCTCGCTCATGCCAGGGCGGTCGTGACCGGACCGCCGCGCTCGCGCTCGCGCTCGTAGGCGGCGATGGCGTCCTCCTGGGCGAGCGTCAGCGCGATGTCGTCGAGCCCGTTGAACAGGCGGTGCTTGGTCTCGGGGTCGATCTCGAAGCGCGCGACGGTGTCGCCGAAGCGGACCTCCTGGGCCTCGAGGTCGATCGTCGCCTCGCCGGCCTGCATCAGCGCCCTGACCTCGGGCTCGGTCAGCGTGACCGGCAGCAGCCCGATCTTCGTGCAGTTCGAGGCGAAGATGTCGGCGAAGGACGGCGCGACGATCGCCCGGAAGCCGTAGTCCTGCAGGCCCCACGGCGCGTGCTCGCGGCTGGAGCCGCAGCCGAAGTTGCGGCCGGTCGCGAGGATCGGGTTGCGCGGCAGCTCCCAGCCGGGCTGCTTGGCCCAGTCGTAGAACAGGTACTCGCCGAAGCCCGTGCGCTCGACGCGCTTGAGGAACTGCTTGGGCATGATCTGATCGGTGTCGACGTCGGTGCGGTCGAGCACGCTGACCGGTCCGGCGATCGTCTTGATCGCTTGCATCAGCTCCACTCCCTGATATCGACGAAACGGCCCTCGATGGCCGCGGCCGCCGCCATCTGCGGCGAGACGAGGTGGGTGCGTCCGCCACGGCCCTGGCGGCCCTCGAAGTTGCGGTTCGACGTCGACGCGCAGCGCTCGCCGGGCTCGAGCGTGTCGGGGTTCATCCCGAGGCACATCGAGCAGCCCGCGCCGCGCCAGTCGAAGCCGGCCGCGCGGAAGATCTCGTCGAGGCCCTCCCGCTCGGCCTGCGCCTTGACCTGTGCCGAGCCGGGCACGACCATCGCGCTGACGGTGGGCGCGACCGTCCTGCCCTTGACGACCTCGGCGGCGACGCGCAGGTCGCCGATGCGGCTGTTCGTGCACGAGCCGATGAAGACGCGATCGAGCGCGATGTCCTGAATCGGCGTGCCGGCGTCGAGGCCCATGTAGACGAGCGCGCGCTCATGGCCCTCGGTCGACGGCTGCGGCACGGCCTCGGCCACGCCGGCGACCATGTCGGGCGCGGTCCCCCACGTGACCTGCGGGCTGATGGCGCTCGCGTCGACCGTGATCTCGCGGTCGAACGTCGCGCCCTCGTCGGTCTTCAGGGACCGCCACTGCGCCGGGATCTCGATGCCGGCGTGCTCGGCGACCCACGCGAACGTCGTGTCGTCCGGGGCGATCATCCCCGCGCGCCCGCCGCCCTCGATCGTCATGTTGCAGACGGTCATGCGGCCCTCCATCGAGAGCCCCTCGATCGCCGGGCCGGCGAACTCGACCACGTGGCCGGCGGCGCCGTCGACGCCCATCTGGCCGATCGTCGCGAGGATGAGGTCCTTCGCGGTGACGCCGAAGCCCAGCTCGCCGGTGTAGTCGATCCGCATTGAACGGGGCTTGGGCGCGACGAGGCACTGCGTCGCCAGCACGTGCTCGACCTCGCTCGTGCCGATGCCGAAGGCGAGCGCGCCGAAGGCGCCATGGGTCGCCGTGTGGCTGTCACCGCAGACGATCGTCATGCCCGGCTGGGTGACGCCGAGCTCGGGCCCGATGACGTGGACGATGCCCTGGCGCTCGGAGCCCAGCGAGTAGACGGGGATCCCGAACTCCTCGCAGTTGGCCTCCAGCGTCTGCACCTGCACGCGACTGAGCTGGTCCTTGATGAGCGCGACGGTGGGCGTGCCGTCGGTCGGCACGTTGTGGTCGGCCGTGGCCAGCGTGCGATCGGGGCGGCGAACGGTGCGGCCGGCGAGCCGCAGCCCGTCGAAGGCCTGCGGGCTCGTGACCTCGTGGACGAGGTGCAGGTCGATCCAGAGCAGGCCCGGCGCGACCTCGTGGGCCGACCAGATCTTGTGAAACAGCGTCGTCGGTGCGGGTTGGATCATGCGTTGTCAGCTCCTGCGTAGGCCGGCGGAGACGACGGCGAGCAGGATCGCCGCGTCGTCGCCGGGGTTCTCGAAGTGGTGGGGAAGGTCCGCGTCGAAGGTCACGCAGTCGCCCTCGGCGAGCTCGTGGCGCTCGCCGTCGATGCGCAGCACGACGCGGCCGGACTGGACGAGCGCGGTCTCGCGGCTGCCCGGCTCGTGCATCGGCGGGTCGCCCGGGCCGCCGGTGCTCGCGCCCGCGGCCAGGACGTGGCGCGAGAGCTCGGCGCGCTGGCCGGGCAGCGGCGGGGTGAGGATCTCGGCGCTGTGGCCCGATGCGGCGTCGCTGTTGCCCGGGCGGCGCTCGCCGGCGCGCACGATCGCGACCTGGCCGCCCTCGTCGAGGCGCAGCAGCTGCGACAGGCGCAGGTCGAGGCCCTTGGCGATGCGCTCGGCGACGGCGAGCGTCGGGCTCGTCTCGCCGCGCTCGACCTGGCTGAGCATCGGCGCGCTCACGCCGCTGCGCTGCGCGAGGTCGCGCAGGCTCAGCTCCATGGCGTCGCGCAGGGCGCGGATGCGGCGACCGATCGGGTTCTGATGCTGAATCGCCATCGCCATACGCTTGTACGCTATCACGTACAAGCACCCGGCGCAGGGCTGAAGCGCGCGACGCCGGGGGTACGCTGGACGGCGTGGCCGACCCTCAGTTCCTGCGTCCCGACGTGCTCGTGCTCGCCAGCGGCGGAACGCTCGGGGAGGCCTGGATGAGCGGCATCCTCGCCGGGATCGAGGATGCCAGCGGGCACGACTTCCGCTCGACGGAGTCGCTTGTCGGGACGTCGGCGGGATCGCTCGTGGCCGCCGCCCTCGTCGCGGGAGAGCGCCCGCGGCGGCCGCGCCCGGCGGACGGCCGGCGAGCGCTGCCGCCCGGCGAGACGGGCGGCGACGTCGCGTCGGAGGGATCCAACCGCCTCGCGGCGCAGTGGCCGGCGCTGCCGCGCACCATCCTGCAGGCCATGGCGCGCGACGCCGTCCGCCTCGCCGGCGCGGCGGCGACGCCGCTGGCGCCGATGGCGCTGGCGGCGGGATCCAGCGGCAGCACGGCGCTGCGCGCGGCGCTGCTCGGGCGCGCGCCGGGCCGCGACACCTCCCTCAGGGCGATCCGCGAGCGTGTCGACAAGGCCGGCGCGCGCTTCGACGGGCGCCTGCGCGTGGTCGCCGTCGACCGCGGCAACGGCCGCCGCGTCGTGTTCGGGGCGCCCGGATCGCCGGCGGCGACGGTCGCGGAGGCCGTGCAGGCATCCTGCTCCGTGCCGTGGATCTTCGCGCCGGTGCCGATCGGCGGGCGCGAGTACGTCGACGGCGGCGTCTGGAGCAACACGAACCTCGACATCGCCCCGGCGGGTCGGGCCACCCAGGTGCTCTGCCTCAATCCGATCGCCAGCATCGACCTCGCGCTGGCCTCGCCGCTGGGCATGCTGCGCGCGATCGCCGGCAGCACCGCGGCCCTGGAGACGCTCGCGCTGCGCAGCCGGGGCGCGCGGGTGCGGGTGATCGGGCCCGCCCACGACACGGCCCGCGTGATGGCGCCGAACCTCATGGACGCGCGCCGCCGCGAGGACGTCCTCGCCGGCGCGTACGCCCAGGGCCTGGAGATCGGCGGCCGGAAGGCGACGAACCGCAAGGCGACGATGCCATAGTGCGTGGGCACGTGAACGCGCCATCCGACCCCAGGCCCACCACGATGATCGCGGTGCGCTACGTGCTGCCTGCTGCGATCTTCCTCGCCGGGGTCCTCGCGCTCATCTTCAGCGACACGCTCAGCGGCCTCGAGGGCCTGGCGATGGGCATCGGCGTCGCGGGCTCGGTCCTGCTGCTCAACGTCCTGTACCGCATCGGGGTGGCGGGAGACCTCGAGCGCGACGACGAGGAGGCCGCGCGCGTCTACTACGACGAGCACGGCCGCTGGCCCGACGAGGCGGCCGGCGCCGCGCGCCGGCCACCCGCCGATTCGTCGCGCTGAGCGCGCCTAACGCCGCCCGCCGGTGCGTCGCAGCATCAGGCCCGCCAGCAGCAGCGCCGACGCGGCGAACACCATCCAGGCGACGTTCCGGCCCGTGAACGGGAGCCCGAGCGTGCTGCTGTCGTCGCCGGAGGTCAGGCCCGTGCCTCCGCCACCGGAGTCGGTGGACGTTGCCGTGCCGCTCTCCTCCTCCTGTCGCCGCTGTCGCCGCTGTCGCCGCTGTCCTCGTCCGAGCGGTCGTCGCCGTCGGCGGAGCCGCCGGGCGTGTTCGTCGTGCCGCCACCGGGCGTCGTCGAGGTGCCGCCGCCGGGGGTCGTCGTCGATCCACCGCCGGGTGTGGTCGTCGTCGTGCCCGGCGTCGTCGTCGTGCCCGGCGTCGTCGTCGAGCCCGGCGTCGTGGTCGTGGTCGTCTCCTCGGCGGGGGTCACCGCCGCGCATGCCGTTGCGGTGATCGTGTTCGTGTCCAGCGTGACGGCCTTCGAGCGCCGGGTCAGCACCCGTCCCTGCACGGTCGCGGCGGTGCCCAGCACGCTGGCGCCGAGCGCCAGCGTCGTGCCCTTGAACGCGCTGCCCGTGCCCAGCGTGACCCCGGTGGTATCGCTGGAGAGCTGCCAGAGGATGTTGCAGGGACTCGGCGCGGACCCGCCGTTGACGATCGTCGCCGAGCCCGCGGCCGCGCCGCCGTGGTCAGGGTCGTGCCCTGGAAGATGAACACCGCCTTCGGGTCGCCCTGGAAGTCCAGCGTCAGGCCCGTGTTGATCTGCAGGACCCCGTGTGCCGTGGAGTCGTAGACCCCGGGGAGCAGGGGCGTGGCGGGCGTCCCGGACAGCGACAGATCGACCGGCAGCGTCCGCGTGACAGGACGGCCCGCCGCGTCGCCGTAGGCGATGTCGAGGTGGTGCTCTCCCATCTGCGGCGTTGACCCGCCGCGATGTGTGCGCCCCGTTCGGGCTGCACGCGCCAGGTCCACGCGTCCGCGAGGACGCCATGGGCAGGAGGCAGTCGGCCCTGCCCCTGAGACTACCGATCGGGGCGGCCCGCGAACGGGTGTGAGCTACCCCGGCTGCTGGCGCGGCGTCCAGACGAAGAACCTCACCGCGAACAGCATCCCCGCCAGGCCCCACGCGGCGAGCACCGCGAGGTCGCCGCCGGCGAGCCCGGCGCCGGTCGTGCGCGGATCGAAGGCGACGAACAGCGCGTCGACGAAGGGCTTGACCGGCAGGAAGCCGGCGACGGTCGCCAGCGTGTCGGGCAGCTCGCTCACCGGCACGAAGACGCCCGAGATGAAGTACAGCGGCAGCACGACCGCGTTCGTCATCGCCGGCGCCGCGTCCTCGCTGGAGATCAGCGCCGTGTAGGCGATGCCGAGCGCGCAGAAGCAGGCGGCCCCGACGGCGAGCGTGACGAGCAGGCCCGGGAGCGTGTTCGTCGGCAGCGTCACGTCGAACAGCAGCGCGCCGATCGCGCAGAGGATCGTCGTGACGATGGCCGTGCTGACGAACGCCGTCCCGATCCGGCCGGCGAAGACGATCCACGGCGGCACCGGCGTGCCGCGCACGCGCTTGAGCACGCCGTCCTCGCGGATGCTCGTCAGGCCCATCGCGAGACCGACGAACGACGCCGACACGACCGCCAGCGCGATGAACGCGGGGACCTGCAGCGTCGAGATGCGCACGTTGCCGTACTCGGGCCCGGCGCGCGCGTTGCCGAAGATCGAGACGAACATCGTGAGGAAGACGACCGGCAGGATCGCCGTGAAGAAGAGCGCCGCGGGATTGCGGACGAAGACCTTCAGGTCGGCGCGCAGCTGGACGAGGGCGCGCCCGGCGTCGGTCACGGTTCGCCGGCCTCGGCCGCCTCGGCGGATTCGACGAGCTCGAGGTAGGCGTCCTCGAGCGTCGGCCGTGTGACCGCGAGGCGCTCGAGCTCGATTCCCTTCCCCGCCGCCCACCCGCACAGCTCGGCGAGCACGTGCGTCGGCCGCTTCGTGCGCACGGAGGCGATGCCGTGCTCGACGGTGATCCCCGCGACCCCGGGCAGCGCGTCGAGGTCGATGCCGGCGGGCGGCGCGAACGTGATCTGCGTCACCGGCGCGGTGCCCGCGCCGAGCTGTCCGGGCGGCCCCTCGGCGACGATCACGCCGCCCTTGATGATCGCCACCCGGTCGGCGAGCTCCTGGGCCTCCTCGAGGTAGTGCGTCGTGAGGAAGACCGTCTTGCCGAGGTCGCGCAGGCCGGCGATGACCGACCACGCGGCGCGGCGTGCCGCCGGATCGAAGCCCGTCGTCGGCTCGTCGAGGAAGATCAGCTCGGGATCGCCGACGAGCGCGAGGCCGACGTCCAGGCGGCGGCGCTGGCCGCCCGACAGGCGCCTGGCGCGCTCGTCGGCCTTCTCCTCGAGACCCACGAGCGCGATGATCTCCGGGACCGCCCGCGGCCGCGGATAGTAGGCCGACCACAGCTCGAGCGTCTCGCGCACCGTGAGGTTGGGCTGCGTGCGGCCCTCCTGCAGGACCATCCCGATCCGCGAGCGCCAGGCGCGATCGCCGCGGGCGGGGTCGACGCCGAGCACGCGCACGTCGCCGCCGTCGCGCCGGCGAAAGCCCTCGAGGATCTCGACCGTCGTCGTCTTCCCGGCGCCGTTGGGCCCGAGGAAGGCGAAGATCTCGCCGCGGCGCACGTGCAGCGACAGCCCGCGTACCGCCCACGTGACGTCGTCCGCAGGTCGGCGCCTGCGACGACCCGGGGACGAAGCCCCCGGATAGCACTTGCGCAGCCCGTCGATCTCGATCGCGAGTTCGCCGGGCGCGCTGTCGTCGGCCACGCGCGCCCTCCGGCTACGGCGTCGCGACCGGCTCGTTGGCGCCGACGTCGACGAGCTGCGACGCCGCCTGCGCCTTGCGCACGACGTTCGACAGCGCGCGCACGTACGCGCTGCCCGCCGCCTCGATGATGTCGGTCGCGACGCCCTGGCCCGAGGCCGACTGGCCCTCGTACTCGAGCACGACCGACGACTCGCCGAGCGCGTCCTGACCGCCCGTCACCGCATCGACGCGAAAGACCCGCAGCTGCGCGTCGATTCCCGTCGCCGCGTTGATCGCCGCGAACACGGAGTCGATCGGCCCGTCACCGGTGCCGGTCGCGGTCGCGACCTCGCCGTCGGGCAGCGTGACCGTGACGTCGGCGTGCGGCTCGCGCCCGGACGCCGCCGCGACCATGAAGCTGTCGAACGTGTAGCTGCCCATCTCGTTGCGCAGGTCGTCGGTGACGAGCGCCTCGAGGTCCATCGCCGTGACCTGCTTCTTCTTGTCGGCGATCTCCTTGAAGCGCTTGAAGGCGGTGTTCAGCGCCGCGCCCTCGACGGTGAAGCCCAGTTCGGCGAGCGTCTGCTTGAGCGCAGCACGGCCGGAGTGCTTGCCCAGGACGATCGAGTTGGCGTCGAGGCCGACGGTGGTGGCGTCCATGATCTCGTAGGTCGTGCGCTCCTTGATGACGCCGTCCTGGTGGATGCCCGACTCGTGCGCGAAGGCGTTGCGCCCGACGATCGCCTTGTTGGGCTGCACGACGTAGCCGGTCAGGCGCGAGACGAGGCGCGAGCTGCGGGCGAGCTCGCGCGTGGTCACCGTCGTGTGCAGGCCCGACACGTCGCCGCGCGTGGCGAGCAGCATCACGACCTCCTCGAGCGACGCGTTGCCGGCGCGCTCGCCGATGCCGTTGATCGCGCACTCGATCTGGCGCGCCCCGGCGAGCGCGCCCGCGTAGGAGTTCGCGACCGCCAGACCGAGGTCGTCGTGGCAGTGCGTGGAGACGATGACGTCCTTCAGGGCCGGGATCAGCCGGTACAGGCCCTCGAGGTAGGCCGTGTACTCGTCGGGCGTCGTGTAGCCGACCGTGTCGGGGATGTTGATCGTCGTCGCGCCCTCCTCGATGGCGACGGCGCAGACCTCCGCCGTGTACTCGAGGTCGGCGCGGGTCGCGTCCATCGGCGAGAACTCGACGTCCTCGACGAACGACCGGGCATGCGCGACCGCCGCGCGGGCCTGGGCGAGGATGTCTTCGCGCGTGGAGCGGAACTGGTGGACGATGTGGATGTCCGACGTCGAGATGAACGTGTGGATCCGAGGTCGCTCCGCGTCGCGTACCGCGCGGGCAGCAGCCTCCACGTCGGGCGCTTGAGCGCGGGCGAGCGCGGCGATGACGGGGCCGTGCACCTCGCGAGAGATCGCCTCGACGGCCTCGAAGTCACCGGGCGAGGCGATCGGGAAGCCGGCCTCGATGATGTCGACGTTCAGCCGCGCGAGCTGGTGGGCGATCTCGAGCTTCTCGGCGGTGTTCAGCGAGATGCCGGGCGATTGCTCGCCGTCGCGCAGGGTCGTGTCGAAGATCCGGACGTGGCTGGGATCGGGCTGCAGGCTGCTCATGACGTGTGGTGCTCCCTTGCTGAAGGTTCGAGATGTGCTGCTTCTCAGTCGGTTTGCGGCAGTGCGGCCGCCACGCAGATAGCTCCCCCTATCGGGGGAGCAGGAGAAGCAGGGAAAGCTCGAACGGGTGCGTCATGCGCGACGCAGTGTAGGCGATGGCGCGACAATTGCCCAGCACGTCTGACGTAACCGGGACACTCTCGCGATCGCGGGTATGGAGGCCACATGAAGCGCAGCAAGAGCGTGAACCTCGCCGTGGTGCCGTTGATCGCCGCGGCCTTCCTCGCCGGCTGCGGCGGCGAGGAGGAGACCGCGTACTGCGTCGACGAGAGCGACCGCGTCGTCGAGAACCGCAACTGCGAGAGCGGCACGAATGGCGGCTTCTTCTGGTTCTTCGGCGCCGCGGGCCTGAGCCGCGGGTCGATCGCCGGCCCCGGCGAGCGCATCAACTCGACCGACAGGGCCGCCCTCGCCCGGCGCGGCGGCTTCGGCTCGAGCGCCCGGCCCGGCGGCATCGGCCGACCCACCGGTAAGACCATCGGCGGCGGCTTCTTCTCCGGCGGCAGCTGAGCGCGTGAGTCAGATCGGCCGCTGATGGACCGGCACGACATCGAGCCGCGGCAGGGCTGGCCGGCGATCATCGAGGAGCAGGGCCTCATCTACTGGAAGACGCCGCTGCCCGACGGCGAGGAGATCTCCTACTGGCACGAGGGCGCGCACTACTCGCTGACGACCGAGGAGGTCTACGACGTCGAGGCCGTGGCGCGGCTCATGCTCGAGATGCTCGTCGAGGCCGGCGACTACATCATCGAGGAGAACCTCTTCGCGCAGATGGGCATCCCCGGCTGGGCGGTGCCGCGCATCAAGCAGACGTGGGAGTCCGAGCCGGCGATGGTCTACGGCCGTTTCGACTTCGCCTACGGCCACGACGGCGTGCCCAAGCTGCTCGAGTACAACGCCGACACGCCGACGGGGCTGCTCGAGTCGGCGGCGGTGCAGTGGCACTGGGCCAAGGACGTCTTCGGCGACGGCGTCGACCAGTGGAACCTGCTGCACGAGATGCTCGTGGGGCGCTGGCGCGAGCTCGCGCAGAACGGCCGCCTGCCGGGCGAGCGGTTGCACATGCTGCACACCAGCGCCGAGCGCTCCGGCGAGGACTTCATGACGATCGGCTACATGGCCGAGGTGGCGCGGGCGGCGAGCCTCATGTCGGAGATCGTCGCGATCGAGAGCCTGGGCTACGTCGAGGGCCAGGGCTTCGTCGACACCCAGGGCAACCCCGTGCGGACCGCGTTCAAGCTCTATCCGTGGGAGTGGATGATGCGCGAGGAGTTCGCGCAGCACGCGCTCGAGCACATGGGCGACGGCCCGGGGCAGACGACGTGGATCGAGCCGATCTGGAAGATGCTGTGGTCCAACAAGGGCATCCTGCCCGTGCTGCACCGGCTCTTTCCGGAGAACCCGCACGTGCTGCCCGCGTTCTTCGACGGCGAGCAGCCCACGAGCATGACGTCGTTCGTGCGCAAGCCGCTGCTCGCGCGCGAGGGCGCCAACGCCACGGCCGTGCTCGACGGCAAGGTCGTCGAGCAGGGGCCCGACCAGGACTACGGCGAGGAGGGCTTCGTCGTGCAGGAGTACACCGACCTCGGCGACTACGGCGGCGGCGCGCGGCCGGTGCTCGGGGTCTGGACCGTCGACGTCGAGCCTGCGGGCCTGGGGATCCGCGAGAGCGACGGGCTGCTGACCACCAACACGTCGCGTTTCGTGCCGCACGTGATCGCCTGATGCCATCAACCATCTCCACGCTGCACTAGGGAGGGACGGACCATGCTGGAACTCGTCGGGCAGGTGCTGGCCTATTCGGGAGTCGGCCTCGTCGTGCTCGTGGCCGGCTTCCTCGTCATCGACCTGCTCACGCCGGGCAAGCTCGGGCAGCTCGTCATGGACGGCAACGTCAATGCCGCGGTGATCGCCGCGACGTGGCTGTTCTCGATCGGGCTGATCCTGTACTTCGCGATCTACTTCACCGGCGCCGGCTGGGAGGGGCTGGACGACGCGCTCGTCTACGGCGCCGTGGGCGTCGGCGCCCAGGCGGTCGGATTCGTCGTGTTGGACGCGCTCACGCCGGGCAAGCTCGGCGTGATATGCGAGGAGAGCAGGTTGCACCCGGCAGTGCTCGTCTCGGCAGCGATCCAGCTGGCGGTGGCGCTGGTGGTGTGCGCGTCGCTGACGTAGCCGTCGAGCACGAGGCGCGCTACTGGTACCCGGACGACGGGTCGATCGTCTGGGTGGCCGGCTACACGCCCGTCGACCCCGACTCGGGCCGCTACCTCGCGCGCGACGCCCCGGCGCTGGCGGCGCGCGGGCTCGTCGTCGCGGGGGTCGCCGGGGCGTCTCCGTTCCACGACGACGTCCTGCAGTCCGACGCGGTCTCCCCCGGCAGTGCGCTGAGCCTGCGCCGCGACCCGGGCAACGAGCACGACGCCAACGCCGTGGCGGTGCTCACGGCCGGCGGCGCGCAGGCCGGCTGGGTGCCGCGCGACGTCGCCGCGCGGGTCGCGCCGGGGCTGGACGCTGGCGATCCCTGGGCCGCGGTGGTGCTGCGCGAGCGGCGCGCCTCGCCGCGCGACCCGCGCAGCGGGCTGACGATGCTGCTCGCGCCGGCGAGCGCGATCGAGCTGCGCGAGCGGCGGGGCCGGCGGCGGGCGGCGAGAACCCGCATCCCGGCGCGCGCGACCGGAGATGATGGGGCGGGCCATGGCACGCGAGACCGGGTTTCCCTCTCAGGACGCACAGGACGACTTCCTGCGCGTGCGGCGCCGGCGCGTGTTCGCCCAGCTCAGCGCGCTGCTGCGCCTCGAGCCCGGCGACGTCGACGTCATGCTGTCGCTCGACGAGGTCGTCGACGCCCTGGGCCGCGTCGGCGAGCGCGATCTCGGCGTCCGCTCGATCCCGATCGAGTCGATCGTCGGCACCGTCGACCGGCGCAAGGCGTTCGATCGCGCGTTTCGCCCGACGTCCTCGCAGACGCGCGCGCGCTTCGAGCGCATCGCGGAGGCGGCGCGTCGCGGGGTCTCGATGCCGCCGATCGACGTCTACCGCATCGGCGAGCTGCACTTCGTGCGCGACGGACACCATCGCGTCGCGGTCGCGCGTGCCCAGGGGCGCGACCGGATCGACGCCCACGTCGTCGAGGTCGTCACGCGGGTGGCCCTCGACAGCTCGATCCGGCTCGCCGACCTGCCGCTGAAGAGCCACGAGCGCCTCTTCCACGAGCGCGTCCCGCTGCCGCCCGACGCCCGCGCACGGATCGCGCTGACCGACCCCATCCAGTACGGCACGCTGGCCGAGGGCGTCGAGGCCTGGGGGTTTCGCGTCTCCCAGCACGACGAGCGCTTCATGGACCGCGCGCACACCGCCCTGCGCTGGTTTCACGAGGAGTACGTCCCGGTGGTCGCGATCCTGCGCGACGCCGAGCTGATCGGCCGCCGCGAGACCGAGACCGACGCCTATCTGCGGCTGTCGGGCGAGCGCTACCGGATCATGCGCACGCACGAGTGGACCGACGAGGCGATCGAGCGCGTGCGGCGGGGGCGCTGACGCGGCTACCGCACCATCCCGTCGCGTCGCATGGCGCGCTCGAGGTGCTCCGTCGCGATGTGGATCCCGGCGTTCGCGAGATGGATGCCGTCGGGCTCGCGGATGACCTCGAGCTCACCCCGGTACCACGCCGTCTCGCGGTAGACGCCGCCGGGTGAGATCACGCGGCCGATGTCGACGGTCCGGATCCCGTCGGGGAAGCTCGCGGCGGCCTGCCGGATCGCGTCGTTGATGGCGTGGTGCGAGGCGACGCGGTCGGCATCGCGCGGCGCGGGGTGCAGGATCCAGTACACGAGGGCGCAGCCGCCGCGCAGGTAGGAGGACATCATCCGGCGCAGCCGGCGGACGTACTCGGCGACCCAGGCCGGTCCACAGCACTCGACCCGCTCGCCGCCGACGACGAGCGGGAAGGTGTCGATGGCGGCACCGAGGAAGACGACCGATGCGTCCGGCTTCTCGCTGCGCGCCGATGCGCGGGCGTGCTCCGGCCAGCTCAGCACGAACGGCTTCGTGATCCCCGACCCGGGGTGGGGATCGCCCTCGAGCACGCCGCCGCTGCGGCGCACGGTGCGCGCGAGCACGTCGATGAGCCCGTAGACCATCGAGTCGCCGGTGACGAGCACGCGATGACGCGCCGCCACGGACACCGCCACCGTGCGGCGCAGCGGCGTCCGCTCCTGGGCGCGGCGCAGCGTCACCGTCCAGCGCCCGGCGCCGGGGAGGCGAACGTGGGTGCGCAGCCTGGCCCGACCGGCCTTCAGGCGCACCTGGCGGCATCCGGCGGAACGTGCGCCCGCGCGTGCACACAGCCGCGCCGAGACCCCGCCCCTGCCGGTCGTGTCGACGATGTGGACGATCGCCGCGCGACCGGGCCTGACGCGGGCCGGCGCGACGATGAGCCCGAGGCGATGGGCGGCGGCGGGCGTCGCGGTCGCCGAGGCCCATGGCTGCGCCACGCCGGCAGAGGCGCACGCCGCCACGACGAGCAGGCAGCCAAGGCAGGCAGGGGCGAGACGGGGGCGGCCGGTCACGAGCGGCCGGACGTTATCCGGCCGGCGTGGCGGCGGGGCGCACCTCGACGTTGAGGACCGGCGTGCCGGCGACACCCCAGAGGCGCAGCCACAGCGCCATGTACATCTCGCTGCCGCGTGCCGCGCTGATGTCGCCGAGGTCGACGATCGAGCTCGCCGGCCAGCCGAACTCCCGCAGCAGCTCGGCGGCCTGGGTCTTCGCCGCGGGATCGTCGCCGGCGACGAACACCGTGTGCGCGCCCTGCACGAGGGCGGGGTCGACCATCACCGCTGCCGTCACGGTGTTGAGCGTCTTGACGACGCGCACGTCGGGCAGCGCGCGCTGGATCTGCTCGCCGAGCGAGTCGTCGTTGCAGACGGTGAGCGTCGGCGGCATCCCGCGCGAGGTGTCCAGCGGGTTGGCGACGTCGAGCAGCACCTTGCCCGCGAGCTGCTCGGAGCCCGCCATCTCCAGTGCCGCCAGCGACGCAGCGCCGGCCGTCGCGTTGATGACGACCTCGCCGAAGCCGGCCGCGTCGGCGAACGTGCCCTCGCTCGCCGGCCCGCCGATCTGCTCGGCCCAGGCCACCGCCGCCTCGTTGCCGGCCGTACGCGAGCCGAGCCGCACCTCATGGCCGTTGGCGAGCAGCGCGCTCGCCAGCGTCCTGCCGACGATGCCGGTGCCGAGAACGGCGACTCTCATGCAGCGAACGCTACTCGGGCGCGGAGCGCTCGTCCGGCTCGGCGCCGGCCGGGCGCTGCGGCGCCTCTGCCGCCGGCGTGTCCTGTTCTGCGGTGGCCCGGCTCGAAGGCTCGGTCTCGGCCTCGGACTCGACGGCCTCGCGCATCGCCTCGGCCGCCGCCCGGTGATGGGCGCGGTCGCTCCGCAGGTTCGCCCCGTCGCCCGGATCGAAGAGGTGCAGCTTCGCCCCGTCGAACCAGAGCTTCGCCCCGGGGCCCTCGGCGATGTCGGACTCCGGGCTCAGCCGGGCGACGGCGAGGCCTTGGCTGCCGCTGGGCGTCTCCGCCACACCGCTGTCGCGGGCGAGCTCGGCCAGCTCGTCGGAGCTGACCTCGCCGCCCTGGAAGCCGAAGTAGACGTAGATCTCCGAGCCCATCGACTCGACGACGTCCACCGGCGCCTCGAACTCCACGCCCTGGTCGTGGCCGGCGGGCGCGAGGCGCGCGTCCTCGAAGTCCTCGGGGCGGATGCCGACGATGACCTCGCCCGTGTGCGAGATCCCCTCCGGCACAGGGACCTCGGCGAACGGCAGCTTGAGCCGCTTGCCGCTGATCGTGCCGGAGAAGAAGTTCATCGCCGGCGAGCCGATGAAGCCCGCCACGAAGATGTTGACCGGGTTGTTGTAGAGCTCGCGCGGTGGCGCGACCTGCTGTAGCACGCCCGAGCGCATGACCGCGACGCGGTCGCCGAGCGTCATCGCCTCGGTCTGGTCGTGGGTGACGTAGACCATCGTCGTCGACAGGCGCTTCTGCAGCCGCGAGACCTCCGTGCGCGTCTGCACGCGCAGCTTCGCGTCGAGGTTCGACAGCGGCTCGTCCATGAGGAAGGCCTGCGGGTCGCGCACGATCGCGCGGCCCATCGCGACGCGCTGGCGCTGGCCGCCCGACAGGTTGGCCGGCTTGCGGTCGAGGTGGTCGGTGAGGTCGAGGATGCGCGCGGCCTCCTCGACCTTCTCGTTGATCTCGGCCTCGGGAACCTTGGCGAGCTTGAGCGCGAAGCCCATGTTCGCGCGGACCGTCATGTGCGGATACAGCGCATAGTTCTGAAAGACCATCGCGATGTCGCGATCGCGCGGCGCGAGGTTGTTGACGACCTTGTCGCCGATGAGCATCGTGCCCTCGGAGATGTCCTCCAGGCCCGCGATCATCCGCAGCGCTGTGGACTTCCCGCAGCCCGACGGGCCGACGAGGATCATGAACTCGCCGTCCTTGATGTCGAGGCTCATCTTCTTGACGGCCTCGGTGCCGTCCGCGTAGCGCTTCGTGACGTCCTGCAGCTTGATTTCGGCCATGGGGAGTCCCCCTCCTATCCCTTGACGGCGCCCGCCGTGAGCCCGGCGACGATGCGGCGCTGGAAGATGAGCACGAAGACGATGATCGGGATCGTCACCAGGACGGCCGCGGCGGCGATGTTGCCGGTCGGGGCCGTGAACTGCGATTCGCCGGTGAAGAACGCGAGGGCCGCCGGCACGGTGCGCGCCGAGTCCGACGACGTGAGCGTGATCGCGAACACGAAGTCGTTCCAGGCGAAGATGAAGACGAGGATCGCCGCGGTGAAGACACCCGGCGCGGCGAGCGGCAGGATGACCTTGCGAAACGCCTGCCAGGGCGTCGCGCCGTCGACCTGGGCGGCCTGTTCGAGCTCCCACGGGATCTCTCGGAAGAACGCGACGAGCGTGTAGATCGCCAGCGGCAGCGCGAACGTCAGGTACGGGATGATCAGGCCCGGATACGTGTCGTAGAGCCCGAGCGCGCGCCACATGTCGAACAGCGGGCCGACGACGGAGATCGGCGGGAACATCGCGATCGCCAGCGCGCCGGCGAGGATGAGGGCCTTGCCGGGGAAGTCCAGGCGCGCGATCGCGTAGGCGGTGAACGACGCGAGCGTCACCGCGATGACGGTGGCGATGAGGGCGATCAGCACCGAGTTGATGAGCGGCCGCAGCAACGGGGAGTCCAGGCCGCCCTCGAAGAGCGTCGTGTAGTTGTCGAAGGTGAACTCCTCGGGGATGAACCGCTTGTCGCCGACGGTCGCCGGCGACTTCAGCGACAGCGAGATGAGCCAGAACACCGGGATCAGCGCGTAGAACATCACGACGACGATCGCGGCGGTCCAGCCGAAGCGGGACTTGGCGGTGTCGTTCTTCATCGCTTCTCTCCCTGGCTGCCCGGCGTCGCGGTGCCGAAGCCGCGCACGAAGACGAACGCGATCGCCAGCACGAGGATGAAGATCAGCACCGAGACGGCCGAGCCGAGGCCGAGGTTCAGGCGCGAGATGAGCTGGTTGTAGCCGAGGATCGACACCGACTCGGTGTCCTGCGAGCCGCGCGTCATGATGAAGATCGAGTCGAAGACGCGGAAGGCGTCCAGCGTGCGGAACAGCAGCGCGACGAGCAGGGCGGGCTTGAGCAGCGGAAGCGTGATCTTGAAGAAGCGCTGCACGGCGTTGGCGCCGTCGACCTTCGCCGCCTCGTAGAGGCCCTCGTCGATCGTCGCCAGGCCCGCGAGCAGCAGCAGCGCCATGAACGGCGTCGTCTTCCAGATCTCGGTCATGATGATCACGCCGAACGCGCTGCCGCGCTCGCCGAACCACGCCTTGTCATCGGCGATGAACGGCAGGCTGTTGACGAAGCCGCTGTTGGGGTCGAACGCGAAGAACCAGGCGAACGCGGCCACGACCGTGACGATCCCGTACGGGATCAGGACCGAGGTGCGGATCAGGCCGCGACCGAAGAGCGCGCGGTGCATGACGAGCGCGAGGATCATGCCCAGCACGAGCTCGATCGCCACCGAGACGATGGACACCAGCGTGGTGTTCCAGACGTCCTGCCACCACAGCGGCGAGCTGAGCACCGCCGCGTAGTTGTCCAGGCCGACGAACCCGCTCTCGTCGGGGAAGCGCAGATCGACCTTCTGCACGGACAGGACGATCGCGTAGAGGATCGGATAGACCGTGACGAGCAGCATCACGATGACGGCCGGCGCGCAGAGCATGAGGGCCAGCTTGCGCTCGGCCTTCGTCCGGTCGCTCGTCCGCGTCGGCCCGCCGCGGCCGCGGCGACCCTTGACCGCCGGTTCACCCACCTGCGGGGGCGCGGCCGTACTCACAGCAGGCCCTCGCGCTTGATGGCCTTCTCGACGTTGTCATGCAGCTTGTCGTAGGCGGAGTCGAGGTCCCGCGGATCGATCTTCGTGGTCGGATGCACGGCACGCTGGATCGCGAGCGACAGGTCCTGGTAGGCCGGCGACTCCGACGCCCGCGGCGCGGCATCGCGGATCGAGACCCGGATGTCCTCCGAGAAGCCCGGGTAGGCGGTCTTCACCGCCGGGTCGTCGAAGAGGCTCGACCGCACCGGCGGCAGCCCCTCGAGCTTGGTCACCTCGAGCTGGTTGGCCGGCGATACGAGGCACTTGACCGCGTCGAACGCGAGGTCGGGATGGCGCGAGTACTTCGAGACGGCGAGGTTGATGCCACCGATCGGCGGGGCGCTGGGCCGCCCGGGGTCCACGCCCGGGAGCTTTGCCGCGCGCAGCTGCTTGAAGATCGCGGGCGCATTGGCCTTCGCCGAGTTGTAGACGAAGGGGTAGTTGATCATGAAGCTCGTGGTGCTCACCCCCTTCTGACCCTCGAACCCCTGTCGCGCGGTGTCCTCGGTCGACGTGGTGATGTTGGCCGCCGCCACTGGTGAGCGCGACAGCCGCCCGAGGATCCCGAGCGCCTTCTTGGCCGGGGCCTCGTCGAGCCGGATCGTCGTCGGGCCGGCGAGGATCGAGGTGCCGGCCGACTCGATGAGCTGGTTGACGAGCACCACGAGGCCCTCGTAGCGATTTGCCTGCACCTGGATGCGGCCTTCGGACGGGCCCAGCTTCTCGGCCATGTCGATCATCTCGTCCCACGTCTTGGGGGGCGTGGGAACGCGATCCTTGCGGTACCACAGCAGCTGCGTGTTGGACCAGAGCGGCACCGTGAAGAGCCTGTCCTCGAATCGCGCGGTCTGCAGCACGGAGTCGAAGACGCCCTCGGTGACGCTCGGCTCCACGTCGGACGGCACCGGCGCGATCCACCCGGCGTTGGCGAACTCGCCGGTCCAGACGACGTCGAGGCCGAGCAGATCCATCGAGCTGTCCTCGGCGCCGAGGCGGCGGACGAGCTGCTCGCGCTGCTGGTCGGCCTGCGACGGCAGCAGCTCGACGTTGATCCTGTAGCGCCCGCCCGAGCGCTGCGAGCACTGCGCGGCGAGCTGCTCGACCGCGCCGCCGGGCTGCCGCGCGATGAACCAGGTCAGCGTCGTCCGCCCGCCCGAGCTCTCGTCTCCCCCGCACGCCGCCAGGCCGCATGCCGCTGCGACGACAGCGAGTGCGACGATGATCCCCCTGCGCATGGCCGGCTCACTACCCGGGCGAAGTTCGTTGCGAACCTCACGATTGCGCTCTGGCCAGCACCCCCTCCCCGGGCGCGAGCCGCGCGGGCGCGGCAGTCCCGGCGGGATGTCGCGCGGCGTGGGTCGCGCGCACGACGGCCCCCGCCGGCGGCGCCGGCTGCGGCTCGTCGCTCATGTTCAGCGCGACGACGTGGTCGGGCCCGCGGCGGAAGGCCAGCACCCCGCCGGCGGCGTCCTCGAGGAACGCGAGGCCGTCGCCGAGCTTGCGCCGGGCGGCGATCAGGTCGCGGTACAGGGCCAGCACGGAGTCCGGATCGCCCGCCTGCTGCGCGACGCCGCCACCGTCGACGGCGATCGCGGGCAGCCAGGGGCGCGCCCCCGCGCGCGTGAAGCCGCCGTGCGGCAGGTCGTCGTCCCAGCGCATCGGATGGCGGTGGGCGTCGCGGCCGGCGCGGTCGACCGGTGGGTCGCCGCCCGGGCCGTCCGCCATGCCGATCTCGTCGCCCTGGTAGACGAAGACGGCGCCGGGCAGCGTCAGCGCGAGCAGGGCGGCGGCGCGCGCGTTGCGCGCGCCGTAGCGGTCGGGCAGGCGCGGGAAGTCGTGGTTGGAGAGCACCCAGGCGACGCGCCCGGCGGCGCCCGGGGGATCCAGCGCCGCGGCGATCGCACCACGAAACGCCGCGGCGTCCCACGGCGCGTGCAGCAGCTCGAAGGCGAACGCACAGTCCAGGTGCTGGAGATACGGGGCCAGCTGCGCGGCGGGCAGGTAGACCTCGCCGACGAGGAGGGTGTCGTCGCCGACCGCCTCGCGCAGCGCCGCCAGCGCCAGGCCGATGTCGGGCGCGTTGCGACTGTGGACGTGATCGAGGGTGCCGGCATCGCCGTGCTCGGGCAGCACCGGCGGCGCGTCGGCCGGCGGGTCGTCGCGCAGCTGCGGGTCCTTGAGCAGGCGATCGATCGCGTCGAGGCGAAAGCCGTCGACACCGCGCGTGCGCCAGAAGCGCAGCGCGTTCGCGACGGCGTCGCGGACGTCCCGGCGGCGCCAGTCCAGATCGGGCTGCTCGGGATAGAAGGAGTGCAGATACCAGCGACCCGAACGCGCATCGCGTGACCATGCGGCGCCGCCGAACGAGGCGATCCAGTTGTTCGGCGGCCGGTCGCCGCCGGCCCACACGTAGCGCTCGGGGTGGTCGCGAAACCAGGGATGCTCGATCGACGTGTGGCACGGCACGACGTCCATCAGCAGCCGCAGGCCGCGAGCGTGCGCCGCGGCGACGAGGGCATCGGCGTCGGCGAGCGTGCCGAAGCGCGGGTCGACGTCCTCGTAGCCGGCGACGTCGTAGCCGCCGTCGGCCATCGGCGACGGGTACACCGGCGACAGCCAGAGCGCGTCGGCGCCGAGGTCGCTGATGTGGTCCAGGCGCCGTGCGATCCCGCGCAGATCGCCGTCGCCGTCGCCGTCGGTGTCCTGGAAGGACCGCGGATAGACCTGGTAGACGACGGCGTCGTGCCACCAGGGGCGGTCAGGCGGCGCGGACATCCGCACCATGCTGGCGCATCGCCGCCACGACGGGCGCGGCGGCGGTGGGCGGCGGACCTCCGCCCACCCCGCGCCCGGGTCCGGCTAGTAGAACTTGTGCGTGTCGTCCGGGATGAACGCCATCCCGAGGATCAGGCCGAGCATGAGCAGGGCGGCGATGATCGCCAGCATGAGCTTCGCGGGTGTGACCATGTGATCGATGCTCCTGTCGTAGATGTCACGGGCATGAGCAGCCGATAGCGCTCCCCCGCCGCAATCTACGCGGCGCACATGGGGCTTGGGCGCCATCTTCGGCGCAGCCCGGATCCAGGCTCAGCGCAGCGCGACCGTGCGTCCCTCGATGAAGTACTCCGTCGCGATGATCTCGTTCAGCAGCGCCTGCTCGACCGGCGCGTCGGTCGTGACGATCATCACCGCGGGGGTCTCGCCCTCGGCGTTGGCGGGCGTGTGACCGACCGCCGCGGAGCCGATGTTGACGCCGTGCTCGCCGAGCATCGTGCCGACGCGCCCGATGACGCCGGGCACGTCGTGGTAGCGAAACAGCGTGAGGTACTCCTCGAGCTGCAAGTTGAAGCGCTGCCCCCAGGCCGCCAGCAGGTGCGGACGGTGCAGGCGCCCGATCGTCGTGCCGACGACGCCGTTCTGGCGCTCGCCGCCGCACCAGACGGCGACGCGCACGAGGTCGGTGTAGTCGCGCGCGGCATTGCTGCGCGATTGCACGACCTCGATGCCGCGCTCGCTCGCGATCGACAGCGCGTTGACGGCGTTGATCGAGTCCTCCGTGCGCCCGGCGAGCGCGCCGAGCACGACGGCGATCGCCAGCGGCCCCGTGTCGCGCTGGCCGATCCGGCCGTGGCACTCGATCTCGATCTTGTCGATCGAGCCGCACGACGCGAGCGCGGTGGCGAGCTTGCCGAGCTGGCGGCACAGCGGCAGGAAGGGGCTGAGCAGCTCCATGTCCTCGGCCGAGATGGCCGGTGCGTTGACCGCTGTGGTGACGCTGCCGCCCTGCAGCGCGGCGACGACCTGTTCGGCGGCCTGGTAGCCGGCGCGGTCGGTCGCCTCCGCCGTCGAGGCGCCGAGGTGCGGCGTGACGACGACGTTGGGATAGCCGAACAGCGGGTGCTCGGTGATCGGCTCGGAGCGAAAGACGTCGAGCGCCGCCCCGCCGACCTTGCCGCTGTCCAGTGCCGCCTCGAGGTCCTCGTCGACGATCAGCGAGCCGCGCGCGACGTTGAGGATCCGGACCCCGTCGCGCATCTTCGCGAGCGCGTCCGCGTTGATCATGCCGTTGGTCTCGTCGGTCGTCGGCATGTGCAACGTGAGGAAGTCCGCGGCGGCGTACACGTCCTCGGGGTTGTCCGCGCGCTGCACCTTGAGCGTGTTGTAGAGCTCGGTCGCGACGAACGGGTCGTAGGCGACGACCTCCATGTCGAACGCCTTCGCGCGGTGCGCGACGAGCTGGCCGATGCGTCCGAAACCGAGGATCCCGAGCGTCTTTCCGCTCAGCTCGGTTCCGCTGAAGCTCTTGCGCTCCCAGCGGCCGGCGCTGAGCGAGGCGTGCGCCTGCGGCACGTTGCGCGCGACGGCGAGCAGCAGCGCCATGGTGTGCTCGGCGGCGGTGACGACGTTCGAGCGCGGCGCGTTGACGACGATGATGCCGCGCTTCGTCGCCGCGGCGACGTCGACGTTGTCGACGCCCACGCCGGCGCGCGCGACGGCGCGCAGCCTCGTCGCGCGGGCCAGGAGGCCGGCGTCGACCTGCGTCGCCGAGCGGATGACGATGGCGTCGTAGGCGGCGATCCGCTCCTCGAGCTGGTCACGCGTCCAGTCGAAGCCGCGGTCGACGTCGAAGCCGGCGACCTGGAGGACCTCGAGGCCCGAGTCGCCGATGTTCTCGGCGACGAGCACGCGCATCCTCTCGATCGTGCTCGCGGCGGTGTCGCTCGGTCCGGCGGCGGCGATCGAGGCCATCACGCCACCCGCTCGACGACGTAGTCGATGCAGGCCGTCAGCGCCCGCACGTCGGCGGGCTCGATCGCCGCGAACATGGCCACGCGCAGCTGGTTGCGGCCCAGCTTGCGGTAGGGCTCGACGTCGACGATCCCGTTGGCGCGCAGCGTGGCAGCGACGCTCGGCGGCGTCGACCGTGTCGGCGAAGTCGATCGTGCCGACGACGAGCGAGCGCTTGGCGGCGTCCGTGACGAACGGCGTGGCGTAGGCGGACCGCTCGGCCCATCCGTAGAGCGCGCCGGAGGACTCGGTGGTGCGCGCGACGCACCAGTCCAGGCCGCCGTTGTCGTTCATCCAGTCCAGCTGATCGGCGAGCAGGATGAGCGTCGCGATCGCCGGCGTATTGAGCGTCTGGTCTCGCCGCGAGTTCTCCAGCGCCGTCTGCAGACGCAGGAACTCGGGGATCCAGCGGTCGGTCGCGTCGATCTCGGCGATGCGCTCGACCGCCTCCGGGCTGAGCAGCGCCAGCCACAGGCCCGCCGTCGGAGCCGAGGTTCTTCTGCGGCGCGAAGTAGTAGGCGTCGGCCTGCGCGGCGTCGAGCGGCAGGCCGCCGGCGCCGGAGGTCGCGTCGACGAGGACGAGCGCGTCGTCGTTGCCGGCCGGGCGCACGACCGGCACCATGACGCCGGTCGAGGTCTCGTTGTGCGCCCAGGCGACGGCGTCGGCGGCCGGATCGCAGATCGGCTCCGGCGCGTCGCCGGCGTCGGCCTGCAGGACGATCGGATCGCCGAGGAAGGGCGCGTTGCGGGTGACGTCGGCGAACTTGCGGCTGAACTCGCCGTAGGTCAGGTGCAGGGACCGGTCGCGCACGAGCGACAGCGCGGCGGCGTCCCAGAACGCGGTCGTGCCCCCGTTGCCCAGCGCGACCTCGTAACCCTCGGGGGCCCCGAACAGGTCGGCGATCCCGCTGCGGACACGCCCGACGAGCGCCTTGACGGGATTCTGGCGATGGGAGGTGCCCATGAGCGCCGCGTGCTCGCCGGCGAGGCGCGCGAGCGCGTCGGGCCGGACCTTGGAGGGGCCGCAGCCGAAGCGGCCGTCGGACGGCTTCAGATCAGCGGGGATGTTCAGCTGCGTACTCGTCGTCATGTGGGCAGACGTCCCATTGTTCGCGGGTGCAGGTCAGGCCCAGGCGCGCGGCGGTGGTGCTCCGCCGCTCCCCGGTGGTGTGCTCCACCCGAACGCCAGTCGCGACGGCACGTCCGAGTCTAGCGGTCGCGGGCCGCCGCGACGGCGTCGCGCGAGATCGCCGCCGTCGCGCTTCTCCGCGGCGCCCGGACCCGCTCGGCTCAGCCTGCCACCTTGAGCGCGTAGCTGCCGCCGCCGCCGGCCGAGATGATCCGCCAGCGGTAGGTGCCGGGGGTCGCGGCGTACGTGATGCTCTCGGTCGAGGTCGCGCCCTTGGAGCGCGCCACCTCGACGTAGGCGCCGGACGAGTTGAGCTTCTTCAGATAGAGGTCGAAGTTCGCACCGGTGCCGGACAGACAGCCGTAGAGCGTGCGTGTTCGCGCTGATCGTGATGTCGTGCTGGTTGCCTGCGCCGGTGCCGCTCAGCGTCCCCGTGAACAGCGTCCCGGTCTCACATGACGCACGGCCGGAGGCGGAGGCGGTGGAGGCGGCGGCGGCGGCGGCGGCGGCGGCGGCGGCGGCGGCGGCGGCGGAGGCGGCGGAGGAGGCGGAGGCGGCGGCGGCGGCGGCGGCGGACTGCCGTGCCCGGCCGCGGTCAGCCCGAACGTGTACTCGCCGGCGCCGCTGCGGAGGACACCCGCCAGCGATAGCGTCCGCCGGGCCGCCACGTAGCTGATGCTCTCCGTCGACGTCGCGCCCGTCGACTGCGCCACCGTCGTCCATGCCCCTGACGAGCTGAGCTGCTTGAGAGCCAGATCGAAGTTCGCCGTCGACGGTCCCCGCAGACAGCCCGAGATGCGTCGCCGTTGCACCGTCGTCGTGTACGACTCCGGCCCGCCGTGGCAGCGAGAGACCAGCGCCCGACCCGCTCAGCGTGCCGTTGAACGTCTCCGCCAGCGCACAGTCCGACGGTGGCGGCGGTGGCGGTGGCGGCGGAGGCGGAGGCGGAGGCGGCAGGCGGAGGCGGCGGCGGTGGCGGCGTCGTCGCGGACGGCGAGTACAGCAGCTTGTTGGCCGAGCCGGTCCCTGCGCTCGTGACCTTGCCCGACGTCGCGTTGGCGATCAGCGCCGCAGCAACATTCGCCGGCGACGATCCCGGGGCGCCCTGCAGGAACACCGCGGCGGCGCCGGCGACGTGCGGCGAAGCCATCGACGTGCCGCTGATGGATCTTGGTCGCACTGTCCGACGTGTTCCATGCCGAGGTGATGCTCGAGCCGGGCGCGAACAGGTCCACGCACGTGCCGAAGTTCGAGAACGAGGATCGCGCGTCGCTCGAGGTCGTCGATCCGACGGTGAGCGCCTCCGCCGTGCGAGCGGGCGACTTGTTGCACGCGTTCCCGCTGTCGTTGCCTGCCGCGACGCGCGTAGGTCACGCCGTCGGAGATCGAGTTGCGCACCGCCTGGTCCAGCGCCGAGGAGGCTCCTCCGCCGAGGCTCATGTTGGCGACGGCGGGCCCGGAGGCGTGATCTCCGGTCACCCAGTCCACGCCGCGGATGACGCCCGAGTCCGTGCCTTGGCCGTCGCAGTCGAGCACCCGCACGGCGACCAGGCCGACCCCCTTGGCGACGCCGTGCTCGGACCCGCCGACCGTGCCGGCGACGTGGGTGCCGTGACCGTCGCAGTCATCCGCCGTCACCCCCGTCGATCACATCGAAGCCCGACTCCGCGCGCCCGCCGAACTGCTGGTGGGACGTGCGGATCCCCGTGTCGATGATGTAGGCGACGACGCCGGCTCCCGTCGCGTCGTAGTTGTACGTCTGGTCCAGCGGCATGTCGCGCTGGTCGATGCGATCCAGCCCCCACGTCGCGTTGGTCTGCGTCGCGTCGGCCGAGACGACCGCGTCGGCCTCGACGAAGGCGACGTCGGGATCGCTGCGGAGGTCAGCGAGAGCATCGTCCGACAGGGTGGCGCTGAAGCCGTTGATCGCACGGCGGTACTGGTGGCGCACGCGTCCGCCCCGGCCGCGGGCACGGCGTTCGACGCGGTCTGCCGCGGCCGCGCCCCTGCCGTTCTTGAGGACGACGATGTACTGGCCCTTGATCTCACCGGGCTTGCCGGCTCCGACCACCGGGGCCGGCGGAGACTGCGCGAGCGCGTGCGCCGGCATGAGCGCTGCCAGGGCGCCCACCGCGGTCGACAACAGGGCCCGTCGCGCGCCTCTAGAGCACATCCGCACGTCCTCCGACCGCCGTGGCTTGCCTGATGGCGGCGAGCCTATCCGACTGTGATGCCGGGCGAGATCGGCAATCGGTCCAGCGTCGCCGCCGGCGACGCCTACTCGCTGAACTCGGTGTCGATCCAGTCCATCATCGAGCGCAGCTCCTTGCCGGTCGTCTCGACCTGACCGGCCGCCTGCTCGGCGCGCATGCGCTTGAAGTTCTCCTGGCCGGCGCGGTTCTCGGCGATCCACTCGCGGGCGAAGTCGCCGCTCTGGATCTCGGTGAGGATCTGCTTCATGCTCGCCCGGGTGTCATCGGTGATGACCCGCTTGCCACGCGTGTAGTCGCCGTACTCGGCCGTGTTGGAGATCGAGTAGCGCATGCCCGCCAGCCCCTTCTCGTACATGAGGTCGACGATGAGCTTGAGCTCGTGCAGGCACTCGAAGTACGCCATCTGCGGGTCGTAGCCCGCCTCCACGAGCGTCTCGAAGCCCGCCTGCACCAGCTCGGACGCGCCGCCGCAGAGGACGGCCTGCTCGCCGAAGAGATCGGTCTCGGTCTCGTCCTTGAAGGAGGTCTCGATGACGCCGCCGCGCGTGCAGCCGATCCCCCGGGCGTAGGCGAGGGCGAGCGCCTGGGCGTTGCCGCTGGCGTCCTGCTCGACGGCGATCAGCCCCGGCACGCCGGAGCCCTCGAGGTACTGGCGGCGCACGAGGTGGCCGGGGCCCTTCGGAGCGATCAGCGCGACGTCGACGCCGGGCGGCGGCTGGACCTCGTCGTAGTGGATCGAGAAGCCGTGGCCGAACAGCAGCATGTTGCCCTCGGCGATGCCGTCCTTGACCTCGCCCTCGTAGACCTCGCGGTGCAGCTCGTCGGGGACGAGCATCATCACGAGGTCGCCGCGGCTGGCGGCGTCGGCGACGCCGAGCACCTCGAGGCCGTGCTCCTTCGCCTTCGCGGCGGAGGCGGAGCCCTCGCGCAGGCCTACGACGACGTCGACGCCCGAGTCCTTGAGGTTCAGCGCGTGGGCGTGGCCCTGCGAGCCATAGCCGATGATGGCGACGGTCCTGCCGTCGAGGAGGGTGAGATCTGCGTCGTCGTCGTAGTACATGGCGCCCGATCCTAGTGACCGGCCACGGCGCGCAGGCGGCCGCGCGCCGCCGACCGCGCCCCGCCGCTGACGGCGTCGCGTGCTCAGGCGCCGGCCGCGGCGACGTGCGACAGCCCGGGCAGCACGACCGAGCCGTCCTCGGCGACGTACTGCGCGAGGCGCGCGTCCAGCGCGTCGCGCAGGTCATCGCGCTGCGCGGGCGTCAGCGCGCCGACGGCCCGCGCGAGGAGCGCCGATATGTCGAGCGTCGTGTCCCACCAGTCGTCGAGGCTCGCGTAGCGATAGGCGATCTCGACCTGCTCCACGACGATGTCGCCGAAGCCGGTCTCCTCGAGCAGGCCGGCGATGCGCTGCGGGTCGCGCAACGCGAACATGTCGGGGGCGCCGGGCTCGGGGGGATCGGCGGCGCCCATCGCGGCGAGCTCGGCCCGCGGCGCGGACGCCCACGGGTTGTCGTGCGGATCGGCCCAGGCGGCGAGGGCGAGGCGACCGCCGGGGCGCAGGACGCGGCGCGTCTCGCGCAGCGCGGTCGCCGGGTCGGCCAGCAGCATGTAGGCCCAGCGCGCGAGCACGCCATCGACGTGCGCCGTCGGCAGGTCGATCCACTCGGCGTCGATCGTGCGGAACTCGACGTTGGCGATCCCCAGCTCGGCGGCGCGGGCACGCGCCTGATCGACCATCTCCTCGACGACGTCGGAGCTGATCAGCGTGCCGCCGGGCTCGATCAGCTCAGCGGCGAGGAAGCCGGTGTCGCCGGGGCCCGCGGCGAGCTCGAGCACGCGATGACCGGGCTGCGGATCGATCGCGTCGACCATCCAGTGCGAGACCGGCTCGCCCGCCGCCTGCAGCACGTGGCGGTAGGTGCCCCACGCGCCGGCCGCGCCGGCCCAGCTCGCGCGGCTGGCGGCGCGGTACTCGTCGGGATCGGATGGCGCCACCGCGCGCAACCTACCTCAGCGAGAAGCGCACGACGCGGCGCTTGGCGGAGGCGGAGTTGCCGAAGGCGCCGCCGTTGTCCGTGCCGTAGGCGCTGACCCGATAGCTGCCCTTCGGGAGCTTGATCTTGCCGGCGACGGTGTAGCTCCAGGTTCCGCGTGTGACCTTGGCGCCGACGAACACGGGCTGTGCGCACGGCTTCCTGACGAGGCCCTTGCGCGTGTCCAGCCAGCTGCAGGTCTTCTTCGTCGTGCCGATCTTCTCGATCGTGAGCACGACGCTCTTGACGCCCTGTGACGCCCTCACGGTGCCCGCGAACCGGATCTTCGCCCGCGGGCGCTTGCTCTGGCCCTTGCGCCGCTTCGCGAGCAGCGCGACCTTCGCGTTGCGCTTCGGGCGCGTGATGACGACCGTCGGCGCGGTGCCGCTCTCGAGCTTGACCGGCGTCGTCGCCGGCTCGCTCACGCCCCCCTGGCGGTCGACGACGACGAGCTGCGCGAGGACCGCCCCGGGCTTCGGATAGATGTGGTCGACCGTCGGGACCGGCGTCGTCGCGGTGCTGCCGTCGCCGAAGGTCCAGCGGTACTCCACGATGCCGCCGCCGACCCCGGCCTCGCGGTCGATCGAGCCCGCGCCGTCGAACGTCACGGGGATCGTCGCCTTCGGCACGGGCGTCGTGACGGCGATCGACGCCGTGGGGCCCGCGTTGACGAACTCGTCGGCGCCCAGGTCGCTCGCCGCGCCCGCCCGGCGCGGCTGGCCGTCCAGGTCGGTTGCCGACTCGCCCGCGGTGAGCTGCCCCTTGTCGATCACCGGGGCGTCGGCGCGCAGGTGGTAGTTGCGCCTGCCGGCGTTGGCGAACAGCGTGTCGGGCGCGGCAGCGCCCTCGGTGCGGGTGAGCGCGAGCGAGGCCGTGTTCGGCGGCACGAGCGGCGCGAGCAGGCCGGCGTTGTTCCTGGCGGAGGTCGCCCCGAGCACGATCGAGTCCGACGCGCTCACGGCGATGTTGCCCTGCGCCGACAGCAGCCCGGTCGCGGCGCTGGAGTCCAGCGCGACGGCGGTCGCGGCGCCGGCGATGGTGACGTGTCGTGCCGTGATGCTCGCCGAGCCGGCCGAGACCAGGGTTCCGACGCCCGTCTTCACGGCCAGGCTGACGCCGCCGGCGCCGCCGCTGACGATGCTGGACTCGATCGTCAGGTTCGCGCCGGTCGCGCCGAGCGCGACGTCGACGCCCCGGCCGCCGGCGGCCGCCGCCAGCACCGAGCTGCGCGTGAGCTCGTTCGCCGAGCCGCCCGTGATCGACATCCCCGGGCCGTCGGCGCTGAGCAGCACGGCGTCGCGCACGGCGACTCCCGCGCCGCCGGTCGCCGCGACGGCCGGCCCGCTGCCGGCGGGGGCCGCGACGATGAGCTTCTGCAGCACGCTCGGCGAGCCGGCGCCGCTGAAGGTCAGCGTGCCGCCGACGACGACGCCGGGCGCGTCCGTCGAGCCCGTGATCGTGACGTTGCCGGCGGCGAACGTCGCGCTCTCGGCGTACGTGCCCGGCGCGATCTGGACGGCGTCGCCGGCGCCGGCGGCGCCCGCGGCCGCGGCGATCGTGCCGCACGCGGTGTCCGCGCCGCCACACGCGCCGGCGCCCTCGGCCACCGTGAAGGTGGTAGCGCCGGCCGCCGAGGGCGCCGCGAGAGCGGCGACCACGGCGGCGAGCAGGACGACCCTGCGGCGGGCGGCTATGGGCGCCTCACCCGCTACTTCTTGACGGTGAAGCTCACCGTCGCGCCGGTGGTGGCGGAGTTGCCGAACGCGCCCGTCGTGTCGACGCCGTAGGCGGAGACCTTCCACTTGCCGGGCGACAGCGGCCGTGTCGTCGGCACGCCGTACGTCCACTCCCCGCCCGCGCTGTCCTTCACGAGCCGCGCCGTGATGAGGATCGGCTTGCTGCACGAGACGAGGCGCAGCCCCTTCTTGGCGTCGTAGAAGCGGCACTTCGTCTTCGACGTGGTCGAGCCGGTCTTCTGCAGGGTCAGGAGGACCCGCTGCATGTTGCCGACCTTGGCCTTCGAGAGGCCGGCGATCTGGATCTTCGTGCGCTTGCGCGTCTTCGTCTTGACCTTCTTGCCGTTCTTCGTGACGGTCTTCGTCGTCGTCGTGTAGGTGCGGAACGTCTGCTTGGCCTTCGGCTTGACGATCGCCACGCCGGGCGGCGTGCCGTTGGCGAGCTTGAAGCTGACGGCGACCTCGGGGCTTGCGGCGCCCTGCTTGTCGACGACGACCAGACCGGCGGCGGCATCGCCCTCCTCGGCGAACGTGTGCTGCACGAACGGCTGCGTCGTCGTCTCGGCCTTGCCGTCGCTGAAGCGCCAGCGGTATTCGGCGATGCTCGCGTTGCCCTCGCGGTCGCTCGAGCCGCGCCCGTCGAACGTGACGGGCTGCGCGGAACGCGGGTTGGCGGTGGCGACGACGATCTTCGCGGTCGGCGCCGCGTTGTTGTACTCGTCGGCGCCGAGATCCGTCGGCGCGGCCGACCTGTCCTCGCCGTCGATGTCGGTCGCCGACTCGCCGGCGGTCACGCTGCCCTGGCCGATCGCCTGGGTGGCATCGGCCCGCAGCCGGTAGTTGCCCCCGGCCGGGTTGAGGAACAGCACGGCGGGATCGGCCGACTGGAGGGTGCGCGTGACGGTGAGCGTGGCGCTGTTCGCGCCGAGCGGCGGGATGCCCAGCGTCCCGGGGAAGTTCACGACCCGGTTGTTGAGGGCGATCGAGTCGGACACGACGGCGGCGATGTTGCCCGTGTTGCCCAGGAGGGTGCGCGAGTTGTTGGAGTCGATGTCGATGCCGTTCGTCGAGGCCGCGGCGGTGATGTGGCGCAGGCGCAGGGTGATGTCCCCCGCCCGCCGGCCGACGAGCGCCTCGGCCTCGTTGTTGCGCGTGAACGCGCGGACGCCGGCGCCGCCGCCCGAGAAGATCGACGAGTCGGCGGTGACGTCGACGTTCCCGTCGTCCGGTCCGGTCTGGACCTGCAGCGCGCTGGCCGCCGCGCCGCCGGTCACGACCGCCGAGCGGACGATCTTGTTGCCCAGGCCGGCGGTGATGAAGACGCCGAAGCCGTCGCGGCTGACGACCGCCGAGTCGCTGAGCTCGAGCCCGCCGCCGCCGCTGACGTAGATCGCCGGCGCGTTGCCCGCGCCGGTCGCCACGGCGACCTTCGAGAGCTTCGAGACGCCGCCGCCGGCGAACTCCAGCGTGCCGTCGACGACGAAGCCGAGGTCGCCCTTGACCGTGACGTCGGTCGTGAACGTCGCCGACGCGTACGTGCCGGCGGCGACGTTGAACACGTCGCCGGCGGCCGCGGCGGCTGCGGCCTCCACGAGCCCGCCGCAGGCGAGGTCGCCGGGACCGCACGGGCCGTCACCGGCCTTGACGGTGTACGTCGCCGCGTGCGCTGCCGCAGGCACAGCGAGCGCCGCGACGGCGGTGGCGACGAGGATCGACGAGCGACGGCTCAGGCGTGACATTCATTCCTCCAAAGATCGGCGCAACAACTTCCCTGAGACCGTTCTCGGTAGCTCGCGGGTGAATCTGAAGACTCGAGGGACCTTGTATCCCGCGAGCCGCACACGACAATAACCGCGCAGCTCGTCGTCTGTTGCGGTCTCGCCGTCACGCAGGACGACTGTTGCGACGACACGCTCCCCCCATTCGGGGTCCGGCGCGCCGTGGACGGCGGCCTCGGCGACCGCCGGATGGCTCTCGAGCACGGCCTCGACCTCGGCCGGGGCCACGTTCTCCCCCCCGGTGACGATCGTGTCCCCGGCGCGCCCGGTCACCGTGAGAACGCCCGCGGCGTCGAGCGCGCCCTCGTCGCCCGTGTGCAGCCAGCCGTCGCCCGCCAGCGCCGCCGGCGCCACCGTCGGGCCCGCGACGAGGATCTCGCGGCGTGCGCCGACGCGCACGCGGGTGCAGAAGAGCGGCGGCCCCCCGGTCGTGACCTGCGAGCAGGCCTCCGTCAGCCCGTAGGTCGAGACGGTCGGCACGCCGGCCGCCGCCGCCCGGTGCAGCAGCGCCGGCGCGATCGGCGCGCCGCCGACCAGCGCCGCGCGCAGGCGCGGCGGATGGCGCAGGCCGGCGTCGAGCAGGCGCGCGAGCGTCGTCGGGACGACGGAGACGAGCGTGGATCGGGTGGCGATCTCGTCGGCGGCGGCCTCCGCCGAGAAGCGCTCGTGCAGGACGACGCGCGTCGCGTAGATCGCGCTGCGCACGAGGATCGAGAGGCCGCCGACGTGCGACAGCGGCAGCGTGCACAGCCAGACGTCGTCGCGGCGGACGCCGAGTGCGGCGGCCGAGCCCAGCGCGCTCCACAGCCAGTTGCCGTACGTCAGCGCGATCGCACGCGGCCCGCTCGTCGTGCCCGACGTATGCACGACGATCGCCGTGGCGCTGAGGTCGTGGGTGCCGTGCAGCGGCGCGCCGTCGTCGGCGAGCCCGTCGAGCGGTCTGCTCACGACCGTCGCGCAGCTTGCCGCCTGGTCGCGGCGCTCGGGCGGCTTCAGGCGCCGGTCGATCGGGACCGCGACGGCGCCGAGCAGCAGGCAGCCGTGCAGCGTCTCGACGAACGCGCGCCGCGCCGGCAGCGCGATCGCGACGCGGTCGCCGGGCCGCACGCCGAGCGCGCTGAGGCGCCGGGCGGCGAGCGTGGCGCCGTCGTAGAGCTCGGCGTAGGTCAGCGCGCCGTCGTCGGCGCGCAGCGCGACGGTGTCCGGGCGGGTGCGGCCGGCGCGATGGAGCCAGGCTTCGACGAGCATGTCGTGGGGGAAACTAACCTGCACGCCATGGCGATCGAGTGGACGGCGGGCGAGGGCGACTACACCGACATCCGCTACGAGCTCGGTGGCGACGGCATCGCGAAGATCACCATCGCCCGGCCCGAGGTGCGAAACGCGTTCCGGCCGCAGACGATCGTCGAGATCTCCCGGGCGCTCGAGCGCGCCCGCGAGGACACGTCGGTCGGCGTGATCGTGCTCACCGGCGAGGGCGAGCTCGCCTTCTGCTCGGGCGGCGACCAGAACGTCCGCGGCGATACCGGCTATCTGACCGAGCCCGGCAAGCCCGGTGCCGTGGGCCGCTTCCACGTCACGGACCTGCACATCCAGATCCGCCGCCTGCCCAAGCCGGTCGTGGCGATGGTCGCCGGCTTCGCGATCGGCGGCGGGCACGTGCTGCACCTCGTCTGCGACCTGACGATCGCCGCCGACAACGCCCGCTTCGGCCAGGTCGGCCCGCGCGTGGGTTCCTTCGACGGCGGCTTCGGGGCCGGCCTGCTCGCGTCGCTCGTCGGCCCGAAGAAGGCCAAGGAGATGTGGTTTCTCTGCCGCCAGTATTCCGCGCGGGAGGCGCTGGCGATGGGTCTCGTCAACACGGTCGTGCCGCTCGCGACGCTCGAGGAGGAGACCGTCGCCTGGTGTCACGAGATGCTCGCGATGTCGCCCTTCGCCCTGCGCCTCGTGAAGGCGAGCTTCAACGCCTCCGAGGACGGCTTCAGCGGCATCCAGCAGCTCGCGCACGACGCGAACCTCCTGTTCTACGAGAACGCCGAGGCGCAGGAGGGCCGCGACGCCTATCGCGAGAAGCGCCGGCCGGACTTCTCGAGGTTCCCCAAGCGCCCGTAGGCTGGCCCGCTCTCTCTCCGCAGGACCGTCTAGGTTCACGCCCATGGCCGCCACCGCCTCCAGCACGTCGCCGCTGCGCATCTGGCTCATGGCCGCGCGCATCCGCACGCTGCCGGCGGCGGTCGCGCCGGTCCTCGTCGGCACCGCGCTCGCCGGCGCCGCGGGCGTGTTCCGCGTCGGGCCGTTCATCGCCGCGCTGCTGGGCTCGATCCTCATCCAGATCGGCACCAACCTCGCCAACGACTACTCCGACGCGCGGCGCGGCGCCGACAGCGACGACCGGCTCGGCCCGGTGCGCGTGACGGCGGGCGGGCTCGTGCCGCCGCGCCAGGTCCTCGTCGCGACGTACGTGACCTTCGGCCTGGCCGTCGTCTGCGGCCTCTACCTCGTGTTCGCCGCCGGCATCGAGCTGCTGTTCGTCGGCGTGGCCTCGATCGCCGCGGGCGTGCTGTACACCGGCGGGCCCAAGCCGTACGGCTACGAGGGGCTCGGCGAGGTCTTCGTCTTCCTGTTCTTCGGGATCGCGGCGGTGTCCGGCTCGTCCTTCGCGCAGCTGCAGGCCTGGCCGACCGAGGCGTTCGTCCTCGCCGTGCCGGTGGGGCTGCTGGCCGCCGCCATCCTCGTCGTCAACAACGTGCGCGACATGGACACCGACAAGCGTGCCGGCAAGCGGACGCTCGCCGTCCGCCTCGGCCGCGAGCGCGCGCGGACCGTCTACGGGCTCATGCTCTACGTGCCCTACCTCGTCGCGCCGCTGCCCTGGCTGCTGGGTGACCTCTCGCCGTGGCTGCTGGCGTGCTGGCTGACGCTGCCGCTCGCGGTGCGCCTCGCCCGCACCGTCCGCGCCCACTCCGACGGTCCGACGCTCAACGAGGCGCTCGCGCAGACGGGGATGCTGCAGCTCGCCTTCTGTGTCCTGCTCAGCGCGGGCGTGCTGGCGAGCTAGGCCGGGCGGCGGGAGCGCTCCAGTGCGCGTCACGATCGAGCGGCGGACGCTGCGCTTTCGCAGCCCGCTGCAGACGTCCTACGGCGCCATCGATCGGCGCGAGATCTTCGAGCTCCAGCTCGTCGGGAAGGACGGTGTCCGCGGCCACGGGGAGGCGGCGCCGCTGGAGGACTACGACGGCGTCTCGCCCGCCCGCGCGCGTGCCGCGCTCGAGGCCTACAGGACGGTCCTCGAGGCCGCCGACGACGCGTTGCCGGGCGGCGAGCTGCTCGATGCCTGCCGCGCCGCGGACGAGCTGCCGCAGGCGCTGGCGGCGGTCGACATGGCGCTGTGGGACCGCGCCGGGCACCGCGCCGGCTGCGCGGTCTCGCGCCTGCTCACCGACGACGTGCTCGACGAGGTGACCGTCAACGCGACGATCGGGGCGACCGATCGCGCGGGCGCCGCCGCCGGCGCCGAGGCGGCGCGCCGGGCCGGCTTTCGCTGCGTGAAGCTCAAGGTCGGCATCGGCGACGACGCCGGCCGCGTCGCCGCCGTGCGCGCGGCGCTCGGGCCGCAGCCGCTGCTGCGCCTGGACGCCAACGGCGCCTGGGACGTCGAGCAGGCCGCCGGGACGATCGAGGCGCTCGCGGGCGCCGGCCTCGAGCTCGTCGAGGAGCCGGTCCACGGGCTGCGCGCGCTGCGCGCGCTGCGCGAGCGGGTCGCGGTGCGGATCGCCATGGACGAGACGGCCGCCGTGCCGGGCGCCCTGGCCTCCGGCGCGGCGGATGCCGTCTGCCTCAAGATCGGGCGCTGCGGCGGGATCTCGGGGCTGCTGGCGTGCGCGACGCTCGTACGCGCGTCCGGCGCCGAGCCCTACGTCGCCTCGACATTCGACGGCCCGCTGGGGATCGCCGCGGCGCTGCACGCCGCGGCGGCGCTGCGGATCGACACCGCCTGCGGCCTGTCGACGCTGGACCTCTTCGCCGACTGCGAGCACAGCCTCGCCGTCCACGACGGCGCGATCGCGGTGCCGCGCGGGCCGGGCCTGCTCGGATGACGCGCCTGGCGCTGCGGATCGCGGGAGCGGCGCTGCGCCGGCCGCCCGGACGCCAGCATTACGGCGATCACCCGCGCCAGGTCGCCGACCTGCATGCGCCGCGCGAGGCGGGCGCGCACCCGGTCGTGGTCGTGCTGCACGGCGGCTACTGGCAACCGCCGTACACGCGGCTGGTCATGCGGCCGCTGTGTCTCGACCTCGTCCGGCGCGGATACGCGGCGTACAACGTCGAGTACCGCCGTCTCGGCCGCGACGGCGGCGGCTGGCCGCAGACGTTCCAGGACGTCGCGGCGGCGATCGATCACCTCGCCACGCTGCAGGACCGCTCGCTGGACCTCGACCGCGTGCTGCTACTCGGCCATTCGGCCGGCGGGCAGCTCGCGCTGTGGGCGGCCGGGCGCGCCTGGCTGCCGCCGGGGGCGGTGGGGTCGACGCCGGTCGTGCGCGCCGTGGGCGTCGCTGCGCTGGCCGCCGTCAGCGACCTCGAGAGCGCGGGATCGCCGGCGCGCGAGCTGCTCGGGGGCGGGCCCGCGGCGGTGCCGGGGCGCTGGGCGCAGGCCGATCCGATCCGCCGCCTCCCGCTCGAGGTGCCGGTGGGGATGGTGCACGCGGTCGACGACGAGACGGTCTCCGTGGAGCGCTCGCGCGAGTATGCGGCGGCCGCGCGCGCGGCGGGCGGCGTCGTCACGCTCGTCGAGGCGCCGGGAGGTCATCGCGACCCGATCGACCCGTCCAGCCGCGCCTGGGCCGCCGTCGTCACCTGGCTGGACGCCACGCTAGCGCGCGATTTCAGCCCGTAGCGCCAGCACGCGGCGGGCCCCGGCGCGCAGGCCGGCAGCGTCGAGCCGGCCGTCGCGCGCCGCCGCGAGCAGGCCCTCGGCCGCCTGCGCGCCGGCCGTGTAGCTCGAGGAGAACAGCGGCAGGTCCACGCCGGCCTCGACGGCCAGCACGGCGCGCCGCCGGCTGGAGCCGTACGCGGCGACGGCCGGCGTCCCGAGATCGTCGGTGATGATCACGCCGCGAAAGCCGAGGCGTCCGCGCAGCTCGTCGCGCAGCCACCGGCGCGAGAAGGCGGCCGGGCGCTCGTCGAGGGCGGGATAGACGGCGGTCGACGCCATCACGGCGTCGACGCGATCGTCGATGAGCTGCTTGAACGGCGCCTCGTCGGTACGGCGCAGCGTGGCCAGCGATGTCCCGATTCGCTGCGCGGCGTTGTCGGTGTTCACCGCGGCCGCACCGAAGCCGGGGAAGTGCTTGGCGGTGGCGCGGACGCCGCCCGCACGCAGGCCCTGAGCGAACGCGCCGGCGCGCGCGCCGACCTCGGCCGCGGTGCTGCCGTAGGTGCGCCGCTCGCGCTGCAGGGCGGCGCCGGCTCGCCCGACGTCGGCGACGGGAGCCAGGTCCATGTTGGCGCCCGCCCGGCGTAGCGTGCGCGCGGCGGCGCGGCCGTCGGCGCGCGCCTGCTCGGCGGAGGTGACGCTGGCGGCGGCGCGCTCCGGGGCGCCCGGGATGCGCCGCACCGGTCCGCCCTCCTGGTCGACCATGACGATGAGCGGTGCCCGCAGGCCGGCCGGGCGGCGGATCGCCTGCAGCCCGCGCATGGCCGCGCGCACCTGGCTCGCCGAGCGCACGTTGCGCGTGAAGAGGATGACGCCGGCGGCCTCGCCGCGGGCGATACGGCGGCGCAGGGCCGGCGGCGGCCGCTCGCCTTCGTAGGCGAAGATCATGTGCTGGCCGACGGCCTGGCGCAGCGTCAGCTCAGGGGCCGGCGCGGGGTCGCCCTCGGCACCGCTGCCCGCGACGATCGCCGCGCCGAGCACGCCGATCATCAGCAGCGCCGCCACGAGGACCTTCAGCATGCGCCCTCACGCCGAAGATCGCTCGCGATCGTCGGCACCGCCAGCAGACGGCTCACCGCCTTCGGCCAGGAAGCCCCCGTCGACGAGGTCGTTCTTCGGGGGTGTTCTGGAAGAACGTCCTGACCGCTCCGGGATCGATGTTCTGCGCTCAGCCTCGGCAGATCGGCTCCGCCGCCCTCGTCGGCGACTGCGGGCCCGCGACCACGTCACGCTCCTCGTCCGGCTCGGCGACGTCCTCCGCGCCAGATCCTGGAGAATCTGCCGGATCTCCTGCTGCGTCGCAGCCAGTGCGGCCCGGGTGTCGTGCAGGACGTTGGCCAGCTCGGCCAGCTCGCCAGGCTCCCCCTGGAGCATCGCCGCCCGTTCGCGGCGAGCTGGCCTCCGCCGCGACGCGCCCGGGTCGGCTCCTCTCCGAGCTCGAGCTCTGCGATCTGCGCGCAGGCGCTCGGCCTCCGTGCGCGCCTCTCCCAGCTCGCGTTCGCGCGAGGCCACTTGGGATTCCATGATCGCGCACCCTCCTCTCGAGCTCCGTGCGCAGCCGTTCGAGCTGCAGGCGTGCAGCCCCAGCTCCGCGTCACGATCCGCCGTCGGCGGCGCCGTTGCCGGGGTGACGGCGTCGGCGCCGCGGGAGGAGATCGGGGGCGGCGGCGCGGGAGGGCCAGCGGTCGATCCGCGGCCGGCGGCCGCGCGGGCGGCGGCACCGGGCCGCCCCAGGACCAACGCCCGATCGTGATGATGTCGGCCCCCTCGGCGACGTGCAGCGACGGCGCAACCTGCAGTCCCACCCGCGCCAGGCGTGCTTCGATGGCCTTCGCTGCGGCCGGCGACAACTCGGCGTAGCCGAATTCCTTGAGCAAGCCGTCGACCTTCAGCCGTCGCCGGTCGCTTGCGCAGGTCCAGCGTGCGCCGCCATCGCAGCTCAGGTCCGCCGTCAGGCTGAGCTACGGCATCGCTGTCCGCCTGACCTCGCTGATGGCCGAGTGGGTCTCGGGAAGAGGTCATACCTTGGCCGGAGTGTACCGGCGCGTTCGTCACCGCCGCTGGACAGAGCCACCGCGGCGCCATCCCCCAGAACCCCGCCACGCCGACCTCGATCCAAGCGTGCAGAACGACGCTCGTGCCTTCTGACCCCGAGGAGGCGCAGCTACTCCGCCCAGGGCTGATGGTGCGACGGGGGCGCCGGCGGCACCTCGCCGGAACGATGGCGCCCATGCCCGTAGCGCCGTCGCCCGGCGGCTGGTCGCGCACGACGATCGTCGGCATCATGCTGATCGCCGCGGTCAGCCGCTCGTCGATCTCGGTCAGCCGCCGCCGCGCGAGCTCCCGCCGCTCGCGCTCGCCGGCGAGGCGCTGACCGCTCCTGCCACCCCAGCGCTCGTGCTCACGCAACTGCTGCTCGAGGCTGCTTCGCGCCGCCTCGGCGCCCTGCATTCGATGCAGCGCCGTCGCCAGCGCCGCCTCCACCTCGGCGAGGCGCTGCTGCGCGGCAGCGAGCTCCTCCCCGTGCTCCCCCAGAGCCGCCGCGCGACCGGCCTCACGCTGCTGGGCCAGTCGATGCTCGGACTCCTCGCGCAGCCGGGCCACCTCGGCCTGCGCCTGCGCGGCCTCGAGTCGGTGGGCCTGCTCGCTCTCCGCTGCCTGCCGTGCCTGCTCGCGCAGGGCGACGGCCTCCTGCTCGCGGACTGCGCCCGCCTCCTCGGCGCGCGCCAAGCCGGCCGCGGTGGCGGCGAGCGTCTCCTCCATCTCGGAGAGACGACCGAGAGCAGCCGCGAGCTCCTGCTCACGATCGGCGAGCGCGGCCTCGCGTTCGTCGCTCGCCACCTCGTGCCGCGCGAGCACGATCTCGTGCTGTGCGAGCGCCTCCGCGTACTGGGCGCGCGCGCTCTCGATCGCCTCGGTCGTGCGCAGCTGGACATCCGCGCGCAGCGCACGCTCGCTGTCGAGCTCGGCCTGCAGCTCGGCGATCTTCCTTGCCGCCCGCGGCCGGATCTCCTTGCGTGCCTCCTCGAAGCGCGCCGTGGTCGTCACGAGCTCGGTGTTCGCGCTGTCGAGCGCGCGCTCGAGCTCGGACGTGCGGTCGGCCATCTCCGCGCGAACCACCGCCAGCTCCTCCTCGAGCCGCCGGATGCGGAGCTGGGCGTCCTCGGACTCGCGCCCGCGCTCCTCCTGCTCCGACGCGTACAGCGCGGCGAGCTGCGCCAGCTCGGCGCCGACGCGCTCGAGCTCGCCGCGCGTGTCGACCAGCTCGCTCGCGCTCGTCGCGATCCGCTCGGCGGTCTCCTCGCGCTCGCGCTCGGCCTCCTCGCGCACGGCCGCCAGCTCGCGCGCCGCCTCCTCCCGCGCGCGCTCGGCCTCGCCGCGAACGGCGGCGACATCGCGTTCGGCCTCGCTCCGCGAGCGGCGGCCAGCTCGCGCGCCGCCTCCTCACGAGCGGCGGTCAGCACGCGCTCGGCCTCCTCGCGAGCGGCCGCGAGGTCGCGCGCGGCCTCCTCGCGCACGCGAACGGCCTCCTCGCGAGCGACGGCGACGTCGCGCCCGGCCTCCTCGCGCACGCTGACGGTCTCCTCCCGCGCTGTCGCGGCCTCGCGTTCGGCCTCGTCCCGAGCCGCGGCGATGTCTCGCTCCGCCGCCTCGAGGGTCCGGGCGATCTGCTGTTGCGCCTCCTCACGGGCCGTGGTCACCTCGCGCTCGGCCGCCTCGCGAGCGGCGGCCAGCTCGCGCGCCGCCTCCTCACGGACGCCGGTCAGCTCGCGCTCCGCCTCCTCACGGACGCCGGTGAGCTCACGCTCGGCCTCCTCGCGAGCGGTGGCCAGATCGCGCTCAGCGGTCGCACGGACGTCGGCGAGCTCGCGCTCGGCGCCCGCCCGGATCTCAGCCGCCTCGACCTCCGCGGCCTCCATCCGGCCGGCGAACGACTTCCGTGCGGCGCCGAGCGCCCGGCTGGACTGCGTCGCCAGGCGTTGTGTCTGCTCGAGTGAGCTCGTCAGGGTCGCGATCTGCGTTGCCGCCGCCGCCCGCGCCGCTTCGTGCGCCTGCCGCTCGGCCTCGAGCTCGGCGGTCAGCTCCTGGCGCAGCCCGGCGAGCTCACGAGCGGCGGCCTCGCGCGCCTCCTCGAGCTCGCCCGCCGTCCGCTCTGCGGCACGCTCCAGCTCGGCGATGCGCGCTGCCGCCTCCTCGTTCGCCGCCGCCAGCGTCTGCGCCGCATCCTGCGCAGCCTGCTGCGCGGCCAGCCGAAGCTCGGCCTCGCGTGCGTCGGCCGCCTCACGGGCGTCGGCCGCGTCGGCCTGCATCTCGGCGATCTGCGCGTCGAAGTCGTCCTGCGCGCGGGCCGCTGCCGACTCCAGCTCAGCCGCCCGGGCGGTCAGCTCGTCGCGCGCCGCGGCCGCGTCCGCGTCGAGCGCCGCGAACCGCGCCTCGGCCTGCTCATGCGCGGCCACTGCGGCGGACTCGAGCTCCGCCACACGCGCCTGCGAATCCGCGCGTATCAGCTCCGCCGCAGCCTCGAGCTCCGCGATCCGCGCCGCCGCCTCGTCCTGCGTCAGCTCCGCGGCGGCCTCAAGCTCCGCGATCCGCGCCGCCGCCTCGTCCTGCGTCAGCTCCGCGGCGGCCTCAAGCTCCGCGACCCGCGCCGCCGTGGTGTCCCGCGCCTGCTCGGCCGCCGCCACCTGCGCCGCTGACTCCTCGCGCGCCGTCTGCGCCGCGGCCTCGAGCTCGGCGATGCGCGCCTCGGACCGCTCGCGCGCCTGCGCGGCCGCGGTCTCGAGCTCCTGCGCGCGCACGGCGGCGGCGTCCGCCGCCGCCTGCGCCTCCTGCTCGGCGGTGCGCGCGGCGCGCCTGGCCTGCTTGAGCTCCTTGCCGAGCTCGGCCACCCGTTGCGCCGCCTCGGCCTCGGCCCGCTCGCGGTCCGCATGCACCTCCGCGAGCTCCTCCACGGCGCGCCGGCGTTCCTCCTCCAGCGCGCCGGCGGACTGCTCGCGCGCGTCGGCAAGCTCGCGTTCCACCTCGGTCACATGGCTGCGCGCCTGGTCTCGCTCGTCGGAGACCGCCGCCAGCTGCGCGGCCCATTCGCCCTCGCTGGTCTGACGATCGGCGCGATGCGCCTCGAGCTCCTCGCGCGTCGCGGCCACCTCGCGCCGTGCCTGCTCGAGCGCCTCGGCGACCTCGCGGCCTGCCTCCTCGCGCGCCTCGACCGCGGCGAGCTCCAGCTCGCCCGCGCGCGCATCGGCCGCCGTTCGCTCCTGCTCGGCCAGGCGCTCGATCTCCTCCACGCGCGACGCAAGGCGCACGTCGGCCTCCTCGCGCGCGCGCTCGGCCTCGGCCTGCGCCTCTGCCACGCGCGCCTCGAGCTCCTGGCGCGCCTGCGCCGCTGCCGCCTCGAGCTCGGCAGTGCGAGCTTCGTGCTGCTCGCGCGCGTGCATCCCCGCGGACTGCAACCCGGCCACCGCGGCCTGCAACTCGGCCGCGCGCGCGTCCGCCTCCTGCCCGGCCGTCTCGTTCGCGACCTCGAGCTCGGTGGCGCGCGCCCGCGCCTGCTCGAGCTCCTGCTCGAGCGCCTCGAGGCGCGCCGCCAGCTTCGCCTGCGCGCGTTCCCGCCGCGCCCGCTCGGCGGCGAGCTCCTCTGCGGCCTGCTCGCGAGCCTGCGCCAGCTGGCGCTCGGCGGCGCCGAGCGCCTCGGAGACGTCGCGGGCGGCCTCCTCGCGCGCCTCCGTCGCCGCCTTCTCCGCGGCCTCGACGCGCGCCTGGGCCTCCTCCTGCGTCCGCGCCGCCTCGGCCTCGAGCTCGGCGATGTGCGCCTCCGAATCGCGGGATACCGTCACGAGCGCGCGCTCGACCTCGCCCGTCCGGCGACGCGCGCGCTCGAGCTCCTCGCGCAGCTCGCCGGTCGTGGAGCCCAGATCGCCCTGCAGGCGCTCACGCTCCTCGCTCGCGGCCGCGAGCTGCTCGGCAGCGCGACGGTGCGCCTCCTCCAGCGCCTGCGCCGCCTCCGTGCGTGCGAGCTCCAGCTCCTGAGCGAGCGTCTGCGCCGCCTGCTCGGCCGCCGCCGCCGACGCCTCGGACTCCTCCCGGACCTGCGCCGCTGTCCGCTCGATCTCGATGACGCGTTGCTCGTGCTCGCGCTGCGCTGCCTGCAGCGCAGCCTCGGCCTCGTCGGCGCGCGCCCGCAGCGCCTGCAGATCCGCTGTGCTCGCGGCCGCCCCGGCGGTGGAGTCCTCGACGGCGCGCTCCGCGGCGATCACGGTGCTGCGCAGCTCCGCTATCGCCCGATCGCCTTCCGCGCGCGCCCGCGCCAGCCGCTCCTCGAGCGCTGACGCGCGCGTGATCTCTCGCGCGCGCGCCGCGGTCTCCTCGTCGAGGCGGCGGGCCAGCCCGGCAGCCTGATCGCGGGCGCGATCGCGCTCGACACGCAGGGCTTGGGCCTCCCGCGCGAGCCGCTCGCGCTCCTCGCCGGATGGGCCGGACGAGCCCGCTTCGGCGCTGTGCAGCTGTGCCCGCTGCAGCTCCCGTCCCAGCTCCGCGATCCGCGCCTCCGCCTGCGCCAGCCGCTCGCCGTGCTGCTCTCGCACCCTGCGCTGGTTCTCGACGCTGCGCTGAAGCTGCGAGAAGAGCTCCTTGCGTGCTGCATCGAAACGATCGCGCTCGAGGCGAGCGGCGCGCAAGTGCTCGCTCAGCTCGACGACGCGCCGCTGGGCAGCCTCTGACTGGCCTTCGTCCACGCCCGCAGCCTAGTGACCGGCGCGCGATCCGATCGCCGTGGCGACCGCCGCCGGTGCTTCCAGCGCAAGCGCATGGCCCGCCGCGGGAACGACCACGAGGGTCGCATCGGGCAATGCGGCCGTCAACCGCCCGCCGAGCGCGACGTAGTTCGCGTCGCGCTCACCGGCGAGGACGAGCACGGGCATCGCGAGCTCGCCGAGACGCCCCCACAGCGGCTCCATCACACCGGTGCCGATCCCGCGCAGCGCCGCGGCGAGGTGCACGGGATCGTTGGAGAGGCGGTCCGCGCGCGCGGCCGCCGCGACCTCCGGCGACTGCGTGGCGAACAGGGCCTGCGCGCCCCAGCGGTCGGCGACCTCGGTCATGAGCCGGCCGTCGGCCTCCATCCAGGCGGCGAGGGCGGCGTCGGCATCGCGCCGGCGGGCCCGCTCGGCGTCGTCGTCGATCCCCGCCGTCGCGGACACGAGCACGAGCCGCGTCACGAGCCCGGGGTGCGCGAGCGCCACGTGCAGCGCGAGCCGCCCGCCCTGCGAGTAGCCGGCGAGCGCGAACGGGCCGCGCATGAGCCCGACGGCGTCCTGTACGCAGGCGGCGAAGTCGATCGGCCGGCGGGTCGCGGCCGCCCCGTGGCCGCGGATGTCGGGAGCGATCGCGCGATAGCGTTCGCCATCGAGGTGGCGCACCACCTCGTCCCAGCCGCGACCGGTCTGCGTGAAGCCGTGCAGGAGAAGGAGCGGCTCGGGCACCCTGCCATCATGCCCGCCCGCCCCGACACCCACCTGCTGCTGCGCGCGTTCGCCGACGAGCTCGCGCGCTGCGGCATGCGCGAGGCCTGCACCTCTCCCGGCTCGCGCTCGTCGCCGCTCGTCCTCGCGCTCGTGCGCGAGCCGCGGCTGCGCTGCTTCTCGCACATCGACGAGCGCTGCGCGGGCTTCTTCGCGGTCGGCGCCGCGAAGCTCAGCGGCCGGCCCGTGGCGATCACGTGCACGTCGGGCACCGCGGCTGCGAACCTCGCGCCGGCGGTCATCGAGGCCTTCCAGGCGCGCGTACCGCTCGTCGTGCTCACCGCCGACCGCCCGCCCGAGCTGCGCGAGGTCGGCGCCGGCCAGACGATCGACCAGATCGACCTCTACGGCACCGCGGCGAAGTGGTTCTTCGAGGTGGGCACGCACGACGCGACGCCGCAGAGCATGCGCTGGATGCGGTCGCTCGCCTGCCGCGCCTTCTGGACGGCGCTCGACGGCCGGCCGGGGCCGGTGCACCTGAACTTCGCGCTGCGCGAGCCGCTGCTGCCGCCCGACGAGCTCGGCCCCGACCCGCAGCCCGGTCGCAGCGGCGGCCGCCCGTGGGCGCTGCGCCTGACGCCCGGCGACGACGCTGCGGCGGCCGGCCGCGCGCTGGCCGTCGTCGCGCGCGACGCGCATCGGCCGATCGTCGTCGCCGGCCGCGCCGAACCGGGTCTCGGCGCCCTGGCCGGCGCCTGCGAGCGCCTGGGTTGGCCGCTGTTCGCCGACCCGCTGAGCGGCGCGCGGGCCGGCGGCGCGGCGATCGCGCACTACGACGCGCTGCTGCGCAGCGACGACGTCCGGGCCGCACGCCGTCCGGATCTCGTCGTGCGCTGCGCAGACCTGCCGACGTCCAAGCCCCTGCGCGCCTGGCTGGACGAGCTCGGCGAGGACGTCGCCCAGCTGAGCTTCGATCCGCACGGCGCCTGGCAGGATCCGGGCGCGTCGCTGCATGTCGTGCTCGCCGCCGGCGCCGCGGCGACGATGGCCGCGGCCGCGACGCAGACGCCGACGGCGGACCCGGCGTGGCTCGGCGGCTGGCGCGACGCCGACGCCGCCGCCGCCGCGGCGATCGACGGCGTGCTCGCAGGCGACGCGCTCTCCGAGCCGCTCGTCGCCCGCACGCTGGTCGCCGACCTGCCCGGCGACGCGACGCTGTTCGTCGCATCGTCGATGCCCGTCCGCGACGTCGAGAGCTTCGCGGCGGTTCGCGACGACGCGCCGCGCGTGCTCTGCAACCGCGGCGCGAACGGCATCGACGGCACGATCTCGAGCGCCTTCGGGGCGGCCGCGGTGGCCGACGGCCCCGTCGTCCTGCTGATCGGCGACGTCGCGCTCGCGCACGACGTCGGCGGCCTGCTCGCCGCCCGGCGCCTGGGCCTGTCCCTGACGATCGTCCTGCTCGACAACGACGGCGGCGGCATCTTCGAGTTCCTGCCGATCGCCGGAGCGCGGGACGCGTTCGAGGAGCACGTCGCGACGCCGCACGGCCTGGACTTCGCGCACGCGGCGGCGCTCTACGGCTGCGCGTACGCCGAAGCCGGGGACCGCGCCGGCCTGCGCGACGCGCTCGCCGTCGCGCTCGCCGGCGACGGCACGACGATCATCCGCGTCGCCAGCGATCGCGGCGAGAACGTCGCGCTGCACCGTGCGCTGCAGGCCGCGGTCGCCGCGTCGCTCGGAGGATGAGCGGGGCCGGCTACCGGCGTGCGCTGCTGGACTGGCTGGCCTGTGCGGCGCGCGGCGCGCGGGAGCCCGCGGCCGTCGCCGCCCGTGCCGCCGGGACCGGGCTGCTCGAGCGCGTCGCGGCCATCGGCGCGGCGGGCCACGTGCTCGACTTCGACGACACGTACGCGCCCGGCCTTGCCCACCTCAGCGCGGCGACGGCGCCCGCGGCGCTCGTGCTCGGCGCCGAGCTGGGCGCCGACGCCGCGCACGTGCTCGACGCCTACGCCGCGGGCTTCGAGGCGATGGGCGCGCTCGCCCGCTCGTGTCACCCGGCGCTCTACGACGGCGGGTGGCATCCGACGAGCGTCTGCGGCACCGCGGGCGCGGCCGTCGCCGCGAGCCGGCTGCTCGGCCTCGATCGCGAGCGCACGCTCACGGCGCTCGGCCTCGCGCTGCTGCGCTCCGGCGGCCTGCGCGCGGCGTTCGGCAGCGACGGCAAGGCGCTGCAGGTCGGGCTTGCCTGCGCCGCCGGCGTCCAGGCGGCGCGCCTGGCTGCGGCGGGCGCGCACGTGGACGCCGACGCGATCGCCGGCGAGCGGGCCGGCTTCGCCCAGGCCTTCGCGATGCCGCCGGACGGCTTGACGCTGGACGGTCTGCTCGAGGCCGGCGGCGCGATCGGGGAGAACTGGATCAAGGCCTATCCGTGCTGCCTGCAGACGCATGCGCCGATCGACGCCGCGCTGGCGCACCGGGCGGCCGCCGGCGCTCTGCGCCCCGCTCACGCGGGCGCTCCGATCACGGTCGTCGTGCACCCGGTCTCCCGGCAGGCGGCCGCGCTGGACGCGGTGCGCGACGGTCTCGAGGCGAAGTTCTCGATCCCGTACCTCACCGCCTACGCGCTGCTGCACGGCGAGCCGGGACTCGAGGCGTTCGCCGCCGTCGACCCCGCGACCGCGGCGCTCGCGGCGCGGATCGACGTGCGCACGGACGCCGCGCTGGCTGCGGACGAGGCGCGGCTGCACGTCGGCGGCGAGCTCGCCGCGCACACGATCGCGCCGCGCGGCAGCCCCGCCAACCCGCTCGACGAGGCCGCGCTCGCGGCGAAGGTCCGCGCGCTCGCCGGTACGGCGCTGGATGGCGCGCTCGACGACCCGCAGCGGCCGGCCGCCGAGCTGCTGGCGCTGGCCGTCGACCCCGCGCCGCGCCTGAGAACGCGGCGCGGGACGACGACGGGCGAGCCCGGAGGCCCGCCCGCAGACAGCTCGTGGTTGCCTACGTGGCTACGCCAAACCGCGCTTCTTGGCCTGCGCGGCGCTGGCGGCGCTGGACAGGAGGCCGACGACCAGCAGCGTGGCGCCGCTGACCAAGTGGAAGAAGTTGGCCGGATCGCCCTCGCCGCGCATCCCGATGATGGTGAGGTTGTCGTTGTTCATGACGCCGATGACGAACGCGACGACGTAGAAGAGGCCGACGCCCATGACCGCGCCTTCGGCCGCGGCTTCGTTCTTCTGCAGCGACATGACGACGAGGAACGCGCCGATGCCGAAATGGACGATGTTGTGGAACTGGTTGATGCTGATGCCGAGGATGTCATCGCCCTGCTCGCCCGTCAGCGCGCCGCCGAATCCGGTCACGAAGAAGCCGATGACTCCCAGAGCGACATAGAACGCGCCGAATGCGACGCCGACCTTTGCCGCGAGGCTCGTGTTGCCCACAGAGATACCTCCCACTTGAATATGTTGACCCCCGGCGCACCGATGGCGCCGCCCTGCTCCCCTGGGTCCGTATCGCAGACCGTTACTGATCTCCACGCGAATGTCAACGCGCCATCGCGAACCCTAGCGCGGGCGGGCGCCGGAAGCGTTCCCACGGGTTATGCGAGCGCCACGGCGCCGTCTTGGTGATCCGATTTCAGCCGGCGAGCACGGGCAGCAGCGCACCGAGCTTGACGTCGGTCTCGGCGAGCTCGGCGGCCGGGTCGGAGTCGCGCACGACGCCCACGCCCGCGTAGCAGCGCGCGAGCGGGCCGCGCAGCAGCGCGCAGCGCAGCGCGACGCAGAACTCGCCGTCCTCGTTGGTGTCCGTCCAGCCGACCGGGCCGGCGTACCAGCCGCGGTCCAGCCCTTCGAGCGCCGGGATCAGCGGCTCGGCGACCGCGAACGGCTCGCCGCCGACGGCCGGCGTCGGATGCAGCACCCCCGCCAGGCGCACGACCCCGACCGGCCGCGCCAGCTGCGCGCGGATCGGCGTGGCGAGGTGCTGGATGTTCGCCATCTTCACGATCACCGGCTCCTCGGCGGCGGCCACCCAGAGGCTGTGCGGGCGCAGCGCCCGCTCGATGCGCCGCGCGACGATCGCCTGTTCGGCGCGATCCTTGTCCGAGCGCAGCAGCTGCTCGCCGAGGTGGTCGTCGACGGATGGATCGGCGCTGCGGCGCGCGGAGCCGGCCAGCGCCAGCGTGCTCGCGCGCATCCCCTCGCGGCGGATCAGCAGCTCCGGGCTGGCGGCCACGAACGCCGCGTCGCCGCGTCCGGCGCAGAAGCAGAAGCACGAGGGGAAGCTCTCGCGGAGGATTGCGAAGATCGCCGCGGCGTCGTGCGCGGCCGGCGCATGGACCTGCACCTCGCGAGCGAGGACGATCTTCTCCAGCGAGCCCGCGCGGATGCGCTCCACCGCGCGCGCGACCGCCGCCTCGTAGTGCTCGGGCGGCGTGCCGGCCGCGACGACGTAGCGCCCGACCGGGTCGGGATCGAGCAGCGGCAACGGGCCGCGCGCGAAGCTCGGCGAGCCGCGACTCGATCCCCGCGAGCAGCCCGTCGGCGGTATCGTCGGCTTGGACGAGCGCGGCGACCGTGAGCTGAACCCCGTCGCCGGAACGGGCGAGGGACACCTCGGGGACGTGCAACGAAGCCGGGGCGAAGCCCGCCCAGTGCGGGCTCTCGCCACCGTCGGGGGCGAAGGCGAAGCCGCCGGTGGCGATCAGGCCGGCGCCCCGCCCGCCGGCGCCGTCGCTCAGCGCCGCCGCCGCGAGCACACGCCAGCGCGCGGCCACCTCCTCGAAGCGCTGCGGCCCGTGCGCCTCCAGCGCGATCGTGCACCCCAGCGCCGCCACGGCGGCGCGGTCGCGGTCGGGCTGCTCGATGCAGAACCACGGCTCGCCGGCGCGCTTGGAGGCAAACACGACCGCGGCCGGGTCCACGTCGTGACCGACCTCGACGGTCATCGCGGCGAGCACGCCGCCGCTGCGGCGCGCGCGCTTGACGGCCTGCTCGAGGCGCTTGCGCAGGCGCTTGCGATCGGCCGGCGCCAGCGCGAACGCACCGGCGCCCACCGAGCCTGCCTCCTGCGCAGCCGCACCGGCACCGGCGCCGGAACGCCCGACGCCCGCGCCGCCGCCGCGCATCATTAGGTCTCCCCGCGACCCCGGCTGATCGCGATCTCGCCCGTGCGCATCATCTCGATGAGGCCGAACGGCCGCACCATGCGCTCGAACGCCTCGATCTTGTCGGTCGTGCCGGTGATCTCGACGATGATCGAGCGGCGCGTGACGTCGACGACCTTGCCGCGGAAGATGTCGGCGATCTGCATGACCTCCGCGCGCTGCGCGCCCTCGACGGCGACCTTGAAGAGCGCGAGCTCGCGGGCGACGGTGTCGGCCGGATCGAGGTCGCGGATCTTCAGGACGTTGATGAGCTTGTGCAGCTGCTTGGTGACCTGGTCGACGGAGTGCATCGCGCCGTCGAAGGTCAGCGTGATGCGCGAGTACTGCTCGTCGTCGGTCGGCCCGACCGTCAGCGTGTCGATGTTGTAGCCGCGCCGCGCGAACAGCCCGGCGACCCGCGTCAGGACGCCGGCCTTGTTCTCGACGAGGATCGACAGGACGTGCTTGCGGCCGCTGTGCAGGTTGCCGGCGGCCTCGAGGTCGTCGAGGCTGAGCAGCTCCTTGGTGCCTGGCTCTCCCATGGTCAGCCGACCATCTCGCGCGCGGCCTGACCGGGCGCGATCATCGGGTACGTGTTCTCCTCGCGGGTGACGCGCACGTCGCAGACGACGGGGCCGGGGGTCGCGAGCGCCGCCTTCATGTCGTCGACGAGCGTCGCCTTGTCCGTCAGGCGCATGCCGGTCGCGCCGTAGGCCTCCGCGAGCTTGACGAAGTCCGGGTAGGAGCCCATGTCGACGTGCGAGTAGCGCTTCTCCCAGAAGAGCTCCTGCCACTGGCGGACCATCCCCAGGTAGCCGTTGTTCATGATGAACACCTTCACCGGGATCTTGTCCTCCGAGCAGGTGGCGAGCTCCTGGATGTTCATCTGGATCGAGCCGTCGCCGGCGATGCAGACCACCGTCTGATCCGGGCAGCCGACGGCCGCTCCGAGCGCTGCCGGCAGGCCGAAGCCCATCGTGCCCAGGCCGCCGGAGTTGATCCAGCGGCGCGGCCGGTCGAAGTGGTAGTACTGCGCCGCCCACATCTGGTGCTGGCCGACGTCGGAGGTGACGATCGCGTCGCCGCCGGTCGCCTCGTAGAGCGCCTGCACCATGTACTGCGGCTTGATCTCGGCGTCGGTCGACTCGGTGTAGCCGAGCGGGTGCTTGTCCTGCCAGGCGCGGATCTTCTGCCACCACTCGTCGGTGCGCGACGTGTCGACGCCCTCGAGCGCCCGGTACTCCTTGACGAGCTTGGCCAGGACGTTCCTGGCGTCGCCGACGATCGGGATGTGCGCCGGGATCGTCTTGGAGATCTCCGCCGGGTCGACGTCGATGTGGATGAACTTCGCGTTCGGGGCGAACTCCGACAGCTTGCCGGTGATGCGATCGTCGAAGCGCGCGCCGACGCAGCAGATGAGGTCCGCCTCGTCCATCGCGTAGTTCGCCGTGCGCGTGCCGTGCATGCCCAGCATGCCCAGCCACTGCGGGTGCGGCGCGGGGAAGCCGCCGAGGCCCATCAGCGTGCAGGTCACCGGGAAGCGATCGCTCGTCGCGAACTCGACGAGCTCCTTGGAGGCGTTGGCGTTGATGACGCCGCCGCCGGCGTAGATCACCGGGCGGCGTGCGGAGGCCATCGCCTTCGCGGCCTGGCGGATCTGCTTCGTGTTGCCGTCGGTCGTCGGCTGGTAGCCGGGCAGGTGCAGGTCGGTGACCGGCTGGTACTCGATGTCCGCGCGGCTGAGGTCCTGCGGGATGTCGACGACGACCGGCCCCGGACGGCCGGTCCGCGCGATGTGGAAGGCCTCGTGGATCGCGCGCGGGATCTCCAGCGGCGAGCGGATCTGGAAGGAGTGCTTGACGACCGGCATCGTGATGCCGAGCGTGTCGGTCTCCTGAAATCCGTCGGTCCCGATGAGGTCCGTGCGCACCTGGCCGGTGATGAACACCGTCGGCACCGAGTCCATCATCGCGTCGACGATCGGGGTCACGACGTTCGTCGCCCCCGGGCCGGACGTGGCGAACGCGACGCCGACCTTGCCCGTCGCCTTGGCGTAGCCCTCGGCGGCGTGGCCGCCGCCGGCCTCGTGACGCACGAGGACGTGGCGGATGCCCGCGTCGACGAACGCGTCGTAGGTCGGCAGGTTCGCTCCGCCGGGGAGGCCGAATACGACGTCGACACCCTCTGCCTTCAAGCACTCCATGATGGCGTCAACCGCGCGCATATCACGACCTCCTCTCCGCATGTGGACAGGCCGGCCCGGCGGGCCGGCGTGAGACGAGTGAGGTTAGCGGGCCAGTGCGGTCGAGTTCTCGGATGCAAGCGCCTCGTCGGGGAACTCCAGCTCGGTGCCGCAGCGCACGCACAGCGCGTCGTGCAGCTTGCAGACGCGCCCGCAGGTCGGGCACCGCCGGCGCAGCTCGTCGCGCTCGGAGCGATAGACGATCGCGGTGAGCAGCCCGATGACCGGCACGACCGTCGCGACGATGAACCAGATGAAGAACGAGCTGCCCTTGATCCTGCCGATGATCCCGCCGGCGAGGCCGAAGCTCAGCGCGATGACGACGTAGGCGCCTCCGGCCATCGTACGGCGTGGGTCAGAGGACCCGGATCGCCCAGATCACGGCGACGATCGCCAGCACGACCACCACGACGGTCGCGACGGCGGTGACGACGCCGATGACGACCTTGATGAGGATCCACGCTGCGATGAGCAGGACGAGCAGCGCGATGGCGCGCTTGCCGAGCGACGAGCCACGGGATGGAGCGTTGGCGGACATGCCCTTCAGCGTACCTCTCCCGCGAGCCCGGGCGCGCGGGAGAGGAGGCAGCTGCGGGGTCGTGGGTTTCAGTCGTGGCTTCGGCGCAGATGCGCGAAGCGATCCGGCGCGAGCGCCTGCCCCGTGTAGAGCGGGACCCGGGCCAGCCGGTAGCGGCGAACGATCGGGTCCTTGGCCGTAGCCGCCTGGGAGGCGGCGACTTCGACGAGGGCCCGGCGGGTGAGATCGGAGGCGTGAGGCATGCCAGCCATGGTGGCGGCCGCCGCGGCGCCGGGCACTGGACCGTCGTCCCGGATTCAGCGCGCCGTGTTCGACCGGCTGGCGATCGGCTGGAGGGCCGCCGTCAGCGCGGGGCGGGCCGGCTTGCCCATGCGCCGGCGCAGGCGCCAGGTCGCGCCGGCGAAGGCGAGGTTGGCGACGGTCGCGAAGCCCTGCTCGTCGCTGCGCAGGGCGAGCAGCAGATGGGCGATGCGATCGCCCGATGGCAGCTCGCGGGCGGCCGCGCGGCGCGGGTCGACCTTCACGCAGTAGCAGTACGCGCGCGGGCGGCGGCGGCCGTGCAGGAGGACCGCGCCCTTCTCCCCCACGATCCAGGTGCCGAGCCGGCCGGGCTCGACGACAAGGCCGGTGCGAGCGTGCAGCTCGCGCGCCTCGTGACCGACGAGGTCGCCGAGCAGGCCCACCGAGCGCTGCTCGGGCGCCGCGGCCGGCGGCTCGCCGGCGCCCATCGGCCGCGGCGCGCGCAGGACGTTCGCTCCGCGCTGGGCGTAGAGCTCGGGGATGATCCAGGCGTGCGCGAGGCAGACGAGCGCGACCGGCAGCGCCAGCGGCTGCAGCCACAGCAGCAGCCCGGCCGCGCCGGCGAACGGGATGACGTGGGCCGCCATCGTCAGCGTCCAGAGCCGGCCGCGCAGGCGCAGCTGCGCCGCGTCGACGCGCCGGCGCCAGTGGACGCCGGCCGTCTCTGGAAGGACGTCGACGGTCGCCATGGAAGGCGAGCCCGTGCGCGTCCTCAGCCGCCGGAGATCGGCAGGCGCATGATCACGAGCGGCGCCTGCACCGGCAGCTCGCGCACGTGCTCGGCGTGGCCCGGCCCGGTGCTGACCATCGCGAGGTAGCCGCGTTCGAGCTCGGCGCGGAACGCCGTGACGGCGGCCTCGACGGCGGCGGGGTCGTCCGGCGTCCATTCGGCGAGCGTCGAATGGCCGGTGTGGTCCATGCGGATGAGCTTCGACATCGGGTGCCTCCTTCGGCGCCGGCGGGTCGCGTGGGCTCATCGTACGCCCGCGCGAGCGCGATCCGGGCCGCTTGGCGCGCGGCCGCGCGACGGTGCCCGGCGGCCGTTCGCGGCGCTCAGCGGTCGTCGACGTACGCGTGGGCGTCCTCGATGACGCCGGCGACCTCGTCCCAGTCCACCTCCGGCAGGTCCAGGCGCAGCCCGACCCACCCGCGGTGACCGACGTAGGGCGGCACGAAGAAGCGCTCCGGGCCACCGCTGACCAGCCCCTCCTGAAGCTCCTTCGGCGCGGCCGCCCAGAGACACAGCCGGCCCTCGAACCACTCGCGCTCGTCGTGCACCGAGGCGAACGTCCGCCCCGTGCGTCCCTCGGCGGTGAAGAACGTGGGCGACCCGTGCGACGGGCGCTCGACGACGCCCGGGATGGCGAGCGCGACCGGGCGGATGCGCTCCATCGCGGCCTCGAGGCGCGGCGTGCTGATGATCGGATGCGTCACGGCGCCGGCCTCAGAGCCCGAGCTTCTCGCGCACGATCCGCGTGACCTCGGCGCCGTCGGCGCGGCCCTTCGTCTCGCGCATGACGTGACCGATGATCGCCCCGATCGCCTTCATGTTGCCGGCCTGGATCTTCGCGGCCGCATCGGCGTTGGCGGCGAGGGCCGCCTCGACGATCGGGTCGAGCGCACCGTCGCCGCCGGCCATCGCGCCGAGGCCCTCGGCCTCGACGATCCGCGCCGGGTCGCCGCCCTCGGCGACGAGCCGGTCGAGCACGAGCTTGGCGTTGCCGACCGTCACGGCCTTCGCGCCCACGAGCGCGACGAGCTCGGCGAGCGCGTCGGGGCGCACCTTCGAGGCGTTCGGATCCTCCTCGCCGACGCGCGCCACGAGCTCGTTGCAGACCCAGTTGGCCAGCGGCTGCGCGTCCGCTCCGTCGGACCGGAGCGCCGCCTCGAAGTAGTCGCCGAGCTCGCTGCGCCAGGCGAGCTGGCGGGCGCTGGCCGCGCTGATCCCGAGCCCCCGCAGGCGCTGCTCACGCGCGGCCGGCAGCTCGGGCATCGCGGCGCGCGCCGCGGCCAGCATCTCCTCCGAGGTCGCGACCGGCACGAGGTCGGGCTCGGGGAAGTAGCGGTAGTCGTGCGCCTCCTCCTTGGAGCGCAGGGAGGTGATCGCCTCCGTGCGCGGGTCGAAGTGCAGCGTCTCCTGGACGACCTGGCCGCCGGACCGCAGGATCGCCTCCTGGCGCGCGATCTCGGCGTTGATGCCGCGCTCGATGAAGCGAAACGAGTTCATGTTCTTCAGCTCGGTCTTCGTGCCGAGCTCCGTCGTGCCAACCGGCCGGATGGAGATGTTCGCGTCGCAGCGCAGCGAGCCCTCCTCCATGTTCACGTCGCTGACGCCGAGCCGGCGCAGCGTCGTGCGCAGGAGCGTCAGCCACTCGCGCGCCTGCGCGGCGGAGCGCACGTCGGGCTCGGTGACGATCTCCGCCAGCGGCGTGCCGCCGCGGTTGAAGTCCACGACGGACGCGTCGGAGCCGTGGATGCGCCCGCTCGCGCCGGCGTGCACGAGCTTGGCCGCGTCCTCCTCGAGATGCACGCGGTGGATGCGCACGTCGCCGAGGTGCCCGCCGCGGCACAGCGGCTCGTCGTACTGGCTGATCTGGTAGCCCTTGGGCAGGTCGGGATAGAAGTAGTTCTTGCGGTGGAAGATCGAGCGCGGCGCGAGCTCGGAGCCGACCGCCAGGCCGATCATCAGCCCGAAGTGGATCGCCTGGGCATTGGCGCGCGGCAGCGTGCCGGGCAGGCCGAGGCAGACCGGGCAGGTCCGCGTGTTGGGCGGCTCGCCGAAGGACAGCGCGCAGCCGCAGAACATCTTCGTCTTCGTCGCGAGCTGGACGTGGATCTCCAGCCCGATGACCGGCTCGAACTCGCTGGCCGCAGTGCTCATGCGGCACCCCTCCGCGCGGGGGAGCCGTCGAAGCCGATCGCCGACTCGAGCGCGAACGCCGCGTCGAGGATGCGGTTCTCGCTGAACGCCGGGCCGGCGAGCTGAAAGCCGGTGGGCAGGCCGTCGTCGAGTCCGTTGGGGATCGAGATCGCGGGGATCCCGGCCAGCGACATCGGCACCGTGCAGTAGTCGTTGAGGTACATCGAGAGCGGGTCGGCGGTCTTCGCACCGAGCGCGAAGGCGACCGACGGCGAGGTCGGCGTGACGACGAAGTCGAAGTCCGCGAACGCCGTGCGGAAGTCCTCGGCGATCTTCGTCCGCACGCGCTGCGCGCGACCGTAGTACGCGTCGTAGTAGCCGCTGGAGAGCGAGTACGTGCCGAGCATGATGCGGCGCTTGACCTCGGTGCCGAAGCCCTGGCTGCGGGTCTTCGTGTACATCCCGACCAGGCCCCCGTCCTCCACGCGCAGCCCGTAGCGCACGCCGTCGAAGCGGGCGAGGTTGGACGACGCCTCGGCCGGCGCGAGCACGTAGTAGGCGCTCAGCGCGTGCGGGGCGTGCGGCAGGCGGCAGGTGCGGACGGTGGCGCCGAGGCCCTCGGCGAGCCTCAGCGTCGCGTTGAACGCCTCCAGCACGCCGGGATCGATGCCGACGCCCTCGCCCGTGAGCTCCTCGGGCACGCCGAGGCGGATCCCCGCCAGCGATGTCGCGGTCGGCCGCCCGATCTCGCCGGGAAAGCCGATCGACGTCGAGTCGCGGGGGTCCTGGCCGACCATGTGGCGCAGCAGCAGCGCGGCATCGGTCACGTCGCGCGTGAGCGGGCCGGCCTGGTCGAGCGACGAGGCGAAGGCGATCATCCCGTAGCGGCTGATCGTCCCGTACGTCGGCTTGAGGCCCACGATCCCGCACAGCGCGGCCGGCTGGCGGATCGATCCGCCGGTGTCGGTGCCCAGCGCCCACGGCGCCGTGCCGGCGGCGACGGCGGCGGCGCTGCCGCCGCTCGAGCCGCCCGGCACGCGCGCGCGGTCCCACGGGTTCAGGACCGGCCCGAAGGCGGAGTTCTCGTTGGAGGAGCCCATCGCGAACTCGTCCTGGTTGGTCTTGCCGAGCAGCGGCGCGCCGGCGGCGGCGAGGCGGGCGACCACGCTCGCGGTGTACGGCGGGCGGTAGCCCTCGAGGATCTTCGAGCCGGCCTGGCTCGGCACGCCCTCGGTGCAGAAGAGGTCCTTGACGGCGAGCGGCACGCCGGCCAGCGGGGCACCGGCCGCGGGCGCCGCGGGCGCGTCGTCGGCGACCCAGAGATAGGCGTTCAGCTCGTCGGCCGCCGCGGCGCCGCGATAGGCCTCGAAGAGCTCGGCGGCCGTGAAGTCGCCGCGACCGATCGCCTCGACGGCGCCCGAGGCGGTGAGCGTCGTCAGGTCGGTGCCGGTGGCGCTCATTCGCCCACCGCGTCGGCCTGCGGGCTGGGCACGAGGAAGCCGCCGTCGGCGACGGCCGGTGCGCCGGCGAGCGCGACGTCGCGCGGCAGCGACGGCTCCACGACGTCGGGGCGCAGCGCGTTGGACACCTCCACGACGTGGGTCGTCGGCGGAACGCCGGCGAGGTCGAGCTCGCCGATCTTCTCGATGTGCCCGAGCACGGCGGAGAGCTCGCTGCTCATCCGCCCGACCTCCTCGTCGGTCAGCTCGAGGCGGGCGAGGCGGGCGACGTGCAGCACCTGTTCGCGGTCGATCATCGGCGACGATTCTAGGAGGAGGAGGCGTGCACGCTCGCGGCGGGCGCCGCGGCGGCGGCGCCGACTCCCGCCTCCGGAATGTTCGCGTACCCGATGGCCAGCGGAGGGCGACAGCCTCAGGCGCGACAGCTGCGCTTCTCGAAGGCCCGGATCCGCTCCTCCGCGGCGGACGCCTGCGCCTCGCTCACAGCGATCGCCGGCTTCAGGCCGGCACGCTGGCGCATGCCCGCGAACAGCTTCTGGACATCGGCCTCGATCGCGCGCGGTGCGACGCGCGCGAGCTCGTCGAGATCGCCGGTATGCGCCTCGACGAACCGCCGCTCCGCCGCCTCGTACTGCTCCGGACGCGCGTCCTCGCCGAGGCCGGCGAAGAACTTCTCCCCCTCCGCGTCGAGGCGGCGGGTCAGCGCGCAGTAGCGGTCGACGTCGCCTGCGGCGGTAACCGTCGCGCCCGCCTCATCCTGCCCCTGGTCGTCGTCACCGCAGGCGCCGAGGCCGAGGACGGCGACGATCGTGATGGCGATGATCGATCGGCGAAGCATGCTCACTCCCCTGGTTCGTGTGGACCCGCCGACCGTACGTCGCAGACGCGGCCCGGTCCTCAACCCGGCGCCCGCGCGGCCCTCGTCCGCGCGGACGATCTTTTGCGCGCGAAGATCGTCCGCGCGATCGAGGTCCCGCGCCGGCCAACCGGGTTACGCTCGCGGCCATGAGGTCCGCGATCGCGGTGTCGTCGTCGCTGCGCAGCCCGCGTCGCCGCGACGTCCTGATCGCGGGTGCCGTCGCGGTCGTCGCCCAGGCCGAGACGTGGGCGACGGCCGAGTACGAGCCGAAGGCCGCGTTCGCGGCGGCCGCGCTGGCGATGTGCCTGGCGCTGGCGTGGCGCCGGATCGCGCCGATCGTCGTGCTGATCGCCGTCTTCATGCCCTTGCTGGCGATGGCCACGGCGGGCGAGCGCCTCGACAGCACGTACATCATGCTCGTGCTGCTGATCGCGTTCGGGACGGTGGGCCTCGCCTGCGAGCGCCGCCGTGCCGTGGCAGGTCTGGCGATCGGGCTGTCGCTGCTGCTCGTCCTCCTGCTGATCGAGCGCGCGAGCGTGTCCGCCGGCGGCGAGGCGCCGCCGATCGGCGATCTCGTGTTTCTCGGCGGCATCTTCGGCATCGTGTGGGGGCTCGCGGTCGGGCTGCGCGAGCGGTCCCTGCGCGCCGGTGAGCTCGAGCAACGTGCCGACCGGCTCGAGCGCGAGCGCGAGGAGCGAGCACGGGCGGCCGTTGCCGCCGAGCGCGCCCGGATCGCGCGCGAGCTGCATGACGTGGTCGCTCACTCGGTCAGCGTGATCGCCGTGCAGACGGGCTCGATGCGCCGCCGGCTGCGCCACGAGCGCCCGCGGGAGACCGCCGAGCTGGCCGCCATCGAGCAGACCGCGCGCCAGGCGCTGGCCGAGATGCGGCGGATGCTCGGGTTGCTGCGCACAGACGACGAAGGGCCCGTGCTCGCGCCGCAGCCCGGCATCGGCCAGATCGACCAGCTCGTCGAGCACGCACGGGCGACCGGCCTGTCCGTCGAGTTCGACCTCGAGGGCGACCCGCGGCCGCTGCCTCCGGGGGTCGACCTGGCCGCCTATCGGATCGTCCAGGAGGCGTTGACGAACGTCCTGAAGCACGCAGGCCCGGCGCGCGCTCAGGTCGCCGTGCGCTTCCGCGAGCGCGAGCTCGAGCTCGAGGTCAGCGACGACGGTCGCGGAGCCGTCGGCGCGCACGACGATGGCGGCGGGCACGGGCTGGTGGGCATGCGCGAACGCGTGGCGCTCTACGGCGGCTCGCTGGCGGCGGGGCCCGGCGGCGACGGGGGTTTCACCGTCACGGCGCAGCTCCCGATCGGAGCGTCGTGAGCGTCCGCGTCGTCATCGCCGACGATCAGGCCATGGTCCGGGCCGGGTTTCGCTCGCTGCTCAACGAGGAGCCCGACATCGACGTCGTGGCCGAGGCCGCCGACGGCGAGCAGGCGGTGGGTGCCGTGCAGCGCTTCCATCCGGACGTCGTCCTGATGGACGTCCGGATGCCCAACGTCGACGGCCTCGAGGCCACCCGGCGCATCGTCGCGGCGGGGTCGAGCACACGGATCCTGATCCTGACGACGTTCGACATCGACGAGTACGTCTACGCGGGGCTGCGCGCAGGTGCGAGCGGCTTCCTGCTCAAGGATGCGACGCCCGAGCAGCTCATCGCGGCGATCCACGTCGTGGCCGAGGGCGAGGCGGTGCTCGCGCCGACCGTGACGCGCCGCGTCGTCGAGGCGTTCGCCGCCCTGCCGACGGCGCCCGAGGCGCTGCAGCAGGCGCTCACGTCGCTGACCCCGCGCGAGCGCGACGTGCTCAGGCTCCTCGCCACGGGCCGCTCCAACAGCGAGATCGCCCGCGACCTCGTCGTCAGCCACGCGACGGTCAAGACGCATGTGCGCAACGTCCTCGCCAAGCTCCACCTGCGCGACCGGGTCCACGCGGTCGTCTTCGCCTACGAGTCGGGTCTCGTGCGCGCGGGCGCCGAGTGACCTCGCCTTGCTCCTACTGTCGCGCCGGGCGGTCCGCGTCGCGCGCCGGCGGAACCGGCCGCGCCGGGCCGCGGACGGCCAGCACGCGCTCGGTCTGCTCCAGCGAGATCGCGCTGGCCTTGCGCTCGTCCGCGGCCGCGCGCCATGCGCCGCCGACGATGAGCAGCGTGAACAGCAGGCCGAGGTACGCCCCCGCGTCGACGCTGACGACCGCGTTGCGGCCGGGCTCGTCGATTCCGATGCGGTACAGCAGATACGCCACCGCGAGCGCGCCGATGCCGATCGTCACGATCGCGGCCGAGGTCGCCATCGAGACCGCGCGCGCGCTCAAGGTGAAGACGACGAGCGTCAGCGCGATCGCGATCGTCACGACCAGCAGCACGCGGCCGACGGTCAGCGTCGACCAGCCCGAACGTCCGCCGAACCAGTCGGCGAACAGGACGACGGCGAGCCCGGCCGTCCCGGCGGCGGTCAGCAGCTCTCCGCTGCGCAGCCGGCGCACGTCCATCAGACCACGCCCGCGGCGGTGCGCTGCAGCTCGGCCGCCTTCAGCGTGTTGCGCAGCAGGAACGCGATCGTCATCGGGCCGACACCGCCGGGGACCGGCGTGATCGCGCTCGCGACCTCCGCGACGGCCTCGAAGTCGACGTCGCCGACGAGCTTGCCGTCCAGCCGGTTCATCCCGACGTCGATCACGGTCGCGCCGGGCTTGACCCAGTCGGCCCTGACCATCTGGGCGCGTCCGACGGCGGCGATCAGCACGTCGGCTCGGCGGCAGACGGCGGCGAGGTCGCGCGTGCGCGAGTGGCACGTCGTCACCGTCGCATTGGCGCCCAGCAGCAGCTGCGCCATCGGCTTGCCGAAGAGGTTCGAGCGCCCGACGACGACCGCCTCGGCGCCCTCGAGGTCGGCCCCGGCGACGGCGAGCAGGTGCATGACGCCCGACGGCGTGCACGGCCGCAGGCCCTCGCGCCCGAGCGCCAGCAGGCCGGCGCTGAGCGCGGTCAGGCCGTCGACGTCCTTGCTCGCGTCGATCAGCCCGGTCAGCTCGACGCCGTCGAGGTGGTCGGGGACGGGCAGCTGGCAGAGGATCCCGCTCACCTCGTAGTCGGCGTTGAGGCGCTCGATGAGCGCGACGACGTCGGCGCGGCTGACGTCGGCCGGGAGCGGGAAGCTGAAGCCCTGCATCCCGACCTCGGCGCAGGCCTTCTGCTTGCCCTTGACGTAGACGGCCGAGGCGGGGTCGTCGCCGATGAGGATCGTCGCCAGGCCGGGGACCTGCCCGTCGTGCCGCGCGCTGAAGGCGGCGACGTCGCGCGCGACGCCGGCGCGCACGTCGGCGGCGATCGCCTTTCCGTCGAGTATGTGCGCGGCCATGTCGGTCCTGCCTCTCAGAGCTTCGTGATCGGAGCGTATTCGGCCATGAGCTTGCGTTCGCTGCCGTCGCCGGCGAAGCGGACGACGACGATCCCGCCGGCCTCGACGCCGGTGACGACGCCGGCGCCGAACGCCGCGTGCGACACGTCGTCGCCCATGCGATACGCGGGGAGCGACGGTTCGGATCGCGCCGACGGCTGCGACGAGGCCCAGGAGCCCGGCCGCTGGGCCGCGACGCCCGGCCGTATCCGCGGCTCATCCGCGCGATCGGTCAGCTCGCGCGGGATCTCGTCGAGGAAGCGGGAGCGCATCCCGTACTGGGTCGCGCCGAACACCGCGCGGCGGCGCGCGCTCGTGAGGTACAGCGACCGCATCGCGCGGGTCACGCCGACGTAGGCCAGCCGGCGCTCCTCCTCCAGGCCGCCCTCGTCGAGCGCGCGCGAGTGCGGGAAGACGCCCTCCTCCATGCCGGCGATGAAGACGATCGGGTACTCGAGGCCCTTGGCGTTGTGGATCGTCATGAGCGTGACGAGGCCCTCGTCGTCGGTCCGCGTGTCCGCGTCGGCGACGAGCGCGACGCCCTGCAGGAAGACGTCGAGCGTGTCGTTCTCCTCCTCGGCGGTGGCGTCGAACTCGCGGGCGACCTCGACGAGCTCCGCGAGGTTCTCCTCGCGACCCTGGGCCTCGATCGTGCGCTCGGCCTTCAGCGCGTCGATGTACCCCGAGTCGTGCAGCAGCGACTCGAGCAGGTCGCCGACCGGCACGCGCTGCTCGACGCGCTCGCGCAGGCCCTCCATCATGCCCATGAACCGGCCGAGCGCCTTGATCGCGGCGGTTCCCAGCCCGGGCACGCGGTCGGCGTCGGCTGCGGCGTCCCAGATCGAGATCCCCTCCGCGTCGGCGTACGCCGTCACCCGCCCCATCGACGTCTGGCCGATCCCGCGCCGCGGCGAGTTGACGATCCGCATGAACGAGACGACGTCCTGCGGGTTGCCGAGCACCGTCAGGTAGGCGATCGCGTCCTTGATCTCGGCGCGCTCGTAGAACTTCGTGCCGCCGATGACCTGGTAGCCGATGTCGCGCCGCACGAGCGTGTCCTCGATGACCCGCGACTGCGCGTTGGTGCGGTAGAAGACCGCGATCTCGGCGCGGCTGGCGCCCTCGTCGACGAGCCGCTCGATCTCGCCGACCACGTAGCGCCCCTCGGCATGCTCGTCGTCGAGCTCGCGGATCCTGATCGGATCGCCCTGGCCGAGGTTCGTCCACAGCGACTTGTGCTTCTGCTCGCGGTTGTGCGCGATGACCGCGTTGGCGGCGCTGAGGATCGTCTGCGTCGAGCGGTAGTTCTGCTCGAGCTTGACGACGTGGGCGTCGGGGAAGGTCTCCTCGAAGTCGAGGATGTTCGAGATATCGGCTCCTCTGAAGCCGTAGATCGACTGCGCGTCGTCGCCGACCACCGCAAGGTTGCGGTGCTCGCTGGAGAGCAGCTGCAGCCAGCGGTACTGGACGGCGTTCGTGTCCTGATACTCGTCGACGAGCACATGTGCGAAACGCCGTCGAGTAGCGGTCGCGCACCTCCTGGAAGAGCTGCAGCACGTTGACGGCGTTGACGAGCAGGTCGTCGAAGTCCATCGCGTTCATGCGCAGCAGCTCGCGCTCGTAGATCGCGAAGGCATCGGCGACATGCGTGGTGAACGCCGTCGTGTCGCCGGTCATCCGGCGATAGGCCTCAGCGTCGCGCAGCTTGTTCTTCGCGTCGGAGATCTGGTGGTGCACGGCGCCGGGCGTGAAGCGCTTCGTGTCGACGCCGAGCTCGTCGAGGCTGCGCTTGACCAGGCGCCGCGCGTCGGACTGGTCGTAGATCGTGAACTGGCGCGTGTAGCCCAGGCGATGCGCCTCCGCGCGCAGCATCCGCGCGCACGCGGCGTGGAACGTCATCACCCACATCGCGCGCGTGCGGCGGCCCAGCAGCCGCTCGACGCGCTCGCGCATCTCCTGCGCGGCCTTGTTCGTGAACGTGATCGCGAGGATCTCGTTGGCGCGCGCCATGCCGGTTCCCTCGAGGAAGGCGATCCGATGCGTCAGGACGCGCGTCTTGCCGGTGCCCGCGCCGGCGAGGATGAGCAGCGGCCCCTCACCGTGCGTGACCGCCTCGCGCTGCGGGGCGTTGAGGCCGGCCAGCAGCGCCTCGATGCGACTCTGGGATGCGGTGTCGGCCATGCCTCTTGAGCATAGGCCGGGGCCCGGAGCGTTCGACGTCGCGCCCCGCCTTCCGGCGACCCTGCGATAGTCGCGGTTTCAGTCGGGGAGGTTCTGGTCATGACGCATCGTCCTACGACCGAGACGGCCATCGCCGCGCGGTCGACGACGCTCGGCTTCGCGAGGCGCTGAGCGTCTCCCGTCGCCTCTCGGATGACGTGCGCGCCTCGTGCGCGCAGATCGCCGCCGGCGCGCGCTCGGTGACGATCGACCTCGACGCGCTCGGCGACGTGCGGCCCGGCCCGCCGCCGGCGCTGGACCCGGTCCGCCATCACCTCGACGGCTCGCCCGCGGAGATCGCCGCCTACTTCCTCACGCTCGACGCGGTGAACTTCGGCTCGGGCTGGTTTCCGACGCTGCGCAAGCGCCCGGGCTCGTCGGGCTACTTCACCGTCGCCTGGGCGCTGGCCGACCGCTTCCGCGCCCACGGCCCGTGGACACCCGCGCAGCTGCGCACGCTCGCCACGGAGGAGGTCGCCGACACGCTCGGCCAGCCGCGCGACCACGAGCTCATGTCGCTCTACGCACAGGCGCTCCGGGCGCTGGGCCGCTTCCTCGGCGATCGTGACGCGCTCGCGGTGGCGCGCGGCGCGCGCGGCTCGGCGCAGGCGCTGGCCGCCGAGCTCGCCGGATCGATGGCGATGTTCGCCGACCGCGGCTTCTACAAGCGCGCGCAGATCGTGCCCGCCAACCTCGCGCTCGCCGGTGTCGCGCGCTTCAAGGACCTGCACCGCCTGACGATCTTCGCCGACAACCTCGTGCCGCACGTCCTGCGCTGCGACGGCGTGCTGCGCTACGCCCCGGCGCTCGCCGCGCACATCGACGGCGGCCGGCTGCTGCCGTCCGGCCGCGAGGAGCGCGAGATCCGCGCCTGCGCCGTCCACGCCTGCGCGCTCATCGCCGCGCGCGTCGGCGCCAGCGAGCACGAGCTCGACAACTGGCTGTGGAGCCGCGGCCAGGCGCCCGAGTACAAGGCGGTCCCGCGCCACAGGACGCGGACGGTCTTCTATTGATGCTTCGGCCTCCGCGCGACGGTCAGCCGCCGGCGGGGCTCGGCCCCTGCGCCGGGCGCAGCGGGCGCACCTCGGCGACGCTCTCGCGCCCGGACAGCCGCGCGACCTCGTTCTCGAGCTCGAGGATCCGCGCCGACAGGCGGGCGATCGCGTCGGCGAGCGGGTCGGGCAGGTGGATCCAGTCGGTGTCCGGTCCCTCCACGCGCTTGCCCTCGACGCGCACGGGATGGCCGGGATTGCCGACGACGGTCGTGTTCGGCGGCACGTCGTTGATGACGACCGAGTTGGCGCCGATCTTGGCGCCGTGCCCGACGGTGATCGCGCCGAGCAGCTTCGCGCCGGCACCGACGGTCACGTTGTCCTCGAGCGTCGGGTGGCGCTTGCCGGTCTGAAAGCCGGTCCCGCCGAGCGTCACGCCCTGGTAGAGCGTCACGTCGTCGCCGATCTCGGCGGTCTCGCCGATCACGACGCCCGCGCCGTGGTCGATGAAGAAGCCGTGGCCGATCTCGGCCGCCGGATGGATCTCGACGCCGGTCAGCGTGCGCGAGACCATCGAGAGGGCGCGCGGCACCACCGGCACGCCGAGGGTGTGCAGGCCGTGGGCGACGCGATGCGACAGGACCGCCTGCACGCCGGGCCACGTCGTGAGGATCTCGCCGCTGCCCGCGCCCCGCGCCGCGGGATCGCGCGCGTGCGCGGCGGCGACGTCGCGGCGAACCTCGCCCACGACGCGCGAGAGCGTCCCGATGCCGAACATGGGCCGAAGCGTAGCGGCGGCCGTGTGCCGGCCTGCGGCGGCGCGAGCCCGCTACGGGGCGAAGAAGGGCGTCGAGACGTAGCGCTCGCCGGAGTCCGGCAGCACGACGGCGATCCGCTTGCCCCTGGAGTCCTCGCGCAGGCCGACCGCGATGGCGGCCGCAAGCGCGGCGCCGCAGGAGATGCCGACCAGCACGCCCTCGCGTCGCGCGACGTCGCGCGCCGTCTGGATCGCGTTCTCGTCGTCGACGGGCACGACCTCGTCGATGACGTCGCGGTTGAGCACCGGCGGCACGAAGCCGGCGCCGATGCCCTGGATCTTGTGCGGGCCGGGCGCGCGACCGGAGAGCACCGCCGAGCTCGCGGGCTCGACCGCCACGACCTTCAGGTCCGGGTTGCGCGTCTTGAGGAACTCCCCCGCGCCCGTGATCGTGCCGCCGGTGCCGACGCCGCAGACGAGCACGTCGACCTCGCCGCCCAGCGCCTCCCACAGCTCGGGGCCGGTGGTGCGGCGGTGGACCGCCGGGTTGGCCGGATTGGAGAACTGGTCGGGCAGGAAGACGTCGGGGTTCGTCGCCATCGCGCGCGCCGCGTCGACCGCCTCGTTCATCCCGCCGAGCGACTCCGTGATCTCCACGCGCGCGCCGTACAGGCGCAGCAGGCCCTCGCGCTCGCGGCTCATGCCCTGCGGCAGGGTGAGCACCAGGTCATAGCCCTTCGCGGCGCAGACGAACGCGAGCGCGATCCCGGTGTTGCCCGACGTCGCCTCGACGATCGTCGTGCGGCCCGGCTCGATCAGCCCGTCGGCCTCGGCGGCCTCGATCATCGCCACGCCGATGCGGTCCTTGACGCTGCCGCCGGGGTTGAACGACTCGAGCTTTCCGAACAGGCGCACGCCCGGCGGCGCCATCCGCGTGAGCTCGAGCATCGGGGTCCGCCCGACATAGTCGGCAATGCTGACCGGAATTCGCGCCATGCCCCAACGGTACCCGCTCGGCAACGCACTGCTCGGTCGGCCCGAGCGTGATCCCTGCGACCTGGCCGGGTAGGCCGACCACATGGCCTTGGCCGAGCAGGAGGCGGCACTTGACGCGCGATACCCCGCCCACGCCTCGCAGGTTCCCGAGATACGCCGCGCGGTCGGCGCGGCCGCGCATGCGCTCGGGGCGGGCGCCGACGTCCTGCTGCAGGTCAACCTCGCCGTCAGCGAGGCGACGACGAACGCGATCCAGCACGCCTACCGCGACCGCGCCGCGGCCCATGCCGGCGACGTGCGGGTGGTCGTGCACGGCGACCACGGCGGCGCGCTCGTGGTGCACGTCCACGACGACGGCATCGGGCTGGCGCCGCGGTCCGACGGTCCCGGCCTCGGGCTCGGCCTGTGCCTGATGGCGCACGAGACCGATCGTTTCGAGGTCCGCAAGACGCCCGGCGGCGGCACGGAGGTCGTGCTGCACTTCCGCCTCTGAGGCGGCGCCGCGGGCGTCAGGCCGCGAGGCCGACGTTCCTGCGAGCCGGCGGTCCGTCGCCCTGTCAGCGTAGAGTCGAAACCGATCTCGCCGCTCGCTCGCGGGTTGCCGGGCTCGGGATGTGGTCATGACGCACGGGACGGAGCGCACGCGCGACGACTCTGGCGGCGCGGCTGCGAGGGCCGTCGGCCGCCTGGATCCTGCGGGCGACGGCGTCGTTCGCCAGGCGATGCTCGCCACGGCAGCGCGCAGATCCTGCCCGCGGCCTTCCCCTTAGATGTGGTACATCGCGACGCCCGCCGCGCGCGCCTCGCGCTCGACGATGTCGGCGATCGTGCTCGCCGCGAGCACGTCGCGGGCGGCGCGGGCGGCGTCTTGGAAGACGCCCTCCGCGCCGGGGCCGAGGGGACCTTCCAGCAGCTCCACGATCTCGAGGACCGTGATGTCGCTCGGGGCGCGGGCGAACGTGTACCCGCCCTTGACGCCGCGCTGGGACTTCAGCACGCCGGCCCGGCGCAGCGTCGCGAAGAGCTGCTCGAGGAACTGGACCGGGATGTCGCGCCGGCGCGCGAGCTCGCCGATCGGCACCGGGCCGTCGCCGCCGGAGCGGCCGAGCTCGGCGAGCGCCTGCAGCGCGTAGGGCGACTTGGTCGTGATCGAGATCATGAGGGGCTCACAGATGCGCTCACTAGCCTCAGCCTATGGGACCGGTCAGCCGTCACGCACCACCGCTGGCCGTGATGGCGCTCATCTTCGCGCTCTCTGCGACGCCGGACCTGAGCTCGGGCCTGGGCACGTGGGACTTCGTCCTGCGCAAGCTCGCCCACGTCTCGATCTTCGCGCTGCTGTGGCTCGCCGTCGCGCGGGCGGCCGAGTGGCGCCGCCCGATCCTCGCCGCCGCCATCGCCGTGCTCTACGCCTGCAGCGACGAGCTGCACCAGTCCTTCGTCGAGGGGCGCCACGGAACGCCCGTCGACGTGCTGATCGACTGCGTCGGCATCGGCTTGGCGGCGCTCGCGTGGGCGATCGCCGCGCGGCGGCGCGGGCGGCCGGGACCGCCGTGGCCGCTGCGGGCTACAACCAGCCGCGCTCGGTAGCGATCAGGACGGCCTGCGCGCGGTCGACGGCGCCGAGCTTGCCGTAGATGTTGTGCAGATGGGTGCGCACCGTCGACGTCGACAGCTGCAGCTCCGCCGCGATCTGCTTGTAGACCTTGCCCTCGGCGAGGCGCTTGAGGACCTCGACCTCGCGGCCGGACAGCGGGCACGGGTCGATCTGGCGCGGGCGCCCGGAGGTCGGGTAGGGCAGGTCGTACATGACCGCGCGCAGCTCGGTCGGACCGAGGCCGATCGAACGCGCGACCTTCAGCAGCGAGTTGGGGGAGACCTGGCCGCCCTGGGCGTAGTGGGCGAGCATGTCGGCGAGGCGGACGAAGGCGGCTTCGCCGGTCGCGTCCTCGGAGTGATGGCGCTCGATCGCGGAGGCGACGGCGCTCGGCAGCCCCCAGCGGCGGGCGAGGACGCCGCCGACCAGCGCGTGGTCGACGCCGAGGTCGCGGCGCTCGCGGTGCACCCGCTCCTCCGGCGTCCTGGCATCGCCGTGGACCTGGCTGGGGTAGCCCGGGTAGGCGTGCATGAGCACGAGCTTGCCGATGTCGTGCAGCAGCGCGGTGACCATGAGGCGGTCGCGGTGCTCGTAGCCGGCCTCGCTGGCGAGCCGGTCGGCGGCGCGCTGGGTGGCGACGCCGTGCAGGCGGAAGCGCTCGGGGGCGCTGTCCCAGACGGAGGAGCGTTCGAAGAAGTCGAAGGTGCGGGCACGGCTGGCGAGCGCCTGAACCGATTCCGGCGAGAGGATCTCGACGGCCTGGACGACGGACTCGATGCGGCCGCGGCGGCGCTCGTCGAGCTGGTTGGCCATGCGCAGGACGGCGACGACGAGGGCGATGTCGGACTCGACCGTGGCGACGATGTCAGCCGGCGAGACGCGATCGGCGCTGACGAGGCGCAGCAGGCGGTTGCGCGACTCGGCGAGGGCCGGGAAGGCCTCGAGCGCCTCGAACGCAGCGGTCAGGCGGCGGCCGTGGCCTTCGTTGTGATGGCGCTGGACGGGCGCGCTGCCGGACTCGGATGTGCGTGCGGGCGAGGTGTTCATGTCGGGCGGTCCCTGCTTTCTCATCGGGATCGTCGGGGCACCCCCGGTATCGGCAGCTATAGACGGATGGTTGAGCGGAACCTCGCGAATTGTCATTCGGCCAGCGCGGCGCCGATACGGGCGAGGGCCTCGTCGCGCCCGAGCACGCTGAGCGTCTCGAAGATCCCGGGCGACACCGCGGTGCCCGCGAGCGCGACGCGGATGGGCTGGAAGACCTCCTTGGGCTTGCACTCGCGCGCCGCGACGACGCCCTCGAGCGCCGCCTGCGTGTTCTCGAGCGTGAACGTGTCGAGGCTCGTCAGCGCCGTGTGCGCGCAGGCCAGCGCGGCGCGCCCGTCCTCGTCGAGCCACTTCTCGCGCGCCTTCGCGTCGTCGGCCGGCCCGTCGAAGATGAACCCCGCCAGCGGCCAGAAGTCCGCCAGCGTCTGCATCTTCTCGCGTGAGATCTCGACCGCGTCGCGCAGCCCGGCGCGGCCCGTGTAGGCCTCCAGTCGCGCCGTCAGGTCGTCGACGGAGAGCGCGCGCAGGTAGCGGCCGTTGAGCCAGCGCAGCTTGCGCTCGTCGAACTGGGCGGGGTTCTTCGACACGCGGTCGAGGCTGAAGCGGTCGACGAGCTGCGGCGTCGAGAGGATCGTCTCGTCGTCGGCGTCGCCCCAGCCCAGCAGCGCGAGGTAGTTGCGCACGGCCTCGGGCAGGTAGCCGGCATCGCGCAGCTCCTGCACGGAGGCGGCGCCGTGTCGCTTGGAGAGCTTCTTGCCGTCGGGGCCGTGCAGCAGCGGCAGGTGCGCATAGACCGGCTGGGTGGCGTCGCCGTCGCCATCCGCGCGGGCCTCGCCCGCGATGCCCGTCGCCGCCATCGCCTCGAGCACCAGCAGCTGCTTGGGCGTGTTGGAGAGGTGATCCTCGCCACGGACGATGTGCGTGATGTGCGCGTCGAGATCGTCGACGGCGACCGCGAAGTTGTAGAGGACGCTGCCGTCGGCGCGCGCGATGACCGGGTCGTCGAGGTGCACGTGGGCGAACGTCGTGTCGCCGCGGATGACGTCGTGCACGACGGTCTCGCCCTCGTCCGGCACGCGCAGGCGGACCGCGCCCGCGCCCTCGTCGCTGCCGCGAAACCCGCGGTCGGCGCCGTGCTCTGCCTTGTAGGCCTTCACGTCGTCGCCGGTCGCGGTCGAGCGGTAGGCGCGGCCGGCGTCGAGCAGCCGCGCCAGCACCTCGCCGTGGCGCTCGGAGCGTGCCGCCTGGCTGATCGGTCCCTCGTCGTAGTCGATCTCGAGCCAGGCCAGCGCGTCGAGGATCTGCGCGACGTTCTCCGGGGTCGAGCGCTCGCGATCGGTATCTTCGATGCGCAGCACGAGGGTCCCCTCGTTGCCCCGCGCGAGCAGCCAGTTGTACAGCGCCGTCCGCGCGCCACCGATGTGCAGGGCGCCGGTCGGAGAAGGAGCAAAGCGGACTCTCATGCGTACAGATCACCCTACGAGATGCTGATCGGCGCTCATGTCTCGCCGGCGGGCGGTCCGGCCAAGGCCATCGCGCGCGGCGTGGAGCGCGGCGCGAACGCGATCCAGATCTTCAACCAGAACCCGCGGGCGTGGAAGCCGCGCGACTACTCCGACGAGGAGATCGCGCAGTTTCGCTCCGCGATGGCGGCCTCCCCCGTCGATGCCCTGCTGATCCACGCCGTCTACCTGCTCAACTGCGCGACCGAGGACGCCGACATGCGCGCGAACACGCTGCGCTCGCTCGTCGCGTCGCTGCACGCCGGCGCGGCGCTCGGCGCCCACGCGGTCGTCCTGCACCCCGGCTCGGCGAAGGCCGGCGACGTCGGCACCGCGATCGCCCGCGCCGGCGAGGTCATCGCCGAGGCGCTCGCGCAGACCGACGGCTGCCCGCTTCACCTGGAGAACACGGCCGGCTCGGGCGGCACGCTGGGGCGCTCGTTCGGCGAGCTCGCGGCGCTCGTCGAGGCGGCCGGCGGCGACGAGCGACTCGGCCTGTGCCTGGACTCCTGTCACCTGCTCGCCTCCGGCCACGAGATCCGCAGCGCGGAGGCGCTGACCGCCGTGCTCGACGACTGCGTCGCGCAGGTCGGCCTCGAGCGCCTGGGCTCGCTGCACCTCAACGACTCGCAGACGCCGCTGGGCTCCAACGTCGACCGCCACGCGAACGTCGGCGAGGGCGAGCTCGGCAGGGATGGCTGCGCGGTGTTCCTCTCCGAGCCGCGCTTCCAGGGCCTGCCGCTCGTCCTCGAGACGCCGGGGGTGAACCACAGCGGCCCGACGCCGGAGGAGATCCTGTGGACGCGCACGCTGCGCGAGCGTGGCCTCGCCGAGCGCCGCGGCTGACGCGCCGGGCTAACGCACGCGCAGCCGGATGTCGGGGGCGCTTCGGGCCGCCAGCGACGGGCTGCCGAGAAAGCGGGTCTCGACGACGACCCTGGCGACGCCCGACGGCACGGTGAACGCACGGTCGCGCACCCCGAAGCGACAGTCGGCGGCCCGCGTCCGGGCGACGACCTGCAGCACGAGCTTGCCGCGCGCGCGGACGCGCATGCGTACGTGACCGTCGCGACAGGCGGCGCCGCCAGGCGCAACGACGATCGCCCCGCGCCCGGCGAGCCGGCAGCGCCGCACGCCGTTGGCGGCCGGGCGGCAGCCGGCCGTCGCCTGCCCCGTGACCCGGCGCGGCCTGACCTTGGCGGGGCGGTGCTGCGTCAGGCCGATGCTGAAGTGCGCGTCGCCAGACTCGACCTTGCCACCGTCCGCCGGCAGGTCGCTGTAGGTCGTCGAGACGAGCAGCAGCGCGGCGGGCGCCCCGGCCGGGAGAGCGAGCGAGAAGCGCTGCATGCTCGCGTCCAGCGGCGTGACCTCGAGCGGCGTGCCGGCAGAGCGGCCGTCCGTGCCGGCGTGGCGCGCCGAGATCTCGGTCACCGGCGCGCCGACGGTGACCGTCACGGTGCCGCGGGGATCGACGGGCAGCTTCGTCGCGGTCGTCGACGGTATGCCGTCGCTGCAGGTGCTCGTGGCGATGCCGCCCGGCTCCGCGACGGTGTGGCAGGTGGTGAACAGCCGCGCCTGAACCGTCGTGCCGTGGCTCGTCGCCGCCAGCCGATGCGCCGGCGAGGTCGCGGCCGAGGCGGGCACGGCGGCCGCGAGGAGCGCGCCGCCAAGGCAGATCGTGAACGTCAGGGAGCGGGCTCTGGACACTGTTGCTCCTCCGGATGGATGCCGTGGGCTGGCGCTCCCCGCGGACGCCCACCCCTATGACCGCCGGCGCGAGCCGAAGTAGCGCTGTCGGGGAGCGGCCCTACCGGGTCGCGCGCGCGGCGCGCAGTGCCTCGCGCACCTTCATGGGCTTGCCCATCCGCAGGACCGATCCCTCGTAGATGCGGGCGGCCAGCGGGATGAGCAACGCGATCGCCAGCACGAGCAGCCCGAGCGAGGCGGCGATCTCCGCCGCCCCGGCGTCGCCCATGACCGCGCGCACGGGCATGACGATCGGCGACGTCAGCGGCAGCAGCGACGTGAACACCGCGAGCGAGCCGGCGGGGTCCTCGAGCACCGGGAAGGCGACGAGGTAGCCGGCGACGAGGATCATCGTCACCGGCGTGCTGGAGGACTGCATGTCCTCCTGGCGCGAGACGAGCACCCCGGCGACCGCGTAGATCGCCGCGTACAGCACGTAGCCGAGGACGAACCACACGAGCACGACGCCGAGCACCCCGAGGTGATCGCTCTCGAGCTCGATCGCGCCGCTGAGCGATGCCGCGGCGAGCCCGACGACGGCGGTCAGCGCCAGCTGCAACAACCCGACGACGCCGATGCCGAGGATCTTGCCGGCCAGCAGCGCCCGCGGCGGGATCGCCGCGAGCAGGATCTCCACGACGCGCGAGGACTTCTCCTCCACGACGCCGGAGGCCACGGCCAACCCGAAGACGATCAGCTGCAGGTACAGCAGCAGCGAGGCGACGAAGGCGATCCCCCGGCGGCCCTCGTCGTCGCCGCCGAGCGTCCGGACGTGCAGCGCGGGCGGCGCGAGGGCGCGCTGCGCCGCCTCCGGTCGCACCCCCTCCCGGCGCAGCGCCTGCGTCGCCCGCACCTGGCGCGCGGCGGCCTGCAGCGCGCTCTCGAGCTCGATCGCGAGGCTGTCCTCGCTGAGGATCTCCTCCCCGACGATCGCCGCGTCGACATCGCCGTCGCGCGCCGCGGCGCGCGCCCGCGCCGTGTCGGCGAAGCGCCTCACCTCGATGCGCGCGTCGAACGCCGCGCCGGACGCGCGTGCCGCGTCGGCGATCCTGACGGCCTCGGCGCCATTGGCGCCGACGGTGTAGTCCTCGGGACCGTCGTCGCCGAAGAGCCCCGCGGCGAGGCCGATCGCGGCGACGATGAGCACCGTCACGAGCGTCGAGATCTGCATCGCCCGGGTGCGGATGCGCTCGCCGAACTCGCGCCGCGCGACGAGCATCGTGGCGCGGCGGAACGTCACCGCTCCACCACCTCGCGGAACAGCTCGGCGAGCGTCGGGCGCGCCGGCGCGAAGAGCCGCACGCGGCCCGCGCGGCGGGCGGCGTCGAGCACCTGCTGGTCGTCGGCGCCCTCGCCGAGATCGAGCAGCACCCCGCGCCCGTCGCGCGCGACGACCGTCACGCCGGACAGCCGCTCGGGCCAGCCGTCGGCGGCGCGATTCCCGTCGACCTCGACCTCGACCTCGACGCGCAGCCGCGGCCTCGAGCGCTCCGCGCGCAGCTCGTCGACGCGGCCCGCGGCGACCATGCGACCGCGGTTGATGATCGCGACGCGGTCGCAGATGCGCTCGACGAGCTCGAGCTGGTGGGAGGAGAAGATGACGGCGGCGCCCTCGGCGGCGCGCTCGGCGAGCACCTCGGACATCACGTCGGTGCCGATCGGGTCGAGTCCCGAGAACGGCTCGTCGAGGATCAGGACGGGCGGGTCGTGCACCAGCGCTGCCGCGAGCTGGACGCGCTGCTGGTTGCCCAGCGACAGCTCCTCGATGCGCTGCTCGGCGTGCTGGGCGATCCCGAGGCGCTCGATCCAGCGCGCGGCCGCGTCGGCGGCGGCGCCGTCGTCGCGGCCGTGCAGGGCGGCGAGGTAGCGCAGATGGCGATCGACGCGCATCTTCGGATACAGCCCGCGCTCCTCCGGCATGTAGCCGAACTCGCGCTGCTGCTCGCGGGTCACGGGCCCGCCGTTGCGCAGCACCTCGCCGCTGTCGGGCTCGAGCACGCCGAGGGCGATGCGCATCGCGGTCGTCTTGCCGGCGCCGTTGGGGCCCACGAAGCCGACGACCTCTCCGTCGGGAACGGAGAGCGACAGGCCGTCGAGCGCGATGGTCTGCCCGTAGCTGCGCGACAGGTCGCGAAGTTCAAGCATCGGGGATCCCCTGCCCCTTCTCCGAGGTGCCTACACCGGCCACATTCCAGCCGATCGGCGGGCGGTAGCGCAAGCCCCCGGTCGGGTAGTCCGCGAGCATGCCACGAGAGCGAGAGAGCTACGACCTGCCCAAGCGCCCGCCGCTGCCCTTCCGCCAAGCGGCCGTCATGTTCACCGCCGTCGTACTGGCGCTCCTGCTCTGGTTCCTGCTGCCCAACTCGCCGATCGTCGTCGCGCTGATCGCCGTGATCATGCTCGCCGTCGTGTTCACGGGCGTCGGCCTCGTCCTGCGCTCCAAGGAGCTCGACGAGAAGCCCGGCCGCAATCCGGTCACGCCGCCGAGCATCGACACCTGACTCGCAGCCCGCGGTAGCGGTCGAGCGCTTCCGCGATCTCACCCCCGCCCCGAGCTGCCGTCACGCCCGCTGCCGGCGAGCCATCGGCCGGCCGGGGTCACCGGGCCGGCCGATCTCGGCGCTACCGGATCGAGATCCTGCCCCTGTGGGCTCCGTGCGCGCCGGCCGTCTCACCCCGCGGCGGGGGGGTCCCCGGGATGAACGGCTGGTTGAGGGCGTACGCCGGCGGGCGCGCCTTGAGGCGGGTCACGCCGTGTCCGACGGCGCCGTCCGCGGGCATCGCCGCGAGCGCCGGCGCCGCGGCGGCCGGCGCGGACGGCGCGGACGGCGCGGCTGCGGATCCGCCGACGGGGGTCGTTCCGAACGAGGTGACGGGCATGGGCTCTCCTTGGGCGAGGTTCGTCTGTGGACAGTTGACGTGCGCGGCGCGCGAACCGCAGCGGTATGTGCCACGCGAAGCCCTGCCGCCTCGTCGGAGCGACGCTACTCCCGTCGACCGCCGCAAGCAATGCCAACCCGCCAGATTCGTTCACCGACCTGCGACGGAGTTGCGAGAGCCCGCGACTCGGCGCGCGCTCGCGGTCTACGCTCGCGCCGGCACCGCGGTCTTGCCTCCGGATCTGCGCGGGTGCTCACGGGAGCGGCAGTTCGAAGCTCTCGATCGTGTCGAGGTCCCTCAGGCGCAGGATCTCGTCCTGGTAGCGCACGTGAAGGTGTTGCCGCGTGCGAGCCGGCGTTCTGGCAGCCCGGGTGCCGCGGCCACGATCTCGGTGTCTCTGAATGCGAGGTACCGAGGCGCCACGAGCGTTCCTGAGCGCCCGACCGTGGCGCCGCAGCCGAGGGGCCCCGAGCAGGTGCGCGCGACCGGGCCGCTCACGGTCGCCCCGGTTCGTAGGTCGACGGCTCGGACGTCGTCGGGGCGACCTACGACGGCGAGGGGACCGCGCAGCCGCGTGACCGTTCCGTCGAGCAGGCCGACCTGTCCGGTTTGCCGCACGCAGAACCAGCTGCCGACCGTGACCGCCTCCGCCGAGGCGAGATATTCGGTCGGGTGGTCGTAGACGCGGTCGCGGCGTTGCGCGCGCGCTGGGCAGCGGTCGGGCAGCACCACCGGCGATGAGCGGCTCTCACCGCTGTGCGTCCAGACCGCGCGGCCTCCACGGACGCGGGGGCGTCCGATGCTTCGGGCGAGGCCTTCGTCGAGGAACGCAACGCCGGCCTTGGAGTCCGCGAGGACGATGCCCGCCGCGAAGTCGTTTCGGACGCGCACGATCGATCGTCCGCGAGGCACCGCGATCAGCTCGAGCACCTCGGTGAGGGCCGGTCCCGGCGCACGGTGTTGCGGCGTCGCCGGATCGGCCATCCTGTGCGGAGTTGGAAGTCTGACCCGAGTCGCATGATCCTCGACACGCTGGAGATCCCGATCGTCCTCGCGCCGTTGGCCGGTGGGCCGGCGACCGTCGACCTGGCGGTCGCGGTGAGCGACGCCGGCGGCCTGGGCTTTCTGGCCGCGGGCTATCGCACCGCTGCCGACATGCGCGACCAGGTCCATGCGTTCCGCGACCGCAGCGAGCTGCCGTTCGGCGTCAACGTCTTCAGTCCGCCGCCGTCGCCGGCGCAGCCCGCCGTCTACGCGAGCTACGTCGAGCGCCTGCGAGGCGAAGCCAGCCGGGCGGGGGTGCGCCTGGGCGAGCCGCGCGTCGACGACGACGACTGGCACGCGAAGCTCGCGGCGCTGTCGGAGCTCGCGGTCCCGGTCGTGTCGTTCGTCTTCGGCTGCCCGTCGCCCGACGTCATCGCGACGCTCCGCGCGCACGGCACCTCGGTCTGGGTGACGGTCACGAATCCGACGGAGGCTCGCCAGGCCGAGGCCGCGGGTGCCGACGCCCTCGTCGTGCAGGGCTACGAGGCGGGCGGACACCGCGCCTCGTTCTCGGACGAGACCGAGTCGGCCATCGGGCTGCTGGCACTGCTGCAGCTCGTCGGCGCGCACGCGAGGGTTCCGCTGATCGCAGCGGGAGGGGTCGCCACCGGGCGTGGCGTCGCTGCCGTGCTGGCGGCGGGCGCGCGCGCCGCGCAGATCGGCACGGCGTTCCTGCGCTGCCCCGAGGCGGGCACGTCCGCGGTGCACCGCGCGGCGCTGGCGAGCACCGCGCCGACCGCGCTCACGCGCGCCTTCACCGGCAAGCCCGGGCGCGGGATCGTCAACCGCTTCATGCGCGAGCACGGCGACGCCGCACCCAGCGCCTATCCCGAACTGCACCACGTCACGGCCCCGCTGCGACAGGCCGGCCGAAGCCACGGCGATCCCGACGTCGTGAACCTGTGGGCCGGGCAGGCCCACGAGCTCGGCAGCGACGAGCCGGCGGCGACCGTCGCGCGCCGGCTTGCCGACGAGGCTCGTATCGCCCTGCGACGGGCCGACGACGCGCTCGGAGCCTGACGCGCCTCGGCGTGGCGCGGCGGGCGCACGCGGCGGCGGTCGCCGCCTCCCGGCGTCACCGGCGCGAGACGGTCCTCCGCGGGGGCCGCGCTGCGCGTCAGACCGCGAGCGCCGCCGGCCCCAGCACCTGCTCGAGCTCCGCGCGCAGGGTCGGCGTCGGCGCCACCTTGTAGGACGGGCCCAGTTTGAGCGTGCGCGGGTCGCCGGAGCTCATCTGCACCTCGAGCAGCACCTCGCACTCGCCCGGATAGCTCGCGAGCAGGTGCTTGAGGTCGTCGATGATCGAGGCCTGCAGCCGGGCGGCGTCGCGGATCGTCACGTGCAGCGGCGCGGGCCCGACCTTGCGCGTGGCCGCGGTCGCCTTGGCCGACTCGACCTCCTCGGGCGTCGGCTCGAACAGCTCGACGGTCTGCACCACGAGGCACGTCTTGTCGGCGTCCTTGTGGTCGACGCGGCCGCGCACGATGACGACGGAGTCCACGCCGAGGGCGCCCTCGTACTCGGCCAGCGCCTTGCCGAAGACGAGGATCTCGACGGACCCCTCGAGGTCGTCGAGCGTGCCGAACATCATCTGGTCGCCGCTGCGCGTGCGGATCTTCTTCGTGGCGGTGATGATCCCGCCGGCGTTGACCCAGTCCTTGTCCTTGCGCTCGGCCAGCTCGGCGAGCGAGCAGTCCACGCGCTGGCGCAGGGCCTCGCGCACCTGCTTGAGCGGATGGGCGGAGATGAACAGGCCGATCGACTCCTTCTCGACGGCCAGCAGGTCGGGCTGGTCGAACTCCTCCGTCGGGATCGGCGGGTGCTGCGGCGCGGCGAACGCGGCGGCCGCCCCGTTGGCGTCGTCGGCGGCGCCACCGCCCCAGTCGAAGCCGTCGAAGATCGAGCCCTGGCCGATCTCGAGATCCTGCTGGACCTTCTGGCCGGCGCCCTGGGCCTGCTCGAGCACGCTGAGCATGCCCTTGCGCGAGGCGCCCGTCGATCCGAACGCGCCGCACTTGATGAGCGCCTCGATCGCCTTCTTGTTGACCGTGCGACAGTCGACGCGCGCGCAGAAGTCCCACAGCGAGGTGAACGGGCCGCCGTCCTGGCGGGCAGCCTTGATCGCCTCCACCGCCGCGAAGCCGACGCCCTTGACGGCGTCCAGGCCGAAACGGATGTTGCCGTCGCTGACGACGAAGTCGTGGTCGGAGACGTTGACGTCCGGCGGCAGGATCTCGATGCCCATCTGCTCGGCCTGCGTCGCGAAGAAGGGGACCTTGTCCTTCGTCGACATGACCGAGCTGATCAGCGCCGCCATGTACTCGGCCGGGTAGTTGGCCTTCAGCCAGGCGGTGCGGTAGGCGATCAGCCCGTAACACGCAGCGTGGGAGTTGTGCGACACGACCCCGTTTGCGAGGAAGTTCAGCGGCCCGTCGGCGCTCATCTCCACGTCGTAAGTGCTCTCGAAGCCGAGCGGCTCGATCGCGATGACCCGATCGCCGTTCTCAGCGTGCACGGTCGCCATATGGCGCTCGACGCGGAACCGGAAGTCCTCAGGCGTGACCACGACATACGGAAGGTCGCCGTACTTGCGCTCGAAGTACTCGGGCGCCCGGTCCATCCCGTCCATCTCCCAGTACACGCCGTCGAAGTAGAAGTCGCACATCCGGCCGCTCCCGAGCGACTTGTGCATCTCGAATTCGATTCGGGAGTCGATGAGCCACTCGCACATTTGGCGTTCGGGCCAGCTGGCGCACCACATCCCGTTGGAGGCGATCGAGCAGTGTCCGTAGCCCGGCCCAGTGTCATAGGCCTTGCGGACCTGAGCGAACGACCGGGCCATCTGGCGGGCGCGCCACTGGGAATCGTTCGCCCACCGCCATTTGAGTCGCTCGTGCATTGCGGCCGTGCCGGCACGCGTCATATCTGGATGCAGCTCGTGCATCCGTCGCATGTGTGCGGCCTTCTCCTCGTGCGGTCGCGAGGCCTGGTAGACCCGCATCCGCAGTGCCGCGCGGCGATCCCACTCGGCGCGCTCGGCGCTGTGAGCGAGCTTGCGCATCGTCTCTCGACGGGCCTCGCGCTGCTTGTCGCTGATCATCGGGGTCGTGATGAGCTCCGTCACGCCGATTTCCATGTCGGCCACGGGCGCGTAGCCGTCGGTAGTCAGAAACCGGTGTTCGGCTGTGGCGCGCACGTGGCGGCCGCTTTCGCAACGCAGCTGATAGACAAACTTGCGGCCGGTCCTCACGATCCGCTGCACCTTGTGGGGGCGGATCTGGCCGTCGGCCCACATCGACATGATCTCCGGAACTCCCTCGCGCGCCGCCGTCGAGAGCCGCATACGGGTCCCGTCGGGCAGGATGACGCGAGTTTGCGCGGACAAACACTTGTTAAACGAGTAGTCAGCTGACCTCTCGTTCGTCGTCCACAGCTGCTCGATGACGCGCTCGCTCACGCCCGACGCCCGGCAGCCCGCGAAGAACTCGGGCTTGAGCTTGGCCATCGCCTCGCGATTCTTCTTGCCGATCGCCTTGCGCAGGTCGTCGGCCTTGGCGCCGCTGAAGCCGGCGAGCGTCTTGGCGATCTGCATCGCCTGCTCCTGGTAGAGGATCACGCCCTTCGTGCTCTCGGTGATCGGCCGCAGGCGCTCGTCGGGGAACTCGATCGACTCCGGGTTGCGCTTGCCGCGCGCGTACGTGCCGATGTGGTCCATCGCCCCCGGCCGGTAGAGCGCGTTGAGCGCCACGAGGTCGTCGAACTCCGTCGGGCGCACGTTGCGCAGCGCCTTCTGCATGCCCTCGGACTCGAACTGGAAGACGCCGATCGAGTCGCCGACGGCGAGCATGTCGTACGTCGGCTGGTCGTCGAGCGGCAGGGTGGCCATGTCCGGCCGTGAGCCGGTCGAGCGCTCGATGATGTCCAGCGCGTCCTCGATGACGTCGAGGTTGCGCAGGCCGAGGAAGTCCATCTTCAGCAGGCCGAGCTGCTCGACGGGCTTCATGGAGAACTGCGTGACGATGTTGAAGATCTTGTTGCCCTCGGCGTCGACCTGGTTTGAGTCGGCGAGCTGCAGCGGCACGATGTCGGTCAGCGGGCCCTCGGCGATGACGACCGCCGCCGCGTGGATCGACGAGTTGCGCACGATCCCCTCCAGGCCGCGTGCGACGTCGATGATCTGCTTGGCGATCGGGTCGGAGTCGTAGGCGGCGCGCAGCTGCTCGCCCGGGCGCAGGCAGTCCTCGAAGGACGGTGAGCGGCCCATGATCGGGTCCGGGATGAGCTTGGCGAGCTTGTCGCCGACGCCGTAGTCGTGCTCGAGCACGCGGGCCGCGTCGCGCGTCGCCGCGCGCGGGAACATCTTGCCGAACGTGACGATCTGGGCGACCGACTCGCGGCCGTACTTGCCGACGACGTAGCGCATGACCTGCGCGCGCCCGCGCACGGAGAAGTCGATGTCGATGTCCGGCATCGACACGCGCTCGGGGTTGAGGAAGCGCTCGAAGAGCAACCCGTAGCGCAGCGGGTCGACGTCGGTGATCTGCAGGCAGTAGGCGACGATCGAGCCCGCCGCCGAGCCGCGGCCGGGGCCGACCGCGATGCCGTTGCCCTTGGCGTAGGCGATGAAGTCCCAGACGATGAGGAAGTAGGCGTCGAAGCCCATCCGGTGGATGACCTCGAGCTCCATCTCCATGCGCTCGCGCGCCTCGGCCGGCGCAGGGTCGCCGTAGCGGGCGCGCAGGCCCTCCTCGACGCGGGCGCGCAGGTAGGCGTGCTCGTCCTCGCCGTCCGGCGTGGGATAGGCCGGGATGAGCTGCTTGTCGAGCTCGATCTCGACGTTGCAGCGCTCGGCGATCTCCAGCGTCGAGGCGATCGCCTCCGGCCACAGCGAGAACGCGTCGGTCATCTCCTCGTTGGACTTCAGGAAGAACTCGTTCGTGCCGAACGTCATCTTCGGCTGGCGCAGCGTCGACTTCGTCTGCACGCACAGCAATGCCGTGTGGTGGTGGTAGTCCTCCTTGCGCAGGTAGTGCACGTCGGCGGTGCCGACGAGCGGCCGGCCGAGCTCGCGGGCGATCCTCACGATCCCCTCGTTGGCCTTGTCCTGCTCGGCGAGGCCGTTGCGCTGCACCTCGAAGTAGACGTCCTCGGGCCCGAAGACCTGCAGCAGGTCGTCGGCGTGCGCGCGCGCCTCGCTCTCCTGGCCGGAGATGAGGCGCTGGCAGAAGCGCGAGGCCAGGCAGCCGGTCAGGGCGATGATCCCGTCGGCGTGGCGCGAGATGACGTCGAGGTCGATCGTCGGCTTGCCGCGGTTCAGGCCCGCGAGGAAGCCCGCGCTGGAGAGCTTGACGAGGTTGCGGTAGCCCTCGTCGGTGGCGGCGAGCAGCGTCAGGTGGTTGTGCTCGTGGCGCCCGCGCGCGGACTGGTCGTCGACGAGGTAGACCTCGCAGCCGACGATCGGCTTGATGCCGTGCTTGCGGGCGGCCTGGAAGTGCTCGATCGCGCCGTTCATGACGCCGTGATCGGTCAGCCCGAGGGCGGGCTGGCCGAACTCGGCCGCGCGCTTGGCGAGGGCCTCGATCTTGCACGCGCCGTCGAGCAGCGAGTACTCGGAGTGGACGTGCAGATGGGCGCAGGCGGGTGGCGGCACGGCCGTCGAGAATAGGCGCCGCAGCGGCGGAAGCCCGCGATCACGCGCGGGTGTTCCCGCTCCTTGCGCAAATGGCCGTCAGGCCGGCGTCACGAGCGCGCGCAGTCGCTGCGATCCCCGCGCTTGGTGGCGCTGACCACCGCGACGGTGGCGACCGCGCTCACCACGAGCGCCGCCGTCGCGACACGGCGCGACGGGAGCATCTGGGCCACGCGACGGCGCGCGTACCAGCGCGCGCCCTGCCAAACGACGAATCCGAGCATCTTGTATCCCATGCACTACAGGCTACCCGCCGACCCGCCGCCTACCCGTCGATGTCTGCGGTTTCGTCGCCGCCGTCCGCGGCCGGCCCCGCGCCGGTCGGGTTGAGGTCCTCGCGCAGCCGGTAGGCCATCCGCGACTGCAGCGACCACAGCTCGATGAAGCCCGGCGACGCCTGCTGGGAGAACAGCCCGCCGGACTCGCCGAACGACGCGAGCGCCTGGTCGTAGACCGCGTTGGGCGACTCGCGGGTGACCACGCGCGCCGAGCCCTTGTAGAGCTTGACGCCGATCGTCCCGGTCACCTGCTCGTTGACGCAGTTCATGAACGCGTCGATGTCGCTGCGCAGCGGCTCCCACCACAGCCCGGCGTAGACGAGGTAGGCCCACTGGCGCTCGAGCGAGGGCTTGAACTGGTTCTGGTGGATCGTGCCGACGAGCTTGTCGAGCTCGGCGTGCGCGAGCAGGATGATCGCCGCCGCCGGCACCTCGTAGATGTCGCGCACCTTCAGGCCGACGATGCGGTCCTCGATGTGGTCGACGATGCCGACGCCGTGGCGGCAGCCGATCTCGGCGACGTGCTCGAGCAGCGCGACGAGCTCCATCCGCTCGCCGTCGACAGCCACCGGCACGCCGCCATCGAAGGTGATCGCGACGGTCTGCGGCGCGTCGGGCGCCTGCTCGGGTGGCGTGACGAGCTGGAAGACGTCGTCGTCGGGCGCGTGCGAGAGGTCCTCGATCCAGCGCCCCTCCGAGGAGCGGCCCCAGAGGTTGTCGTCGATCGAGTAGGGCGTGATCTCGGTGCCGCCCTTGACGGGGATCCCGTGCTTTCGCGCGTAGGCGATCTCCTCGTCGCGGCCCATCTGCCATCCGCGCACGGGCGCGATGACCTTCAGCTCGGGGGCGAGCGTGGCGATCGTGGCCTCGATGCGCACCTGGTCGTTGCCCTTGCCGGTGCAGCCGTGGGCGATCGTGTCGCAGCCGGTCCTGCGCGCGTACTCCACGGCGAGCTTGGCGATCAGCGGGCGCCCGAGCGCGGTGAACAGCGGGTAGCCGCCGCCGTACAGCGCATTGGCCTTGATCGCGGGCAGCACGAAGTCGCGGGCGAACTCCTCGCGCGCGTCGACCGTGTAGCAGTCCACCGCGCCGATGCGGCGCGCCTTGCCCTCGATGACGTCGTAGTCCTCGCCGGGCTGACCGAGGTTGACGGTCAGCGTCACGACCTCGGCGGCGTACTCGTCGGCGATCCATTTGAGCATCACGCTCGTGTCCAGGCCGCCCGAGTACAGCAGCAGGACGCGACCGACCTCGCTCGGGTCGGCAAGGTATGAGGCCGTACGGGTGTGCGGCGTCTGGTTCGTGGTTTCGGCCATAGGTCCGGCAAGCCTACGAGTTCACGGCCGGCGGGCGACTACAGCCCAGACCCCCTTTTGGGGCGAACCGGCGACGCACGTGTCAAAACGCGCTAGCGTGCTTGGTTGACGCGCGTCGGGCTCGCGTGAGGACGGATCCAAACAACAGCAGGGGGCACACCCAGATGACCTTCAAGGCACGGCGCGTCGCGCGCAGCCTCGGCGCCAGCCTTCTCACGCTGGCCCTCGTCGTGATCGCGACGGCACCCGCGGCGCACGCGGACACGATCTACCCGGACAACGTGATCACGGGATCGCACTTCTCGACCGGTCTCTCTCATCCCGGCGGCTCGGGCTGGACCGCCACCCGCACCGACTGCACATTGCTGCTGGGGCTGATCGACGTCAGCAACGACCCGGTCACCTGCAACGCGGGGACCACCCATGCGGCGGGCATCGGCACGCCGCCCGGCTCGCTGCAGCAGGGCTACCAGCCGCCCGCCGACGGGCTGTCGCCGTTGCTCTTCAAGGCCACCACGCTGGCCACGAGCTCGACGTTCACGGTCGCGACCGGCGGCCCCACCACCTTCCAGTTCGACCGCCGCGCCGACGTCGAGGCGATCCTCGACGGCGACAGCCGCGCGACCTATACGTGGACCCTCGTCGACCAGACGGCCGCCACCAGGACGGAGCTGTACAAGGAGGTCCTCAACGACTCCGACAACACCTTCGAGGGCCGTCTGAACGACAAGATGGGGCCCCTGATCTCGGGACACACGTACCGCCTCGAGCTGAGCACCCTGTTCGACACCGCGATCCTCACCGTCGCGCTGCAGAGGACGATCGCGAACTTCGACAACATCCGCCTGCGCGTCAAGGACGGCACGTCGATGTTCGGCGCGCCGACGGCCGTGACCGACGACGCGACGGGCATCGGACTCACCACCGCCACGCTCAACGGCCGGACGAACGCCAACGGCACGCCCAGCGAGTACACGTTCCGCTACGGCACGAGCGAGGCCGCCGTCAACAACGCCACCGCTCCGACGGTGGCGGGCGGCCCGTTCTCCGCCGGCACCGGGACGACGTTCCAGCCGCGCTCGCGCTCCGTCAGCGGGCTGACGGGCTGCACGACGTACTTCTTCCGCATCGAGGCGAGCAACGCCCAGGGCTCGGACGTCGGCTCGACGCTGTCGTTCAAGACGGCCTGCAAGCCCGACGTCGACACGCTGGCCGTCGTCTACGGCACGACGTCGGCGACGTTCCACAGCCGCGTGAACCCCAACAGCCTCGACACGAAGGTCTGGTACGAGTACGGGACCGTCGCGAGCGCCGCGTTCGCCTCGCGCATCCCGGCGGCCGCTCAGGAGATCGAGATCGGCAGCGGCGCGAAGGCCGTGTCGCCGAGCGCCTATCCGACCGACGGCCTCACGAAGGAGACCGCCTACCAGGTCCGCGCGGTCGCCGAGAACGCGGGCGGCAGGACCGAGGGCCCGGTGCGGGTCTTCACGACCAACGGCGACGGCGCGCAGGGTCCGCAGGGCGTGCCGGGCGGCACCGGCCCGCAGGGCGCTGCAGGGCGACGGCGGCCCGCAGGGCCCGGCCGGCCCCACGGGTCAGCGCGGTCCGCAGGGTGCGCAGCCGCAGATCGACACCCAGCGCATCCTCGACCTCGTCTCCGGCGATCCCAGGGCACTGATCCGCATCGACGCGACGCGGATCTCCGTGCCGCGCAGCGGACGCAACACGGGCCGCGTCCGGGTGAAGATCTTCTGCCGCGGCATCGCGGTGCAGACCTGCTCGGGCCAGGTGAAGGTGCGGTCGGTGAACAAGATCAACCCGGCGAGCTTCGGATTCCCGTCCAAGCCGAAGCGCCGCGTCACGTTCGCCACCGATTCGATCCAGCTCGACAAGACCAAGGTCGGCTTTGCGATCTTGAACTTCAACGCCCAGCGCCGAGGGGTGCTCAGGCGCACGGGGTCGGTGCGGTCGACGGTGATCGTGTCCGTCATCGACGCCAACAACAACCGCCAGAACGTGCGCAAGACCGTCACGGTGGTGCTCGGCAGGTAGCGCCGGCGAACGACGACGACGGGCTCTGCGGGCCCTCCTCCTACAGGAGGGCCCGCAGCCGTTGCAGGACGTCGTCGACGTGCTCGTCGCCGATCGTCAGCGGCGGCAGCAGGCGCAGCGTGGCGGGCCCGGTGGCGTTGACCACGAGGCGCTGGTCCAGCAGCGCCCGGCGCACGAGCTCGGGCGCGCCGCCGTCGGCGAAGTCGCAGGCGAGCATGAGGCCGCGCCCGCGCACGGCGACCACGCCGGGCAGCGTCGCGAGACCCTCCGCCAGGCGCGCGCCGAGGGTGCGGACGCGCCCGAGCAGCGCGTCGTCCTCGACGACGTCGAGCACCGCCAGCGCGGCGGCGCAGGCGACCGGGCCGCCGGCGAAGGTGGAGCCGTGGTCGCCCGGCGCGAAGACGTCGGCGTAGCGCGGCGAGCAGATCAGCGCGCCGATCGGCAGCCCGCCGCCGAGCGCCTTGGCCGACGTCATCAGGTCCGGGACGACGCCGGAGTCCTCGTAGGCCCACAGCGTCCCGGTGCGCCCGAGCCCGCACTGGACCTCGTCGAAGATGAGCGCCGCGCCATGCTCGTCGCAGGCCGCGCGCGCCGTCCGCAGCAGCTCGTCGTCGAGCACCCACACGCCGCTCTCGCCCTGCACCGGCTCGAGGATGACCGCGGCCGTGCCCGCGTCGACGGCGCCCGCGATCGCCTCCGCCGTCGGCGCCACGGACACGAAGCCCGGCACGAGCGGCGCGAAGGGCGCCTGCTTGGATTCCTGCGGCGTCGCCGACAGCGAGCCGTACGTGCGCCCGTGAAAGCCGCGGTGCACCGACACGATCGTGCCCTGCGCCTTGGCCTTGCGCGCGAGCTTGAGCGCCGCCTCGTTGGCCTCCGTGCCGGAGTTGGCGAAGTGCACCTTGCCGCCCAGCGAGGACTGCGACAGGCGCTTGGCCAGCTGCATCCCCGGTGCGGAGTAGAAGAGGTTGCCGACGTGCACGAGGCGGGCGGCCTGCTCGGCGATCGCGGCGACGACCGCGGGATGGGAATGGCCCAGCGAGGTCACGGCGAGACCGGTCTGGAAGTCGAGGTACTCGTTGTCGTCGGCGTCCCACAGCCGCGCCCCCTCGCCGCGCACGAACTCGACGGGCTGGCGCGCGTAGGCCGGGACGACGTGCGCGCGCTCGAGCGCCTGGCACTCCTCGAGGCTCACGACGCCGGCCGGATCTTCGTGCCGCTGCCCGCGTCGGTGAACAGCTCGAGCAGCAGCGAGTGCGCGACGCGCCCGTCGATGATGTGGGCGGCGCTGACGCCGCCGTGGATGGCGTCGATGCAGGCCTGCAGCTTCGGGCGCATCCCGCCGCCGATGTCCGCCAGCGCGTTCTCGACCTCGTCGGCGCCGGCCTGCGTGATCCGGGAAGCCGGGTCGGCCGGGTCGCGCAGCCAGCCGGCGACGTCGGTCAGGAAGATGATCTTGTAGGCGCCCATCTCGCGGGCGATCGCGCCCGCGGCCTCGTCGGCGTTGATGTTGTAGGACTCCCCGGCCGCGTCGGCCCCGACGGAGGCGATGACCGGGATGTAGTCCTGCGCGACGTGGTCGATGACGTCGGCGTTGACGCGCGTGATCCGCCCGACGAGACCGATGTCCTCGCCGGAGGGCGCGGCCTGGCGCTCGACGCGCAGCAGCCGCCCGTCGTCGCCGCAGAGCCCGACCGCGGGCTGACCGTGGCGCCCGAGGCGCAGCACGATGTCCTTGTTGACCTTGCCGACGAGGACCATCTTCGCGATCTCGACGGTCGCCTCGTCGCTGACGCGCAGCCCGGAGACGAACTCGACCGGCATCTGCAGGCGCTCCATGTACGACGTGATGTCCGGTCCGCCGCCGTGCACGACGATCGGGTTCATCCCGACGTACTTCAGGAGCACGACGTCGCGGGCGAACTGCTCGCGCAGGTCCGGGTCGCTCATCGCGGCGCCCCCGTACTTGATGACGACGGTGCGGCCGTGGAACTCCCGGATGTAGGGCAGCGCCTCGAGGAGGGTCCCGATGTCCCTCATGCCCGACTCGGTCATGTCGTGTACTCCGCGTTGATGGTCACGTACTCGTGGCTGAGGTCGGAGAACAGCACCTCGGTCTCGGCGCCTTCGCCGGGGAGGCCGACCTCGTACTCGATCTCCGGCGCGGTGGCCGCGGCCTGCAGCGCCGCCTCGTCGTGGGCGACCGCCACGCCGCCGGCACACACCGCGATCCCCTCGATCGCGATGTCGAGCGCCAGCGGCGCTGCCACCGCCCCCGCCCGCCCCCAGGCGTGCCCGGCGGCCTGCGCGATCCGGCCCCAGTTGGGATCGGCGCCGTGCAGCGCGGTCTTGACGAGCGGCGAGTTGGCGATCGCCCGCGCGCAGCGTTCGACGAGGTCCTGTCCTGAGCCGCGCACGACGACGCGGCCGATCCGCCTGGCGCCCTCGCCGTCCTTGACGATCATGATCGCGAGCATCCGCAGCAGCGCGTCGAGCGCCTCGCCGAAGCGCAGCTCGTCCTCGCTCTCGGGGGCGACGGCCACGCCGCTTGCGCCCGAGCACATGAGGATCACGGTGTCGTTCGTGGAGAGCTGACCGTCGACGGAGATGCGGTCGAAGGAGCGCTTGACGCAGACGCCGAGCAGCAGCTCGGCGGTCTCGGGCGCGAGCGCGGCGTCGGTCTGCACGAAGCAGAGCATCGTCGCGAAGGCCGGCTCGATCATGCCCGCGCCCTTGGCCTGCGCGCTGAGGCGGACCGTCCCCGACGGCAGCGTCACGGTCAGCGTCGCGCGCTTGTGGAACGCGTCGGTGGTCATGATCGCGTCGCTGAAGGCGTCCGCGCCGTCGGCGTGCAGCGCGGCGGCCGCCGCGGCGATCCCGTGCTCCAGGCCGGCCGTCGGCAGCGGCACGCCGATGACGCCGGTCGACGCGACGGCGACCGTCTCGGGCGCGATCGCGAGCGCCTCTGCCGTCGCGCGCTGCATGAGGCGGGCGACCTCCATGCCGGCCGGGCCGGTGGCGGCGTTGGCGTTGCCCGAGTTGGCCACGACGGCCCGCAGCCCGTTGATGTCGGTCTCGTCGCGGCTGACGAGCACCGGCGGGGCGAGCACCCCGGAGCGGGTGAAGCGCGCGGCGCTGACCGGCTGTGGCGCGTCGCAGACGAGCAGGCCGAGGTCGACGGCGTTGCCCGGCTTGATCTGCGCCGAGGCGTTGGCGGCGCGAAAGCCGGCGGGCAGCCCGCCCGCGTCCTGGGCCACGTGATCGGGGCGCTGCACCCAGCGCGACGCGAAGAACTCGAGGCCGAGCGCGCCGCTCATGGCTCGATCCCGAGCGTCTCGTCGAAGCCGAACATGAGGTTGAGGTTCTGGATCGCCTGCGACGACGAGCCCTTCCAGAGGTTGTCGATCGCCGAGAAGACGAGCACCTTGCCGGTGCGCGGATCGCAGCGCACGTGCAGCGCGCACATGTTCGTGTCGCGCACGTCGCGCACGCCGGGCGGCGTCGCGCGCAGCTCGACGAACGGATGCGCGCCGGCCCAGGCCCCGTAGGCGGCGTCGAGCTCGTCCTGATCCCACGGGCGCGTCGTCGTGACGTAGCAGGAGACGAGCTCGCCCTGGTCGATCGGCAGCAGGTGCGGCTGGACGGTCGCCGTGACGGGGGCGCCGAGCAGCGCGAGCTCCTGGTCGACCTCGGGCGCGTGGCGATGGCCGGCGACGCCGTAGGCGACGACGTTCTCGTCGACGGTGACGAAGTGGGTGCGCGGCGAGGCCGCGCGCCCGGCGCCCGAGACGCCCGACTTCACGTCGACGACCACGTCGCCGATCGCGCCGGCGCGCGCCAGCGGGGCGAGCGCCAGCAGCGTGGCGATCGGAAAGCAGCCGGGGTTGGCCACGAGGTCGGCGCCCGGCAGGCGGTCGCCGTAGAGCTCGGAGAGGCCGTAGACGGCACAGCCGAAGAGGTCCGGCGCGCCGTGCTCGCCGTACCAGTGCGCGTACGTGTCGCGGTCGTTGAGGCGAAAGTCGGCGGAGAGGTCGACGACGCGCACGCCGCGCTCGCGCAGCGCGGCGACGACCGGCGCCGAGGCGCCGTGCGGATAGGCGACGATCGCCGCGTCGACGTCGCCGTGGCGCTCGACGTCGAGCTCCTCGAGCACGGCCTGCACGCGGTGGTGGGGATAGAGCTCGCTCAGCGACCTGCCGACGTCGCTGCGGCTCGTGATCGCGGCCAGCGCGAAGCGCGGGTGGCGGTCGATGAGCCGGGCGGCGAGCGCGCCGGTGTAGCCCGACGCGCCGGCGACGAGCACGGTGGGGTGCGTGTCAGCCACGCAGCTCGCCTCCCAGCTCCGAGGCCACGCGCGCGACGATCCTCTCGCGCACGGGCGCGACGTCCGCGTCGGTGAGCGTGCGGTCGCGGGCGCGGAAGGTCAGCGCGATCGCCAGGGACGTGCGCCCCGGCGGGATCTGCTCGCCGCGGTAGACGTCGAAGACCTCGGCGCGCGTGAGCAGCTTGCCGCCCGCAGCGCGCACGGTGTCGAGCACGGTCGCCGCGGGCACGCCGGCGTCGACGACGACCGCGATGTCCTCGCGCAGCTCGGGAAACGACGTCAGGTCCTCGTACTGCACGACCGGCGCGGCGTGCGCGATGACGGCATCGAGGTCGATCTCGAAGGCGGCGACGGCGTCGAGGTCCCACGCGGCGGCGACGAGCGGGTGCACGTCGCCGACCCAGCCGACCGGAATGCCGGCGGCCACCACGGCCGCGCTGCGGCCGGGGTGCAGGAACGGCTGCGGGTCCGAGGCGAACCCCGCCGGCACCCGCATCGCGGCGAACAGCGCCTCGAGGTAGGCCTTCGCGGCGAAGACGTCGCCGGGCACGAGCGCGCCGAGCGCGTGATGCTCGTGCGCCAGCGTGTCGCCGGTCGCGCGGTACACCCGGCCGGACTCGAAGATGCCGGGCACGCCCTGGCCGCGCGCCGCGTTGTGGCGCGCGACATGCAGCAGCGAGCCGAGCAGGGTCGTGCGCATGACCGACTCGTCCTCGCTCATCGGGTTCTCGATGACGACGTGCGCGCGCCGCGGGTCGTCCGCGGGCAGGCGCAGCTGGCTCGGCTCGCGCGATCGACTCGAAGCTCCAGCCGACGACCTCGAGCAGCCCGCGGCCCATCAGCACGTCCTCGGCGCGGCGGCGCAGCCGCTGGGCCACGGTCAGCACGCCGACGGCGCCGCGCCGGCGCGGCAGCGTCGCGGGCAGCTGGTCGTTGACGCCGTGCAGGCGGGCGACCTCCTCGATGAGGTCGGCCTCGCGGGTGACGTCGTTGCGCCGGAAGGGCGGCACGGTGACGTCGAGCCCGTCGGGACGCTCGGCGGTGCCGAAGCCCAGGCGCCGCAGGTGCATCGCGCTCTCCGAGCGCGTGATCGCGACGCCGAGCAGCGAGACGACCCTCTTGTCGCGCAGGCGAAGCACGAGGTCTGCGTCGTCCGCGCCGCGCGCGCGCTACGTCGACCGTGCCGGGGACGAGCCGCGCGCCGGTCAGCTCGAGCATGAGCTTGGTCGCGACGGCCTGCCCCTCGAGCGTCTGCTCGGGCGCCAGGCCCTTCTCGAAGCGCGCGCTGGCCTCGCTGCGCAGGCCGAGCTTCAGCGAGGTGGCGTGGATGTTCGCCGCGTTCCAGTTCGCCGCCTCCATCAGCACGCGGGTCGTGTCGTCGTGCACCTCGGAGCGGTTGGCGCCCATGACGCCGGCGATCGAGGTCGGCCCGGCGTCGTCGGCGATGAGACAGACGCCGGCGTCGACGGTGCGCGTCTGCTCGTCGAGCGTGACGACCTGCTCGTCTGCGGCCGCGCGGCGCACGGCCAGACGCGCCCCCGCGATGCGGTCGAGGTCGAAGGCGTGCATCGGCTGGCCGGTCAGCAGCATCACGTAGTTCGTGATGTCGACGACGTTGTTGATCGGCCGCTGCCCGCAGGCCATCAATCGCGCCTTCAGCCACGGCGGCGACGGGCCGATCGTCACGTTCTCGAACGCGCGGGCGGTGAAGCGCGGGCAGAGGTCGGGCGCCTCGACGACGACCTCGATCCCGACGTCGCCCTCGAACGTGCCGGGGTCCTGCGCCCACGGCGGCGCCGCCAGCTGCGCCCCGGTCGCGGCGTGCGTCTCGCGGGCGACGCCGTACACGGCGAGGCAGTCCGGCCGGTTGGGCGTGATCTCGAGCTCGAGCACGTCGGTCGACAGCGGCAGGACGCCCTCGAGCGGGTCGCCGGGGACAAGGTCGCCGGCCAGGACCATGGTGCCGGCGTGATCGGAGCCGATGCCGAGCTCGTCCTCCGCCAGGATCATCCCGTCGGACTCCTGCCCGCGCAGCCTGGCCTTCTTGAGCTTCGTGCCGTCGGGCATGACCGAGCCCGGCCGCGCCACGGCCACCGTCTGCCCCGCCGCGACGTTCGGCGCGCCGCAGACGATCTGCGACTCCCGGCCGCCGCCGATGTCGACGACGCAGACCTTCAGCCGGTCGGCGTCGGGGTGCGGCTGCGCCGACAGCACGCGTCCCACGACGAAGTGCTCGAGCGCCCGGACGCCGTGATGCTCGACGCGGTCGACCTCGGTCCCGGTCATCGCCAGGCGCGTCGCGAGCTCGCCGACGGGCATGTCGGGCGCGCAGTACTCGTGCAGCCACTCGACGGGGACCCTCATCCGAACTGCTCCAGGAAGCGCACGTCGTTGTCGTAGAGCAGGCGCAGGTCGGGCACGCCGTGCTTGAGCATCGCGATCCGCTCGATGCCCATGCCGAAGGCGAAGCCCTGGACGCGCTCGGGGTCGTAGCCGTGCTCGGCGACATAGCCGAAGACGTTCGGGTCGACCATCCCCGAGCCGAGGATCTCGACCCAGCCGGTGTCCTTGCAGACCCGGCAGCGCCGGCCGCTCTCGTGGTTCATGAAGCACGACACGTCGACCTCGACCGAGGGCTCGGTGAACGGAAAGAAGTGCGGGCGCAGGCGCACCTCGCGGTCGGGCCCGAAGATCGCGCGGGCGAACGCCAGCAGCGTGCCCTTCAGGTCGGCGAGCGTGATGTCGACGTCGACGGCGAGCCCCTCGATCTGATGGAACTGCGGCGTGTGCGTGGCGTCCGAGTCGCGCCGGTACACGCGCCCGGGGACGATCACGTACAGCGGCGGCGGGTGGGCCTCCATCATGCGCACCTGCATCGGCGACGTGTGCGTCCGCAACACCACGTCGTCGCGGCCGGCGACGTAGAACGTGTCCATGCGGTCGCGGGCAGGGTGCGTCGGCGCGTGGTTGAGCGCGTCGAAGTTGTAGTAGACGGTCTCGATCTCGGGGCCTTCGGCGATGCGGAAGCCGAGGCCGAGGAAGACGTCCTCGATCTCGCGCCGCGTGGCGGTGAGCAGATGCAGGTGTCCGACGGGCTGCGGCGGCGCGCCCGGCAGCGTGACGTCGACGACGTCCGCGCGCAGCCGCGCCTCCAGCTCGCCGCCGGCGAGCTGCTCGGTGCGCTGGGCGATCAGCGCCTCCAGCGCCTGGCGCGCCTGGTTGGCGGCCTTGCCCGTCGGCCCGCGCTGCTCGGCGGGAAGCTGGGCGATGCCGCGCAGGACGTTGGGCAGCTCGGCCTTGCGCCCGAGGTAGCGCACGCGCAGCTCCTCGAGCTCGGCGCTCGTGCCCGCCCCGCCGATCGCCGCCTCGGCCTCGTCGCGCAGCTCGGCGATGCGCTCGATCATCCGACGCTCCCGCGCGTGAGCTCGTAGAGCGCGATCGATGCCGCCATCGCGGCGTTGAGCGATTCGGTCGCGATCGGGATGTGCGCCACGCGATCGCACGCGGCCGTGACGTCCGCGGGCAGGCCGGTCCGCTCGGCCCCGACGAGCAGGCTGACCTCGCCCGCCGCAGGACCGGCGAGCGCCACGCCGGCATGGCCGGCCAGCGCGATCCGCTCGCCCGGCAGATCGTCGATCGACTCCACGCGCGCGACCGCCATCTCGAAGATCGCGCCCATCGATGCCCGCACGGCCTTCGGGCCGAAGGGGTCCGCGCACGCGGGACCGAGCGCGACCGACGACGCGCCGAACGCGCGCGCCGAGCGCAGGATCGTTCCGACGTTGCCGGGATCGCCGACGCCCCACAGCGCCACGCACAACGGCCCGCTCGGCGCCGACCAGCGCTGCTCGTAGACGCCGATCTGGCGGCTGCCGGAGCCCAGGCCGGAGACCGCCTCCAGCAGCGCCGGCTCGACCTCGTCGCCGGCCAGGCCGCTGCCGGCCGCCGTCAACAGCACAAGCGGATCCCAGCCTGAGGCCGCCGCCGCAGCGACGAGATCCTCGCCCTCGGCGACGAAGCGCGAAGCGTCCTCGCGGGAGCGGCGCCGGGCCAGCCGGCGGATCTCCTTGAGCTTGTCGTTGTGGGAGCTGGTGATGGGCATGAGCGAAAAAAAGGGCGCCGTCCTGATGAGGAAGCGGCGCCCGGGAGGTTCGGTGGTCGGCTGGTGCTCGTCAGGCAGCCGACGCCTCGCGGGCGGCGTCGACAAATCGGCGGAACGTCTCGGGATCGCGCACGGCGATGTCGGCCAGCACCTTGCGGTCGAGCTCGATGCCGGCGACCTGCAGGCCGTGGATGAACGTCGAGTAGGTCATGCCCTCCTGGCGAGCGGCCGCGTTGATGCGGGTCACCCAGAGACGGCGGAAGTCGCGCTTGCGGTTGCGGCGGTCGCGGTACTGGTACGCCTCCGCCTTCATCAGGGCTTCCTTGGCGCGCTTGTAGTTCGAGTTCGCCTCGCCGCGGAAGCCCTTGGTGCGCTCGAGCGTGGAGCGACGCTTCTTCTTGGCGTGAACCGAGCGTTTGACGCGGGTCATCGGCGTCTACTTCTTCCCGGTCCGCAGCAGCTTGTTGATCCGCGGGGCGTCGTCAGCCGACATGATCACGGGCTTGCCGAGGTGGCGCTTGTGGTTGGCGGACTTCTTCTCGAGGATGTGGCTCGTGAAGGCATGGCGACCGCGGACCTTGCCGGTGGCAGTCTTCGTGAAGCGCTTCTTGGCGCCGGAGTGAGTCTTCATTTTCGGCATGCGAGCGGGCCAGTATAGGCGACCCGGAACGGCGTCCGTGCTCCGAGACGGAGCGGTTACGGCGTGGCGCTGTCGCCGTCCGCCGATGCGCCGTTGCCCGACGGCGCGTCCTCGACCGTCGCGGGCGCGGTCTCGACGGCGGTGGCCGCCGCCTTGGCGGCGGCGGGCTTGCGCCTGGCCCGGGCGGGCGCAGCCGCCGGTGCGGGAGCGGGCGCGGGTGCCGGCTCGGCGGCCTCGGCAGCGGGCTCTGGAGCCTCGGATGCAGGCTCCGGGGCGGGCGTGACCGCCGTGCCCTCGACCGCGTCGGGCGCGTCCCGGGACGGCGCCGGCGCGTGGTCGTGGCCCTGCTCCGCCGCCGCGAGCTCGCCGCTGAGGACGGCCTTGGACGGGCCGAGCATCATCGTCATGTTGCGCCCGTCCTGGATCGGGCGCTGCTCCACGACGGCGACCTCGGCGAGCTCCTCGGCCAGCCGGTCGAGGATCATCACGCCGCGTTCGGGGTGGGTCACCTCGCGGCCGCGGAACATGATCGTCACCTTGACCTTGTCCTTGTGGCGCAGGAAGCGCTCCACATGGCCCTTCTTGGTCTTGTAGTCGTTCTCCGCGATCTTCGGCCGGAACTTGATCTCGCGGATCGTGATCTGCTGCTGGTGCTTGCGCGCCTGCTTGACCTTCTGGGCCTGCTCGTACTTGTACTTGGAGTAGTCGAGCACGCGGCAGACGGGCGGGCGCGCCTCGGGCGCCACCTCGACCAGGTCCAGATCGCGCTCCTGGGCGTAGCGCAGCGCGTCGGTCGTGCGCATGACGCCGATCTGGTTTCCCGTCTCGTCGATCAGGCGCACCTCAGGTACGCGAATGCGGTCGTTGATCCGTGTCGAGTCCCGCTCGGGCGGGCGCCGGTCGAACCTGCGAGGGACCGGCACTATGAAAGAGGGCCGCGCGTCAAGCTGTCAGCGAGCGCAGCAGTGAATTTCGAGTCGTAGTCAACGCTCTTGAGTATAGCCCGAACCGGCCGGCGGACAAGGATTTCGGGCGCGGCGCCGCGTCAACCCTCCCGCCGGGAGGCCTTCGCGGCGAGCTGAGCGACGACCTCGGCGACCGGCAGCGAGCCGCTGTCGCCGACGCGATGCTCGCGGACCGAGACGGTATCGGACTCGGCCTCGCGGTCGCCGACGACGAGCATGTAGGGGACCTTTCGCAGCTCGGCATCGCGGATCTTGCGCCCCACCGACTCCGTGCGGTCGTCGAGCTCGGCCCGCAGCCCCGCCTCCTGGAGCGCGCCGAGCACGCCGGACGCCGCCCCGGCATGACGGTCGGCGATCGGCAGCACGATCGCCTGGACCGGCGCCAGCCAGAGCGGGAACTCGCCGGCATAGTGCTCGATGAGGATGCCGATGAAGCGCTCGAAGGAGCCCAGCAGCGCACGGTGGATCATCACCGGGCGGTGGTCGGCGTCGTCGGCGCCGGTGTAGTGCAGGTCGAAGCGCTCGGGCATCGAGTAGTCCAGCTGGACCGTGCCCAGCTGCCACGAGCGACCGATCGAGTCGGTCATGTGCAGGTCGATCTTCGGGCCGTAGAAGGCGCCGTCGCCCGCGTTGATCTCGTACGTGAGGCCGCGCGTGTCCAGCGCGTCCTGCAGCGCCGCCTCGGCGCGGTCCCACATCTCGTCGGAGCCGATCCGCTTCTCGGGTCGCGTCGAGAGCTCCAGGCTCGGCTCGAAGCCGAACAGGTCATAGAGGAAGAAGCCGAAGTCCAGGCAGCCGATGACCTCCGCGCGGATCTGCTCCTCGCTGCAGAAGATGTGGGCGTCGTCCTGCGTGATGTGGCGTACGCGCATCAGCCCGTGCAGCGTCCCGCTGGGCTCGTGGCGGTGGACGAGCCCCTGCTCGGAGTAGCGCACCGGGAGGTCGCGGTAGGAGCGCCGGTCGTCCTTGTAGATCTGGATGTGGGCCGGGCAGTTCATCGGCTTGAGGCCCATCGGCCGGTCCTCGACGTCCGTGAAGTACATGTTCTCGCGGTACGTGTCCCAGTGGCCGGACTGCTTGAACAGGTCGACGTCGTAGAGGATCGGCGTCTTGACCTCCCGGTAGCCGCGGCGCCGGTTCTCCTCGCGCCAGAGCTTGGACAGCTCGTTCCAGATCGCCATCCCCGCCGGCTGCCAGAACGGCGACCCCGGCGACAGCTCTGAGAACATGAACAACCCGAGTTCCCTGCCGAGCTTGCGGTGGTCGCGGGCACGGGCCTGCTCGAGGCGCTCGAGGTGCTCGGCGAGCTCCTCCTTGGAGAAGAACGCCGTGCCGTAGATGCGCGTGAGCTGCTGACGGCTGGCGTCGCCGCGCCAGTAGGCGCCCGCGACGGACTGCAGCTTGACGGCCTTGATGCGCTTCGTGCCGGGGCCGTGCGGGCCGCGGCAGAGGTCGGTGAACGGGCCGTTCGTGTAGAGGCTGACGGTGGTCAGCGGCTCGTCGGGATCGGCGTTCGCGACGAGGTCCTCGATGAGCTCGACCTTGTAGTCCTGCTCCTCCGCCCGGAAGCGCTCGAGCGCCGCCTGCACGCTGACGTCCTCGCGCACGAAGCGCTCGTCGGCGTTGATGTGCCGGCGCATCTGCTGCTCGATGCGGTCGAAGTCCGCTTCTGAGACCGTCGTTCCCTGCCGGAAACTCGAAGTCGTAGTAGAAGCCGCTATCGATCGGCGGCCCGATCGAGATCTTCACGCCCGGATAGAGCTCCATGACCGCCGCCGCGAGGACATGGGCGGCGTCGTGGCGGATGACGTCGAGGGCGCCCGGCGTCCTGGCGGTGATGATCTCCAGCGGCGCGCCGGCGACGAGCGGGCGCGCGAGGTCGCGCACCTCGCCGTTCTGGCGGACGGCCAGCGCGGCGCGCGCGAGGCCGGGGCCGATCGCCGCGGCGGCGTCGGCGCCGGTCGCGCCGTCGGCCAGCGCGAGCTCGGTGCCGTCGGGAAGGGTGACGTTCACGCGGTCATTGTGCACGGCCCGGGTCGCTCGCCGTTGCGCGCGGCGCGGAGAAGCGCGTTTGCGAACGATCGTTGCGGCTACCCCAGAGGCTGCGACCGCGGGGACGACGGTCAGACACACGACCCCACGAGCAAGGAGTTGACATGGCGGACGAACTTCGCGGGCAGACCATCGCGATCCTCGCGGCCGACGGTGTCGAGCAGGTCGAGCTCGAGCAGCCGCGCGAGGCCGTGCACGAGGCCGGCGCCAGGACCGTGCTGCTGTCGATCGACGACGGCGAGATCCAGGCGATGAACGGCGACATCGAGCAGGGCGACACCTTCTCGGTGGACCGCAAGGTCGGCGATGCCGCGGTCGACGACTACGACGCGCTGATCCTGCCCGGCGGCACGATCAATCCCGACAGGCTGCGCGTGGACGACGACGCGATGCGGTTCGTGCGCGACTTCGTCGAGAGCGGCAAGCCGGTGGGAGTCATCTGCCACGGCCCCTGGAGCCTCGCGGAGGCCGACGTGCTCCAGGGCCGTCGGATCACCTCTTGGCCGAGCATCCGGACGGACCTGCGGCGCGCGGGCGCCGAGGTCGTCGACGAGGAGGTCGTCATCGACGGCAACCTGATCTCGAGCCGCAGCCCCGACGATCTCCCGGCGTTCTGCGACGCGATCGTCCGCGAGTTCTCCTCGGTACACGCGTCATGAGCTCGACGAGCAAGACCGCCGGCGCGCGACCGCGGGACCCGATGGCGAAGGGGCTGGGCGTCTTCAGCTTCGCGCTCGGCATCCCGCAGACGCTCGCGCCGGGCCGCGTGAACCGCCTCATCGGCGTCAAGGACGATCCCCGGAGCCGCATGCTCATGCGCGCCGTCGGCGTGCGCGAGCTCGCCGCCGGCGTCGGCATCTTCACCGAGCGCCGCCCGGCCCAGTGGGTCTGGGCACGCGTGGCCGGGGACACGATGGACCTCGCCCTGCTCGGCTCGGCGTTGCGCAACAAGAGCACGTCGCAGAACCGCGCGCTCGCCGCCACGGGCGCCGTCGTCGGTGCGTTCGCCGCCGACGTCATCGACGGCGTGCGCCTCAGCCGCGCGTCCGGCGGGAACGGCGCCGGCGCCGCAGAGCCAGAGCAGCCCGTGGAGGTCCGCGCGGCGCTGACGATCCGCCGCGACCGCGACGAGCTGTACTCCCTGTGGCGCGACTTCGAGCGCTTCCCGGACTTCATGGCCCACCTCGAGGAGGTCAGCGCGACGGGTGAGCGGACGTCGCACTGGAAGGCGTGCGGCCCGCTCGGCATGACCGTCGAATGGGACGCCGAGATCACCGACGACGTGCCGGGCGAGCGCATCGCCTGGCGCTCGGTGCCGGGCTCGAAGATCGACAACTCCGGCACGGTTCGCTTCGTCACGGCGCCGGGCGACCAGGGCACCGAGATCCATGTCGACATGCGCTACAGCCCGCCGGCCGGCGCGATCGGCGCGACGATCGCCAAGATCTTCGGCGAGGAGCCCGGCATCCAGCTCAAGGACGACCTGCGCCGCTTCAAGCAGATCGTCGAGACCGGCGAGGTCGTGCGCTCCGACGGGTCCCCCGAGGGGCAGATCGGCAAGCGCCAGCTCAAGCAGCGCCCGGCGCATCCGCTGCCCGACGACCACGAGCTCGCCGCCACGTCGAACGGAGGAGGACAGTCATGAGAGCGACCGTCTGGTCGGGCCGCAACAAGGTCTCGGTCGAGAACGTACCCGACCCGAAGATCCTCAACAGCCGCGACGCGATCGTGAAGATCTCCTCGACGGCGATCTGCGGGTCGGACCTGCACCTCTACGACGGCTACGTGCCGACGATGCGCAAGGGCGACATCCTCGGGCACGAGTTCATGGGCGAGGTCGTCGAGACCGGTCGCGACGTGGGCAACCTCAAGGTCGGCGACCGTGTGGTCGTGCCGTTCCCGATCGCCTGCGGGGCCTGCAACGCCTGCGCGCGCGGGCTGTTCTCGCTGTGCGAGAACTCCAACCCCAACGCGCAGACCGCGGAGAAGCTGTGGGGCGACACGACGTGCGGCATCTTCGGCTACTCGCACGCCACCGGCGGCTACGCCGGCGGCCAGGCGGAGTACGCGCGGGTGCCCTTCGCCGACGTCGGGCCGATCAAGATCGAGAACGGCCTGAGCGACGAGCAGGTCCTGTTCCTGTCCGACGTCTTCCCCACGGGCTACATGGGCGCCGACGTCTGCGACATCAAGGGCGGCGACGTCGTCGCCGTCTGGGGCTGCGGGCCCGTCGGCCAGTTCGCGATCGCCAGCGCGTACCTGCTCGGCGCCGAGCGGGTCATCGCGATCGACCGCTTCGACTACCGGCTGAAGATGGCCGCCGAGAAGGCCGGCGCGGAGACCATCAACTACGAGCAGACCTCGGTGCGCGAGGCGCTGCGCGCGATGACCGGCGGCCGCGGCCCCGACCACTGCATCGATTGCGTCGGGCTCGAGGCGCACCATCACCATGGCGGGATGTACGCCTACGACCGCATCAAGCAGGCGACGCGGATGGAGACCGAGCGCGGCTACGCGCTGCGCGAGGCGATCCTCAACTGCCGCAGTGGCGGCACGGTGTCGATCATGGGCGTCTACGGCGGCTTCATGGACAAGTTCCCCATCGGCGCCGTGATGAACAGGGGTCTGACGATCAAGACCGGCCAGTGCCATGTGCACCGCTACCTGCGCCCGCTGCTCGAGCACATCGAGAAGGGCGACATCGACCCGAGCTTCATCGTCACCCACCGGATGTCGCTCGACGACGCGTCGGACGGATACGAGACGTTCAAGCACAAGCAGGACGAGTGCGTGAAGGTCGTGCTGAAGCCCTGAGCCGAGGCGGCCGCCGGACGCGCGGCCCCGACATCCCGGATTGCGCTGGTTCGCAGCCGAACCGAACGCCCGTTCGGTTCGGCTGCTAGGGTTCTCCCTTCAAGCGGGTCATCTGACGGTGTGTCAAGCACCTCTGCCCGCCGCAAACGACCGGCCACCCGCGCCGCGCGCTCGTCGCGTGACGCCATCGGGCCGTGGAAGGACGAACAACCGAATGCGTCTCAGAACCCTGGGCGCCGTCTGCGCCTCGTGCGCTGTCGCGGCGTCCACCGCAACCGCAAGTGCTCAGTTCGCGACTCCCCCGGCGACGCCGGCGGCCACGCCGCCCGTCCGCCCCCCCGGCGACCTGACGACTGCCGCCAAGCGCCAGCTCATCGAGCGCCACATGTACATGGCGCGCAAGGCCGCGGCGCTGCGCGGAGACAGGCTCTCCCGCACCGCGCGCAGCCGCAAGCGCGCCGCCCTGCACAGCTTCTCGCTGCCGCGGCTGCGCGTGGCCAACCGCCGCGTCAGCCGCGACGTGCGCGACGCCCGCGACGACGTCCGCGAGCGTCGTTTCGGCGGCGCGCCGAACGTGCCGATCCCCGGTGTGCTCGCTTCGATCGCGCAGTGCGAGTCGCACGGCGACCCGCGCGCGATCTCGTCGGGCGGCACCTACCGCGGCAAGTACCAGTTCTCGTACTCGACGTGGGCTTCGGTCGGCGGCAAAGGCGATCCCGCCGCTGCATCCGAGACCGAGCAGGATCGCCGCGCGGCGATCCTCTACCGCACCGGCGGACCGGCCCACTGGCCGGTCTGCGGCCGCTGAGCGCCAGCCCCGCGACACCGACCCGGCCCGCGGGCCCGGCGCTCCGGCGCCGGGCCCGCGGCATGTCGGGACGGCGGTCGAGGCCCGATCGGCGTCAGTAGCCTCGTGAGCATGAATCCCGCCACGCTGCGCGCCGAGTTTCCCGTCCTGCAGAAGTACGCCTACCTGAACGCCGGCACGTGCGGTCCGCTGCCGCGCTGCGCCAACATGGCGATCGGCGAGATGCTCGCGCTCGGCACCGAGCAGGGCCGCAGCACGGCGTACTACGAGGCCACGCTCGATCGCCGGGCGCGCCTGCGCGACGCCTACGCCGCGCTGCTGCGCGGATCGAGCGACGACGTCGCGCTGACGACCTGCACGAGCGAGGGCATCGTCCGGATCCTCGGCGCCCTCGACCTGCAGGCCGGCGACGAGGTCCTCACCTCCGACGAGGAGCATCCCGGGCTGCAGGGCCCGCTCGCGGCGGCGCGCGATCAGCGGGGCATCGTCGTCCGGGCGGTGCCGTTCGCGCAGATCGCCGCGTCGGTCGATGCGCAGACGAAGCTCGTGGCATGCTCGCACGTCAGCTGGATCAACGGCCGCGCCGTGTCCGGCCTGGACGACCTCGGCGACGTGCCCGTGCTCCTCGACGGCGCGCAGGGCGTCGGCGCCGTGCCGATCGACGTCACGGCGCTGGGCTGCGCGTTCTACGCGGGCTCGGGCCAGAAGTGGCTCTGCGGCCCGGTCGGCAGCGGCATGCTGTGGATCGATCCGCGCTGGAGCGACCGCGTGCCCTCGCCGGCCCCGACGGGCATGAACCTCGAGAACCCGGATGCGGGCCTGGACGCGGTGCCGCGCGCCACGGCCGCCCGCCACGACGCCGCGGCGCAGAGCGCGGAGACGTGCGCCGCGGCGCTCGCCTCGCTCGAGCTGCTCGGCGGCGCCGGCTGGGATGCGGTGTACGAGCGGGCGGCGGGGCTCGCCGCGCAGCTGGCCGACGCGCTCGCCGAGCGCGGTCGCGAAGTGGCCGAGCGCGACCGCACGACGCTCGTCTCATGGCAGGACCCCGACCCGCCCGCGACGCGGAGGCTGCTCGCCGAGGCAGGCGTCATCATCCGCGACCTGCCCGGGACGGGGCTGCTGCGCGCGTCCGTCGGCGCCTGGAACGACGACTCGGACATCGATCGGCTGCTGTCGGCGCTGCCGTGATCGGCGACCTGTTTCGCGCCCGGGCCGCCGCGCTCGAGCGCGACGGCCGCTCGCCGCTGTACGTCGAGCTCATGCGCCGGGCGGGAGACGACCTCGACGCGGGCGGCATCGTCGCCACGATCTTCGCCGGCGACCCGGCCACGCCGGGGTCGGTGCCGGAGCTGCGGCTGCTCGCGGCGCTGCACCATCTCGTCCTCGGCGGCCGGGCGCCCGAGCTCGCGCGCTTCTTTCCGAGCGCGGGCGGCGACACGCCACCGGCCGGCGCCTGGGAGGTCGCGCAGCGCACGCTGACCGAGCACGCCGGCGTCATCCGCGAGCTCGCCCGGCGCACCGTGCAGACCAACGAGCCGGGCCGCTGCGTCGCCCTCTACGGCGCGCTGCTGTGGCTCACCGAGCGCCACCGCCTGCCGATCCGGCTGCTCGAGATCGGCGCGAGCGCCGGGCTGAACCTCAACGTCGAGCGCTTTCGCTATGTCGTCGGCGGCCGAGCGCTCGGCGATCCCGCGTGTCCGCTGGGGTTCGCCGAGCCGTGGGAGGGCCTGCCGGTCGAGGATCCCGCCGCGGTGGCGCCCGGGCTGCAGATCGCCGAGCGCGCGGGCTGCGACCAGGCGCCGATCGACGCGACGACGCGCGAGGGCCGCCTCGAGCTGCAGTCCTACGTCTGGCCCGACGAGCCCGAGCGCATCGAGCGCGTCGCCGCGGCGGCGGAGGTGGCCGCACGGCACCCGGTCGTCGTGGAGCGGCGCAGCGCGGCGAGGTGGCTGCTCGAGCGCCTCGGCGACCCGCGACCGCAGCTGCTCACCGTCGTGTGGCAGTCGGTCGTCGACCAGTACCTCGACGAGGGTGAGCGCGACGCGATCCGCAGCGCGTTCGCGAGCGCCGCGAGCGCACCGCTGGCCTGGCTGACGCTCGAACCGCCGGCCGGCGAGGGCGGGCGCTTCGAGCTGCGCTGCCGCGAGCGGCCCGAGGACAACGGCAGCGGCGTCGCGCACCTGCTCGCGCACGCCGGCTACCACGGTCCGCCGGTGCGCTGGCGCGCCGCCGCAGCGGGCGCCTAACGGCGATCCCAGGCGCCCGGGTCGGCCGTCAGCTCGGCGATGTGCGGCGGCATCTCGCCGGCGGCGAGGTCGGCGAGCGACACGCTCTCGAGCACCCGCCGCAGGCTCGCGCGAACCGCGACCCACACCTCTCGCATCGGCTCGGCCGAGCCCGCGAACGTGACGTCCTCGGGACGCCGCCCGCCCACGCCGGCGAGCGGGCCGTCGATCGCGCGGATGATGTCGGCGAGCGCGATCTCGCCGGCGGGACGGGCGAGCAGGTGCCCGCCGTCGGGCCCGCGCCGGCTCTCGACGAGCCCCGCCTGACGCAGCCCCTGGAGGATGTTCTCGAGGAACTTCACCGGGATGTCCTGGGCTCGCGCGAGCGCCTCGGCCTTGACCGCCCGCGGCGGGTCGTCGTGGCCTTGGGCGACGGCCAGCTCGATGCAGGCGCGGACGGCGTAGTCGACCTTCGCGGAGACCCTCACACGTCCATCATGCCGCGAACTCGCGGGTCCCGTGCACCCGCAGCCACACGATCTGGCCGGAGCGCAGCTCGAGCTCGTCGGCCTGCTGGCGCGTCGGCAGGACCGGGACGAGCGTCCCGTCACCGAGCGCGGCCTCGACGCGAACCTCGAAACCGACACGGGCGACGCGCTCGATGATCGCCTGCACGCAGCCGTCCTCCTCGTCCTCGATCAGCTCGATGTCGTGCGGGCGAACCCACGCGTCCCCCATCTGCGTGACCGGGCCGACGAACCCCATGACGAAGGGATTGGCCGGCCGCTCGTAGAGATCGTCCGGCGTTCCCGTCTGCTCGATGCGGCCGGCGTTGATCACGGCGACCTGCTGGGCGACCTCGAGCGCCTCCTCCTGGTCGTGGGTGACGAAGATCGTCGTGACGTGGACCTCGTCGTGCAGGCGGCGCAGCCAGTCGCGCAGCTCCTTGCGGACCGTCGCGTCGAGCGCCCCGAACGGCTCGTCGAGCAACAGCACCTTCGGCCGGACCGCGAGGGCGCGGGCGAGCGCCATCCGCTGGCGCTGGCCGCCGGAGAGCTGGGCGGGGTAGCGATCCGCCCAGCCGGCGAGATGGACGAGCGCCAGCAGCTCGTCGACGCGCTCGCGCACCTCGGCCTTCGGGGTCTTGCGGATCTTCAGGCCGAAGGCGATGTTGTCGCGGACGGTCATGTGCTTGAACGCCGCGTAATGCTGAAAGACGAACCCGACGCCGCGCTCCTGGGCCGGCAGCGTGGTGACCGCCTCACCCGAGAACAGGACCTCGCCGCTGTCGGGGGTCTCGAGGCCCGCGATCACGCGCAGCAGCGTCGACTTGCCGCCGCCGGACGGCCCGAGCAGCGCGGTCAGCGATCCGTCGGGGACGCTGAACGACACGTCCTCGAGCGCCTGGAAGCCGTTGAAGGTCTTGCTGACGTTTCGTATGTCGATGGCCACGTCACATCTCCTTGCGGCGGTCGAGCAGGGTCATGGTGCCGATGACGACGAGGGCCAGCAGGGCGAGCACGACGGATGCCGCGTACGCCCCGGTCAGGTCGAAGGCCTGGAAGCGCTGCTCGACGAAGAGCGTCATCGTCTCCGTCTGGCCCTCGATCTTGCCGGACACGACGGCGACGGCGCCGAACTCGCCCAGCGCACGGGCCGTGGTCAGGATGACGCCGTAGGCGACGCCCCAGCGGATCGCCGGCAGCGTGATCCGCCAGAACGTCTGCCACCCCGACGCGCCCAGCGTGCTCGCGGCCTCCTCCTGCTCGGTGCCGATCTCCCGCAGCACCGGCACGACCTCGCGCACGACGAACGGCAGCGAGACGAAGATCGTCGCCAGCACCATCCCGGGCGTCGAGAAGATGATGCGCACGCCGTTGTCGGCGAACGCGCTGCCGATCCAGCCCTTGTTGCCGTAGACGAGGATCAGCGCCAGGCCGACGACGACCGGCGAGACGGCGAACGGCAGGTCGACGATCGCCGATACGAGGGTCTTGCCGCGCCAGCGTCCGCGCACGATCGCGAGGCCCATGCAGATCCCGAAGATCGTGTTCAGGGGCACGGCGATCGCGACCATCGTGATCGTCAGCCAGAACGCATGCTGGGCCGCCGGCGTCGTGACCGCCTCCCAGGCCGGCCCGATCCCGTGCTCGAACGAGCGGTAGAACACCATCGCGACGGGGATCGCCAGGAGCGCGGCCAGGTAGCCGAGCGCGACGAAGCGCAGCGTGAGCCGTGACGCCCGCGAGCTATTGCGCACGACGCAGCCCCCGCGTCGAGATCCAGCTCACGAAGAGCAGCAGCACGAACGAGAGCACGAGCAGCACGACGCTCACCGCCGCGGCGCCCGCGGTGTTGTCGGACTCGATCTGCCCGAAGAGGAAGACCGACGCGACCTCGGTCTTGAACGGGATGTTGCCGGAGATCAGCACGACCGACCCGAACTCGCCGAGCGCGCGCGCGAACGCGAGGCCCGCGCCCGCGGCGATCGCGGGAACGAGGTTCGGCAGGACGATGCGGGCGAACACCGTCCGCGGCCGCGCGCCGAGCGACGTCGCCGCCTCCTCCATCTCCCGATCGAGCTCCATGAGCACCGGCTGCACCGATCGCACGACGAACGGCAGCGTGACGAACAGCAGCGCCAGCACGACGGCGATCCGCGTGAAGCCGATGTCGAACGGAGCCGGGCCCTTGGGGCCGTAGAGCGCGAGCAGCACGAGCCCCGCGACGATCGTCGGCAGCGCGAACGGCAGATCGATGAGGGCGTTGACGAAGCGCTTGCCGGGAAACTCGTCGCGCACGAGCACCCAGGCGATGAGCGTGCCGGTCACGACGTTCATCGCGACGACGACGAGCGACGCCAGCACCGTGAAGCGCATCGCCGCGAACGCCTGTGCGCTCGTGACCGCCTCCCAGAACGCGCCCGCGCCGCCGGTCGTCGACTCGGCGACGACGGCGGCGATCGGGATGAGGACGATGAGGCTGAGGTACGCCGTCGCCAGCGCGCCGCCCACCGCCGGCCCCGCGAGCCGGCGCTCGCGCCTGCGCGGGCGCAGCGCCGGCGCTGCGGCGTCAGCTCGTGCTGACACCGAGGCTCTTCTCGATGCGCTGCATCACCGAGTCCTTCGGATCGAAGAACTTCTTCATCACCGTGTCCCAGCCGCCGAACTTCGTGATGTCGAACTCCTTCGGCGGGTCGGGGTACTTCTGCGTGTCGACGACCGCGTCGATCACCGACCGGTAGCCCTTCGCCGCGAAGATCTCCTGCGCCGGCCGCGACGTCGCGAAGTCGATGAAGGCCTTCGCCTTCTCGCCGGCGTCCTTCAGCGCAGCGATCGGGTTCTCGATGAGGATCGTCTCGTCGGGGAGGATGTAGTCGAGCTTCTCGCCCTTCTGCTGGGCGGTGATCGCCTCGTTCTCGTAGGAGATGAGGACGTCGCCCTTGCCGCCGGTGAAGTTCTGCAGCGACTCCCGCGCGGACTTGTCCTGCACGACGACGTTCTTGAAGAGCTGCTCGAGGTACGCGACCGCCTCTGCCTCGGTCTTGCCCTGCTGGATCTGCGCGCCATAGGCGGCCATGATGTTCCAGCGCGCGCCTCCCGAGGTGAACGGGTTGGGCGTCAGCACCTCGATGCCCGGCTTGACGAGGTCGGCCCAGCCCTTGATGTTCTTCGGGTTTCCGGGCCGCACCGCGAGCGCGACGACCGAACGCGTGACGATCCCCTTCGTCGGTGTCGCATTCCAGCCGGCGTCGACGAGGTTCTCCTTGACGAGCTTGGTGATGTCGGGCTCGAGCGAGAGCGCGGCGATGTCCGTCGGCAACCCCGAGATGACGGCGCGGGCCTGGTCGCCGGAGTTTCCGTAGGACTGCGTGAAGGACACGCCGTCTCCGGCCGGTGTCTTCGCGAAGGCCGGGATGATCTCCCCGTACGCCTCCTTCGGCGTCGAGTACGCGACGAGGCTGAGCTTGTCGCCGGCGCCGGAGCCGCCGTCGTCGGAGCCGCCGCAGGCGGCCAGGGTGAGCGAGAGCGCGAGGACGGCAAGCGTTGAGGCGAAGCTGATCGGCTTGGTCATGCCGGACAAACTACACCAACTAGATCGTCTTTGTGCCGTTTATCTCAGCGCATCGATCCAATCCGTCAACCCGCCGCCCAGCACGATCCCCGCGAGCGCCGCGTAGCCGCCGGACGCCGGGTGGGTGCCGTCGTTGGCGGCGGCCTCGCTGCGCCAGGCCTCGTTCGCGGCAAGCCGCCTCGCCGTCTGCACGAACGCGACGCCGCGATGGGTGGCGACGTGCGCGAACTGGTTGGAGAGCTCCGCGATGCGCTCGTCCTCGTCGCGCTCGCCGACCGGGCCCGGCCCGACGACGAACACGCCGTGCCCGTGCTGCTCGATGAGGTCGATGAGGCGGTTGAGCGTCCTCACGGCCGCTGCGGGCGCGACGCGCAGGCGGTTGTCCTCGATGATCATGTCGTTCGCGCCGAAGCTCAGGACGACGCCGTACCGCGCGTCCGCGTTCTGCGTCCGCGCGCGCAGCTCGGACGGCAATCGTGTTGCCACGTCGCTCGACGTGTCGCCGCGGACGCCGAGGTTGTAGGCGGTGATCGGCAGGCCGGCGTCATAGGACGCCGCGACGGCGCGGCCGACCCAGCCCAGGCCGGTCGGATCGCCGGCGCCGGCGACGAAGGAGTCGCCGAAGAAGAGGATGCGGCGGTCGGGCGCCATGGCGGCAAGCCTAGATCGCCGTGTTCGCGCGCGGCAGTCCGGGAAGATGCCTGGCATGACGCAGATCACGCACCTGCGCGGCATCGCCGCGCTGCGCCCGCTGCGCGGGCACCATCCCGCGGTCGTCGTCTGTCTCGACGATCCCGCGCCGTTCGAGGCCCGCCGTGACGAGCTGGCCGCGCTGGACGCCGAGCTCGTGGTCGAGCGCGAGCCCGGTGAGCTGTCGGCGCGGCTCGGGCGCCCGTCGGTGACGGTCGGCGACCGCTACCTCGAGGTCGCGCTGCAGCGCCCGGACATCGGGCCCGACGAGGCCGTGGAGACCGTGCGCTGGCTGGAGATCCGCTGCGAGGAGTGTCCTCAGTCGGGTGTCGACATGGGCCAGTGCGCCGGCGACTGGGGTTGACCGTCTCGACGATCACGCTCGAGACGCCGCACGGCGCGGCGCGCGTGCACCTGCATCCGGCGGGCGACCCGCGAGCGGCGCTCCTGCTCGGCCACGGCGCGGGCGGCGGGATCGCCGCGCCGGATCTCGTGGCCGTGACGCGGGCGGCGCTGGAGTGCGACGTCAGCGTGGCGCTCGTCGAGCAGCCCTACCGCGTCGCCGGCCGGCGGTCTGCGCCGCGAGCCCCGGTGCTCGACGCGGCGTGGACGTCGATCGCCGAGCAGCTCGCCGCCGGGCCGCTGGCCGGCCTGCCGTTCGTCACCGGCGGCCGCTCGGCGGGCGCGCGCGTCGCCTGCCGGACGGCCGCGGCCACCGGCTCGGTCGGCGTGCTCTGCCTCGCCTTTCCCCTCGTCGCCCCTTCCGGCGTCAGCCGCCAGGAGGAGCTCGACGCCGTCGAGGCCTCGGTGCTCGTCGTGCAGGGCGCGAGCGATCGCTTCGGCGTCCCCGAGCCGTCCGAGCGGCGCTCGGTCGTCGTCGTGCGCGGCGACCACGGGCTGAAGTCCGACCTCGCGGGCGTGGCGGAGGCCGTCGCGCCGTGGTTGCTCGTGCAGGTCGCGCGCGTCGGCTGACGCGCGTGCGTGCTGAGTCGACCCCGTGTCAGCGGGTCAGACTCGCCACACAGCGGCTACATCCGGAACACGGGCCGGCTGATCGCCCCCAGCGGCGCGTTCGCGCAGACGGCCAGCGCGCGGCCGACGACGTCGCGCGTGGCGAGCGGGTCGATGACGCCGTCGTCCCACAGGCGCGCGGTGGCGTGGTACGGGTGACCCTGGACCTCGTACTGCGCGCGGATGCGCGCCCGCAGCGCCTCGATCTGCCCGGGGTCGCGGTCCGAGGCGACCGAGGTGAGCACGGTCGCCGCCTGCTCGCCGCCCATCACCGAGATCCGCGCGTTGGGCCACATCCAGACGAAGCGCGGGTCGTAGGCGCGGCCGCACATGCCGTAGTTGCCGGCGCCATAGGAGCCGCCGACGACGACCGTGAGCTTCGGCACCCGCGCGCAGGCGACGGCGGCCACCATCTTCGCGCCGTCGCGCGCGATGCCGGCCGCCTCGGCGTCGCGGCCGACCATGAAGCCCATGACGTTCTGCAGGAACAGCAGCGGCACGCCGCGCTGGTCGCACAGCTCGACGAAGTGGGCGGCCTTGCGCGCGCTCTCGGCGAACAGCACGCCCTGGTTGGCGAGGATCCCGACCGGGTGGCCGTGGACGTGCGCGAAGCCGCAGACGATCGTCTTGGCGTAGAGCGCCTTGAACTCGTGCCAGCGCGAGCCGTCGACGAGGCGGCCGATGATCTCGCGCGGGTTGTAGCCCTTGCGCGGGTCGACCGGCACCGCGCCGTAGAGCCCGGCCGGGTCGACCGCCGGCTCCTCGGGCTCGGCGCGCTGCCACGGCGGCGATGACACCGACCCCGCCCGCCCGAGCGTGCCGACGATCGAGCGCACGATCTGCAGCGCATGCGCGTCGTCGTCGGCGAGGTGGTCGACCACGCCCGAGCGCCGGGCGTGCAGGTCTCCCCCGCCGAGCTCCTCGGCCGTCACGTCCTCCCCCGTCGCGGCCTTCACGAGCGGCGGGCCCGCGAGGAAGATCGTCGCCTGGTCTCGCACGATGACGGTCTCGTCGCTCATCGCCGGCACGTACGCGCCGCCGGCCGTGCACGAGCCCATCACCGCCGCGATCTGCGGGATGCCCGCGGCGGAGAGGTTGGCCTGGTTGAAGAAGATCCGGCCGAAGTGCTCGCGGTCGGGGAAGATCTCGTCCTGCAGCGGCAGGTAGGCGCCGCCCGAGTCGACGAGGTAGATGCACGGCAGCCGGTTGTCGAGCGCGACCTGCTGCGCGCGCAGGTGCTTCTTGACCGTCATCGGGAAGTACGCGCCGCCCTTGACCGTCGCGTCGTTGGCCGCGATCACGCAGTCGCGCCCGTTGACGACGCCGATCGCGCACACGATCCCGGCGCCCGGCGCCGCGCCGTCGTAGAGGTCGTGCGCCGCCATCGGCGCGAGCTCGAGCAGCGGCGGCGCGTCGCGGTCCAGCAGCGCCGCGACGCGCTCGCGGGCGAGCATCTTGCCGCGCGCGACGTGGCGCTCGCGCGCGCGCTCGCCGCCACCGGCGCGGACCCGCTCGAGCTGCGCCTCGAGATCGGCCACCAGCGCGCGATGGGCGGCCTCGTTGGCGGCGAACGCGGGCGAGTCGGGCTTCACCGAGCTCGTCAGGACGACGCTCATCCGGCCGGCTCCCAGCGCACCGGTCCGGCGACGAGCGTGTGCGAGCCCAGCGGCCGGCCCAGGATCTCGCGCGCGGCACGCGCGGCGCCGAGCAGGGCGTCGAGGTCGATGCCCGTCGCGATGCCCATCTCGTGCAGCATCGAGACGAGGTCCTCGCTGGCGATGTTGCCGGTCGCGCCCGGCGGGACCGGGCAGCCGCCGAGCTCGCCGAAGCTCGATTCGAACGACGCGCAGCCCGCCTGCAGCGCGGCGAGCACGTTGGCGAGGCCCTGGCCGCGGGTGTTGTGGAAGTGCGCGGTGAGCTGGACGTGGTCGCCGAGCGCCGCGGCGGCGTCGGCGAAGTGCTCGGCCACCTGGACCGGGTTGGCCATCCCGGTGGTGTCGCCGAAGGCGACCTCCTCGGCCCCGGCGTTCACCAGATGGCGGGCGATGTCGAGCACGCGGCCGCGCTCGACGACGCCCTCGTACGGGCAGCCGAAGCTCGTCGAGATGACGGCCTCCACGCGCAGCCCCGCCTCGCGCGCCCGGGCGATGACCTCGTCCAGCGCCGCGAGCGACGCGCCGACGGAGCGGTTGACGTTGCGGCGGTTGTGCGTCTCGCTGGCCGACAGGAACACGCCGACCTCCTCGAAGCGGTCGCGCTGCTGCAGCGCGCGATCCAGGCCGCGCTCGTTGGGGATCAGCACGCTGCGCGCGACGCCGGCCGGCACGTCGATCGCCTCCAGGACCTCGCGCGCGTCGGCGAGCTGCGCGACGACGTCGGGGCGCACGAAGCTCGTCACCTCGATCCGCTTCACCCCGGTGCGGGCGAGCCGGTCGACGAGCGCGACCTTGTCGGCGGTCGAGATCGTCTCCGGCTCGTTCTGGAAGCCGTCGCGGGGACCGACCTCGCGGACCTCGACTGCCGCCGGCAGGCGGGCGCCCGCGCCGCTCATGCGCCCAGCGCGCGAGCGATGACCATCTGCTGGATCTCGTCGGTCCCCTCGCCGATCGTGAGGATCTTCGCGTCGCGGTACATCCGGCAGACCGGGTACTCCTCGATGTAGCCGTAGCCGCCGTGGATCTGCACGGCCTCCTCGGCACAGCGCACCGCGAGGCGGCCGGTCTTGAGCTTCGCCTGCGCGGCGGCGAGCGAGAAGTCGCGGCCGGCGTCCTTCAGCAGCGCTGCGCGGCGGACGAGCAGCCGCGCCGCCTCGATCTCCGTCGCCATGTCGGCGAGCTTGATCTGGATCGCCTGAAACGAGGAGATCGCGCGGCCGAACGCGCGGCGCTGCTTGGCGTAGGCGAGCGCCTCGTCGAACGCGCCCTGGGCGAGGCCCAGCCCCATGGCGGCGACGCCGATCCGGCCGATCGCGAGGACGTGCAGGAACTGGCGCAGCCCGTTGCCGCGCGGGCCGAGCAGGTTCTCCTCGGCGACGCGGCAGTCGTCGAACGTCAGCGGGCGCGTGTCGGAGGCGTGCCAGCCCATCTTGCGATACGGCTCGCCCTGCTCGTAGCCGGGCGTGCCGTTGGGCACGAGGAGGTTCGAGATCTCCTTGTCGCCGGTCAGCGCCGTGATCGTCACCAGCCCCGAGATCGCGGTGCCGGCGTTGGTGATGAACTGCTTGGCGCCGTCGATCACCCACTCTCCGTCGTCCAACCGAGCGCGCGTCTTCGTGTTGGCGGCGTCCGAGCCGGCCTCGGCCTCGGTGAGCCCGAACGCCCCGAGGATCTCGCCGCTGCACAGCCGCGGCATCCACTCCCGCTTGTGCTCCTCGGTGCCGAAGAGGTGGATCGGCTGCGTCCCCAGCGAGGTGTGCGCGCACAGCGTGATCGCGACGGACGAGTCCACCCGCGCGAGCTCCTCGACGCAGAGCGCGTAGGCCAGCGTGTCGCCGCCCGCCCCGCCGTGCTCCTCGGGGAAGGGGATGCCCATGAGGTTCAGCGCGCCGAGCCTGGCGATGATCTCGTAGGGGATCGCCTTCGTGCGGTCGAGCTCCTCGGCCACCGGCGCGACCTCGGCCAGCGCGAACTCGCGCACCGTGCGACGCAGCAGCTCGTGGTCGTCGGAGAGGTCGAGCTCCATCCGCTTCAGTATGAACGCTCGTTCAGCATCGCGCAACATCGGCCCTGATCCTGGCGTAGGATGCGAGGCGTGCGGATGAACGAGCGATCACCCGATACGCGTGGGCGCATCCACGACGCCGGCCTGACGCTGTTCAACGACCGCGGCTACACCGGCACCACCATGCGCGAGCTGGCCGAGGCCTGCGACCTGACGCCCGGCGCGATCTACAACCACTACGCGTCCAAGGAGGCGTTGCTGTTCGCGATCGTCGACCGGGTCCACGACGAGGCCGACGCCGTCCTCAGCGACACCCTGCGCGTCGCCCGCCGCGAGCCGGCCGCGCAGCTCGAGGCGCTCGCCGCCGCCTTCACGGGCTTTCACATCGCCCGGCCGCGCGAGACGCGCGTGGCCAACCGCGACTACATCTACCTGCCGGCCGGCGAGCGCGACAGCATCGTGCGCCGCCGCCGCCGTGTGCGCGCGCTGTTCGCCGACGTCCTGCGCACCGGCGAGGCAGACGGCAGCTTCTCCTTCGGCGAGCTCGGCAGCGAGGACGCCGTCCAGGCCGCGAGCATGGCGATCCTCAACATGGTCGTGCTCGTGGCGGAGTGGTTTGACCCCGCGGGGCCGCGCAGCGCGAGCGACACCGCCGCGCTGCACGGTCGCCTGGCGCTGCGGATCGCCCGCGCGCAGGCGCCGGCGCCGCGGCCGGGCAGCGCGGCCTAGCACGCCGCCCGCCCCAGGCGCGGCAGCGGACCGACCGCACCCCCACCGACAATCGGTAGCGTCGCACTCAGGGAGACGGCGGCGGCGGGCCCGGACCCAGGACCCGATTCAACACGTTTCCCAAGCCCGTCACGATCTGCTCCAGCGCCGTGCCCACCTCGTCAACCGTCTCCTTCAGCCCCTCCTCCAGGTTCTCCCCCCGTTCGGCGAGCGTCGGCGGGCGCGCGGGCTGCGCCGCGGCGGCGGGCGGTGGCGGCGGCGTGACGACGGGCGGCGCAGGCGGCGCGGCGGGCGGGGGCGGCGGTAGCGGGCGCGGGCGCGACGGAGGCGCAGGCGGCGGGGGCGACACGACGGCGGGCGGCCGTGACGGCGGGCTGACGGTGGCGCGGCGCCGGGCCGGCGACTCGCTGGCCAGCGCCGGCGCGACGGGCGCCAGATCGGCCGCGCCCGAGCTCGTCCCCGCGCCCGCCACCGCGCGTAGCTGCGCGGGCGAGATCTGCGGTCCCCCGACGAGCTGGCCCAGCGCGCCGAGGCCGCCGAAGCCGCCGGCGCCGACGAGCACCACGACGAGCGCGGCGACCATCGCAGCGGGCACGAGCGCCGCGGCCGTCCCGGCCTGCAGGAGCTGGCGCAGCCACGCGCCGACGAGGTCCATGCAGCGATGATAGGCGTGCGCGACACAAGCGGGAGACGGTCGATCGCGAGCACGCTGCAGCTGGCGCTGCTCGGCCTGACGATCCTCCTGGCGATCATCGGCGCCGTCGGCATCGCCGCGCTCTACGACGCCCGCCAGAACTACGAGGACGAGGTGGCCGAGGCCTCCGCCCTCGAGGTGGCGACGGCCAACCTGCTGGCCTCGACGGTCGCGCTGGAGGCGAACCTCGCGCGGCCGCGCTCGCGCCGCGCCGCGCGCTTCACCGCCGCGGCCGCGCGCAGCTTCGATCAGGTCGCCGGCCGCGTCGCCGCGCTGTCGGACGGCGACGACGCCAGCCTCGCGCTGGCCGCCCGGATCGCGCCGGCGCGCCGCGACGCCACGGCGCTCGGCGTGCACCCCACGATCGACGCGACGCGCGAGCGGGCGACGCGCGACCTGCGGGCGGTGCGCAGCGCCGTGCAGCGTCTCGCGGCCCGCCAGGGCGAGCGGCGCGACGAGGCGCGCGACCGTGCGACCGACCGCTCGCGCTCGGCGCTGCTGGCGATCGGCTTCGGCGCCGGCCTCGCCCTCGTCGGCGTGCTCGCGTTCCTCACCCTGCTGATCCGCGCCATGCGCCGCCCGCTGGACGACCTCGTCGGCGCGACCCGGCGCATGTCCTCCGGCGACCTCAGCGCGCGCGTGGACGCCGGCGGCCCGAAGGAGCTCGAAGCCGTGGGGGTCGCGTTCAACGCCATGGGCGCCGGCCTGGCGACCGCCAGCGAGCGCGTCGAGGCCCAGCGCCAGCGCCTGGCGACGACGATCCAGAGCCTCGGCGACGGCCTCGTCATGTGCGACAACGCCGATCGCGTGACGTCGCTGAACCCGCGCGCGAGCGACCTCGTCCCCGCCCTGCGGGTCGGCGCGCTCGCGCACGGCGCCGACAGCCCGCTGCCGCAGCTGGCCGACGCGCTGTCGCGCGAGGTCACGGTCAGGCGCGAGGGCGACATCACGCTCGCGGTCACGGCGGCACGGCTCGCGGGGCCCGACGGCGGCGTCGTGTGGACGCTGCGCGACATCACCGAGCGCGCGCGCCTGGAGCAGGCCAAGAGCGACTTCGTCGCGACCGCGTCGCACGAGCTGCGCAGCCCCCTGACGTCGATCAAGGGCTTCATCGAGCTGCTGCAGACGACCGACAACGAGAACCTCACCGAGCGCCAGGAGGAGTTCATCCGCATCGCGCTGCAATCGACCGACCGGCTCGTCGAGCTCGTCAACGACCTGCTCGACGTCGCGCGCATCGAGGCCGGGCAGTTCGAGATCCACCCGCGCAGCGTCGACCTGCGCGACGCCATCGAGGAGGTCGCCGCGCTCATGGCGCCGCGCGTGCAGGCCAAGCGCCAGCGCCTCGACGTGCAGATCTTCGACCCGCGCCCGCCCGCGCTCGCCGATCCCGCGCGCGTGCGCCAGATCGTCACGAACCTCGTGACGAACGCCCACCTGTACACGCCGGAGGAGGGCGTGCTGACGCTGCGCCTCGAGGGCGACGGGCAGGCGACGACGATCACCGTCACCGACACCGGGCCGGGGATCACGCCCGAGGAGGTGCGGCGCCTCTTCGACCGCTTCTTCCGCGGCTCGACGGACGGGCGCAAGAGCCCGGGCACGGGCCTCGGGCTGTCGATCGTGAAGTCGCTCGTCGACCTGCACGGCGGGACGATCGCCGTGCAGAGCACGGTCGGGGCCGGCACGACGTTCGTCGTGCGGCTGCCGTCGGCGGTCGGCGGCGCGCGGCCGGGGACGCCGCCGCCGGCGGGCGCCGCGCCCGGCGTGCTCGCGGCCCGGCGCGTGCTGATCGTCGACGACGAGCCGGCGCTCGCGGCGCTCATCGCCGAGCAGCTTCAGCCGCTCGGGCTGCAGACCGTGCAGGTCCACTCCGGGGTCGACGCGCTGGCGCGGATGCGCCACGAGCGCTTCGACGCGATCACCCTCGACGTCTTCATGCCCGGGATGAACGGCTTCGACGTCCTGCGTGCGATCCGCGCCGACCCGCAGCTGCGCGACGTCCCCGTGATCTTCGTCTCGGTCGCCTCGCGCGCTCCCGAGCTGGCCGGCGAGTGGGCGGTGCCCAAGCCGATCGACCGCGCCCGCCTGACCGAGGTGATCGGCGCCGCGATCCAGGCCCGGCGCTCGCGCGTGCTCGTCGTCGCGCCGGATGCCCTGCGCGGGGAGCTCGTCCCGGCGCTCACGGCGCTGACCGTGGACCATCACTGGGAGTCGTCGGTGGCCGGCGGCCTGCAGGCCGGCCGCGAGCAGCGCTTCGAGGTCGCGCTCGTGCACGAGACCATGGGCACGACGCCGGCGATCGTCGACGGCAGCGCCCTGCGGGGTCGCCGCTACGGGCGTTCCGTCATCGTGTTCACCACGGACGGGGATGGCGGGACCGCCGCGGGCGCCGTCGGCGTGCCGGTCCTCGGGCTGGCACAGGCGGTGAGCGCACTGCGCGCCGCACTCGGCGAGCGCACCACGGATGGAGGAAGATGATGGCGGTGAACACCGAAGGGCAGCTGCAGGAGCGCGTGAGACAGCTCGAGGCCGAGCTTGCCGAGCGCAGGCGGGAGGCGGCGGAGAACGAGCGCCAGCTCGAGCGCTACGCGGCCGACCTGCGCGAGACGTTCAAGGAGGAGCGCGCACGCGCGAAGGAGCTGCGCCGCTCATACATGCTCACCGTGCGCGCCCTCGCCAGCGCGGTCGAGGCGCGCGACGCCTACACCGGCCGCCACGCCGAGCGCGTGGCCGCGTACGGGCTGCGCCTCGCCGAGGCCTGCGGGATGCAGCTCGGCGACCATCCGGAGATCGAGTTCGGCTTCCTGCTGCACGACGCGGGCAAGGTCGCCGTCCCCGACGCGATCCTCTTCAAGCCCGGCCCGCTGACGAGCGCCGAGCGGCTGATCATGCAGCAGCATCCCATCACGGGATGGGAGATCGTCCGCGACATCGAGTTCCTCGGCACGGCGCGCGACGTCATCCGCCACCATCACGAGCGCTGGGACGGCACGGGCTATCCCGACCGGCTCAGCGGTGAGGCGATCCCGCTGTCGGCGCGGATCTTCGCGGTCGCCGACACGCTGGACGCCCTGACGACGAATCGCCCCTACCGGCAGGCCTCGACGACGCCGCAGGCGCGCGTGATCATCCTGCAGGGCGCCGGGACGCACTTCGATCCCGACGTCATCGAGGTCTTCGCGCGGCTTCCCGACGAGGCGCTGGAGCGCATCCGCCTGGAGATCGGATGAGCGACGGGCAGGTCGTGCTGATCGTCGACGACGACCAGTTCATCCGCAAGCTCATCGTCACGACGCTCGAAGGGGTCTCGGCCTTCGACCTGCACGAGGCCGCCGACGGCGAGGAGGCCGTGCAGGTCGCGCGGCGCGAGGGCCCGCGGCTCGTGTTCCTCGACATCGACATGCCGCGGATGGACGGCATCGAGGCCTGCCGGCAGATGCGCCTCCAGCCGTCGATGGCCGGCTCGAAGATCGTCATGCTGACCGCCTCCGCCGACGCGACGGCGCGCTCGCGCGCCGAGCAGGCCGGCGCCGACCGCTTCCTCACCAAGCCCTTCAGCCCGCTCGACCTGCTGCGGCTCGTCGACGAGCTGCGCGACTGAGCGTTCGCCGGCCCCGCGGCGCTCAGGCGCCGAGCGGGCGGCGCAGGTCCGGGTCGGGCCCCTGCAGCGTGGCTTCGACGCGCAGCGTCCGCGTGCGCAGCAGCTCGGGCAGCATGTCCTCGACGATCGCGGCCGCCCGGGTCGTCGCCTGCCAGGCGTTCGTCGCCTGCAGCTCCAGCCAGCTCAGGCACAGCTCGCTGTGGTCGAGCTCCATCTTCAGGTCGGCCGCCGGCAGCTGGTCGATCGGCCGCTCGGACGCCGCGTCGGACATGAGCCAGGCGTCGATCACGCCCTTGGCCCGCATCGCCCAGCGCATCTCGGCGGGGACGGTGAAGGTCACCTGGAAGATGACGGGCGGCAGCGCGGACATCGCGACGGCAGGCTACCCCGTGCGGCGGCCGGTCAGTTGAGCAGTCCGCCGGTGATCTTCCATTCGTCGGCGACCTTCTCGAGCTCGACGTCCATCCCGAAGCCGGGGACGTGGACGACGGCCTTGTCGCCGGTCACCTTCGCGTCGTCGACCTCGCCGTCCTGCAGCGCGGCGCGGATCGGCTTGCTGAGCTTGGCGTGGACCTTCGTGATCGCCTCCTCGCAGCTCTCGGCGACGACGACCAGGCCCAGCGGGTTGTCGCGCAGCACGACGAGCAGCTTGCGCTCGCCCTCCGGCGAGAGCTGCGCGCAGACCTTCTTCTCGTCGCCGTCGGAGAGCCCGCTGATCGCCTTGGAGACGGTGTCCTCCGGGCTGGGCGAGCCGCCGCCGCAACCGGCGAGCAGGGCGGCGACGAGGAGCGTGGCGGCGGCGACGAGGCGCATCGCGGCGAGGCTACCCGTTCGGGGCCGCGCACCCGGCCGGTTTACCGGTACGTTCTGCGCCGATGGCGATGTCGCTCGACGAAGCCCTGCTGACGCTCAACGACCGGCTCGGCCAGGAGGTGACCGCGTGGGTGGAGGTCCTGCACGAGTCGCCGCTGCTGATCGCGACCGGCATGCTGGAGAACTGGAGCCACGAGACCTCATCGTCCGGCGTGCTCGAGCCGACCGCGGCGCAGCACTTCGATCTGCGCGGGCACTACTCGATCGGCGATGCCCGCTTCGATCTCAGCGAGGCCCCGGTGGAGACCGTCAGCGACCGCAAGGACGGCCTGACGTTCCGCCTCGAGGGCGGCGCGCGACTCGTCGTGACCTGGCCGCCGAAGATCGAGCCCGACCTCGTATAGGACGTCGTGCGGACGGCGCTGCTTCAGCCGCCGCCGCGCACCGCGACGACGAACGCGGCGATGCGCTCGGCGAGCTGGCGGCACTCCTCGTCCTCGAAGGTGGCCAGGCGCTCGGCGAGCGGGCCGAGCGATTCGGTCGCGGCGAGCAGGTGCGTGGCCATCCCGCGCTTGAAGCTCTTCTCGACGTGCAGCAGCTCGCGCGGTCCCAGCGTGTCGGGCAGCGTCGGCAGCGGCTGGCTCGTGACGATCGGGATGTCGTAGGTCACGCCATCGGGCAGCTGCGACTCGGCGTCCGCGGCCAGCTCCGCGATCTCCGTGCGCAGCGCGCGCACCGTCTCGGTCTGCGAGTTGGCCACGGCGCGCGCGTCCTTGATCTCGTCGTCGTCGGTCGAGATCGCCGTCCCGAACGCCTCCGCCGCCTCGCTCAGCCAGGCGACGTGATGCTCCGTGTGGGCGTCGAAGTGAAAGAGCGCGCTCAGGCCGCCGCTGGCATCGGCGAGGGTCAACAGCGCGTGCTCGGGCGGGACGTGGAAGCGCAGGACGGACATCGGGTGCTGACGACGGTACCCGTCGTGGGCGCCGGCGCCTGCGCCGCTCCGGGTGGTCCTCACGCCCAGCTCCCGTTACGCCGATAGGGCTGTATGGCCATGAGCCCCAACCCGCGGCGGGCGTCGATCCTCGTGGTCGACGACGAGCGCGACATCCGCGAGCTCGTCGAGCTGCTCCTGCGGCGCGCCGGGCACGAGGTGCGCACGGCCGCCGACGGCCGCGCCGCGATGCGAGCCTTTCATGCCGACCCGCCCGATCTGGTGATCCTCGACATCACGATGCCCGAGCTCGACGGGTGGCAGACGCTCGAGCGCATCCGCGACCTCGGCAACGTGCCGGTGCTCGTGCTCACGGCGCACAGCGCCGAGCTGGAGCGCGTGCGGGGCCTGCGCGCCGGCAGCGACGACTACGTGATCAAGCCCTTCGGACGCCAGGAGCTGATCGCCCGCGTGGACGCTCTCCTACGCCGCACCCGCGACACCGTGCGCAACGCAGCGCGCTACTCGGACGGCGCGATCGAGGTCGATTTCGCCGGCAGCGGCGTCACGCTGCACGGCGCCGCGGTCGCGTTGACCCCGCTCGAGTTCCGGCTGCTCTCGGCGTTCGTCCGTCATCCGGCACAGGTGCTGAGCCGCGACCAGCTCATCGAGCTCTCGTGGAACGACCCGGTGCACGTGTCGAGCGACCAGGTCAAGCTCTACGTGGGCTACCTGCGGGCGAAGATCGGCTCGGACAGGATCGAGACGGTCCGGGGCTTCGGCTACCGGTACCTCGCCGCGGCCTGACCGCGACCGGCGTGCATCACGCCGTCTCCCGGGGCGCGGGGCCGGCAACGGGCAGCTCGACGCGAACCGTCGTTCCGGCGCCGCTCGCGCTCGTCACCGAGATCGCTCCGTCATGCGCCTCCACGAAGGCCTTGGCGATCGTCAGACCCAGACCCGTGCCCTGGATCGCGTGCTCGGCGGCCGCGGCCGTGCGGTAGAAGCGCTCGAACAGCTGGTCCTGCTCGTCTGCGGACATCCCGAGGCCGGTGTCGGCGACCTCCAGCACGACGCGATCGGCGACGGCGCGGCAGCGCACGGTCACACGCCCTCCGACCGGCGTGAACTTGATGGCGTTGGACACGAGGTTGTCCACGACCTGGCCGAGGCGCGCCCGGTCGCCGCGCAGCACCGGGTTCGCGGCGACGTGCGCGACCAGCTCGAGGCCCTTCGCCGCGGCGAGCGGAGCAGCGGCCTCGAGGCCGTGCCGGATGACGCCGGCCGCGTCGACGTCCTCGAGCTCGAGCTCGATCGCGCCGGCGTCGACCTGCGCGACGAGCAGCAGGTCGCCCACGACGCGCAGGAGACGGTCGGCGTTGCGCTCGACGACGCCCAGGTAGCGCCGTTGCTGGGCGGTGAGCGGGCCGCTCGCCTCGTCGGCGAAGAGCTCGAGATACCCGCGGATCGACGTCAGCGGGGTACGCAGCTCATGGGAGATCGACGCGACGAACGCGTCCTTGGCCCGCTCGAGCTCGCGGCGCTCGCTGATGTCCTTGAAGACCACCACGGCGCCGACGACCGCGTTGTCCTCGAAGATCGGCGTGCTGGTGTACTCCACCGGAAAGCTCGAGCCGTCCCTGCGCCACATGACGTCGGCGTCGCAGCGATGCACCGTGCCGTCCTGCAGCGACTCCGCGACGGGACTGCCGCCCGGCGCGTAGGGCCCCTCGCCGGGTCGCGTGTGGCGAAACGTGTCGCGCCGGTCGCCCGCGAGGAGCTCGCCGACGTCGTAGCCGGTGAGCAGCGCCGCGGCGGGATTGGCGAAGACCGTCCTGCCGTGCCGATCGATGCCGTAGATCCCGTCGCCGGCCGAGTTCAGGAGGGCCTCGTTGCGGCGGTTGGCGTGCTCCAGGCTCTGGGTGGCGCGCACGAGCTCGCTGACGTCCTGCGTCGTGCCGTTGAGGCGGACCACCGTGCCCGTGGCGTCGGTCGTGGCGCGCGCGCGCATCTGTGTGATCCGCTGCACGCCGTCGCCTCCGACGATCCGGCAGGTGCGCGCCGACACCGCGCCGGTCGCCAGCACCGCCGAGATCTCGCGCTCGTTCGCCTTGCGATCATCCGGATGGATGCGCTCTGCGTACGCGGCGAGGCTCGGGACGACCCGATCAGGATCGAGCCCGAGGATGCGATACAGCTCCGCGGACCAGACCACCTCGTCGGTGATCAGGTCCCACTCCCAGCTGCCGATCGACGTCAGCTCCTGAGCCTCGGTGAGCAGCATCTCGCTGCGCCGCAGCCGCTCGTCGGCGAGCACCCGCACGCCGATGTCGCGGGTGAACCCGGCCACGCCGACCGACTCGCCCCGCTCGTCGACGATGGGCGACATCGAGATCGAGACGTCGACGCGCTCCCCCGTGCTCGTCATGCTCTGGGTGTCCAGGCTGCCGACGGTCTCGCCGGCTTGGACCCGGGCGAAGAGCCCGTTCGCCGAGAGCTCGGGCGGCACGATGATGTCGACGTTCTGTCCGACCGCCTGCTGCGCCGTGTGGCCGTACATGCGCTCGGCCGCGGGGTTCCACTCGGTGATCACGCCGTCGGCGGTGAAGCCGATCACCGGGTCGGGCGAGAACTTCACGAGCGCTGCCGCGCGCAGCGCGGCGGCCGCGAGAGCGACCGCTTCCGGTTCGTCGTCGCGCCGCCGGCGGTGAACCCCGGCCGCGACCTCCGAGTCCTGCATCCGACGTTCATCGGCACAACGCGACGGCGACTGAAGCGTCCGGCGGCGACGCCGGCGTCGCACGGGCCCCCGGCCGGCGCGAGCGGCTGCACCGTCATGCCTCGATGCGCAGCACGGTGCCCGCCGTGACGTGGTTGACGAGCCAGCGCATGTCGGCCGTTCGGGCGCGCACGCAGCCGCTGCTGGCGGCGCTGCCGATCGTGCCCTCGTCGTTCGTGCCATGGATCGCCAGCCGGCCGCGGCTCGCGGGAAGCTCGGACTGCATGCCGGTGATCGGCATCACGCAGCAGCCGTACGCCGTGCCGGGGCTCATGAACAGCACATCGGTGACGGCGAAGCGCCCGGTCGGCGTCGTCAGCCCGGACCGGCCGACCGCGACGGCGAAACGGCGCACGACCTGCCCGTTCCTGCGGACCGTGAGCGTCCGGTCCGAACGGTCGACCTCGAGCGCGTACCGGACGCTCCCCAGCTCGGCGTTGGCGGCCGGGATCCAGCCCGCCCGCGACGTCGGCATGCTCTCCGACAGGACGGCGAGCCAGTCGCCCCGGCGTGCCACGACCGCCAGGACGCGCGGCGAGCCGAAGTTCGTGGACCGGCCGAGCGTCGTGACCACGGGGCCGCCGGGACGGGTGCGCAGCTGCGTGTTCTGCAGCAGCCGTGCCGTCGTGGTTGCGGCGACCGCGGCGCCGGCACCGGATTTCCCCGAGTCGCCGGCGGCGTCGGACTTCGCGCCGGCCGGCGCCGCCGTCGCGCAGGCGAGCAGGACGAATCCCGCGCCCAGCGCGACGACGTCCCGCAAGCGGCGACGGTGCGTGCGGGCGGCGGGGGCGAAGCTGGAGCGCTGATGGTGCACGGGGCATCCTCTGGTCGTCCTGCGTGTCCCCATCGAGGAGACCGCAGGGCGGTATGGATGTGGTCTGTCTTCGGTAGGAAAGCCGTATGAACGCGCGCCGCCCGCCGCGTCGTCGGCATCGCCGGGCGCTACCGTCCTGCGCATGAACGACAGCGAGCACGCCTTCATCTCCAGCGAGGTTCTGACGAACTTCGGCCGGTCCATGGGACAGAGCCAGATCGACCCCGAGCGCCTGCGCGAGGTCCTGCAGATCGCCATCGCCGAGCATCCCGACCAGGCGCTGATCGCCGCGCTGCGCGAGAGCGGCGCGCACTACTTCGTGATCCGCAGCGCCGACGACGGGTTCGAGTTGCGGCTCGGACATCACGATCTCGCTGCCCTCAATCCTCCCGGCGCCGTCGCCGGCGAGTTCGTCAGCGTCGCCGTCGTGCAGAACGCCGACATCGCGCTCGCGCCGCGCGGCTGAGGCGGACCGCCCGGCCGCCCGGCCGCCCGGCCGCCCGGCGCGCGGCGATGGCCCGAGAACCTAGGACCGACCGTCAGCTGGGCCGAGCGCAGGACCGAGAACCTCCATGCCGGCGTCGTTCGCCAGCGCCTTGAACGCCTCCGCCATCCGCGTGTCCTCGGGGAGCTGCGCCGAGCGCTCGAAGAAGCGCTCCATGCCGGGGGACCCCGGCGTGAAGACAAACAGGTTCCGCGCACGACCCTCCCCGGCGTCCTGCCATGCGTGCGGGACGCCCCTGGGTATGAACACGAACGAGGCCGCGGACGCCGTGTGGTCCGTCTCCTCCAGCCTGAGGCGAAGCCGTCCCTCCAGCACGTACATGAACTCGTCTTCGTCGACGTGCCGGTGAAGGGGCGGGCCCTCTCCCGGCGCGGCGGTGCTCTCCCAGGCCGTCAGCGCTCCGCCGGTCTGCGCGCTGCGAGCCTTGTAGGTCAGCCCTCCGCCCGCGGGGTTCGCGACCGTCTGACCCTCGCCCGGACCGACGACGATCTGGCGCGCCTGCGCATCAGCCATGAGACCTCCCGAGCGCGATCATGGCCGTCCCGTCGGTCGAGCGAACCCTTCGACCTCGTTCACCCCTCGTGGGCGACACTACAGCAGGCGCTGCCGCCCGAAACAGGCCTCGTGCGCCGAGCCGCGATGTGTCCGAAACGACAACGAGCCCGCCCCGGGGAGGGTGAGCTCGTTGCTGGACTAGAAGCGGCGTCCTTGCGCTCGGCGGCAGTAGACCAGGATCCGGTGGCGCATGCAACCGCCGTCGGGTATCTCGGGGTTGCCCCTCGATGCGGCGCGGTGTTAATCAGGCTGGGGGCCCTGAAGTGGGCGATACTGGGCTCGAACCAGTGACCTCCGCCTTGTCGAGGCGGCGCTCTCCCAGCTGAGCTAATCGCCCTGGGAGCGGCGAGGATAGCAATGCCGCGGCGCCGTTTCGCGCCGCCGGATACGCTCGCGACCGGCATGCGGATCACCCTCGCCCAGGTCACCAACGTGCTTGGCGACGTCGACGCCAACCTCGCGCGCGCGGCCGAGATCGTCGCGCAGGCCGGCCAGGAGAGCAGCGACCTCGTGGTCTTCCCCGAGCTGTTTCTCAGCGGCTACGCGCTGGGGCAGGTCGACGAGGACGTCTCGATGCCGGCCGACGACCCGCGCCTGGCGGCGCTCAGCTCGCTCGTGCCGCAGACCGACGTGCTCGTCGGCCTCTACGAGGACGGCCACGGCGTGCACAACTACAACTCCGCCGTCTACCTCGACGCGACCGGCGTCGTCCACACGCACCGCAAGCTCTACCTGCCGACCTACGACGTCTTCGAGGAGCGCAAGCACTTCTCGCCCGGTCAGTCCATGCGCGCGTTCGAGACGCGTCACGGGCGGATGGCGACGCTCATCTGCAACGACGCCTGGCAGCCGCACCTCGCCTTCCTCGCGGTGCAGGACGGCGCGCGCGTGCTGCTCGTGCCGACGAACTCGTCGCAGAGCCGGTTCCCCGAGCGCTACGACTCGATGACGTACTGGCGCGACATCACGGTGTTCTACGGGCGGATGTACCAGTGCTACGTGGTCTTCTGCAACCGCGTCGGCGACGAGGGCGAGAACCTGCGCTTCTGGGGCGGCTCGCACATCGTCGACCCGTGGGGAAAGATCGTCTGCGAGCTGCCCGAGGACGAGGAGGCGATCGTCACGACGGAGATCAACCTCGCCAGCGTGCGCAAGCGCCGCCGCGAGGTGCCGCTCGTCCGCGAGGCCCGCCTCGGCCTGCTCGCGCGCGAGGCGAACCGGCTGGCCGAGGAGGGCGGCGACGCCTGAGCGGCGCCGCGCTCGTCGCGTGCGTCACGGCGCCCGCGGGGGCGCCGGCCTCGGCGCGGCGGGAGCGGCCGGTGCCGGAGCGGCCCGCGGGGGCCGCGGCACGGGCGCGGCCGACGGCGCTGGGACCTGCCGCAGGGCTCGGGGCGAGACCGGGCTCGGGGCCCGCAGGACACGCGGCAGGGCGACCGGCGAAGCCTCGATGGCCGAGCACGGCGCCAGCGGCGCTCGCCGCATCCTGGCCGGCAGTGGACGCGCCGGGACGACCATCCTGCGACCGGAGCGCTCACGACGCGCGCTGCCCGGCCGGATCGGCACGGCCCGCGTCGGGCTCGCCGGGAACACGACCGCGGTCGGCATCGACATGATCGAGGCGGGCATCGGACCACACGCCGCCGACCATGGATCCGGCGTCACCCGGACCGGCGGGTCGGCGTTCCCGCGGCACGGACCGACGGGCGCGAACACGCGCAGGGCCTGCAACGGCTGCACGTGCGGGGTGCCGTCGGCGCCGGTCCAGACCAGATAGCGCGGCTCGGCCACCCGCGAACGCGGCAGCATGAACGAGTAGCCGTTGTCGCGCACGTCGGCGCGGGTGGCGCTGCCGTCGGCAGCGGTGACGAACACGGCGTCGACGCCGTCCGGCACCACGCCCGACACGCCGAACAGATCGCGATCCGCGCCGGCACAGGGGTCGACGGACGGCGACGCGAGCCCGCGCTGCAGGTCGCGCAGCGCACCGCCGCCGCCGGCGGGCGCGCCCTCCACGGCGACGATCGCGAGACCCTCGCGCGGCTTGACCGCGCTCGCGCCGCCGAGCCGACCGCGACCCCGAGCGCGAGCCCGCGCCGCCCGCCGAGCCGCGGCACCGCGACACACGACCGTCGGCGTCGCCGTCACGTCGGGCACCGGCACGACCCAGGCACGCGCGCGGCGATCGGCGCGCAGCAGGCGCGTGGCCTGGGGATCGACGACCTGCAGCCCGCGGGCCTCGAGCGCCTTCAGCGCGCGGGCCGGCAGCGCGTCGTCATCGGTCCGGTCGCGGCGCAGGATCCCGAACGCCTCCTTCAGGGCCGCGCTCGGAGCCGTCTTGGCGGGCTTCTGGCCGGGCGCGCGGCAGCCCGTGGGCACGAGGTCGCGAAACGGCGAGGGTGCCGCGGCCGGGAGCGCCGAGAGCGGACCCGGTGCCACCGTCGCCGCGGCGCTCATCGCGCGCGGCGCGGCGGGCTTCGAAGAAGGCGAGCCGCCGCCCGCGGCCTGGGCAGCGGCACCGACGGCAACGATCGCGAGCACCCCGAGCGGAGCGAGACGGCGCACCGAGAACATCGTGCGGTTCACTGGGTTCCCCCTTCCGATGGGGCCGCACAGCGGCCGTTGCGGCACACGAGAAGCACGGCGCCGTCGGCGCCGCGCGCGGTGACGAGCGGGACGTCCCGGGCCCCGTCGAGCGCCGCGACGAAGACGCGCATGCCGTCCGGCAGCCCGCCCTTGCCGACCGCCTCGCGGTCGGCGGGCGCCGCCGCGGCGGTCGCCCGGGCGCCGGTGGCGACGACGTCGACGCTGCGCACCGCGGCGGGCAGCGCGCCGAACGCCCACGTGCGGTTGGCGACGGGGTCGAAGTACGTCTGGACGAGGCGCGTCGCGAGGATGCTCGGGCTCACCCCGCCCGCACCCGGCGCGCCCGACGCGATGTCACAGCGCGCGCCGCCACCGCCGCCGGGAACGCTGAGGAAGACGCCGACCGCGCGCACGGATCCGTAGTCGCAGGCCGACGCGCTGAGCCGCCACGCGATGCCGCGCAGGACGCCGTCGGCGACGTAGACCTGCTCGCCGGCGTGCTGGGGCGCGAACGAGCCCGGTGGCCGCGCCGACTCGGGCAGCGGCGCCGGCGCGGGCGCCCAGATCGCGTCGCGCGCGGCGAGCGCGGTCGGGACGAGCAACAGCATCGCGAGCGCGACGATGCCGCCCCGCCGCCACCCGGCGAGCTGTGCGCGGCGCGGCGGCAGGCGCCACGCGCGGTGCAGGTCGCGCCCCAGCTCGGCGAGGATCGCATCGGTGTCGCGCGCGCGGCTCACGGCGTCGCCTCCGCCGGCCCGAGGCCGTCCAGCGCGGCCGCGATCGCGCGCAGCCCACGCGAGACCCGCGCCCGCGCGGCCTGCTCGCTGATGCCGAGCTGCCCTGCGACCTGGGCGTAGTCGAGCTCCTCGACGACGCGCAGGCGGACGGCGTCGCGCTGCTCGGCCGCGAGGTCCGCCAGGGCGCCGGCGACGGCGGAGCGCAGCTCGCCCAGGGCCGCGAGCTCCTCGATGCGGACGAGCTCCTCGCCGTCGAGCTGCGGTGCCTGCACGCCGGCGCGTCGCAGCGCGCGGCGCTCGGCGTCGCCGCGGCGCAGCGTCTCGCTGAGCACGTTGCGCGCGATCCCGAAGGTCCACGCGGCGAGCGCGTCGGCGTCCTGCGGGTCGCCGTCGAAGCGCCGTCGCAGCTCGAAGGCCCGGGCGTACGTCTCGCCGACGAGATCGACCGCGAGCTGCGCGTCGTACGTGCGGCGCGTGAAGAACACGAGCAGCCGCCGCGCGTCGCGCTCGTATGCGGCGGCCAGGCGGTCGGCGTCGAGGCGGCGGGGACGGGCCATCGTAGAGATCTTGTCGCGAGCGGAAGATCCTGTGACCGGGCGCTACCCTAGGCCCGCCCTCGGCGCCGTGGCGGAGTGGCTACGCAGCGGCCTGCAAAGCCGTTTACTCCGGTTCGAATCCGGACGGCGCCTCTACGGGACGGCCGCTGATCAGCGGTGGCTGCCCCAGTCGACGAACCGCGGCCTGACCTTGCCGCGCATCAGATCGCGCATGGCCCCGCCCTCGCTGCTCATCGTCGACAGGCTGAAGGTCTCGCCGTCCTCGTCCTCGATGCGCATGACGAGCTGCCTGCCGTCAGGCGAGTAGGAGCCGACGTACGCGTTGCGACCGCCCTTGAGGTTCGTCAGGCGCCGCAGGTCGGTGCCATCGGGGTCGACGGTGACGATGTTGGCGGACTCGCCGGGCTCGGGATTGCCGTTGATCGTGTACGCGATCCGCGTCCCGTCGGGAGACCACGCGTGCTTGATCGCGACGTCATGGGAGTACGGCGTCAGGCGGCGCAGATTCGACCCGTCGGCGTCCATCGCGAAGAGCGCGGCGAGCGACTCGTCCTTCCTGATGCGGACGAAGGTGATCGTCTTGCCGTCCGGCGAGACGTTCGGATCGATGTCACAGCCACACGAATCCGGCTGGGGGAACGGGTTGCGGGTCAGGCGCGAGCCGTCGGCGTCGGAGACGAGGATGCCGGCGCCGTTGTCGGAGCCGGCGAGCAGCCCACAACCCACCATCACGAGCAGGACCTGTGCGCACGTACGGGTCATGGCGGCTTCGTGGGCCCGGGCGATCCTCTGCAGGACGAAACCGACCCTAACGGCGGCGCGCCGCACGCGCATCCGCGCCGGTACTGACATGTGGCAGTTCAGTGCCGCTACGACACCCGTCCAGCTGTGTTCGGACGCGGCCCGCCCAAGGAAGAATCTGACGGGCCGGGTCACTCCGGCGTCCGACACGGTGGGTCGGCCGATAGAGCCGGCCGGCCCGCCGCCCCTTCGCAGCTGGTCTGCTCGTCGTCAGCGCCGGCGATCGCCCAGCTGGCCCAGCCGGCCGGCGATGCGCCGCGGCAGCCGCCGCGCGTCCGCCAGCGCGAGCGCGTCGCGCTGCGCGCGCAACCGCGACGACTCGCCGTGCAGCAGCCGCACCTGCGTGCGCAGCGCCTCGATCTCGCGTCGTTCGGCCGGGTCGATGCGCTCGAGCAGCTGCGGCGTCACCACGACGTCCGAACGCCGCCGCAGCACGACGAGGCCGTGCTCACGCGGCGCGCTGCCCTCGCGCATCTGCACGATCTCGAACGCCCGGCCCCAGTGCTCGCGCAGCCACCAGGGCGAGTGGAACACCGTCGGGCCGCCGAGCGCCCAGCCCTGGCCGTGGTCGAGGACCGTCATCCCGATCTGGTCGGGCTGCCAGGTCTCCCCCGTCCAGACCTCGTACATCGCGCCGCCGAGGAAGGAGATGATCGCCAGCCCGCCCGGCCGCAGCACGCGGTGAAGCTCGGCCAGCCATCCGGACCAGTGGTCGGTCAGGTGGGTGAAGACCGACACCGACCAGACGAGGTCGAAGGACGCATCCGGCTGGTGCAGCGGCGGCGCCTCGCCGTTGGCGAACGCGTGCAGCGGCGGGTGCAGCGCGGCGTTGATCCAGGCGATCGAGGGGCGGTCGATGTCGCAGCCCCACAGCTCACAGACCTCGGCCTCGGGGAGGAAGTGGCGCATGACCTTGCCCGAGCCGCAGCCGAAGTCGAGCACGCGCTTGCCGGGCGCGAACGCGAACTCCACGCCCTCGGCGCCGAGCAGCTGCAGGAGCGTCGTGCGCGAATCGCGGCCGACCGCGCGGTAGGAGGCGATGACGTCGGCCGGGTCGGGCACGCCCGCGCGCAGCGCCAGAGGACGCGGCGGCAGGGGGGCGGCCTGCTCGCGGTCGCGCGCCTCGTCGCTCACGCGCGGCACACTATTGCCGTGGGGCTGATCACGCTTCATCTGGGTGACATCACGACCGACGCGGACGCCGACGCGATCGTCAACGCCGCCAACGAGGGCCTGCTCGGCGGTGGCGGGGTCGACGGCGCCATCCACCGCGCCGCGGGGCCGCAGCTGCTCGAGGAGTGCCGGCCGCTCGGCGGCTGCGACACCGGCGACGCCAAGATCACCGGCGCGGGGCGGCTGCCCGCCGACCACGTCATCCACGCGGTCGGCCCGGTCTGGCACGGCGGCGATCGCGGCGAGCGCGAGCTGCTGGCCTCCTGCTATCGCCGCGCGATCGAGCTCGCCGCCGAGCACGGCTGCGCCCGCGTCGCGTTCCCGGCGATCTCGACGGGCGTGTACCGCTACCCGCTCGGCGACGCCGCGGCGACCGCGATCGCCGCGACGCGCGCTGCCCTGGAGGAGCACCCGGAGGTGCGCGAGGCGCGCTTCTGGCTCTTCAGCGACGCGGCGCTGGCGGCGTTCGAGCAGGCGCTCGCCGCGTGAGCCGCTTCGCCACCGCCGCGATCGTCCTCGCCGGCGGGCGGTCGACGCGCATGGGCCGGCCCAAGGCCCAGCTGGACTGGCACGGCTCGACCCTCGTGCGCCGCGCCGTCGGCCTCGTCGCGCGCGAGGTCGACGGGCCGGTCGTCGTCGTGCGCGCGGCCGGCCAGGCGCTGCCGCCGCTGCCGGTGGGGATCGAGCTCGCCGACGACGCGCGCGACGCGCGCGGCCCGCTGCAGGGAATGGCGGCCGGGTTCGCGGCGATCGGCGACCGCGCCGACGTCGTGTTCGTCACCGGCGTCGACGCGCCGCTGCTGCACCCGGCGCTCGTCCGCCACGTCATCGCCGCGCTCGGTGCACAGGACGACGTCGCGCTGCCGCAGGCCCACGGCTTCCCCCACCCCCTTGCGGCCGCGTATCGCGCGGCGACGGTCGCGCCGCTGATCGACGTCCTGCTCGCCGCCGACTCGCTCGGCACGCGGCCGCTCATGACGCGCTGCCGCGTCCGGCGCCTCGACGAGGCCGCGCTGCTCGCCGACCCCACGGTCGCCGCGCTCGATCCGCAGTTGCGATCGCTGGAGAACCTCAACGAGCCGGGCGAGTACGCCGCCGCGCACGCCGGGCCCCTTCCGGCGATCAGCGTCGACGGCCGCGAGCGCCGGGCGGCGACGCTGGCACAGGCGGGCGACGGGCCCGGAAGGATCAACGGACACCCGGCCGACGATCCGCAGGAGCCGCTCGTGACGGGCGACGTCGTCGTGCTCGCGAGCATGCGTGGCAGCTCGCGAGCGGATAGCGCTCGCTAGCTGCCACACGTGCCCGCGAGCCGCGACCACGGCTCGCCTGCGTTCCGCGCGCGACCCGTTCGTGCCCCGCGTCGTGTACTTTGCGGCCATCCAGGGCAGCGTCCGGTCTCGCCGACCACCGCGCCCTCCCACCGGTCATGCGCACGCCGGCACGCGTCTCGCGAGTGCCTGCGGCGCCGTCGAAAACGAGGTTCGCCGAATGAGTGCACAGCCGACGATCGCCAGCGAACCCGTGCAGGTCGGGGGACCGTATTGGGAGGAGCTGTCGGTGGGCGACCTCTACGTCGAGTTCCCCGCGATGACGCTCAACGAGGGACACGCGGCGCTGCACCAGTCGATCGTCGGCGACCGCCTGCGCCTCGCCCTCGACGCGCACCTGTCCGAGCAGGTCGCGGGCCGCCGCCTCGCGCACCCGATGCTCGTCTGCGACGTGTCGATCGGGCAGTCGACGCTGCCCACGCAGCGCGTCATCGGCAACCTCTTCTACCGCCGCCTCATGCTGCGCCGCCTGCCGGCCATCGGCGACACGCTGCGCAGCACCACCGAGATCGTCGCGCTGAAGCGCAACACGATCAAGGAGGGCCGCAAGCCGACCGGCCTCGCGGTCCTGCACATCGTCACGAAGGACCAGGAAGACCGCGCCATCCTCGACTACTGGCGCTGCGCGATGCTGCCGATCCGCGACGTCGACGCGTCGCAGCCGCACGCCGACAGCCTCGACGAGTTTCCCGCCGACCTGCCGCCCGACGCGCTGGCGGCGGCTCTCGACGGGATCGACCTCGACGCGTACCGGCGCGAAGTCCCCGGCGCGCACTTCGCCGATCTCGCCGCGCCGACGACGTGGGCGCTGGACGGCGGCGACAGCGTCACCGCCGCAACCGAGCTCGTGCGCCTGTCGCTGAACCTCGCCAAGGCCCACAGCGATCCCGGCTCGCACTCCTCCGGCAAGCGCCTCGTCTACGGCGGGCACACGATCGGCGTCGCGGCGTCGCATCTCACGAAGGTGCTGCCCAACCTCGTGACGATCATCGGCTGGCATCACTGCAACCACCTCGCCCCCGTCTTCGAGGGCGACGTGCTGCGCAGCACCGTGCATCTGGAGGCGACCGAGGCACTGCCCGAGGGCGGCGGCCTCGTGACGCTGCGCATCGAGGTCGCGGCACAGCGCGCCGACGGCGCGCTGGACAACGTCCTGGACTGGCGACTTGTGGGAGCGATGGCATGAGCGAGGGCATTCTCAACGGGATCCGCGTGATCGAGGGCTCGGCGTTCGTCGCAGCGCCGACGGCGGGCATGACGCTCGCCCAGCTCGGCGCCGACGTCATCCGCTTCGACGCCCCGGGCGGCGGCCTGGACTGGAAGCGCTGGCCGCTGACGTCCAGCGGCGACAGCCTCTTCTGGTCGGGCCTGCAGAAGGGCAAGCGCTCGATCGAGGTCGACCTGCGCTCGGAGGAGGGCCGCGAGCAGCTCTCGCGGCTCATCACGATGCCGGGCCCGGGCAACGGCATCTTCATGACGAACTTCCCGTCGCGCGGGTGGATGAGCTACGAGAAGCTCTCCGAGCGCCGCGAGGATCTGATCATGGTCGTCATGACCGGCAACCACGACGGCTCGTCGGAGGTCGACTACACGGTCAACCCGTCGGTCGGCTTCCCCGAGGCGATGGGCCCGCGCGACTCGGCGGTGCCGACGAACAGCCTCATGCCCGCGTGGGACACGGCGATGGGCGGCCTCGCCGTCGTCGGCCTGCTCGCCGCGCTGCGCCACCGCGACCTGACCGGCCAGGGCCAGCTCGTCGAGATCGCATTGAGCGACGTCGCGATGGCGACCGTCGGCAACCTCGGCCGCATCGCCGAGGTCCAGCTCGAGGGCCGCGAGCAGCCGCGTGACGGCAACTACCTCTACGGCGCGTTCGGCGGCGACTTCCCGACGAGCGACGGGCGCCGCGTGATGGTCGTCGCGCTGACCGGGCGCCAGTGGAAGGCCCTGAAGGAGGCGACCGGCACGGAGGAGCTCTTCGAGACGGTGGCGGCCGCCACAGGCCACGACTTCCGCGGCGAGGCCGGCCGCTACAAGGGCCGCGACCTCATCCGGGAGCTGCTGACGCCGTGGTTCGGCGAGCGCACGCTCGAGCAGATCCGCGAGACGTTCGCCGGCACCGGCGTGTCGTGGGGCCCGTACCAGACCTTCAAGCAGCTCGTGGAGGAGGACGCGCGCTGCTCGGAGGCCAACCCGATGTTCTCGATGGTCGAGCATCCGGTCGGCACGTACCTCACGCCCGCCTCGCCGCTGAACTTCTCGCAGAGCGGCCGGCTGCCGGCTGCGCCCTCGCCACGCCTGGGCGAGCACACCGACGCCGTCCTCGGCCTGCTCGACGAGGCCGGGGCGGCGGAGCCTCAGCCCGCCTCGTAGGCCTCGAGGAGGCGCAGCCACACCTCGCTGCGAGTCGGGAACGCCGGCACGCAGTCCCACAGGCGGTCGATCGTGACCTCGGCGGTGACGGCGATCGTCGCCGCGTGCAGCCACTCGCCGACCTCGAAGCCGACGAACGTCGCGCCGACCACGACGCCGCGGGCACGGTCGACGACGAGCTGGCACCTGCCCGCCGTGCCGCGCCCGACGAAGCTCGCGCCGGCGGTGGCCGATGTCGGGACCGCGACGGTCCGCACGTCGATCCCCGCCTCGCGCGCCAGGGCTTCGGTCAGCCCGACGGCGGCGACCTGCGGGTCGGTGAAGATCACGCGCGGCGAACGCGGACCATGCTGGGTCATCCGCGCGCGCTCGTCCCCGTCGATGACCAGGCTGGCGATGCGCGCCTCGTACTTGCCCATGTGGGTCAGCAGCGCACAGCCGTTGACGTCGCCGATCGCGTAGAGCCATTCGCGGCCCTCGACGCGCAGCCGGTCGTCGACGGGCACGTACTCCCCCGCCTTGAGCGCCACCGTCTCCAGCCCGATGTCGCGGGTGGCGGGGCGCCGGCCGACGGCGACGAGCAGCTCGTCGCCGGTCAGCTCGCGGCCGTCGTCGAGCGTCAGCGTCACCGCGCCGCCCGGCTGCGGGCGCACGACCGCGGTGACCCTCGTGCCGCTGTGGATCGTGACGCCATGCCCGGCCAGCGCGGCGCAGATCAGCTCGCCGGCGAACGGCTCCTCGCGGGCCAGCACCCGCGGCCCGCCCTCGACCAGCGTGACGCCCGACCCGAGCGAGGCGTACGCCTGCGCCATCTCGACGCCCACGACCCCACCGCCGAGCACGAGCAGGCGCGGCGGCACCGTGGCGCTCGTCGCCGCCTCGCGGTTCGTCCATGGCTGCGCCTCGGCCAGTCCCGGGATCGGCGGCATCGCGGCGTCGCTGCCGGTCGCGATCACGACGGCACGGCGTGCACGCAACTCACGCTCGTCGTCGACGCGCACGATCCGCTCTCCCGCCAGCCGTCCGTGGCCGCGCACGAGCGTGATGCCGTGCTCCTGCACCCAGGGCAGCTGCGCCGAGTCGTCGAGGTCGTGGACGACCTCGTCGCGGCGGCGCAGCACGGCGCCGGCAGCCAGGCCGCCGGTCACCGCCTCGCGAACGCCGGGAACGCGCCGCGTCTCGGCGAGCAGCTCGGCCGGGCGCAGGAGCGCCTTGGACGGCATGCACGCGTAGAACGAGCACTCCCCGCCGACGAGACGCGACTCGACGAGCGCGGTGGCATGCCCGCGGTCGGCCAGCCGGCCGGCCAGCACCTCGCCGGCGGGACCCGCGCCGATCACGACGACGTCGAACTCCTGCGTGTTCATCGCTCGTGGGAGCCTACGCTGCCGCCGCCACCCGCGGCCGAGCGTCGCGCTGGAGGCGCGAGGCTATAATCCGCCACCTCGCGGATGTAGCTCAGTTGGCTAGAGCGTCTGCTTGCCATGCAGAAGGTCGAGGGTTCGAGTCCCTTCATCCGCTTCACACGAAAGCCCCGCTTCGGCGGGGCTTTCGCCGTCTTGCGACGGTTGAGAGACTTGGCCGATGCGCGAGGTCAGCCTGCCGCCGCCGGACCTCCCGGCCTTGCAGCGCTCCGTGGCGGCGGCGCTCGCGGCCATCCTCGAGATCGACGTCGCCGACGTCCCGCTGCCGGCGGCGGGCCATCCGCGGCCTTGGACCGTCTGGCGCCATTGGCTGGCCGGGCGCGGCCTCGGGCTCGTGCCGGTGTCCGCGCCCGCCGAGTTCAACTGGCCCGGGCCCTGGCTTGCGCTGCTGCGCGCCGATGACCGCGGTGGTCAGGTCGCGGCGGTCGCCTTCGGCTCGCCGCCCGGCCTGGCCTGGAGCCCGTGCGGCGACGAGCTCGCCTTCGACCGCGTCGAGGACGGCTACGTCGTCGCGCGGTTCGAGCCGGCAGCGGGATCCCCACCCTCGCCCGCGGTGCTGCGCCGCGCCGCGGCAGGCCGTGTGGAGCTCCTCGCGCTCGCCGAGGCGGCCGAGCAGCCGATGCTCGTCGTCGCGCAGGCGCAGGCCCGGGCCGGTCGCGGGCTGCAGGGAGACCGCTACTTCGACGCGCACGGGACGTTCTCCGACCCCCATGGCAGCGGCAACGACCTGACGCTGATCGAGGCCGAGGTGCTCGAAGCGCTCACCCTCCCGGAACGGGCGCTGGCGCCGGAGGAGGCCCGCCGCAACATCGTCACGCGCGGCGTGGATCTCAACGCCCTCGTGGGGCGCCACTTCACGGTCGGCGACGTGCGGTGCATCGGCCGGCGCCTGTGCGAGCCGTGTGCTCATCTGCAGCGGCTGACGACGCCCGGGACGTTGCGCGCATTCGTGCACCGGGGCGGCCTGCGCGCCGACGTGCTGACCGACGGTGTCATCCACGTGGGCGACGCGATCGCTCCCACCGCGGTCGCCGCCGCGCCTGCGGACGAGACACACCGTCGATCCGAACACGGCGATCGGCCGCGCGATGTCACGCAGGAATTGCGGTATCTGCGAGTAAGGTACGGATTGTGTCTATAACTCTGACCCAGCTGCGCAGCTTTTTGGCGGTGATGCGCGGCGGCTCCGTCACCGCGGCCGCGGACGAGCTCGTCGTCACGCAGCCGTCGGTTTCCGCCGCCGTTGCGGCGCTGTCGCGCGAGCTCGGCACCCCGGTCACCGAGCGCGAGGGCCGCGGCATCCGTCCGACCGCGGCCGGCACGGCGTTCGCCCCGTTCGCCGCCGACGTCATCGGCCTGCTCGAGGAGGGACGGCGCGCCGCGCGCGAGGCCGCCCATCTCGCCGATCGCCGCCTGCGCCTCGCCGCCGTGACGACCGCGGCGGAGTCCTTCGTGCCGCCGCTCATGCGCGCGTTCTCCCAGAGCAACGACGAGATCGGCATGACGCTCGCCGTCGGCAACCGCGAGCAGGTCCTCGACATGGTGCTCGACCACCGCGCCGACGTCGCGATCGGCGGCCGGCCGCCGCGCGATCCGCGCGTCCAGGCGACGCCGATCCTGCCCAACGACTTCGTGCTCATCACCGCGCCCGACGATCGCCACGCGACGGGCGGCACCGTCGACAGCGCCGAGCTCGAGCGGCGCGTCTGGCTCTTGCGCGAGTCGGGCTCGGGCACGCGCGTCGTCAACGAGGAGTTCCTCTCGGCCGCGGCGCTCGAGCCGCAGACCTTGACGCTCGGCTCCAACGGCGCCATCAAGCAGGCCGCACGCGCCGGCCTCGGGATCGCGTTCATCTCGCGCGCCGCCGTCGCCCTCGAGCTCGACCACGGCCTGCTTGCCGCGCTGCCCGTGCGTCATCGCCCTGCCACGCGGCGCTGGTACGCGATGTGCTCCACCGTCGGCCCGCGCCGCGCCGCGGTCGAGCGCTTCATGACGTTTGCCGCCTCGCCCACGGCGCGCGAGGCGCTTGGCGAGGCCTCAGGGATCCCCGCCCGCTCGAAGTAAGGCCGCGAGGCGGACCCTCACGCTCCGGCGGCGCTACGCCGCTCGGCCGCTCATCAGCACCTGCTCGGTGGGTTCGCGCTCGCCCTCGACGTGGGTGACCGGCCTGCCCATGCCGCGCACCTTGCTCGGCAGATCGAGGTGCATCCAGCGCGAGAGGCGGCGCGGAAGCGTCGAGATGATGATCTCGTCGACCTCACGCTCGTGGAGCGTGTCCGAGATCGCCGCCATCGGATCGGCGTCGCCGACATGGCCCGTGACGTCTCCCCCGGCCGCCTCTCGCAGGTGCTCGAGTGCATGCTCGAGCTGCGCCGCGGCTTCCTGTCGGCCTGCGACCTCCGGGTCGACGACGCGGTGCAGTCCCCGCGGCGTGGCCGGCACGAGCAGGTGGAACGTCGCCGGGCCCGCCCCCGCCCGCTGTCGCACGGCCTCCAGCAGCTTGTCGGTGGCTGCCGTGCGATTGGCCACGATGAGAACGCGGCGGGCGGTTCCCGGCATATGACGGCTCCCTGTTCGATTGTGACGATTGCTACGAGCAAGTAGCGTTTCACACAAGCGGCAACGCTCCCATCGCTTTTTGCCTGTGGATCGCGCCGTTCTCAGAGACTGAGCACGTTCCGGCGGCGCGCTGGCGGCGCGAATCAGTGCTGCGGAGCGGCGGTGGCCGGGGCCTTGGCCTCGGCCCCGTCGGCGCGGCCCTCGCCGCCGAGTGCGAGCGTCGCGCGCGCCGTGACGAGGTGGTAGAGCACGATGACCTGCACGATCGCCAGAGACTCGGAGCGATGCAGCTCGGTGCCGACCGTGAACTCGCCGAGGCGCTCGGAGCGCAGGTGGCTGGCGAAGTGCATCCGCGACCAGACCGACTCCTCGATCTCCGAGCCGCGCGCCGGGTCGATGTCACCGGGCACGTGCAGCGTCTGCTCGGTGTCGCTCTCCTCCACGCGGATGCTCGTGCCGTCGGTCTCAGAGAACTCCGAGAGGTCGGGATGCTCGATGCCCTTGCGCAGCACGATCTGCGCGTCGAGGTGGTCCTGATCGCCGCGCTTGCCGGGCTTGAAGGACACCACGATGTCCGAGTAGCGCTGCTGCGGGCGGATGTAGAGCTCGGAGTCGGCCTCGCGCCGGTCGAGCTCCTCGAGGACCTGGTCGGTCGTGTAGCCGCGCCGCGAGCAGTCGCGCTGGACCTTCCAGGCGCGGCGCAGCTCCTCGGGCGGAGCCAGGAACACGCGCACGTCGTAGGACTTGCGCAGCTCCTCGGTGTGGTAGCCGAGCAGGCCCTCGATCAGGGTGAACTGCTTGGGCTGGGTGTAGACCGGTGGGCCGAACGTGCCGTCCTTGTGCTGATAGACGGGCTTGAGGATCGCGTTGCCGGCGCGCAGCTCGGCGAAATGGCGCTCCATGATGTCGACGTAGTTGCAGTCCGGGTGCAGCGGCGTGATGTTGTGCTCCGCGCGCTGCCGGCGGTCGTAGCGGTGGTAGTCGTCCGCTGCGACGTGCGTGACGTTGTTCTCGCCCAGCATGCGCACGAGCCCGCGCGACAGCGTCGTCTTGCCGGCCGCGGAATCGCCGACGATACCGAGGATGATCGGACGTGGCACGGGGTCTCCTGGAACTAGCTCTGGTTGCCGGGGGCGTTCTTCTTCTTGGCGCCGTTGGAGTCTGACTTCTCGTCCTCGGGCGACTCGCCCTCCTCGTCACCGAACAGCGAGCTCGCGAGGATATCCTCGGCCTTGATGGTCATGAGGTCTTCCTTGCTCAGATCGTCGCGGTTGTCGTACAGCCGCCCCGCCTGACGCATGCGGGCGCGATCGATCGCGTTGCGGATGCTGCGCCCGTAGGCGAAGCGCGGCCGCTCGAGGCGCCGGTTGATGTACTCCTCGAACGCCTCGCGGGCGTCCGGCTCGAACTTGTACTGCTGGCGCTCCATCATGAGATCGGCGATCTGCACGAGCTCCTCGGGCGTGAAGTCCGGGAAGTGCAGGTGGTGGGCCACGCGCGAGCCCATGCCGGGGTTGGAGCGAAAGAACGTCTCCATGCGGTCCTTGTAGCCGGCGAGGATGACGACGAGGTCCTCGCGCTCGGTCTCCATGACCTGCAGCAGAATCTCGATCGACTCCTGGCCGTAGTCGCGCTCGTTCTCGGGCCGATACAGGTAGTAGGCCTCGTCGATGAACAGCACGCCGCCCTTCGCGCGCTTGAGCACGTCGCGCGTCTTGGGCGCGGTGTGTCCGACGTACTGCCCGACGAGGTCGTCGCGCGTGACGGAGACCACCTTCGGCTTGTCGATGTAGCCAAGCCGATGGAGGATCTCCGCCATCTTCAGCGCGACGGTGGTCTTGCCGGTACCGGGGTTGCCGGTGAACGTCATGTGCAGCGACGGGCGCGACGACTCGAGCCCTGCCTCGCGGCGCAGCTTGTCAATGACCAAGAGCGCCGCCATCTCGCGGATGCGTTCCTTGACGGGACCGAGACCGACGAAGTCCTTGTCCATCTCGGCCAGCACCGCCTCGACGGCGTCTGCGCCGTCGGGAATCTCATCGAGCTTCTCGGGCAGGGTTTCGAGCGTCTGTGCCATCAGTCGTCTTCTGCCTTGCTGCCGTTCGGCTTCGCCTTGGACTGGCTGATGATCGGCGCCAGCTCGCTGTGCTCCTCGCCGCCGTAGCGCTCCCCGGCCGGCGTGTTGAGGCCCGCGTACGAGTGGATCGTGTAGCGGATCACGCGGTCGTGGCTCTCCTGGCGCTCCAGGCGGAAGCCCGGCTCGTGCTCGGGACGGTTGACGATGAACGACATCGCCGACGTCTGGCGCCCCAGGGAGCGGTCGTACGCGACGACCTTCACGTAGAGGTGCGAATGCGCCTCGCGGCACGCGCGCACGTCGCGCATCGCCACGTCGGAGTCGTCCTCGTCGAGGTCGAACATCGGCGGCGACCACATGTCCCACAGCCCGTTGCGGGGGTGCGGGTCGTCGGTGTACTCGACCATGATCGACCAGCCGTTGGAGAGCGCGTACTTGATCTGCGCCTCGATCTGCTCGTCGGTCAGGTCCGGGAGGAACGAGAACTGGCCTTGTGTGAGTCTCATGTCGTGTCTCCCTACGCCGACGTCGGCGTGACTTCGACGTCAGCCGTGTCGGTCGAGGTGTAATTGAACGTGATGTCCTTCCAGACCTCGAGCGCGGCGTTCAGCTCGGGGCAGCCCTTGGCCGCCTCGACGAGGATGTCCGGACCCTCTTCGTAGTAGTCGCGACCCTCGTTGCGGGCCTGGATGATCGCCTCGACGGCGGTGCGGTTGGCGCTGGCGCCCGCCGCGATGCCCATCGGGTGGCCGATCGTGCCGCCACCGAACTGGAGAATGCTGTCTTCCCCGAGGTAGTGCAGCAGCTGGTGCATCTGGCCGGCGTGGATGCCGCCGGACGCGACCGGGAACACGCCGGGCAGCGAGGCCCAGTCCTGATCGAAGTAGATCCCCTGCTGCAGATCCTTCTCGACGTAGTTGTCGCGCAGCGATCTTGTAGTAGCCCATGATCATCGCCGGATCGCCTTCGAGCTTGCCGACGACGGTGCCCGCGTGGATGTGGTCGACGCCCAGCAGGCGACACCACTTCGCGATGACGCGGAACGACACGCCGTGCGTCTTCTGGCGCGTGTACGTGCCGTGGCCGGCGCGGTGCAGGTGCAGGATCATGCCGTTCGCGCGGGCCCAGTTGGACATCGACGACATCGCCGTGTAGCCGACGGTGAGGTCCTGCATGATGATGACCGAGCCGACTTCCTTGGCGAACTCGGCGCGCTCGTACATGTCCTCCATCGTCGCCGCGGTGACGTTGAGATAGTGGCCCTTGACCTCGCCGGTGGCGGCCTGTGCACGCTGCACGGCCTCCATGACGTGGACGTAGCGGTCACGCCAGCGCATGAAGGGCTGCGAGTTGATGTTCTCGTCGTCCTTCGTGAAGTCCAGGCCGCCGCGCAGCGCCTCGTAGACGACGCGGCCGTAGTTCTTCGCGGAGAGGCCGAGCTTCGGCTTCGTCGTCGCGCCGATCAGCGGGCGACCGAACTTGTCGAGGTACTCGCGCTCCATGACGATGCCGTGCGGGGGACCCGGGAAGGTCTTCACGTAGGCGACGGGGATGCGCATGTCCTCGAGACGCAGCGCCTTGAGCGGCTTGAAGCCGAAGACGTTGCCGATGATCGAGGAGGTGAGGTTGGCGATCGAGCCCTCTTCGAAGAGGTCGATGTCGTAGGCGATCAGCGCGATGTACTGGCCCGGGGTGCCCGGAACCTCCTCGACGCTGTAGGCCTTGGCCTGGTAGTGCTCGTAGGATGTCAGCCGGTCGGTCCAGACGACCGTCCAGGTCGCGGTCGACGACTCGCCCGCGACCGCGGCTGCGGCCTCGATCGCATCCACGCCCTCCTGTGGGGTGATCCGGAAGGCGCAGAGGACGTCGGTGTCCTTCGGCTCGTAGTCCGGATCCCAGTAGCCCATCTCGGCGTACGGGGTGACGCCGGAGTCCCAGCGGCTCTTGGTCTTCTTCTTGCCGTCTTCGGTGGTGCTCATTCCATCCTCTCTCGGAGTGCGCTCAGCGCGACACTACCCGGTCGATCCAAAGATATAAAACAAAAGATCGACCGTTTTACATAGCCATTACGTTATGCGTGAAGTTCTGCCGGCGTCGACGCGGCGGCGGCGGGCGCGGCCTCGAGCAGCGCCGCGCCCTCCACCATCTCGCTCAACCGGCCCACGACATCGACGATCGACTCCTGCGCGCAGTAGGCGATGTCGGACTCCAGCCCCTCCCGGCGCAGGCCGATCGCGCCGCCGCTGACCGACAGCGCGTCGAACGGATTGGGGTAGGCGGCGGCGACGGCCTCGGCGATGCGGGCGGCGTCGGTGCGGTCGCCCTCGAGGCCGGCGCTGAGGCGGCCGGCGAGATAGACGTCCTCCATGCTCACGTGTCCATCGGTACCCGCACAGACGAGGAGCACATCATCGCGCCCCGCGAGTTGCGCGAGCACGGCGCCCATGTTCAGCAGCGACGCGACGACGACCTCGTCGGAGGACGCGGCGGCCGCGACGATCGCCGGCGCCCCGTTCGTCGTGGCCAGCACGAGCTCCGCGCCGCGCGGCTGCAGCGTCTCCTCGGGGGAGTTGCCCAGATCGAAGCCCGGCGCGCGCGCGCAGCCGACCTCGCCGGCGAGCGTGCGCTGCGGCGTGCGCAGCGCCGAGGCCTCCTCGATGCTGCCTGCGACGAGCACCCGCTCGTAGCCGGAGGCCAGCGCCAGCGTGATCGTCGATGTCGCCCGCAGGACGTCGATGACGACCGCCGTGCCCGCGGGGCGGACGGCGGTGCCGAGAAACGCGACGTCGATCATGTCCTCAGACCCCGGCTGAGCGGCGCGTGCCGCGCGTTCCTAGACAGTTGAACGCACGCCCGCCGCGTAGCGCTCTGCCATCTCGTCGAGCGACAACGGGGCGTAGTCGCCCGCGTGGCCGGCCATGCCGAGCTCCTGCATGCGCTGCATGCAGATGTGCTTCTGGCCGGCGCGTGCTGCCTTGCCGGCGCCGCGCGGATCCCAGTCGCCGGGGTTGTCCTTGTAGTGCTCGCGCATGAACGCGGTGATCGCGAGGCGGCCGTCCGTGTCGATGTTGACCTTGCGCACGCCGTGCTCGATGCCGCGCTGGATCGCGTGGATCGGCACGCCGAAGCCGGCGTCGACCTCGCCGCCCGCGGCCTTCAGGCGCTCGACGACGTCCTTCGGCACGCTCGACGAGCCGTGCATGACGATGTGCGTGTCGGGCAGGCGGCGGTGGATGTCCTCGATGATCTCCATCGCCAGGATGTCGCCGTCGGGCTCGCGCGAGAACTTGTAGGCGCCGTGGCTCGTGCCGATCGCGACCGCGAGCGCGTCGACGCCGGTGCGCTCCACGAACTCCTCGGCCTGGGCGGGATCGGTGAGGCAGATCTCGCCGGAGCCGACGCCGTCCTCCATGCCGCCGAGCGTCCCGAGCTCGCCCTCGACGGTCACGCCGCGCGCGTGGGCGTAGTCGACGACCTTCTTCGTGACGGCCACGTTGTCCTCGAAGTCCAGCGGCGTCTTGGCGTCCTCGCCCAGGGAGCCGTCCATCATCACGCTCGTGAAGCCGAGCTCGATGGCGCTGATGCAGGTCTCGGGCGAGTTGCCGTGGTCCTGGTGCAGGGCGACGGGGATGTCCGGGTACGTCTCGGCCGCTGCGAGCATCATGTGGTAGAGGAAGTTGTCGCCTGCGTAGGAGCGCGCACCGCGCGACGCCTGCACGATCACCGGAGACTGGGTCTCCTGAGCGGCCTCCATGATGCCCTGGATCTGCTCCAGGTTGTTGACGTTGAAGGCCGCGACGCCGTAGCCGCCGGCGGCGGCCTCGTCGAGCAGCTGTCGCATGGTCACCAGCGGCATGTGGTCATCCTCCTGCGTTAGAAACCGAGATGGGGGTGCTCTCCACGATCCGGCGGTAGGAGCCGGGCCTGACGATCAGCGACTGGGTGGAGATCCAGCCGGCGTCGGTGCGCCGCGGCGCGTCGAGCATCGTGCCGCCGGTGATGCCGCAGGCCGCGAAGATCGCGGGCCCGCGGATGAGGTCGTCGACGCCGAGGATCTCGTCGAGCGAGATCCCGGCCGCGATGATCGCCTCGCGTTCGTTGTCGCGCTGGGGCGCGAGGCGCGTCTGCATGCCGCCGCCGAGGACCTTCACGGCACAGGCGGCCATGATGCCCTCGGGCGTGCCGCCGACGCCCAGCAGCATGTCGACGCCGGTGCCGGGCAGCAGCGCGAACATCGCGCCCGCCACGTCGCCGGCGCTGGGCATGATCACGGTGACGCCCATCGCTCGCAGCCGCTGGGCGAGCTCGACGTGGCGCGGCTTGTCGAGCAGCATCACCCGCATGTCCTCGACGGGCTTGCCGAGCGCGGCGGCGACGCTCGTGACGTTCCACTCGGAGCTCTCGCGCAGGTCGATCGCATCGCGCGCGGCGCGGCCCACGACGAGCTTGTCCTGGTAGTGGCCCGGGCCGGGCGACCAGAGACAGCCGTCGCCGGCGAAGGCGATCGTCGTCAGCGAGCCGGGCAGGCCGTTGGCGCAGAGATCGGTGCACTCGACGGGGTCGACGGCGATGTCGAAGCGCGGGCCGTCGCCGTCGCCGAGCTCCTCGCCGTTGAAGAGCATCGGGGCGTTGTCCTTCTCGCCCTCGCCGATGATGACGGTGCCGAGGCCCTTCGTCTCGCCGAGCACGTGGCGCATCGCCTCGGTCGCGGCGCCGTCGGCGGCCTTGCCGTCGCCGGAGCCGGCGTGCGTGTAGGCGGCGAGCGCGGCGGCGCGGACGGCGCTGAGCGCCAGCTGCTCGAGGCTTGCCGGAAGCTCGTCCGCATCGCAGGCAGCACCAACCGGTTCCTCGACGAGGGACATCGCTACATCCTGGCCCTCGCTGACTTTGGATTCAAGCGAAATGTTGGGCCCTTTCGTATGGATTTGCTCTATGCCTCGCCCGGCGCGCCCGGGGCGCTGGGCTCCGATATCTTCGCACCATGCTGTTCCGCCAGGTCACCCACGACGACCTCGGCTGCGCGTCGTACCTCGTCGGCGACGTCGACGCCGGCGTCGCGGCGGTCGTCGACCCGCGATTCGAGATCGACGTGTACCTCGATCTCGCACGGTACATGGGGGTGCGCATCGAGCACATCCTCGAGACCCACAACCACGCCGACCACGTCTCGGGCCACGGGCGCCTGGCGCTGGCCACGGGCGCGACGATCCACGTGCACCGGCTCGCCGCGCCCGACTACGAGCACTCGGCCTTCGACGACGGGTGGGAGCTGGCGCTGGGGGACGTCGTCGTCCGCGCGCTGCACACGCCCGGCCACCGGCCCGAGCACACGGCGTTCGCGCTGATCGACCACGCGCGTGGCGAGGAGCCGTGGGCGGTGCTGAGCGGCGACTCGCTGTTCGTGGGCGACATCGCCCGGCCGGACCTCGCGGTCGATCGCGACGAGGGCGCCCGCGGGATCTTCCGCAGCCTGCACGAGCAGCTGCTCACGCTGCCCGACTCGTGCGAGGTCTGGCCCGGTCACCTCGGCGGGTCGATGTGCGGCGGGCCGGGGATGGACATGAAGGTCTCCTCGACGATCGGCTACGAGCGCGCCCACAACGCCCTGCTGCGCGAGCTCGACGTCGAGCGCTTCGTCGAGCGTTCGCTCGCCTCGCTCGGCCCGCAGCCGCCGAACTTCCAGGCGATCGTGGCGCTGAACCGCGGCCCCCTGCTCGGGGCCGGCGTCGAGGCGACGCCGCTGACGCCGCGACAGGTCGAGCTGCGCGGCGGCGAGGGCGCGCTGGTGGTCGACGTGCGCACCGACCTGCAGTTCGACGAGGCCCACATCCCGGGCGCGGTCTGCATCACCTCGCTCAGCGCCGGCTTCGGCTCACGGCTGGCGTGGATCGCCGACCGCGCGGAGGAGATCCTGCTCGTCGGGCGCGACGACGACGATGCGGTGCAGGCGGCCAAGCTCGCCACGGCGGTCGGGATCCGCCGGATCGCGGGCTACCTGCACGGCGGGATGACGAGCTGGCGCGAGGAGGGCCGGCCGGTGGCGACGATCGAGCGGCTGGCGATCGGGGACCTCTCGGCGCGGCGCGAGGCCGCCGGCGGCGCGCTGCAGGTGCTCGACGTGCGCGAGCAGCGCGAGTGGGATGCCGGCCACATCCCGGGGTCCGTCCACACGCCGTACCACGACATCGGCGCCGTGCCCGAGGGGATCGATCCCGGGCTCCCCGTTGCGGTGATCTGCGCGTCGGGTCAGCGGGCGGCGGTGGCGGCGAGCCTGCTGGCACGCTACGGCGCCGCGGAGGTGCTGCACGTCGTCGGTGGCGGCGTCGGCACGTGGGCGCGGACCGGCGGGGTGCTGGAGTCTTCTTCGGGCTAGCGCCCTGGCTGGCGCGGCGTGGGTCGGGGGTGTTTGCCTTCGCGCTTGGGGCGGCGTCCGTCAAACGGCGTCTCTGAGGGTGTGAGTGGGTGGGGGTGCGGGCGTTTGGTCCGGGGGTGGCGTGGTCTGCGGGGGGGTCGTCGCGGGGTCCTCGAGAAAGCGTCCATATGGGGGACGCTTCTTGGGGACCCCCCTCGCTCGCATGATCGAGTGACACATGGAGGCGCCGCGCTGCTTGGCCTGTCACTGCTTCATGACATGCATGGTCGAGTGACCAGCGGGCGGGCGGTGGAGGTCGAGGTGTCAGTCGATGATGCGGGCTTCGAGCCGGCGCTCGCGCCCGCGCGCTACTTCTCCCACCAGTCCCCACGCGCCGCGCGGTAGCGCTTGAGCCGGCGCAGCAGCCACTCGAGCAGGTTCTGCATGCGCTCGAGCACGACCTCCTTGGCGAGGGCGAGCGCGTTGAGCGGCGGCGTCTGCGCCGGCGCCGCGGCCGGTGCGGCTGGGGGAGTGGCTCCGTCCGGCGCCTCGCGGCCGCGAGCCCTTGTCCGTCACCCGCGCAGCTCCTCCAGCGCCGCCGGCGTGTCGACGTCGGCCGGCGAGCACAGGTGGCTGCACTCGATCGGATAGGCGCCGATCGCCTTCAGGACCTCGCGGGCGCCGACGTCGCCCCGCAGCGCCGTGATCTGTGCGAAGTAGTCGCGGCCGAGCACGACCGGGTGGCCGGGCAGGCCGTCGTAGATCGCCCGTGCCCGCGCCTGCGCGCCGTGGCGCGCCGCGATGTCGGCGAACTGCGCGATGACCGCGGGCGTGATGCGCGGCATGTCGCCGAGCGTCAGCACCGCGGCGTCCGCGTCGGCGACCGCCTCGATGCCGCAGCGCAGCGACGCCGCCTGGCCGTCGGCCCAGTCGGCGCACACCACCGGCTCGGCGCTGCCGAAGTCGACGCCCGCGAGGATCTGTTCGGCGCGCGCGCCGAGGACGACCACCACCCGCTCGATGCCGGGCACGGCCTGCACCGCGCGCAGGGCGTGCTCCAGCAGCGGGATCCCGTCGAGCTCGGCCAGCTGCTTGGCGCCGGCGCCGAAGCGCGACCCGGATCCCGCCGCCAGAACGACGCCTGCGATCACGCGGCGCTCGCCGTCGTCAGCGCGCGCCGTGTGAGCACGCGCGCGAGGTGGCGCTTGTAGTCCGGCGTCGCGTTGAGGTCGCCGAGCGGGCTCGTGCCCTCGGCGGCCAGCTGCGCCGCCGCCTCGATGTGCTGCGCGTCGCACGGCTGGCCGCGCAGGGCGTCCTCCGCGGCGCTCGCGCGCAGCGGCGTGGAGGCCATGTGCGTCAGGCCGATGCGGACGTCCTCGCAGACGCCGTCGGTCACCTTCACGAGCGCGCACACGCCGACCATCGCCCAGTCCTCGGCGCGCCGGTTGAACTTCTCGTAGCCGTAGCCATAGCCCGCGAGCGAGGGCAGCCGTACCTCGGTCAGCACCTCGCCGTGGGCGACGGCCGTGGTCAGGTAGCCCTCGAACATGTCGGCGGCCGCGACCTCGCGCTCGCCGTCGGGGCCGCGCAGCGTGACCGTCCCGTCGTAGGCCAGCAGCGTCGCCGGCAGGTCCGCCGCCGAGTCGCCGTGCGACAGCGACCCGCCGATCGTGCCGCGGTTTCGCACCTGCTGATCGGCGATCTTCTTCGCCACGGCGCTGACAAGGCCCATGTCCTCGCGGGCCTGCAGCTCGGCGTGGCGCGTCAGCGCCCCGATCCGGAACGAGTCGTCGCCGGTCTCGATGCCGCGCAGCTCGTCGAGCTTGCGCATGTCGACGAGCAGGCTCGGCGCGGCGAAGCGCAGCTTCATGAACGGCAGCAGCGAGTGCCCGCCGGCCAGGAGCTTGGCGTCCTCCCCGCCCTCGGCCAGCAGCGAGATCGCGTCGTCGACCGACGACGCGACCGCGTAGTCGAACTCGGCGGCGATCATGCGGCACCTCCTTCGGGAATCGTGGGTCCTGAGCCCGCGGATCCCTCGCCCTGCTCGGGCAGCGGGCGGCCCTGCTCTGTGGCCCGCGGGCCGTCGCCGCGGCCGCGCGCCTCCTCGAGCGCCTGCCACACGCGCAGCGGGGTGAGCGGCATGTCGATGTACGAGATGCCCTCGTGGCGCAGCGCGTCGATGACCGCGTTGACGATCGCCGGCGTGGCGGCGATCGTGCCCGCCTCGCCGATGCCCTTCACGCCGAGCGAGTTCGACGGCGACTTCGTCTCCGTGCGATCGGTCTCGAAGCTCGGGAGGTCGGCCGCCGTCGGCAGCGCGTAGTCCACGAACGTGCCGGTGACGAGCTGGCCGCGCTCGTCATACACGACCTGCTCGTAGATCGCCTGGCCGATGCCGTGGGCGACGCCGCCGTGCACCTGGCCGTCGATCAGCATCGGGTTGATCGCCGGTCCGCAGTCGTCGACTGCGACCCAGCGCACGACGTCGACCTTGCCGGTCTCCGGGTCGATGTCGACCACGCACACGTGCGTGCCGAACGGGAACACGAAGTTCGACGGGTCGTAGATGAGCGTCTGCTCGAGGCCGAGCTCCATGCCCTCGGGCATCTTCGTCGCGTCGATGTAGGCGCAGCCCGCCACCTCGGCGAGCGTCATGCCCGACTCGGGATCGCCCTTCAGCGAGAACTTGTCGCCGCGCACCTCGATATCGGCCACGTCGGCCTCGAGGTTGTGGGCGACGATCTCGCGGATCTTCGCCGCGATCCTCTCCGCCGCGTGAGCGACGGCGACGCCTCCGATCGACAGCGATCGGGAGCCGTACGTGCCCAGGCCCATCGGGCCGGTTGCCGTGTCGCCGTGGACGACCTCGACGACGCTCGGATCGGTCCCGAGGCGATCGGCCACGATCTGCGCGAAGCCCGTCTCGTGGCCCTGACCGTGCGGCGACGAGCCGGTGAAGACCGTCACCGACCCCGTCGGATGCACGCGCACGAGCGCCGACTCGTAGAGGCCGATCCCGAGGCCGAAGCCGCTGGGACCGACCGCCCGCGACGGCGCGAGGCCGCAGATCTCGGTGTACGTGGAGAAGCCGATGCCGCGCAGGACGGGGCGGACGGGATCGTCTCGCAGCGCGGCCTGCTCGGCGCGGAAGCTCTCCATGCCGACGATCTCGAGGGCGCGATCCAGCGCGGCCTCGTAGTTGCCCGAGTCATACGTGATGCCGTAGGGCGTCTCGTAGGGGAACTGATCGGGTGCGATGAAGTTCTTGCGGCGCACCTCGACGGGGTCCATCCCCAGCTCCTGGGCGAGCTGGTCGATCGTGACCTCGAGCATGTGCGTCATCTCCGGCCGGCCCGCTCCGCGGATCGCGTCGGTGAAGAACTTGTTCGTCAGCACGCCGGTGATGTCGGTCTGCACGACGGGAATCGCGTAGCAGCCGGTCATCACGAACGCTCCGAGCTCCGGGATCATCGGCGTCAGCAGCCCGAAGTAGGCGCCGAGGTCCTGGATGATGTTCGCGTGGAAGGCGGTGATCGTGCCATCGCGCGTGGCGCCCATGCGGACGTAGTCGACCTGGTCGCGTCCGTGGTGTGAGACCGCCATGTTCTCCGACCGCGACTCGATCCACTTGATCGGGTGGCCGAGCTTGCGCGACGCCCAGGCGCACATCGTCTCCTCGGCCGTGACCTGCAGCTTGCTGCCGAAGCCGCCGCCGACCTCCGGTGCGATCACGCGCACCTTGTCCTCGCTGATGCCCATCTGCACGGCGTAGAAGAGCCGCAGCAGGTGCGGCACCTGCGTCGAGGACCACACCGTCAGCTGGCCGGCGCGGAACTCCGCGATGCAGCCGCGGGTCTCCATCGCCGCGCCCGCCGTGCGGTGGTTGACGATGCGCCGCTCGACGACGACGTCGGAGGCCGCCAGCGCCGCCTCGATGTCACCGCCGCCGCCCATCGTCCACTCGTGCGCCTTGTTCGTGCCGAGCGACTCGTGGACGAGCACCTCGTCCTTGAGCGCCTCCTCGACGTCGACGACGACCGGCAGCGGGTCGTACTCGACCTCGATCTCGTTGGCGGCGTCGGCCGCGACGTACTTGTCCTTCGCGATGACGAGCGCGACGGCGTCGCCGACGTGGCGCACGAAGCCGCGCACGAGCGGCCAGCGCTCGGGCGTCTTGACCTCGACGCCGGGCGGCGCCCACGCCATCGGCAACGGGGCGAGCAGGTCGCTCATGTCCTCGCCGGTGAAGACGGCCTTCACGCCGGGACGCGCGAGCGCCCTGGACGCGTCGATCGAGAGCACCTTGGCATGCGCCTCGGGCGAGCGGACCACGGCGGCCCAGAGCATGCCGGGCAGGGCGAGGTCGTCGACGTAGGTGGCGCGACCGGTGATGAGCCGCGGGTCCTCCTTGCGGCGCAGCGACTGGCCGACGTGCAAGGTGGGCGGGACGTCGATCGTCGTCATACCTTGATCCTCCGCGAGGCCTCGGCGGCAGCCTGGACCGCCTTGACGATGTTGTGGTAGCCGGTGCAGCGGCAGAGGTTGCCCTCGAGGCCGTCGCGGACCTCCTCCTCTGAGATCGCCCCCACCCGCCCCGCCCGCGTGCGGCGGGCGAGCAGGTCGGCGGCGGCCATGATCATGCCGGGCGTGCAGTAGCCGCACTGCAGGCCGTGCTCGGCCCAGAAGCCCTCCTGCAGCGGATGCAGGGTGCCGTCGGCCTCCGCCATGCCCTCGATCGTCGTGATCTCCGCGCCGTCGCACTGGACGGCGAGCACCGTGCACGTCTTGGCCGACTCGCCGTCGACGAGGCACGTGCACGCGCCGCAGTTCGACGTGTCACAGCCGACGTGGGTCCCGGTCAGACCGAGCTCGTCGCGCAGGTAGTGCACGAGCAGCATTCGCGCCGGAACCTCGGACGCGTGCTGTTCCCCGTTGACGGTCACCTGCAGGGGTACCGTCGCTCCCATGCTCACCCTCCTTCTCTCGAGATGCCCTTCATGAGTCTGCGCGCGACCTCACCACATTCGGGGGCTCGGCCGTCGCGGTTCATGTTGCCTCGTGCGTGTTCGCACGCGTCCAGGTCATGATCGGATGCACACGCCTGGGCGCCTCCTACCCGGGGACCGCCCCGCCATGCTCCGGCGTCGCGGCCCGGCGCGTGGCAACCACGATGCCGGCGACGATGACGGCGACGCCGAGCAGCTGGACGAGCGCCGGATCCTCGCCGAGCAGCACGATCCCGAGCAGGACCGAGCCGACCGGCTGCACGGTCAGGACGATCGAGGTCAGCGAGGCCGGCAGGCGCGGGAGCGCCACGCCGATCAGCAGCCAGCCGAGCACCTGCGACGTGAGCGCGAGCGTCAGCAGCCAGCCGTGCGCCGGCCAGCTCGGCACGAGGTCGACCTCGCCGAGCAGCTCGCCGGCGGCGGTCGCCACGACGGTCGCGACGAGCGTCGCCTCGAACAGCGGCCCGGCGGGCCGGCGCAGGTCGCGCCCGGCATGGCGGAAGACCAGCAGAAAGCCGGTGTAGGCGACGGCGGTGAGCACGCCGTAGAGCGCGCCGAGCGCGGGATCGTCGCCGTAGGCGCCCTCGCCGACCACCCCCGAGATGAGCACCGCGCCGACGAACACGAGCGGCACGGCGAGCGCGACGTTGCGCGCCGGGCGCTCGCCGAGCAGCACCCATGCGGCGAGCGCCACGAGCACGACCTGCAGGTTGGCGAGCGTCGTCGCCAGGCCCGCCCCGACGTCGCCGATCGCGTGATGCCACAGGATGAGGTCGGCGGCGAAGAACGCGCCGGCGATGGCGGCGTGTCGCCAGTGATGCGCCGGCGGCGGGCCGAACCGGCGGCGCTCGCGCAGCGCGAGCAGGCCCAGGACCGGCAGCGCGTAGCCGCAGCGAAAGACCGCGGCCGTCGACGGGCTGACGTCCGCGAGATCGACGAGGATCGCCGAGAAGGCGATCGCGAGCGCACCGGCGACGGCGGCGAGCGCGGGCCGCTCGGTGAGCGCGTTACGAATGGGCGGCGCTGTCCAGCGCCTGGTTGACGAGCGCGTCCGCGTCGGCGTTCTGCGCCCGCGGGACCGAGCGGATCGACCAGCGCTCGAAGCCGTCGAGTGCCTGCAGCGCCGCGGCGTGCAGCGGCTTCATGTCGGCGTGCTTGACCTTGTAGGCGCCGGTGACCTGCTTGGCGACGAGCTCGGAATCGTTGACGACCTCGACCTCGCTGGCGCCGAGCGCGCGGGCGCGCTCCAGCCCGAGCAAGAGGCCGCGGTACTCGGCGACGTTGTTCGTCGCGACGCCGAGCGCCTCGGCCGCCTCGTCGATCACCTCGCCGTCGGCGGTCGAGATCACCGCGCCGGCGGCGGCCGGACCGGGGTTGCCCCGCGCGCCGCCGTCGACGTGCACGACGACCTTCACGCCGCCTCAGCCCCGGCTCAACCGGGTTCGATGCGCGGGAACTCGCCAGGCACCCGCTGGCGGCGGCGGTCGCGCGTCTCGCGCTGCTCGGCGGTGGCCGGATCGTCGTTGGGACCGCGGCGCTCGGACTTGCGGCGGTCGACGATGACCGTGACGTTCTCGTCGTCGGCGTAGTACGCGGTGAGCTTGTCGAACAGCTCGGCTTCCAGTGCCTCCGGGACGACGCAGTAGATCATGGGCTTGAGACTATTGGCACGCGGGCTCAGGCGGCAAGGACGAGGCGTCCACGGTCGTCGGCGACGGCGTTGGCCAGCTGCTCGGGCTCGGTCAGCTCGGAGAGCTCGGCGCCTTGATCGAGAACGCGCACACCGGCCGCCTCGTCCGCCAGGTCGACCTCGTAGCGGTACCAGCACAGCTCCCAGCCGACGACGATCGAGACGATCGCGCCCTCGACCTCCGAGGGCAGCACGCTGACCATCGGCGTGCCGAGCGAGCGCGTGACGCCGGCGATCCGGCGCGGGTGGGCGGAGAGGTTGAAGACGTCGAGCGCGCGCGCCATCTTCAGGTCCGCGTTCGTCGGGACGGCGTGGACCTGGCGCGGCTCGCGCGATTCCAGGGCGGTCGCGTGCTGATCGTCGGCGACCTCGCGCGGCGGGCCGCCGTCGACGATGACGTGCTCGTCGTGCTCGGCGGGCGTCGTCACCTGCGCGCCCGGCACGATCCGGTCGACGTTGGCGGAGATGCGGCGGTAGGGCAGCTCGACCGGCGCCGGCGCCGCGCGGCGCGGCGGCTTGAGCCGGCCCAGCAGCGAGCGGCCGTTGCGCGGGCCGTTGCGGCGCACGCCGAGCGCGTTGTCGGCGCCCTCGCGGATCCAGCCCTCGTTGGCCGCGCGGGCGGTGCACAGCTCGCAGACCATCCGCCGCGATCCGTTGGCGATGAACGCGTCGGCGTGCTCGCCGCGCAGCAGCGTCCGCCCGCAGACGCCGCAGGCGACCGCGGCGCGGGAGGTCGTGATCGACTTGCGCTCCATGCTGAGGGTCAGGGTACCGGCCGGACGCCGCCGGACCAGCCCCGCACGTCAGCCTGCGCCGGGTGGGCCGACGTGCTTGGCCAGCCACGTCACGAGCGGTCGCGCGCCCTCGAGCTCGGCCCGCACGACCTCACGGCAGCGCTCGTCGTGCAGCCACGGCTCGAGCTCGTGGCGCGCGAAGACGGTGAGGTTCTTCAGCCGCAGCCGCTCAACGCGCGGATGGTCGACGGGGTAGCCCCGCGGTGCGCGCTTGAGCCCGGGCTCGACGAGCGCCATCCCCGCGGCGCCGGCCTCGCCGATCGCCTGCTCGAACGCGCGGGCGCGGCGCGCGTCGTCGATCGCGGTCCTGAAGCGCTCGAGCTGGTCGGCCGAGGGATGGTGGATCCCCGCGCCGACGAGCAGCCCGTCGAGCGAGAGCTCGACGTAGTAGCCGCCCGCGCCCCCGTAGCCGATCGCGATGCCGAGCTGCTCCTTGATCGGCGGGCGGTGATGGAAGCGCGCGTCGTTGTACGGCCGGAAGAACCGGGCCTCGCCGAAGTCCGCGAGGCTCTGCGCGAGCGCCTGGCCGGGCGCGCGCAGGTGGTCGTCGTAGCGCGCCCGATTGGCCTTGAACCAGTCGCGGTCGTTGTTGTCCTCGAGGTCGCGCAGGAACTCGACGGCTTGGGGGGGCCACATGGGTCGGTCTCCTTCCAGAAGGCGGGGCGAGGCGGGTCGCTACCTCCTAGAGCCGGCGACGACCCGAAGTTCGCCCCGGCACGCGGGCCGGCGCCGCTACGCGCTGACGGCCTCCTCGGCGGTCGCCTGTTCGACGATCTTCTGCTGCAGATGGGCGGGGACCTCGTCGTAGCGCAGGAACTCCATCGTGTAGTCGCCCTGGCCGCCGGTGAGCGAGCGCAGGTCGGGCGCGTAGGTGAGCATCTCGGCCATCGGCACCTCGGCCTTGACCTCGGTCAGGCCGGCGCCGATCGAGTCCATCCCCTGCGGGCGGCCGCGGCGCGAGTTCAGGTCGCCGATGACGTCGCCGACGGACTCCTCCGGGATCGACAGCGTGACGAGCATGATCGGCTCGAGCAGGGCGGGCGACGCGTTGCTCATCGCCTCCTTCATCGCGATCGAGCCGGCGAGCTTGAAGGCCATCTCCGAAGAGTCGACGGTGTGGTAGCTGCCGTCGAAGACGGTGACCGCGACGTCCTTGACCGGGCAGCCGGCGATCGGTCCCGACGTCATCGCCTCGATGACGCCCTTCTCGACAGCCGGGATGAAGGAGGTCGGGATGACGCCGCCCTTGATGTGGTTGATGAACGCAAATCCCGCGCCGGGCTCGCGCGGCTCGATCGAGATGTGACAATCGCCGAACTGGCCGCGCCCGCCGGACTGCTTCTTGTGACGCCCGTGCGCCTTGGCCGGCTTGCGGATCGTCTCCTGGTAGGGCACCCGCGGCGGCTTGAGCACGACCTCGGCGCCGAAGCGCTCCTTGAGGCGGTCGATGATGACCTCGACGTGCATCTGCGACAGGCCGGCGATGATCTGGTCGCCGGTCTCCGCGTCGCGGTGCAGGTCGATCGTCGGGTCCTCCTCCTGCAGGCGGCGCAGCGACGTGTAGACCTTGTCCTCGTCGCCGTGGGCCTCCATCGCGAAGGCCATGACCGGCGCCGGCAGCGCGATCTGCGGCATCGAGATCGGCTCGTCGCGCTCGGCCAGCCAGTCGCCCGCGCGCGTCTCCTTGAGCTTGGCGACGGCGCCGATGTCGCCCGGACCGAACTCGTCGGCGTGGCCGGACTCCTTGCCGCTGAAGACGAGCAGCTGGCCGACGCGCTCCTTGTTGTGGCTCGTCGTGTTCATCACGTGGCTGTCGTGGCCCATGACGCCCTGGTAGACGCGAAAGAGGTTGATGCGACCGGCGAACGGGTCCGCGCGGGTCTTGAAGACGTAGGCGTACAGCGCCTTGTCGTCGTCGGCCTCGAGCGTGATCTCGGGCAGCTCGAGCGAGCCGTGCTTCACCGGCGAGGGCAGGTCCTCGACGATCGCGTCGAGCAACCGGTTCGTGGCGAGGTTGCGCGTGGCGACGCCGCAGGTCACGGGGAACAGCGAGCCGTGGTTCGTGCCCTCCTTGAGGGTCGAGACGATCTCCTCGTGGGCGATCTCGTCGCCCTCGAGGTAGCGCTCCATGAGCGCGTCGGAAACCTCGCAGATCTCGTCCATCATCATCTCGCGGTACTCCTCGGCGAGCTCCTGCATGTCGGCCGGGATCTCCATCTCGGTGCAGTTGTCGCGGCCGTCCCCGCTGTAGCGGTAGGCCTTCATGTCGACGAGATCGATGACGCCGGAGATGTCGTGCTCGGACCCGATCGGGATCTCGGTGGCCACGACGTGGGGACCGAAGGCGTCCTTGCAGGACTCCAGCGCCCGGAAGAAGTCCGCCCGCTCGCGGTCGAGCATGTTCACGAAGATCATCCGCGCGAGGTCGAGCTCCTCGGCGCGCGCCCACAGCCGCCGCGTGCTGACCTCGACGCCCATCACGCCGTTGACGACGAAGATCGCCGACTCCGCGACGCGCATGGCGCCCAGCGCGTCGGCGATGAAGCTCGGCTCACCGGGGGTGTCGAGGAGGTTGATCTTGCGCCCCTCCCACTCGAAGGAGCTCAGCGCCAGCGAGATCGACATCTTGCGCGCCTGCTCGTCGGGCTCGGAGTCCGAGACCGTCGTGCCGTCGAGCACGGAGCCCAGCCGGTTCGTCGCGCCGGCCTCGAACAGGAGTGCCTCGTGCAGCGACGTCTTACCGCTGCCGCGGTGGCCGATCAGGGCTACGTTGCGGATGCGGTCAGCAGGCTTGTGCATGCGCGGCTCCTCTCCTCGGGGATCGCGCGATGCTAGTCGTTCGTCTCGGTTCTGGCGACCGAAATGACCTTCGGGCTGTCGGCGCCGATCCGGCACGACCCGTCCCACCCGCCGATATCGACCTGACGCACGCACGCGGCGAGCGGCGGCGCGCCGAGCCTGGATCCAGGCTCAGTCTGCGAGGTTCTCGTCGGACATGCGTCCGCGCAGGCGCAGCACGGCCTTCGTGTGCAGCTGCGAGACGCGCGACTCCGTGACTCCGAGGACCTCGCCGATCTCGCGCAGGGTCAGGTTCTCGTAGTAGTACAGCGCCACGACGAGCTTCTCGCGCTCGGGCAGGCGTGCGATCGCGTCGGCGATGCGGTCCTTGAGGTCGGTGGCGTCCATGACCTGCGCCGGATCGGGCGCGGCGGGGTCGCGTAGCGTGTCCAGCAGGGAGACCTGGTCGCCGGACGCGTCGGACACGGTCCACAGCTCGTCGAGCGCGGCGACGGTCGAGTTGGAGATCTGCAGGAGCGCGTCCTGGAAGTCCGAGACGCTCATCTCGAGCTCGTCGGCCATCTCCTCGTCGGTCGGGGCGCGCTGCAGCTTGTGCTCCAGGCGGGTGTTGGCCTGCTCGATGGCGCGGGCGCGGGCGCGCACCGAGCGCGGCACCCAGTCCAGGGAGCGCAGCTCGTCGATGATCGCGCCCTTGATGCGCGTGATCGCGTAGGTCTCGAACTTGATCTCGCGCTCGAGCTCGAAGCGCTCGATGGCCGAGATCAGGCCGCCGAGGCCGTAGGAGATGAGGTCGGCCTCCTCGACGTGGGCGGGCAGGCCGGACGCCATCCGTCCGGAGACGTACTTGACGAGCGGCGAGTAGGCGACGACGAGCCGTTCGCGAGCGCGGGTATCCCCGTCGCGCTTGTACTGGCGCCACAGGTCCTTCAGCTCGACGGATTTTACGTTGGTCTCCATACCCCTAGGCCCTCGGGTGCGACCGCGCATAGGCACCCTTGAGTCGGCCCGACTCTACCCGAGTGTAGATCTGCGTTGTCGACACGGACGCGTGGCCGAGCAGCTCCTGGATCGATCGCAGGTCCGCCCCGCCCTCCAGCAGATGTGTCGCGAAGGAGTGGCGCAGCGCGTGCGGGTGGACTCCCCCCTGCACCGCGGCGTTGCGCGCCCACATCCGCAGCCGGCGCCGGATGTCCGAGGTCGACAGGCGGCGGCCGGACTTCGACAGAAACAGCGCGGGCTCGTCGGGCTGCTGCGCGAGCGCGGCGCGCGCGCGTTCGAGGTAGCGCGCGAGCGCTCGCAGCGCCGGCTCGCCGGCGGGGACGAAGCGGGTCTTCGCGCCCTTGCCCTCGACGCGCAGCTCCTCGGCGTCGAAGTCCACCGACGCGAGGTCGAGGTTGACGAGCTCCTCCGCGCGCAGGCCGCTGGAGTAGGCGATCTCGAACAGCGCGCGGTCGCGCAGCTCGAGCGGCGTCGACGCCGGGATACGGTCCAGCAGGCGGCTGATCTCGTCGGGCGCGAGGACGTGCGGCAGCGTCTTGGCGCGCTTGGGCGCGGCCAGCAGGTCGGCCGGGTTGGCCTCGATCTCGCCGTGCTGGCGCAGGGTCTCGAAGAACGAGCGCAGGGCGGCCACCTTGCGCGCGACGGTGGCCGGCGCGGAGCGGCGCTCGGACAGCGCCGCCGCGTAGCGGCGCAGCAGCCGGTGGCTGACGGCGGCCGGCTCCGCGTGCTGCCAGCTCGCCCACGCCGCGAACTGGCGCATGTCCGCCGCGTAGGCGCTGCGTGTCTTCTCGGCCGCGCCGCGCCGGCGCAGGTCCTCGTCGAAGCGCACCAGAGCGCTGCGCCACGCCGCGCTAGCCTCGGGTTCGATGGGCGTCTTCTTCATCGACACGGCTCAGGGCACCGTCGCGACCCAGCACCAGCTGATCGCGGCCGGCGTCGCCGAGGCCGGCGACCTGCCGCCGCGGCCGTGGCTGCGCATCCAGGGCACGGGCGACGCCACGACGATGTGGTACGCGGTCATGCGCAAGCGTGAGCGTGGCATCTTCATCGGCACGCTGGTCATTCGACACTCGCCGCACCATGCCCTGCTGCTCGGGTCCGGCTGGGAGGAGATCCCGGTGCCGGACATCGGCGTGAACTGAGCCGCCAGCGGTTCGTCGCGTCAGTGGATGAAGATCGGGGTGCCGATCGGGACCTCGTCGTAGAGCTTCTCGACGTCCTCGATGAGCATGCGGATGCAGCCGTGCGAGGCGTTGGACCCGATCGAGCCGCGCGCGTCTGTGCCGTGCACGCCGACGCCGTCGTAGATGCCCAGCCAGCGCGCCCTGATCGGGTTGTTCGGCGCGCCGCCCGGAATCACCGTGCCGGCCAGATCGCCGGCCCAGTCGGAGTTGGGCACGTGCCACGCCGGGTTGACCGCCTTGTTCTGGATCTTGTAGAGGCCGGCCGGTGTCTCCAGGCCGGCCTGGCCGACCGCGATCGGGTACACCCGCACGCGCTCGAGCCCCCTGAAGAGGCTGAGCCGATACGCGCCGCGGTCGACGGTGACCACGACGGGATACCTCGCGGCGAGCTTCGCGCCCGTCACCTTGGGCTGGATGGGCTTGATCGGCGCAGTGACGATGCGCCGTTCGGTCTCCGAGACGAGGGCGCGGCGGATGTCGCTACGCAGCTTGGCCGAGTCGATCGTGCGGCCGGTTCGCGACGGGCGGATGGTGAGGTTCGCGGCGGTGAAGTTCACCTTCGCGTCCAGCGCGGGACGGCTGACGGCGACGCGCACGCGGTCGACCATCCGCTTGACCGCCCGATCCGAGAACGAGATCGCGGGCGAGACGCCGGCGCCGACTCCGCTGCCGCTGATGGCGCGCCAGGTGCGGGCCAGGACGCCGCCCTCGCGGCTGCGGCTGACGGCCGCATCGACCATCGCGCCGACGTCGGCGCGGATGTGCGCCTCGCGCGCGCTCAGCGCGAACGGCCTGCCGGCGGCCTGGACGGCGAGCTGCCTTGACAGCGGCTTGACGAGATCGCGCGTGATGGCGCTGCGCGCCTCGGCGCGTGTCATGCCGCTCACGTCGACAGGCCCGACGCGCACGTCGTCCGCGATCTGATCGTCACGGCTTGCGTCCCAGGCGAACATCGCGACGACCATCCCGATCAGCGCGACGGCGGCGATGGCGATGATCGTCGGGAGCTTGGGGGGCATTGCCGTCCTCGGTCAGTCCCAAGCGAGTTGGGCTCACGTCACTGTACGCGAGGAATTCAGCCCTTCGTGGCGATTTCAGCCTTTCCTGCTTATTGCGGCCCCACCTTGGCGCGCGCGCAACACCGGGTCGAGCCGGGCGGCAAGCTCGCGCCATTGCGGCGCGCAGACGACGTCCTCCTCGTCACACAGCTCGCGGTTCCACGGATGGGCGATCGTCGCGACGAGGATGCCTCGGTCGATTGCCGCGGACAGGTTCTCCGGGCTGTCGTCGATCAGCAGCTCGATGCCGAGCTCGACGCAGCGGCCGACCTTGTCGTGTGAGCAGTGCAGGTCGTCGTAGGGAACGCCGATCCGTGCCAGCCAGGCGGCGGTGGCGTCGCACGCCGCGGGGTCGCGGTGGCTGGTGATGTGGATGAAGTGGCCCTCTTCGTGCCAGCGCCGGACGGTCTCGACCGCGTCTGGGTACGGCTCGCCGGCGAGGATCGCCTCCTCGCAGTGCGTCTCCTGGATGCAGAGGTGCAGCTGGTCGTAGCGCAGGCGGGTGATGCCCCAGTCCAGCTGCTCCTCGTAGGGCAGGTCGACGCCGAAGCGGCGCAGGGCGGCAGCCGACAGACGGTCCCAGTAGTGGTGCAGCGTGGAGTCGATGTCGATTGCGATGCGCATGCGGCGGGGAGCGGTGAACCTGCGTCCTAGCGTAGACCTGTTGGGCGGCCCGGTCGACGGATCGGCGAGCGGCCGCGGCGCGCGGCTCGCAGAAGCCCTGGATCGGGATCGGCTTTGCCGGGACCGGCCGGACGGCGCGCGGGGCGTCGTCGGCGGCGTCGGCGTCGCCGTCGCGCGGGGCTCGTCGGCGGCGTCGGCGGCGGGCTGCGATCGGGTAGACGGGCGCCAGCGTGATCCGCATCGGCTGCAGCGGCTGGAACTACGCCTCCTGGCGCGCGAGCTTCTACCCGAAGGGGCTGGGACCCGCCCGGTGGCTGGAGCACTACGCGAGCGTCTTCGACACCGTCGAGGTCAACACGACCTTCTACCGCCTGGCCAAGCGCGAGTCCGTGGCACGCTGGGTCGCCCAGACGCCGGCGGGCTTCTGCTTCGCCGTCAAGTCCTCGCGCTACCTGACGCACATGAAGCGCCTGACCGACATGGACCGAGGCGTGCAGCGGCTGATGGAGCCGCTGCAGCCGCTGAGCGACGCGGACCGGCTGGGACCGATGCTCTGGCAGCTGCCGGCGAACTTCCACCGCGACGACGCGCGGTTGGCGTTCGCGCTCGACCACCTGCCCCCGGGGCGCCACACCTTCGAGTTTCGTCACGCGTCGTGGTTCTGCCCGCAGGTCTACGAGCTGCTGCGCTGGCACGGCGTGGCGCTGACGATCGCCGATCGCCCGGAGCTCGACTTCCAGACGCACGAGCTCACGGCGGACTTCACCTACGTGCGCTTTCACCACGGCCATCGAGGCCGGCGCGGCAACTACTCGCAGACGGAGATCGCGGAGTGGGCGGCGCGGATCCGCGATTGGGCGGACGCGCTCGAGGACGTCTTCGTGTACTTCAACAACGACTGGGAGGAGTTCGCACCGCGCAACGCGCTCACGCTGCGGCGGATGCTGGGCGCCTGAGCGGCGTCCCGGCGCTACGTGACGGCGCCCACGGAGGCGCTCGAGACGAGCTTGGCGTACTTGCCCAGCACACCGCCGAGGTCCGCGTTGTCGTTGCCGTCGTAGGCCGCCACGCGCTCGGCGATCGTGGCGTCGTCGAGCGCCACGTCCAGGCGCCGCGCATCGACGTCGATGGTGATCTCGTCGCCGTCGTGCACCGCGCCGATCGGCCCGCCGCGCACCGACTCGGGCGCCACGTGGCCGGCCATGAAGCCGTGTGTCGCCCCGCTGAAGCGCCCGTCGGTGAGCAGCGCCACGTGCTCGCCCATGCCCTGGCCGTTGAGCGCGGCCGTGACGGCGAGCATCTCGCGCATCCCCGGGCCGCCGGCGGGGCCCTCGTCGCGGATGACGATGACGTCGCCCTTCTCGATCGAGCCGGCGACGACCGCCGCCATCGCGGCCTCCTCGCCCTCGAACACGCGGGCCGGGCCCTTGTGCAGGCGTCGCTCGTGGCCGGAGAGCTTGACGACGCAGCCGTCGGGAGCGAGGTTGCCGCGCAGGATCGCCAGGCCCCCGGTGGCCTTGATGGGATCGCCGAGCGGGCGCACGACGCGCTGGCCCGGGGTCTCGTCGGCATCCAGGGCATGGTCGCCGATCGTGCGGCCGGTGACCGTGATCGCGTCCTCGTGCAGCAGGCCCGCGTCGAGCAGCCGCTTCGCGACGAGCTGGATGCCGCCGGCCTCGTAGAGATCCTTGGCGACGTACCGGCCACCCGGCTTGAGGTCGCACAGCAGCGGGGTGTTCTCCGAGATGCGGTCGAAGTCGTCGATGTCGAGCTCGACGCCGGCCTCGCGCGCAACGGCGAGCAGGTGCAGGACGCCGTTCGTCGAGCCGCCCGATGTGGCGATCGAGGCAATCGCGTTCTCCAGCGAGTCCTTCGTGATGATGTCGCGCGGGCGCAGGCCGCGTTCGAGCACGTCCATCATGAGCTGGCCGGCGGCGACGGCGACGTCGGCCTTGCTGGCGTGCTCGGCGGGGACCATCGCCGACCCCATCGGGCTGATGCCGAGGATCTCGAAGGCCATGGCCATCGTGTTCGCGGTGAACTGGCCACCGCAGGCGCCGGCGCCGGGGCTCGCCACGAGCTCGAGCTCGGCGAGATCCTCGTCGCTCATCGTGCCGGCGGCATGTGCCCCGACCGCCTCGAAGACGTCCTGGATCGTCACGTCGTTGCCGCGAAAGCGGCCGGGGGCGATCGACCCGCCGTAGAGCATCACGCCGGGCAGGTTCAGCCGCGCGAGCGCCATGACCGTGCCGGGGATCGTCTTGTCGCACGCGCTCAGCGCGATGACGCCGTCGAAGAGATGGCCGCGGGCGACGAGCTCGATCGAGTCGGCGATCACCTCGCGCGAGACGAGGCTCGTCTTCATGCCGCTCGTGCCCATCGTGATGCCGTCGGAGATCGCGATCGTGTTGAGCTCCATCGGCGTGCCGCCGGCGAGGCGGATGCCCTCCTTGACCTTGGCGGCGAGCGCGCGCAGGTGGAAGTTGCAGGGCATCGTCTCGATCCAGGTCGAAGCGACGCCGATGATCGGCCGGTCCATCGCCTCCTTGTCGAAGCCGATGCCGTTGAGATAGGCGCGGGCGGGCGCGCGGGCCGCGCCCTCGGTGAGCGCGCGAGAGTTGTGTTTGGGGTCGAGTCTGGTCGTCGTGCTCACGGGGCGGGAACACTACCCGCGCCGCGACGCTGCTCGCGAAGCCGCGCCTGCTCCCATTGACCCAGGCGCCACAGGTCGCGCTTGACCTGCTTGGGGTCGACCTGACGGCCGGGCAGGTGCATGTTCGCGCTGGCGATGATCCGGCGCTCGTCACCGGTGAGCGCCATCCACTTGGCGAGGACGTCATCGGAATCCGGCAGCCGCGCCGAGCCGTAGGGGCGCGTGTCGTCGGGGAACATGACGCAGTATTCGCTCAGCAGCCGCCGCGTCTGCGGCAGGTAGGCGACGATCGGCTTGTGCGGGTAGATGAGGTAGGCGTACGTCGCGCCGGTCGCGTCGCGCTCGCCGACCGGCCCCTCCGACAGGCCGCCCCAGACTCGCAGGAAGCCCAGGTCGCGGTACATCGCCCATTCCTCCTCGTTGACGCACGAGCGCAGCAGCGTGCGTGCGCGCTGCTCTGCGCGCCGCTCGCGGCCGGGATCGTAGCCCTCGAGCTCCTCCACCTTCCTGCGGCCCGCGCGCCAGCGCGCGATCCGTTCGGAGGCAAGCGGCCAACCGACGTCCCACAGCAGCACGAGAACGACGATGAGGCTTGCGCTGATCGCCAGCAGCATGACCGTGGCCTACCGGCCGCCGGCTGCGCGCGGAAAGAAGATCACGCGATCGGCGTCCTGCGGGACGTCGTCGAAGCTCGACACCATCTGCGCCTCCCGGCGCCCGCCGGGCGTCGCGACCGGAACGGCCGCCCACATTCCCGCGTCGAGTTGCGCGCGAAACGCCGCGACGAGCGCGTCGTGCTCCTCGGGGACCTCGACATCCCCCTCCGCGATGAGGATCTCTCCGTGCCCAGGCTTCATCCGAAGGAACCTCACAGCGGGCGATTATGGCAAAGCGGCCCGGCCCCTGACAGTGCCTCGTTCGGCGGCGATCAATCCTGGCGCGCGAGGCCGAACACATCGACGGGCCCGGCTCCCGCGCCGAGGTGTCGCAGCCCGTCGCGCACCGCGGCTGCGGCGACGGTGCGCGCATGACGCGCCGCTGACAGCAGATCGTCGCCGAGCGCCAGACGCGCGGCCAGGGTCGCCGAGTGCGTGCACCCCGAGCCGTGGGCGGCGCCGTCTGGATGGCGCTCGCCGGGCAGCTCGGTGAGCGTCGTGCCGTCGAAGAACAGATCGGTCCCCGTTTCACGATGCCCGCCCGTGACGACCACGGCGCGCGGGCCCAGCGCGTGCAGCGCCCGGACGAGGTCGAGTCCGTCGAGGTCGTCGTCATCGGCCAGGACCCGCGCCTCGGCGAGATTGGGCGTGATGACCGTAGCCCGGGCGACGATCATCCGGCGCAGGGCATCGACGGCTTCGAGTGCGAGCAGCCGCGAGCCGGACTCGGCCACCATGACCGGATCGTGGACCACCGGCGTGCCCGCCGGCAGCTCGTCCAGCGCCCGCGCGACGGTCTCGATCGTCGAGACGTCGCCCAGCATCCCGATCTTCACCGCGTCGACCCCGAGGTCCTCGGCGACGGCGCGGATCTGGCCGGCGATGATCTCCGGGTCGACCGGCTGAACCGCCGTGACCGCCACGGTGTTCTGCACCGTGATCGCCGTGATCGCGGTCGTGCCGTGCACACCCGCGCGCGCGAACGCCTTCAGGTCGGCCTGGATCCCTGCGCCGCCGCCGGAGTCCGAGCCGGCGATCGACAGCGCGACAGGGACGCGGCGGGCAGACACGCCGTCGAGGATAGGCGCCGTCGGCGTGGGCCCTACAGCGTGCGCACATAGTGTCCTCCCGGCCCGCGACGCAGGAAGCCCAGCAGCTCGAGCTCGCTGAGCGCCGCGAGCACATGCTGTGCCTCGGCCGGCGTGGCGGCCAGTGCCGAGACGGTGTTGCGGCCGTCCTCCACGCGGCGCAGGAGCGCGCGCAGCGGGGACTCGAGCTCCTGGGGCCGCCAACCGCTGAGCGCTGTTGCCACGCCGATGCCGAGCGCCTCGTCCAGCGCGTCCTGGGCATGGCGGATGACGAGCGCGCCGTCGCGCAGCAGGGCGTTGGAGCCCGCACAGCGCGCCGCATTCACCGGGCCGGGCACGGCGCCGACGGCGCGGCCGAGCTCCTGCGCGAGGTCCGCCGTGATGAGCGAGCCGGAGCGCTCGGTGGCCTCCACGACGATCGTCAGCGACGCCAGCCCCGCGATGGTGCGGTTGCGAGCCGGAAAGCACCAGCGAAACGGCTTGAACCCCGGCGGCATCTCGGAGATCGCGGCCTGAGTGCGCACGAGTGCCCGGTGCAGGCTGCGCTTGCTGGCGGGGTAGGCGACATCGGCACCGCCGGCGAGGACGGTGATCGTCGGGCCGCCGACCTCGAGTGCGCCGGCGTGCGCCGCCGAGTCGATGCCGAGGGCCATGCCGCTGATGACGGTGACGCCGGCCGCCGCCAGCCCGCGGCCGAGGGCGTGGGCGACCTGCAGCCCGTCCGCCCCCGCGCGGCGCGCTCCGACGATCGCGACGGCCGGCGCGTCGGCGGCGGCCAGCGCATCCAGGCGCCCCGGATCGCCTGCGACATGCAGAATGGCCGGCGCGTCGTCGGCCTCCAGCAGGCGCAGTGGGTAGCGCTCGTCGTGTCGGCAGATCAGCTCCATCGAGGCGGTCTCCGCGCAGCCGCGCGCGATGGCGGCATCGAATTCGCGGCGGGCCTGCTCGATCGCCGCGCGCCGGTCACCGGCGAGCGCGGCGATGAGCGCATCGTCCGACAGCGACAGCAGCTCACGCAGCGTGCGTCGTTCGCGCCGCGCGCGCTCGACGTGCGGGGCGAGCCGAGCGATGAGCGCGGTGCGACGCAGGCACGAATCGCAGGCGGTCATGCTGCGACCGCGCCCTCGAGGATCTGCTCGCGGCGCATTCCGAGCGCGATTGCGACGTGGGGCTCGGCGACGCGAGCAGCGCCGTCCAAGTCGGCGATCGTGCGCGCCACGCGCAGAATTCGCCCGTGGCCGCGAGCGCTGAGCGAGTCGCCGGCGTAGGCCACGCGCAGCCTCGTCATGGCCGCTGCGTCAGCGCGAACGAGCTCGCGCACGAGCCGCGGCGTGAGCTCGGCGTTGGTCGCCAGACCGGTGCCGGCGAGACGATGCGCCTGTCGCTCGCGGGCTTCGAGGACGGCCGCACGAGCCGCGCCCGAAAGCGTTCCGGCGGGGCCCTCGAGGGCTTCGGCGTTCGGTCGTTGCATGTGGACCAGCAGGTCCATGCGATCCAGCAGCGGCCCGCTGAGCTTGCGGCGATGGCGGGCGATGTCGGCATCCGAGCAGCGGCAGCGGGCCTCGCCGGCGAACCCACAGGGGCACGGGTTGGTCGAGGCGACGAGCTGAAAGCGCGTCGGGAACGTCACCGTGCGCTGGCCCCGCACGATCGCGACCGTGCCGTCCTCCAGCGGCTGTCGCAGCGACTCGAGCGCCGGGCGGCTGAACTCCGAGAGCTCGTCGAGAAAGAGGATGCCGTGGTGGGCCAGCGTGGCCTCGCCGGGTTGGGGCACGGAGCCGCCGCCGACGAGGCCCGCCGGCGAGATCGAGTGGTGCGGCGCGCGGAACGGGCGCTGACGCACGAGCTCGTCGCCGATGTGGCGGCCGGCCACGCTGTGGATCCGCGTCACGGCGATCGCCTCGTCACGCGTGAGCGGCGGGAGGATCGACGTCATCCGGCGGGCGAGCATCGTCTTGCCCGTCCCGGGCGGACCGCAGAGCAGGATGTTGTGTCCACCCGCGGCGGCGATCGTCACGGCGTGGAGCGCCTCCGAATGACCACGGACATCCGCGAGATCGGCCTCGTCGCCACCCGTCGGTGGTCCGACGACCGGTGCCGGAAGCTCGGGTGGCGGCTCACCGCGCAGGATCGCGGCCACCTCGTGCAGGTGCGCCGCGCCGGCCACCTCGAGGCCGTCGACGAGCGCTGCCTCGCGCGCGCACTCGCGGGGAACGATGAGGCCCGCTACGCCGGCGTCGCGCGCCCCCTCGGCAACGCTGAGCACGCCGCGGCAGTGGCGCAGCTCCCCGCTGAGCGACAGCTCGCCGAAGACCGCCCATCGCCCGAGCTCGCACGCGGGCAGCTGCTCGGAGGCGACGAGCACGCCGCAGGCCGTCGCGAGGTCGAAGCCGGGACCGACCTTGCGCAGGTGGGCGGGCGCGAGGTTGACCGTGATCCGCCGCTGCGGGAACTCGAAGCCCGCGTTGACGAGCGCCGTCTGCACGCGCTCACGTGACTCGCGCACCGCCGCGTCGCCGCGGCCGACGATCGTGAACGCCGGCAGGCCGCGGCGCAGGTCGACCTCCACGGTGATCCGCCGCGAGGAGAGGCCGTCGATGGTGAACGTCGTGACATGGGCGAGCATCGGCTGGACGGTACGCCTGCCGATGTGACCGAACAGCACCGCTCTGCAACAAGTTTGTGCAGCAAATGCAACAGTTCTGGCGCGCCGCGAAGACGACGCGAAGTCTGCGCGAAGTTGTTGCGATCGCGTGCTGAAACCGCACACGGCGGCGCGTAGCGTCGCGGCCATGGTCATCGATCTGCGCCAGCACCTCGGCCGCGCCGGCGAGCGCCTGGCGCGGGAGCATCTGGAGCGCCTCGGCTACAGCATCGTCGCGCGCAACTACCGCACCCGGTTCGGCGAGCTGGACCTCATCGTCTGCGACGACGCCGCGCTTGTCTTCGTCGAGGTCAAGACCCGCCGGGCCGGCGCGATGGAGTCAGCGCTGCAGGCTGTCTCCCCGGCCAAACAGAGGCGTGTGCGCGCGATGGCGGCGGCGTGGCTCGTCGAGTCGCTCGACCGACCGCGCTCGCGCGATCTGCGCTTCGATGTCGTGGCCGTCACCGTCGACCGCAGCGGGTGCCTCGTCCGACTCGATCACCTCGAGGGAGCGTTCTGAGGATGCGCGGATGTGAGCTACAGCGCGAGCTGCTGATAGGCCATCGAGGCGAAGCTCAATCGGTGAAGCGGCGATACGCCAAGGCGTTGGATCGCCTCGCGATGCTCTGGCGTCGAGTAGCCGACGTGTGCCGCGAAGTCCCAGCCGGGATGCAGCGCGTCGGCGCGCCGCATGTACCGGTCGCGGGTGACCTTGGCGACGATCGAGGCGGCGGCGATCGCGGCCGAGGTCGCGTCGCCCTCGACGATCGCGCGCTGCTCGTAGGGCAGCTTGCCGACCGCGAAGCCGTCGGAGAGGCAGATGCAGCCGGGGCGCGCGACGCCCAGCAGCGCGTCGCGCAGGGCAGCGAGGTTCGTCTTGTGCAGCCCGCGGGCGTCGATCGTGCGCGCGCATCGCGAGACGACGCAGACCTTCAGCGCCGTGCGCATGACGACCGGGAAGAGCTCCTCGCGCACCTCGTGGGTGTGCTGCTTGGAGTCGTTGAGACGGCCGAGCGCGCGCAGCTCGCGCGTCGTCAGCGCCTCCATGTCGAACAGCACCCCCGCCGCGACGAGCGGGCCCGCCAGGCAGCCGCGACCGGCCTCGTCGGCGCCCGCGACCCAGCGCACGCCAAGGCGGCGGTCGTGCGCGAACAGGCGCCGGCCGCTGGAACGCTTGCGCGCCGCCGCCTTCCGGCGGCGGGCCGTGGCGGCGGCCGTCGGCGCGACCGGCGGGGCCGATGGTGGCTCGGTCGCGATGCCTGGCGGCACCTCGCAAGCGGCTGTCGTCATCGCCTCCACGCTGGCGCCCATCATGAAGCAGTCATCGGGCGGAACGGCCGCCGGGTGTGCGAACGGCGCCGCGCAGGCGACCCGGGAAGCCGCGGAGCCTGCCGGGAGCTCCTACAGAAGCCCGATCCGCTTGGGCGGCCAGTACGTCGCAAAGGCATTGCCGATGATCCACTCACGCGGCACGGGGCCCCAGAAGCGGCTGTCGTCCGAGGCGCCGCGATTGTCGCCCATCATGAAGTAATGACCCTTGGGAACCGTGATCTGCCTGGGCATGTCGCAGCCCTCGCCGCCTCCGCAGGGCTCGGCGAACGGCTCGGGCTGGCGCTTGCCGTTGCGTATGACGTAGCCGTTCACGATCCGCAGCTTGTCGCCCGGCCCCGCCACGATGCGCTTGATGAAGTTCACGTCGGCCTTGTCGCTCGTGGGCCGCGCGCACGCCTGGCCGTCCTGGCGCGGCGCACCGCACTCCTTGCCGTTCTCCGCGCCAGCGGGCGGATGGAAGACGGTGACGTCACCGATCGCCGGGTCGCCGAAGTTGTTGCCGATGCGGTTGACGAGGACGCGCTGACCGATCTGCAGCGTCGGCACCATCGACTCGGACGGGATCCGGTACGGCTTGACGAGGAAGGCCTGGATTCCGAGCGCCAGACCCAGCGCCACCGCGACGATCAGAATGGTCTCGACGAACGAGTTGCCTCGGCCGCGGGACGATTCCTCCTTCGTCACGTCTTGTCGCCGGAGGAGGCCTCCTCGGCCCCACTCGCAGCGGCGCCCCCGTCGTCGGCGGGCGCGGCGTCGGCGGCGACAGCCTCGGCGATCGCCTCGTCGGCCGCGACGCCCTCGGCGTCGACGGCCTCCGGCTCGGCGGCGGCCTGCGCCTCGAGCTCGGCGGCGGGGTCGTGCAGCAGTCCGGCCTCGACGCGCTCCTCGGGACCGGTGTAGCGACGCTCGCGAACGCGGGCCCGCTTGCCGACGCGGTCGCGCAGGTAGTAGAGCTTCGCTCGGCGCACGTCACCGCGGGCGGCGACCTCGATGCGCTCGATCTTCGGCGAGTGGACCGGGAACGTGCGCTCGACGCCGACGCCGAAGGACTGCTTGCGAACGGTGAACGTCTCGCGGGCGCCGTGGCCCTGGCGCTTGATGACGACGCCCTCGAAGACCTGGGTGCGCTTGCGCGTGCCCTCGATCACCTGGAAGTGGACGCGCAGGCGGTCGCCCGCCTGAAAGCTGGGAACACGGCGCAGCTGAGCGCGCTCGAGACGTTCGATGACTGTGGACATAAGAGAAGTGCGCGAAGGGAAGCGAAGGAAATGGGCGCGGCCGAAGGGTTGGCCGCGCGAGGGCAGGATGATAGCGACGCTCAGTCCCCGCCGGTCGCGCCACGCTCGCGGGACCGCGCCGTGCGCCAGGCGCGAATCTGCTCGTGATGTCCGGACAGCAGCACGTCGGGCACCCGCCAGCCGCGGTACTCGGCCGGGCGCGTGTAGTGCGGGTACTCCGGGCGGCCCTCGAGCGCCACCGAGAAGGACTCCTCGCGGGCCGAGTCGCGGTGGCCGAGCGCGCCCGGCAGCTTGCGCATCACCGCGTCGCAGACGACCATCGCGGCGAGCTCGCCCCCCGCCAGCACGTACTCGCCGATCGAGACGGCATCGGTGGCGAAGTGCTCGACGATGCGCTCGTCGAAGCCCTCGTAGCGCCCGCAGAGCAGCGTGACGCCGGGCTCCTGGGCGAGCTCGTCGACGAGCTGGTCGTCGAGCAGCCGGCCGCCGGGCGTGAGCGCGACGACTCGCCGCTCGTGGCGCAGGTCGACCGGATCGACGCCGTAGTGCGCGCGCAGCGCCGCGTCCATGACGTCGACGCGCAGCACCATTCCGGCGCCGCCCCCGAACGGCGTGTCGTCGACCTGACCGCCGCTCAGCGGCGTGTGCTCGCGCAGGTCCAGGGTGCGCAGCTCGTGGCCGGACGCAAGCGCGTTCGACACGTGTCGCTGGGTGCGAAACCAGTCAAACCAGTCGGGAAAGAGCGTGACGACGTCGAGGCGCATTGACTTCGGACCCCGCCCCGCCCGCCGCCGCCGCGTCCGGCGCTCAGCCCTGCTCGACCCCGAGGAACTCGGGATCGACCACGATGCGGCGCTCCGCGACGTCGATGCTGACCACCGCGTCACCGACCATCGGCACGAGCAGATCGCCGACCTCGAGCACCTCGCACGACGGCAGCGCGCGCATCGCGTGCACGACGCCCAGCTCCGCGCCCTGGGACGTCAGCACGGTGCAGCCCTCGAGATCCTCCGGCCAGTACTCGCCCTCGGGCAGTGGCGGCGCGTCAGCGCGCTCGACGCGCAGGTCGGCCTCACGCAGCGCCTCGATGCCGACCCGGTCATCGATCCCGTGCAGACGCAGGATCGGGCGGTCCTCGGTGCCCGCGCGGCGGACGATCTCGTGCACGTCGTCACCGATCCGCACGCTGGCACCGAGCGTGAGGAGCACGCCGCGCGGGCGCGTGACATGAAACGAGCCGTCGAGGCCGTGCGGCGCCCGACACGACCGGCGTTCAGCAATGACACGCGGCGCCTCCCGCCTGAGTCGACGATGTCGACGAACACGCGGCGGCCTTCCTTCACGGCCGCCGCCTTCAGCACCGTGCGCAGCGCGTTCGCGGTGCGGCCGCCGCGACCGATGACCTGCCCGTAGTCATCCTCGCCGACCGACAGCTCCAGGACGACGCTGCCGTCGTCCTCGTCGAACGCCTCGACGCGCACGGCCTCGGGGTCGTCGACCAGCGCCTTGGCGAGGTATTCGAGAAGCTCTTGCACAGGCGGCTGGTCCGGCGGGGTGGGCGGCGGGGACGGGTGTCCGGGACTACGAGATGCCCTGGATGCGCAGGAGGTTGCGCACCTGGTCAGACGGCTGCGCGCCGCGCTCGAGCCAGTGGCGTGCGCGAGCCTCGTCGACGCGCACCGTCGACGGCTCCGTCTGCGCGTTGTAGTGGCCGATCGTCTCGATGACGCGGCCGTCGCGGGGCGAGCGCGAGTCTGCGACGACGATGCGCCAGATCGGATCCTTGCGTCCACCGACGCGCGTGAGTCTCATTCGGACAGCCATTGGACCGGACAGGCTAGCGACCCTGGCGCATCATGGCCTGGAGGTCGGGCATCTTGCCCTTGCCGAGCTGCTTCATGAGCTTCTGCATCTGTCCGAACTGCTTGACGAGCTGGTTGACGTGCTGCACCGTCGTGCCCGACCCGCGCGCGATCCGCAGGCGTCGCGACCCCTTGATGAGATCGGGCCGGCGGCGCTCCAGCGGCGTCATCGACAGGATGATGGCCTCGATGCGATCGAGCTCGCGCTCGTCGACCTTGACGTTCTTCAGCGCGGCGCCCTGAAAGCCCGGGATCATGCCCAGCAGCGACTGCAGCGGGCCCATCTTGCGCATCATCTTCAGCTGCGACAGGAAGTCCTCGAACGTGAACTCGTTGCGGCGCAGCTTGCGCTCGAGCTCCTTGGCCTCGTCCTCGTCGATCTGCGCCTCGGCCTTCTCGATGAACGACAGCACGTCGCCCATGCCGAGGATCCGCTGGGCCATGCGGTCGGGGTGGAAGCGCTCGAACTGGTCGAGGTGCTCCCCCGTGGACGCGAAGAGGATCGGCTTGCCGGTGACGGCCTTGACCGACAGCGCCGCGCCGCCGCGGGCGTCGCCGTCGAGCTTGGACATCAGGACGCCGTCGAAGGCGACGGCGCCGGCGAACTGCTCGGCGACGTTGACGGCGTCCTGGCCGGTCATCGCATCGACGACGAGCAGGACCGTCGTCGGCTTGACCGCCTTGCGGATCTTCACGAGCTCTTCCATGAGCTTCTCGTCGACGTGCAGGCGGCCCGCCGTGTCGACGATCAGCACGTCCTTGCCGTCGCGCTTGGCCTGATCGAGCGCCCACCGCGCGATGTCGACCGGGTCCTTGTCGATGCCCTGCTCGTACACGGTCGCACCGACCTGGCCGCCGACCTTGACGAGCTGGTCGACCGCCGCCGGGCGGTAGACGTCGCAGGCCGCGAGCGCGACCGACGAGTCGTGCTCCTGCATGAGATAGCGCGCGAGCTTCGCCGTGGCCGTCGTCTTGCCCGAGCCCTGCAGGCCGGCCATGAGGATGACCGTCGGCGGGCGCGGCGCGAACGCCACGGAGGCCGAGGCGCCGCCCATCAGCGCGGTGAGCTCCTCGTTGACGATCTTCACGACCTGCTGGCCGGGGTTGAGCTTGCCCAGCACGTCGGCGCCGAGGCAGCGCTCCTTGACCGTGTTCGTAAACGACTTGACGACCTTGAAGTTCACGTCGGCTTCGAGCAGCGCGAGGCGGATCTCGCGCATGGCAGCGTTGACGTCGGCCTCCGTCAGCGTGCCGCGGGCACGAACGTCGGCGAGCGTCGCCTGCAGCTTCTCTGAGAGGGTGTCGAACACGGGCGATCAGTCTACGGCCGACCGGATCGGTTCCGGCCGACCGCGTGACCGACCCGCGGTCATCCCCCGCAAGCTCAGGTGCCCAGGCGGTACAGGCGAAAGAGGTCGTTGTCGACGGGAAGGACCTCGACCGACCCAAACCCGGCGGCGGTCGCGTAGTCGCGCAGGGTGTCCGTGCGCATGACCGTCCCGGTCGCCGCCGAGCCCGCCTCGACGCGCGCGGTCGGCAGGCAGTGCGTGACGCTCCAGCCGTACATCATGCGCTCGGTCTCGTCGCCGGGGGCGGCGAACGCGTCGGCCACGCGCTCGTCGACGACGAGCACGACGCCGCCCGCGGCCAGCGCCGCGCGCGCGGCCGTGAGGGCCTCGACGGGCCGCGCCAGGTCGTGGAGCGTCTCGAGCACGAGCACGAGATCAAACGGCCCGTGCGCGGCAACCGCGACGGCGTCGTCGCAGACGAACGCAGCCCGCTCGTGGACCCCGTGCTCGCCGGCGAAGGCGCGCGCGTCCTGCACCGACGCCGCATCGGCGTCGAAGCCGACGACCTCGGCGAGCGGGAACGCCGCGGCCATTGCCACGGTCGCGAAGCCCTGGCCGCAGCCGACGTCGGCGACGCGACCGCCGTCGCGCCGCAGGCGGTCGCGGACGTCGGGCAGCGCGTCCAGCCACACGCCCGGCAGGTCCTCGAGGAAGGCCGGGCGGTTGATGTGGCCCTGGCCGTGGCGAAACTCCGCGCCGTAAGCGGCGTAGGGCACGCCCGCACCGGTGCGGTAGGCGTCGGCGAGGCGCGGCAGCACGCCGCCGATGCCCGCGATCATGTGGGCCATCGGCGCGAGGTGGGCGGCGTCGTCTGGGTGCGCGAGCACGCGCGCGTGGTCGCTCGGCAGCGCAAAGCGGCGCTGCTCGGGCGCGGCGTCCTGCCCGTCGGCCTCCAGCAGCCCGGCGACGGCCTGCTGCTCGAGCCACTCGCGTGCGTAGCGGGCGTCGATCCCGGCGCGCTCGGCGAGCTGCGGCGCGGTCAGCGGACCGTGGGTCTCCAGCGCGCCGTACAGCCCGAGCTCGGCGCCGAGATACACGGAGAAGAGCTCGAGCGCGCCGATGGTCGCGCCGAACAGCCGCTCGACGAGCGCGTCGGAGCGGTCGATGGTCTGAGGGTCGATGACGGTCATGGCGTCAAGCCTGCCTGGCGCCATGTGGGCCGACCATGGGGGCAGGCCCGACGATCGCGGTGCGGCTGACCGAAGGCCACAAGTTGTTGACCACTGGTCAGCAGGGTGCTACGGTGCTCTTGTCAACCGCCGGTCGACAGCGAGGAGGAGGGGCGAGCATGCCGCCGACGAGCCCGCACGGGACGAAGCGCGCAGGACAGATCATGCGCTGGATGGCCGTTCCTGCGGGAATGGTGGTCGCAGCGTTCGTCCTCGTCATCGGCGGCTTCGTCGTCGTCGCCGCGAGCTGCGAAGGCGACCTGGGCCGGTCGACCTCGGCGATCTGCACCCGCGGCGGCGCGCTGGTCGGCGTGTTCGAGCTCTGCCTGCTCGCCCTCGCCGTGATCGCCCCCCTCGCAGGCGCGGTCGCGACGGTGGCGGAGCGCGAGGCGCGCTGGCTGGGCTACGGCGTCCTCGCCGCCGCCGCGATCTTCGTCCTGCTGCTCGGCCTCGCGGGCGAGCAGGCCTCCCTGCTGGCGGGCTGAACCCTCAGGCGCGCCGCACGAGCGTCACGCCGTCGCGCACGCTGAGCATCACGCTCACGACCCGCTCGTCGGCCGCGACGTGGTCGTTGAAGGCGCGCAGCGCGCGGGTCGACTCGGTGTCGTCGTCGCTGGGCGGTTCGGCCACCCGGCCGCTCCACAGCACGTTGTCGATCACGATCAGCCCGCGTGCGGAGAGCTTGGGCAGGACCGCTTCGTAATAGCCGTGGTAGCCCGCCTTGTCGGCGTCGATGAAGACGAGGTCGAAGGGGCCGTCGAGGCCGGCGATCGTGTCGAGCGCCCTGCCCTGGCGAATCTCGATCCGGTCGCCGCGGCCGGCGCCGTCGATGTGGCGTTGCGCGAACGCGACCCGATCGCGATCGAGCTCGCAGGTCACGATCCGCCCGCCGGCCGGGAGCGCCTGCGCCATCGACAGGGCGCTGTAGCCCGAGTACGTGCCGATCTCGAGCACGAGCCGCGGCTGGGCGAGGAAGACGAGGAACTCCAGGAAGCGGCCCTCGATCTCGCCCGTGAGCATCTGCGGCGACTCGAGCGTCTCCCGCGTCTCCTCGGCCAGCGCCCGCAGGAACGGCGCGGGCGCGGTGGTGTGGGCGGCCGCGTAGGCCTCGACCGCCTCGGCGACGATGAAGCTCACAGGACCGGCGGCGGGGGCGGCGGGGGCGGCGGCTTGACGGCGCCGGCGATCGCGCCGCCGATGTTGCCGAGCGCCTGGCTGAACTCGCTCGGGATGACGAAGATCTTGTTCGCGTCGCCCTGCGCGAGCTTGGGCAGCATCTGCAGGTACTGGTAGGAGAGCAGCCCCTCGTCGGGATGCCCGTCGTGGATCGCGCGGAAGACGGTGTCGATCGCCTTCGCCTCGCCCTCGGCGCGCAGGATCGCCGACGTCCGCTGACCCTCGGCGCGCAGCACCGACGCCTGCTTCTCGCCCTCGGCGTTGAGGATCTGCGACTGCTTGGAGCCCTCGGCCGTGAGGATCGCGGCGCGGCGGTCGCGCTCGGCGCGCATCTGCTTCTCCATCGCCTCCTGGATCGACGCCGGCGGGTCGATCGCCTTGACCTCGACGCGATTGACGCGGATCCCCCAGCGTCCGGTCGCCTCGTCGAGCACCGTGCGCAGCTGCGAGTTGATCGTGTCGCGGCTGGTCAGGGCCTCCTCCAGCGTCATGCCGCCGATGACGTTTCGCAGCGTCGTCACGGTGAGCTGCTCGATCGCCTGCAACGGGTTGGCGACCTCGTAGGACACCGACTTCGCGTCGGTGATCGTGAAGTACAGGACGCTGTCGATCTGGATGCCGACGTTGTCGCCCGTGATCACGCCGGCGGGCTTGAACGTGACGACCTGCTCGCGCAGGTCGATCATGTTGCCGACGCGATCGACGAACGGCACGACGATCGCCAGCCCCGGCGTGAGCGTGCGCTGGTAGCGGCCCAGCCGTTCGACGACCCCGGCCCGCGCCTGCGGGATGATGCGCACGGTCTTCGCCGCGAGCAGCAGCGCGAAGACGGCGATGATGACCAGCAGGATCAGTCCGGCTTCCATGACGGCTACCTCCTCGTAGGACTCAGGCTTCGCTGACGAGCGCGGTCGCGCCCTGGATCTCGACGACCTGCACGCGGCTGCCGCTCTCGATGACGTCGTCGGGCATGTAGGGCCGCGCCGTCCAGACCTCCCCCTCGAGCTTCACGGTCCCGCCATCGGCGTCGACGGTCTGCGTGACGAGCGCGGTCTTGCCGACGAGCGCGGCGGTGCCGGTGCGCAGCTGCGCGGGCGTGCGCAGATGGCGGCGCGCGATCGGCCGGACGAAGCCGAACACGAGCCCCGAGCTGACGAGGAAGATCACGATCGAGACGGCGGCGTTGGCGCCCGCGAGGTCGGCGCCCGCGCCGAGCAGCGCCCCGATCGCAAACGGCGCCAGGAAGAAACTCAGCGATATGACCTCGCCGGCGGCGAAGACGATCGCGAGCAGGACCCAGAACATCCATGCGTCCATCGTCCTGTGCAATATAGGCCCGCCGCCGAGCGGGCGGGCGATCCTCCGGTCGCGCTAGGCGCCGGGCGGCGCACAGGCGGCACGGTAGGTCTTGCGCTCGCGCGTGGCCGTCGGCTGCTTGGCCGCGAGCCGATCCAGGGCGTTGCCTTCGCGCTGCACGCGCCGCGCGAGCTTCTCCGAGCCGGTCACGATGGCTTCCTGCAGGTCGCGCAGCACCTTGCGCGTGCGCTCGAAGTAGCGCAGATCCGCCTTGCTGGCGCGGAGCTCCTCGCGGCAGCCGGGGACGAGCTTCGCGGCATCGATCGCCACGTTCATCGCTCGGACGTGGGCGATGAACGCCGTGAGCTCGATCCGTGCGCGGCGCGCCGTGCGCAGGCAGCCCACGGCGGTCCGGCAGTTCGTGAAGTCGTTGATGGGCTTGACGAGCCTGACGCTCGCGGTGCACGCCTTGCGCAGCGGCCCGAGGAGGGGATCGGCGCTGTCGAGCGCGCGGCACGCGGCGCGCGCGGCGGCGAAGTCCCGGGCCGAGGGCGTCTTGGAGAGCGGGATCGTCGTCGTGTACACGTCGTCGATGAGGGCGAACTGCGTCGGCGTCAGCGGCGTCTGCGCGCCGGCCGCCGCCGGCGCGAGCACCGCGCCGAGCAGCAGGACGGCGCAGAGGGTCCACAGCCTGGGCACGGACGTCAGTGTACGGGCAGCGACGACGACGCCGAACCGCCGCCGGTCAGGTCAGCAGCGCGCGCGCGTAGTCGTCGGCGTCGAACGGGCGCAGGTCCTCGAGCGCCTCGCCGATGCCGATGAGTTTCACCGGGATGCCGAGCTCACCGGCGATCGCGAGCGCGATGCCGCCCTTGGCGGTGCCGTCGAGCTTGGTGAGGACGATGCCGTCGACCGGCACCGCCTCGGAGAAGAGCTTGGCCTGGCGCAGCCCGTTCTGGCCGGTCGTCGCGTCCACGGTGAGCAGCGTCTCGTGCGGCGCGTCCTCGATCTGCTTGGAGATCACGCGGCGCACCTTGGTCAGCTCGGCCATGAGGTTGTCCTGCGTGTGCAGCCGGCCGGCCGTGTCGATGATCACGACGTCGGCGCCGCGCTCGCGGCCCTGCTTGATCGCGTCGTAGGCGACCGACCCGGGATCGGATCCCTCCGGTCCGGAGACGATCTCACAGCCGGCGCGCTGCGCCCAGCCCTCGAGCTGCTGCACGGCGGCAGCGCGAAACGTGTCGGCGGCGCCGAGCACGACCTTCAGGCCGAGCTCCCGCTGCAGGTGCCAGGCGAGCTTGCCGATCGTCGTCGTCTTGCCTGTGCCGTTGACGCCGACGGCCATGATCACCGTCGGGGAGTGGCGCAGGTCGATGCGGTCCTCGCCGGTGCGGGCGATCTCGGCGAGCATCTGCGCCAGACGGTGGCTGAGCGCCTCGCCGCCGCTGATCTCGCCCCCCGAGGCCTCCGCTTCGAGCTCGCCGACCACGCGCGCCGTGGTCGCCGCGCCGACGTCGGCCATGATGAGCGCCTCCTCGAGGCGCTCCCAGGTCTCCTCGTCGACGTCGCCCTCCAGCAGCGTGGCCTGGATCTCGGCGCCGAGCGCCTCGCGCGTCTTGGAGAGGTTCGAACGCAGCTTGCGAAAGAAGCCGCGCTTGCGGGCGGGCTCGTCCTCGGCGGCCGCCGCGGCCGCCGCGGCCGGGCGGTCGCCGTCGGTGAGGAACAGATCTGACCAGTCGCGTGCCATGGCGATGGGCGACGATAGCGCCAGGCCCTCGGTCTCCCGAGACCGAGGCGCTGCGTGGCGACCAGCCGGTCTGCGCTACGCGACGAGCCGCACGGGCGGCGTCGCCTCGTCGGCGCGTGCGATCGCCAGCGCGAGAAACGCCTTGGCGGCGGGCGGCTGGCGCCGGCGCGCGCGCCAGACGAGCGCCACCGGCCACGTGAACGGCTCGGGCCCGATCGGGCGCAGCTCGATCGGCGGCCCGGGCTCCTCGGCGGCCGAACGCGGGATGACGGCCACGCCCATGCCCTTGGAGACGAGGGTGCGAACGGCCGCCATCTCCGTGCAGATGAAGGCGTTGCGCGGCGTCAGCCCGTGCTCGCCCAGCGTCTGCTCGAACCGGCGCCGCAGCGCGGAGTTCTCGCGGTAGGTGACGAGGTCGATCCCCGCGAGCTCGTGGAAGGTCACGTGGTCCTGGGCGGCCAGCGGGTGGCCGACCGGCAGCGTGCAGACGAACTCCTCCTCGGACAGCAGCGTCGCGGCGAACTCGTCGCCGAGCGCGTCGGGGTCGACGGCGGTGAAGATCGCGTCGAGCTCGTCGCAGCGGATCTGCCCGAGCAGGTCCTCCTGCGTGCCCTCGACGAAGTGGATCGCGACGCCCGGGTGCTGGGCGTGGAAGTCGGCGATGACCGCGTAGAGGTCATACAGGCCCGTCGGCCACATGCCGCCGAGGCGCAGGTCTCCGCGCAGCAGGCCGGCGATCTCGTCGAGCTCGTCGCGCAGGCCGTCGACCTCGGAGATCACGCGCTGCGCGTAGTCCAGGACGAGCTCGCCCTCCGCGGTCAGCTCGACGCTGCGGCTGGATCGCGTGAACAGCGTGATGCCGAGCTCGGCCTCCGGCCGGCTGAGCTGCTGCGACACCGCCGACTGGGCGAGGTCAGCTCCTTCCGGCCTTCGTAAAGGACCCGTGGCGGGCGATCGCGACGACGGTTCTGAGATGCCGGAGCTCCATCCCGGAAAGCCTCTCACGCGCGCATCCAGAAGTCGAAGATGGGTCCGTGGGGTCAGCCATCACCTCGCGTGATGGATGGCGGGGTTCGAACCCGCCGCCGGGCTGGTCAGCCGCGCAGATCGAACTCGTACTCGAACAGCGCGAGCCGGTCGGCGCCGACGCGCTCGTAGAGGCGCTGGGCGCGGCGGTTGTGCAGCTCGGTGCACCAGCGCAGGTGCGAGGCGCCGCGCTCGCGGGCGATGTCGCGAGCCGCGCAGAGCAACGCCTCCCCGACGCCGCCGCCGCGATGCGACGGGCGCACGTAGAGGTCGTTGAGCAGGACGACCTCGCTGGCCGAGATCGACGAGTAGGTCCAATACAGGCACGCGTAGCCGGCGACCGCGCCGTCGTCGTCGTCGTCGTCGAAGGCGCCGATCAGCATCCCGCGCGCGCTCGGTGCGACGAAGCCGCCGAAGAACGCGGCGTTGTGGTCGTCGTCGGGCGCCGCGTTGCCGTAGAAGCGCTGGTAGGCGGCGATGAGCTCCAGCAGCGCCGGCAGCTCTGCGTCCGTGACCGGCCGCGTCCGCACGGGCTATGCCGCGTCCGCGCCCGCACCGGCTCCGGCTCCGGGCAGGGCGGCGGCGTCGCCCTCGTCGCGCGGCAGGCGCCGCGAGACCACCTTGGAGACGCCGTCGTCGCCCATCGAGACGCCGTAGAGCGTGTCGGCCGCCTCCATCGTGCGCTTCTGGTGGGTGACGACGATGAACTGCGCGCGGTCGGCATAGCGGCGCAGGAGCTCCAGGAAGCGCGTGATGTTCGGGTCGTCGAGCGCGGCCTCGACCTCGTCGAGGATGTAGAACGGGCACGGCTTGGCGAGGAAGACCGCGAACAGGAAGCCGATGGCGGTCATCGACTTCTCGCCGCCCGACAGCAGGGTCAGGCGCTTCATCGACTTGCCCGCCGGCGTGATCTCGATCTCGACGCCGAGCAGCTCCTCCTCGACGCCGGCGGCGTCCTCCAGCTCGGCGGCGGCGTCGGCGTCGACCGGCCCGCCGGCGTCCGCGTGGCTCTCGTCGCCGGCGCCGGCCGGCGGCTGGCCCGCGAAGCCCGTGATGCCCCGGTCCTCCTTGACGAGCCGCAGCCGGCCACGGCCGCCGGGGAACAGGTGCCCGGCGAGCTCCTCGAAGTTGCGGGCGGCGGCCTCGAACGTCTCTTCGAAGGTCTCGTGGATCTGGCGGTCGGTGTCGCGGATGAGCAGGCGCAGCTCGCGCAGCGCCGTCTCGAGGTCGTTGCGCTGGCGCTCGAGCTCGGTGACGTGGGCCAGCGCCTCGTCGTACTCGGCCTTGGCGAGCGGGTTGACGGGGCCGAGCTGCTCGCGCCGGCGCCCGAGGCGCTCGATGCGGTCGCGCAGCGCCTGTGCCTCCTCGTCGGCCAGCGGCTCGCGCGCCGCCTGGGCCGGCAGCCCGAGCCGCTCGGCCAGCAGGACGAGCTCGTGGTCGGCGTCGGCGCTGTGGTCGCGCGCCTGCTGCGCGCGGACCTCGGCGCTCGTGACGGCGTCGCCGCGCTCACGCAGCTGCGCCTGGATCCGTGCCTCCTCGGAGGCACAGCTGCGCAGCCGGGCGGCGAGCTCGTCGCCGGCCGCGCGGCCCGCCAGGAGCTCGCTCTCGAGCGCCGCCACGCGCGCTTGGATGGCGCCCGCGACCCGCTCGAGCGCGGCGGCGAGCCGCTGGGCCCGCGGCGCGAGGGCACGATCGGCCGCGATCCGGCCGCGCAGGCGCTCGCTGCGCGCCGCACGCTCGGCGCGCTCGCGCTCGGCGCGCTCGGTGGCCCGGCGCTCGGCGGCCAGCTCGCCCGCGATCTGCGCGCGGCGCATGGCCGAGGCGCCCTCCTGCGGCGCGGCGCGGCGCTTCTCGATCAGCCACGCGGCACGGCGGGCCTCCTCGTGGGCGGCGGCCAGCGCCTGTGATGCCTCGCGCAGCGAGCGATCGGCCTGCTCGCGTGCGGCGTCGGCGGCCGCGACCGCGGCCTCGGCCGGCTCGCACGCCGCCCTGGCGGCGTGCTCGGCACGGCCCGCCGCCTCGGTCGCGACGATGAGCTCCTCGCGGCGGTTGCGCTCGGCGAGGACGCGCTCGTCGCCGCCCTCCGGCGCCCGGCGCATCTCGCGGTGGCGGCCGTGCCAGACGCGGCCCTCGCGCGTGACCGCGACGCCCGTGAAGCCCGGCGGCAGTTGCTCGATCGCCTCGACCACCCAGGTGTTCGACAGCAGGCGCTGGGCGACGGCAAGGACGCGCGCCTCGCCGGAGACGAACTGCGCGAGGTGGCGCGCGCCCGGCGCGGGTGGGTTCAGCGCGGCCGCCGGCCCCGGGGCGACGGAGTCGATGATCAGCACGCGGCCGCCGTCGGCCCCGGCCGCGTCGAGCAGCGCGGCCTCCGTCGCGCACGCGCTCGGCGAGCGACGAGCGCAGCAGCCCGCCGAACGCGGCCGCGACGGCGCGTTCGTAGCCGGGCGTGACCTCGAGCTCGTCGGCCAGCGTGCGGGTGCCGGCGCCTCCGGCGCGCGTGGCGGCGACCGAACGGGTCCGCAGGAAGTGGTTGCACGCGGCGAGCTCGGCGCCGACCCGGGCGGACTCCCGGCGGGCCGCCTCGAGCAGGCGATCGCCCTCGCGGCGGCGCGCGCGGGCGGTCTCGGCACCGGCGGTCGCGGAGGCGAGCAGCGCCCGAGCGGCGTCGACCGTCTGCTGTCCCTCGTCCGCCGCGGCGACGGCGGCAACGCGCTCCTGCTCGAGCGCCGCGACCTCCTGCTCGAGCTGCACGGCGTGGTCGGCGGCGAGCTGCGCGAGCTCGGCCTCGAGCGCCGCGACGCGTTGCGCGCCGATCTGCGCGTCGGCGGGCTCGCCCTCCGCCTCGGCCAGGACGGCCAGCGCGCTCAGCTCGTGCGAGCCGCGCTCGGCGCGCTCGGACAGGTCCTCGGCGGTGGCGCGCACGCGCTCCAGGCGCAGCTCGACGCGCTCGCCGGCCGAGCGCGCGCGGTAGACGCGCTGCGCGAACGCCTCGCGCTGCTCGGCGCGGATGGCCAGCGCCTGCTCGGCCTCGCGGCGGCGCTCTGCGATCGCGGCAAGCGCGGTCTGCGCCTCCTCGCGCGCGGCGCGCGCGGCGGTCGCCACCCCCTCGGCGGCGCCCAGCTCGGCACGGCGGCCGCGCGCGAGGTCGCGCACGAGCTCCCAGCGCGCCTCGAGCGTCTGGCGCTCCAGGCGCTCGTGCAGCTCGGCCGCCTCGGCCTGGCGCTTGAGCGGGCGCAGGCGCGAGCGCGCCTCGCGCTCCACGTCGAGCGCGCGGTCGAGGTTGTCCTGCGTGCGCTCGAGCTTGAGCTGCGCGCGACGGCGGCGCTTGCGGTGCTTGCCGAGGCCCGCGGCCTCCTCGATGAGCAGGCGGCGATCGCGCGGCTTGGAGGTGACGATCGACTCGACGCGGCCCTGCGAGACGACGGAGTGCATCTCCTTGCCCAGGCCGGTGTCCGACAGGAGCTCGAGCACGTCGACGAGGCGGCACCTCGCGCCGTTGAGGCGGTACTCGCCCTCGCCGGAGCGGTCGAGGCGGCGCAGGATCGAGATCTCGCCGAGCGGCACGTCGACGGCGCCGTCGCCGTTGTCGATGACGATCTCGACCTCGGCGGAGCTGCGCGCCTTCACGCCGCGGCCGCCGCCGAAGATGACGTCGCGCATCGACTGGCCGCGGACGGCGAGCGGCGACTGCTCGCCCATCGCCCACAGCACGGCGTCGGTGATGTTCGACTTGCCCGAGCCGTTGGGGCCCACGACGACGGAGACCCCGGGCGCGAAGTCGAGCTTCGTGCGGTCGGGGAAGGACTTGAAGCCCTTGAGCGTGATCGAGCGCAGGTGCATCAGCGGTCCCTCGTCACGCCCGCGTCCCGTCCAGCTCCTCGACGAGCACCGTGGCGTCGTCGGGATGCAGCGCCTCGAGCGCGCTGCGCGCGGCCTCCTGCTCGGCGTGCTTCTTCGAGCGCCCCGAGCCGCGCCCGACCTCCTCGCCCGCGCACGGACGCGACGACCTCGAACGTCCGGTCGTGCGGCGGGCCCGCCTGGCTGTCGACGGTGTATTCGACGGTCGCCGCGCGGCGCGCGAGGCGCTCCTGCAACGCCGACTTGAAGTCGACCGGGTGCGACAGCGCGTTCGTGATCTCCGGCTGGAAGGCCTCGACGACCGCCGCGGCCGTGCGCTCGTAGCCGTTGTGCAGATAGCAGGCGCCGATCACCGCCTCGATCACCGACGCCAGCACGCGCTCGGTCTCCACGAGCGAGTCGGCGCTCTGGCCGATCCCCGCGGGGGCTGACGCGCGCAGCTTGTCGGGCACGCCGAGGCGCTCGGCGACGGCACGGCACGACACGCCCGACACGCTCTGGGCGCGGATCTTCGTCAGCCGGCCCGCGCCGAAGCGCTCGGCCTCCAGGCGCGGGTACAGGTGCGAGGTGACGGCGAGGCTCAGCACGGAGTCACCGAGGAACGCCAGGCGGGAGTAGGAGTCGCTGCGGCGCTCGGTCCAGGAGGCGTGCGTGAAGACCTGCCGGTGCAGATGCTCGGGCAGCTCCTGCAGGAGTTCGGTGAGCAGTTTCAGGACTCGGATGGCTCGTGGACGGCGGCCTGCTCCAGGACGAAGTCAACCGCTTGCCCGACGGTAACGATCTTCGCGGCCTGCTCGTCGGTCATCTTCACGCCGTAGGAGTCCTCGAGCTCCTGGACGAGCGTGTAGAGGTCCAGCGAATCGGCCTCCAGATCGACGCGGAAGTTCGTGCTGTCGTCGATCCGCGCGGGATCGACCTCGAGCTCGTCGACGAGGTGCGCCTGGACCATCGCGAAGACTTCTTCTCGTGTCATTGCGCTGAAACCGTAGAGCCGCTCCCGGACATCGCGGCGCCCGGCTTGCGCAGCGCCCCCGCATGCTCCAGCGCGTCGTGCGTGCGCCCCGTGAGGTCGCCCGTGACGCCGCGCGCGGCGAGCAGGATCGCGTGGGCGAAGCCGCGGCTCGTGAAGCGCCCGTGGCCGACGACGCCGACCTTGCGCAGACCGAGCAGGTAGGCGCCGCCGGCGATCTCCGGCGAGATCTCGTCGCGAAACGCCTGCAGCGCGGGGCGCATGAGCAGCCCGCCCGCCTTGGCGCGCCGGCTGGAGACGGCGGTGTCCTTGAGCAGGGCGATCATCTTGTCCGACACGCCCTCCATGACCTTGAGCGTGACGTTGCCGGTGAAGCCGTCGGTGACGACGACGTCGGCACGGCCCTCGACGAGCGCGTGACCCTCGATGTTGCCGACGAAGTTCAGACCCTGCGCGGCGGTCAGGCGCGCGTGGACGTCGATCGTCAGCGGCGAGCCGCGCGTCTCCTCCTCGCCGACGGAGAGCAGCGCGACGCGCGGGTTCTCGACGCCGTGCAGGACCTGGGCGAGCGCGGAGCCCATGAACGCGAACTGCACGAGGTGCTCGGGGCGCACCTCGGTGTTGGCGCCGACGTCGACGAGCGTCACGGGCATGCCCGGGACCGGCACCTGGGCGGCCAGCGCGGGACGCAGGATGCCGCGGTCGCGCTTGATGTTGAACAGCGCGGCGGCGAGCGCGGCGCCGGTCGCCCCCGCCGAGACGAGCGCGTCGGCGTCGCCCGCGGCGACCGCCTTGGCGGCGAGCACGATCGAGGACTCCGGATTGGCGCGCGCGGCGGCGGCCGGGTTGGCCTCCTTGGCGATCGACAGCGGCGCGTCGATGACCTCGATCCCGGGCCCGGCGGCGCCGAGCTCGGCGGCCGGGCCGAAGAGCAGCACGCGGATGCCCTGCGCCGCGGCGATGTTCGCTCCCGCCGCGACCTCGCCCGGACCGAGGTCGGCGCCGTTGGCATCGAGGGCGATGACGGGCACGTGCGCCGTCGGGTCGGTCGCGGCCTCCCCGTTGGAGCGGCCGATCAGCCCGCTGATACGCCGGGCCGGCATCCGCCGGCCATCCTCAGTGGTCGTGGTGGTCGTGCGCCGTGGTCGGCGCAACGACCTCGCGGCCGCCGTAATAGCCGCAGGTCGGGCAGACCCGGTGCGGGCGCCGGGCGCTGTGGCACTGCGGGCACGCGTTGTAGACCGGTGCCGCCATCTTGTGCTGGGCGCGCCGCTGTGCGGTTCGCGCGTGAGATTGCTTCTGCTTGGGGACGGCCATAGGTCGCGGAAGGGTAGCGCAGCGCGCGAGCAGGCTTCGGCGCGCGTGGCCGGCATCGCGGCAGGCGGCGGGAAGGACTGGCGCGCTCGCGCGCGAACGGTATCTGCATGAGTGAGCTCGAACTTGATCCGGCCCTCCTCGAGACGCTGCGCACGCTGCAGCAGCACGACGTCGAGTTCGTGCTCGTCGGCGACGTGGCCGAGGCCATCTACAACAACGGCGGCTTCGTGTCCGGCGTCGCGATCGTGCCGGGCGCCTACGGGCGCAACGTCGAGCGCCTGAACACCGCGCTGCAGGCGATGGACGCGGAGCCGGGCATCGCCGGCACGCCCGCCGCGACACAGGTCGACTACCGCCGGTGCGACCTGCGCGAGCTCGCGCCCTGCTCGTTCATGACGCGCTACGTCGACGTCGACCTGGACTTCGAGCCGCTCGGCACGAAGGGCTACCGCGACCTCTTCGACGAGGCCAAGCACATCGAGCTCGCGCCGTCGGTCAGCCCGCTCGTCGCCGATCGGGCCGACCTCGAGCGCATCGGCCGCAGCAACGCGCCCGCCGCGCCCTACGCGCAGCCGCCCGCGGCGCTTCCGCCCGAGCCCGGCGACGGCGCGTCCTTCCCCGCGGACGACATCCGCGCGAGCCGCTCGAGCCGCTCGCACATCTGAGCGGGCTAGTCGAACCTCAGCTCGCCGAGCTTGGCCCAGCGCGGGTCGGGCTCGCGCTCGTGCGCATGCTCTGACCCGGCCATGTTGAGGTCGGTGCCGCAGATCGGGCACAGGCCGGCGCAGTCGGCGTGGCACAGCAGCTGGGCGGGCAGCGCGAGGGCCAGCGCGTCACGCGCCCACGCGTGCAGGTCGAGCACCTCGTCCTCGACGTACGGGCTGCGCAGCTCCTCGACGTCACCCGGCTGGTCGACCTCGCGGCTGTCGACGGCGATCGCCGGCTCGGCGGGCTCCAGGCAGCGCATGCAGGGTCCGCGCAGGGAGGCGTCGAAGCGCAGGCGCATCGCATGGCCGTTGTGGGTCGTGCGCGAGATGTCGAGGATCGCCTCGACCGCGTCGGGGGTGACGGCGTATGTCTCACCGCCGAACTGCAGGGGGTCCAGGCCGACCTCGAGCGCGAGCCGTCGGCCTTCGCCGGAGGTCAGCCGCAGGCGACCGAGATCGAAGCTGTCCGTGCGGGCCGGCATCGCCTCAAGGCTAGCGCTCGGCCGGTGCGGACTTCGGCGCCTCTGAGCGCTCGGCCGGGGCGGACTCGGGCGCCTCTGAGGCTCGGCCGCGGCGGACTCGGGCGCCTCGGGGAGCTCGGCGAGGTCGCGCTTGAGCACCTTGCCGGTGGCCGTGCGCGGCAGCGCGTCGACGAACACGACGTCGCGCGGGACCTTGAAGCGGGCGAGGCCGGCCTTCACGTGCTCCTTGACGTCGCGCTCGCTCAGCCGCGCGCCTTCGCTGCGGACGACGAAGACGCGCAGGCGCTGCCCGAAGCGCGCGTCGCCGATGCCGATCGCGGCGACCTCGTCGACGCTCTCGAGCCGGGCGATCGCATCCTCGACCTCGCGCGGGAAGACGTTCTCGCCACCCGAGACGATCATCTCGTCCTCGCGGCCGTCGATGTACAGGCGACCGTCCTCGTCGAAGTGGCCGACGTCGCCGGAGGACACCAGGCCATCGATGACCGCCTTGCCGCCGCCGTCGGTGTAGCCGTCGAACACGAGGTCGTTGCCGACGAAGACGCGTCCCGTCTCGCCGTCTGCGACCTCGTCGCCGGCGTCGTCGAAGAGGCGCACGATCGTCCCGCGCGGCGGGCGCCCCGCGGTGCCGGGGGCGGCGCGCAGGTCCTGCGGCGTGGCGATCGTCGCCCATGCCACCTCGGTCGAGCCGTAGAGGTTGTAGAGGACGTCGCCGAAGGTGTCCATCACGTCGGTGGCGAGCGCGCCCGGCAGCGCCGAGCCGCTCGCCGCGATGACCCGCAGCGAGCCCGAGTCGTACTTGCGCACGACCCGCGGGCCGCGCTCGAGGATGCGCTGCAGCATCACCGGCACGACGATCAGCGCCGTGATGCCGTGCTCGTCGATGGCCCGCAGCGTCGCCTCGGCGTCGAAGCGCCGCTGCAGGACGAGCGTCGACGACAGGCCGAGGCCGAGCACGAGGTGCGCCAGGCCCCAGGAATGAAAGAGCGGCGCGGCGATCAGCGTCCGCTCGCGGGCGCGCAGCGGGATCCGCGACAGCAGCGCCGCGGCGGGGTCGAGCGTCTGCGGCTCCCGGCGGTTGGCGCCCTTCGGGGCGCCGGTGGTCCCGCTCGTCAGGATCACGATCCCGCCCCGGGTCGGCGGCGGCTCGACCTCGGCGTGGTCGCCGCGCTCGATGAGCTGCTCGAGCGTCGCCGCGCGGCGGTGCTGCGGCGGCGACGGGTCCCGCCACCGGGCCGTCGGAGGGCGGCTCGCTCCAGGCGACGTAGCGCGCGCGACCGCGGGCGGCCTCCTCGACGACCTCCGCGAACTCCGCGTCGTAGACGACGGCGCGCGGGTCCTCGCGCGCGCAGACGTCGGCGAGCTGCGGCGCCGAGAAGGCGGTGTGGAGAAACAGCGCGTGGGCGCCGAGCTTCGAGGCCGCGGTCAGCGCCTCGACGAAGCCGCGGTGGTTGCGACAGAGGATCGCGACGGTGTCGCCCGCGCCGATCCCGTCGGCACGCCAGGCGTGGGCGAGCGCGTTCGTGCGGTGATGCACCTCGGCGAACGTCAGCTCGCCGTGCTCGTCGATGATCGCGGTCGCGCCGGGAAAGCGGATCGCCGAGACCGCGTAGCCGCCGGCGACCGTCGGTCCCCACTGCCTCAGCGCCTTGACGACCCGGGCGAGGCGGTCCGGCCGCGTCGGCGCGAACATCCCGCTGGCGACGAGCGTGCGCGCCGAGAAGGCCTTGTCTGACAGGGTGTCGAGCAGCACGCGACGGCCTACGTTATGGCAGCCGCAGGTCCGGCGGCACCGCCCCGCGATCGATGAGCGCGTGGATGTCGGCGGCGCGGCGCGGGTTGAGGAAGACGTGGCGCTGGCCGACGCTCGGCTTCTCGGCGAGCAGGCCGGCGGCGACCAGCGCCTCGCCGACCTCGTCGGCGAGCGCGCGCTCGTTGCCCGCGAAGCCGCGCGACAGATGGCGAAAGTCGGTGTGGTAGCCGCCCCACTTGCCCATCCCGTTGAGGCGCTGCAGGATGCGCCGCGCGATCCGCCGTGCCGGCTGCGGGTCGTCGTGGGGACGGCCGGCCGCGCCCGCGCCGTCCGTCGTGCCGGGGTGCGCGAGCGCGAGCACCGCGTCCTCGTGCTCGGCGACCGACTCGCCGTCCGCGGGCCGGCCGCCCAGCCGGGCCACCGCCTCGGCGCTGCGCAGCCCCTGCGCGATCGGCGCGCGCCAGTCCTGCGCCTCGCTCGAGGACGTGCGCGGGCAGCGCGAGCGCGCGGCTGCGCAGGCGCGCGATCGTGCCGGCGTGCTCCTCGAAGGCGACGGCGGCGAGCTCGGCGTCGTCCTCGCGGACCGCCGGTGCCGGCAGGCGCAGGGCGAGATGGGCGCCGAGCGCGCCGGCCTCGAGCTTCAGGTCGTCCGGGCCGCGCGGCGTGGCCGAGCCCGGCGATCTCGGCGAGCGCGCCGATCGCCGCGGCGACCACGAGCCAGCCGCGCTCGGACACCGCGCCGGGGTCGGCACGCACCGCGGCGGCGACGGGGACGATCGCCAGCAGCGCATCCGGCGCGGCGGCGAGGGCGATCGTGACCGGCTCCTCGCGCCCCGAGCGCGGCAGTCCGAGCTCGCGCTCGGAACGTGCGAGCTCGTCGTACAGCAGCGCCCGCAGCTGGGCTCCGCGCTCGCGCGGAGCGGCGGCTCCGCCGGCGTCTTGCAGCGCGATCGCGAGCAGGCTCATGACGACGAGCCTACGGCCGCTCGCCGCCCTGCCGCGGCGAGACGAGCGGCCGCGGGCACGCATTACCCTGCGACCCGTGTCCGATTGGTTTGAGCACTTCGGCTACGGCCAGGTCGGCGACGAGCTGCTGATCGGCGCCTACCCGCAGGACTGCCGACGACGTCGCCGCGCTGCGCGACGCGGGCATCACGCGCGTCTTCAACCTCGTGCAGGACGTCGAGTACGAGGGCGGCGGCCGCGAGGCCTGCGCCACGGCGCTCGCGGCCGCGGGCATCCTCGAGGAGCGCGTCGAGGTGATCGACTACGGCAACCTGCTGCCAGGCCACATCGAGCGCGCCGTGCGGACCGTGCGGCCGTGGCTGGCGGAGGGCGAGCGCGTCTACGTGCACTGCCGCGCGGGAATGCAGCGCTCGGCGACGGTGGCGGCGGCGATCGTCGCCCTCGAGGAGGGCGTCGAGCCCGCCGAGGCGCTGCGGCGCGTCACGCAGCGCAACCCGCGCGCCGACCCGCTCGACCACCAGCGCCGGGATCTCGTCCGCTGGTGGAAGGCGCGCGCGGCAGCGGGCTGACCGGGCTCGTCGCCGTCCGGCCTGCCTGAGAGCCTGCCGGCCGGCCGGGCTGAAGCGGATCCTGCAATCCGTCGGGTGCGGTCCGTAGCTTGGGTGAGTACGCCATGAAGCCCGTCTCCGCCCTCCCCCTTCCGCTCGCCCGCGTCCAGGTCTCCAATCGCCGCCTGGCGATCGACTTCCTCACGGTCGACGACGAGACGGCCGTGCGGCTGGCCGGCGAGCGCGACGATCCGGTGCGGTTCGTCGTCGAGGCGATCGAGATCGGCGCGCGCGTGCTGGACCGCGAGCAGACCGGCGCGAACGCCGAGTTCGTGCGCGCGGAGTTCGAGAAGACCGCGCGCGAGCTCGACGCGGCGTTCGTCGAGCGCGCGCGCCAGGTCGCCCAGCGCCTGGACGAGAAGGTCGACGAGGTCTTCGGGCCTGAGCACGGCCATGTCACGAAGGCGCTCGCGCGGCATTTCGGCGACGAGTCCTCGACCGCCGTCCAGCACCGTGTCCGCGCGGTGCTCGGCGAGGTGTCGGCGACGATGCGCGAGGACCTGCGCAAGCAGCTCTCGGCCGACACGGACTCCAACCCGCTGGCGGTCTTCCAGCGCACCCACCTCGCCGCGACGCGCCAGATCGCCGGCGAGCAGTCCGAGCAGCTGCGCGCCATGAGCGCGCGCCTGGAGGCGATGCGCGTCGAGATCGCCGAGCTGCGCGCCGAGCGCGAGAAGCTCTCGGAGATCGCCGCGGTGCAGGACAAGGGAACGGCCAAGGGCCGCACGTACGAGGACTCCGTCGCCGAGGCCCTTCAGGCCATCGCCGCCGCCCGCGGCGACGACTGCGACGCCGTCGGCGACGTGCGCGGGGAGGGCGGCAGGAAGGGCGACGTCGTCGTCGCGATCGACGCCTGCACGGGCCCCTCCCGCGGCAAGATCGTCTTCGAGGCCAAGAACTCCAAGCTCTCCAAGAACGAGGCGCTCGCCGAGCTCGACGGGGCGCTGGAGACGCGCGCCGCCGACTACGCCGTGCTCGTCGTGTCCTCCGAGGGCAAGCTGCCGGCGCGCACGCATCCGCTGCGCGAGTTCAACGGCGACAAGCTCTTCGTGACGTTCGATCCGGACGACGGGTCGACGCTGGCCCTCGAGGTCGCCTACGGCCTGGCCCGCGCCCGCGTGCTGATGGCACGCGCGGCGAGCAGCGGGATCGACACCGCGGCGCTGCACGCCGAGGTCGAGCGCGCGCAGGGCGCGATGGAGGACGTACGCCGGATCAAGTCGCAGCTGACGAACGCGACGACGGGCATCGAGGAGGCCCGCCGGATCGTCGACGCGATGGCGGCGAACGTGCGCGGCCATCTCGCGACGATCGAGGTGCTGCTGGCGGAGGCCGGCAACCCGCCCGACGCCTGAGGCGGCGCGGGCTTCGGCGTTGCGTCCTGGATAGCCTCGGATCGGTGACGACCCGGGCCGTGATCTTCGACTGCGACGGCGTGCTCGTCGACACCGAGCTCATCTCGAACACCGTGCTGGCGGGGCTGCTGACCGACGCCGGCTGCGCGACGACGCTCGAGCTGTGCCTGCGCGACTACCGCGGCCGCTCGCTGACATCGGTGATGGAGCTCGCCGCCGCGCGCCACGGCGCGGCCCTGCCGGGCGACATCCCGGAGCGCTACTACGACGCGGTCGAGGCGCGCTTCGCGCGCGAGCTCCAGCCGATCGCCGGGGTCGCCGCGGCGCTGGACGAGATCGACCTGCCGTGCTGCGTCGCGTCGTCGGGACCGCACCGCAAGATGGCGGTGACGCTGCGCGCGACGGGCCTCTGGGAGCGCTTCGAGGGAAGGATCTTCAGCGCCGCCGAGGTGGCGCACGGCAAGCCCGCGCCGGACCTGTTCCTGCACGCCGCGCGCCAGATGGGCTTCGATCCGGCGAGCACGGCGGTCGTCGAGGACAGCGTGCCGGGCGTGCAGGCCGCGCGCGCGGCGGGCATGCGGGCGCTGGCGTTCGCCGCCGACACGGACCCGGTGGCGCTCATGGACGCGGGCGGGGAGGTGTTCGACGACATGGCGCAGCTGCCGGCTCTGCTGGGTCGCGCCGCGCTGCGCAGCGCATGACGGCGAGCGTCGCCCGCCGGGTCGTCGTCTCCGGGCGCGTCCAGGGCGTGTTCTTTCGCGACACGATGCGCCGCGAGGCGCACCGCCACGGCATCGGCGGCTGGGTCCGCAACCGCCCCGACGGCACGGTGCAGGCGCATCTGGAAGGCGCGCCGGACGCGGTCGCCGCGCTCGTGCTCTGGTGTCGCAGCGGCCCGCGCCACGCCGAGGTCGAGGATCTGGAGGTGACCGTCGTCGAGCCGGAGGGGGTCGACGGGTTCTCCGTGAGGTAGCCCCGTGCGCGCCGTCAAGTCGGGGCCCGGGAACTACCGGACTTCGGCCGGCTCGTCCTTGCCCTGCAGGCGCTCGCGGCCGCGCTGCACGGCTGCGATGAACTTCGAGAGGTTGACCTCGAGGGTGTTGAGGATCTCGTCGGCGTAGTCCTCGGCGCCGAGCCGGATCTCGCGCTCGCGGGCGCGCGCGTCCTCGATGATGTCCTCGGCAGCGCGCTGGGCCTGCTTGGTGACCTCTTCCTCGCCGACGAGCTGGTCCTGACGCTCGCGCGCCTCCTTGACGATCCGCTCGGCCTCGCGCTTGGCCTCGGCGAGCATCTCCTGACGCTCCTTGACGATCCAGCGGGCCTGCTTGATCTCTTCCGGGATCGTCGCGCGCATCTGGTCGAGGATGTCGTAGATCTCGTCCTTGTCGACGCGGACCTGGCCGGTCATCGGGACGAGCTTGGCGTTGTGCACCAAGTCGTCGAGCTTGTCGATGAGTACGAGGACGTCCATGGCAACCCTTGTTTCGCTAGCGGCCCAGCTCTTCCTTCAAGCGCTCAGCCACCCCTTCCGGGACGAGATCGTCGATCCTTCCGCCAAAGGTGGCAAGTTCCTTGATCCCGCTGGAGCTGATGAAACTGTACTGCGGGCTGGCCATGAGGTAGAGCGTGTCGATGTCCGGCGCCTGCAGGCGGTTGAGCTGGTGCATCTCGAACTCGTACTCGAAGTCCGAGATCGCGCGCAGGCCCTTGACGATCGCCTTGGCGTTCTGTTCGCGCGCGAAGTCGACGACGAGGACCGAGAACGACTCCACCCGCACCCCCGGGATGCCCCGCGTCGCGGCATCGATGAAGCCGATCCGCTCCTCGGCGCTGAACAGCGTCTCGCCCTTGCGCGCGGGCAGGTCGACGACCGCCACGATGACCTCGTCGAACAGCTCGGCGGCGCGCCTGATGACGTCCAGATGGCCGTTGGTGACCGGGTCGTAGGAGCCCGGGCAGAGGGCGATGCGGTGGTCAGGGTTCATGGATGCGGAGGACGGTGTCGCCGTAGCGGCGTTCGTCGGTCATTGGCAGGTCCAGCTCCAGCACAGCGCGGCGGTCGCTCTCGGTGACGACGCGGGCGCCGGCCGCGAGCACCGCGGCCAGCCCCTCCGACAGCTCCCGCCCCAGCTCGGCGGCATGCCGGTAAGGGGGATCGAGGAAGACGAGATCGTATGCCTCGCGGCGGGCGGATGCCGCGCGGAGCGCCGTGCGCGCCGCGATCGGACGCACGTCGGCGTCGATGCCGAGGGCGTCGAGGTTGGCGCGGACGGCCTGAATCGCCTTGCGCGAGCGGTCGACGAAGACGGCGGACTGCGCGCCGCGGGAGAGCGCTTCGATGCCGAGCGCGCCGGAGCCGGCGAAGAGGTCGAGGACCCTGGCTTCCTGGACGGCGGGTCCGAGAACGCTGAAGAGCGCCTCGCGGACGCGGTCGCTCGTGGGGCGCGTCTGGCTGCCCGCGGGCGCGATGAGCCTGCGTCCGCCGTAGCGGCCGGCGACGACCCTCATGGGATGGTGGACTTCGTGACGGCGTCTGTGTGAGCGCTGGCGAACGGCATCTCTAAGGGGGTGTCAGTGGGTGGTTGCGTGAGCGCACGGTCCGGGGCCGGCGCAGCGAGGGGCAGGCGGTGATGGCGAGTTTCCCCCGCATGGCGGGGATTTCGTGCCAAGCGGGCTCGATCTGACACTGCCGCAGGGGGTGTGGCGAATACCTCGCGCATACCGATACGCATTCGCCACACCCCCCGCGCAGCGCCGGCCCCGGCGCGACCCCCCACGGCCAAACCGAGTCACATCCTCAGAGATGCCGTTCAACCACGCGGCCGCCCCGACCGATCGATGCGAAGCGCACATCACGCCGGCAACGGCGCCAGCTCGCCGGCCCCATACACACGCGACAGCGCATCCCCCAGCAGCGCGTGCTCGGGCTCGACCAGCTCCGGGTCGGCCGCCAGCAGCGACTCGGCGTACACCTTCGCCGCCTCGGCCAGGGGCTCGTCCTCGGGCAGCCGGGCGACCTTGAACTGCGCGAGGCCCGACTGGCGGGTGCCGGCGATCTCGCCCTCGCCGCGCAGCTCGAGGTCGATCTGGGCGAGCTCGAAGCCGTCGGTGTGGCGCTCCAGCGCGCGCAGCCGCGCCGAGTGCTTGGGACCGAAGAGCAGACAGGTCGAGGGATGCGCGCCTCGGCCGACCCGGCCGCGCAGCTGATGCAGCTGGCTGATCCCGTAGCGCTCGGCGCCCTCGACGAGCATCACCGTCGCGTTGGGGATGTCGATCCCGACCTCGATGACGGTCGTCGCCACGAGCACGTCGGCCTCGCCGGCCGAGAACGACAGCATCGCGGCCTGCTTCTCGCGCGGGCGCATCTGGCCGTGCAGCAGCGCGACGCGGTGGTCGCGCAGCTCGCCGACCCGCAGCCGCTCGTACTCGGCGGTCGCCGCGCGCGCCTGCAGCGCCTCGGACTCCTCCACCAGCGGACACACGACGAACGCCTGACGGCCGGCGTCGAGCTCCTCGCGGACGAGGTCGTAGGCACGCGTGCGCTCGGCGTCGCTCGACGCGATGTGCGTCGCAACCGGCTGCCGGCCCCGCGGCAGCTCGCGCAGCGTCGTGATGTCGAGGTCGCCGTAGCGCAGCAGCGCCATCGTGCGCGGGATCGGCGTGGCCGTCATGTGCAGCACGTGCGGCACGAGGCCTTCCTGCGCCTTGGCGTCCAGCGCCGCGCGCTGGCGCACGCCGAAGCGGTGCTGCTCGTCGACGACGACGACGGCCAGGCGGTCGAACAGCACGTCGGGCTCGACGAGCGCGTGCGTGCCGACGACGAACGACAGCTCCCCGGTCGCGAGCTTGGACAGCGTGTCCGCCCGCCGCCCAGCGGGCGTCGAGCCGGTCAGCAGCGCCGCGCGCACCGCCTCGCCGGGCATCAGCGCCTGCAGCGTCGCGAAGTGCTGGTCGGCGAGCGTCTCGGTCGGCGCCATGAAGACCGCCTGCATGTCGTGCTCGACGGCGCGCAGGATGGCGTGCAGCGCGACGACGGTCTTGCCCGAGCCGACCTCGCCCATCAGCAGGCGCTGCATCGGCCGCGCCGACGCGAGCTCCTCGTCGAGCGCGGCGATCGCGCGCTCCTGGTCGCCGGTCAGCGCGAACGGCAGCAGCTCCTCGCGCCAGCGCCGCGTCAGCGACGGCGGCAGGTCGAGCACCGGCGCCGCGCCGGATGCGCGGCGCTGGGCGCGCCGGCGCAACAGCGACAGCTGCGCGAGCAGCAGCTCGTCGAAGGCGAGCCGGCGCCGCCCGCCCTCGTGGTCGCCGGCGTGCGCGGCGACGATCGCGGCGTGCCGGTCGGGCAGCCCGCCCAGCATGCGCATCCGCGCGCGCGCGGGCAGCGGCTCGACGGCGTGCTCGGCCATCGCGAGGTGGGCGCGCACGAGCGCGAGGATCTGCGTCGAGGACAACCCCTCCGTGGCGGGGTAGTGGGCGACCTCGTCCGCGCCGCCGGTCGACTCGTCCGTCGGGGCGTGGCTGGTCACGCGAAACGCGTTGCGCGCGGCGTACTTGCCGTGCAGGACCAGCCGCGTGCCCGCCGGGTACTTGCGCTGCAGCCACGGCTGGTTGAAGAACGTCGCCTTCATGACGCCGGTCTCGTCGGCGACCGTCGCCTCGACGAGCGGCTTCATCCCGCGTCGGCGCACCGGGCGGCTCGTGATCGAGCGCACCTCCACCACGACCGTGGCGACGTCGTCAGGGCTCAGCGTCGCCACGGTGCTCGCCGCACGGCGGTCGCGCGGCAGGTGCTCGAGCAGGTCGCCGACGGTGAGCAGGCCGAGCTGCGCCGCCGCATCGGCGCTCTTCTGCGGCGATGACCTTCAGCGCGCGCCTCGAGCGCCGACGGCCGCGGCCAGCGCAATGGCGCGGCCAGCAGCGTCGCGTGGTCGAGCGCGGCGGAGTCGGCGAAGGCGGTGGCCACCGGACCATTGTGGTCGGCGGCGCGGATCGCTCGGGCTATCCGCCGTCCCGTGCGTCGCCGAGCGCGTCGAGGCCGACCTGGAAGTCCGCGAACGGCCCGACCGCGGCGGGCGCCGCTGATGCGCTGACGCTTGCCGACCTCGGTGATGTTCAGCCGCGCCGAGACGTGGCCGCGGGTGATCCCGCCGACCGCCGCCCTGCCGCGACTTCGGGACGACGAAGTCCATGTCGAACCCCGCCCGCCGCAGGACGTGGTCCTTCGTCCCGACCCACGATCACGGCGGCGAACTTCGTCACCGATCGGACGATCGCGCGGCGCGCCGCGCGGCCCGATCTCGGCGGGCAGGCCGATGGCGCGCGTGATCCCGAGCGAGCGCATGAACCCCAGCAGCGTGTTCGCGTCGCGCAGGATGCGACCGACGTTCGGCACCGGTCGTGACGTGCCGCACCTCCACGCCGTCGAGACGCGCCGTGCCGGCCGCGACGCGGTCCGTCTCCCAGCGCCATGGCGCGATCCCGAACTGCTCGAGCGTGCGCGTGAGTCCGTTGCGCCCCTTCGCGGCCGAACGCTACGAGGCGCCGGCGGACGGCGGGCGGGCAGCCGGTAGCCGGTCGTGCCGAGGCTGACGTACGACCGGCCGCCGACGGAGGTCAGCGTCACGCCGTAGTCACGTGCGCCGATCTTGACCTCATAGTCGGGCAGCGACGCGTCTTTGCGGTAGCGAAACGGTCCGCTCACGCCCGCCGAGAACTGCTCGATAGCCCTCGGGCACGCCCTGCGAGCGCGAACGTCACCTCTGCCGTCGATCCGCCCCGTCCGCGCAGCGCGGTTGGATCCGGCCGCCGCTCGACGACCGTGTCGGGATCGAACGTCGGCTTGCTCGCGCCGGCGGTCCCCTCGGTCTTCTCGTCGGAGCCGCCGCCGCAGGCGGGCAGGGCGAGGGCGGCCGCGCAACCGCCAACGCCACGACGGTCCGGCGCGAGGTTCCGCATGAACGTGTGATCTACACCCGATCACGGCGCACGTCAACCCGCGCCCGACCACCCGCCCTACTCGGCCGCGACGAGCCACCAGTACGCCGGCTGCCCGGCGTCCTCGTATTCGAGCTCGACGCCCGCCGGCACGAGCGCGCGCACGTCGTCCTCGCCGAGCGGGGCGCCGGCGCCCGCGATGAGCGTCAGCAGTTCGGCGTCCTCGCCCAGCTCGCCGAGCACCGCGCGGAGCGTCGCCCCCGGCTCGCCCCATGCGAAGATCGCGTCGTCGACGAAGCCGACGGCTTCGCCGGTGACGAAGCGGCCCTCGCCGTCGTCGCGCGCGGCGGGCGCGACAGCCCCGGTCCGCAGGCGCTCGAGCGCCTCGTCGACGGCGGCGGCGTTCTCGGCCGCCGACCGTGCCGGGTCCAGCGCGAGTGCCGCGGCCAGCCCCGCCTGCTGCGAGCGGGCGCCGGTCACGCAGACGACCTTCTCCGACAGCTCGGCCGCGTGCGCAGCCGCCATGAAGACGTTCGGCGAGTTCGGCAGGACGACGACCTCCTCGGCCGGCACGTCGTGGATTCCGGCGAGCAGCTCGTAGGTCGAGGGGTTCAGCGTCGGCCCGCCGTCGACGATGAAGACGCCGAGCGACTCGTAGAGCTCGCGCATCCCCTCGCCGGCGATCACGGCCAGCGCGCCGCAGTGCTGCTGCGCCACGACCGCCGGCGCGAGGCGCTCCTCGCGCGCCACCACCTGCGCGTGCATGTCGGCCACGTCGAGATGCGAGACCTCGCCGACCCCGTCGAACAGCGCCGTCGCGCCGCCCGGGAAGTCGGTGTGGACGTGGACCTTCAGCGTCGCGGCGTCGCCGACGACGAGCACGGAGTCCCCGAGCGCCTCGAGGCGCTCGATCCACGGGCCCGGGTCCAGGTCGCGGCCCGTGACGGCGAAGTTCGTGCAGTAGCGAAAGGTCGAGGACTCGTGCTCGGGATGCGTCACGCGGGCGGGCGCGGCATGCCGCGCGACGACCGGCGCCTCGGTTCCGCGCAGCGCGGCGATCATGCCCGCGAAGATCACCGTCAGCGCATGGCCGCCGGCGTCGACGACCCCGCTCTCGCGCAGCACCGCGAGCTGCTCGGGCCCGCGGCGAACGGACTCCTCGCCCGCCCGCAGCGCGCGCTCGAGCACGTCGGCGATGAGCGCGTTCTGCACCGCCGGATCGGCCTCGCCGCCGAGGCGCGTGTCGCCCATGTGGGCGATCTCGCTGGCGACGCAGGTCGCCATGTCGCGCACCACGGTGAGGATCGTGCCCTCCGCCGGCTCGCGCACCGAGCTGTAGGCGCGCTGCGCGGCGCGCGCCATCGCCGCGCCGATCAGGACCGGGTCGACGAGCTCCCCGGGCCGGCTGACGAGCTCCTCGGCGGCGCCGCGGATGAGCTGGGAGAGGATCACCCCGCTGTTGCCGCGGGCGCCCAGGAGGGCCGCACGCGCGACGGAGTCGACGATCTCGTCGCGCCCGATCTCGTCGATCAGGCGTCCTTCGCCTCTGCCCTGCGAGCCGCCGGGCGAGCGGGTGTCGGCGGCGAGCCGGTCGACCTCGGCGAGCACGGCCTCGAGCGTGAGCGCCATGTTGTCGCCGGTGTCGCCGTCGGCGACCGGGAAGACGTTGAGGTCGTTGATCTCCTGGCGGCGCGACTCGAGGTGCACGAGGGCGCCCTCGACGACTGCGCGGAAGCGGACGAGGCTGGGATCCATCGACGTCCAGTGTCGCGCCTGGCGCGGTCGCGGTCTGCGACCGGCGGGCGACGGCCGGCCCTAGAGGGCCTTCTGGACCTTCCCGGCCTTCAGGCAGCGCGTGCAGACGTAGACGCGCCGCGGAGCCGAGCCGATCAGCACGCGGACCTTCTGCAGGTTCGGGTTGAAGCGGCGCTTCGTGGCGCGCATCGAGTGGCTGCGGCTCTGGCCGAACGCCGGCTTCTTCCCGCAGCTGTGACAGACCTTGGCCATCGCGACGAGCAGTGTAGTGGGTCGTTCCGGGACGGGTTTGGGGCCGATGCGCCGGCGAACGGTTGGAGCGTGCCGAGCGACGGGTATGTTGACGGACAGATGCCGCTCGCCTCAGGAATCGAGCTGCCCGAGCGCTATCGCGTCACGCGCCACATCGCCAGCGGCGGTATGGCATCCGTCTGGGAGGTCGAGGACACCCTGCTCGGACGGGTGGTCGCGGTGAAGGTGCTGGGCGCTCAATATGCCGCCGACCCGGGGGCCCGTGCCCGCTTCCAGCGCGAGGCGCGCACCGCCGCGCGCGTCTCGGAGCATCCGCACATCGCGACGATCTACGACACGGGCGAGCACGGCGACGACACGTACATCGTGATGGAGTACTTCAGCGGCGGGACGGTCGCCGACCGCCTGCGCGCCGCCAAGGACGGCGACGAGCCCGTGCCGCGCGAGACCACGCTGCGCTGGCTGCGCGAGTCGGCGCTGGCGCTCGACGCGGCCCATGCCGCCGGGATCGTGCACCGCGACGTCAAGCCGGCGAACCTGCTCGTCGACGCGCAGGACCGCCTCGCCGTCGGCGACTTCGGGATCGCGCGCCTTGCCGACGACACGCACATGACGCAGACCGGCCAGGTGCTCGGCACCGCTGCCTACCTGTCGCCCGAGCAGGCGCTCGGCCAGCCCGCGACGGCCGCGAGCGACCGCTACGCGCTCGCCGTCGTCGCCTACGAGCTGCTGACCGGGACGCGGCCGTTCGCCGGCGGCCCGGTCACCGCGCAGGCGCGCCAGCACGTCGAGGACGAGCCCGACAAGGCGACCGAGGCGGCCCCCGGGCTGCCGGCGGCCATCGACGAGGTCTTCAGCCGCGGCCTGGCCAAGGATCCCCGCGACCGGCCGCGCAGCGCGGTCGGGTTCGTCGACGAGATCGGGCGTGCGCTCGGCACGCCGACGGCGCCGACGAAGCGCGTCGAGTCCACGCGGGCGATGCCGGCGGTCGTGTCCGCCGCCGGTGCAGCGGGTGCGGGCGCCGCTGCTGCTGCAGCAGCAGCAGCAGCGGGTGCGGGCGCCGCTGCTGCTGCGGCGGCGAACCCGTCCACGCCGTCGCCGCCGGAGGTGCCGACCCGCGGCGGAAGACAGCGCGAGGCCGCGCCCGCACCCGAACCCACACCAGCGCCCATGCCCGCCCCCGCCGCGCCGGCCGCCTCCGCCGCGCCGGCCGCCGCTCGCCGCCCGTCGTCGCTCGCCGCACCGCCGCCCGGTCAGGGCCGCCGCAGGCCCGCGCCCTGGCTGCCGGTGGGCGTTGCCGCCGCGGCCATCGCCGCGGTGGTCGTCGCGATCGCGCTCGCCGGCGGGGGCGACGATCCGCAGAGCGCCGCCACGACGACGCCCAAGAAGTCGCAGGGCTCCTCGTCGACGGCGCAGCAGCCCGCCGCCCCGGAGGCTGCCGAGCAACCCGCGACGACGCCTCCGTCCCCACCGCCGTCGACCGCGACGGCCGGCACGTCCTCGCCCTCGGCGCTGAACCTGCAGGGCGACCGGCTGCTCAAGGCCGGAAGCTACGCCGGGGCGATCCCGATCCTGCAGCGCTCCGTGAAGGGATTCCAGGACTCCGGCACGACCGACAACATCAACTACGCCTACGCGCTGTACAACCTCGCGATCGCCCACATGCGCTCCGGCGACCCGGCCGCGGCGATCCCGCTTCTCGAGCAGCGCCTGGAGATCCCCAACCAGCAGCCGCTCGTCCGCAGGACGCTCGCCGAGGCGCAGGCGCAGGCCGACGGCGACACGGGCGCCAACGGCAAGAAGCCGAAGGTCAAGACCGGCGCAGAGGACTAGCCGGCGCGCTAGATTCGCTGCCTCATGGGGGCGTGCAGCGTGCTACGGATGGGTGTGCTCGCCTTGCTCACGCTGCTCGCGGCGCCCCAGATCGGCGCCGTCACTGGCCGCACCGGCCAAGGACACGCTGAGGGCCGTGCCGCTGGGCAGCGCGGTCCGCCTGTCCGCGCTGCGCGAGGACACGCGCTACCGCGACACGTTCCTGCGCGAGTTCGACTCGCTGACGCCCGAGAACGGGATGAAGATGGCGGCGCTGCAGCCACACCGCGGGCAGTTCGACTTCACGGCGGCCGACGAGCTCGTCGACTTCGCCCGCCGCAACGACAAGCCGATCCACGGCCACGCCCTCGTGTGGGGTCTGTCGCTGCCGCTCTGGCTCATCGACCACGGCGCCTCCGACAAGCTCGGCCTGCGCCTGCCGCCGATCGTCCTGCCGCGGCTGCCGGGCGCGCTCGGCCACGGGCTGGCGGAGGGCACGACCGCGCTGACGGGCTGGCGGCGCGACGAGCTGCTGTCGATCATGACGTCCCACATCCGCACGGTCATGCGGCACTTCGCGGGCGAGGTCGGCGAGTGGGACGTCGTCAACGAGCCGATGGCGGAGTCCGGCGGGCCCGCGCCGAGCGTCTGGCGGCGCTTCATCGGCCCCGACTATGTCGAGCTCGCGCTGCGCGCCGCCCGGGCGGCCGATCCGGACGCGAAGCTCTTCATCAACGAGTACGGCGTCGAAGGGCCCGGGCCCAAGCTCGAAGGCCTCGTCGAGCTCGTCCGCGGGCTGCAGAAGCGCAACGTGCCGCTCGACGGCATCGGCCTGCAGATGCACTCGCACATCCTCGGCTTCCTGGACCAGAAGACGCTCGAATCGACGATGCGCCGCTTCGCCGCGATGGGCCTCGAGGTGCAGGTCACCGAGATGGACGTGGGGACATCGCTGCTCGAGGTCGCCGGCCTGGACAGGCTGAGCCGCCAGGCGGAGGCCTACGGCGCCGCGGCGCGGGCCTGCAACGCCGTCACGGCCTGCAAGCGATTCACGACGTGGGGCATCACCGACCGGATGACGTGGATCGGGTCCGGCGAGGCGCCGCTGCTGTTCGACACGTCCTACAAGCCCAAGCCGGCGTTCGCCGCCGTGCGCAGCGCGTTCGCGCCGCGCGGCAGGAAGGCCGCCGCCGCGGGTCAGGCGCGGCGCTGGCGCTGGCGCGCCGGCACCGGCGCGCGCTGCGGCTGGGGCTCGTGCTCGGGCCTGCGGGCCGGGCGCGGGTAGCCGTCGCCCAGCGGGACCGGCTCGCGCAGGCGCACGCGGCTGGGAGCGGCGTCGCGCAGCGGGAGCGGCGACCGCGGCGGTTCGGGTGACGTGCGGGCGCCCGGCGGCCGTGGCGGCTGCGGTGGCGGACTGTCATCGCCGCCGCGGGGCGGGCGGGGCGGAAAGTTGCGCCAGCCCGAGCGCTGCTCGCCGTCGAGCAGCGCCCACACGAGCATCAGGCCGCCGACGACGTGCACGACGAACACGAGCGCCAGCGCGATCATCTCCTCTGCCTCGGCAGCGGGCATGTGCCCAGCCTACCCGGCAGCGGACGCAGATCAGCCCAACCGGGCGCGGACGCGCACGAGCGCGAGCACGGCCTCGGCGGCATGCGCGCCCTGGTCGCGCTTGCCGCCCCCGGTGCGGGCGATCGCCTGATCCATGTTCTCGACGGTCACGACGCCGAAGCTGCACGGGACCCCCGTGCGCAGCGCCACGTCCTGGATGCCGCGGGCCGACTCGTTGCAGACGTAGTCGTAGTGCGTCGTCTCGCCGCGGATGACCGCGCCGAGGCAGGCGACGCCGGCGTAGCGGCCGGTCTGCACCGCCATCTGGGCGGCGAGCGGCAGCTCGAAGGCGCCGGGAACGTCGAAGACGTCGACGCTGCCCTCCCCCGCCTCCTGCTCGAACACGCGCGTCGCGCTGGCGACGAGGCGCTCGGCGAGGTCGGTGTAGAAGCGCCCGACGACGATGGCGTAGCGCGGCCCCTCCTCCCCCGCCGCTCCGGGACCCGTCACTGGGCGGCGTCCCCGGCCTGCGCGTCCTGGCGCTCCTCGTCGTGGAGCATCTCCTTGTCGACGTCGAGGCCCTGGTGGTGCAGCGTGTGGCCCATCCGGTCGCGCTTGGCGCGCAGGTAGGCCTCGTTGTGCGGGTTGGAGATGTGCTCGATCGGCAGCTGCTCGGTCACCGACAGGCCGTAGCCCTCGAGGCCGCGGATCTTCTTCGGGTTGTTCGTGAGGATCCGGATCGAGCTGAGGCCCAGGTCGACGAGGATCTGCGCCCCGATGCCGTAGTCGCGCAGGTCGGCGGGCAGGCCGAGCTCGAGGTTCGCCTGGACGGTGTCCATCCCGCCCTCCTGCAGCTTGTAGGCCTTGAGCTTGTTGAGCAGACCGATGCCGCGGCCCTCCTGGGCGAGGTAGAGCAGGACGCCCTCGCCCTCGCGCTCGATCATCGCGAGCGCGGACTCGAGCTGCTCGCCGCAGTCGCAGCGCAGGGAGTGAAATACGTCGCCGGTGAGGCACTCCGAGTGCACGCGCACGAGCACGTCGCCCTTGCCGTCGACGTCGCCCTTGACGAGCGCGACGTGGTGCTTGCCGCCGACGAGCTCACGGTAGCCGATGGCCTCGAAGTCGCCGAAGCCGGTCGGCAGCTTCGTCGACACGACGCGCTCGACGAGCTTGTCGTGGCGGCGGCGGTAGGCGATGAGGTCCGCGACGGTGATCATCCGCAGCCCGTGGCGGGCGCAGTAGCCGACGAGGTCGTCGACGCGGGCCATCGTGCCGTCGTCGTTCATGACCTCGCAGATGACGCCGGCCGGATTCAGGCCCGCCAGCCGGGCGAGGTCGACGGCGGCCTCGGTCTGGCCGATGCGCTCGAGCACCCCGCCGGCGCGGCTCTTCAGCGGGAAGATGTGGCCGGGCTGGACGAGGTCGCGGGGCGAGGCCTCGGGGTCGATCGCCACCTGGATCGTGCGTGCCCGGTCGTGCGCGGAGATGCCCGTGGTGACGCCCTCGCGAGCCTCGATCGACACGGTGAACGGCGTCTCGAACGGCGACTCGTTCTTGGCGGCCATGAGGTCGAGACCGAGCTCGTCGCAACGCTGCGGCGTGAGCGACAGGCAGATGAGCCCGCGCCCGTGCGTCGCCATGAAGTTGATCGCCTCGGGCGTCGCGAACTGCGCGGCCATCGTGAGATCGCCCTCGTTCTCACGGTCCTCGTCGTCGCAGACGACCACCATCTTGCCCTGGCGGATGTCCTCCAGGGCGTCGTCGATCGTGGCGAAGGGGGTGCGTGTCTTCGAGCTCATGCCCATAAGCGTATTGACCGCGCCGGGGCCGCCGCGGGCGGGCGGGAGCGCCGCCGCGCGGCGGCAGATCAGCGCGCCAGCAGCTTCTCGACGTACTTCGCCATCACGTCGACCTCGAGGTTCACCCGCGCGCCCGCGCCCGCGCCGCCGAGCGTCGTGCGCTGCAGCGTCTCCGGGATGAGCGAGACGTCGAAGCCCGCGCCGTCGATCCGCGCGACCGTGAGCGAGACGCCGTCGACGGCGATCGAGCCCTTCTGGACGACGTAGCGCAGCAGCGCCGGGTCGTCGGGCACGATGCTGACCACGCGGGCGAAGCCGTCCTCGCGCACCGCGGCGACCGTCGCCACGCCGTCGACGTGGCCCTGCATGACGTGGCCCCCGAGGCGGTCGGCGGCGCGCACGGCGAGCTCGAGGTTGACCTGCTCGCCGGCCTGCACGCCGCCCAGCGTGCTGCGCTGCAGCGTCTCGTGCATGACGTCGGTGGCGAAGCTCGCGCGGTCGACCGCCGTCGCTGTCAGGCAGACGCCGTTGACGGCCACGGAGTCGCCCTCGCCGACCTCGCCGGCGAGCGCCGTGCGCAGCGTCAGCCGCAGGCCCCCGTCAGTCGGATCGAGAGCGGCGACGGCGCCGAGATCCGCCACGAGGCCGGTGAAGATGACTACGTCCTCGGGGCGTCCGGCCCCGCGCCGGAGGTCGCGCTCGACGCCAACCCTCGCGGGAGCATCACCACTCCCGCAGGCGCGCGGAGATCAGCAGGTCGTCGGCGACATGCTCGCAGTCGAGCGTGAGCGCGCGGATCGCCTCGGAGATCTGCTCGACGCCCTCGCCCTCGAGCGGATCGCGGCCGGCGCGCCCGCCGAGCAGCAGCGGCGCGAGGAAGAGGCGGACCTCGTCGATCTCGCCGGCGTCGAGGAACGCGCCGGCGAGGTGGGGCCCGCCCTCGAGCAGGATCGAGGTCACGCCCCGCGCGCCGAGCTGGTCCAGGGCCGAGCGCACGCGCGCGGGCTCGTTCTCGCCGGTCGCGACGACGACGTCGGCGCCCGACATCGCCAGTGCCTCCATCGCCGAGCGGCGCGCGGCGCGCGAGACGACGACGAGCAGCGCGGGCTCCGGCGCGGCGCGGACGAGCTGCGAATCCAGCGGCAGGCGCGCCGTGGCGTCGAACACGACGCGCGTGGGCTGGTGGTGAACGCCGTCGACGCGCGAGGTCAGCTGCGGGTCGTCGGCCAGCGCGGTGCCGATCCCGACGGCCACCGCGTCGACGCTCGCGCGCCAGCGGTGCGCGCGGGCGCGGCTGGACTCGTCGGAGATCCACTGCGAGTCGCCGGTGCGCGTGGCGACCTTGCCGTCGAGCGTCATCGCCGACTTGAACAGCACCCACGGCCGGCCGGTGCGCGCGTGCTTGCGGAAGGCCTGGTTGACGAGCCGGGCGCGGGCGGCGAGATCCCCGTCGGCGACGTCGACCTCGATGGACTCGTCGCGCAGGATGCCCAGGCCGCGGCCGGCGGCCTTGGAGCTCGGATCGTCGGAGGCCACGACGACGCGGGCGAAGCCCGCCGCGATGACCGCTTCGGTGCACGGCGGCGTCTTGCCGTGGTGGCAGCAGGGCTCCATCGAGACGTAGAGCGTCGCGCCGGTCAGGTCGGTCGCCCCCGCGGCCGCGGCAGCGGCGATCGCGTTGATCTCGGCGTGGGGCCCGCCGCACTCCTCGTGCCAGCCCTCCCCCAGGACCTTCTCATCGCGCACGACGAGCGCGCCCACCATCGGGTTGGGATGCACGCGCCCCAACCCGAACTCGGCAAGCTCGATCGAGCGTGCGAGGTGGTCGTGATCGACCGCGGTCAGCGTGGACACCGCCCCAGCATAGGGCCGCGCGCACGACCGCGATCTACGGGTTTGCGGCGACCTCCTCGGCGCAACCGCCGCCGCGCAGGCGGTAGATCGTCATGGTGGGCCCAGGGCGGTTGAAGGCCAGCGGGTAGTAGTTGAACGTCCAGTCGAAGTTGAACGCCACGGGGCCCTTTCCGCGCGAGTAGGGCGACACTTCGTAGGCCACGTCGGCGCGGGCCTCGAGCGCCTTGTAGTAGGCCAGCGCCTGCGGCACGGCCTCGGGCTCGACCTCCGCGCGGCCGCGCTGCGTGGAGCCCACGACGACGTAGCAGTAGGACTGCTTCTCGAAGATGTCGATGAGCCCGGGATGCAGCACCCGCTCGAAGTCCTCGATGTTCACGATGCCGGCCGCCCCCGGCACGGGCTCCCGCGTCGCCGGGTCGATCCTGCGGCTGAGCGGGTACTTGTTCCAGCGGTTGCCGTTGTCGACGACCGGCGACGGGTTGCCGATGTCCTGCGCCCACTGGTCGGGCACGACGGGCTCGACGACGATCTTCGTGGTCACCGGGACGTGCGCGACCATCCAGTCACGGGCGATGTTGCGCGTGTCGTCGCGTGACAGCACGAGGCCGGAGTGCAGCGAGTACACGACGCCCTGCCCGCAGAGCAGCACGACCGCCGCCGTGACGACGGTCGGCCGCAGCGCCGGCGCCCGACGCCCGAGCCAGTCGGTGAGCTCGAACGCGCCGTAGGCGGCGAGCACGCAGACGAACGGGAACACCGGCATGAGCCAGCGCCCGAAGTAGCGCTCCTGCGAGCCCATGAACAGGACGAAGACGATGATCGGCGGCACGAGCATCCAGAACAGCCGCCGTTCGTCGAGGAACAGGCGGACGGCGCCGCCGACGGCGAAGACGAGCGGCACCCAGCCCAGGCCCCAGCCGAAGGACCACAGGTAGTAGGCGAAGCCCGAGTCCTGCGTGAGCCCGAGCTTGCCCGCATCGCTCGACGACGCATCGGACTGGTGGGTCAGCCCTTCCCAGAGCGACGAGAAGTCCAGCACCGAGTACGGGTTGGCGACGACGAACGACACGAGCGCCAGGGCGGCCACGATCGCGATGCCGCGCAACGCGCCGGCCTTGCCGCCGGAGGCGGTGAACTGCGCGATCGCCGCAGCGACGATCGGCAGCAGCACGATCCCGCCGGTGTACTTCGTCGCGCAGGCCAGGCCGAGACCGAGCCCGGCGAGGACGTAGTCGCGAATGCGGCCGTGGCGCACGATGCCGGCGGCGCCCCACAACGCGAGGCAGACGCCCGCCAGCGTGGGCACGTCGTTGAGCGCGAGCTTGGAGTAGAAGACCGGCAGGAACGCGACCGCGAAGATGCCGGCGGCCAGCAGGCCGACGCGGCGATCGACGAGCCGCGCGCCCGCGAGGTACAGCAGCCACACCGCGATCGTGCCCAGGAGCGCCGCGATGGTGCGCGCGATGATCCAGATCGTCGTCGGATCGGCGGCGAAGGAGTTCGAGACCCCGGCCCGGCCGCCGTACCAGATGCCGAGCACGAGGTGCACGAGGTACGTGTAGGCCGGCGGGTTGATGTAGTAGTTGGGATCCCAGTCGTGGCCGAAGAGGCCGATCGCGCGCGTCACGAAATGCGCGTTCTCGTCGGCGTTGTAGGCGTACGGCAGGCCGTGGCTGTTGCCCCAGATGCGCAGCAGGAACGCCAGCAGCAGCAGGGCGCCGACGGCGGCGCCCCACACGAGGCGCTCGCGGCTGGGCGCGCGCAGGCCCAGCCCCGGGCCCGTCAGCAGCCCCGTCAGCCCGCCCTCGGCGGCCGGCGGCGGCGGCGCGCTCGGGTCGCCGTCGCGCTGCGGGCTCTCAACAGTTGACATAGGCGGCGTAGTACCGGCTCGTGGCCGCGCGGTCATAGCCGGCCGGCGGCAGGTTGTCGGCGGACTCGTCGGCCGGGGTGACGAACGCCTGCTTGAAGAGCGCCGGGCGGTCGTGGACGAGGATCACGACGCCGCGCGCCGGTGGCGGCACGGGGTTCTTCCTCGAGCGCACGTTGGAGCGTGCGAGCACGCCCGACTTCGGTCGGTCGAGGATCCAGCGCACGTCGGGGATGAGCTTGTGGTTGGGCACGTAGACGGGTCCGCACCGTAACGCCCGTGTCACCGCCGGGTCGTGCAGCACGCGCTCGAGCGCGACGTGGGAGTCCCCGCGGAACTGCAGCTCGTTGCGCAGCTGCACGAGGTTGACGCGCGTCGCCGTGAACACGATCCCGAAGACGACGATGGCGGCCCCGCCCGTCATCCAGGCGCGCCGCCAGCCGTTGCCGGGCTCGAGCATCGTCCACCCGGCGATGAACACCGCCGCGAAGATCATCACGCACAGCGACGGGACCAGCAGGTAGCGGTCGATCACCGACAGGCCGGCGAAGCCGACGAGCGCGAACGTGCCGACGCCGACCGCGAAGAGCAGCATCGGCATGAGCGCGCGGCGCGGGGTCAGCATGACGGCGAGGACGAGGCCGAACACGCCGGCGATCACCACCGGGAACTTCGCGAGCTTGATGAGGAAGGCCCACAGCGCCGCCGGCACGGCGGCGCCGCCCTTGTTGCGCCCGAGCTCCTCGGCGAGCTCGCCGGTCGCCGTCAGCGAGTACAGCGGGTTGCCCGTGACGGCGAGGTCGGTGGCGACCCAGACGAGCGGCCCGACGGCCGCCAGCGCCGCGTAGACGACCCGCTGCCGCCACGTGACGCCCGCGCGCAGGACGAGCCACAGCCAGTACAGGCCGGCCAGCAGCCACGCCTCGGGGCGCATCAGGCCGGCCGCCGCGAGCAGCGTCAGCACGACGACCGGGTGCCGGCGCGGCGCACGCGCCTCGATCACCGCCGCCCACATGATCACCGCGAGGTACGGGATGTCGATGTAGCCGCGCGCCGCGAGGAACGGGAAGTCGAAGCGCGAGACCAGCAGCGCCGCCGCCACGAAGCCGACGAGCGGCGTGAACGCGGTCTTCCCGAGCGCGTAGACGCCGGCGACGAGAGCCAGGAACGAGAGGACCGCGCAGGCGACCATCACGCGGTCGGCGCCGTCGCCGAGCGGCGTCAGCAGCGCGCCGAACGCGATCGCCAGCGGATGCTCGGTCGGCGCGCGGTAGGCCGTGAAGGACAGCGCGTCCAGCCCGACGAGCTCGCGCCCCCACAGCAGCGAGTAGTACGAGTCGTAGTTGGGATAGGTCGGATAGACGACGTAGCCGACGAGAGCGGCCAGCGCCAGCACGCCCAGCGCGAGCTTCTCGTAGACGGCGACGCCGATCGCAGGCAGCCGCCGACGGTCCGCGACCGGAGCCTCGGCGGGCGGCGGCGATGCGACGGGGGCCGGGCTGGTGGCGCTGGACACGGATGACACTTCGATGAACGTTAGGATTCCACGCGGACCCACCGCATGAAGCTGATCATCCAGATCCCCTGCTTCAACGAGGAGCAGACACTTCCGCTCGTGCTCGCGGACCTGCCCAGGCGCGTCGACGGCTTCGACAGCGTCGAGTGGCTGATCATCGACGACGGCTCCACGGACAGGACGATCGAGGTCGCGCGGGCCGGCGGCGTCGATCACATCGTGCGGCTGACGAACAACAAGGGCCTGGCCGCGGGCTTCCAGGCGGGCCTCGACGCCTGCCTGAAGCTCGGCGCCGACGTGATCGTCAACACCGACGGCGACAACCAGTACGACGGCAACGACATCCCCAAGCTCGTCGGGCCGATCCTCGCCGGCAAGGCCGACATGGTCGTGGGCAACCGCGAGGTCCACAAGATCGAGCACTTCTCGCCGCTGAAGGTCACGCTGCAGCGCCTCGGCTCGTGGGTCGTGCGCCAGGCGTCGGCGACCGAGGTGCCCGACACGACGTCGGGCTTTCGTGCCTACAACCGCGAGGCCGCGATCCAGATGGCGGTCGTCTCGAAGTTCACGTACACGCTGGAGACGATCATCCAGGCCGGCAAGCAGCTCGTCGCCGTCGACCACGTCGCGATCCGGACGAACCCCAAGACGCGCGAGTCGCGCCTGTTTCCGTCGATGTGGTCCTACGTGCGCCGCAACTCGGTCTCGATCTTTCGCATCTACTCGCAGTACGAGCCGCTGCGGGTCTTCATGACCGCCGCGGCGGTGATCGGCGCGATCGCGCTCGTCGTGTGGGCGCGCTTTGCCTACTTCTACGTCGTCGAGGACGAGGGCAAGGGCCACGTCCAGTCGCTGATCCTCGGCGCGGTGCTGTTCAACGCGGCGATGGTGCTCGCCGCCCTGGGGATCATGGGCGACCTCATGTCGGCGCAGCGCACGATGATCCAGCGCACCTTCGAGCGCGTCCGGCGCATCGAGCTCAAGCTCGGCGTCGCCCCGTCGCACTACGAGCCCGGCGCCGGCGGCGGCGCGGGACAGGCGCCCACGACCGGCGCGGACGCCGGCGCCGCGACCGGCAAGACCGAGGAGCGCGACGTGGTGCGCCTGTGACCCCCGCGTCGCCGACCGAAGGACGCCAGGGCGGCGTCCATCGGTCTCAGAAGAGCCGGCCGGATGGAGGCTCGGGCAACATAACCGTCGACGCCGAGGGCACCGTCACCGGCAACACCTACGACAAGTACGGCTCGACGAACCCCGTCGTGCGGCGCCTCATGGGCGCGTTCGAGCGCACGCTGGACGAGCTCTTCGAGCGCGCCGCGCCGCAGTCGCTGCTCGACGTCGGCTGCGGCGAGGCGGTGCTGACGCACAAGTGGGCGCAGCGCCTCGGCGACCGGCGCGTCGTCGGCATCGACCTCGACGACCCGCTGCTGCACGCCGAGTGGGAGCAGCGCCAGGCGCCGAACCTCTCCTACCGCGTCATGAAGGCCGAGAACCTGCCCTTCGCCGACGCCGAGTTCGACGTCGCGAGCGCGATCGAGGTGCTCGAGCACGTGCCCGACCCGGCCCACACGGTGGCCGAGATGGCACGCGTCGCCGGCGGCCACCTGCTCGTCTCGGTGCCGCGCGAGCCGCTCTGGCGCGGTCTGAACATGGCGCGCGGCGCCTACATCCCCAACCTCGGCAACACGCCGGGGCACCTGAACCACTGGTCCAAGCGCAGCTTCGTGAAGCTGCTGTCCCGCCACGGCGACGTCATCGAGGCGCGCTCGCCGTTTCCGTGGACCATGCTGCTTGTCCGCCTCTAGTACGCCTGTCTCGCCACCCCGGTCGTCGTACGGGCGCGGCGCGCGGGTCCTGTCGATCGGGATCGCGACGACCGGCGTCGTCACGCTCGCCTACTTCGCGCTCGCCGCCCACGCGCTCTCGGACGTCGAGTACAAGCGCATCTCGCTCGTGTGGTCGATCATGTTCGTCGTCGCATCGGTCATCTACCGGCCGATCGAGCAGCTGCTGTCGCGCACCATCGCCGATCGCCGCGCGCGCGGCCTCACGGGCGCCCACAACCTGCGCGTCGCGCTGCTCATCCAGGCCGCCTTCGCGCTGACGTTCCTCGTCATCGCGCTGGCCCTGCGCGACCTGCTGCAGAACGACCTCTTCGACGGCTCGGCCGCGCTGTACCGGGTGCTCGTCGTCGGCGTCCTCGCCTACGCGGCGAGCTACTTCGCGCGCGGCTTCCTCGCCGGCCACCAGCGCTTCGAGCTCTACGGGCTGCTGGTCTTCCTCGAGGCGGTCTCGCGGGTCTGCTTCGCGCTGGCCGTCGTCATCGGGATCGCGTCGGGGCAGTCGGCCGTCGCGCTCGGGATGGCGATCGCGCCGCTCATGTCGCTGCTCGTCGTGCCGTGGTTCTTCGCGCGGCGGGATGGGATCGCCCCCTCGACCCCGAGCGCGGTCGAGGAGACCGAGGGCGGGCTGACGATGCGCCGCGGCCTCGGCTTCGCGGTGGCGGTCTTCGGCATCATGCTCGCCGAGCAGACGCTGCTCAACGCCGCCGTGCTGACCGTCGAGGGCACCTCCGACGATGCCGTGCTGGCGGGCGTCGTCTTCAGCGTGCTGATGATCACGCGGGCCCCGCTGCAGCTCTTCCAGGCCGTGCAGGGCTCGCTGCTGCCGCACCTCGCCGCGTTGCAGGCGACCGCCGGCGCCGACGAGTTTCGCCGCGCGATCCGGATCACGGTGCTGGCGATCGCCGGCTTCGCGCTGGCGGTCGCGATCGGCCTGTTCGCGATCGGCCCGCCGGTCGTCCGCACGGTGTTCGACATCGATCGCGACGTCGCCCGCGCCGGCCTGGCGCTCGTCGGGCTCGGGATGGGCTTTCACCTCATCGCCGGCACGCTCAACCAGGCCGCGCTCGCCCGCGGGCAGGCGGCCGGCGCGGCGATCGCCTGGCTGGTCAGCGCCGGCGCCTTCGTGATCTGGATGCTCAGCCCGGTGATCGACGACCAGCTGCTGCGCACCGAGGTCGGCTACTGCTCCGCGACGGCCCTGCTCAGCGCGATGCTCGCCGTCGTCTACCGCTCGCGCTAGACGCCAGGCGCGGCTACGGGGTCGGGTCGACGACCTTGTTGTCCTTGCCCGTGACGTAGACGAGCCGCCCGTCCTGCAGCCGGTAGACCTCGCCGACGCGGCGACCGGAGCCGGTCACGGTCTTCTTGCTGAGCTTGACGGTCTTGATCGACTCGCCCTCCTTGACGATCAGCGTCTGGCTGTCGGCCTCCGTGCGCAGGACCGTCACGTTCTCCTGCGTCAGCAGGTCCGAGAGGTTGACGGACTGCAGCGCGGCCAGCAGGAACGCGACCGCCAGCACGATGCCGAGGTCGAAGAGGTTGACGAGGCCGTCGAGGGGGTCGCCGCCGCGATCGCCACGCCGGCTGGCGCGGGGCGTGACGCGGCTGCGCGAGGGCGACTTCATCGGCCCTGGTCGGGTGGATCGAGCGCCGTGACGACGTACTCCAGGTCGGAGAGGTCCTGGGCGTAGAGGCGGTCGCGCACGAGCGAGATGGAGAACGCGACCGCGCCGATGAGCAGGCCGATGACGGTGACGCTGAACGCCGCGCGGAGGTTCTCCGACAGCTGGGCGACGTCACCCTCGGCCAGGCCCTCGAGCGCCGGCGACAGGGGGATCAGGGTGCCCATGAGCCCGAGGGCCGGGCCGAAGCGCACGAGCATGCGGCTGCGCTCGAGCTTGCGCAGGGAGCTGAGGTCGAAGTCCGCGAGCGCCTTCGCGCGCCGGTCCTGGATGCCGGGCTGGTCGTGTCCATCGACGAGCGTCGCCAGCGTGTCGGCCATCTGCGCGCTCGAGGCGAGCGGCATGAGGGCCTGCTGGGCGCCCGGCCTGTCGTTGGCCGCCAGTGCCCAGCGTGCGGTCGTCGCCGCCTCCTGCACCTGCTCGCGGCGGCCGTGGTGGCGGCGGCGGTTGAGCTCGACGAAGAACGCTCCGAGGTCGTAGAGCACGAACGCGAGCGCGGCGATCGCCGCCACGAACACGGGGACGCGGAGCGCGTTGGCGAGCTCGAACAGCAGCTCCTCGATGCCGGAGACGGCGATCATGCGACGCGCAGTCTGACGCCTCGGCGTTCGCGAAGCGCCCCGGCCCACACGATGCCCAGCGCGAGCAGCCCTCCGAGGGCGAACGGGAAGCCGGCGGGGGTGTCGCCGCCGCGGACGGCGCGGACGCCCTCCTCCTTGCCGGCGGGCTTGCCGCCGGGCAGCTTGCGGGCCGTCGTGCCGGTGTCGTTGATGAGCACGCCGGAGATCGTCGTGCCGAACGGCTTGGGCGGCGGCGGGGGCTTGGCCTCGGGAGCGGCTCCGGCGGCGGGATCGGCGGCACTGGGGTCCGCCGCGCCGGTGGCGGTGCCTGCTCCGCCGCCGCCGCCGCTGCCGCCGGTGCCGCCGCCGCCAGTGCCGCCCGCGGAGCCGGCCCCGCCCGGGGTGCCGTTGGCGCCGCCCGCGCTGGTGTCCTCGGGCTCCTTCGGCGTGTCGCCGACGTCAACCTGCACCTGCTCGGTGCCGCCGCAGCGCAGCGTGCAGCCCGGATCGGGGTCGCGGACCTCGACCTGCGCGAACAGCACGCCCGGCAGGTCCGGGCTGTAGCTGACCCGCTTGCCGTTCACCGGCCCGGAGGGGTCGCCGAAGTCCCACTCGAAGCTGTAGCTGACGCCGGGCTTTCCGCCGGACACGGTGGCCTCGAACGTCACCGACTCCCCCACCTTGACCTTCTTGCGGCTGGCCTTCGCCTTGACGACGAGATCGCCGCCGTCGACCGACACCTCCAGCGGGATGTCGCTGGTCTCGATGAACTCGGTCACCACACCGCCCGAGGAGCGGATGTAGTAGGTCGTCCCCCCCGCGTCGGCGATGAGCGCCGTGGCGAAGTTCGCCGGCGTGACCGCGACGGAGCCGCCGTTGCGCTTGACGACCTGGACGCGCTGCGCGCTCTGCCCGGAGCGAGCGACCAGGGCGCCGATCGAGACCCCGCGCAGGGTGACCTTCTGGCCCGCCCGGTCGGACTCGGGCGGCAGCGTGTACGTCCGCGAGGAGTTGGCGATCGAGGCGATCTGCCCGCCCGACAGCTCGAGGACCGGCCCGGCCTTCGGATAGAAGGTGATGCCCGGCCCCGCCATCGCGGCCGGCGCCGCCGCGAGCAGCAGGGCGAAGGCCAGGAGCAGCGCTCTGCGAATCGCCCGCACGATGCCGAAAGTAGCTGAAACGGGGCCGTGAGTCGTCAGCAGCCGGCCGCGGCGGCGATCTCGCGGTATGCCGCGGCGGGGTCGTCGGCGCCGAAGATCGCCGAGCCCGCGACGAACCACGTCGCGCCGGCCTCGGCGCACTGCGCCGCCGTCTGCGGGTTCACGCCCCCGTCGACCTCGATCGGCATGCCGTCGCCGACCATCGCCCGCACGCGCCTGACCTTGTCGAGCTGGTTGGTCAGGAACGGCTGCCCGCCCCAGCCGGGATTCACGGTCATGATCAGCGCGAGGTCGATCTCGTTCTCGCCGAAGTGCGTGGGGGGCGTCCCTGGCGACACGACGAGGCCGGCGTTGCACCCGAGGTCGCGGATCGCCGAGAGCGTGAAGGCGATGTTCGGCGTCGACTCGACGTGGATCGTGATCCCGTCGGCGCCGGCCTTGGCGAACTCCTCGACCTGGCGCTCCGGGCGCTCGATCATGAGATGCACGTCGAGGTACGCGTCATCGGGCAGCGACTCGCGCAGCGCGGAGACGACCATCGGGCCGAACGTGATCGGCGGGACGAAGTGGCCGTCCATGACGTCGCAGTGGATGACGCGGCAGCCCGCGTCCATGATCTCGCGCACCTGGGCCGACAGGAAGGAGAAGTCAGCCGCCAGGATCGAGGGCGTGACGTGACATTCGGTGAGTACGGACAAGGGGCCTCTCAGATCTCGCGCAGCATGGAGGCTGAGCACGCATTGCAGGACAGGATCGCCGTCTTGGACATGCGCACGATCGTAGAATGCTCGCCGCAGTCGGGGCACAGCGAGCACAGCTCGAAGCGGTGCAGGCAGTACACGCAGCGGTAGCGGCCCGGCAGGTTGGCGGGCCGCAGCCAGGGCTCGCGGCAGTTCGGGCAGGCCATGCCGATCTCGTCAGCCATCAGCGGTTCAGGCGGGCGATGTAGAAGCCGTCGGTGCGGTCGCGGTGGGGCAGCACGAGGCGTTCGGATTCTAGTGACAGCCCCGACGCCGCCACGACCGCCTCGTTCTCGGCGTGCGAGAGCGTGCACGTCGCGTAGACGACCGTGCCGCCCGGCCGCACCGCCGCCCGAGCCGCCTCGAGGATGTTCGCCTGGCCGCGGGCGAGGCGCTCGATCGACGCCGGATCCATCCGCCAGCGCAGGTCGGGATGGCCCTGCAGCGTGCCCAGCCCGCTGCAGGGCGGGTCGACGAGCGCCTTGTCGAACGGCGTGCCGGTGGTGAAGCGCGCGGCGTCGGCGTGTTCGACGCGGACCGACCCCGCGCCCATCCGCTCGCACGTGCGCTGCAGGGCACGCGCCCGGCCGGCGTGCCGCTCGACGGCCACGATCGAGCCGCTGTCGCCCATCAGCGCGGCGAGGTGCGTCGTCTTGCCCCCCGGCGCGGCGCACAGGTCGAGGATGCGCTCGCCGGGCTGCGGGTCGACCTCACGCCCGACGAGCATCGCGCCGCGCGACTGCGCGGTGTAGGCACCCTCGGCGTGGAGCGGGTGCCCGTGGGCGTCGAAGGCGCCCTCGACGACGAGCCCCTCCGGCAGCTCGTCGCCCGCGGGGCGAACGTCGATGGCGGGCGCGAGCCCGGCGAGCACGGCGGTGACCTCGGCGGGCGTGGCGCGCAGCGTGTTCACGCGCAGCGCGAGCTCCCCGCGCGCGTTGCCGGCGCGCAGCAGGGCTCGCGTCTCCCCCGGCCCGAACTGCTCCCACCACTGCTCGACGAGCCAGTGCGGATAGGAGTGCGCGACCGCGGCGCCGGCCGGCGTGTCGTCGGGCGGCAGCGCGGGCAGCTCGCCCCGCGCCGCCCGCCGGAGCACCGCGTTGACGAGCTTGTGCCCGCCGCCGCGTCCGCCCTTGGCGAGCTCGACGCTCTCGGCGACGGCGGCGTGGGCGGCGACGCCGTCGAGGAAGACGAGCTGGTAGAGGCCGAGCCGCAGGGCCGCGAGGGTCGGCGGGTCGAGCTCGGCCACGGGGCGCGCGAGCTGCTCGATCACGTGATCGAGCGTGAGCTTGCGCTGGACAGTCCCGTAGGCGAGCTGCATCGCCAGCGACCGCTCGCGCGGCTCCAGGCCCTTGGCCTCGCCGTGCAGCGCGCGATCGGCGTAGGCCCCCTGCTCGAAGACGCGCCGCACGACGGAGAAGGCCACGCGCCGGGCGGGCGTGACGTCGCTCATCGGCGGCCGCGCCGCTCGCCGGGCGTTGTTTGCCTGCCGGCGTTCGAGGAGAGGCCGGCGAACGGCATCTCTGAGGGAATCGGACGAGGTTTCGCGCAGAAGCTCATTCCCGCGCGCAGCCGGTCATGGCGGATTATGCCCGCATAGCGGGTATTTCGCGCCATCGAGCCAGACTGACTCACACCGTCAGAGATGCAGTTCAGCCACGCGATCACGACAACCGGTCCACGCGACAGCGCACCAACGCTGCACCTCAGCCGTCGCCGGCACCCGCGCTCGAACGCAGCGCTCGGCGTCACAGACCGCGGCCGCGCAGGTACGCCGCGGCGTCCATCGGCCGGCCGCCGGCGGGCCGGACCTCGAGCAGCTCGAGTCCCCCGAGCAGAAGCCGGTCGCCCTCGGCGCGCAGCTCACCCGCCGCCTGCGGATCGCGCACCGCCGCGCGCAGCACGCCGAGGAACGAGCCGTCGGCCAGCGCCACGCGAGCGCCGATGTGCGGCGTCAGGGCGCGCACCACGCGGTCGTTGACGACGGCGGTCGCGGCCGGGTCGAGCGTGCGATCCTCCGCCCCGATCTTGTCGGCGTACGTGACGCCCTCCTCGGTCTGATCGGCGCACTCGGGTCGCTCGTCGAGCACGCGCAGCAGCAGGTCCGAGCCGAGCTCCTGCAGGCGCGGCGTCAGCGTGCCGTAGGTGTCGTCGGGGGCGATCGGCTCGCGGCCCACGAGGCAGACCGGGCCGCTGTCGAGCCCCGCGGTCAGCCGCATGATGCAGACGCCGGTCTCCTCGTCGCCGGCCATGATCGCCCGCTCGACGGGGGCGGCGCCGCGCCAGCGCGGCAGCAGCGACGGGTGGACGTTGAGCATCTCGAAGTCCGACAGCAGTGGCTCGCGGATGAGCGCGCCGAACGCGCAGACGACGACCGCGCCGGGTGCCGCGGCGGCGATCTGCGCGCGGGCGTCGTCGTCGTTGACCCTCTCGGGCTGCAGGAGCGCCAGGTCCAGCGCCCGCGCGGCCGCGGCGACCGGCGGCGCCGACAGCCTGCGCCCGCGGCCCGCCGGGCGGTCGGGGCGCGTGACGACGAGCTGCGGCCGGTGCGGGCTGTCGGCCAGTCGGGCCAGGACGGCCGCGGCGAAGTCCGAGGTGCCGAGAAAGACCGTCCGCGTCACGCGAGGCTCGCGGCGCGGGCCTGCTCGGCCTCGCGCAGCGCGCGCATCGCCGCCTTGCGCTGCTCGCGACTCGTGCGGTCGAGGATCAGGATGCCGTCGAGGTGGTCGATCTCGTGCTGGATCACGCGCGCCTCCAGGCCCGTCGCCTCGATGACGACCTCGGCGCCGTGCTCGTCGCGCGCGTTGACGAGCACCGCCACGGGGCGCTCGACGTCGACATGGATCATCGGCAGGCTCAGGCAGCCCTCCTCGGAGATCTCCTCGTCGCGGCTGGACCACTCGATCTCCGGGTTCACGAGCGCGACGATCGGGCTGTCGGGCTCGACGCGGTAGACGAGCACGCGATGGGCGATGCCGACCTGGGGCGCCGCGAGGCCGATGCCGAGCGCGTCGTGCATGAGGACGCCCATGCGCATGACCTCGTCGCGCAGCTCGTCGTCGAAACGCTCGACCGGCCGGGCCTTGGTCTTGAGGATCGGATCGCCGAGCTTGCGCACGTAGCGCAGCGCCTCGTCGCGACGTGCCAGGACCTCGGGATCGAGCGGCGGCGCCTCGCGCTCACTCTCGTGCTCCTCGCCCGTCGGCTCGATCGCCTCGATCGGCTGCCCGTCGTCTGCCATGCCTCCAGTCTAGATCGCCCTATTGCGGATCGACGTCGACGGAGAACGCCACCCCTCGCCGTCCGCGCTCGCCCGCGACGGCGTCGACCGCGGCGCCCGCCGCGCGCACCGCGGCCGCCCGCTGCGTGCCCTTGACGACGAGCTGGGCGCGCTCGCGCCCGCGCAGGCGAAACAGCGGCGCCGGGCCCAGGATCGTCGCGCCCGGGATGTCGCCGAGCGCCGCGCGGACCGCGGTGGCGGCATCGGCGACCGCGTGCGGATCGGTCGCCGAGCAGACGATCCGGATGAGATGGGAGAACGGCGGATAGCGCAGGGCCTCGCGGCGCGCGAGCTCGCCGTCGAGGAAGCCGTCGGCGTCGTGGCGGGCGGCGGCGGCGATCGACGCGGCCTCGGGCGCCATCGTCTGGACGATGACGCGGCCGCCGCCCGGGCCGCGACCGGCGCGGCCGGCCAGCTGGGTCACGAGCGCGAACGTCCGCTCCTCGGCGCGGAAGTCCGGAAAGCGCAGGGTCCCGTCCGCGTCGACGACGACAGCGAGCGTCACGTCGGGGAAGTCGTGGCCCTTGGCGACCATCTGCGTGCCCAGCAGGATCCCCCGCGGCGCGCGCTCGAAGCGCCGCAGGCGCAGACCCGCGTCGCGAACGTCGGCGTCGAGGCGGAAGACCTCGTGGCCGACCTGCGCGAGGTCGTGCTCGAGGCGCTCGGTGCCCGCGCCGTGGCGGCCGATCGAGACCGAGCCGCACTCCGTGCAGCGCTCCGGCACGCGCTGGCGATGCCCGCAGTGATGGCACGCGAGGACGCTCCGGGAGCGATGCAGGACGAGCGAGACGTCGCACTGCGGGCAGGTCCAGGCGTGCCCGCAGGAGCGACAGTCGACGAAGTTCGACCAGCCGCGCCGGTTGAGCAGGACGATCGCCTTCGGCGCGTCGACCAGCGCGTGGCTCGTGTCGGGATGCAGTGGGGCGGGCGGGATCGATCCGCGCATGTCGACGATCTGCACCGGCGGCAGCGGACGTCCGTCGACGCGCGTCGGCAGGCGCACGCGACGCAGCGCGTGGACGCTCTCGGGACGCGGCGTCGCGCTGCCGGCGACGAGCAGCGCGCCGGCCTGCTCGGCTCGGCGGTACGCGACGTGGCGCGCGTCGTAGCGCGGGTCGCCCTCGTGCTTGTAGGACGCGTCGTGCTCCTCGTCGACCACGATCAGCCCGAGCCGGTCGATCGGCGCGAAAACGGCTGAGCGCGGGCCGACGCAGACGCGCGCGGTGCCCGCGCGCAGGCGGCTCCACTCGTCGTGGCGCTCGCCGGGGGCCAGCTTGGAGTGCAGGACCGCCACCGTGTCGCCGAAGCGGTCGGCGAAGCGGCCGACGATCTGCGGCGTCAGCGCGATCTCGGGGACGAGGACGATCACGCCGCGGTCCTGCTCGAGTGCGGTCGCCGCGGCGCGCAGGTAGACCTCGGTCTTGCCCGAGCCGGTGACACCGTGCAGCAGCAGCGGCGGGGGCGCGCCGCCCGCCGAGGCGCTGTGCATCGCCGTCTCGATCTCGGCGAGCGCGAGCGCCTGGTCGGGGGTAAGCGCGGGCTGCGGGCGGCGCGCGCCGACGCTCTCGTGGTGGACGTGGCGGCGCGTCGGGCGGCGGCTGAGCGTGACGAGGCCGCGGGCCGCGAGGCGGCGCAGGGCGGCCAGGTCGGGACCGGCCGCCCGCGGCAGCCCGGCCAGCAGCGCCTGCTGGCGCGCGGTCGGGGCGCGGCCCTGCGGAGGTGGCGCCGCGACCGGATCGGCCCACCAGGTGAGCTTCGTCTTGGCTCCCGTCGGCGGCGAGACGAGCGCGAGCGCGCGGGCCGGCGTCGAGCAGTACTCGTCCGCCATCCAGAGCGCCAGCGCGACGAGCTCGGGCGGCAGGTCGTGGTCGAGCACGCGGCGCGGTGCGGAAAGCCGGTCGTCGGGCAGCTCGGAGCGCTCGGCGACGCCGACCACGACGCCGACGACATCACGATGGCCGAACGGCACGACGAGCACGGAGCCGATCCCGACCCCGTCCGGGCGCAGGTAGTCGAACGGCCCGCGCAGCGCGCGAGCCGTCGTGATCGGCTCGACCTTCGCGACCGCAGGCACGGACCTAGGATGGCGCACGCCCCGGTGGTGCCGGTCTTGCGTCGCGCACGCGCGTTCCTGCCTACCATCGTGTGTCATGGCGCAGCAGCGAGGTTCCAACGGTGCGGGGTCCGCTGCACGTCACGTCGAGCAGATCGTGAAGGCTGCCGAGCGCACCGCAGAGGAGCTGCGCGCCGACGCCGAGGCGCGCGCGAACGCGCGCATCGCGGAGGCCGAACGGGCCGGCGAGCTGCGCGTGCGGGCGGCCGACGAGGAGGCCGCCGAGGTGCGTGCCGTCGCCGAGGCGGAGGCGCGCGAGGCGGTCGAGGCCGCGGAGGCCGCGGCGCGCGAGGCGGTCGAGGCCGCCGAGACCGCGGCGCGGGAGGCGCAGGACCGAGCCGCCAAGGGGGCCCGCGAGCTGCTCTACGAGGCCCGCCTCGCCACGCGCGAGGTGCTGCGCGACGGGGAGACGCTGAGCGCCCACCTGCGCGAGCTGTCGGACGCGCTGCGCGCCAACGCCGAGCTCCTGCTGCTCGACATCCGCGCCGCGCACGCCGAGATGACGGCGCGCCTGGACCGCGTCGATCCCGAGCTGGGCGGCGCCGTCGGGCGCCTCGACCGCACTGCGCCGGGCTCGGGATCGCGCACGTCCTCGCAGTCGCCCGAGCCCGACGTTCCCGAGTTCATCCTCCGCCGGCCGCGCTGACCGGGTTCCGTCCACCATGCGAACTAGTGTTCGCATGGTCATGGAGCTCACGTCAAGCCAGAAGGGCGGCCTCGCTGACCTGAAGGTGGCCGCCGAGGCGGCCGATCTCGGCTTCGGCATCCTGCGCCCCGCCACGGAAGGCCTCCGCTACGACCTCGTGCTTGACGTAGCCGGCGCGCTGCTGCGAGTGCAGGTCAAGTGGGCCACGCTGAAGGGGCTCGTCGTGTCGATCCCCCTCAGGACGAGCCGCCACACACCCGGCGGTTACGTGCGAACGCAGTACGGCGCCACGGAGATCGAGGGCTTCGCCGCCTACTGCCGCGATCTCGATCGCTGCTTCTTTCTGCCGATCGCGGAGTTCCTCGGGCGTACGAATGCGCACCTGCGGCTGGGCCCGGCGAGAAACGGCCAGCTTCGCGGTGTTAAGATGGCGGCCGATTACCCGCTTGGGGCTGTAGCTCAGCTGGGAGAGCGTCGCGCTGGCAGCGCGAAGGTCAGGGGTTCGAGCCCCCTCAGCTCCACTCCCGCGTCCGCGCATCGGTGAGGCCTGTGTTCCAGGCTTGCCGACGCGGCGCAGCGGGAACTCCCGCGCCATGGCCGACGAGCCGCCGTTCGACGCCACGCCGTTTCTCCCGCAGCGCCGGTCGCTCGGCGCGCTGCGAGCCGCCGCCGCCGACTGCCGCGGGTGCGACCTGTGGCGGCCGGCGACGCAGACGGTGTTCGGCGAGGGACCTCGGGACGCGACGTTCGTGTTGGTCGGCGAGGTGCCGGGCGACCGCGAGGATCGCGAGGGGCGGCCGTTCGTCGGACCCGCCGGGCGCGAGCTCGACAACGCGCTCGAGGCCGCCGGGATCGACCGCGCCGAGACCTACGTCACCAACGCCGTCAAGCACTTTCGCTTCGAGGAGCGCGGCAAGCGGCGCATCCACCAGAAGCCCGACGCCAAGCAGATCAAGGCCTGCCGGCCGTGGCTGCGTGCCGAGCTCGACCGCCTGCGGCCCGAGGCGCTCGTCCTGCTCGGCGCCACCGCCGCGAAGTCGCTGCTGGGGCCGAGCTTCAGGCTCATGGCCGAACGCGGGCGGCCGCTCGAGTCCGACCTCGCGCCGGTCGTCGTCGCGACGATCCATCCCTCCTCGATCCTGCGCGGCCGCGGGAGCGAGGCGCGAGAGGCGCAGCGCGAGCTGCTCGTCGCGGATCTGCGCGTCGCGGCGCAGGCGCTCGCCCGCACCGGCTAGAACGGCGCTGCGAGGGACGGCGGCCGGCTCAGGCCTCGGCCGGCTCCATCGCCCGCGCCGGCACCTCGCCCCAGAGCTGCTCGAGGCGGTAGAAGTCGCGCGCCTCGGGCGTGAAGATGTGGACGACGACGTCGAGGTAGTCCATGAGGATCCAGGTCGCCTCGGTCTGGCCCTCGACGCGGCGCGGGAGCAGCCCGTGCTCGTCCTTGAGCGCCTGGTGGATGCCGTCGTGGATCGCCTTGACCTGGCGCGACGTGTTGCCCGAGCAGACGAGGAAGAAGTCCGTGTAGTTCACGACGCCGCGCACGTCGAGCTCGACGACGTCGATCGCCTTCTTGTCGGCCGCCTGTGCGGCGATCGTCTCTGCGAGCTGGTCTGGGGTCATCGGTAGAGCCTTCCCCGAGCGATCCGCTCGGCAACACGATCAGGTACGAGATAGCGGATGGGGTCGCCCTGCGCCACGCGGCGCCGGATCTGCGAGGACGAGATGTCCAGCCGCGGCATGTCGAAGAACACCGGCTTGGCCACCGCCGCTCCGAAGCGCCCGGCCAGCCGCCCGGAGATGTCCTCCCGATCGGTTCCCGACCGATCCGCGACCGCCAGCCGCGCCAGGCCGAGCACCGCCTCCGGCTCGTGCCAGCTCGGGAGTCCGAGGGCGATGTCGCCCCCGACGATGAAGGTCAGGTCGTCCTCCGGCGTACGCGCATGAAGCTCCCTGAGGGTATCGACCGTGTACGACGGACCGCCCCGCCGCACCTCGAGATCGCAGACCCCCAGCCGCTCGTCGCCCTCGACCGCCAGGCGACAGAGCTCGAGGCGCACCTCCGGGCCCGGGTCCTGCTCGGCCTGCTTGTGCGGCGGCGCGGCGACCGGGGTCAGCAGCACGCGGTCCAGCGACAGCTGCGCGGCGGCCTCCGAGGCGCATACGAGATGGGCGAGGTGGGGCGGGTTGAACGAGCCGCCGAGGATCCCGATGCGGGCCACGCGCAGGCGCGCTACGCCATCATGGGCGCACGTGGCCGTCACCGGCGACCACGTACTTCATCGTGCACAGCTCGCGCACGCCGATCGGCCCGCGAGCGTGCAGCTTCTGCGTGGAGTTGCCGATCTCGGCGCCCATGCCGAACTCGCCCCCGTCGGTGAAGCGCGTGGACGCGTTGACGTACACGCAGGCCGCGTCGACACCGCGCTCGAAGGCGCGCGCCGACGCCGTGTCGCGCGTCACGATCGCCTCGGAGTGGCCCGAGCCGTGCGCGTTGACGTGCTCGATCGCCTCCTGCACCGAGTCCACGACCCGTACCGCCAGCACGAGCGAGAGAAACTCGGTGTCCCAGTCCTCGTCGGTCGCATCCTGCAGGGATCCGGCGAGCTCGCCCGCCAGCGCGCGCGTGCGGCCGTCGACGCGCAGCTGCACGCCGGCGCCCTGCAGCGCAGCCAGCGCCCGCGGCAGGAACGCCGGCGCGGCGGCGCCGTGCACGAGCAGCGTCTCGGCCGCGTTGCACACGCTCGGCTTCTGGACCTTCGCGTTGAGGATGATCGCCTCGGCGGCGCCGAGATCGGCGGATGCGTCGACGAACACGTGGCAGTTGCCCGACGCCGCGTAGATGACGGGCACGGTGGCGACCGCCTTCAGCGCCGCCTTCAGCCCCTCCCCTCCGCGCGGGAAGATGAGGTCGACCACGCCGTCCTGCGTCGCCAGCTCGGCGAGCTCGGCGCGCCCGCCGCCCGCGACCAGGCCGATCGCGCCCTCGGGCACGCCCGCCGACATCGCCGCGTCGGCGGCGATCGCCGCCAGCACGGCGTTGGAGTGCGCCGCCGACGACGATCCGCGCAGGACCACCGCGTTGCCGGACTTCAGGCACAGCGAGGCGGCGTCGATCGTCACGTTGGGCCGGGCTTCGTAGACGACCGCCACCACGCCGAAGGGAACGCGCAGCATCCGCACGTCGAGTCCGTTGGGCAGGCGCTTTCCCTCGACGACCTCGCCGACCGGATCGGGCAGCGCCGCGATCGCCCGGGTGCCTGCCGCGATGGCGGCGATGCGGGCCGGATCGAGCATGAGCCGGTCCAGCAGCGCGCTGTCGAGCCCACCCGAGCGGCCGTCCTGCATGTCGCGCGTGTTCGCCTCGACGATCTCGTCGGTGCGGGCGATCAGCGCGTCGGCGATCGCCTCCAGCGCCGCGTTCTTCGTGTCGGTGTCCAGCGCGGCCAGCGCGCGGGCGGCGTCGCGCGCCGCCAGGCAGATGTCGGAGACCGTGCGGGTCGCAGTCGCCATGGTGAAAGGGTACGTCAGTCCGTCGATCCGGCTCAGCTCAGGACGAAGTAGTCGCGGTGGATCGCCTCCTCGGTGGCGCGCGGCATCACCTCGCGCACGGCGCCGGACTTCATCCCCTTGACCTTGCCGAGCTCGTCGGCGGCGTAGTTGCAGATCCCCTTGCCGATGACGATCGCCCCGTGGGCGACCTGGACGGCGTCGCCCGCGTCGAAGGCGCCGCGCACCTCGGTGATCCCGACCGGCAGCAGCGAGGTCCCGCCGTCGCGCAGCGCGCGCGCCGCGCCGGCGTCGACGACGACCGTGCCGCGCGCCGGCTTGGCGTAGCGCAGCCAGAGCTTGAACGACGAGTAGCGCGCCTCCCCGGCGCCGAAGCGCGTGCCCTCCGCCTCGCCGTCGAGCGCGGCGCTCAGCGCGCCCTCGCGCAGCCCGCTGCAGATGACCGTCTCGATGCCGCCGGCCGTCGCCATCTCGGCGGCGACGACCTTCGAGCGCATCCCCCCGGTGCCCAGCGGCGACGTGGTGTGGCCGATCGCCAGGTCGCCCAGAGCCGCGAAGTCCGTCACCGACGAGACCAGCCGCGCGTCCGGATCGGTCCGCGGGCTGGCCGTGAAGAGGCCCTCGACGTCGGTCAGCAGCACGAGCAGGTCGGCCCCGACGAGCATCGCGACCTGCGCGGCGAGGAAGTCGTTGTCGCCGAAGGAGATCTCGTCGGTCGTCGTCGTGTCGTTCTCGTTGATGACCGGCAGCACCCGCCACTCCAGCAGCTTGCCCAAGGTGCCGCGGGCATTGAGGTAGTGCGTGCGCGCGCTCATGTCGAAGAACGTCAGCAGCACCTGCGCCGACGTGATCCCGTGGTCGCGCAGCAGCTCGTCGTAGACGCGGTAGAGCTTGCCCTGCCCGACGGCGCTCGCCGCCTGCAGGTCCTCGATCGCGCGCGGACGGACCGCCAGGCCCATCACCCGCATGCCGCGCGCGATCGCCCCGCTCGTGACGAGCACGACGTCGTGGCCGGCCGCATGGCGCGCCGCGGCCTCGGCGCAGATGCGCTCGATGACGCCGGCGCGCAGCTCGCCGTCGTCCTGCGCGACGATGCTCGATCCGAGCTTGATGACGTACCGGGCCATGCGCGCTTGAGCTTACGCGCGCATGGCCGCTGCGCCCCGTCGTGCCTGCGCGCTACCCGCCGAGCTTCGTGGGCAGCGAGTACGCGCCGATCTTGGCCTCGGCGGTCTCCGTCGCCGGCTGGAAGTACGCCGCCGCGTACTCGCCGCCCGGACCCGGGATGGGCGCCGAGCCCGAGAAGAAGTTGCGCGGGTTGGTGGTCGCCAGGTCGGTCAGCTGCTGCCAGGGCGACTTCGGATCGGGCCGCCACAGGAAGAGGATCGTGTCGCTGCCGGCGTTGGGCCGGAACCGCGCCTGACCCCAGAAGCCGACCGTGCCCTCGCCCGCGGGATAGACGACGAGCGGGAACGAATACGCGAACGCCGCCGGCTTGGCCCGGTTGCGCGTGTTGTACAGCCCCGACTGGTAGGTGAACCAGTACTCCCGCGAGCCGACCTTGTAGGCCTTGCCGGTGACCGGCGAGCGCCGCAGCGGCGGGGCGTCCTTGAGCAGGAACTGCGTCGTCGCCGCCACCCGCGGGTCGTTGTAGGCGAGGAACTCGGCCAGCTGGTTGAACTGCGCCTGGCGCAGGAACGGGATGCCGTTGCGCGGGTCGGGCTCGCTCTCGTAGCCGAACTCGGTCAGGAAGATCGGCAGGTCGGCCGCGATCTTGCCGCCCGACTGCGCCGCGAGGGTGTCGAGGATCGGGCCGAGCGTGCCGATGTTGGCGATCGTGATCTCGTCGGGGTTCTTCGGCGCGACGGTCGGCGCGGTCTTCTTCGTGTACGGGTGATGGGCGAACCCGGTCGCCTTCAGCGTCGGGTTCTTCACGAAGTCCTGGCAGCGCCGGGCGGCGGCCTCGGCGGCGGCGTACGACGTACCGTCGGGCTTGAGGCAGAGCATCTCGCGCAGGAACGGGACCGGGCGCAGGCCGTTGGTCGGCCCCGTCTTGTCCGAGCCCAGCGGGGCGAGCTCGCCGAGCAGGATCGGGTCGTTGCCGTGACCGGAGCGCTCGAGACCCTGCACGCCGGCCTGGTGCAGCTCGCGGTAGAGCATCGGCGCGACCGGCGTGATGACGCCGCCGACCTTCTCCCACTGCGGCGACAGCCAGCCGGGCTGGTTGGGCTCGTTCCACAGCGACCACAGCGACACGCGCGGCAGCACCTTGCGGATCGCGTTCTCGTCCTTGTAGGTGCCCGAGTAGCGCTTGCCGATCGCCTCGACGAAGGCGCGGAAGCGCGACGGGAACGGCCGGTACGTGCCGGCGTTCCTGCGCTGGCTGGCGGGCGCGATCTTGTGCGCGTAGCTCGGTCCGGGCCCGGTGATCGTGAAGAAGACGCGCATGCCCAGCCGCGTGGCCTCCTTGACGAGGTTGTCGTAGCGATCCCAGTTGCGGGTCGGATACGTGCGCGGGTCGGTCGCCTTGAAGCGCGCGCGCTGCGCGCGCGCCTTGTCGCGGTTCTTCGCGCCGCGGATGCGCTCGATCTCCTTGTTGGTCAGATCGGCGCCCTCGGCGACGATCCGCCAGAGCATGGTCGCGCGCACCGCGTCGACGCCCATCGAGCGCATCGTCACGAGCGTGCGCGTCTGGGTGACGTTGTCGCGGTACAGCAGCTGGTCGTCGTCCATCATGATCGACGCCTGATCGGGTGAGGCCTGGGCCGCCGGCGCGCACAGGCACGTGAGCAGGACGGTCAGCAGGGAGAGTTTGCGGATTCGAGGGCTCATCGGCGCGGAACCGTAATGGGTCGCGCATCGCCGTGTCCCCGCCACCGTCGCGCTCGCTCTGCTGCCATGCCGCACACCGACCTCCCCTGTTCAGGTACCCACCCCTGACACAACACCGCCTCGGAGGCGAAGGTTGCGCCGCCGGAGCAGGCGGTTGCGCTATCCGGGATGCAGCTCGAACATGACGCCGGCGATCTCGACGTCGTCGCCCGGCTCGAAGCCCTGCGCCTCGAGCGCGCCGATGACGCCCATCTTGCGCAGCCGTCCCTCGACGTGGGCGAGCGACTCGTCATTGTCGAGATCGTGACGCATGAGCAGCCGCTCGACGCCGTCGCCCTCGACCCGGAAGACCCCCTCGTCGATCCGCTCGATGCGAAAGCCGCGGTTCGCCGCCGGCCGGAAGACGCGATGCTCGACGGCCGGCGCGTCCTCCAGGGCGACGGCCTCCCCCGGCGCCACGGTGCCCGTCCGCGGCACGCGGCGCAGCAGCTCGAGCGCGAGCTCGTCGGTGCCCGCGCCGGTCGCCGCGGAGGTGACGAGCACCGGCACGTCGGCGCCGAGCCGTTCACGCCACCGCGCCGCGGCCTGCTCGGCCTCGCCGGCGGGGACGAGGTCGGCCTTGGAGAGCGCCAGCAGCCGCGGCAGCGCCGCCAGGCGCCGGTCGTGGGCGCGCAGCTCGGCCTCGATCGTGGCGTGGTTGGCGACCGGATCGGAGCCGTCGAGCGGCGCGAGGTCGAGGACGTGCACGAGCAGGCGCGTGCGCTCGACGTGGGCGAGGAAGTCGTGGCCGAGGCCGGCGCCGTCGCTGGCGCCCTCGATGAGCCCCGGGATGTCGGCGACGATGAGCTGGCGATCGGGGCCGTCGAGCGTCCCGAGCACCGGCTCGAGCGTGGTGAACGGATACGCGGCGACCTTCGGCGCCGCACGCGTCATGCGCGTCAGCAGCGAGGACTTGCCCGCGTTGGGAAGGCCGACGAGGCCGACGTCGGCCAGCAGCTTCAGGCGCAGGTCGATCCAGCCCTCCTCGCCGGGCAGGCCCCGCTCGCGCATGCGCGGCGCCTGCGTCGTCGAGCTCGCGAACTTCTTGTTGCCGCGCCCGCCGGAGCCGCCGCGGGCGACGACGACGCGCTGACCGGGTACGACGAGGTCGTGCGTGCTGCCGTCCCAGGAGGCCACCTGCGTCCCGGGCGGGACGTGCACCTCCAGCGGCGGGCCGTCGGCGCCGTGGCGCAGGGCGCCCTCGCCGTGGCCGGCACGCTTGGCCTTGTAGTGCACGCTGCGCTTGAAGGACTGCAGGTCGCGCAGCGAGTCGTCGCAGACGAGCACGACGTCGCCGCCGTGCCCGCCGTCGCCGCCGTCGGGGCCGCCGTGCGGGACGTGGGCCTCCCGGCGGAAGCTCAGGCAGCCGTCGCCGCCGCCGCCTGCCACCACGTTGATGCGCGCCTTGTCGTAGAGCATGTCCCTGCCAACGTTAGGGGGTCACCGGTCAGCGTCCGGTCCCTCGCCCGACCCCCACACCAAGGAGAACCATGGCCGACGACCCCGTCTTCCTCATCACCGGCGCCTCGAGCGGCATCGGCGCCGCGACGGCGCGCCAGGCGGCGGCCGCCGGCCACCGCGTCGTGCTCGCCGCCCGCTCGACCGACAAGCTCGAGTCGCTCGCCGACGAGCTCGGCGGGGACGACCGGGCGATCGCCGTCACCTGCGACGTCACCGACTTCGCCCAGCAGGAGGCGATGGTGCAGGCGGCACTTGACGCCTTCGGGCGCATCGACGTCGCGTTCGCCAACGCCGGCTTCGGCGCGGCGCGCGGCTTCCTGAAGGAAAGCCCCGAGCAGTGGCGCGACATGGTGCTCACCAACGTCCTCGGCTGCGCCTACACGATCCGCGCCACGATCCCGCCGCTGAAGGACTCCGTCGGGCACCTGCTGCTGACGAGCTCGGTCGCGGGGCGCCGCGCGCTGCCGGGCTCGCTCTACAGCGCGACGAAGCATGCCGTCACGGCGATGGCCGAGTCCGCGCGCCAGGATCTCAACGACACCGGCGTGCGCGTGACCTCGATCGAGCCCGGGATGGTCGACACGCCGTTCTTCGACGACGCGCCGAGCGACGCCCTCGCGCCGGACGACATCGCCCGTGCGATCATGTTCGCCGTGTCGCAGCCGCCGCACGTCGACGTCAACGAGATCCTCATCCGGCCGGTGAGCCAGCCGACATGAGCGACGCGCGGCGCGCCCCGGACGTCCCGGAGCGGATCATGCTCGGCGACCGGCTGCTCGTGGAGTGGGTCGCCGCGGCCAAGCCGGGCGACGCGTTCCCGGAGCCGTGGTGTCACGCGCAGTCCCCGCTGCGCGCGATCGTGCGCCAGCTCGTCGAGCTCGGCGTCATCGCGCAGCCGGCCCGCGACGCAACCCATGCCGAGATCGCCCGCGTCGCGAGCGCGGCGGCGCCCGGCTGGCTGGAGGCCCATCCGCCCGAGCAGGGTCCCGGGCTGTGGCGCGACATCCTCGGGCGCCCCGCGGACGCGCCCACCGCCGCCACGTCCGAAGGATCCGCCGGCGTGACCCCCGCGCCCGGCTTCGCCGGCTTCCCGGACAAGGTGCGGCTGAGCGACTGGCTGCTGGTCGAATGGGTCGCGACGGCGAAGAAGGGGTCCGCCTTCCCGGAGCCGTGGTGTCACGCGCACTCGCCGCTGGAGTCGATGGTCCACCAGCTCTGCGAGCTCGGCGTGATGCGCGAGCCGGCGCCGGGCACCGACGTCGCCACCGTCGCGCGCGACGCGACCGCGGCCGCGCGGGCCTGGCTCGAGCAGAACCCCCGGCCCGGCCCGGAGCCGCTGACGACCACGCGGCGCCAGCAGCGCGGCCGGCCCTACGGGATCTAGGAGCCTCCGCCGGTCGACCGCCGTAAAGCGGATTTCGCCCGTGATGAGGGAAACCCACGCCCTGCGACCCCTCCCACGAAAGCGCTGGTCGAGTTATGCACGCCCCAGGTGCAAAAGGCGCCCGAGACCCGGAAGCAACGCCGGCGCCCACCCGACTCATTCCCTCAGCGATGCATGTTCAACTCACACGCACACACATGGCGAACGCAGCGCGCAGCGCACCAGCTCCGTGCGCGTAGCGCACCAGCTGCGCCGCCGAGGCCTAGGCCTCGGCGGCGTCCGGCGCCTTCAGCTGCCCGGCCGCCCACAACTGCCCGCCGGCGGCGCTCAGCGCCATCCCCGCGATCAGCGCAATCGCCGGCCGCGACAGCCAACGGCGTGCGGCGAGCGTCGCCAGCAGGTCGACGGCGTCGCAGACCGCCAGCGTGCGCAGCAGCCCCGCGCCGACGTCCGGTTCGTCGACGACGTGCAGCGCCATCCCGCCGAGGGCGACCTCGCGGATGCCGAGTGCCCGCGCCGGCGCAGACACCGGGCCGGCCGCGGCGTCGCGACCGATCCACACTCCCAGGCTCAGCCGGGGCGCGACCAGCAGGCCGACGCCGATCGCGACACGACCGGCGGCGAGGACGCGGGCGAGATCCCGCGCCGACACCGCGTGGCTATTCGGCGTCGTGCGGGGTGATCGAGACGACGCGCTTGCCGCGCTGCTGACCGAAGACGACGGTCCCCGCCGAGCGGGCGTAGAGCGTGTCGTCCTTGCCGATGCCGACGCCGTCGCCGGGACGGAAGCGCGTGCCACGCTGGCGGACGATGATCTCGCCGCCGCTGACGGTCTCGCCGGCGAACGTCTTGACGCCGAGGCGCTGCGCGTTGGAGTCGCGCCCGTTGCGGGAGGAGCCGAGCCCCTTCTTGTGTGCCATCAGGTGGTGACCTCCGCGGGGCGTCCGGCCCCGCGCTCGGGATTCTGAGCGCGACCGGAGGGAGCGCGTCGTCCGCCGCCGGAGACTTCCGTGATCTCCAGGCGGGTGAGCTCCTGACGGTGTCCCGTCGTGCGCTTGTAGCCGCGCTTGGGCTTGAACTTGAACACGCGCAGCTTCTCGCCGCGCTCGTGGGCCACGATGCGGGCCTTGACCGAGACCTTCTTCAGGCCATCGGTGTCGAAGACGGCGTCGTCGGCCGCGTACAGCAGCGGCGCCAGCGTGACGGTGGCGCCCTCCTCCTGGGGCAGCCGCTCGACGAGCAGGGTCTGGCCCTCCTCGACGCGGTACTGCTTGCCGCCGGTCTTGACGATTGCGTAGGCCATGATGAAAAGAAGGTTCAGCTTTCCGAAGCGGGTGTCGCGCCAGACTCTGCCGTGGCACGCGAACGGCGCCGGCCGCCCCTGCGGCCGCGGCGCCGAGTCGTCGATTCTACGCCATCGTCTGCGCCACCGTCCTCGGCGGTCGTGTCGGCCGGTCCCGTTGGTGCGGCTGGTGGCGCCGGCGTGGCCGCAGCGGCCGGCGGTGCGGCGGTGTCCTCCGGCGCGTCGAGCAGCGTCGCGGTGGCCGACGTGCGGCCGGCGTGGTCGATCCGGACCAGCCGCTTGGCGCCGACGAAGCGTCCGCCCCCCGCCACGCTGATGATGTAGCCGTCGATCTTCGCGACGGCGTCGTCGACGTCGTACATGTGCGGCTCGACGATGTGCACGAGGACCTCGTCGCCCTCCCGAAACGGCACCGCGCGCTCCATGACCTCGTCGCGCGAGCCCTCCATGACGATGTCGAAGTGGTCCAGCGGCAGGCCCTCGGTGCCCGTGAAGTGAAAGCGCCGGCCGGTCTCCTCCTCGAGCGTGTGCAGCACGCGCTTGGCGTTGCCGGTGAAGATCGCGCTGACGCGCGGGTTCATCTGCACGAGGAACGCCTCGTGCTTCTTGAGCGCCTTCTTGGCGATGACGCGCAGGCGGCGCTCGAACTCGATCGCGATCGTCTCCTCGGACTTGATCACGCCGTCGCCGTTGCACACCGGGCAGGGGCGGGAGATGATCTCGCGCACGCCCTCGGTGACGTTCTGGCGCGTCATCTCGACGAGGCCGAGCTTGGAGATCTCCGCCGTGAAGGTCTTCGTGCGATCCTCGTCCAGGGTCTTGCGCAGCGTCTTCAGCACCGCGTCGCGGTTGCGGGCGCGGGCCATGTCGATGAAGTCGATGACGATGATCCCGCCGATGTCGCGCAGGCGCAGCTGGTTGACGACCTCCTCGGCGGCCTCGAGGTTCGTCGTCGTGATCGTGTCCTCCAGGCGCGCGCCCTTGCCGCGGCCGATGAACGATCCGGAGTTGACGTCGATGACCGTCAGCGCCTCGGCGTAGTCGATGATCAGGTAGCCGCCGCTGGGCAGGTCCACGCGGCGCGTCATGAGGCCGTCGATGACCTTGTCGACGCCGTAGGCCGAGAACAGCGGGGCCTTCTCCTCGTAGAGCTCGACGCGGTCGACGAGCTCCGGCGCGGTGCGCGTGAAGAACGAGACGAGGCGCTGGTGCTGCTTGGGATCGTCGACGATGGCCTTCTCGAAGTGCTCGGAGAAGATGTCGCGCACGACGCGCACCGAGAGGTCGGCCTCCTGGAAGACGAGGCCGGGCGCGGGCGTCTCCTCGACGCGCTTGAGCAGCACCTCGTGCAGCTTGAACAGGTACTGCAGCTCGCGCTCGAAGTCCTGGCGGGTCGCGCCGCTGGCCGCGGTGCGGATGATCGCGCCGCCGCCGCGCAGGTCCAGGCCCTTCGTCTCGCGGCGCAGGCGCTCGCGCTCGCGGTCGTCGAGGCGCCGCGAGACGCCAACGCCCTCGCCCATCGGGGCGTAGACCATGTAACGGCCGGCGATCGTCAGCTCCATGCTCAGCCGCGCGCCCTTGCTCTTCAGCGGGTCCTTGACGACCTGCACGACGATCTCCTGGCCGGGCTTGATGAGCTCGGTGATCTTCGAGCCGCCCTCCTTGCCGCGGCCGCGGCGGCCGACGTCGACGCCCGGCACGACGATCTCGTCGACGTGCAGGAAGCCGTTCTTGTCCAGGCCGATGTCGACGAAGGCGGCCTCGAGGCCGGCGAGGACGTTGTCGACCTTGCCCTTGTAGATGTTGCCGACGATCGAGCGCGCGCCGCGGCGCTCGAAGTACAGCTCGGCAACGCGGTAGCCGTCCGCCGGATCGGGCTTCTTGGAACGTGTGGCCGGCTTCGCGGCGCCGGCGGCGCTCGGCTTACCGGATGCTTCCAGCAGCGCGACGCGGGTTTCCCCGCGATCGACGCTGACCAGCAGTTGCTTCTTCATGGGTGAAGAGTCCTTTGCTCAGAATGGGAGCCCCCGGCGTTTGGTCACAGCAGCGAAGCGCCCTTGCGCGTAGACCGACTGCAACAGGCCGATGGCCAAGAGGGTCGAGAGCGCCGAGCTGCCGCCGTATGAGAACAGCGGCAGTGGGATCCCGGTGATGGGCATGATCCCCACGTTCATGCCGACGTTGATGAAGACCTGGAACAGGAGCATGGCCACGATGCCCCCGGCGATCAGCGCGCCGTAGAGGTTCTTGGCCATGGTGAGAATCCTCAGACCGCGCCAGACGAGCAGCGCGTAGAGCGAGAGAAGGAGGCCGGCGCCGGCAAATCCCCAGCGCTCGCCGACCACGGCGAACGCGAAGTCCGTGCGTTCCTCGGGCAGGAAGTTCAGTTGCGACTGGGTCGCCTGATCGCCGCGGCCGGTCTTCTGACCGGACCCGATGGCGATGCGCGACTGGTTCTGCTGGTAGCCGGCGTCGCCGGCGACCTCCGACGGCGACAGAAACGACGTCAGGCGCGAGGACTGCTCGGGCGTCAGCACCGTCACCCCGAGCGCCGGCGCGGCCGTCAGCACGAGCGCGATCGAGACGATCCCGAGCGTGATCAGCCCGGCGAAGTGCCGCCAGCTGACGCCGGCCACGAAGAGGGCGGCGAAGAGGATCGCGATGTAGACGAGCCCCGAGCCGAGATCGGAGGCCATGACGAACGTCGCCGGCACCATCCCGACGATCACGAGGCGCGCCGTCGTGTCGCGCTCGCCCAGGCGCCGCGAGCGGTCCACGACGAAGCCGGCGAGCGCGGCGATCAGCAGCACCTTGCCGAGCTCGGAGGCCTGCACCTCGAAGAACGGCAGCTGGATCGCGCGCTGCGAGCCGCGCGTGTTGCCGCCGAAGACCGCGACGAGCAGCAGGCCGCCCATCATCATGCCGTAGATCCCGTACTTCAGCTCGCGAAAACGCGAATAGTCGACGCGGCTCAGGACGATCGCCAGCAGCGTGCCGATGGCGAAGAACACGCCTTGGCGCGTTACGTAGAAGTGCGGATCGCCCGGAACGTCTTGGCTCGTGGATGCGTTGAGGGTAACGAGCGAGGCGGCCATGAGGCCGATCGCCGCCAGCGCGAGCAGCGGATCGAAGGGCAGGCGCAGGCCCGCGGGCAGCCGGCTCGGGGTGGACTCGTTCACTGCGACTCGTCCTCGCCGGGCGCGCAGGGCACGTCGCCGAGGCCATAGAACTTCGCCAGGATCCGGCAGGCGATCGGCGCTGCCCGGGCGGCGCCGTAGCCGCCCTCCTCGACCGTCACGGCGACGACGATCGGCCGCTTGGGATCGGGGACGTAGGCGACGTACCAGGACTGGTCGGCCTTCGGCTGGCGCTCGGCCGTGCCGGTCTTGCCGAAGACCGGCAGCGTGTCCTGCGGCCAGCCGGCGAAGACGTCGGCCGACGTGCCGCCGGGCTCGCTGGCCGCACGATGCAGGCCGCCGGCGACCGCCTGGCGGTCGGCCTCGTCGATGTCGACGCGGCGCGCCGGGTCGCGCTCGATGCGCTGCACGAGCTCGCCGTTGGAGCGCTGGATCTCCAGCCCGAGGTGCGGCACGACGACCTTGCCCTTGTTGGCGATCGCCGCATAGGCGACCGCGAGCTGCAGCGGCGTGGCCTGCAGGTCGCCCTGGCCGACGGAGAGGTTGACGGTGTCGCCGAGGTTGTAGTCGCGCAGGTCCGAGCGCCCGCAGCCGGCCGCGCCGGCCGCGAAGACGTTCGCCTCCACCGAGATCTTCTTCTCCTTGCGGCACACGCGCTCGGCGGCGTTGATCTCGTCGCGCCACTCGATGTCCGGGATGACGCCGCCGTCCTCGCCGGGCAGGTCGATCCCCGTCGCGCGGCCGAAGCCGAGCTTGCGGGCGTAGCGCTGGATGACGAGGTTGTCGTTGGGGGCGTAGAACGCGTCCTGGCCGAGCTTGTAGAAGTAGACGTCCGAGGAGACCTGGATCGCCCTGGCGAGGTCGACGGCGCCGTAGGCCTGGTTCTTGGCGTTGGTGCGCTTCTGCTCGCCGATCTGGATGTAGCCGGGGTCGTTGATCGTGGTGCCCGGCGTGACGAGCCCCTTCTCGAGCCCCGCGAGCGCGGTGATCGCCTTGAACGTCGATCCGGTCGGGTACTGGCCGGCGATCGCGCGGTTGAACAGCGGCTTGCCGGTGGCCTCGCCGGTCAGCGCCCGGTAGCGCGCCTGCGTGATCGGCTTCGTCAGGACAGCCGGATCGAACGTCGGGTGCGAGGCCATCGCCAGGACCGCGCCGTCGCGCGGATCCAGCGCGATCGCCGCGCCCGGGTGGCCGCCCCCGATCTCGGCCAGACGGCCCTGCGTGGTGCGCTGCAGGGCGAGGTCGAGCGTCAGGCGCAGGCGCTGGCCCGCGATCGGCTCGGTGCGCTTCAGGCGCGGGTTGGGGACCGGGCGCCCGAACGCGTCGACCTGGATGCGCTGCTTGCCGTCCACGCCGCGCAGGTAGCGGTCATAGGCGCGCTCCAGGCCGTCCTTGCCGACGAGCGTGCCGTCCGTGACGCCGCGGAAGCGCTGCTCCTTCTGCTCCTCGGGGCTGATCTCGGCGACCGTCCCGAGGATCTGCGCCGCCAGCGAGTCGTTGGGGTACTTGCGCAGGTAGGTCTGGTCGACCTTCACGCCGGGGAAGAGCTCGGGGCGCTCGGTGATGTACGACAGCGTCGAGGCGGACACGTCGGTCTTCAGGCGAACGTTGGTGTACGGCACGAGCACGAGCGAGCGCACGACCCGGCGGTGGACCTCGCTCGCGGGCAGGTCGAGGACCCGGCCGATGCGCTCGTACCGGGGCCTCAGCTCCGGCGGCGTGGCCGGGATGCGGATCGGGTCGCCGCGCTTGCCCTTCGGCCGGGCGGCGCGCGTGTTGACGTCGAAGGCCCACTGCCCGGCCAGCTTGCGCTCGGACTCGGGCAGCTTCGCGGGGTCGAGCTCGACGACGACCGCGAGCTTGTTGGCGACGATGAGCTTGCCGCTGCGGTCGACGATCTTGCCGCGCGGCGCCTGGATGCGCAGCTCGCGGACGCGGTTGACGGTCGCCTCGGCGAGGAACTTGTCGCCCGACAGCACCTGCAGGTACCAGAGGCGGAAGAAGACGATCGCGAACAGCGCGAACGCGACACCGCCGAGGATCGCCACGCGCAGCGCGAGCTGCGGCGTGATCGGTGCGCGGCGGTCGCCGGAGGACTCCATCATCAGCGCCGGATCTCCGGGCCGCGGGAGAGCGGGCTCAGCCCGCCGGTCGTGTACGCGCGCCGGCGCCGGCGGCGCGGGTCGTCGGGCATCGCGCCGTTCAGGCAGCGGCGGACCAGCGCGTAGAGCGGCAGCGCGAGCAACGTGTTGATGACGAGCGTCGCCAGCAGCTGGCGGATGAGCGCCCACGAGACGGGCGCGTCGACGCCGAGCAAAAACTGCACGAGCGCGAACCCGATGCCGAAGGCGAGCGTCGCGGCGGCGCCCACGGCGAGCGGGACGAGCGTGCCCTCGGGGTCGCGCGCCTCGCGCAGGCGACCGGCGCCGTAGCCGACGCCGAGCAGCACGAGGGAGGAGACGCCGAGCGTCTGCAGCGCGACGACGTCGGCGAACAGGCCCACGCCGAAGCCGAAGACGCCACCCGCCAGCGAGCCGCACAGCAGGCCGACCGCCATCACGAGCAGCGGCGACAGATCGGCGTTCGCGCCGGCGATCGGCAGCTGCGAGACCGCGGCGGTCTGGACGACGACGCCGAGCATGCCGAGGGCGGCGAGGCGCAGGAGCAGATGCGGCGAGAGCGTCGTCATCCGCGCGGCCCTCGCGGGCGGGTGAGGATCTGCACGAAGTCCAGGCTGCGCACGTCGGCGTACGGGCGCAGGTGGATCTCCTGCGTGTCGGTGCCCTCGTGCTCGATCCGGGTGACGCGGCCGATCGGCAGGCCCACGGGGTAGCGCGACGACGCATGGTCCTCGGGCTCGGTGCCGCGCGTGACGACGCGGTCGCCGACCGCGATCTTCGCGTTGGGCTGCGTGAAGTTCATGACGAGGTCGGTCGGGTTGCCGGCGCTCGCGGGCTCGACGATGCCGAACGACTGCTCGCGGCCGGCGCGGACGGGCACCTTCGTCGTGGCATCGGTGATGAGCGTGACCTGCGCGGAGCCGCCGAAGACCTGGGTGACGCGGCCGATCAGCGCCTCCTCGTTGATGACCGGGTGACCGACCTGCACGCCGTCGTCGGAGCCCTTGTCGACCCGGATCGTCGCGTACCAGACCGTCGGCGACTGGAAGATGACCCGGCCGGTCTTCGGCCCGAGGTCCGCGATGCCGCAGGACGCCGTCGAGCTCGAAGAGCTTGCTGAGGCGATCGAGGTCGGCGCTGTTGACCTCCGTCGCCGCCAGCTCCGTTCGCAACCGGTCGCGCTCCTTGCGCAGGTCCTCCACCTGCCCCTTGGCGGCGATCGTGTCGCCGAACCAGCCGAACAGGTCGCGGACGGGCTTCAGCGCGCGGCTCGCGCCCTCCTGCACGGGGTTGAGGACCTCGCTCGTCCCACGCTGCACCGAGTGCAGCGCGCCGCTGCCCGACTCACCGAAATACGCGGTGAGGAGGATCAGCGAGCAGGCGACGAGCAGTCCGAGAACTGCCCGGCGCCGGCGGACGGTCTTGTCGTACACGTGGGCGCTGGCTCCAAGGTCTGGTCGTTAGTACCGGCGGCGGCGGTTCTTCGAGTTCCCGCGGTTCGTGCGGTGGATGACTTCGAACTCCTCCAGCGAGCGGCCCGAGCCGACCGCGACGCACGTCAGCGGCGACTCGGCGAGGTGGCACGGCATCTGCGTCTCCTCGCGCAGGCGCTCGTCGAGCCCCTGCAGCAGCGACCCTCCGCCCGCGAGCATGATCCCGCGGTCCATGATGTCCGAGGACAGCTCGGGCGGCGTGCGGTCGAGCGTCTCCTTGACGGCGTCGATGATCTGCGAGAGCGGCTCCTCGAGCGCCTGGCGGATCTCCTCGCTGGTCAGCACGACGGTCTTCGGCAGGCCGGAGACCATGTCGCGGCCGCGGATCTCGGCCTGGACCTCCTCCTCCATCGGGTGCGCGGACCCGATCTCGAGCTTGACCTCCTCGGCCGTCTGCTGACCGATGAGCAGCTTGTACTCGCGTTTGGCGTAGTTGATGATCGCCTCGTCGAGCTCGTCGCCGCCGATGCGGATCGACTGCGAGACGACGATGCCGCCGAGCGAGATGACCGCCACCTCGCTCGTGCCGCCGCCGATGTCGACGACCATCGAGCCCGTCGGCTCGCCGACCGGCAGGCCGGCGCCGATCGCCGCCGCCATCGGCTCCTCGATGAGGTAGGCCTGGCGCGCGCCGGCGCTCAGGCAGGCCTCCTCGACCGCGCGCTTCTCCACCCCGGTCACGCCCGACGGGACGCACACCACCACGCGCGGGTGGGCCCAGCGATTCTGGTGAACCTTCTGGATGAAGTGGCGCAGCATCTCCTCGGTCACGTCGAAGTCCGCGATGACGCCGTCCTTCAGCGGGCGGATCGCGGAGATCGTGCCCGGGGTGCGGCCGAGCATCCGCTTGGCCTCGATCCCGACCGCGTGCACCTCGCCGCTGCGCGAGTCGATCGCGACCACCGACGGCTCGCTCAGGACGATGCCGCGACCGCGCACGTAGACCAGCGTGTTGGCGGTGCCCAGGTCGACGGCCATGTCGCGGCCGCCGAATCCTGTGAGGTAGCTGAAGAAGCCCATTGAAGAGGTGGCGAGAACCCATGCTCAGGACCGCGGTGCGAGGGGTGCTCGCGGTGCTGTCGCCGCTGTTGAGTCTAGCGGCGCAAGGGGCTGCGCCAAGCCATCCCTCTAGTTCCCCCTGAGCATAAGGCTCAAGTCGAGGTCCAGCAATCTTCCGACGGGCAGACCGACCACGTTCAGGTAGTCGCCCATTATGCGGCGAACGAGCACTGCGCCCACGCCCTGGATGGCGTAACCCCCCGCCCTACCGGACCATTCGCCGGTCGCGGCGTACCGCGCGACGAGCTCGTCGTCGAGTGCTCGAAAGGTCACGCTCGTCACCTCATGCGAAACCTGAGGGTTGACCGAATCGAGGAGCGCGATCCCGCTGACGACCTCGTGCGTGCGCCCGGCGAGCCGTCTGAGCGTCTCTCGCGCGGCGGCTTCCGACGCCGGCTTTCCGTAGATCTCGCCGTCGAGCGCGACGATCGTGTCGACCCCGAGGATCGTGTCGTGCGGGCGCAGGCGCGCCGCCGCCCGCGCCTTGGCAAGCGCATTGGCGCGCGCGAGCTCGACCGGATCGCCGGCAACGAGCTCCTCGACGTCGACGGCAAGCACCTCGAACGCGATCCCCAGCTGCTGGAGGATCGCCCGCCGCTGGGGCGACCGGCTGGCGAGGATCAGGGGAGCGGCGGGCACGGGGCGCAGCGTAGCGGCGCGCGATGCACCGGCCGCACGCGTTCACCGGTGAACGATGCGCTCGGCGCGCCTGGCGCCGAACGAGCTGCGGGCCTGGCGTCGAACGCCTACACCTCGCCGAAGTAGATCTCGATCTCGCGCGCGGCAGACGCGTCGGAGTCCGAGGCGTGGACGAGGTTGCGCTGCATCGAGGTGGCGTAGTCGCCGCGGATCGAGCCCGGTGCGGCGTAGATGCCGTGCGTCGAGCCGCACAGCTGGCGGCCGGCGGCGACCGCGTTGGGACCCTCGACGATCATCGCGACGAGCGGGCCCGAGGTGATGAAGGCCAAGAGGCCGTCGAAGAAGGGCTTGCCCTCATGCTCGGCGTAGTGCAGCTTGGCGGTCGCCTCGTCGAGCGTCATGAGCTTCAGCGCGCCGAGGCGCAAGCCCTTTCGCTCGAAGCGGCTGATGATCTCTCCGGTCAGCTGTCGCGCGAACGCGTCTGGCTTGACCAGGATCAGGGTCCTGTCCATCGATTGAAGTCTCCTAGGAGTGGGGGGAATATCAGGCTTCGGAGCGCAGCCGCGGCTGGCGGCCGACATCGCCTGGCTCTGCCTCGCAGTACGGGCAGAGCTTCCAGGTCGGATCCAACGGCCGGCCGCAGTTGCGGCACGGGTCACGCAGCTTGCGCACGCAGTTGGGACAGCGTAGGAAGTCTTCCTTGACTTCGTAGTCGCAATGCGGGCAGAGCATGTAGTTCGCATCGTGCAGTCGCGCCTCGGCGGCCTGCATCTCCAGCTCGCGCTCGTGGATGTCCTCGAGGTACTCCGGAGGACGGACGATCACGTAGAGGATCGTCCCGACGAACGGAAAGAGCGATGCCACCGTGGCGCAGATGACCAGCATCGGGTCCTCGATCCGCCTGATCGCGTCCATGTACGTCCAGTACACGAGCGCCAGGTAGATGACGACGAGAAACAGGATGAGCATGTTGACCGCAAGGTTCAGCCCATCGCTGTTGATGCCAAAGACAGCGAGCACGATCGGCGGAGCTTATCCGTCGCGCGGGCAGGCGTGGTACGCCGGGCGTCAGAGGAAGAGCCGGCCGAGCGCATAGCCGACCCCGAACCAGAACAGGATCGTGACCGCCACGAGCAGCGCGACCGCGCCGATGAGCTTCAGCGCGGAGGGGCCCTCGCGGTTCACAGCGTGGACCCCCGGCCCATGCCGGCCGGCCGTACGAGGTCGGCGACGAGGTAGATCGAGCCCGTCGCCAGTACGACCGCGCCGCGCACGCCGCCCGCGTCCGCGTCCGCGTCCGCGGCGGCCCGCGCGGCCGCCAGGTCCGCCGCCAGCCGCCGCGCGAGCGCGACCGCCCGTTGCGGATCGGCCTGCACCCGGGTGACCGCCGGCGCGCCGACCTGCCCGGCGAGCGAGGCCAGCGTGGCCGGGGAGAGGGCGCGCGGATTCGCGTTGGCCGTGAACACGACCCCGGCGCACAGGGGCAGGAGCGTGCTGAGCATCGCCGCCGCATCCTTGTCGTCGAGCACCGAGAGGACCGCCACGAGCGGCCGGCCGTCGAGGAAGTCGGGCAGCGACCCGGCGAGGGCGGCGATCCCGCCGGGGTTGTGGGCGCCGTCGAGCACGACCTCGACCGCGTCATCCGCCGTGGCGGCGGCGCCGGCTGCGGTGCCGGCGTCGGAGAGCACCTCGAATCGACCGGGCACGACCGTCGACGCCGCGGCGGCGCGCACCGCGTCGTCGTCCAGGCGTCCGAGCCAGGCCTCGGCGGCGGCGCACGCGACGGCGAAGTTGCGGCGCTGGAAGGCCCCGCGCGCGCCGAGCTCGACTCCCGCGGGCGGCGCGGCCGGCGCGCGCACGATGGTCGCGCCCTGGCGTTCGGCCACCAGGCGCGCCTCGGTCTCGGCATCGGCATGCAGGTCGCTGCCCAGCACGAGCGTCGCGCCGCGTGCGACGACCGCGAGCTTCTCGCGCGCGATGTCCGCGACGGTCGGGCCGAGCCAACGGGTGTGCTCGAGGCCGACGTTCGTCAGCACGGCTACGGCTGAGTCGAGGACGTTCGTGGCGTCCCAGCGCCCGCCCAGCCCGGCCTCGACGACCGCGACCTCCACGCCGGCCGCGGCGAGCTGGACGTAGGCGGCCGCCGTGAGCGCCTCGAACTGCGTGACGTGGTCGTCCGCCGCCAGCGTGCGGTCGACGAGCTGCGTGGCGCGGCGCGCGCGGCCGACCGCCGCCGCGAACGCGCCCGCCGAGATGTCCGTGTTGCCGATCCTGATGCGCTCGGCGAAGGAGATGAGGTGCGGCGAGAGGTATGCGCCGGTGGCAACGCCGTGGTGGTGCAGCAGCGCCGCGATCATCCGCACCGTCGAGGACTTGCCGTTGGTGCCGACCACGTGGATCGCCGAGAAGCGCTTGTGCGGCGAATCGAGCGCGGTCATCAGCCGGCGCATGCGATCCAGGCCGAAGCGCATCCCGAAGAGCTCGAGCGACAGCAGCCAGCGCTCGGCGTCCTCGGCGCTCCATGTCCGCGCGGCGCCGACGTCGAGGCCGGCACGGGTCATCGCGACGACCTCACAGCGACCGCAGCTCCGCACGCAGGCGCTCGAGCTTCGCGCGCTCGCCGTCGACGACGGCCGGCGGCGCCTTCGCCACGAAGCCCGTGTTGGCGAGCTTGCGCTCGGCGCGCTCGATCTCGCTGCGCAGCGTCTCGCGCTGCTGCTGCAGTCGCCGCTCGGCCGCGCCGAGGTCGACCTCGCCGGACTCCAGCACCCCCACGGTCCCGCCCGGCACCGCAACGCTGGCGACCTCGGCGCCGTCGCCGCCGTCGCCGGCCCGGCGCCGTTGAAGGCGAAGCGTGCGAGCGCCCCCACGCGCTCGGCCGTGGCCTCGTAGCCCTCGGCGTTGAGCATCGCCGGCACGACGGCGCCGGGCCGCACGCCGACGGAGTCGCGCCAGCCGCGCAGGATGCGGACGGCCTCGATCGCGCGCCGCATCTGCGCCTCCGCCTCGGGATCGACCAGCGCGGGATCGGGCGAGGGCAGCGTGCCCGTCGCCAGCAGGCCCTCGGTCCCGGGCACGTGATCCCAGAGCTCCTCGGTGACGAACGGGATCACCGGGTGCGCGGCGGCGAGCGTCTCGCGCAGGACGTGCAGGAGCGTCGCCGTGAGCGCGCGGCGGTCATCGGGGTCGGCATCCTCTGCCAACCGAGGCTTGACCAGCTCCAGGTACCAATCACAGAGCTCGCCGTAGATGTAGTCGTACAGGCCGAGCGCGACCTTCGCGAAGTCGAAGCCGTCCAGCCGCGCCTGCGTCTCGGCCTTGGCCGCCTGCAGGCGCGAGAGGATCCAGCGGTCCTCGACGGTCCGGGGATCCGGCCCCCGCCCGCCCGCGGCGGCGGCCTCCTCCCCCACCCGCGTCACGACGAAGCGCGTCGCGTTGTAGAGCTTGTTGGCGAGCGCCTGTCCCTGGGCGATCTTCTCCTCGCTGAAGCGCACGTCCTGCGTCGAGGACATCGCCAGCAGGCCGAAGCGCACCGCGTCGGCGCCGTAGGCGGGGAAGTCGCCGCCCTGCGGGAACGCCGGCGGGCGCGGGCCGCCCTCGACGAGCGCGAGCGGGTCGACGCCGGTCCCGAGCGACTTGCTCATCCGCCGCCCGTCGGGGGCCTGGATGATCGAGTGGATGTAGACGTGCTCGAACGGGATGTCGCCCGCGAAGCGCAGCCCCAGCATCACCATCCGCGCGACCCAGAGAAAGAGGATGTCGCGACCCGTCGAGAGGACGTCGGTCGGATAGAACGCCCGCAGCTGCGGCGTGTCCTGCGGCCAGCCGAGCGTCGCGAACGGCCACAGCCCCGAGGAGAACCAGGTGTCGAGCACGTCGGGGTCCTGCTCCCAGCCCTCGCCCTGCGGCGGTGTGGCGCCGACGTACGTCTCCCCCTCGCGGTACCAGACCGGGATCTGGTGGCCCCACCACAGCTGGCGCGAGATGCACCATGGGCGGATGTTCTCCAGCCAGTCGACGTAGCGCCGCGACTGCGACTCGGGGTGGATCTCGATGCGGCCGTCGCGCACCGCGTCGATCGCCGGGCCGGCGAGCTCGTCCATGCGCATGAACCACTGCAGCGAGATGAGCGGCTCGACGCGCTCGCCGGAGCGCTGGCTGAAGGGGACGGTGTGGACGTACTCCTCGCGCGCGCGGATCGCGCCCAGCGCCTCGAGGTCGGCGACCACGCGCTCCTGCGCTTTGGCGACCTTCAGCCCGGCGTAGCGCCCGGCGGCCGCGGTCATCAGGCCGTCCTCGCCGATGACGCTGATCTCCTCCAGCCCGTGGCGACGGCCGATCTCGAAGTCGTTGGGGTCGTGGCCGGGGGTGATCTTCAGCGCGCCCGTGCCGAAGTCGGTCTTGACGTACTCGTCGGCGATGATCCGCAGGCGCCGGCCGACGAGCGGCAGCACGACCTCCTCGCCGACGTACTGCGCGTAGCGCTCGTCGTCGGGGTGCACCGCCACGGCGGTGTCCGCGAGCATCGTCTCCGGGCGCACCGTCGCCACCACGAGCTCGCCCGCGCCGGAGGCCAGCGGGTAGGCGATCGAGTACAGCGTGTCGGCGACGCCCTCGCGCTCCTCGACCTCGAGGTCGGAGATCGCCGAGCGCAGGCCGGGATCCCAGTTGACCATGTAGTGGTCGCGGTAGATGAGGCCCTGCTCGTAGAGCTCGACGAAGACCTTCAGCACGGCCTCCACGTAGCGCTCGTCCATCGTGAAGCGCTCGTCCTCGTAGTCGGGCGTCGCGCCGAGGCGCTTGCCCTGCTCGATGATCTCGCCGCCGTAACGCTCGCGCCATTCCCACACGCGCTCCTGGAAGCGCTCGCGGCCGAGCTCGACGCGCGACGTTCCCTCGGTCACGAGCAGCTTCTCGACCTGTCGCTGGGTCGCGATGCCCGCGTGGTCGGTCCCGAAGATCCACTTCGCGCGCCGCCCGCGCATCCGGTTCGTCCGGATGAGGACGTCCTGGATCGTCCAGTTCAGCGCGTGGCCCATGTGCAGCGCGCCCGTGACGTTGGGCGGCGGGATCGCGATCGAGAAGTTCTCCTCGGGCGTGCCGGCGGGCTCGGGATGGACGAGGCCGGACTCCAGCCAGCGCGCGAGGATCCGCGGCTCGACGTCGGCCGGCTCGAAGCGCGTGCGTGCGTGCAGGTCACCCGTGGACACGGCGAGCCAGTCTATGGAGCGTCGGGAAGGATCGGAGGCGCCGCGGCGTCAGGAGCTGAGAACAGTCATTTCCGAGTCGGAGGTTCCCGGATGTCCGGACGTTTGTGTCGCACCCGTCGCATCGCCCTCGCCGCCGTCGGCGCCGGCCTGCTCGCCGCCGGCGCGGTTCCCGCGCTCGCGGCGACCACCGTCAGCGAGCGCCTGTCGGACTTCAAGATCGCCGGCGCGTCGACCGCCAAGGCCGGCGCGGTGAGCTTCAAGGTCAGAAACGAGGCCTCCGGTCAGCACGAGCTCGTCGTCATCAGGACCGCCACGCAGGCCGCGAAGCTCAAGACGACCAGCAGCGGCGCGGCCAGCGAGAAGGGCAAGGTCGGCGAGGTCGAGGTCAAGGGCCACGGGGCCAAGACGCTGAAGCTCACCCTGAAGAAGGGTCACTACGCGCTGATCTGCAACATCGGCCACCACTACAAGATGGGCATGCGCAAGGACTTCACGGTCAAGTAGCCCAGGACGCGAGCCGGACGAGCTCGGCCGTGGTGACCGCCGACGACGCGTCGATCACGCAGGTGTGACCGGCCTGCGTCCACGCGACGGTCCTGCGGCCGGCGCTCGCGGACACGCGGTAGCGCTCGCCGCGCAGGGTGACGTCGCGGCCGAGCGCCCGCCGGACGGGCGGCCCGGCCACGATCGCGTACCCGATCGGCGGCCGCGAGCCGTAGCGATAGATGACGGTGGTGACGGCGCGATCGCCGACGCGGTCGCGCCGCAGGCCCGTCGCACGCCATCCGTAGCGCTCGTGCCAGTCGGGGAACGCCAGGCGGCCGACCCGCGCGGCCAGCAGGGGCGGCGAGCCGTCGGCGCGCGCCGGCGGCGGGGCGCTCGCGGGCAGGCGCGCGACGGCGGCGATCTGCGCCACCCGCGGCGGGCCGGGCGCGCCGCCCGATCCGCCCGACCCGGCGGCGACGAGCGCCACGATCGCCACGGCGTCACGCCCAGCGCCGGAGCGAGGAGCCACGGCCGGGCCGGGCGCGGGCGGCGGCGGGCCGCCCGCCGGGCCGGCGGCGCTGCGGCGGCCGCGTCGCGCAGGGCCTGCGGCGCGCGCGCGTCTGGATGCGCCATCGCGGCGGCGACGATCGAGCGGCCGCGCTCGGCGCGCTCGCGTTCCTCGTCGCTCAGGGGGATGTCGTCCTCGCGCTCGGCCATGTCAGCCCTCGTTCACCAAGACGCCGGAATCGGCCCGTTCCATCCCGCGGGCGACCTCCAGGCGCGCGCGATAGACGCGCGATGTGATCGTCGCCTCCTTGACGCCGAGCAGCCGCGCCGCCTCGCCGTAGGTCAGGCCGGCCACGTCGACCGCGACCAGGGCGTCGCGAAAGCCGTCGCTCAGCCCGGCGATGAGCGTGAAGACCTCGCGGACCTCGAATGCCTCGGCGGGCCGTCGCGCGCCCGAGGCGTCCACCGCCTCGAAGTCCGCGAGCGCGCCGACGGGCACGATCCGCCGCGACGCCGCGCGCGCGAGGAGGCGAGCGTGTTGCGCAGCGCCTGCAGCAGGTAGGCGGCGTCGGACTCACCGCGCACGCGCCGGGGCTTGGCGAGCACGCGGGCGAACGTCTCCTGGACGAGATCCTCCGCGTCGGCGCGCGAGCCGCACAGCGCCCACGCCGCGCGGTACAGCCGGTCGACGTGATCGGCCAGGCTCGCGGCGTCGAGGATGCGAACCCTGTCGCGCACACGCCCAAATCTACGCCCCGGCCGCGCAGCGTCGCCGCCGCGCCCGCGCTAGCGCCCGCGGCGCCCCTTGATCGCGCGGCGCCCGATCGGCACGACGCTGCGGGCGATCTGGCCGGGCTCGAGCTTGGCGACGAGCCGGCGCACCTCGGTGCGCTCGGAGGCGGTCAGCCGGTTGGGCCGGCCCTGGGACTTCTTGACGAGCTCGGCGAGACGGTTGCGGTCGGCGGGCTCGAGGCGGCGCCAGTGCTTGCGCAGGGTGACGGCGAGCTCGAGCACCATGAGCCACGGCATTGCTCGGACACGCAGGAGGGAGGCCATCGGCGGAGGGTACCGGGCGCTCTGCGCCGTTACGCCGACTCTGCGCGGCGCGACTGCGGAACGTCGGGCGCGGCCTCGGTGACGAGCGTCGGCGTGATGCCCTTCTCGATCGTCTCCTTCGTCACGACGCACTTCTTGACGTCGCGGCGCGAGGGCAGCTCGAACTGCACCTCGAGCAGCGTCTCCTCGATGATCGAGCGCAGGCCGCGGGCGCCGGTCTCGCGGGCGAGCGCCTTCTCGGCGACCGAGACCAGCGCCTCGTCGGAGAAGACGAGCTCGATGCCGTCGAAGGAGAAGAAGCGCTGAAACTGCTTGACGAGCGCGTTGCGCGGCTCGGTGAGGATCGTGATGAGGTCGTCGCGCGTGAGCTGGTGCACGGCGCTGACGACCGGCAGGCGGCCGATGAACTCCGGGATCAGCCCGTAGTTGACGAGGTCCTCGGGCAGCGTCTGCGCGAACAGCTCGCTGGAGTCGGTCTTGGACTTCGACTGGATCGAGGCGCCGAAGCCGATGCCGTTGGAGCCGATCCGGCGCGCGATGACCTTGTCGAGGTTCGCGAACGCGCCGCCGCAGATGAACAGGACGTTCGTCGTGTCGATCGACAGGAACTCCTGGTGGGGATGCTTGCGCCCGCCCTGCGGCGGCACCGAGGCGGTCGTGCCCTCGAGGATCTTCAACAGCGCCTGCTGGACGCCCTCGCCGGAGACGTCGCGCGTGATCGACGGGTTGTCGGCCTTGCGCGCGATCTTGTCGACCTCGTCGATGTAGATGATCCCGGTCTCGGCCTTCTTGACGTCGTAGTCGGCCGCCTGGATGAGCTTGAGCAGGATGTTCTCGACGTCCTCGCCGACGTAGCCGGCCTCCGTCAGCGCCGTGGCGTCGGCGATCGCGAAGGGCACGTTGAGGATCCGGGCCAGCGTCTGGGCGAGCAGCGTCTTGCCGCAGCCCGTCGGCCCGAGCAGCAGGATGTTGGACTTCTGCAGCTCGATATCGCTGTCTTCCGCCTGCATCATCTGCACGCGCTTGTAGTGGTTGTAGACCGCTACCGACAGCGTCCGCTTGGACTCCTCCTGGCCGACGACGTACTCGTCGAGCACGTCATAGATCTCGCGCGGCTTGGGCAGCGACTCGATGTCGAACGACGGCGGAGCGGTGAGCTCCTCGTCGATGATCTCGTTACAGAGGTCGATGCACTCGTCGCAGATGTAGACGCCGGGACCGGCGATGAGCTTCTTGACCTGGCGCTGAGACTTGCCGCAGAAGGAGCAGAGCAGCTGTTCGTTTGAGTCTGTGGGTCGCGCCATCGGTACTGCCAGCCGCCTAGTGCTGGGAGATCACCCGGTCAATGATGCCGTAGTCCTTGGCCTCTTCGCTACTGAGGAAGTAGTCGCGCTCGGTGTCGGTGCGCACCTTCTCGTAGGGCTGCTTGGTGTGCTTGGCGATGATCTGGTCCAGCCGCTGGCGGATGTCGATGATCTCCTTGGCGTGGATCTCGATGTCCGTCGCCTGGCCCTGGAAGCCGCTGGAGACCTGGTGGATGAGGATCTTCGCGTTGGGCAGCGCCATGCGCTTGCCCTCCGCGCCGCCGGCCAGCAGCAGCGCGCCCATCGACATCGCGATGCCGACGCAGATCGTCGACACGTCGGGCTTGATGAACTGCATCGTGTCGTAGATCGCGAGGCCCGCGTAGACCGACCCGCCGGGCGAGTTGATGTACAGCGAGATGTCCTTGTCGGGGTCCTCGGACTCGAGGTGCAGGAGCTGTGCGACGACGAGGTTCGCGATCTGGTCGTCGACCTGCTGGCCCATGAACACGATGCGCTCGTTGAGCAGCCGGCTGTAGATGTCGAAGGCGCGTTCGCCTCGCGACGTCTGCTCAACCACCATGGGGACAAGGGGGCTCATGGTCCTCGCTTCAGTTAGGCGTCGTCCGGTGAACTCCTGCCGGGGCAGCGTACCAACCGCCCGCCTCCCGTCCGGAGGGTCCGGACGGGGCGCGTATGCCGGGCGCCCGCGCCTGCGGGCGCTAGGCGTCCGGCGTCCAGAGCTTGTCCTTCTTGGCGGCCGCTTCCTTCTCGGGCGTCCACAGCTCGCCGCCCTTGTCGCCCTGCTGCTTGGCCGGAGCCTGCTTCTTCGCCGCCGGCTTCTTGGCCTTCGCCTTCGCCGCGGGCGCCTTCTTCTTGGCGGCCTTGGCGGGCGTCTGCTCGCCCTTCTCCTCCGGGGCGACCGGCACGGCCGTCGTCACCACGAGGTCGATCGCCTGCTCGGCGGCGACCTCCTTGATGAGCATGTCCACCCGGCCGGCCTGGCGCAGGCGATCGAGCAGCTTCTTGCGCGAGGTCTGCTCGCGCGTCGCCGCCTCCTCGAGCGCGTCGAGCAGCTGGTCCTCGGTCGGCTCGATCTTCTCGGCGTCGATGACCGCCGCGAGCACGGCCTCGCGGCGCAGGGCGAGCTCGGCGTCGGGCTTTGACTCCTCGAGCAGCTCGTCCTCGGTCTTGCCGGTGATCTGGAGGTAGGCCTCCTTGGAGATCCCCTGATGGCCGAGCGAGTGCAGCATGCGGTCCAGCAGCTCCTTCGCGCGCGCGGTGACGAGCGGCTCCGGGACGTCGACCGTCGCATCCTCGACCACGGCGTCCAGCGCCCCCGCGCGGAACTCGGCCTCGACGCGGGTGGCGTCGTGCTCGAGCAGCTCCTTGGAGATCGACTCGCGCAGCTCCTCGAGCGTGTCGTAGCCCGCGGCGTCCTCGGCGAACTCGTCGGTCAGCGGCGGGAGGTCCTTGTGCTTGACCTCCTTGACGGTGAACTCGAACGTCGCCGGCTTGCCGGCGACGTGCTTGGCGGCGTAGTCGTCGGGGAACGTCGCGTCGACGGTCTTCTGCTCGCCGGCGGCGACGCCGACGAGGCCCTCCTCGAAGCCGGGGATCAGGCGGCCGGCGCCGACCTCGACGAGCTGGTCGCGGCCCTCGCCGCCCTCGAAGGGCTCGCCGTCGATCGTCCCGACGAAGTCGAGGATCACGAAGTCGCCGTTCTGCGCGGGGCGGTCGACGACCTCCAGGCGGGCCATGCGCTCGCGCATCTCGTCGATCTGCGCGTCGACGGCGTCGGGGTCGGCGGCCGCCTCGCGGCGCACGACCTGAAGCTCGCGGTACCTGCCGAGCGTCGCCGCCGGGCGCACACCGACCTCGAAGGAGAAGGTCAGCGGCTTGCCCTCGTTGGGCAGCTTGCCGAAGTCCAGATCGACGTCGGGATCGCCGACCGGCGCGATGCCGGACTCGTCGACGGCCTTCATGTACCAGTCGGTCAGACGGCCGCGGACCGCCTCGTCGAGGATCGGCTCGCGGCCGATGCGCTGGATGACGACGGCCGGCGGAATCTTGCCGGTGCGAAAGCCGGGGACCTTCATCTCGCGGCCGAGCTTGCGCGCCTGAGACTCCAGCGAGCGCTGGATCTCCTCGGCGGCGACCTCGACGTCGACGCTCACGCGTGACTCGGGCAGCTCGGTGACGGTGGTGGTGACTGCGGTGGGCATGCGCCCCACCTTATCGTCAGATCCGTGCGCCGCCACCGCCCCCCACACGTCGTGCTCGCCGCATGGATCGTGACCGGGCCGCTGGGCCATCTCTACGCGGGCGTGGCCGACTGGGCGGGCGTGCTCGTGCGTCTCGTGCGCGCGCGCGGGCGCTGGGACCGGATGTAGCGCCGGGGCCGCCGAGACCGCGGCCCCGGTCGCGGTCGGTCGGCGCGCAGGTGTCCGAGCTCGCCACCCAGGGTGGCGCGGCGTGCACGCGCGGGATGCCGTTGAGAGAGGTGACCCCTCTCCTCTCGCCCCAAGGAGCCCCATGGCCCGCCGCCTGCTGTTCATGCTCACGATCGCCCTCGCCCTCTGCCCGGGCGTCGCCCAGGCCGCTGATTCGCACGCGCCCAAGGGCGCCCGGGGCGACTGGCTGCCACGCTCGGAGTGGGTCATGTCGAGCTGGGCGCCGTTCGACGAGGCGCGTCTGTACAACCTGCTCGACACCGATCGCAGGGAGGTCGCCGCGTGGCTCGACGACCGCCGCACGCTCGGGCAGTTCGCCGCGAGGCACGGCTACCGCGATCAGCGGGCCCTGGCGGAGAAGCTGGTGGCGCCGCGGCTGCGCACCGCGTCGGCCGCAATGCGGCGCGCCCTGCGTCAGCGCTCGCGCGACATGCTCTCCCAGGCGCACCTCGCCCGCCACGTGCTCTTCCACATCTACCACACGCCCGCGATCCCGCGCCACGCACAGGAGATCTTCGGGATGAGCCCGCGGCGCTACCGCGCGATGCGCGACACCGGCACGACGCCGCTGATGATCGCCGCGCGCGGCGGGCGGACGCTCGCGGCCTCGACCGGCGCCCTGCGCACGATCCTCGCCAAGCGCGACGACCAGGGCGTGCGCGCCGGCGCGACGAGCACGCGCCAGGCGCAGGCGCTGTTCGCCGCGCAGCAGGCAGGCCTGGCCGCCTACATGCAGCGCCACTACCGCACGACGGTCCAGCAGGCCGCGTTCGCCTGCCGGCTGCCGTAGCGGGGGGCTAGCGCTTCAGCTTCACGGTGCGCTTGACGGTGCGCCTGTGGCCGGCGGCATCGACGATCTTGAGCGTGATCGTCGCGGTCACCTTCGTGCCCTTCTTGACGGCCGCCCTGATCCTCTTGAACGCGGCGCCCGCGACCTTCCTGGTGCCCGCGGGCTTGAGCTTCAGCGTCAGCGTCTTGCCGGCGGCGACCTTCGTGGTCGTGGTCGTGAGCCTGATCGTCCGCTTGACGCCGGCGACCTTCACCGTGCCGCTCGCGGTGACGGTGATCGCGCCCGTGGCGGGAGCGGTCACCTTCGTGGCGATCGAGAGCGCCGTCCCGGTGACCCTCTGGGTCGCATTCGGGGCGACGGCGGTCGTGTTCACGGCGCTCCTCACCCCACCGCTGCCCGGCGCGGGCGTCCTCGTGGCCTGCGTCGGGGGCACGACGGGGGTGACGGCCGGGCCCGCGGGGGATGCGCCGGCGATCGTGAGCGTCTGCGTCGTGGTCCCCACGTTTCCGGCGGGATCCGGCGCCGAGACGACGACCGGCCAGCTGCCGGCGCCGACGGCCGTCGGCGTGGCGTTCCAGGTTCCGTCGGCCTGCAGGAGCGTCGTCATCGTCTGACCCGCGATCGTGACCGTGACGATCGTGCCGGGAGCGGCGTCCGACGTGCCGGTGAGGGTCGGGCTGGGATCGCTTGTCGTGGCGGTCGCCCCGCCGGTCATCGCGACGAGCGGCGAGACCGTGTCGACGGTCAGCATCTGGGTGAAGCCGGTCCGGTTTCCGGCTCCGTCGGAGACCCGCAGGACGATGCGGTGCGGCCCGTCGGAGAGGTGCGCCGCGTGGACCGACCAGGCGCCGCCGGCGGCGACCGCCCCGGTCAGGGTCTCGTTGGCGAGGTACACGGACACGATCGTGCCGGGCGCGACGTCCGCCGTGCCGGAGATCTGCGGGGTCGGGTCGTTCGTCAGGTCGGTCGCGCCGCCGGTGATCGTCACCGCGGGTGCGGTCGTGTCGACGGTCAGCGCCTGGCTGTCGCTGCCCTCGTTGGCGGCGGGATCGCTGACGGATGCCGTGACGGTGCGGGTGGCGTCGGTCAGTGCCGCCGAGGTCACGTCCCACGTGCCGTCGGACTGGACGAGCGCGGTGCGAGCCTGCGCGCCGATGCTCACGCGGACGATCGTGCCGGCTGCGACATCGCTGGTGCCGGTGATCGTCGGCGTCGGATCGTTCGTCGTGAGGGCCGCGCCACCGTCGATGGAGACGATCGGCAGCACCGTGTCGACGGTCAGCTGCTGCGTCGCGCCGGCGGGGTTGCCGGCGCCGTCCGTGACCGAGGCCACGACCGGATAGGTGCCGTTGGCGAGGATCGCGGAGGTCACCGACCATGCCCCGTCGGAGGGCGTGGCGGTCAGGGTCTGCCCGTTGACCGTGACGGTGACGAGCCCCGGCGCCTCGACATCGGTCGTGCCGCTGATCGTCGGCGTCGTGTCGGCCGTCGTCGCGCCGGGCCCCCCGGCGATGGTGACCACGGGCGGAGCGCTGTAGAACTCGTTGGCGTCGAGCGTGAGCGCGCCGTCGCGAGCGAAGGCGCGGCCGTTGAAGATCGTGCCGTTGCCGACCGCGACCGCGGCCGACGCGATGAGCGTCCCCGCGAACTCGGCGTTGGCGCCGACCGCGCCGGCGCCGTTGACCTGCCAGAACACGCGCGAGGCGCGGGCGCCGTTGGTGAGCACCACCTTGCTTCCGGCGGCGAAGGCCATGGCCCCGTTGATCTGGAAGACGAAGACGGCGTCCGGGTTGCCCCCGCCGTCGAGGGTCACCGTCGTGGTGTTCGACACGGCGCCCGCGACGGTGTGCAGCCCCGGTGAGATCGTCGTGCCGGCCAGTGCGCCCGCGAGCGCGGCACCGCCCGGGCGAGCGGCGACCTCGTCGTAGGCGGCCGCGACGTCGGCGTGAGCCGCGGCGGCGGCGGGAGTGCCGACGCGAATCGTGCCGGTCACGACGCCGGGCGGAAAGCCGGTGGGCTGCGTGCCGGGCTTGACCCCGAGATCGCCGCGAAGCGTCGTATGCGGCGCGCCGGCGGCGCTGACGGTGTTGCCCACGGAGGCGCCGCTGAGCACGGCGTAGGTGGCCGCGTCGCCGAGGTCGACCACGCTCGTCGGCGCGGCGATGGCGGACGGCGTGCCGGCGAGCACGGCGATGAGCAGGCCGGCGGCGACCGCGAGTGGACGAGACGGCGACGCACGCAAAGCGAACATGGACAGACCTCCAGGAGGGGGCTGTCCGAGCCCTGCGGGTGACGAAGTGTCACCTACTCCATCGGCATCCGGCGAGAAAACTTGACAACAATCGCCATCACCCGGCGACGCCGGCGCTCTGAGGTGGTCCGCGCCGGTCGCGCTTGGGCCGAACGGTTAATAATTGCGACCCGCGCCGTCGATTTCAGTGGTTGGCAGCGCTCATGCGTCGTAACGCGACAGTGGTCAGGGCAGGCGCTGCCAGTCCGGGAAGAGGTCCGGACGGCGGTTGTTCGTGAGCCGCACGATGTCCGAGCCGTCGAGCGCCATCGTGTAGAGCTCGAAGCCCGGGCCGAGCCGGTCGCGGCCACGGCGGTCGCGGTCGCTGGTGAAGAGGATCCGCGTGCCGTCGGGGGACGGGATCGGGTTGGTCTCCCACGCCGCGCTGGCCAGGATCGTCCGCACGGGTCCGCCGGCCGCGGCGATCGCCACGATGTCTGACTTCGTGCCCGTCCGCTTGGACCGCTCGAAGACGATCGTCTGGCCGTCGGGCGTCCACTTCGGGTTGATCTCGTCAAAGCCGCCGTACGTGGTGAGCGCGCGGCGGCCGGTGCCGTCGGCGTTGACGACCATCACCCGCGTCTCGCCCCGGCGCGGGGTCGGGAAGCGCGTCTCGGCGTAGGCGATCTGCGTCCCGTCCGGTGACCAGTCGGGGTCGATGCTCGGCCGGTTGCTCGGGGTGATCACACGGTCGCCCGTGCCATCCATGCCGACCACGTGGATGCGCTCGGGCGGGGGCCGGCGGTCGCCGAGCGGCCGCCGCACGCCGAAGTACGCGATGCGCGAGCCGTCGGGGGACACGGTGGGCGCGATGTCCGCCGATCTGGCGCCGACGATTCGCTTGACACGGCCGGTGGTGAGATCGCCGGCGAAGATGTCCTCCGAGAACGGCAGCCGCGACGCGCGCGTGAACACGACGAGGCCCGCCACCGTCGGCGAGAACGCGCCCTCGAAGTCGGCGCGGTCGCGCGTCGGGAAGACGTGACGTGCGCCGGAGCCGTCGGCGCCGGCCACCCACAGGTGCGGCGGCCCGTTGGGCTGCTCGCGCTGCCAGACGACGGCGCCGTTGGATCCGGGCGGCGTGGCGGATGCCGGAACGGCGAGCAGCGCGACGAGTCCGAGTGCGACCGCGCCCGCCAGGCGACGGGCGGAGATCCACCCCGTCCTGCGGGTTGCTGCGGCCGTGCGGACGCGCATGGCGCGACCGTACACGAACCCGGCACCGCTTTGCGGTTTTTGTTGCTGCGGTCGACTACTCGCCGAAGATGTTCAGCAGCGAGAGGAAGATGTTGACGATCGAGACGAAGATGCCCGTCGCGAGCCACACGGCGTCGTCGGCGGTCCCGTGCTTGCGCAGGTAGTTGAAGTCCACGGCGATCAGCAGGGCCGAGACGATCGCGATGATCGCGCTGAGGATCGGGTTGCCGCCGCTGGAGAAGATCAGCATCACGAACGAGATCGCGACGCAGCCGAGGATCACGAAGGACAGCGGCCGCATCCAGCCCGCGAGGTCCTTGCTGAGCGCAAAGCCGCCCGCTCCCATGCCCAGCGTGATCAGCGCCGTGGCGCCGGCCGCCTGCGTCACGGCAGACGGATCGCTCTGGATGAAGTGGTTCAGCGCCGGGCCGATGCCGATCCCGATCAGCAGCGCGATCGCGTACAGCCAGCCGATCGCCAGGGTCCCCACGCGCAGGCGCTCGACGAAGCTCTGGGCGATGAGCATGCCGAACGCGACGAGGAACAGGATGAAGGCCGTGCCCTCGGCGAGGTCGCGGCCGATGTACGAGCCCGCCACCGCGAACCCCAGGGCGACCGAGACGAGGAACATCACCTGCCCGAGCAGCGTCGCCGTGCTGACGACTTCTCGCGATCCCTCGCGGCCGGCGTAGCCGGTGCGGACGTCTTGCATCTGATGTGCCTCCTTGTGACTTGCGCCAGAGGCCCAGCGGCCGTGGCGGTCAGTTGTGAGAGTAACGGCGCCACCGGCTCGCGCAAGACGCTGAGCACGCCACTCAACGAATAGGCTGACCGCGTGCGCAAGCGAGGTGTTCTGTGTGGCGTGCTCGTCACCTTCGTCAGCGGATCGGCCGCGGCGGTCGCTCAGGCGCCCGAGCGTCCGAGCGGCAACTTCGGCGGCGGCGCGCTCGTCGCGCCGCCCAAGAAGCTGTTCGGGCCCGGGAACCTCGTGATCGCCCTGCGCGCGCTGCCCGAGCGCCGCCTCGAGATCGAGGCGACCGTGCGGGGCACGTGCGCCGGCGGAGACATCCAGGTCGCCACGAAGGCCATGGCGGACGGCAGCTTCGCGGCAGACGGCAGCACGTCGCAGACGCCCGCGCCCGGCGAGAAGGTCAAGACGACGTACACGCTGGCGGGTTCGTTCACGAGCGAGCGCGCCGTCGAGGGCACGCTGTCGGCGACCCTCGTCAAGACCTCCGACAGCGCGGAGACGCAGACGTGCAGGAGCGGCAGGATCGCCTTCAGCGCGCGGCGCCCCGACGGCGGGCTCGGCGATCGCGACGCGCAGCCGCGCCCCGCCTATTTCGGCGTGACCGCGCAACGCAGCACCGGCCCGCGGCGGCCGATCGTCCTGCGCCTCTCCGGCGACCGCCGGCGGATCTCGCGCGCGCTCTTCGGCGAGCAGGTGAACTGCAGCGACCGCAAGCGCTCGATCGGCGTGGAGGCGCCGCGCACGAACATCGCGATCGACTCCAAGGGCCGCGTGTCAGATCACGAGACCGACAAGATCGACAACGGCCAGTCGTTCACCCATATCGACGATCACTTCACCGCGACGCTCGGCCGCGCGGGTGCCAAGGGCACGTTCTCCCTGAGCGATCGCACGGTCGACAAGCTCACCGGCAACGTCATCCAGTCCTGCAGGTCGGGAACGATCAAGTGGACGGCGGCGCCGTAGCCGCCGTGTCGCCGGCGGGCGGCCCCTGGCGGCGCACGATCAGCCAGTTGACGACCCACAGCGCGACGCCGAGCCCGATGAGCATCGCCGCGCGCACGTAGGTCTCGGACTCGATCTGGGTCAGCAGCGCCAGCGAGATTCCGACGCCGATCACCGGGATGGCCGACGGCACGACGAAGTGCTCGTGCTCGACGGGCTCACGGCGCAGGACGAGAACCGAGACGTTGACGATCGCGAAGACGATCACGAGCAGCGCGACGGTCGTGTCGGCGAGCGAGGCGAGGTCGCCGGTCGCGATGAGGAACGCCGCCAGCGCGGTGGTGAACGCGATCGCGAACCATGGTGTGCGCCGGCCCGGAAGCACCTGCGAGAACGACGGCCGGCACGACCCCCTCCTCGGCCATCCCGTACAGCAGCCGCGACGCCATGATCATGTTGATCAGCGCGCCGTTGGACAGCGCGAGCAGGCCGATCGCCGAGAAGAGCTTCTCGGGGATCCCCAGCGGGCCCTGCTTGACGACCTCCAGCAGCGGGCCGCTCGAATCCGCGAGATCGCTCGTCGGCACGACCATCGAGGCGCCGATCGTCACGAGCAGGTACAGGACGCCGGCGATCAGCAGGCCCCCGAACAGCGCCTTCGGGTAGGCGCGCTGCGGCTCCTGGGTCTCCTCCGCCACGTTGACGGAGTCCTCGAAGCCGATCAGCGCATAGAACGCCAGCGCCGCGCCCGCGAGCGCGGCGGCGAAGATCGACGTGTCGCTCTTGAAGTCAAACGCCCGCGATGGCTCGGCGTCGCCCTGACCGAGCGCGACCGCGGCGATGATCACGATCAGCACGAGGCCGCCGATCTCGACGAGCGTGAAGCCGACGTTGATCCGAACGGACTCCGCGATGCCGCGCAGGTTCACGGCCGCGATGAGCGCGAGCAGCGCAAGCGCGGTCAGCACGACGGGGATGTCGACGAACGTGCTGAGGTAGTCGCCGCCGAACCCGCGCGCCAGCGCGCTGGCCGACGTGATGCCCGAGACGACGACGGCGAACGCCACGAGGAAGCTCAGAAACGGGCGCTTGAAGGCGCGGTGCGCGTACAGGCCCGCGCCGCCGGCCCGCGGGTACTTCGACACGAGCTCGGCGTAGGAGCCGGCCGTGAACGCCGCCATCACGAGGGCGAGCAGGAACGCGGCCCAGATCGCGCCGCCTGTCTCCCCCGCGACCTCGCCGACGAGCGCGTAGATGCCGCCGCCGAGGATGTCGCCGACGATGAAGAACAGCAGCAGCCCCGGCGTGATCGCGCGCTTCAGTCGCCCGCCCTCAGGCCCCTCGGGCAGCGTCGGAGGGGCGCCCACCGGGATGTTCGGGCTGCGTGATCCACCGCGTGGCACGGCGCGGTCCTACCCCACCGGGGCAAACGCCACCACGCGCGGGTTTACGACGTGCGCGCAGTGGTGTAGACCCCCTTCATGGCCACTCGACGCCACGAGCGCATCGCCCGCAACGAGAGCGCGTTTCGCAAGCTCAACGAGAGCCTCGAGAACAGCATCCACCGAAAGCGCGCGGAGGAGGACTTCGCGGGCTTCGTCTGCGAGTGCGGAGACATGGACTGCGAGGACATCGTGCGCCTGCCGATGTCCGATTACGAGGCGATCCGCCAGGACTCGCAGCTGTTCTTCGTGAAGCCCGGACACGAGATACCCGATGCGGAGGACGTCGTGCGCGAGGAGGAGGGCTATCTCGTCGTGCGCAAGCACGCCGATGTCTCCGAGCTCTCCGAGAAGGACGACGTCCGCGAGCCGAGCTGAGCCGCCGCCGGACGCCGCTCAGGTGATCGGGCGCTCCATCGTCACCCCCGCAAGCGCGACGCCGTCGGGCGCCCTGATCATCACGCGACCGGTCTCCGCGAAGCCGAAGGCGCGGTAGAGCGGCTCCCCCGGCAGCGTCGCCATGAGCGCGAGCGTCGTGAAGCCCTCAGCGCGTGCCGCCCGCTCGCATGACTCGAGGATCGCGCGGCCCAGGCCGCGCCGCGTCCAGTCGCTGCGCACGAACATCGCCCGCACGCGCGCGGGCTCGGTGCGGGGATCGAGCAGCCGCGTGTCGTCGTCGGCCTCGCCCGCGCCCGCGTGCAGGCGGTTGCGCCGGCTCCAGCCGCCGCAGGCGACGATCTCGCCGCCGGCCTCGTGCACGTAGTAGGTGCCGTCGTCGATGAGCACGGTGTCCAGCGCCGCGACGTAGATCTCCGCGGACGCGGTCTGGCGCTCGTCGTAGTAGGCGGGAAAGAGCTCGCGGACCGAGCGCCTCATGAGCGTCGAGACCTGCTCGATGTCCGCGGTCACCGCGAGGCGCTGGGGTGCGATGTCCGTAGGAGCGGCCATCCGGTCAATGATGCACTCGGACGCGGCCTACCGCGCGCCCGTGCGCCGGAGCGCACCCGTTGCCGCCACCCAAGCTCCGCGTGGGACCGTCGACCTCACCGCCGGGACCGCGGGCGCCGTCTCGACGGACCGCGGCGCCCGGCAGCTCAGTTCACGGCAGCAACGTGATCGTGGTGTTGCTGGGGTCCCCGTTGCTCTCGCTGGGCGGATCGACCGACCGGAACGTCCCGCGAGCACCCGCATAGGCGCGGGTTCCGCCGGTGATCACCCCGTTCGTCGTGTTGCTGTTGCCCAGTTTGGCGGCCCCGTACAGATCGCCGTCGGGCAGGGTGAAGATGCCTTCGCACACGCCGCGCGCGGTGCGGTTGCCGCCCTTGGTGAAGGCGCACTTCGCGTCGAGCGTCCCGATGCGCCTGTTCGCGGCGTTGAAGAGCGGCGTCGAGAACAGGAACGAGTCGCCTGCGCTCGGGGCACGACTGGAACGCGGCGCCACGTCGACGAACTTGTCGGTGCCGCCTCTCTCGACGAACTGGATCGTCTGTCCGGTAGGCGCTTGCGCACCGCCGCTCACAGCGAGTGCGCCTCCCGTCGCCAGTGCGGCGGCGGCGGACCCGGCGATGATGGTTGTACGACGCACGAGGGCTCCCTTCCGTACTCGATCACCGGCTCTCGGTGGGACAGCCGGACTCGGCCGCCCATAACCCGGCCCATCGGAGCGGTGTGAAATCTTGGCTCCGGGGCCGCGGAACGAGACTCATGCCGTTCGCAATGCCACGGTCGGCGGCATCCGAGACGCTCGAACGGCCGGCATCAGGCCGGCGAACGCGCCGATCAGGATGGCCGAGGCGATGCCGCCCGACCACGCCTCGACGGGGATCACGACCGCCCAGCTCTTCGTGCCGGCGTACACGGCCGTTGCCGCGGCCCCGGCCAGCACCCCGACGACGCCGCCGATGACGGCGAGCAGGATCGACTCGGCGAGGAACTGCGTCCGGATCTGGCTCCTCGTCGCGCCCAGGGCGCGGCGCAGGCCGATCTCCGAGCGCCGTTCCAGCACCGAGATGATCATGATGTTGGCGACGCCGACCGCACCCACGATCAGTGCCACCACCCCGAGCCCGAGAAAGAGGCTGTCGAACGCCCCCGCCGCGGCGGCCCGGGCGGTGAGCGCGTCCGACGGCTGGCTGACGTTCACCTCGTTGGGCGCCGCGGGGTTGGCGGTCGGCGCGAGCAGCGACTGCAGCACCGCCTCCTGACCGGTGGCGGCGCGCACGTAGATCGAGCTCGGCGGGCCGGCCTTCTTCTCGCCGCGCACCATGCTGACGAAGCCGAGGTACCTCCGGGCGGCCGGGTACCCGACGAGGGCGCTGTTGTCGACGTCGGGCTCCAGCGGCGAGGCCCCCAGGATGCCCGCGACGCTGAACCACTGATCGCCCAGCCAGATCCGCTGATCGGCGTGGACCCGGTCGATGCCCAGCCGTCGGGCGGCGGCCGAGCCCAGCACCGCGACCGGCACGCGGGCGGTGGCCTCGTTGAGCCAGTGCCGCGCGCGATCGCGGTGGTGAGCACGGACGGCAGGTTCAGGCTGGCGGCCCGCACCTGCAGGCCACCGCTGTTGCCCGCCGGGATCATCGAGCTCCGGTAGACCTTCTCGTCCTTCATCAGGCCGGTGTGCGCCAACGATCGGACGGCGTCCAGGTGCGTGATCCGCGCCGGCGCCTCCAGGGGCAGCTTCGCCTCACCCCCGGTGAGGCTCTGTCCGGCCTCGGCGGTCAGCATGTTCGTGCCGAGCCGGTCGATCTCCGCGAGCAGCCCGGCCTGCGAGGAGGAGGACAGCCCCAGGACCGCCACGATCGCCGCCGTTCCGATCGCGATGCCGAGCGCCGACAGCGCGGCGCGCAGCGGCCGGGAGCGCAGCCCGACGCTCGCCACCCGCAGCCCGTCCTTCAGCCGCAGTCGTCCGCCCTCGGCACTCATGACGGCGCCTCTGCCTCGACCGCCGCAACGTGCATGGGCGCCTCGCGATCGCGGCCGGTATCGGCGACAACCGCGCCGTCCAGCATCCTGATCTGGCGCGGCAGCTGATCGGCGAGGCCCGCGTCGTGCGTGATCATGAGGATGGTGGCGCCGGCGGCGTGCAGCTCGCGGATGAGCGCCATGATCGATGCGCCGGTGGCGCTGTCGAGGTTCCCGGTCGGTTCGTCGGCGAGAACGATCGCCGGACGCCCGACGAGGGCCCGCGCGATCGCGACCCGCTGGCGCTCCCCTCCGGAGAGCTTGGTGGGCTTGAAGCTCGCGCGTGCGGAGAGGCCGACCCGTTCGAGCGCCTCATCCGCGCGCCTGTATCGCTCGGCGGCCGGGGCGCCGGCGTAGAGCAACCCGTCGGCGACGTTCTCCCGCACCGTGGCATGCTCGGCCAGGAAGAACTGCTGGAAGACGAACCCGATCTCCCGGGCTCGCAGCAGCGACAGCTCGCGGTCGCTCAGCCCCGCCGCGTCGACCCCGCCGATCCGCACGACGCCACTGCTGGGCGGCTCCAGCGTCCCGATGACGTGCAGGAGCGTGGACTTGCCCGACCCGGAGGGCCCGACGATCGCCACCAGCTCGCCGCGCCGCACCGAGAAGGACACCCCGCGCAGGGCGGGGACTCGAGACCCGCCCGCCCGCTGCTCGCCGTAGACCTTGGTCACCCCGTCCAGCTCGAGGACCGCGTCGCCGCTCACAGCGACGGCACCACGACCGGATCGCCGGCGCGAAGGTCGCCCTCGACCTGGACGCGCCCGCCGGCGGTGTCGAACAGGCCCAGCTTCACGGCGACCAGCTCGCGTCGCCCGGCGGCGCGCACGACCTCGACCGCGAAGCCGCCGCCGGACCGGCCGACGAGCGCGGTGACCGGGACGCTCAGGGCGTCGTCCACGCCCGCGGTGGTGATCTGCACTCCGACCGGGGCTCGGTCGAGCCCGCGCGCCCTGCTTGGGTCGTCGAGGCTGACGTACGCGGGGATGGTCGCGTCCGCGGCGCTGCTGTCGCGCCCAGCGGGGGCGTGAGCGATTCGTCCGAACCCGGCGACCCTGCCTGTGACCGTCGCGTTGCCGGGCAGCGTGATCTGCGCGCGGTCGCCCGTCCTGACCCGGCCCTGCTGCGACGGGCCGAAATCGACCTGCACGTGCAGCCTGTCGGACGTGACGCTCAGGACCGGCGCATCCGCCCGCGCGGGCCCTCCGGGGACGCCGCTGACCTTGGCGATCCGCACCGCCTCGGGCAGGAAGACGGCATCGCCACTCGCCAGCGCTCCTGTCACGTCGACGCCCTTGTTGCGCTGCAGCACCTCGAGCGCCTGCTCGGTCTTCACCGTGAAGTCGTCGTCGGCGGGCCAGATGTGGACGTGGGCCTTGGCGTCGTAGCCGAGGTCGTGCAGGTTGCGGTTGAGCTGACGGACGTCGTCGCCCACGTCGCCCACATCCAGTTCGCGGTAGACCGGGAGCGTGCCGCACAGCAGCACCACCGGCTGCTCGTCCACGCGATACAGCACGTCGCCGCAGTCGACCTTGTCGCCCGTTGCGGGCAGCCTGGTGTACGTCCCGGTGGCCTGGTTGATCACGGCGTACGGCGAGCCGTCCGGTCGCGCGCGGTAGGTCAGCGTCCCGTCCTGGGCGACGACGGCCGAGAGCTTTCCCTGCTGCACCTGCGCCGTGTTCGCCGACGCCGCCTGCGCGGCCGAGGTCGTGTGATCAGCGGCGGAAAGCACGAGTACGCCGGCGATGACGGCCACGACGACCAAGCCGGCCGCTGCGGCGAGCACCCACGTCCTGCGCTTCACGGGCGCTTGACCCCCAGCCTGTCGGAGAAGGCAGTGCCGCACGTCTGCATCGCGGCGTTGAGAGCGGCCATGCCGCCGTTGCGATCGGTGGACGGGATGCGCGTCGTGTCGACGAGCGGCGAATCCGGGGTGGGGTCCGGGAAGTCCTCGACGCCGTTGTCGCGTATGCACTGGGCGAACCTGAGGGCGGTCTCCTGCTTCTGGGCGCTTCTCCTCTGGCCCGTGAACCCCGCCGGCTCCAGGTCCTTGCACGCGCTGATGGCCTTCTCGAACGCCGCGCTGTTCGTGTCCAGCGACGAGCCGTTCGCGATCGCGTCGATGGTCAGCTCGCCCGACGCGTCCGGGTCCGGGAACGCGCTGACGCCGTTGTCGCGCATGCACTGCGCGAACCTCAGCGCCTTTCCGCCTGCGCTGCTCGTGTCACGGGCGCTGGTGGAGGTGCCGGTGGCGTCGGAGCTGCTGGCGGCGCCGGTCTCGGACGGTGCGTCCGAGCCACAGCCTGCGCTGGTCAGGCTGATCAGCGCGACCAGCCCGAGGGCGGCCAGCGGCCGCAGTCTTCCACTCATGTTCGCTCCGTCTGTGTGAAGTTGACGTCGACAGCGGTTCTGTTGCGGACCCGTGCTGGTCACCGCTGCATCCTTGGGTCACGGGTGGGGTCGGCGTACATCGGCGGGCAGCCGTGATCGCCGGCTTCGGAGCGCAGCTCGAAGTGCCAGGGCTCGTTGCCGTAGGTCCGGCACAGCCCGTACGCGGCGCCGTGCTCGGACAGCCACGCGGTGGCACCGGAGGGCCCGATGTCGACCGCGTCCCCCGCCACGTGGGCGGAGGTGTCGGGAGTGGCGACCCATCGCGCAGCTTCCTGTTCTGAGCCGTACCTCGAGATCGCATCGTCGAGCAGTTGCTGCTGGTAGGCCTCCGAACGCCAGCCGCTGTCGACGACGAACGCGACGCCGGCGGTCGCGGCATCCGTCGCAGCCCGGCGCAGAGCTCCGAGAAGACCCGGATCGAGGTTGGCCAGTCCTGGAACCCCGTCGTCGAAGACGGCCGTGCCGTCCGGGACGGCGCCGTCGGCCTCGCCGAGCGCACCGCGGTGCTCGCGGCGAAGGTCGCGCAGCTCGCCGCGCAGGGCCTGGATCGGTGCTGCGACCCTCGATGACGAGGACGCCGGCAACTGGCGGCCCAGCAGCGAGGCGATCGCCGCGATGGCGGCGAGCAGGCCGACGATGCGGACCCAGCGAATCCGAGTCCGGTAGATCGTCATCTGCGCTGGTTCGCCGTAGGCCACGCCGCCATTGAAGGCAGCGTGGTGTTGCCGGCACGTATGCGGTTTTCGATACGCCGGCGATATGAGCCGGCTCTAGCATCGGAGCGTGCGCGTGTTGATCGTCGAGGACGAGCCCTACATGGCCGAAGCCATCCGCGACGGCCTACGGCTGGAGGCGATCGCGGCGGACATCGCCGGCGACGGCGACACCGCTCTGGAGCTGCTGGGCGTCAACGCCTACGACATCGCCGTCCTCGACCGCGACATCCCCGGGCCCTCCGGCGACGAGATCGCCAGACACATCGTCGCCTCCGGCAGCGGCATGCCGATCCTCATGCTGACCGCGGCCGACCGGCTCGACGACAAGACCACCGGGTTCGGGCTCGGCGCCGACGACTACCTCACCAAGCCCTTCGCGCTCCAAGAACTCGTGCTCCGTCTCAGAGCGCTCGACCGCAGGCGCGCCCACAGCCGGCCACCCGTGCGGGAGATCGCCGGTCTGCGGCTGGATCCGTTTCGCCGCGAGGTCTTCCGCGACGGCCGCTACGTCGCGCTGACGCGCAAGCAGTTCGCCGTGCTCGAAGTCCTCGTCGCGGCCGAAGGCGGCGTCGTCAGCGCCGAAGAGCTCTTGGAGCAGGCATGGGATCAGAACGCAGACCCGTTCACCAACGCCGTGCGCATCACGGTCTCGGCGCTGCGCAAACGCCTCGGCGAGCCCGGGATCATCGCCACCGTCGCCGGCGCCGGCTACCGCATCGACACGCAGCCGGACGCCGGGCACGAGGGAGAAGACCGTGGATAGAGCCCCTGGATTGAGCGTTCGCGTCAAGCTCACCCTCAGCTACGCCGGCTTCCTCATGGTCGCAGGCGTCCTGCTGCTCGCCGTCGTATGGGTGTTTCTCCTGCGCTACGTGCCCGACGGCGTGGGGATCTACGGCCCCAGTGGCTTCATCCCGTCCCGTTCGGACCTCCAACGCGCCTTCGCTCCGAAGGCGGCCATCGCGCTGGGGTCCCTGCTGGCGTTCGGCCTCGCTGGGAGGCTGGCTTCTCGCCGGCCGGATGCTCGCCCCCCTGACGCACATCACCGACGCCACGCGCACGGCCGCGACCGGATCGCTCTCCCACCGAATCCGGCTTCCCGGCCGCAGAGACGAGTTCCGCGAGCTCGCCGACGCCTTCGACGCCATGCTCGCGCGGCTCGAGGCGCACGTCGCCGAACAGCAGAGGTTCGCCGCCAACGCCTCTCATGAGCTGCGTACCCCGCTGGCCGTCACGCAGACGCTGCTCGACGTGGCCCGCAAGGATCCGAACCGCGACAACGGCGAGCTCGTCGACCGCCTCCACGCCGTCAACACCCGAGCGATCGACCTCACCGAAGCGTTGCTCGTGCTCAGCCGCGCCGACCAGCGGTCCTTCGCCCGAGAGCACGTCGACCTGTCCCTCGTCGCCGAAGAAGCCACGGAAACGCTTCTGCCCTTCGCAGAAGCGCGCGGCGTCACCATCGAGACCTCCGGCGACGTGACCCCCGCCATCGGCTCACACGCGCTCCTGCTGCAGTTGAGCACGAACCTCGTGCACAACGCGATCGTCCACAACCTTCCCGAACAGGGCACGGTGTGGGTCACGACCAGCGCTCACCCCAAAACGGTGGTGCTCACCGTCGAGAACACCGGCGAGACAGCTCACCCCACCATTGGTCTCGATGCTCGTAGAGCCGTTTCAGCGCGGCGCTCGGCGCATCCGCTCCGACCACTCGGGCGTCGGCCTCGGCCTCGCGATCGTCAGGAGCATCACCCAGGCACACGACGGGACCCTCACCCTCACCCCTCGGGCCGCCGGGGGGCTGTGCGTCACGGTGCAACTACCGGCCGCGCCGCCGCACGTGGCAGGTGACGATCAGGGGAAGGCGCTGCAGCGAGGGTGAGCGACGGGACTCGAACCCGCGGCCGCCTGGACCACAACCTCCGCTACATGGCGCGCAGCGGGCTCGACGAAGACGGCGCTCAATGCCGCGGGCGTGCTGCACTCGATCTTCGAGCTCGCGCGGCGCGAGGGCTGGGTCGTCGCCAATCCCTGCTCGCTCGTCGACAAGCCGCAGGCGCCGCCGACCGATGCCGACATCCGCTTCCTCGAACCCGAGGAGATCGAGGCGCTGCTGCGCGCGGTGCCCGACGACGATCGCGGCCGCGTCGAGCGCCCGATGTATCTCGCGGCCGCGATGACGGGGATGCGCCAGGGGGAGCTGCTCGCGCTGCGCTGGCGCGACGTCGACTGGGCCGCGCGCCGCGTCCGTGTCCGGCGAAGCTACGTGCGCGGCGAGTTCGGCCCGCCCAAGTCCAGGCGCTCGTCGCGAAGCGTGCCGCTGGCCGACCGGCTGGCCGGCGAGCTGGACCTGCTGCACCAGGAGACGCTGTGGCGCGGCGACGACGACCTCGTCTTCGCCCATCCGCACACGGGCAAGCCGATGGACCGCTCGAAGCTGCTGCGCCGCTTCAAGGCCGCGCTGGCCGCGGGCGGCGTGCGTCAGGTGCGCTTTCACGATCTGCGCCATACGTTCGGGACGCGGATGGCCGGCCAGGGCGTGCCGATGCGCACGCTGCAGGAGATGCTCGGCCACCGCGACTTCAAGACCACGCTCATCTACGCCGACTACACCCCGAACGCGCACGAGGCGGAGTGGGTCGAGGCGGCGTTCGCGCCGCCACCGGTCGTCGAAGTTCAGCCTTGATGCCGCGGATCAGCGCCTTCTACGGCGTCACGATCTGGATGTACTGGGATGAGGGCGCGCACGCACGCCCGCACTTCCACGCACGCTATGGCGAGTACCCAGGCGTCGGTCGACTTCCACGGCGACGTCGTCGTCGGCTGGCTCCCATCACGCGCGCTGGGCTTCGTGTCGGAATGGGCGCTCCTGCACATCGAGGAGCTACAAGCCAACTGGGACCGCGCACGGGACAGCCAGCCCCTTCTCCGATCGAGCCGCTGGCCTAGCATGGGCGGCATGGATGCGCTTGTCGATGTCATCGGTGTCGAGGTGATCGGCGACCACCGACTCCGCCTGAGCTTCGAGGACGGCACGGTCGGCGACGTTGCCTTCGACGAGCGTGAGTGGCACGGGGTGTTCGAGCCGCTGGCCGACCGGGCCTTCTTCGCCCAGGTGCGCGTAGATCCCGAGGGCGGCACGATCGTGTGGCCCAACGGCGCCGACATGGCGCCTGAGCCGCTGTACGCGGAGGCGACTTCATCGCGTGACTGAGCGATCCGCGCGCGGATAGCGTGGCGGAGCCGCAGATGGAAGCGGAGAGCTACTACGCGAGCGACGGTGACACCGCGTACATCCGTGTCAGGTCGCCGCATGGATCGGTGCGTTCGGAGGAGCAGCCGTGGGGTTTGCGGGACTACGACGAGCAGACCGGTGTTCTCGTCGGCCTCGAGGTCTGGTCGGCATCGCACGTGCTCCCCGAGGACCTCGTCGCTGCACTCCCGCAGCTGGACGGTGGCCAGGCCAGGATCAAGCGCCAGCCGACCTAACTGTGCACGGCATCGGGCGTCGTCACCTCCGGTGTGCAAGATCGCGTCAGGCCTCATCGATTGCGAACCCCGGGCCGTTCCACAAACGAACGTCAACCGGAACGCGGGCACTGGCTGCGGCGCGCGCTATCGCCCTACCTCCGTACCGACCGCCGAATGGCGGGTGCGACGGCACCATGAGTGTCCCTAATCGTCCGGAGCGGCACTGGCTGGGTGCTTGCGACGGAACGTAGACGAGTGGCGGGCCGATGGATTCTGTCGGTGGATTGGGCATCCCGCTGGACCCGGCTCCTGTCGGCGCGGACCGTGTCGACGCCCTCTTGTGGCTTGTGATGACGGATGTGTCTACGGTTGAGGGATGCTGGTCGCGGTCCTCGGCGACGCGCACGCTCACGCGGAGGCGGTGGACGCCGTCGTCGAGGCGGCGCAGAGCGCTGGGGTCCAGCAGCTGTGGTCGCTGGGCGACATGATCGGACGCGGCCCGGATCCCCAGCATGTGGTCAAACGGACGCGCGAGCGATGCGCCGTTGCGCTGCTCGGCAATCACGACTATGGCGCGACGGGGTCGGTGGACCCGTTGCGATTCGGGGAGCCCGGCTCGGCCGCGGTTCGGTCGATCGAGCTGGCGGCCCAGCGGTTGGCGCGCGCTGACATCGAGTGGCTGCGCGCGCGCAAGCCCGCGGCCCGCCGCGACGGCGTGCAGTGCTGGCATGGCAGCCCGCGCAACGCCGTCCACGAGTACGTCGGTGCTGCCAACGCGGCAGCCTGCCTGACCGTCCAGCGTGCGGAGCTCGGGCTCGTAGCGCACACGCATCAGGCCGCCGCCTGGCAACAGACGCCGACCGGCGCCCGTCGGGCCAGGATCGGACCGGGCGAGCCGCTCGACATCTCCACCGGCCGTTGGTTGTTGAATCCCGGCGCGGTCGGCGCCCCCGCACCATCGCGGCTGCGCTGGTGGGACGCGCTGGACGTCCAGGCCGCCGACGGGGCTTTTTGGCTGCTGCTCGACCTGAAGGCCCGTACCGCGACGTGGCGCCGCGCACCCTACGATCCGGCGCCCGCTCGCTCACGGGCACGGACGCTCGGGCTCGATGACGGCTATCAACCGGCGTCACGCGACGCGCGGCCGAAGCCCAGCGCGTTGCCGTCTGGGTCGCGGTAGCGCGCCTCGGCACGCCGTTGGAGTACGGCACGCCCTCATCCCCGAGCCTGCGGGGCGGCGATCGCGGCGCTGTGGGCGCGGGATCGTCGAGGTCGATCGTCAGCACGGAGTTGCCCGCGCGACCGGGTGCTCCACGACGCAGACCGAGTGGCCCTCGGTAAGCATCCACACCCGCAAGAGAACATCAAACGGTACATGTGGCCCGGCGCGACGGTTTGAGCCCTCCTACGGTCGCGGCAGGGCGACTTCAGATGCGGCCTTCCTTGGGCATGATGATCCACAGCGCGACGTAGACGAGAATCTGCGGGCCCGGGAGGATCAGGCTCACCACGAAGAGGATGCGGACGAGTCCGGAGGAGAGCCCGAAGCGCCGCGCCAGACCGGCGGCCACGCCGGCGATCATCTTGCCGCGGCGCGGCCGGACGAGGCGACGCTGGCCGACAGTGCTGCGGGTGTTCGCGAGTGAAGACATGGGGCGGTACTGCCCCGGTGACGTCGCGGCCGAACGCGGCACGCGGCGGCTGGGTGCGACGTGTCTACACCCGTACGGTCAGCTTGAGAGGACACGCAGCGTCGACAGCCGCGACGACAGCCGCTCAGGGACGGCTTGGCGGGATCCAGGAAGAAGGCCGGCTACGCGGCATCACGCTGCCGTGTCGCGTTGGTCGTCGTCACGGGCGTCGCCGGCGATGATCTGTTGGAGGGATCGTCGTAGCTGCTGGTAGTGCTGCTGTCCGAGCAGGTTTGCGAGGTGATCCTCGACGGCGGCGGTTGCTTGCTTTGCGATCCGTGCGTTCTTTCGTCCTCGCTTGGTCAGGTGGATGCGCTTGGCGCGGCGATCGGTGGGATCGGGACGGCGTTCGAGGTAGCCCTTGGACTCGAGGTCGTCGACGAGTTCGCCCATCGACTGCACGGTGATGCCCGCGCGGGTGGCCATCTCCGTCAGGCGCAGGCCGTCTTCGAGCTCGAGCTGTTCCATCGCGTTGCCGTGGGCCGGGCGCAGGTCGTCGAAGTCTCTGCCGGCCTTGACCCTCGCGTAGATGCGCCCCGACACCGCGTTGTAGGCGGTCCGTAGCAGCGCGTTGGTCGGGAGCGGGGAGAGGGAATCGGGCATCGGCTTGACGTACTTACTCAGGTCACCTTATAATCTGGTTGCCTGATGAAGATGATTCTAGCCCGCGAGTCGAGGAGGCACCGTGCCGGTCGTGATGGTGCATGACAGTCCAGGAGTCACGCAGGAGCAGTACGAGCAGGTAGGGGCACGCCTCACCGATGGGCGAGGCCTCAAGTCGCTGAGCGACTGGCCCGTCGACGGGATCCTGTCGCATAGCGCGGGTCCCACGGCCGATGGCTGGCGTGTCATCGATGTGTGGGAATCCGAGGAGGCCTTTCAGCGCTTTGGCGAGGTGATCGGGCCCGTGCTACAGGAGCTCGACTATCCCGGGCAGCCGCAGCTCTTCGAGCTGCGCAACTTCGTTAATAAACACTCCCGCTCGGCAGCGCCGACGCAGCCGGCCCCGCACGGGTTGCGTCGAGCGCGTACCACAACGGAACGGTCAGCGGGACGCCGCGGGTGGGCGCGTCGACGGCGAGTGCTTCATCCGTTAGCTGTCGGTTGGCATGGAGAGGTGCGAGTGCGCGATGCGCCACGCTTCGTGCTCGCGCCGCAGGACGTAGGTCGCCCGCGTGACGAAGATCGCCCCGTCGGGCAGCACGAAGGAGAGCTCGCCGACGAGCAGCGCGGCGTCGGCACCGAGCTCGACGGGGCGCAGCTTCCAGTCGAGGCGGCAGTCGCCGGCGGCGTCCGCGCGCAGGGCTGCGGCGATCGCGTCCGTCTGCTCGTGCCAGTGGTCGCGCTCGGTTCCGATCAGGACGACATCGTCGGTGGCGTAGGCGTCGATCAGCGGCTCGGCATCGCGACGGTTGATCGCTTCGAGCGCGTGGTCAAGCAGGTTCTGGGCGGACTGTGTGGTGGTCGGCACTGGTGGCCTTCCTTTCGCTGCGGTGGATGGTGTCGCAAGGCAGATGCGCCACCGCCAGGAAAAGTTCGACCGAACTTCCTGGCCGGCGCGTGCATCCATCAGATGTGCCTGCCTTGCACTCTCACACTTCGGCTCGGGACACTGCGGCGGTGAGCCTCGGCGATCCCGAGTTGGTGCGTGCCGCCGCGGGTGGCGATGCCGTCGCGCTCGGAGTGCTGCTGCAGCGCCATCACGCCGGCCTGCTCGGCCTGGCCGTCACATTGGTTGGCCACGACGACGCGCCGGACGTCGTTCATGACGCGTTCCTCGTGGCGTTGCGTCACATCAGCGACCTCAAAGACCCCCACGCCGCGGGAGCGTGGCTGCGCTCGATCGTGCGCACCCAGTGCCTGATGCGGCTTCGTGCGTGGCGCGAGCACCCGGTCGCGGATCTCTCCGAGCGCGCCGGTCCCGATATGGGCGCGATGCCTGAAGAGGAGCTCGAGCGCTTGGCGCTGCGCGACTGGGTCTGGGCGGCGCTGGAGCAGTTGTCAGAGCCGCTGCGCGTCGCCGCGATCCTGCGGTACTTCGGCGTGCGCAACTCCTACGACGAGATCGCAGCCGTCCTCGGCGTTCCGGTCGGCACCGTCCGCAGCCGTCTGAACCAGGTGCGACTCAAGCTCGCCGACCGGCTGCTCGCGCAAGCCTCCTGCGCGCACCCTGACATGGCACACCGCCAAGCCGAGCGTGAGCGCCACTTCCGCGAGGCGTTCGCTGCCGTCAACCGCGGAGACTTCTCCTGCTACTCACACGACTGGGCCGACGACATCCTCGCCTCCAGCGGCGACGAACCCAGCTTGCGCGGGCGAAAGCAGGTCGTACGCGCGCTGCATGACGCGACTCCGGCGATGGGCGTGAAGATCCATCTCGAGCGCGTGATCGCGAGTGTCGGCGTGACGGTGCTCGAAGCGCGCTTTGAGAATCCTGCCGACGTTCCTGAGCACTGCCCACCCGCCACAACCCAAGTCTTCCTTCACCCCGACGGCCAGACACGCAACATCCTGCTCGCGTTTGCGGCGCGGCCGGAGCAAGTGGCCCAACACGCACGGCGATAGGCCACACGGCCTCGTCGATGCCTGTGCCACATCCATCAGCGAGTCCCGCATCGGAACCTCTATCGGGACCGCAGCGAGATCCGTGACCGCGTTGTCGTCGGACCGCTTTCAGTTGGTGCATGCGTCAAGCGTGCCGGGGTAACGGGCTGACTGTGCTATCGGCGCACGATCAGTCGAGGTGATCATGGGGAGCATCGCAGCGCGCCTGTGGGCGGGAGGATTGACGTCTGAGCGGCGGCGACGGCGGTTGCTTTCGGTCTATCTGAACGATCATGCGGCGCTTGGCGTCGTCGCCGTCGAGCTCGCGCGACGGGCCGCCGCGGGTAACGCCGGCACGGCGTTCGGGGAGTACACGGCGCGTCTTGCGCGTGGTCTGGAGGTGCACCGCGATGCCCTCGATCGGTTGATGGCGGCGTTCGGCGTGCGTCGCAATGCCGTCAAGCTGCGGGGTGCGTGGCTGGGCGAGCGCGCCGGGCGCCTGAAGCTCAACGGCCGCTTGATGTCGAAGTCGCCGCTCAGCCCGGTCGTCGAGGCTGAAGGATTGCTGGCGTGCGTCGGCGCGTTCGCCGTCCTCTGGCGAGGGATGGCAACGCTGCCGGACCCGCTGATCGCGGCGACCGTGGACTGCGACGCGCTTGCGGCGTCGGCGACCGACGAGCTTTCCGAGCTCGAACGGCAGCGGCTGGAACTGCTGCGTGCCGCGATGGCGGCCTAATGCTCGAAGCTTGGATGCTCGCTGCGTCGCGTCTTGATCCGGACCGTGCCTGGGATGCCGCCCGCGATGCGCGCGGCGCGTTGGAGAAACTGCGCCCACATGTGCTCCTGAAGCTCCATCGAGACCTTGAGGCGGTGATAGAGCACGTGGAAGACCGGGTCGGCGCTGCGCGCCCAGGATTCAATCTCGAAGCGCAGGCCGTCGTCGTCGGGGACGGCGCGAAACTCGATCTCGCCGGCCTCCATGTGCCCGTCGAGCGTGGCGAAGCGAAACGAGTGCTCGGTGCGAGAGATCACGTGCACCGGTCCGTTCCAGGGGCCGGGCAGCACGATCTCGTATTCGTCGCCGACGTCGGTGGCGCGCCGGTTGCCGCGGCGTTTGGAGAAGCTCGCGAGGTCCATCGGCGCCGCGACGTTCGGGTCGGCCGCGATGACCGCGATGAGCTGCTCGGGCGTCATGACCGGTTCGCGCGCAACGATCGAGTAGAGGCGGTGAAACGCCGGTCCGTGGCCGTCGCGCGCGCGCTGCAGCCCACTCGCCGCGCCGTCGTCGCGTTCGTCGCTGTGAAAGCCTTCCATCGGCCAGTCGCACGTGGAGGTATGCCGCGCGATGTCGACGTCGTGGGTGGCGTAGCGCCAGGCCGCGAACGGCAGGCCGGTCGAGGAGATGGCAAATCGCAGGAGCATGCGGGTCGGCGGCACGCCGTCGTGGTTCCTGATAGGCGCCGCCGGCAAACGTCGGCTGCGAGCGGCGGGCCGGCGTGCGGCAGCGCATGAGCACGAGCCCGCCTGTCAGCGAGCGCCGGGCCGCGACAATGATGGCCCCGTGGATGCGCGTCCTGGGCTGGGTCGCCGGCGCGCCATTGGCGCTGCTGCGCTACGTGCTGGTAACGCGAAAGTGCATCGACGAGCAGATCGTCGATGGCGCCGACGCCAACCATGGTGCGTGTGCACCAGACATGCCCGACTATCTGCGCAGCGCGGATTCGGGCGCGGGCCTGGCGACGCACCGTCGCTTCAGCCTGAGGATCTGCGATTCGCAGATCTCGGCCGAGCAGCTTGCGACGATCGTCTCCTCTGACCCGAACCTCGTCTCGCCGTGGGAGGTGCTGCGCTGGGAGCTGCCAGACAGCGAGCGTCGGCGCTTGGCACCCGGAGATGACGTGCTCATCCGCATGGCCGGGCCCTGGAACGGCGCGCTACGGGTCATTGAGCGCGATGCGGAGCGGCTGCGACTTCAGACGCAATCCGGCAGCGCCCTGAAGGGCGAGCTCGAGCTGCGACTGCACACCGACGACGGCGCTTTGGTTGCCGAGATCGAGCTGTGGGAGCGCGCCGACAACCGGCTGCTGGCCATCCTGCACGACCATCTCGGCCTCACCGCACGGATGCAGACGCACACGTGGGTCGAATTTCTTCAGCGCACATGCAGCGTAAGCGGCGGTCGCCCCGACGGGCCGGTACACATCCACACGCACCGCGAATCGCGCTGAACGAGCACGGACGCGGCCGCAACCAAACAAACATGGTGCACGCGAGCGTCCGCTGACGGCGTCAGCGCGCGCCGCACCACGCGCCGCGACGCCCGCATCGGTCGTACCGCCAGGCGAACGAGATCGTGTCGACGCCCGAGTCGGTGGACGTGCGCGCGCCGCAACATCGGCGTACTGTGCTTCGTACCCGGCCTGGAGGCCAGCCTCCCGAAACCCGAAGCCGGCGGACTTGAGCAGCGCGACCGCGTCGAGGATCTCATGCTCGCCGCGTCGAGCGCTCAGCGAGTACCACGCTGACGTGATCCGAAGCCCTAGATTCGGGCGCCCGGTTCGAGTTGCGCGCCGCTGGTTGGTGATCGGGGTGGTCCGGGCGCATTCGGTTCAGTTCGCATGGCATCTCAGCCGGGTGCTTGGAGCTGCGCAGACAACACGTCTATCGGGTCGCGGGCGCCCGAGGCAGTGGGAGTCCCAGGGCGACCATGACGCGCCACGCCGGGATGCCGATCTGCTCGGCGCGGAGGGCGATCGCCGCCAGTTCCTCGTCGCGCGAGCGTGCGGGCGCCGAAGCGGCGGTGTCTGGGAGGCCGGGCACGGCAGCGCGTTCAAACCACGCCGTCGGTCCGCCGCCGTCGCCGGCGTCAGGCGCTGACATGGGCGATTTCTCCGCGTAGTCGCTGCAGCGCGAGGCGGATACGGCTCTTGACGGTGCCCAGTGGAAGCCCCAGGCGTTCGGCGATCTCCGGATGGGTCAACTGGGCGTAAAAGGCGAGCATGATGACTTCTCGCTGGGCCTCTGGAAGCTGCGCGAGGGCGCCCAGGATGTGCTCAGCATGCTCGGTTGCCACGACCTGCTCGTCGATGATGCCCGCCGCCATGACACGCTCAAGGCACTCTTCGACCGCGCGATGTACGGCGTGCGGCTGGTTGCGGCGCGTGACGTCGATCGCGCGGTTGCGCGCAATGGTCAGCAGCCATGGCGCGACGCTGCGGCGATCCTCGTAGTTGACCCGTGTCCGCCAGATCGACATGAACGCTTCTTGAACGGCTTCCTGTGCGCGGCCTTCGTCGCGACAAACCGATCGTGCAACTCGGTGGGCACGATGGCGGTAGCGCCCATAGAGCACCTCGAACGCATCGACGCAGCCCGCCTTGACGGCCGCCATCAGCTGCTCATCGTTTAGCGAGGCCCGTCCAGCGGCGACCGGATGGGAGTTCACCGATCGCGGTTTGATGTGGCGACAGCCCGCACGCTCGGCCCCCGCGGCTCAGCGACGAGGAGAACGGTAACGAGACATCGCTGATGCGATCGCATTAGCGACCGGCAAACGTCACGAGAACACGGATTGATGCTGCTCAAGGAAGCAGACGCTACGGGAAGCGAGCTAATAATCAGCCTTTCTGGGGACGCGAGCCTAAGCCGTTCCGACCTAAACGCTCCCTAAGTGAACTCAAACTATCCCCGCGCCGCTGCGTGATCAAACACTGCCAGCACAACATTCACCAGCGGCGCCCTGTACTCCGAAACGGTGGCTGACGGCGCCGCAGGAGGGCGAACGGGTTATACGAAGCAGCTATCGCCGATCGTTGAGCAGCGCGTCGTGGCGCTCGCGTTGGGTCGTCCCGGCCTCGCGGGTCGTGACGCGCCTCGGGCGTCCTCGTGGGGCGGCCTGACGGTTTCGGCCACGGATGCGTGCGCGGGTAGCATGCGCACGGCGTGGGTTGTGGCGCGCCAGGTGCGATATGTCGCTGGGTGCGCGGCTATCGGCTCCGACGCTGCCAGCTCCGGACGCGTACGGCCGCGAGCAGGGTAGCTATCGAACGGTGTCTCGCATCTTCTGGAGGGGTTGGCGGAGAAGCCGGGAGATCTGCATCTGGCTGACGCCAAGAAGCTCACCGATTTCTGCCTGGGTGAGGTCCCTCGCCCATGCCGGCCGGGGAACGGACACTGTCGGATCGTGTACGACGAGGTGCGCGCCGCCCTCGCGCAGCGCGGCCCATGTCGCGGTGCCGGGCTTGGCGGGCGAGGTCGCGTTGCGCAGCCACGCCGTCAGGCCGGCGTCGCCGGCGACCTCGGCGGCCGCGCGACGTAGAACGCCGCCGCGCAGGATCGACGCATGAAGCGTCGGCCACTGTGTCAAGCGCCAGCCAGCACAGTGCTTCCAAACCGGACGGTGCCAACTCCGGAGCCGTCCGCGCGGCGAACGTCATCGTACCGTCGTACCATGCCCTCCCGGGCTGAGCGTGACGCCAAGCGCCTCGGCGAGCGCGCCCACGATCGCCAGTCCCTGGCCGAGCCCCGGCGAGTCGTCGCGCCATACGATCCCTCGCCGTCGTCGGCGACCCTCGACGACGAGTTGCTCCTCGGGGACGTGGCAGCGCACCCGCACCTGGCCGGGCTCGGGTGCGGCGGCGTAGGCGTGAACGACCGCATCGGTAACCGTCTCAGAAACGGCAAGTGCGACGTCGTCCAACAACTCGAAGGGCATCCCCGCCGCTTGGGCGAACGCGGTCACGCGGGTACGCAGCTGACGCACCGTGCCCGGCACGGCCGGCAGCGTCCAGCAGGCTTGCTCATCGACCGCTCCGACCATCGCGTACGGGCAGCTTGCCACGGCCGGCGCGTGACGCGCGCTTCCTCGGGTCAGCCGACGCTGCGGCTGATCGCGCGGCCTGCTGATCGGCGTCTATCCACGGCGCCCACGGGCGCCCGTGCGCCAGCCGGCGGTGCTACTCGCCGCGGGCGTCCTTTGGCAGTGCGACGCAACTCCGTGATCCCGGGGTCATAGCGACGGGGTGGCGGCGCACGCCGCTGAGGCGATGGAGCAGAGTCGTGTCGCGCGTGCGCAGCCGCGACCGTGCGCAACGGTTGACACGCGGCTGGGAGAGCGGGTGTCGGCGATCATCCAGGCTGTCGGCTGATCGCGATGACGGCGACGTCGTCGCGTAGTGGCAGTTCGAGGCGCTTGAGGGTGTCGGTGACACGGGCGACGATCTGGTGTGCGGCGGTGTCCGATGCGCTGCAGATGACGTCGGCAAGCCACTGCTCGTCAACTCGGGCGCCGCCGAGTTGGATGTCGAGCAGGCCGTCGCTGTAGAGAACGATGGCGTCGCCTGGTTGCAGTTCAATCCGGCAGGTCTGAAAGGCGACGTCGTTGAAGGCGCCGAGCATCGTGCCGCGGGTCTGGACGGGCTCGACGGTGCAGCCCGCGCGCAGCACAAGCGGTGGGGGGTGCCCGCCGACCGCAAGGATGATCGTCATCTCGCTGCCACTGGTGTCGATTCGGCCGAAGACGGCGGTGCACATATCGCCGGCGTCCTGTATGAGCAGTGCCGCGTTGAGGTCGCGCAGCACCTCAGCGGGGTCTTGATGGTGCATCGCGGCGGCGCGGAGGGTGTAGCGGGCGAGTGAGGTGAGGCTGGCGGCTTCGGGGCCCTTGCCGCAGACGTCGCCAAGAAAGAATCCCCAACGATCGGTCTGCAGCGCGAAGAGGTCATAGAAGTCGCCGCCGACCTCGGCCTGTGAGAACGGCTGGTAGTGCACCGCGATCTGCAGACCGGGCACATCGGGCAGAGTCGGCGGAGACAGGCTGCGCTGAAGCGTTCGTGTCAACTGCTCGGCGTGGCGCTGCTGCTCAAGCGCCTCGTGGCGCGCGTCACGTTCAAGGCGCAGTTCGCGCATCGCGGCGAGACGCAGTTCGAGCTCGTCCATGACGATCGCCGCCAGATCGCGCAGCGTCTGCATCTCCGCCTCAGTCACCACACGCGGCTTGCCGTCAATGACGTTCACGGTGCCGAGCCGATGGCCGTCGGACGTCGTGATCGGCGCCGCCGCGTAGAAGCGCACCCCCATCTCGCCGTGGACGAGCTCGTTGCTCGCGACGCGTGGATCGGTCAGGGCATTGCTGATCACATAGGTGTCGTCTTGCATGATCGCCGACGCGCACAGGCCGGGCACGCGCGGGATCTGCACGACATCAAGGCCCGCGCAGGCCTTAAACCAGATGCGGTCCTCGTCGACGATCGTCACGGTCGCGATCGGCACGTCAAAGATCCGGGCCGCCAGCGCGCAGATGCGATCAAACGCACCGTCGGGAGGCGAGTCAAGGATGTCGTAGCGGCGCACCGCCGCGAGACGGGCGACTTCGGCCAAGGTGAGCGCAGCTTGCATCAGATCAGATCACGCTACCGCAGGAGGTTGCGCAAATGCCCCTCAATTGATGGAAGTCCCGCCGCGCGACTTCCGGCCGCCGGCACAGCGGACGGTTTCCCGTGAACGATCCGGACCGCGAACAGCGTCTTCTCGTGCGCAGTGACCGCCAGCGGGTAGCTAGCTCGGCCGAACGCGTCGATACGCACTCTCCTGGCTCCCAGCGCGTAGCGTCCGGCGGCCGAGGCGCAAGCCGCCCGCCGTCGTTCGGTGACCTTGCAGGTGGCGCCGCCGGCTCGTCCGAACCTGACGCAAACGCGACCACTGCCAGCGTCCCTGCCGCCAAGCCAAGCACGATCATGAGCGCTCGGCCGTGTATCGCTGAAGATGGTCACGTCCCGCATCACAGCAGGAACACCGCTCCACAACGCGCACTATACGACGCGCTGGCGGTGCGGCCATGAGCTGCTGCCCGCACCGGGCAGCGCCTGCCGAAGTCAAGTCCCAGGACGTGGTGTAAGAGATCGGCGCTCATCTCGTCGGTGAAGACGTTGGTGCTCACGCGGCGGCGAGCTCGGCGACCTCCTCTTCGGATCGGGGGAGAGAGATCGATCGGTCTGTGTCTCGTAGAGAGTGGCCATTGAGCCTTGGCTGATGTAGCTGCGCCCGACGAGCCATTCGTCGTTGGCCTCGATCGCGAGCATCGAGACGAGGCGGATCACGGACGGGTCGTCGGGGAAGATGCCGACGACGTCGGTGCGCCGGCCGATCTCGCGGTTGAAGCGCTCCAGCGGGTTGGTGCTGCGCAGCTTGGGCCAGTGCTCGGCCGGGAACGCGTAGAACGCGAGGACGTCGTCTTCGGCGTCCTCGAGCAGCGCTGCGATCTTCGGCAGCCGTGGCTCGAGCTGGCTGATCGCGTCGGCCAGGCGCCGGCGCGCCTCAGCGCCGTCGGCAGCGGTAAACAGCTGGCGAATGAGGGCGCCGAGCGCGTCGTGCTGGTCTTTGCGGCAGTGGCCTCGCAGGTCGCGCAGGAAGTGCACGGTGCAGCGCTGCCACGGCGACCCGAGGACCCGCGCGATCGCGGCCTTCAGCCCGGGATGGGCGTCGCTGATCGCCAGCTGCACGCCGACGAGGCCACGCGCCACGAGCGACCTGAGAAACTCCGTCCAGAAGGCTTCGGTCTCGGCCTCGCCGACGTCCAGGCCAATGATCTCGCGGCGCCCGGTCTCGTGGACGGCGTGCGCGACGACGACGCATTTGCGCGCGACGCGGCCGCCGTCGCGGACCTTCTCGATCTTCGCGTCGACGAACAGATACGGGTAGCGGCCCTCCAGCGGGCGCTCGCGAAACGCCGTGACCTGCTCGTCGAGCAGACCAGCGATCCGGCTGACCTCGCTCTTTGAGATCCGCAGCCCGAGGCTCTCGACGAGCTGATCGACGCGGCGCGTGCTCACGCCGCAGACGTAGGCCTGCTGCACCACCGACACCAGCGCCTGCTCCGAGCGCTTGCGCGGCTGCAAGAACGATGGGAAGTAGCTGCCCTGGCGGATCTTCGGGATCTGCAGCTCGATCTCGCCCGCCCGCGTGTCCCAGCGCCGCGGCCGGTAGCCATTGCGATGCGTGGCGCGATCCTCGGTGCGCTCACCACGCTCAGCGCCGATCAGCTCTGAGATCTCGGCCTCCATCAGCTCCTGCGCCACAGCGCGCACCGACTCGCGAATCACGTCAGCGTGCTCATCGCGCAACACCTCACCAACGACCTCAGCGATCGTCATCCTGTCCGTTCCGGCCATCGCCGGCCTCCTATCCGTCGAACCTTGAAGAAGTCCGACGATGATGAGCGCCGCGGTGGCCGGAACTACGTTCCGTCCGACGCGCTCCTACACCACGCTACGGGACGTGACCCAGCTCCGTATTCCCTGATCGAACGAGCGCCCGTAAAAGGGGGCAACGACCGCGCTACTCCTACGGGCCCGGAGGCAGCGAGGGCCCAAGCGGACCTCAGCGACCGCGATCGTGGCCTCCGAGCGCAAAGAATTTCGGACTTTGGTACCCGCTTGGTACCTTCGCGCTCCGCCCGAACCTCCTGCAAAACAGCATAAACTCGCCGGTTGCAGGGACTTCAACGAGGGTGAGCGACGGGACTCGAACCCGCGGCCGCCTGGACCACAACCAGGAGCTCTACCAACTGAGCTACGCCCACCGCGCGGCCCTGAATCTAGCAGCGCGACGGCCCTGCGATCATCGGAGCATGAGCTTCGAACTCGGCGATCCCGTGCCCGCCTTCACGCTGGACGACACCGACGGCACCGCCCACGCCGTGCCCGCAGACCCCGCGCCGCCCGCCACCGTCCTCGTCGTGACCTGCAACCACTGCCCGTACGTCATCGCCTGGAACCCGCGCCTGCGCGCCGTCGCCGAGGACTACGCGCCGCGCGACGTGCGCTTCCTGGCCATCGGCGCCAACGACGCCGCGCGCTATCCGGCCGACTCCCCCGCCGCGATGAAGCGCTTCGTCGACGACCAGGATTGGCCGATTCCCTATCTCCACGACGAGTCCCAGGAGGTCGCCGCCGGGCTCGGCGCGCAGGTCACGCCGCACGTCTTCGTGCTCGATGCCGACCAGCGCCTGCGCTACCGCGGCGCTCCCGACGGCGACCACCAGGATCCCAAGCAGAACGCGCAGTACCTGCGCGACGCGCTGGACGCCGTGCTGGCCGGCGACGAGCCGGCCACCGCCGACACCCGCGCACGCGGCTGCTCGGTGAAGTGGAAGGCCTGACCCGCCGACAAGGACAAGCTGCTGCTCGCGACCGCCGGCGAGCGATCCAATCGCGGGCCGGGGGCGGAGATTGGGTCGGAGGCGACGTTCCGCGGCGGGCGCAAGCTCGTGACGCGGCACAGCCCGTCGCATGATCCCCGGGGAGCTGCGCGCCGCGCCGGGGGAGATCGAGCTCAACGCCGGCCGGGAGACCGTCGAGCTCGAGATCCTCAACACCGGCCACCGGCCGATCCACGTCGGCTCGCACTTCCCCGTCGCCGACGTCAACACGGCGCTGCAGCTCGACCGCGCTGCCGCCACGGGCTTCAGGTTCGACATCCCCGCCGGCACCTCGCTGCGCTTCGAGCCGGGCGCCTCGCTCGGTGACGCTCGTCGCGCTCGCGGGCGACCGCTCCGTCCCGGGTTGCAGATTCGCGACGGCGAGACCACATGAGCAGCATCAGCCGCGACCGCTACGCCGCCCTCTACGGCCCGACCGTCGGCGGCCAGCTCAGGCTCGCCGACACCGACCTCTGGCTCGAGCGTGCTGGCGCAGCCCTGCGACGACCGCGCTGCGGCGGGCCCCTGAGCCTCAGGGACCGGTCGTCTGGATCTTCACCGAGCCGGACGTGGCCGACGCGCCCTTGGCGCTGGCCGATCCGCCGTCGCCGCCCTTCGCGCTCTTCCCGCTGCCGGACGAAACCGACTCCCCGGGAGCGCCCTTGGCGGTCACGGAGCGACCCTTGGCCGAGCGGCCGGACTGCACGATCACGCTGCGTGTCGACTTGCGCTTGATGGTCATCGGCTGGGCCTTTCGGGTCGAGGGTGCCGCCGGCGTGGCCGTCGCGGCCGAGGGCTGCGGCGCCACCTGCGTCGCGGGCGGCACGCGCTGCGGTGGTGGCGGGACGGAGCCGCTGCGAGACTCGGTCATCGCGGCGACGGCAAGGATGGCCAGGGCCGCCGCGGCAAGGACCAGCAGGGCGGGGACGAGCTTGATCTGGTTGAGAACGCGCGCTTCCACGGTCGGCTCCGTTCGAAACCACGGAGACGTTCAGCGTACACCCGGCGCGCGGTCTCCCGGCGCAGCCACGTCCCGATCGCTCTCTTGTCGCGCAGCGCGCACCGCGGCGACGCTCGCCGAGCCTGTTGCTCGGCGAGCGTCGCGCGAGATCAGTTGGGGCGGGCGATCTTGCAGAGGTAGGTGCCCGCGCCCGAAGCCGAGATCACGCGCCAGCGGAACTTGCCCGGCCCGCCGGTCCAGGTGACCATCTCGGCGGAGTCCCCGTTCACCGAGCGGGCGACCGTCGTCCACGCGCCCGACGCGTCGAGGCGCTTGAGGTAGAGGTCGAAGTTCGTGCCGACCGGACCCTGCATGCAACCGAAGTGCGTGCCGGTCGTCGTCGTCGTGTAGTCGAAGCTGTGACCCTCACCGGCGGCGAGCGAGAACTGCATCGGCGTCGCCGGCTGGCAGGTCGTGGCGCCCGGCGTCGCGGCGGGGCTCGGCATCGCGCTCGGCATCGGGGCGGGGACCGGTGCGGGCGTCGGCGTCGGTGCTGGCGCAGGCGTCGGCGCTGGCGTCGGCGCCGGGTGGTCGGGGTCGGGTCGTCGGGGCCGGAGGCTGCGATGTCGAACCGGTCGTCGCCGCCGGGTTCGGGTAGCTCGGGTTCGGGACGATCGGGTCGCGGTCACGGCACGGCGGGGCGTCCGCGCTGCCCGTCTGGTTGATGCACAGCTTGATGAGCTCTGCCTGCTTGGTCTGGTCCCAGGTGTTCATGAAGTCGGCGTGCAGCGTGTCCGGCGCGCCCGACGAGAGCGTGATGTCCGAGCCGCCGTTGGACGGAAAGCGGAATGCCTCCACGATGCGCGGCATCGGATACGGGTGCGTCGACGGGCAGACGCCGTTCTTCGTCGTGTACGCGACATGGCTGCGGTGGTCGGCGCTGTCGAGCACGGGCTTGCCGCTCGAGTCGAGCTTCACGCACTGCGGGAAGGCCAGGCGGAACTCCAGCCGGTTGCGGCCGTTGGACTCGATGCTCGTGCAGCTCGGGACGCTGACGGTCGGCTTGGAGTCGCCGCAGCGCCATCCGTTGAGCTGGCCCAGGTGCGCGGGCGGATCGTCGATGTCGACGAGCATCTTCAGACCGGCCGGAATCGGCTTGATCTTGGTGCGCTCGATCTCGCCGTTGTTGAAGTAGATCGGGTTGTGGCTCGTCTTCGGGTCATCTCCGAAGTTGCCCGGCATGAGCCGCTTGCCGTTCTCGTAGAGCATCGGAAACCAATAGCCCGCACGATCGGCGTGGTTGTTGCACGACGTGCCGGGGACCGGCGCGGCCTTCATGGAGGTCTCGGTCGAGTCGAACCTCGTCGTGGTGTTGCCCAGGAAGACATGTTCGTGAGCCGCCCCCGCCATCCCGGGGTACACGATCGGGTCGTCCTTGGAGATGTGCGAGACGGCGCACTGGACCTCCAACAGCGGGACATCCGAATCGGTGGCGGACGCCGTCGAGGCACCCGAGAAGAGCATGGCGGCACAGAGCGCCGCGACCGGAAGCGTCGTGCGCCGGCCGCGGGTGAACGAAGTGGAATTGGCTATCCGGGCGCAATTTGGTCATGCCCCTTCAATCGACCGGCAGCACACGGCGAACGAGCCGGGGGGCACTCGCGTAGGCGCATGGCCTAGCCGTTTGACCGAGGCAAACAGCCGCTGTCTAGACACCGTTCGGGGAGCGCAACCCAGCCTGCAGCGGCGGGCAGGAGGATCCCGGGCTGGACTCGAACCAGCCGCCGGCGATTCGGAAGCTCGGGCCGGGGTCACGGGGTGATTCGGGCCGCTACGTCAAACGTCCACCCACGGGCGGTCGTGTCCTACGACGCGCGTGGACGGTGCGGTGCACGCCCGCACGGTCCGCCTCGCGCGGCAACATGATGGGGCCGGAACAAAGCGCGTATCGCGGCCGAACGTCGGG